>CAWFOF010000026.1:0-124513 GCA_963817295.1 uncultured Solirubrobacteraceae bacterium | reverse complement strand
TGGCGGACCTGAGCGCCCTGCCCGCGGCGCTCGAGGCGCTGCCGTAGCCCGCGACTCCCCGGCGCGGATACAGTCGCGGCATCGACGGGAACACGTCATATCCGCTGCCGCAGGATCCTGCGCTCGCTGACGTCGCCGCGGCCCTCCAGGGGTCTGGGCACTGGGGCTGGGTGCTCGACGATGCATGGCGCATCGTCTACGTCACCGACGAGCTGCGCCTGACCTTCGGCGGCAACACCGAGCTCGCGCACTGGCCGATCGGCGAGCGCTTCTTCGGGCCCGAATTCCTGGCCGCGACGCAGCAGTGGCGCTTCGGAACCACCACCGCGGCGCTGTTTCGCTCCAATTTCGCCGCCGTCGGCGGGTGGGTGCTGACCGACACCCCGGGCGGGCTCGAGGAGCTGCGTGAGCTCGTCGACCCGTGGACTGCAGGACATGATCGACGACCTGGAGCCCGCTGAGACGGCGCGCTGTGGTTCGCGGGGAGGGCATGGGCCTGGATGACACCGTCGGCGTCCCGCTGCTCGGGATCCGGATCCGGGACCGCGACGGGCGGCTCGCCGGCACCGCGATGGTCTCCAAGCCGGCGGCGGGCATGGCCGTCCTCGGCGCGATGACCTCGATCGGGGACCTGCGCCACTTCGAGCGGATGATGCGCGTCGCGAAGGCCGGACGGCGGCCGGCGGCGATCCTGTTCGCCGACCTCGAAGCCTCCTCCCCGCTCGCGCGGCGCCTCTCCACCGCCAGCTACTTCGCGCTCGGCCGCCGCCTCGTCCGGGCGGCCGACCGCTGCGTCATCGACGCCGGTGGCCTCGTCGGCCGCCACGTCGGCGACGGCGTCGTCGCGTTCTTCCTCGCCGAGACGCCGGGTCGGAATCCGCCGCCGCCCGCGCCTGCATCGCGGCCGCCCGCGCGCTGCGCGAGCGCGCTCAGCGACGTGGCCGCCCGCAGCGAGCTTGCAGCCCGAGGACGTCGTCCTGCGCTTCGGCCTGCACTGGGGCTCGACCCTCTACGTCGGCAGCATCGCCACCGGCGGGCGCTCGGAGGTCACCGCGCTCGGCGACGAGGTCAACGAGGCCGCGCGCATCGAAGCCTGCGCCACCGGCGGACGCGCGCTCGCGTCCAAGGACCTGATGGAACGCCTCGATCCCGACGACGCCGCCGCCCTCGGCCTCGATCCCGACCGCGTCACCTACACGGCGCTCGCGGACCTGGACACCGCGACCGAGAAGGCCCGCCGCGACGCCCCCGCCATCGCCGTCTGCGAGGTGTAGGGAAGGGCGCAGCCCCTCCCTACGACAGCGTCCAGAAGCCGTCGGAGCCGACGTGCTGCTCGACGGCGACGCGGCCGAGCCGCTCGCGCGCCTCCGCGTGGGAGATGTCGCAGACGACGGCGACCTCGCGCGTCGCCAGCGGCGTCCCGGTCCACGCCAGCACCTCCTCCACGGCCTGCGGCGGGTCGCGTCGCTCGAGCCCGGGGACGAGGTTGGCGAGGATCACGTCGTAGACGGGGAACGGCTGGAACCCCGGGACCGCGATGCGGACGCCGTCCTGCTGGCGCACGATCTCGTAGGACGGGCAGGTGTAGCGGCGACCGCCGGACCAGTTGGCGAGCTTCTCGTCGAGCACGCGCGCCGCGGGCATCGGCTCGCGGGCGCTCTCCATGTCGATGCTCGAGGGCCGCGCCGACGTCCTCGCCCGCGGCCCACGTCGCGCAGCTGCGCCGGATCGAGGCCGGCGTCCGTCGCGGCGGCGGCGATCGTCGCGGGCGCGTCGAGCAGCTCCCCGGAGAAGTGGCGCACGCGCAGGCGGCGCAGCAGCAGCCGCTCGCGCGCGGGTGCGTGCAGGCGTGCGGCGATCACCGCGCGGCAGGCGGGGACGGTCGCGGCGACGTACGGCTTGACGCGCGTGTCCATCGGCATGCCGTGCTGCTCGGCGAGCTTCTTCTGGCTCGCGGCGACCTTCTCGGGCGTGTATCCCTTCTCGGCGTACTCCTCGGCCGTCCTCGGCGAGGCCGACCATCACGGTCGTCCACTGCAGGTCCTCGCCGTAGAGCCAGTTCAGCCGGCGGCGGAACGGCTCGGCGGAGTACGCGAACGGGCAGCCCGGGTCGGTGTACTCGCGGATGCAGACGCCCGCCATCGCTCAGCTGCGCGTCAGCCGCTTGTACGTGATGCGGTGCGGCCGGTCGGCCTCGGCGCCGAGCAGCTCGTGGCGATGCTCCTCGTAGGCCTCGAAGTTGCCCTCGAACCAGGTCACCTGCGAGTCGCCCTCGAACGCGAGCACGTGCGTGGCGACGCGGTCCAGGAACCAGCGATCGTGGGAGATGATCACCGCGCAGCCGGCGAAGCCGAGCACGGCCTCCTCGAGCGCGCGCAGCGTGTCGACGTCGAGGTCGTTCGTCGGCTCGTCGAGCAGCAGCACGTTGCCGCCGCTGCGCAGCAGCTTGGCCAGGTGCAGGCGGTTGCGCTCGCCGCCGGAGAGCTTGCCGACCTTCTTCTGCTGGTCGGAGCCCTTGAAGTTGTAGGACGACGTGTACTGGCGCGAGTTCATCCACTGGTCGCCGATCTTGATCTGGTCCTCGCCGCCGGAGATCTCCTCCCAGACGTTCTTGTCGGGATCGAGCGCGTCGCGGCTCTGGTCGACGTACGCGAGCTCGACGGTCTCGCCGATCCGCAGCGTCCCGGCGTCGGGCTGCTCCTGCCCGGTGATCATCTTGAACAGCGTCGTCTTGCCGGCGCCGTTCGGGCCGATCACGCCGACGATCCCGCCGCGCGGCAGGTTGAACGAGAGGTCCTCGATCAGCAGGCGGTCGCCGAAGCCCTTGCGCAGGTCCTTCGCCTCGACGACGAGGTCGCCCAGGCGCGGGCCGGCGGGGATGTGGATCTGGACCTGGTCGAGCTTCACGCTCGACTCCTGGGCCAGCAGCGCGTCGTAGTTGGCCAGCCGCGCCTTCGCCTTCTTGCGCCGCCCCTTGGGGTTCTCGCGCACCCACTCGAGCTCGGAGGCGATCGTCTTCTGGCGGGCGACCTCCTGCTTCTCCTCGAGCGCCAGGCGCGCCGCCTTCTGCTCGAGCCAGCTCGAGTAGTTGCCCTCGTACGGGATGCCGCGGCCGCGGTCGAGCTCGAGGATCCAGCCGGCGACGTTGTCGAGGAAGTAGCGATCGTGGGTGACCGCGACGACCGCGCCCTTGTACTCGGCGAGGTGGCGCTCGAGCCAGCCGACCGACTCGGCGTCGAGGTGGTTCGTCGGCTCGTCGAGCAGCAGCAGGTCGGGGTTGCGCAGCAGCAGCCGGCAGAGCGCGACGCGGCGGCGCTCGCCGCCGGAGAGCGTCGTCACGTCGGCGTCGCCGGGCGGCAGGCGCAGCGCGTCCATGGCGTACTCGAGCTGCGTGTCGAGGTTCCAGGCGTCGGCGGCGTCGATCTTCGCCTGCAGCGCGCCGAACTCCTCGACGATCTCGTCGGAGTAGTTCGCGGCCAGCTCGTTGAAGCGGTCGATCAGCGCCTTCGTCTCGGCGACGCCGTCCTCGACGTTGCCCTTGACGTCCTTTGTCTCGTCGAGGTGCGGCTCCTGCTCGAGCAGGCCGACGGTCGCGTTCGGCGCGAGCGACGCCTCGCCGCGGTACTCCTGGTCGAGGCCCGCCATGATCTTCAGGACGCTCGACTTGCCGGCGCCGTTGTAGCCCAGCACCCCGATCTTCGCGCCGGGGTAGAACGGCGAGGCGTCACGTCGCTGAGCACGGTCTTGTCCGGCGGGTAGACCTTGGTCAGGCGATGCATGGTGAAGATGTACTGAGGGGCCACGAAGATCTCCGGTCGGTGAAGCACCTGAGACTAGCCCGCGTGTCAGCCCGCGTCCTCGCCCGGGCAGGCACGGAGAGCCCGGCGGCTCTACCCTCCCGGCCGTGTCCCTGCGCCCCGATCAGGTCAGCGATCAACGCATCGCCGGCATCCAGCCGCTGCGCCCGCCCGAAGAGGTGCGGGCGGAGCTGCCGCTCGGCGACGCCGCGCAGACCGTCGTCCTGGAGAGCCGGCGCGCGGTCAGCCGCGTGCTCGACGCCTCCGACGACCGCCTGCTGGTGATCGTCGGCCCCTGCTCGGTCCACGACCCGGTCGCCGGCCTCGACTACGCCCGCCGCCTGGCGGCGCTGGCCGCGGACCTGCGCGGCGAGCTGTGCATCGTGATGCGCGTCTACTTCGAGAAGCCGCGCACCACCGTCGGCTGGAAGGGCCTGATCAACGACCCCGGGCTCGACGGGCGCTTCGACGTGAACCGCGGCCTGCACTCGGCGCGCAAGCTGCTGCTCGACATCCTCGGCCTGGGGCTGCCGGTCGGCTGTGAGTTCCTCGATCCGATCACGGCGCAGTACATCACCGACACGGTCAGCTGGGGATCGATCGGGGCGCGCACCGCGGAGAGCCAGATCCATCGCCAGCTGTGCAGCGGCCTGTCGATGCCGATCGGCATCAAGAACTCGACCGGCGGCGACGTGCAGGCGGCCGTCGACGCGGTCGGCGCCGCGTCGCACAGCCACGTCTTCCCCGGCATCGGAGCCGACGGCCTGGCCGCGATCTTCGAGACGACCGGCAACGCGGACTGCCACGTCATCCTGCGCGGCAGCGCGGCCGGCCCCAACTACGACCCCGCGAGCGTGGCGGCGACGCTCGAGCGCCTGGATCGCGCAGGCCTGCCGGGACGCGTGATCGTCGATGCCAGCCACGGCAACAGCGGCAAGGACCACCTGCGCCAGCCGGTCGTCGCGGGCGACGTCGCGGACCGGATCGCGAGCGGCGAGCGCGGCGTCGTCGGGGTGATGCTCGAGAGCTTCCTGGTCGCCGGCCGCCAGACGCTGGTCCTCGGCGAGACCGACGACCTCGTCTACGGCGAGAGCGTCACGGACGCGTGCATGGACTGGGAGACGTCGGCCTCCGTTCTGCGCCGTCTGGCCGCGGCCGTGGCGGCGCGCCGGGATTGACAGCCACGCGCGCGCGGGGCTGCGATGCTGTCCGGCGTGTCCGTCGCTGTCCCCGCAATCCGCCTGCGCGGCGTCGTCAAGCGCTATGGGTCGATCACCGCGGTCGACGGGCTCGATCTCGATGTGCCGGACGGTCAGTGCGTCGGGCTGCTCGGCCCGAACGGCGCCGGCAAGTCGACGACGATGCGCATGCTCACCGCGCAGGCGATCGCCGACGAGGGCGAGATCACCGTGCGCGGCTACCCGCTGCCGGAGCGCTCGAAGCCGGCTCGCGCCGAGATGGGCGTCGTCCCGCAGCTCGACAACCTCGACACGACGCTGACGGTCGAGCAGAACCTGATCGTCTTCTCACACCTCTACCGCGTCGCGAAGGCTCGACCGCCAGGCGGCGATCGAGCGCGTGCTCGCGATCGCCAACCTGACCGAGCGGCGCGACGCGAAGGTCGACGAGCTCTCCGGCGGCATGCGCCGCCGGCTGCTGATCGGCCGCGCGCTGATCCACGAGCCCCAGCTGGTGCTGCTCGACGAGCCGACCGTCGGGCTCGATCCGCAGGTGCGCCAGGAGCTGTGGGCGCTGATCGACCGGCTGCGCACCGAGGGCGTCTCGATCCTGATGTCGACGCACTACATCGAAGAGGCCGCGCGCCTGTGCGACAGCGTGACGATCATGTCGCACGGCAAGGCGGTCGCGGTCGGCGCGCCGAGCGAGCTGGTGGCGCGGTACGCCGGGCGCGAGGCGGTCGAGATCTACGGCTCGCCCGCGCGCCTCGAGGAGGCGGCGGCCGAGATGGCGGCGCAGGGCTTCCCGACCCGTCGCACCGGGACGTCGATCGCGGTGCTCGGCCTCGACGACGCCGACGGCCGCGCACCGGCGGGCGAGCGGCGCCCGGCGAACCTCGAGGACGTCTTCGTGCTGCTGACCGGAGAGGACATCGGATGAGCGTCGAAGCCGTGAGTGCGAACGCGTTCACCCGCCTGCCGCGTCGCCTGGATCGCGCGGCGATCGGCGGCGTGCTCGTGCGCGAGATCATCAACTTCAGCTCCTACTGGCGCTCGACGACCTTCTCGTCGACCGTCGAGCCGACGATCTACCTGCTCGCGTTCGGCTTCGGGTTCGGCTCACTGCTGTCGACGGTCAACGGGTACCGCTACGTCGAGTTCGTCGGCACCGGCACCGTCGCGACCGCCGTGCTGTTCTCGAGCATCTTCCCCGCGATGTTCGGGACGTTCGTGAAGTACAAGTTCCAGCGCACGTACGACGCGATCCTGGCGGCGCCCGTCGACACCGAGGAGCTCGTCACCGGCGAGGCGCTGTGGCTCGCGATGCGTGCGGCCGTCTACGGCTGCGCGCCGATGCTCGTCGCGATGATCTTCGGGCTCAGCGCGAGCTGGGGGATGCTGACCGTGCCGTTCATCAACTTCGTCGCGGGGTTCGGCTGGGCCTGCGCGGGCATCACGATCGCCGGGCGCCTGAACGGGATCGAGAACTTCAACTACGTGACGAGCGCCGTCATCACGCCGCTGTTCCTCCTGGCGGGCACGTTCTTCCCGCTGACCGGCCTGCCGCAGTGGGTCCAGACGCTCGCGCAGCTCAACCCGCTCTACCACTGCGTCCAGCTCGTCCGCCACGCCGTCTTCGGCCTGTGGGGCTGGGTCGACGTCTGGAACTTCGGCTTCCTCGTCGTCTTCGGAGTCGTGATGTGGCGCCTGGGCGTCTGGGCGATGCAGCGCAAGCTGATCGACTAGCTGCCAGTCGTCTTCGTCAGGGCGACCGGCGAGCCCGCTCCGGGAATTCTCGTCCTCGCACCGCGCGGCGCCCGGTCCGAGAGATCCGCATCTCGTCACCGCGGGCCCGCGCTGCCTCGGCACCCGCGTCAGCGTCTCCGCACGGCTTCGGGCTCGCGCCTCGAGCGCGCCGTGATCGCCGCGGTACCGGCCGTTGAAGCCATCGACCTCGACGATGACGTGCGCGGCCGGCCAGAGCATGTCGACCTCGTGGCCTGCGACCCGGACGTTCGTCGCGGGCGCGGGAGGCCGCCGGCCTTGACGAGCGCGAGCAGCCGACGCTCCGCGGCTGACCGGGTCAGTCGTGGGCTGTTCTTCGATGATCCGCTGCAGTGTTCCTGCAACCGCGGCGACGAGGGGTGCGGTCGATTGCCCGGTGCAGGTCGGCCGGTCGTACGAGCCTGGTGGCCCTGGCGCGCTCGTAGGCGTCGGCGAGCTGGCCGGGCGTGAGCACGGACGCGAGGTCGAGAAGTGTGCGTGCGGGCGAGGTCAGGGTCAGGCGGTGGCGGTGGCGCACGTCGGCCGCGTTCAGGCCGCGTACGCGGTGGATGTTCACGCCCGCGCGCGTCGAGGGCCCACTGCGCGGGACGGTGACGTCGACGTTGCTCCTCGTCGCCGCGACGATCCTCCACAGCGCCGCGGCCGAGTGGTGGCTCAGCACGGCGCCCGCGCCACACGCCAGAAGCGCAGCGGTCTCACGCGCCAGCGGTGGCGCGACCTCGTGCCCGACCAGGTAGACGCCGCGGAGCAGCCGGTGCAGGCGCCCGCACGCAATCCGGTGCTCCACTGCGCGTCGGCTCAGCCCGGCGCCCAGCAGTTGCTCGAACGTCACCACCCCACGCTGGCGCGCGGCGATCCGGGCGATCCGGGCATCACGGTGCACAACAGGGCTCCGTCGCGCCGACCCGCCCACCGATCCCGGTTGCCCACACCCGGAACGGCGAATCGGGTTCGGACGCGGTCGGGATGGTCCGAGCCCAGTTGTGCACCGCGTGATCGCATGGGCGGCATCTTCCGGCGCCCGCGAACCACCCGTCCGAGCCGCGTGACCGCTGCGACGGAGCTCGGCGCACATCCGCGCAGATCGCTTTGGGCGCACCGGCGCCCACGGTACTCTCGCGGGTTGTGGCGAATGTGCTGGACATCGAGCAGGCGATCCTCCTTCTGGAGCTCGAACCGCCGTTCGACAAGCGCGACGTGCAGCTCGCGCGGCGCCGGCAGGCGAAGGTCTGGCACCCGGACCTGGCGCCGCCCGGCAAGCAGCCCGCGCACGAGCGGCACCTGAAGGCGATCAACGAGGCGGCCGACCAGCTCGAGCGGATCGCCGAGGGCTCGCGTGGCGGGAAGGTCAGCCGCAACGCCGTGAAGGTCAGCGCCGCCGCGGCCCGCGAGGCCCGTGCCGAGGCCGGCCGCCGCGCCTACGAGGAGGAGCAGCGACAGCGTGCCGCCGACCAGGATCGCGCCACCCACGATCCGTTCGGCTCGCGCGTGCCCGACCACTCGGTGGTCCATCGCTACGCACGCTGCCTGAGCTACCCGGAGTGGGGCGTCGGGACCGTCAGCGGCATCTACTTCACCGGCGACGGCGACGACGTGATGCAGTGGGCGCGCGTGCGCTTCCAGCCCGGGGTGCGCACGGTTCCCGCCGGCAGCCTGCAGTTCGTCGACTTCTCCAAGCCCGACCCCGGCGCCGAGCGGGTCGAGCGCTTCGTCACCGCCGCCCGGCACGCGATGGCCGAGTCGGACTTCGAGCTGGCCGCGCGGCGCCTCGTCTACGCGCGCGACGCCGATCCCAGGAACGCGGCCGTGCTGCGCCTGATGACGCTTGGCCTTCTGGCAGGCGGGCGACCTTCCCGCGGCCGGACGCGCGGTGCGCGACTGGGCGCGCGTCGAGGGGGAGCGCCCGGCGCCGCACCGGTTCGCCGCACGGATCTACGAGGACATGGGGGCGCTCGACCTGGCCGCCGAGGCGGCCCAGCGCGTCGTCGACCGGGCATCCCAGGACGCGGATGCCTGGGAACGGCTCGGCCGGTTGCGGCTGCGCCTGATGGATCGCGCCGGCGCGATCGAGGCGCTCGAGCAGGCGCGCCGGCTCGGCCCGAGCGTCGATGGCCTCCTGGACCTGGCGCTCGCCCAGCATCTGGCGGGCGACCTCGGCGCGGAGGTCACCGCCTGCGAGCAGGCGACGCTGCTCGATGCCGAGTCTCCCGCCGCGTGGGCGCGCCTGGCCCACGCGCTGGCGCGCACCGATCGGGTCAGCGACGCGATCGCGGCCGCGGAGCGTGCGCTGCGCCTGCAGGACGACGAGGAACTCGTGGACCTGCTGGAACACCTGCGCTCCGCACAGCCGCGGGTTCTTCCCGCCGCCTGATCCGGCCAGCCCGCCTCAAGATCCGGCTCACGGCGCCGACAACACAAGGGTGGGGACATTCCGTTCGATCCGGTGCTGCCTGCGCGCAGCGGTGCCTGTGGCGCTTGTCACCCTCTTCGTTCTTCCCGCGACCGGGGCCCGTGCCGCGGATGTCGGCGTCAACGTCGACGGCCTGACGGCGCAGCAGGCAGTCGATCAGACGACCGCCGTCGGAGGCACGTGGATGCGCACCTTCGTGCGCTGGGACGAGATCGAGGCCAGCGGCCCGGGCCGCTGGAGCGCCGCGCCCGTGCAGACGCTCGACGCTCTCGTCGCCGCCGCGCAGGCTCACGGGCTGAAGATCGTCGCCACCGTCGTCGGCAGTCCCCAGTGGGCGAACGGCTCGACGGACCAGTACGTGCCGCCGCGCGACCCGCAGGACCTCGCACGGTTCATGGGGCCGTTCGCCGCCCGCTACCGGGGGCGCATCGCCGCCTGGGAGGTCTGGAACGAGCCCGATGGCGTCGACTTCTGGCACGGCGTGCCCCCGAGCGCAGCGGCGTACACGCCGCTGCTCACCGCGGTGTCCTCCGCGGTCAGGGCCGCCGATCCAGGCGCCCGCGTGTATGCGGGTCCGCTGAGCGGCAACGACTACGACTTCCTGCAGGGCATCTACAACGCCGGCGGCGGCGGGTCCTTCGATGCCGTCGCGGTCCACACCGACAACGCGTGCGGGATCACGCCGCCCGACAGCTACTACCGCGACAACGGGCGCGTCGGGCGCTTCAGCTTCCTCGGCTTCCGTGAGGTTCACGCGACGATGGAGGCAAACGGCGACGGCGCCAAGCCGATCGTGATGTCCGAGCTGGGCTGGTCGGCGACGGGCACGCGCTGTGCGCGCGGCGCGTTCGCGGGCAAGAAGGCGGCGGGCGTCACGGAAACCGAGCAGGCCGCGAACCTGCGGCTCGCCTACCACTGCCTCGCCGGCTACCCGTACGTCAGCGCGGGCCTGTGGTTCTCGATGCGCGACTACGGTGCGTCCGACACGGAGCTGAACCGCTACGGACTGCTGCGCTTCGACCTCTCCCGGCGGCCGGCGTTCGCCGCACTGTCCGACATCGGCCACTACGGCGATCGCGTGACGACGCCGTGCGGTGACTTCACTCGCCCCGAGCATCCGCGTGATGTCCCCGGGAGCGAACCGGATGTACGACCGCACGTTGCTGATCAGCACGTCGGCGAACGACGGTCAGAGCCGGCTCGGACGGATCACGTACTACGCGAACGGCGCGAAGATCCGCAGCTTCACCACCGACCTCAAGAACGACCGGGCGGTCGACATCGACTGGCAGGGAGCCCGCGCGCTGCCCTATCGGCCCGGTGACGATCCGCGTCGATGCGCTGGACGAGTTCGGCAACACGTCCTCGCGCGAGATCCACGTCACGCGCGTCGACCCGCGGACACTCGGGCCGCAGCCGACGCAGGTGAAGCTGCGGCTGTCCGGCAAGGGCCTCAAGCGGATGGTCCGGGGCCAGGTCCAGGCGCCCGGGACGTCGTTCCCGGTGACGGGGAAGGTGCGCGTGCTGTGGCAGTTCGCGCGCAAGGGCGGGTGGGTGACCCTGCACAAGGCCTCACGCAACGCGAACCGCCCGTTCACCTACAAGCAGCGTATGCGCAAGCCCGGGCGCTGGCGCGTGGTCGCGACCTACGCCGCCGACAAGCCGTTCCGCGCATCGCACTCGCGCCGCCTCGCCTTCCGCGCCCGCTGAGCCCGCCTCTCGCGTCAGCCGGTGTCAGCGCGCGTACGGCGGCCGTAGCCGTACTTCGCCACGACGCGCGTGGCGAGATAGGCGAACAGTGCCACGGCGACGGCCGACGGAATGCGCGTCGCGGTCGAGCCTCCGCCACTTGTCGTCGACGTGAACACCATGTCCGGGCCGAAGATCGCGTCGAACAGCACCGCAAGCCACATCACGGCGATCGCCAGCGACGCCCACATCTCGGGCACGAGCACCCGGTGAAGCCACCCCCGGCTCTCGGGCGGGGCCCCCGAAGGCTGCTGCGGGTCAGTGGCCACGATGCAAGACTCGCGCAGTTGGTGCCACGGCGCATCCGTGGCAACCCGAGCGAGCAGTTCGCGGATGAACGGCCGTCAGCCGCGCGAAGTACGGTGCACTGCGTGCGCTTGATCGTCGCTCGCTGCGAAGTCACCTACACCGGCCGCCTCACCGCCATCCTGCCCGAGGCGCTGCGGCTGCTGATGATCAAGTCCGACGGATCGGTGATGGTGCACGCCGACACCGGAGGGTTCAAGCCCCAGAACTGGATGACGCCTCCGACCGTGATCGAGGAGCACGACGAGCACATCGTCGTGCGCAAGCGCGCCGGCGCGACGGAGGACCGCCTCGACATCCGGATCGTCGAAGTCCTCTCCGACGTCACGCACGACATGGGCGAGGCGGCGCAGCTGGAGAAGGACGGCGTCGAGAAGCACCTGCAGGAGGCGCTCGCCGACGCGCCGCAGTTCTGCGGCGACGGGTTTCGCCTCGTGCGGCGCGAGTGGCCGACGGACATCGGCCCGGTCGACCTGATGTGCCGTGATGAAGCCGACTCCTGGATCGCCGTCGAGATCAAGCGCGTGGCGACGATCGATGCCGTCGAGCAGCTCACCCGTTACCTGGATCGCATCCGGCTGGACCCGGCGATGAGCGACACGCGCGGTGTCCTCGCCGCCCAGCAGATCAAGCCGCAGGCGCGCACGCTCGCCGAGGCGCGCGGGATCGCGTGCGTCGAGATCGACCTCGCCGTGGTGCGCGGCGAGCGCGAGCCGGACCTGACGCTGTTCGCGTGACCGCCGTGACGCTGCGCGCCGACGAGGCGCGGCGGATCGCACTGCGGGCGCAGGGGCTGCTCGGTGCTCCTGACCGCCGCGGCGGTGTGCCGACGTTGCTGCGCCGCCTGGGCGCCGTCCAGCTCGACACGATCTCGGTCCTCGCGCGCTCGCACGAGCTCGTCCCGTATGCGCGGCTCGGGCCGATCGGCCGCGAGCGGATCGAGTCCGCCTACTGGGCCCATCCGCCGGGCGCCGCGCGCGCCTTCGAGTACTGGTCGCACGCGGCGTGCATCCTGCCCGCCGAGGACTGGCCGGCCTTCGCCTTCCGGCGGCGCGCATTCCGTGCCCGCGGACAGCGCTGGCACAAGGTCTCGCGCGAGGCCTGCGACGCGGTGCTCGGTCGCCTGGAGCGGGAGGGGCCGATGACGACCGGCGACCTCGGCGGCGCCGGACGGGGCGGCGAGTGGTGGGACTGGTCGGAGGGCAAGGTCGCGGTCGAGTGGCTGCTCGACATCGGCGAGGTCGTCGTGACCGAGCGCCGTGGCTGGCGGCGCGTCTACGACCTGCCCCATCGTGCGCTCGCCCCGGAGCTCGTCGCCCGCGAGCTCGATGACCACGAGTGCCTCGTGCGGCTGGTCACCCATGCCGGAACCGCGCTGGGGGTCGCGACCGCCGCCGACCTCGCCGACCAGCACCGCCTACGACGCGATCAGGTGCTCGCGGTGCTGCCCGAGACGCCGCTCGTGCCGGTCGAGGTCCGGGGCTGGGGAGCGCCCGCCTGGGCGGATCCCGCCGCGCTCGCCACGCCCGCGCGCGGGCGCCACCGGACCAGTCTGCTCACGCCGTTCGACCCGCTCGTCTGGGACCGGGCGCGGACCGAGCGCATCTTCGACTTCACGCACCGCCTGGAGGCCTACGTCCCCAAGCCCAAGCGGGTCCACGGGTACTTCGCCATGCCGCTGCTCGCCGGCGGTCGCCTTGTGGGGCGGGTCGATCCGGCGCGCGAGGGGGCCACGCTCGTCGCGCGACAGGTCTCGGTCGATCCGCACGCCCTCGACGCGATGGCGACGGCGCTGACGGAGGCGGCCGCGTGGGTGGGCTGCGACACGGTCGCTCTCGAGCGCGTGCTGCCCGCCGCGGCGGCCGCTCCGCTGCGCGCCGCGCTCAGCCGGTGAGCGCCGGGTTCGTCGCCAGCCGCTCGCGCGTCTCGACCACGACGAGCGCGATCAGGATCGTCACGACGCCGGCGGCGACCGCGAGCCCGCTGAAGCTCTGGGCGGCGATGCCCCACAGGAGGATCACCGCGATCGCGACCCACCGCTTGTGGCTCGTGTTCGAGATCATGCTGTAGCGGAACGCCTGGTGGCCGATCAGGTAGATCGCGGCCCCGCCGACCACGCAGCACTGGCCCGCGGTCCTGAGCGTCTCGTGCGGGTGCGCGACGACGAGGTCGTCTCCGACGGCCGTGAGAATGATCCCCGCGACGATCGGCAGGTGCAGGTAGGTGAACGAGTTGCGTCCCAGCCGGCCGCTGTCGTCGTGGTTGGCCAGGTAGCGCCGCGAGCGGAACGCGGTCTCGTCGAAGTACAGCCACCAGAGCGCGGCGCTCCCCAGGAACGCGACGATCACGGCGATGACGGTCAGGCCCGAGAAGTCGAGCCCGGACGCCGTCGCGCCGGTCACCACGATGCTCTCGCCCAGGGCGATGATGATGAACAGCTGGAAGCGCTCGGCGAAATGGCCGCCGTCGATCGGCCAGTCCGCGGTCGTCGCGCGTCCCATGCGGGGGATCGCGTACATCGTCAGCGGGGCGACGTAGTCGATCGACAGGGCGATGAGCCACAGCGCCCAGCGCGCGTCGCCGTCGGCCAGCCCGCCGGCGATCCAGAAGATCCCCGACAAGACGCTCCACACCACGAGGCGCAGGTACATGTGGCGCTGGCGCGTCCCACGTGGAAGCGACAGCCACCCGAACGTGTTGCGCCCCACCTGGAGCGCCACGTACGCGCCGGCGAACAGCAGCCCGCGGTCCTCGAACGCCTGCGGAAGCGCGATCGCCATCAGCAGGCTCGCGAGCATCCCGCCGATCAGCACGACGCGCACGGACACGGCGTTCGGGTCGAACCAGTTGGTCATCCACGTCGTGTAGATCCAGGCCCACCAGACGACCAGCAGCAGGAACGCCGTCTGCGCCGCGCCCTTCCACGTCAGGTCGCCGAGCAGCAGGTGCGAGAGCTGGGTGACCGCGAAGACGTAGACGAGGTCGAAGAACAGCTCGAGGTTCGTCGCGCGCTGCTCTTCGCCGCGCGTCCGCAGGTGGCCGAGTTCGGGCAGCTCCCCGGGCATGGCGTCCGAGCTCAGGCGGGGAGGCCGGCGACCAGCGCCCGCATCGCGGCCGGGTCTCGCAGCGGTGGCCCGTGGCCGAACAGCGCGAGTGCCGGTTCCAGCTCGGCCAGGCGGCGCTCGCTGTCCTGGTTCTGCCGGGTATTGAAGTTGAACAGCGTCGGCGGCTGACGCAGGCCGGGCGCGGTGGTGAGGATGTTCATGTCGAAGAACACGTCACCGCAGACGAGCGTGCGGTCGCTCTCGCGCCAGAACGAGATGTGGCCCTTGCTGTGCCCGGGCGTGTCGAGCACGACGAAGCCGCCGACCTCGTCTCCTTCGTGCAGCTCCCGGGCAGGCTCGACCTTCGGCGACCCTCCGTAGACGGCCATCAGCGATCCGCCGCGCCGGCCGGGCGCGATGTCGGCCCTGCCGCGGCGCAGCGCGCCGGCGTCGTCCGCGCCGACCCAGACCGGGATCCCGAGCGTCTCGGACACGCGCTTCGAGCCGCCGGCGTGGTCGTTGTGGACGTGCGTCAGCGCGTGGGCGGAGATGGCGCGCCCCTGGAGCTCGCCGAGGATCTTCTTCGCATGGATCGGCAGCCCCGCGTCGATCAGCACATCGCCGATCACGTACGCGTTGACGCCCTGGCGCGGGACGAGCGGGATCTGCCAGACGTCGTCGGCGAGTTGCTGCATGGGGCGCACCCTACACACGGCGTCGTCGCGGCCCGGCAGGCGCGGCGCACGCGTCATAGAGTGCCGCGCATGACCGATCAGAACGCCGAGCCGCCGGTCCTCACCGAGCGCCGCGACAACGTCCTCCTCATCACCCTCAACCGCCCGCAGGCCCGCAACGCCGTCAATCGGGCACTGGCCGACGGCGTCGCCGCCGCACTCGACGAGCTCGACGCGGATGACGGCCTCACGATCGGCGTCCTGACCGGCGCCGGGAACGGCTTCAGCGCCGGGATGGACCTGAAGGCGTTCGTCGCGGGCGAGAGCGCGTGGCATGAGCGGCGCGGGTTCGCGGGCATCGTCAAGGAGCCCTCGCGCAAGCCGCTGATCGCCGCCGTCGAGGGGTTCGCGCTGGCCGGCGGGCTCGAGATCGCGCTCGCCTGCGACCTGCTCGTCGCATCCGAGGGCGCGCGGCTCGGCGTCCCAGAGGTCAAGCGCTCGCTCGTCGCCGCGGGCGGCGCACTGCTGCGCCTGCCGCGCAAGGTCCCCTACGGCGTCGCGATGGAGCTCGCGCTGACCGGTGAGCCGATCACCGCCGAGCGCGGCTTCGAGCTCGGACTCGTCAACCGCGTGGCGCAGCCGGGGGAGGCTGCCGCCGTCGCGCTCGAGCTGGCCGGCGTGATCGCGAAGAACGCGCCGCTCGCCGTCGCTGCGACGAAGCAGATCCTCGAGGAGCAGTGGGACTGGACCGTCGAGGACTTCTGGAGCAAACAGGGCGTGATCTCCGGGCCGGTGTTCACCTCGCAGGACGCGCAGGAGGGTTCGATCGCGTTCGCGGAGAAGCGCGAGCCGGTCTGGAAGGGGAAGTAGGACGGGCGCGGGACGATGAGGAGCGACGCAAAGACCGTCGACGCCTACCTCGCGCAGGCCCCCCAGGAGCGCCGCGAGCAGCTCGAGACGATCAGGGGCCTGTGCCTGCGCCACCTGCCCGAGCACGAGGAGGCGATCGACTGGGGCATGCCCGTCTACCGCCGCGATGGGAAGGCCGAGTTCGCCTGGGCCAGCCAGGTCCGCCACATCTCGCTGTACGTCATGAAGGACGGGGTCGTCGCGGCGAACGCCGAGCGGCTGGCCGGGCTGGACATGGGGAAGGGCTGCATACGGCTGAAGCCCCGCGCGGAGGTCGACGTCGACCTGATCCGCGCGCTGCTCGTGACGACGGCGGGCTGAGGCGCCGGCGACTCAGGGGTCGCCGTGCAGGGTGGCCAGCAGCGAGCGCGCGCCGCCGCGATCGCGGTGCTCGCACAGGTAGATCCCCTGCCACGTCCCGAGCGCGAGCCGGCCGTCGCGGATGGGCAAGCGTGAGCTCGGGGCCGGTCAGCGCGGACTTGATGTGCGCCGGCATGTCGTCGTCGCCCTCCAGCGTGTGCGTCCACGGGAAGTGCCTCCGGGACGGCGGCGTCGAACCACGTGCGAAAGTCGCGGCGCACGTCGGGCGAGGCGTTCTCGCTCAGCGTCAGCGACGCCGAGGTGTGCCGCAGCAGCAGGTGACAGAGCCCGACGCGCAGCTCGCGCGACCTCCGGCAGCGCGCGCAGCACCTCGCCGGTGATCAGGTGAAAGCCGCGCGGCTGCGGGCTGGAGGGTGAGCTCACGCTGGATCCACATCGCTGCCCCATCGTGCCACGCGCATGTCGACGCGCTCGCCGCGAAACGGCACGCCCTCGTCCTTCGAGCAGCCGCCGCTGGCGCTCGCCCTTGGCCAGCGACCCGTCCGCGCGCACGACGCGATGCCACGGGACGCTCGGGGTCGTCGCAGTCGAACAGCACCGTGCCGGCGAACCGCGGCGCGCCCGGGTGAGACGTCGCCGTAGGCGGCGACGAAGCCCTCGGGGATGGCGCGCACGCGCGCAGCACGGCGTCGGTCCTGCTCGGCATGGTCGATAGATTCGCAGCCATGCGCCACGGCACCTACTCCATCGTCGCCCGCGACCCCGACGAGCGGGGATCTCGGCGTCGCCGTCCAGTCGCACTGGTTCGCGGTCGGGCCAGATCGTCAGCTGGGCGCGGCCCGGCGTCGGCGCGGTCGCGACGCAGTCGATCGCCGAGCCCGCCTACGGCCCGCGGCTGCTCGACCTGCTGCGAGCAGGGCCACGCGGCACCCGACGCGCTCGCCGCAGCTGCTCGCCGCCGACGAGCGGCTCCGGCCTACCGCCAGGTCGCGGTGGTCGATGCCCACGGCCGCGTCGGCGTGCACACCGGCGAGCGCTGCATCGCCTTCGCCGGCGACGAGAGCGGCGAGCAGTTCAGCGCGCAGGCGAACATGATGGCCTCCGCCCGGCGTGTGGCCGGCGATGGCGCGCGCCTTCGACGCGCGCGGCCGGGCCGCTCGCGACGCCGGATGGTGGCGGCCCTGCACGCCGCCGAGGCGCACGGCGGTGATGTCCGCGGCCGCCAGTCCGCGGCGCTGCTCGTCGTCCCCGGCCGCCGGCGACGCGTGGGCGTTCAAGGCCGACCTGCGCGTCGACGACAGCCCCGAGCCGCTCGCCGAGCTCGACCGCCTGCTCGACCTGCAGGACGCCTACGACCTTGCCAACGAGGGCGACGAGCTCGCCGGTGCCGGGCGCCACGACGAGGCGGGTGACCGCTACACGCGCGCCAGCGCGCTCGCCCCGGACAACCACGAGCTGCTCTTCTGGGCCGGCCTGGCGGCGGCCCAGGCGGGCGACATGCCGACCGCGATCGCGCGCGTCCGCCGCGCGATCGAGCTGCGCCCGGCGTGGCGCGAGCTGCTCGATCGCCTCGAGCCGGACATCGCGCCGGCGGCGGAGGCGGTGCGCGCGGCGCTGGGGTGATCGCCGCCGCGCGCGGCACGCCCAAGCGGTGCGCAACCGGGTTCGGCGGACCCCGAACGGCGACCGAACCCGATTGCGCCGCTCCTGGTGTGGGGAACAGGGATCGGTGAGCCGGCGGGGACGACGGAGCCCGGTTGGCCACGCTGGGTGCCGGCGTGCCAGCTTCGCGCGAAAGTTGCGCGCGCAACTCTGTGCTACGATTGCTTGTACAAGCAATCACTCCGTCTTATAGGAGCACTGCACATGAGCGCCACCGACACCGCAACCTGGACCCTCGACACCGTCCATTCGACCGCTGATTTCACCGTCAAGCACATGGTCGTCGCGACCTTCCGCGGCACCTTCGACGACCTCAGCGCGACGCTCGAGTTCGACGGCGACACGCCGAAGATCACCGGTTCCGTGCCGGTCGCCAGCGTCGTGGTGAAGGACGAGAACCTCTACGGCCATCTTCAGGGCCCGGACTTCTTCGACGCCGAGCGCACGCCGCAGATCACGTTCGCCTCCACCGCCGTCCGCAGGATCGGCGACGGACCGGCGGTCGAGGTCGACGGCGAGCTGACGATCAAGGGCACGACGAACAGCGTCACCGCCACCGGCTACATCACCGATCCGACGGAGGACATCGCCGGCAACCAGAAGGTCGGCGTCGAGCTGGTCACCACGATCGACCGCACCGCGTTCGGCCTCAACTGGAACGCGCCGCTTCCCAAGGGCGGCTTCGCAGTCGAGAACGACGTCACGCTGACGATCAACCTCGAGTTCGCCGCGGCGCAGGCGTAGACGATGAACGTCCTCGGCATCTCCGGCAGCCTGCGACGCGAGTCGCACAACACGCGCCTGCTCCGCGCAGCGGCCTCGCTGCTGCCGGCAGGATGCCGAGCTGACGATCCTCGACCCGGAGCTGCTCCGGGCGGTGCCCGCCTACGACGACGACGTTCAGTCGTCGGGGCAGGCGCCCGAGGCCGTCGTCGCGCTGCGCGAGGCGGTCGAGCAGGCGGACGCGATCCTGTTCGCGACTCCGGAGTACAACCACTCGATCCCGGGCTTCCTCAAGAACGCCCTCGACTGGCTCTCACGCCCATTGGCCGCGAGCTCCGTGAAGGGCAAGGACGTCGCCGTCGTCGGCGCCAGCACCGGCATGTTCGGCGCGGTCTGGGCACAGGCGGAGCTGCGCAAGGTGCTGACCGCGATGGGCGCGCGCGTCGTCGATCGCGAGCTGCCCGTGATGCTCGCCGCCGAGGCGTTCGCCGGCGATGATGCACTGGCCGACGCCGACCAGCACCGCCAGCTGGCCGAGCACGTCGCCGCGCTCGTCGAGGCGACGCACGCCGGCCTGCAGCCGGCGCAGCAGGCCGCCTAGCGCGGCACTAGCGTTCGCCCGGCAGCTTCTTCGGGTAGGCGCTGACGGGGATCGCCGGGTCGAGCGCGGTCGCGAGGATGCGATTCTGCTCGGCGTTGTGGGCGGCGGGATAGCCCTCGCCCGGTGAGGCGCGCTCGGGTCGCCCGACGAAGCCGAAGTCCAGGTTCTCCGGCATGATCTGCATCAGGCGCGGGAACATGTGTGCGCGCGCGCCCATGTTGCGCGGCTCCTCCTGGACCCACAGGACCTCGCGCAGGTTCGGGTAGGTCGCGATCAGCTCGCGGATGTCCGCCTCGGGGAACGGGTAGAGCAGCTCGACGCGCCCGATCGCGACCGAGTCGTTGCCCTCGCGCAGCTTGTGCCCGACGAGGTCGTAGTAGATCTTGCCGGTGCAGAGCACGAGGCGCGTGACCTTGTCGGCCGGCACGCGCGGCTCGCCGAGCACCGGGTAGAACTGCGTGTCGGAGAGGTGCTCGATCCGGTTCGTCGCCTGCGGCAGGCGCAGCAGCGACTTCGGCGTCATGATCACGAGCGGGCGCTGCTTGCCGATCAGCGCCTGGCGGCGCAGCAGGTGGAAGTACTGCGCCGGCGTCGTGAGGTTCGCGACGCGGATGTTGCCCTCGGCGGCGAGCTGCAGGAAGCGCTCGAGGCGCGCGGAGGAGTGCTCGGGGCCCGAGCCCTCGTAGCCGTGCGGCAGCAGCAGCGTCAGGCGCGAGGTCTGCCCCCACTTCGCCAGGCCGCTGACGATGAACTGGTCGATGATGACCTGTGCGCCGTTGCCGAAGTCGCCGAACTGCGCCTCCCACAGCACGAGCGTCTCCGGCGCCTCCTGCGAGTAGCCGTACTCGAAGCCCAGGCAGGCCGCCTCGGACAGCGGGCTGTTGTGCAGCTCGATCGGGGCCTTGGCCTCCTTGAGATGCTGGATCGGCGCGAACGTCTGGCCGGTCTTGGCGTCGTGCAGCACCATGTGGCGCTGGCTGAACGTGCCGCGCTCGGCGTCCTGGCCGGTCAGGCGGATCGGCACGCCCTCGGTCAGCAGCGAGGCGAAGGCGAGCGCCTCGGCCTGCGACCAGTCGATGCCGCCCTCGGGGCCGATCGCCTCGCGCTTGCGCTCGAGCTGCTTGACGAGCTTGGGATGGATCGTGAAGCCCTCGGGCGCGCGCAGCAGCTCCTCGTTGAGGGTGCGCACGACGTCGGCCGGGACCGCGGTCTGGACCACCGGGCTCGCCGTGCGATCGAGCTGGTACTCGCCGGTCGGCTGCTCGACGGTCCCCGCCTCCTGGGCCGCCTTGATCGCGCCCTTGAGGTCCTGGTGGCGACGCGTGAGGTCGTCCCAGATCTCCTGCTGCCAGACGTCGACCTCGACCTTGGTCACCACGCCGCGCTCGATCAGGCTCGTGGCATAGAGGTTGGCGACGCGCTCGTGGCGCTTGATGTCGGCGTACATCTCGGGCTGCGTGTAGGCCGGCTCGTCGGCCTCGTTGTGGCCGAAGCGGCGGTAGCCGATCAGGTCGATCAGGACGTCGTGGCCGAACTGCGCGCGGAACGCCATCGCGAGGTGGACGGCGGAGATGCAGGCCTCCACGTCGTCGGCGTTGACGTGGATGATCGGGACGTCGAAGCCCTTCGCCAGGTCGGATGCCCACTGGGTCGAGCGCGAGTCCTCGAAGTCGGTGGTGAAGCCGATCTGGTTGTTCTGGACGAGGTGCAGCGTGCCGCCGACCTGGTAGCCGTCGAGGCCCTGCAGGTTGAGCGTCTCGGCGACGATGCCCTGGCCGGGGAACGCGGCGTCGCCGTGCAGGACGATCGGGACGGCGGCGTGCGGGTCGCGATCGGCGGTCGCGCCGCCGCGGTCGGTCTGCGCGGCGCGCGTGGCACCGAGCACGACGGCGTTGACGAACTCGAGGTGGCTCGGGTTCGACTCGAGGTTCACGAGCACCGTCCCGTCGCTGCGCAGGCGGTACTCCTGCGTGAAGCCGTGGTGGTACTTCACGTCGCCGGTCCCGCCCTGCGGGATCTCGGTGACGGCCTTGACGACCTCGAGCGTCGAGGTCCCCTCGAACTCGCCGAAGATCGTCTCGTACGGGCGCCCGAGATTGTGCGCGAGCACGTTCAGGCGGCCGCGGTGCGCCATGCCGATGACGACCTCGCGAGCGCCGTCGGCCGCCGACAGCTCGATCGCCTCGTCGATCATCGGGACCGTCATGTCGAGGCCCTCGATCGAGAACTGCTTCTGCCCGAGGTAGGCCTTGTGCAGGAACCGCTCGAGCGCGTCGACGGCGATCAGGCGGCGCAGCAGCCAGCGCTGCTGGTCGGAGCCGAGCGCCTTGCGGAACGTGCCGCTCTCGATGTGCTCGCGCAGCCAGACGCGCTGGCGGTGGTTGGAGATGTGCTCGATCTCGTAGGCGATCGTGCCGGTGTACGTCTCGCGCAGATGCGGGAGCGCCTCGTCGAGCGTCTCGCCCTCGACGTACGTGCGCAGGATCGTCGTCGGGATCCGGCGCATCAGATCCGGCGTCAGGTGGACGGTGTCGGGGTCCAGCGCGGGGTCGCCGACCGGCGTGGAGCCGAGCGGATCGAGGTTCGCCGCGAGGTGGCCGTTGGTCCGGAACGCCTTGATCAGCGACGTGGCGGCCTGGACGGCCTGCATGATCACGAGGTCGTCGCCGCCGCGGCGGGACCGGCGGCTGCTGCGGGAGCCGCGGAGAGCTGCGGCTCGGGCAGCGCCGGCGCGGGGCCGAGCTGCGCGCCGAGCGCGGCGAAGACGTCCTCGTAGAAGCCGTGCTCGCCCTGCAGGTAGGCCTCGATCGTCTGCAGGAAGCGCCCGGACTCGGCCCCCTGGATGATGCGGTGGTCGTAGGTCGAGGTCATCGTCATGACCTTCTCGGCGCCGAGCAGCGGCGCCGACGTTCGCCATCCCGACCGGGTAGGCGATCGACCCGGTCGCGACGATCGTGCCCTGGCCGACCATCAGGCGCGGCACCGAGGCGACGGTGCCGATGCCGCCGGGGTTCGTCAGCGAGATGTTCGCGCCCTGCAGGTCGTCGGCCGACAGCGTGTTCGTCGCGCGCCTTGTCGATCAGCGCATCGAAGGCGGCCTTGAACTCGATGAAGCTCATGCGGCCCGCGTCGCGGATCACCGGCACCATCAGCGTGCGCGAGCCGTCCTTCTTCTCCACGTCCACGGCGATGCCGAGGTTCACGGCGCCATCGTCGATCGCGCTGCGGCTTCCCGTCGGCCTCGGCGAAGTGGTTCGCCATGACGGGCATGTCGTCGGTCCCCGCCTTGGCGATCGCGTAGGCGATCAGATGCGTGAAGGAGACCTTCTGGCCCGCCTCCTTGAGCTGCTTGCGGCGCCCGTCCATCTGCGTGACGGTGATCGTGCGGAACGTGGTCGCCGTCGGGATCGAGCGGCTCTCGTCCATGTACTTCGCGAGCATCGCCGCGGCGCCGCGGATCGGCTGGGCCCCGGCGGCGACGTGCCGCGGCTGGCGCCGGCGCCGGGGAGTCCTTGGCGGCCAGCACGTCGGCCTTGGTCACGCGCCCGCCCGGGCCGGTGGGCGTGACCGCCGCTGAGGCTGACGCCCTGCGCCGCCGCGACGCGCGCGGCGACGGGGGAGACCTTCAGGCCGTCCGGACGGCGGCGCCGTCCGGCGCTCGGCGCGGCGCGGTCTCGCGGCGGCGGGCGGCGCGCCGTCGCTCGCCGGCGCCGGCGCGGCGGCGCCTGAGCCCAGCCGCATGCGCGCGATGCACCTGGCCGACGGTGACGGTCTCGCCTCGGCGGCCAGGATCTCGGTGATCACGCCCGCGGCGGGGGCGGGGAGCTCGACGTCCACCTTGTCGGTGGAGATCTCGACGATCGTGTCGCCGTCGGCGACCGCGTCGCCGACCTCGACGTGCCACTCGAGCAGCGTGCCCTCGGTGACCGACTCGCCCGCACCGGGGGTGACGATGTCGACGATCTCGCCGGCGGCATCCTCGGCCGGCGGCAGTCGTCGGCCGGCGCCGTTCGGCGATGCGCCGTTGGCGGCGCCGCGGGCGCGGAGCCGTCATCGGGCTGAATCTCGGCGAGCACGGCGCCCACGGCGACCGTGTCTCCGTCGGCGAAGTGGATCTTCACGACGGTGCCGGAGACGGGAGCCGGGACCTCGGCGTCGACCTTGTCGGTCGAGATCTCGACGAGCGTCTCGTCGGCCTCGATCCGTTCGCCCTCGGCTCTGTGCCACTCGAGGACCGTGCCCTCGGTCACCGACTCGCCCATCGCGGGGAGCGTGACCTGGACTGTGGTGGAGACTGCCATTGGAGTGAGACCGCCGTGCCTTCAAGGGTTCTCGGAGAGGCTTCCAGCCTCGTCCTGTGTGGGATCGAGCTCGGCGTCCGGCCTTGCCTGACCAACCTTCGGCCTCACCATCAACACTAGCGCGCCGGCCGCGGCGGCGCGGACGCTGCAGCGACGCTCGCAGTGGGTCTTTCCACAGAGGGCTCCGGCGACTCGTCCGAGCCATCGCGGCGGCGCGACTCGCGCACGAACTCGTACGAGCCGAAGAATGGCGCGATGCCGCCCAGGACGCTGACGGCGACGGCGGTTCGCAGCGGCACCACGCGCGCGCGGAGCGCGGCAAAGATCAGCAGCACCATCACGATCCAGCCGATCCCGTGCGCGAAGCCGAAGATCATCTCGCCGGTCGCGAGCCCCGGGACGAGCCAGACGATCAGCAGGCACAGGTAGATCGACGAGTGGGCGAACGACAGGCGCTTCAGGACTCCGAACGACAGGCTCACGGCCGCGCGCCGTCCAGCATCGTGGCCATCGTGCGCAGCGGGGCGTCCGCCTCGGCCGGCCAGTCGGCGACGTCGGCCGGCCACCACGCGTACTCGTCGTGCTCGTGGTCGGGCGTCACCCGCGCCCCTTCGGGCAGCCATGCCTGGCCGATGAACATGACGAGCTGGTGAGGAAGCAGCACCAGCGCCTCACCCTGAATCCGCTCGGGCGTGACCGACCATTCCTCGTCGAGCTCGCGCACGAGCGTGTCGAACGGGCTCTCGCCCAGGTCGACCGCGCCGCCTGCGCCCAGCGCCCAGCGGCCGGGCCACGAGGCGAGCCACGCAGCGCGGCGGCCGGCGAGCCAGCGTCCCTGCGCGTCGCGAACCGCGCAGAGCGCCGCCATCGACGACGAGGCGTCTCCGTCGACGAGCCGCAAGGCCCAGCGCGCCGGCTGGAGGTGCATCTCGAGGCGCCCGTCGTCGTGGCTCTCGTGCGAGACGAGCCTGGCCGCCCATCCGTCGTGGCTCGGCGAGCCGCGCTCGGCGAGCGCGGCGACGGCCGCATCGGCTGCCTGCGTGCTCGCCGGTGACGGGGAGAACCGCTCGTCCGACCAGCGTGCCGTCACCTGGTCGATCGACCAGGGTCCGCGAGCGAGGAGGCCGGGCGAGACGCTCATCATCTTCCAGGGTACGTTGTCGCGCATGGCCGAG
The DNA here is from genome assembly GCA_963817295.1 of uncultured Solirubrobacteraceae bacterium. Lineage (GTDB taxonomy): Bacteria > Actinomycetota > Thermoleophilia > Solirubrobacterales > Solirubrobacteraceae > F1-60-MAGs163. The sequence goes on along the minus strand of CAWFOF010000026.1, from coordinate 99,878 downwards.
CGCAGGCGCAACCGCTGGGGGTGGGGCTTCGAGGACGCCGTCATCGGCGCCGACGAGGCGGTCGCCGCCGCGCCGCACATGCGCGAGCTGCTCGGCTTCGACGCGCGCGGGCCGGAGGCCCCGGTCGCGCTCGAGCATGCATCCCTGCCGGCGCAGCGCATGCAGGCGCCGTCCGGGGCGCTCGCGGCGATCTGCGCCCACGACGACGCGACGCGCGCGCAGCACGCATACGGCAAGAGCTATCTCGACACGATCCGCGCGTTCCGAGGGGTCTACGACTGCGCCCCGGACGTCGTGGCGCGCCCGCGCGACGAGCACGAGGTCGAGGCGCTGCTCGAATGGGCCGCCGGGGCGAACGCGGCGGTGATCCCGTACGGCGGCGGCACGAGCGTCGTCGGCGGTGTCGAGGCGCGCGTGCCCGAGCGCTTCGACGGCACGCTCACGCTCGATCTCGGCGCGCTCGACGCGCTGCACGAGCTCGACGACGTCTCGCGCGCGGCGCGGATCGGCGCCGGCGCGAGCGGGCCGCGCGTCGAGGAGCAGCTCGCCGCACACGGCCTGACGATGCGGTTCTACCCGCAGTCGTTCGAGCTGTCGACGCTCGGCGGGTGGATCGCCACGCGCGCCGGCGGCCATTTCGCGACCGGTCCGACGCACATCGACGACCTCGTGGAGAGCGTCCGCGCGATCACGCCGGCCGGCGCCTGGGCCTCGCGGCGGCTGCCCGGCTCCGGCGCCGGGCCGAGCCCGGACCGGATGCTGCTGGGCTCCGAGGGCACGCTCGGCGTCATCACCGAAGCCTGGGTGCGGGTGCAGCCACGTCCCGAGCATCGCGCCTCGCGCGCGGTCCGCCTGCCCGATTTCCTGAGCGGCGCCGACGCGGTGCGCGCGATCGCACAGTCCGGCCTGGCTCCCGCGAACTGCCGGCTGCTCGACGAGCTCGAGGCCGCGCAGACGGGCGCCGGCGACGGAACCCACGCGGTGCTCGTGCTCGGGTTCGAGTCGACCGACCACCCTGTCGACCACGACATGGCCCGCGCGCTTGCGATCGCACGCGAGCACGGCGGAACCTGGGACGAGTCGCCGTCAGCGGGCGGCGGTTCGGTCGGCGCGTGGCGCGAGGCGTTCATCCGGATGCCGTACCTGCGCGACATGCTGATGCGCCTGGGCATCCTCGCCGACACGTTCGAGACGGCGATCACCTGGGACCGCTTCCCCACCTTCCACGCATCGGTGATGAGCGCGGTGCGCGAGGCGCTCGGCGATCCGTGCCGCGTGAGCTGCCGGTTCACCCACGTCTACCCGGACGGCCCGGCGCCGTACATCACGGTGATGGCGCCGGCGCGGCGCGGCGACGAGATCGCGCAGTGGCACGAGATGAAGCGCGCCGCGGGGGACGCGATCATCGCCGGCGGCGGGACGATCACCCATCACCACGCGGTGGGCCGTGATCACCGCCCGTGGTACGACCTCCAGCGCCCGGATCCGTTCGCCGCGGCGCTGGCGGGAGCCAAGCGGCGGTGGATCCGTCGGGGATGCTGAACCCCGGCGTCCTGATCGATGACGCCGGCGCTTGACAGCATGAGTGAGTGAGTGCATACTCACACTTGTCGATGAGCCCGGCCGCCACCCCCACCCGCAAGCTGCAGACCGCCGAGGATCGCCGCGAGGACGTCCTCGTCGCGGCGATGCCGCACTTCGCGCGCAAGGGGTACTACGGCACGCCGACGACGGAGATCGCGAAGTCGGCGGGCATCTCCCAGGCCTACCTGTTCCGCCTGTACCCGACGAAGCAGGAGCTCTTCATCGCGTGTGCGATGCGCTGCACGGACAACGTGCGCGAGTCGTTCCGCCGGGCGGCCGCACCCCATGCAGGCGATGTCGACGCGATGTTCAAGGCGATGGGCGACACGTACAAACAGCTGCTGCAGGACCGCAACATGCTGCTCGCACAGCTGCAGTCCTACGCCGCCTGCGAGGAGCCGGCGATCCGTGAGGCCGTCAGCCGGCACTACGGCCTGCTCGTCGACATGGTCCGGGACACCACCGGCGCCGACGACGAGCGCGTGAGCGGGTTCTTCGCGACCGGAATGCTCCTCACCGTGATCGCCGCGATGGGCGCTCACGAGCTGGACGCGGGCTGGGCCCAGAGCCTGCTCGCCGGCATCGAAGCCGACCCCAACTGCTGAATCCTCGATGGAACGAAAGGACCCCACGATGAATTCCAACGCGCCAAGTGTGAGTGATCGGTCACACACTCGATTCCCGCTCGCCACGTTCGTCATCGTCTCCGTGGCGCTGTTCATGGTGACGCTGGACAACCTCGTCGTCTCGACGGCGCTGCCGTCGATCCGCGTCGACCTCGGCGCCTCGCTCGAGTCGCTCGCAGTGGACGGTCAACGCCTACACGCTCGCCTACGCCGTCTTCCTGCTCACCGGCGCGGCGCTGGGCGACCGCTTCGGCCGGCGGCGCATGTTCCTGATCGGCATCGCCGTGTTCACCGGCGCGTCGGCGCTCGCCGCGCTCGCTCCCAGCACCGGTGCGCTGGTGGCCGCGCGCGCGCTGCAGGGCCTGGGCGCCGCGCTGATCACGCCGCTGACGCTCACGATGCTGTCCGACGCGGTCGCCGCCCGGCAGCCGCGGGCTGGCGATCGGCCTGTGGTCGGGCGTCAGCGGGCTCGGCGTCGCGCTCGGCCCGGTGGTCGGCGGCGCGATCGTCGACCGGCGTCTCGTGGCACTGGATCTTCTGGGTCAACGTGCCCGATCGGCGTCGTCCTGCTGCCGTTCGCCCGCACGCGCCTCGTCCAGAGTCCACGGCCCGAACACCAGCTCGACCTGCCTCGGCAGTCGGCCTTGCCGGCGCGGGCCTGCTCGCGCTCGTGTTCGGCATCGTGCGCGCCGAGGCGCTCGGCTGGACGAGCGCCACGATCGTCGGCCAGTCTCGCCACCGGCGTCGCGCTGCTCGCGGCGTTCCTCGTCTGGGAGGGTCGTGCCGCAGAGCCGATGCTGCCGCTGCGCTTCTTCCGCAGCCGCGCCTTCTCGGCGACGAACGTCGTGTCGTTCGCGATGTTCTTCGGCGTCTTCGGCTCGATCTTCTTCCTCTCGCAGTATCTTCCAGACCGCGCAGGGGTACTCGCCGCTTCAGGCCGGGCTGCGGACGCTGCCGTGGACCGCGATGCCGATGCTCGTGGCGCCCGTCGCCGGCATCCTGTCGGACCGCATCGGCGCGCGGCCGCTGATGGCGACCGGCCTCGCGCTGCAGGCGATCGCGATCGGCTGGCTGGCCGCGGTCTCCGGCGTCGACACGCGCCTACACGGTGCTCGTCGCCCCGCTGGCGCTCGGCGGCATCGGCATGGGCATGGTGTTCGCGCCGTCGGCGAACGCGGTCCTGGATTCGGTCCGCCCGCAGGAGGTCGGCCAGGCCTCGGGCGCGACCAACGCGATCCGCGAGCTCGGCGGCGTGATGGGCATCGCGGTGCTGGCGACGGTGTTCAGCAGCGCCGGCTGGCTACGCGTCGCCGCAGGCCTACGTCGACGGCATGACGGCGGCGCTGCCGGTCGGAGCCGCAGTCCTGGCGCTCGGCGCGCTCGCAGCGCTGCTGGTGCCCGGCGAGCGCAAGGCGCGCCGCGTGCGGCGAGCGGGTGGACATGGCGCCGAGGCACCCGCCGCCGCCTGAACCGCTCAGCGGCTGACCACGAGCCGGAGGGTCGCTACCCTCCGGCTCGTGAGCGGTTTCGAGTCCAAGAACCTCGCCGCCATCCGTGCGGCGCTCGACCAGCACAACGCGGACTGCCCCGTTCCCGGCAACGCGATCCTGCTGAACCCCGTCGACCACGAGCTGATGGGCTGGGACGAGCTCTGGGGCCTGCCGGTGATCGCCGACGAGCGCGTCCCGACGAAGCGCGTGCGGATCCAGTGCGACGGCTCGGCCTTCGGCATCGAGGACCAGGTCGCCGACGGCGGTCTCACGCGAAGCAGCCGGTCGAGACTGCCGGTGGTCGATCCCCGTCGGGCCCGGCGAGGACGACATGCCCTGGGACGACGACGACTGGGATCCGGACCGCCTGCCGTTCTAGGGGCCGGCGTCCGGCGCGGCCGCGGCTCACCCCACCGCCAGCCCCGCTCCGAACGCCCGGTGAACAGCTCCACCTCACGCGAGGCCGCCCAGCGCGCCACCGGCGCGTCCCCGTCGGACGACGAGCCGCAGCGTGACGACGTCGCCGGCCGAGCGTCGCCTGCGCCTCGCGCACGAGCTGATCGCGGCTGCGCTCGACGTCCTCGCCGAGGCGCACCAGCACCGCGCAGCGGTCGAGCAGCTCCGCGTCGCCCGTCGCGCATCAGCGGCGCGAACGGCCCGAGGTCCGGCATGCCCTTGCGGTGGTAGCGGACGATCTGCGCGATCAGCGCCGCCTCGCGCGGGGAGAAGCCCGGGCAGCCCGGCGTTGAGGATCAGATAGCGCGAGTGCTTGTGGTGGTCGTCGTAGTCGACGACCACGCCGACGTCGTGCAGCAGGCACGCCGCCCACAGCAGCTCGCGCTCGACCGGATCCCCGGCGTGGAGCCCGGCCTGCGGCCAGCTCGTCGAACAGGCCGAGCGCCAGATCGGCGACGTGACGGCGTGTGGGCGGCGTTCGGGTCGTACTGGGCGGCGAGGTTCAGGACGCTTGCGCGGCGCACGTCGTCGAGCAGCGGCCGCGGACGGCCGGCCGAGCGCGCGCTCGAAGAAGACACCCTCGCGCAGGCCGGCCTCGGTCGCCTCGATCCCGTCGAAGCCGCCGGCCTCGATGCACCGACTGCACGACGACGGCGCCCGCCAGGATGATGTCGCCGCGCACCGGCTTGATCCCGGGGACGCGGCGGCGCTCGGCGACCGTCATCGCCCGCGAGCCGGTCGACCAGCTCGTCCAGCGCCGCGCGCTCGATCAGGAAGCCCTGCACGCCGAACTCGGGCAGCGTGCCGGCGCGCTGGACGGCCGCGGCGAGGTTGCGCACGGTGCCGCCGAGGCCGACGATCCGCGTGCCGGAGCCTGACAGCCACTGCGCGCGCTCGAGCTTGCGGGCGACGTGATCGCGCAGCTTGTCGAGCTGCTTGGCGCTCTTGGGCTCGTCGCCTTGGAGGAAGCGCTCCGTCATGCGAATCGCGCCGAGCCGCCACGAGTCGGTGTCACGCGCCAGGCGCTCTTCGACGTGGACGAGCTGCATCGAGCCGCCGCCGAGGTCGAGCACCGCGCCGTCGGTCAGGTCGGTCGAGTTGATCGCGGCGAGGTAGCCGTAGTGGCCCTCCTCCTCGCGTGAGAGCACGCGGATCGCCAGGCCCGACGCGCTGCGTGCGCGCTCGAGGAACGCCTCGGAGTTCGATGCCTCGCGGATCGCGCTCGTCGCAACCGCGTCGACCTCAGCGGCGCTCAGCCCGGCGGCCTGCGCGAAGTGCGCGAAGACCTCGATCGCCGCGATTGCGCGCGCCATGCCCTCGTCGCCGAGCGCGCCGGTCGCGTCGACGCCTTCGCCGATGCGCACCGGCTCGTAGATCTCGTCGGTGCGCTTCCACCAGCCGCCGAGCGTGTCGGCCTTCGCCCCGTGGACGCTGAAGACGACGAGCCGGAAGGAGTTCGAGCCGAGATCGACGACCGCCAGCCGCGAGTCGCCGTCAGCCGGCACGCTCGATGAGCTCGATCCGGTACTGGTCGGGGTCGCGCACGAAGCACAGCCGCGGGCCGTTCTCGCTGACAGTGTACGGCGGCTTCTCGGCTGTGATCCCCTGGTCGGCGAGCGCGACGAGCGTCGCGTCGAGGTCCTCGCAGGTGATCGCGATGTGGTTGTAGCCGGTGCCCATCTCGTACGCGTCGACGCCGTGGTTGTACGTCAGTTCGAGCCGCGGGCCGTCACCGGGGAGGCCCATGAAGACGTTGATCGCCTCGTCGCGGATCGGCATCCGGCCGACCTCCTCGAAACCCAGCGCCTTGTAGAAGGCGACCGAGCGGTCGATGTCGCCGATGCGGTAACAGGTGTGGATGAGCTCGGGCATGCGGCCGGTAGCGTAGCCTGCCGGACATGCTCGTAGAACGCTCGCTGCTGCCGAACTTCCTGACCAACACGTTCCTCGTCGGCGAGCCCGGTGGGGAGGCGTTCTTCGTGGACGCCGGCGGTCCGATGGCACCGCTGATCGAGGTCGCCGAGCGCGAGCGGATGACGCCGACGCACGTGCTCCTGACCCACCACCACTACGACCACGTCTGCGCGATCGACGAGCTGCTCGCGCGCTGGCCGGCTCAGGTGCTGATCCACCCCGCCGAGCGCGATCGGGTGGACAGGCGACCGGCGTCCTCACGCCGGGGGAGACGCTGTCGGTCGGCGGGCTGCAGATCAAAGCGCTGCACACGCCCGGGCCACACCGCCGGGCATGCTCGCGCTGCTGGTCGACGGGCAGGTGTTCACCGGGCGACACGCTGTTCAAGAACTCGGTCGGCGGCGTGCGGGCGCCGGGGAGCACGAGCTACGCGGACCTGAAGGCGTCGATCATGGACACGCTGATGGGGCTGCCGCCCGAGACGATCGTGCGCCCGGGTCACAGCGACGACAGCACGATCGGCGACGAGTGGGAGCACAACGGCTTCATCCGCATCTGGCGCGGCCTGGACGCCGAGGGCGTCGGGCCGTGCACCGCGCTCGGCGAGCCCGCCACGCTGATCCTGCTCGGCGACGACTACGACGGCGGGCACAAGGCGTGGGTGCGCTGGCCCGACGGCCGCGACGACATCGTCCCCGGCTCCCAGGTCGAGCGGGAGTAGTGGTCGACCGCGATGGACCGCGACGCCGCCGAGCCGCCCGCGCCCAGGACGACCCCGAGGGCGCGCCGAGGACGAGGTCCTCGGCACGCGGCTGAAGCGCAGCGCCGTGCTCGGGCGCCTCGCCGCGACCGAGGCGGCGAAGTACGCCGGCACCTATGCCGCGAACCTCACGCGCTCGCCCGAGGACGCCGAGGACGCGCTCGGGCGCCGCCAGGTCGACGCTGCGCGCCAGATGGTCCGCGTGCTCGGGTCGATGAAGGGCCTGGCGATGAAGGTCGGGCAGATGCTCTCGGTCGCCGACCTCAGCGCGGTCCCCGAGGCCTACCGCGGCGAGGTCCAGGCGTCGCTCGACGAGCTGCGCGACGCGGCGCCGACGGTCTGCTTCAAGGAGATGCGCCGCGTCATCGAGAACGAGTACGGCGAGCGGCTCGACGGACGTTTCGCCGCTTCGACGAGACCGCCGTCGGCGGCCGCGTCGATCGGCCAGGTCTACCGCGCGACGCTGCACGACGGGCGCGAGGTCGCGGTGAAGGTGCAGTACCCGGGGATCGCCGCGGCGGTGCGCGCGGACCTGCAGAACCTCGGCCCGATGCTGCGCATCGCCAAGCAGATCGTCCCCGGGCTGGACGTCGACGACATGGCCGACGAGATCCGCGAGCGCATGCAGGAGGAGCTCGACTACGAGCTCGAGGCCGCCAACCAGCGCGCCGTCGCGCGGGCCCACCGCGGCCACCCGTTCATGGTCGTCCCCGAGGTCGTCGGCGACCTGTGCCGCGAGAAGGTCATCGTCATGGAGTTCGTGCGCGGCCGCGGCTACGAGGAGATCCGCGCGCTGCCGCAGGCCGAGCGCGACCGCGCCGCCGAGATGATCTTCCGCTTCTACTTCGGCTGCATGTACCGCCACCACCAGTTCTCCGGCGACCCGCATCCCGGGAACTCGCTGCTGCTCGACGACGGGCGCATGGCGTTCCTGGACTTCGGCCTGTTCAAGCGCATCAGCCCCACCGCCGCCGAGCGCGAGCTGACGATCCAGCGCCTGGGCTGCGAGGGGCGCGGGCCGGAGATGATCGAGCAGATGGTTCTCGCCGGGATGCTGCCCGACGCCTCGCGGGCGACCCCCGCCGGAGTGCTCGAGCAGTTCCGCGGCTACGCGTGGTGGTTCACGACCGACGAGGTGCTCGAGCTGGACCCGAGCCTGGCGACGAAGATCGTGCTCGACTTCAGCGATCCGCTGCAGAACCAGTTCCACCAGATCCGTCACGAGCGGCTGCCAGCCGAGCACGTCTTCGGCCGGCGGCTGGAGATGATGACCCTGGCGGTGATGAGCCAGCTGCGCCCGCGCGGGAACTGGTACCGGATCGCGCGCGAATGGCTCTACGACGACGAGCCTGTCACCGAGCTCGGGCGCCAGGAGGCCGCGTACTACGCGAGCCGCTCGTGAGCCCGCCCGGGCCACGTCTGCGGCTCGTGATGCTCGGGGTGGGGATCGCCTCGTCGTTCATCATCCTGGCGCTGTCGGGATCCTCTCGGCCGACAAGATCCGCAGCTCGCTCGACGGGATGGGCGCCGCCGGCCCGATCGTGTTCATCGTCGTGTCCTCGCTGCTGACCGTCGTGATGTTCCCGGGGCCGCTGCTCGCGGGCGCGGCGGGCCTGCTGTTCGGCACCGCGCTCGGGACCCCGGTCGCGATCGTCTCGGCGACGCTCGGCGGGTCGCTCGCGTTCCTGGTCGGGCGATTCGTCGCCGGCGACGCCGTCGAGGAGCTCGGCGGGCCGCGCATGAAGTCGCTCGAGGCGTGGGTCAGCCGGCGTGGCTTCGTCTCGGTGCTGTACGCGCGGATCGCGCCCGGGATGCCCTACAACGTCATCAACTATGCCTGCGGGCTGACGACGATCGCGCTGCTCGAGTTCGCGACGGCCACGGCGATCGGCACGGCCCCGCGGACGTTCGCCTACGTCGCCCTGGGCGGGTCGTTCGGGCACTTCGGCTCGCCGACGACGATCGTCGCGGTGGCGATCCTGGTCGGCATGGCGATCGCCGGCTTCCTCATCGCTCGCCGCGACCTGCGGCGCGAGCGCCGCGCACGGCAGGACCCGGCCGCGTGCACTAGGCCGTGAACGGCTGGCGCCCCGGCTGGAGCTCGTCGAGGCGCTGGATCTGGAACAGGCTCGTCGTCCCGGGGCGGCCGCTCGGCAGGCCGGCGGTGATGCCGACGCGCTGCCCCGGCTGTGCACCAGCCCAGCTCGATGACGCGCTGCGCCGCGTCGGCGATCAGCTCCTCGGTCGTCGTCGTGCTTGCGCATCAGCCCGGCCGTCACACCCCACATCAGCCCGCAGCGGCGCACCGTCTCGCGACCGGGCGAGAGCGCGAGGATCGGCACCGTCGGCCGGTGCGCGGAGACCAGGCGCGCGGAGCGGCCCGACAGCGTCGGCACGACGAGCGCGTCGAGCTCCAGCTCGCGCGCGGCGGCGACGGCGGTGTGCGCGACCGTGTAGCCGGGGTCGCGCTCGTCGCGGCGCACGCGCGTGTCCATCCAGCGCTTGTAGGGCGCCTCGCGCTCGGTCGTGCGCGCGACGCGAGTCCATCATCTCGATCGCCTCGACCGGGTACGCGCCGATCGCCGTCTCCTGCGAGAGCATCACCGCGTCGGTGCCGTCGAGGATCGCGTTGGCGACGTCGGTGACCTCGGCGCGCGTCGGGCGCGACGAGCGGACCATCGAGTCGAGCATCTGCGTCGCGGTGATCGAGATCCGCGCGCGCTCGCCGGCCAGTCGCAGCAGGCGCTTCTGCACCATCGGGACCTCCTGGATCGGCAGCTCGATCCCGAGGTCCCCGCGCGCGACCATCACGCCGTCGCTGACGCGCGACGATGTCCTCGGCGCGCTCGACGGCCTGCGGCTTCTCGATCTTGGCGATCAGCGGCACGCGCGTGTGCTCGCGCACGCCGAGGACGTCCTCGGGACGCCGCACGAAGCTCAGCGCGACCATGTCGACGCCGATCCTGATGCCCGGCCTGCAGGTGCACGAGATCGGCCTCGGGCACCGACGGAAGCTGGTCTGCGGGTCCCGGGATGTTGAGCCCCTGACGCGAGGCGACCATGCCGCCGAGCTCGACCTCGCAGTCGAACTCGGCGTCGGCCTCGCGGATCGCCTTCACGCGCAGGCGCACCGACCCGTCGGCCAGGTAGACGGCCTCGCCGACGTCGACCGCGGAGGCCAGGCCGGGCCAGCCGACCGTCATGACGGCGCGCGTTGCCGATGCTCTCGCCGGCGCCGCAGCGGAACGTGACGGCGTCGCCGCTGCGCAGGATCGCCTTGTCGTCCTCGAAGCGGCCCGATGCGGATCTTCGGGCCCGGAAGGTCCTGCAGCAGCGCGACCGGCCGTCCGGCCCGGCTGGCCGCCTCGCGCACGAGGCTCGCCGTGTGCTCGTGCGAGGCGTGATCGCCGTGGCTGAAGTTCAGGCGCGCGACGTCCATGCCGGCGGCGACCATCCGGACGAGCACCTCGGGGTCGAGCGAGGCGGGCCCGATCGTGGCCACGATCTTCGTGCGTCGCTCCATAAGCGGCCCTGACGGTAGTGCATCGCCGCCGGACCGATGTTGCGCTCGGTCAACTCGTCGTTCACGAGGTCGGCATACCCCGCCTCCGGTGCGTATCGTTGTCGCCATGAAGCCGCTCGCGCTCCTCCTCGTCGTGCTCGGGGCTCTGACGCTCTCCGCGTGCGGAGAGTCCAAGCAGGACAAGGCCAAGAAGCAGGTCTGCAGCGCGCGCAGCGACATCCAGAAGCAGGTCGACACGCTGAAGGGCCTGACGCTCGGAGCCTCCACGCTGACGGACGTCAAGGACGGCGTGAGCGCGATCGAGAAGGACCTCAAGACGATCAAGGACGCCCAGCCGAACCTCGATTCCAAGCGCAAGCAACAGGTTCAGGACGCGACCGACGCATTCACGAAGCAGCTCGGGACGATCGTCCAGGACGCGCTCGGCAACCTGTCGCTCTCGAACGCGAGCGCGCAGCTGAAGACCGCCACGACCCAGCTCGAGGATGCGTTCAAGCAGGCGCTCGCGCCGGTGGACTGCTCATGACGCCGGCCGGCGCTGCGGAGGCGCTGATCGTCGTCGACGTCCAGAAGGGGTTCGAGGACCCGGTGATGGGCCCGCGCAACAACCCGGCCGCCGAGGAGAACGTCGCGGCGCTGATCGCGGCGTGGCGTGAGCGCGGCGAGCCCGTGGTCTTCGTCCGCCACGACTCGCACGAGCACGGTTCGCCGCTCGCCGTCGGGACGCCCGGGAACGACTTCAAGGACGTCGTCAGCGGAGCGCCGGACCTGCTGGTCTCCAAGCAGGTCCATTCGGCCTTCCACGGCGATCCGAGCCTGCAGGCATGGCTCGACGAGCGCGGGATCGGCGCGATCGCCGTCTGCGGGATCATGACGAACTTCTGCTGCGAGACGACGGCGCGCGTCGGCTGCGACCTGGGCTACGACGTGCGCTTCGTGATCGACGCGACGCACACGTTCGACGACGAGGGGCCGGGCGGCGACACGGCCACGGCCGACGAGATCTCGCGCTTCACGGCGATCACGCTCGACGGCGAGTTCGCGCAGGTCGTGCGCACCGCCGACGTCGTCGCCGGCTGAAGCTAGAGCTTCGCCGGGTCGTCCTTGGGCAGATGGCCGACGCGCGGGCCCATCGCCTCGCCCATCGCCGCCAGGCCCGAGAGCGGGCGGATCATCACGGTGAACTCGCGCACCAGGCCGTCGTCGTCGAAGACGAGGTGGTCGAGCCCTTCGACCGACTTGCCGTTGACGTTGGCCTTGAAGATCAGCGCGTGCGTCTCGGCGCCTTCCAGCTCGTCCGTGTACTCGAAGTCCTCGAAGACCTCGAACAGGTTCCAGAACAGCTCGGAGACCGCCTCGCGGCCCGCGAAGGGCTTGAACGCGACGGGGCTGTAGAAGCGCACGTCGGGCGCCATCAGCGCGGTCATCGCCTCCGGGTCGCGGGCTTCGACGGCGAGGCGGAACGGATGGGCCATGCCCGGCACGCTTCCAGGCGGGTCAGCCTGCGTCAAGCCCGATGAAGCGGCCGTCCACGAGCAGGTCCTCGCCGTCAGCCGTCAGCCGTCCGCCCTCGCGCAGGTCGCAGATCAGGTCCCAGTGCAGCGCGCTCTCGTTGCGCCCGCCGGTCTCCGGGTAAGAGCGACCGAGGGCCAGGTGGACCGTCCCGCCGATCTTCTCGTCGAAGAGGATCGTCCCGACCGGGCGCTGGATGCCGAAGTTCGTGCCGATCCCGAGCTCCCCGAGGAAGCGCGCACCGTCGTCGGTCGCGAGCGCGTGGCGCAGGTAGTCCTGCCCGCGCTCGCGCCGTCGCCTCGATCACCTCGCCGTCGCGGAAGGTCAGCTCGACGCCGTCGACGTCGATTCCGGAGGGCGCCGAACGGATCGTGAAGCGCACCGTCCCGTTCGCGCTCGTCTCGTGCGGCCCGGTGAAGACCTCCCCGCTGGGCATGTTGCGCTTGCCGTCCGAGTTCACCCAGCTGCGGCCCTTGACCTTCAGGCGCAGATCGGTGCCGGGCGCCTCGATGCGCATCTCGCGCACGTCCTGCAGGCGCTTGATCAGCCGGTGCTGGAATGCACTCAGCCCGCGCCACGCCTGCACCGGATCGTCCTGGTCGAGGAACGTCGCCTTGCGTGCGAACGCCGCGAAGTCCTGCAGCGTCATGCCCGCCTGCTCGGCGCCCGCGGCGGTCGGCCAGAGCGTCGAGCACCAGCGCTTCGTCAGCGTGCGCTCGCGGATCGGGCGCCGCGCGCGGGCGACCCGGGCGATCTTCGCCGGGTCGACCCCGCCAGCTCGCCGCGCTCGTACGGGGCCTGGATCGCGATCACGGCGTCGATCTTCCTCGCCTGTGCCATCGCGACGTCGTCGAAGTCGTCGAGCTGCGGCGCGCGCGCGTTCTCGTAGAACGTCCGTGTCTGACCGGGCAGCTCGACGTCGAACGTCGGCCACGCGCTGCGCTGCAGGACCGCCCGCTGCAACTCCAGCAGCAGCGGGGTCGCCAGCGTCGAGGACCGGATCAGGACGCCGGCCCCGGCCTCGACCTCCAGGCAGTAGCCGATCAGCAGGTCAGCGAACGGGGCCGGGTCGAGGAACTCGGCATTGACGGCGGCGGGATCGTCGAGCGGATGGGTCACGTCACGGTGCCTCGACGTCCGGGAACCACTCCGCACAGTGCGCGCGCAGCGCGTTGCGCACGAACGTCCGCTCGGCTGTCGTCGCGGCGCGCAGGCGCAGCAGCAGGTCCTTGTGCCCCGTCGTCGGCACGCCGTTGATCGTCCAGGTCACGACCAGGCGCTCGAACAGGAACTCGACCGCGCGGTTCCACGCGTCCTCCTGGGAGAGCGTGTTCCCGTGCAGCACGGCTGCGTACTGGGTTCGCGTCTTGGGGGTCAGCACCGTGCGCAGCTCGAGCACCGCGGAGCCGTCCGCCGACGGCCGCGCGACGGTCGGCGCCTCCGGCATCGGCGTCTGCTCACGGCGGCGGCTGCGGCGCCCCATCAGGTCGTCGCAGCCGCCGTCTCGAGCTGGCGTCGCACGTCGCCGGTGAGCCCGTCGACGTGACCGGGCCAGGCCGAGGCCGGCTCCATCGCGGCGAGCTTGAGGATCGACTGGCGAGCCTGCTCGGTGTCCTCGTTGAAGGCGCCGTGGGGCACGCGCGGCTTGCCCTTCAGGCCCGTCTGCGGGTCGAGCGTGTAGAAGCAGTCGCTGACGAGCGCGAGCCGGTCGGACTCGCGCCACAGGCCGATCAGCCCGGGCGCGTGCCCGGGGAGGTGGATGACCTTGAACCCGGCGATCTCGTCGCCCTCCTGCAGGCGTCTCGCTGATCGTGACCGGGCCCGCCGTCCCACACGGCGAGCAGCCTGCGGGAGCAGCAGCCTGCCGAGCGGGTTGAGCTTCTCGATGTGGAAGTAGTGGTCGCCGCCGTCGCTCTCGGCGTCGGCCTTCTCGTCGACGTGGCACAGCACGGGCACGCCCGAGTCCCGGGGCGACGCCGCGGTGGTCGGCGTGGCTGTGGCCCAGCACGACGCGCGTGATGCCGCCGAGCTGGGCGCCGGCGGCGGCGACGGCGTTCGTCATCGACTTCACGCCGGCGTCGAACAGCATGCACGCCGTCGCCGTCGCGCACGAGGTAGACGTTCATCGTCTTGCCCGGGAAGCCGCCGCGCACGACCCAGACGCCGTCGGCGATCTGCTCCGGCCTCGCTGGAGCCGAGCTTCGTCTTGGCGTTGAAGGCGCGCTTCATCGCCGCGTCGGCCTTCGAGCCGTCGGGCGGCGACGAGGCCGAGCTGGCGCGCGAGCGTCATCCCGTCGGCGTACGCGTTGTTCTCGACGATCAGCCCGTCGCGCACGATCAGGACGTCGACGCCCTCGAGGTGGATCGGCGCGCCGGTCGCGGCGATGCCCTGGAACGCCTCGCCGGTGAAGGTCGCCCGCGCATCCCAGCGCACGGCGGCGCGGTCGTCCTGGACGGTCGTCTCGAGGACGTTGAACTGCGAAGTCCGGGAACGCGCTGAAGATCCCGCCCAGGAAGGCCACCACGCCCTCGGGCGCGGTCGTGTCGACCTGGCCGCGGACGTTCTCGCGACCGCCCGGCTTCCACAGCGCGACCGCGGCGTCGAGGTCGCGCGCGTTGATCGCACTCGAAGTACTGCTGCGCGACGCGAGCCGTCTGGTCGGCGTCGGCGGTGCCTTCGTGGGTGCCTGCGGTCTCCTGGACGTCGGCCATCTCGGTGGCTCCTCGGTTCGCGGTCGCTGCTGCGCCGCAGGCTACCGCCGCCGCGGGCTCCGGGTCGCGTAGGTTGTCTGCGGATGTCCGAGCCGACACGCAAACGCGAGCTCGGCCGCGGCGAGCGGGTGCTGCCCGGGGTGTGGCGGCTGCGCCTGCCCCTCCCGTGGCCCGGCGTGCCGCACTGCAACGCCTGGGCGCTGGCCGCCGGCGACGGCATCGTCCTCGTCGACTGCGGGATGCACGAGCCCGGGTCGTTCGCGCATCTCGAGCGCGCGCTCGGCCAGGTCAACCTGCGGATCGAGAACGTCAAGCTGCTCGTCTGCACGCACGCGCATTCCGATCACTACGGGCAGGCCGCGACGGTCATCGAGAAGACCGGCTGCGAGCTGTGGATGCACCCCAACCACGAGCACATGACGCTCGCCGCCCAGGATCCCGACGCGGCGCTGCGAGCGCCGGATCGAGGTGGCGCGGCAGAGCGGCGTCCCCGAGGCCCCGCTGCGGGCCTACCAGGAGTCGCGCAAGGGCCAGGGCTTCGGGATCGCCGGCATCGTCGAGCCGGCCCGCGACCTGCTTCCCGGCGTCGAGGTCACCACGGACCTCGGCTCCTGGAAGGTCGTCGAGACGCCGGGCCACGCTCCCTCGCACGTCTGCCTGTACCAGGAGGAGCGCCGGATCCTGATCTCCGGCGACCACCTGCTCGGCCGTGTCTCGCTGTACTTCGACCACGGCTGGACGCCCGATCCGGCCGGTGAGTTCCTGCACTCGCTCGGCGTCGTCGAGGACCTCGACATGCGGCTCTGCCTCTCCGGCCACGGCCGCACGTTCACCGACGTGCAGGCGCACATCAACGCCAACCGGCTGCTCGTCGCCGAGCGCCTCGAAGCCTGCCTGACGGTGCTGCGCGAGCGCGGTCCGATCACCGCCTTCGCCGCGATCCCGATCATCTACGGCGACGCGATCACGCCCGCGAACGCGAACTGGTGGCTCTCGGAGACGCTCTGCTACCTGCAGCACCTCGAGGTCACCGGGCGCGCGGATCCGGCTCCCCGGAGAGGCGCGGCGAACCGGAGCGCTGGAGCATCGCTTCGTAGTCTGTGGGCATGCGCATCGATGAGATCCTCCGCGCGAGCGACGAGCCCGTCTTCTCCTTCGAGTTCTTCCCGCCCAAGACGCCCGAGGGCGAGCGCAACCTCTACGAGGCGGTCGAGCGCCTGCGTGAGCTCGAGCCGGCCTATGTCTCCGTGACCTACGGCGCCGGCGGCTCCTCGACTGAGAAGACGATCGAGATCGTCTCGCGCATCCGCGACGAGCTGGGCATCGAGGCGATGGCGCACTTCACGTGCGTCAGCGCGACGACCGACGAGCTGCGCGCGACGCTCGACGAGATGGCCCGCCTGGGTTTCGACAACGTGCTCGCCCTGCGCGGCGACCCGCCCGCGGGCCAGGAGGAATGGACGCAGACCGAGGGCGGCCTGGAGTACTCACGCGAGCTCGTCGAGCTGATCCGCGCCGACTATCCCTTCTCGATCGGTGCGGCCGCGTTCCCGGAGACGCACATCCATGCGACGAGCCCCGAGGACGATCTGCTGCACCTGAAGGCGAAGGTCGACGCGGGCGCCGACTTCCTGATCACGCAGCTCTTCTTCGACAACGACGCCTACTTCGACTTCGTCGATCGCGCGCGGGCGATCGGGATCGAGGTGCCGATCATCCCGGGCATCCTCCCGATCACGAACATCGCCCAGCTCGAACGGATCACGTCGATGTGCGGCGCCGTGATCCCGGACGCGCTGCGCCACGAGCTCGCCCTGCGCGACGACGATCCGGAGGCGGTGACGGAGTTCGGCGTGGCCTACGCGACGCTGCAGTGCAGCGAGCTGCTCGCCGGCGGCGCCCCCGGGATCCACTTCTACACGCTGAACCGGTCCCCGGCGACGCGGGCGATCCTCGGGGCGCTGAAGTTGACGCGGCCGTGGGTAACGCCCGGCGCGCGGGTGGGACGGCTGTGAGTCATCGGGTCGCCGCCTTGCGGCGACCCGTCCTGCCAGGGGGCGTTACCCGCTGATCTCCAGCCGTTCCGCCACCGCCGCAGTCCCGTCGGGCTTGGTCCAGCTGACGTCGACCGAGTCGTCCTGGCGGTAGGTCCCGACGCCCCAGGCGCCGAGGAACCAGCGCCTTCCGCTGATCTTGTCCTTCTTCAGCTCCTTCTGGAAGACGAGCGCGCCGTCCTGGACCTGGTAGTCGCTGCCCGGCCTGCTGGCGGACCCCGTTGAGGTAGACGACGAACGGCGAGCGGACCTCGGCGGGAAGCGGGACGACGGACTTCGGCACGGCTCTGATGTTGCCAGGTCCACACGCCGTCGCGGTTCGTACCCTGTGCGCGTGGCCGCCGACGACCTGGACTACACCGTGCGTCGCTCGAGCCGGGCCCGGCGCGTGCGCGTGTCCGTCCAGCCTGACGGCGCCGTCACGGTCACGCTCCCGCAGCGCTCGCAGGTGCACGCGAGGCCGCGACGGCGGTGCGCGAGCTGCGGCCGTGGATCGACCGACGTCGTGCCGAGGTGGAGATGGCGCGCGGCGCGATCGACCGGCCCGCCGGGGACCATGCCGTACCTCGGCTGCGTCGCTCGCGCTGCGCGAGGAGCCGGGCCGCAGCCGCGCCCACCGCCGCGGCCAGACGTGCTGCTCGTTCCCGCCGGCGAGGGCGCGGGTCCCGCGCTCGAGCGCTGGTACCGCCGCGCCGCTCGCGCCGAGATCACGCCGCGCCTGGACGACGCGGTCCGCGGCGCTCGGACGCGACGCTACAGCGGATCACGATCCGCGATCAGCGCACGCGCTGGGGTTCGTGCTCGAAGGCCGGCGCGCTGGCGTTCAACTGGCGCCTGCTGCTCGGCCCCGAGGACGTGCTCGACTACGTCGTCTGGCACGAGGCCTGCCACCTCGTCGTGTTCGACCACTCGCGGCGCTTCTGGGACCTGCTCGAGCAGCATGTCCCCGGACTATCGCGGCCCGCGCCGCTGGCTGCGCGACAACGGGGCGGCGCTCGCACCTGTGAGCGCGGCGCCGCGCGTCGGGGTCGTCGGCCACGTCGAGTGGATCCAGTTCGCTGTGACCGAGCGCGTCCCGGAGCCCGGCGAGATCATTCCGGCCCGCGCGACGTTCGAGCTCGCGGCGGGCGGCGGCGCCGTCGCCGCGGTCCAGCTGGCGAAGCTCGCCGGGCGGGCCTGCTTCTTCACGGCGCTCGGTGACGACGAGCTCGGCGCGCGAGCGCGCAGCGACCTGGCGGCGCGAGGTCTGGATCTGGACGTCGCGATCCGGTCCGGCGATGGCCGCACGCGACGCGGGTTCGTCCACCTCACCGACGATCACGAGCGCACGATCACCGTGCTCGACCCGCGCATCGTCCCGCACGGCGCGGATCCGCTCAGCTGGGAGCGGCTTGCCGCGACGTCGACGCCGTCTACTTCACCGGCGGGGACTGCGGCCGCGCTGCGCCGTGCCCGCGACGCCCGGGTGCTCGTGGCCACGCCGCGCGCCTTCGACGTGATCCGCGAGGCGGGCGTCGAGCTCGACGTGCTCGTCTCGAGCGCGACCGACCCCGGCGAGCAGGTCGACGCCTGGGCGCTCGATCCGTCCCCGCGCCTGGTCGTCCACACGCGCGGCGCGGACGGCGGCGTGTGGTCGACCCGCGACGGCGACGCCGGTGAATGGCGTGCGGCGCCACTGCCGGGGCCGGCCGTCGACGCGTACGGCTGTGGTGACTCGTTCGCGGCCGGGCTGACCTACGCGCTCGGAGCGCGGATGCCGGCGGCGGCGGCGGTCCACGTCGGCGCGCTGTGCGGCGCGTACTGCCTGACGGGCCGCGGGCCCTACGAGTCGCAGCTCACCCAGCAGGATCTGTCGGCGAGGCCGAACCGCTGAGCACACGCCGCAGCGCGTCATACGCGGTCTCGCCGTCCAGCTGAGCGACGAGGCTGGCGGTGCAATCGGCCCGTGAACGCCTCCGCCGACCCGTCGCCGCGGACGTCGACCCCGCCGCGGACGCCGCGACCCGCGACCTCGCCTCGCACGGCGACGAGCTGCACCGGCTCGTAGTCGCGGATCACCGCGTTGACGGCTCCGCGACGCTCGGTCCGCGAGAGCGCGCGGAGCTCGGTCTCCAGCGCGTCGAGCGCGCTCGCGAGGTCGTCGAAGCGCTGCTTCTCGGTGGCGCCCTCACGCCGAACCGTGAGCGTGTAGGCGCCGGGCACGCGCGCAGCCTACCGCCGCCCGTGCTAGGCGGCGAGCTGTCCGACGGCCTGTTCGACCGCGCCGTCCTGCGTCACGACGAGCCGCTCGGTGATCGCGGCGAGCAGCCGCTCGGCGGCGACGTTGTCGGACAGCATCGTCGCGGTGAAGCGCTGCACGCCGCGCGTCCGGGCCGCGTCGGCGACCGCGATGCCCAGAGCGCGGCCCAGCCCATGGCCCTGGAAGGCGTCGCCGACGACGACGGCGACCTCGGCCTGCTCCGCGACGTCGGGGTCGCGGATCCAGCGCGCCACACCGACGATCGCGTCCGGGCTCTCGCGCAGGACCGCGACGACGGCGTAATGGTCCTGGAAATCGACCTCGGTCAGGTAGCGGAGCTCGGTCCCGTTGAGCGCCGACTTGGGCGCCAGGAAGCGCTGCCGGGCGGTCTCGTCCGAGAGCCGCTTCATCGCGGCGGCCAGCAGGGGCTTGTCATCCGGCCGGATCCGGCGCAGATGCACGGCGAGGCCGTTGTCGAGGCGAAAATCCATCGCCACCGACGGTAGGGTCGATGTGCCAGAGATGTGTGTGTGCGGTCACACCGCAACGCAACCTTCACACGCTGCGCCGGTCCTCGGCGACTCGTGCACGGCAACCATGCACAGCGCGCGGAGGATCCGCCGGCGACACATCCTTCGCGAGTCATGCACGACAGTCGTGCGCAGCTCGCCGAGGACGACCTACACCGAGGGTCCCGCGGAAGTGTCTCTCAGCCGACCTGCTTCCCCATTGGTGCCGCTGTTCGTCCCTTGGTGGACGATTCGCGGGAGCCGTCCGTCGTACGCGGCGGCGGACCGTGTGTCCCTACGGGACGATCTCGGAGGTGCTTGCGCACCTCCGCCCTTTCGAGGGCGACGTCAGCACCTAGCGGTCCCCGATCGCCACGTAGTCCAGCTGGTGCCCGCCGGTGTAGATCTGGCGCGGGCGGGCGATCTTCTGCTCCTTGTCGGCGACGAGCTCGAGCCACTGGGCGATCCAGCCGCTGGTGCGGCCGATCGCGAACATGACCGGGAACATCGGCGCGGGCAGGCCCATCGCCTCGTAGATGAGGCCGGAGTAGAAGTCGACGTTCGGGTACAGCTTGCGAGAGACGAAGTACTCGTCCTCGAGGGCGATCCGCTCGAGCTCGGTCGCGATCTCCAGCAGCGGGCTCTTGCCGGTCACCTCGAAGACGTCGTCGCACGCCTTCTTGATGATCTTGGCGCGCGGGTCGTAGTTCTTGTAGACGCGGTGGCCAAAGCCCATCAGCCGCTCGTTCCCGGCCTTGACGCCCTCGATGAAGGCCGGGATGTTCTCGACCTTCTCGATGCGCCGCAGCATGCGCAGCACCGCCTCGTTCGCACCGCCGTGAAGCGGCCCGTAGAGCGCGCTGATGCCGGCGGCGATCGCCGAATACGGGTCGACCTGCGAGGAGCCGACGCTGCGCACCGCGCTCGTCGAGCAGTTCTGCTCGTGGTCGGCGTGCAGGATGAAGAGGATGTCGAGCGCACGCTCCAGCCGCGGGTCCGGCTGGTACTTCAGCTCGGTCATCTTGTACATCATCCCGAGGAAGTTCCCGGCGTAGTCCAGGTCGTTGTCGGGGTAGACGTACGGCTGGCCGTTGGAGTGGCGGTAGGCGAACGCGGCGAGCGTCGGCATCTTCGCGATCAGGCGGATCGCCTGCTCCATGCGGTTGACGGGATCGGAGATCTCGTTGGCGTCCGGGTAGAACGTCGACAGGGCGCCGACCGATCCGAGCAGCATCCCCATCGGGTGGGCGTCGTGGCGGAAGCCCTGCATGAAGCTCTTGACGTTCTCGTGGACGAACGTGTGGATCGTGATCTGGTGGGTCCACTCGTCGAGCTGCGTCTGCGTCGGCAGCTCGCCGTGGACGAGGAGGTACGCGACCTCGAGGTACGTCGACTGCTCGGCGAGCTGCTCGATCGGGTACCCGCGGTACTCGAGGATGCCCTTGTCGCCGTCGATGTACGTGACCGACGAGCGGCACGACGCGGTGTTCATGAACGCCGGGTCGTACGACATCAGGCCGAAGTCGTCGTCGTCGACCTTGATCGACCGCAGGTCGATCCCGCGAATCGTGCCGTCGGTGATCGGCAGCTCGTAGGTGCGGCCCGTCCGGTTGTCAGTGACCGTGAGGGTCTCGGTCTCGGTGCTCATCCGCTCTCCTGATTGATCGACGGTCGCGCTGCACGCATCCTACGGCCGCGGCGTCGGCGACCGGCTCTACCGCTTGTGCCACAGACGGCGAAAGCGTCCCGCCTTGGGGTTCGCGTGGTAGACCGGGCCGCCGGCGCTGTCCCGTTCGGGCAGATCTGCGACGGCCGCCGCGTCGATCGTGAGCGTCACCGCGCGCTCGGCGATCCGTGCCACCTCCGGGGCGTCGACGAAGCGCCGGCCGCCGGGAGTGTCGATCACGAGGCCGTCGAAGATCCGCTCGCGCTCGTTCTCCAGCACGTCGAGCACCTCCCGACCTGCTGCCCGTCCGATGCCGACGACGGGCGTGCCGGCCGCGAGCACCTGGTAGGAGACGGCGTAGCCGTCGTCCATCAGTGGAGGACGTAGACGATCAGGCCGCCCGCGGTCACCGCGAGCAGGACCGAGATGCCGATGACCGCCGTCCCCGCGCCACGTGTGGTGACGAAGCTCGGCGAGCGCGTGCCGAGCACGCCGATGACGATGGCCCAGACGCCGAACAGGCAGCCGACGATGAAGAACGGGGTCTCGGACTTCTCGGCCCCATCCGCGGCGAGGATCAGGAGTGCGTTGACCATGGGCGCGGAACCTACACCGCCGCGTCGCCGGACGGCAACGTGGCGCCGCCGTGGCGTGGGGTCGAACCGGCTCTCGGTCGCCTCGATCTGTCCGTGGTAGTGGCTGCCGAGGTCGGGATGACCGTAGGGGCGCTCGGCGGGCAGGTCGAGCGTCATGAACGACAGCTGGGCGATCGGCAGGCCGGGCCAGAGCTTGATCGGCACGCGCGTCAGGTTGTTGAGCTCGAGCGTCAGCGTGCCCTTCCAGCCCGGGTCGCAGAACCCCGCGGTCGCGTGGACGATCAGGCCCAGGCGGCCGAGCGACGACTTGCCCTCGATGCGGGCGACGATGTCGTCGGGCAGCTCGACCCACTCCTCGGTGCGGCCCAGGCAGAACTCGCCGGGGTGGATGACGAACGGCTCGTCGTCCTCGCAGAGCACCTGCTCGGTGAGGTCGCGCGGCGGGTTGCGCAGGTCGATCGCCGTGACCCGGTGGTTGTGGAACACGCGGAACGAACGGCCCAGGCGCAGGTCGACGCTGGCCGGCTGCACCATCGTCTCGTCCCAGGGGTCTATCCGGATGTGGCCGTCGGCCACCAGGCGTCGGATCGTCCCGTCGGAGAGGACCGAGGTCGCGGGCATGCGCTCAGTCTGGCAGGGATGCTGGTCGTACGGCGTCGCAGCACTACGCGTGATGGCGCGCGCGGGCGACGACGCGTGCGGGTCCGCGCCGGCGGCGGCGGGGCCGGAGCGCCGTGAGGGCCGCGGCGCGGCGCGCGCGGTAGCGGGCCGCGGGGATGCACGTGACGGCGCGAACCGCCGTCGCCGGCTCTCGGGCTGGGGCTCCTCGTCCGGCGTCTGGTGCACCGCCCACCAGACGATGTACAGCAGCGCGGCGATCGGCACCTTCAGCACGACCATCATGAAGATGAACGTCCAGGTACTCACAGTCGCGATGCTACCCCTTGGACCTGCGGAGAACCACTGACCTGGCGTTCAGGCGACCTGATCAGTCGCGCAGGGCGATCGGATCGTGCGTGAACGTCGTCATCCGCTGGAGCTCGGCGACCCGCTGCGGTGATCGCCTCCGGGGCCAGGTCGAGCATCCGCTCGGTCCCGAACGCCTCGACGTTGAAGGACGCCAGCGCGGTGCCGTAGACCATCGCGCGCACGAGCAGGTCGTGATCGACGGCGAGCTCCGGATGGGCCGCGACGTAGCCGACGAATCCGCCGGCGAACGTGTCGCCTGCGCCCGTCGGGTCGACGACGTCCTCGAGCGGATAGGCGGGCAGCGCGAAGTAGCCCTCCTGCGTGAACAGCGCGGCGCCGTACTTGCCCTGCTTGGCGATCACCGCGGACGGCCCCCAGGTCAGGATCTCGCGCGCGGCGCTGACGAAGTTCGGCTTCTCGGCGAGCAGCTCGAGCTCCTCGTCGTTGAGCAGCAGGCAGTCGACGCCGGCGATCGTCTGCACGAGCGACTCGCGCGCGATCGTGATCCACAGGTCCATCGAGTCCATCGCGACGAAGCGGGCGTCGTCGCACTGCTCGCGGACGGCGCGCTGCAGGTCGGGCTGGATGTTCGCCAGGAACAGCACGTCGCACGCCTGGGCCGGTGCGGACAGCTTCGGCTCGAACGTCTCGAAGACGTTCAGCTCGGTGATGTGGGTCTCGCGGCTGTTGAGGTTGTCGTGGTACTCGCCCTTCCAGAAGAAGGTCTTGCCGCCGGCGACCTGCTCGACGTCGTCGGTGATCGTGCCGCGTGTGCGCAGCGCGTCCCACGACGCCTGGTCGAAGTCGTCGCCGACCGGTCCGATGACGCGAACCTCGTCGAAGTACGACGCGGCGAGCGCGAAGTGCGTGGCGGCGCCGCCGAGCATCCGCTCGCGCACCCCGAACGGGGTCGAGACGGCGTCATAGGCGATGGATCCGACGACAGTGAGGCTCATGCGGCGAGGGAGGGTAGCCTGACGCGCGATATGAAGGCGGTGCAGCAACAGGCGTTCGGCGGGCCGGAGGTGCTCGAGCTCGTCGAGATCCCCGTGCCCCAGCCCGGGCCCGGGGAGGTGCTGATCGAGGTCTCGCTCGCGGGCGTGAACTTCGCCGACACCCACCAGCGGCGCAACGAGTACCTCGCCGCCGCCGAGCTGCCGCTGGTTCCCGGCTCGGAGGTCGCCGGCACGCGCGTGTCGACACCGGCGAGCGGGTCGTGGCGCTGACCGGCGGCCGCGGCGGATACGCGCAGTTCGCGCTGGCGCCCGCCGCGCACACGGTCGCGGTTCCCGCACGGCGTGGACGACGCCACGGCGCTCGCGCTGCTCCTGCAGGGCCTGACGGCCTGGCACCTGCACCGCACGGCGGGACGGGTCGCCGCGGGGGAGAGCGTCGTCGTGCATGCCGCTGCGGGCGGCACCGGCTCGCTGGCGGTCCAGCTCGGCCATCCGCTGGGCGCCGGCCGCGTGATCGCGACGGCCTCGACCGCCGACAAGCGTGCGCTGGCGCTGGAGCTCGGCGCCGACGCCGCCGTGTCCTCGGACTGCCGATGGGCTCACCGAGCGGCTGATCGAGGCGAACGGCGGCGCACCCGTCGACGTCGTGCTCGATGCCATCGGCGGAGAGGTGTTCGACGCGTCGCTGGAGGCGCTGGCGCCGTTCGGGCGGCTCGTCGACCTACGGCGTCTCCGGCGGCGCGACGAACACCGTCAACACCCGCAAGCTGATGCGCGCGAGCCGCACCGTGACGGGCTTCTGGTTTCGCCACTGCCTGGATCGCCCGGCCGAGCTGCTCGACGCGCCGCTGGCCGATCTGTTCTCGCGCGCGAGCCGCGACGAACTGCGCGTCGTGATCGGTGCGACCTATCCGCTGGAGCAGGCCGCGCAGGCGCAGATCGACCTCGTCGAGCGGCGTACCACCGGAAAGCTGCTGCTCGATGTCCGCTAGACCTGTTTCGAAGCGGCAGCGTTCTTAGGCCCTAGTCTCATCCGCGTGAGTTCTTTCGCCGACCTCGGCCTTTCCGCCCCCGTCCTCCAAGCGCTGAAGAATGTCGGGTACGAAGCGCCGAGCCCGATCCAGGAGCAGGGCATCCCGCCGCTGCTGCAGGGGCACGACATCATCGGACAGGCGCAGACGGGCTCCGGCAAGACGGCGGCGTTCGGCATTCCGATCATCGAGTACGTCGATCCGGAGATCCGCGAGGTGCAGGCGCTGGTGCTGACGCCGACGCGCGAGCTCTGCATCCAGGTGACCCAGGCGATCCGCACGTACGGGGAGCCCAAGGGCGTCGACGTCGTCGCCGTCTTCGGTGGCGCGCCGATCCGCACCCAGCAGGCGCAGCTGCGCGCCGGCGGTCACATCGTGGTCGGCACCGTCGGCCGCGTGATGGACCTCATCTCGCGCGCATCGCTGATCCTGCACGACTGCCGCTTCGTCGTCCTGGACGAGGCCGACGAGATGCTCGACCTCGGCTTCCTGGAGGACGTCGAGCGGATCCTCTCGCTGACGCCGAGCGGGCGTCAGACGGCGCTGTTCTCCGCGACGATGCCGCCGCCGATCCGCAAGCTCGCCGACCGCTACCTCTACGACCCGGTGACGGTGAAGGTCGAGTCCAAGAACCTCACCGTCGACACCGTCGAGCAGTTCCGCGTCGAGGTCGCCCAGAAGGACAAGGCCGAGAAGCTCGTCGACGTGCTCAGCGCCGAGCGCCCGACGCAGGCGATCGTCTTCGCGCGCACGAAGATCCGCTGCGACCAGCTCTACCGCACGCTGCGCGACGGTGGCATGAACGTGCGCGCGCTGCACGGCGACATGTCGCAGGGCCAGCGCGACGGCGTCATGCTGTCCTTCAAGGGCGGCCGCGTGCCGATCCTCGTCGCGACCGACGTCGCCGCGCGCGGGCTCGACATCTCGACGGTCACGCACGTCGTGAACTTCGACGTCCCCGTCTCACCCGACATCTACGTGCATCGCATCGGGCGCACCGGCCGTGTCGGGCGCTCCGGTCGCGCGATCACGTTCGTCGAGCCGCGCCAGCAGCGTGAGCTCGAGGCGATCGAGCAGCACATCGGCACGACGATCACCCCGTGGGAGCCCGGCGCGACGACGAAGCCGGCGAAGATCGAGGAGCGCCCCAAGCGCCACGAGAAGCCGCATGTGAGCCGTCCCGCGGAGGAGGCCTACGTCAAGCTGATCGTCGCCGCCGGCCGCGCCGACGACCTCGAGCCCGCCGACCTCGTGCACGCGATCACGTCGGCGACCGGCCTCGACGGCGAGGCGGTCCGCGACATCAAGGTGCTCGAGCGCTTCGCGTTCGTCTCCGTCCCGGAGGCCGAGGTACAGCGCGTGATCGACTCGGTCAACGGCGAGCAGGTCAACGGCGCGACCCTGCAGCTGCAGACCGTCGGCGCGTGACGGTTCCCCTTTGTGCCCCGCCTGCGCGTATGTCAGGGTTGTGTGAATGACGCAGGACGAGTCTGATCCGCAGGTCACGGTCGAGGAGCAGCAGGCGGTCGGCGGCGAGGCGCTGCCCGCCGACGGCATCCTCGCGCCGGTCCCCGATGACGTCCCGCAGGACACCGGGCCGACCTGCCGCGTCTGCGGGACCGCGCTCGTCGCTGGCCAGGACTGGTGCCTGGAGTGCGGGACGGCGGTCATCGCCGCCTCGCCGTCTCCCGGGCCTGCGCGCGGTCGGCCTCGCCGGCGCGCTGACCCTGGTGCTCGCCGGAGGCGCCGTCGCCGCCAGCTACGCGGCGCTGACCGACCAGACGCCGTCGCCCCAGGTCGAGGTCAAGACGGTCGCAACCGCGGCGCCGGTGGTTCCCGTCGAGACCACGCCGGTGGACACGACGCCGGTCGACACGACGCCCGTGCAGCCGGTGACGCCCGTGCAGCCGGTGACGCCGGTGCAGCCCGTCACCCCCGTCACCCCCGTCACGCCGACCACGACGACGACCCCCACCACGACGACGACCACCCCGACGACGACCACCACGAAGCCGGTCGACACCACAGTCGTGCTGGCCGCCGGGGCCGGATCGCTGTACGACCCGGAGGCACGCGCCACCGCGTC
Source organism: uncultured Solirubrobacteraceae bacterium (assembly GCA_963817295.1). GTDB lineage: Bacteria > Actinomycetota > Thermoleophilia > Solirubrobacterales > Solirubrobacteraceae > F1-60-MAGs163. Next base: position 73,195 of record CAWFOF010000026.1, on the reverse strand, counting down.
GGGCGACCCGCAGCGGGCGATCGACGGCGACCCCGGCACCTCATGGTTCGTCACGACCCCGGCCGACGGCGACATGAAGGTCGGCTACCTCCTGGACCTCGGCGAGCCGATGGAGCTCAAGACGCTCGAGCTCGTCACGAAGACTCCCGGCTTCAGCGTCCAGGTGCGGGCCGCCGCGGGCGCCGACCCGCCGCAGAACCCGGACGACGCGGCCTGGAAGATCATCGGCGCCGCGGGCTCGGTCGACGCCGCGCCGGCGGTCGGTCAGCCGCTTCCGATCCCGGTCGCCAAGGACGACAAGGCGGGCGACGGCGCACTGAAGCTGAGCCTCGACACGAACGGCAAGAAGTACCAGCAGGTCCTGCTGTGGTTCACGATCCCGCCGACCGCCGGCCCGACCGTGCGGCTCGTCCAGATCAAGCTCCACACGCCTGCGCCCTAGTGGTCCACTAGATCCACGATCTCTGCGGCGCGCCGGCCCGGGCGCCGCCACAACCGAACGAGAGGAGCCTCAGGCATGTCCGTGGCGACGATGAAGACCAGCGAAGGCGACATCACGATCGAGCTCTTCGACGCCGATGCGCCGAAGACCGTCGAGAACTTCGTGAAGCTCGGCAAGGACGGGTTCTACGACGGGCTCAACTTCCACCGCGTGATCCCCGACTTCATGATCCAGGGCGGCTGCCCGCAGGGCACCGGCACCGGCGGTCCCGGATACACGTTCGAGGACGAGTTCAACGACAACAAGGTCGTCCGCGGCGCGCTCGCGATGGCCAACGCGGGGCCGAACACGAACGGCTCGCAGTTCTTCATCGTCACGGCCGAGGCGTGCCCGTGGCTCGACGGCAAGCACACCGTCTTCGGACGCGTCACCGACGGCATGGACGTCGTCGACCGCATCGAGAAGCGTCGCCACCGACGGCCGCGACGCGCCGATCGAGCCGGTCGGCATCACGGTCCTCGAACTCGACTGACGAGGTCCGGTAGCCTCTCGACACAGCGTCACGTCCACTAGATCCAGCAGGAGAGGGAAGATGGCGATCGTCGACAAGACCGGCGCCGGGGAGACCGGCGCCAGCACCAACGGTTCCGGGGGCATCGCCGTCGAGAACCCGGCCACGGGGCAGGTGATCGCGACCGTCCCGAACCGCAGCGCCGAAGAGGTGCACGAGATGGCGCTCAAGGGCCGTGCGGCCCAGCCGGCGTGGGAGGCGCTCGGCTTCGAGGGCCGCGGCCGGGTCCTGTTGCGCGCGCAGAAGTGGATCATCGACAACAAGGAGCGCGTGATCGACACGATCGTCTCCGAGACGGGCAAGACCTACGAGGACGCCCAGCTCGCGGAGATCTCCTACGGTGCCGCCGCCTTCGGCTTCTGGGCGAAGAACGCCCCGCGCTTCCTCGAGGACGAGAAGGTCAAGTCCTCGAACATGCTCGTCAAGGGCAAGAAGCTGCTGGTCCGCCACCGGCCGCTCGGCCTGATCGGCGTGATCGGTCCGTGGAACTACCCGCTGACGAACTCCTTCGGCGACTGCATCCCCGCGCTCGCCGCCGGGAACTCGGTGATCCTCAAGCCGAGCGAGATCACCCCGCTGACATCGCTCCTGATGGCCGAGTGCCTGGAGGAGTGCGGCATCCCGGAGGGCGTCTACCAGGTCGCCACCGGCCTCGGCGACACCGGGCGCGCGCTCATCGACGAGGTGGACATGATCATGTTCACCGGCTCCACTCGCACCGGGCGAAAGGTGGCCGTCGCGGCCGCCGAGCGCCTGATCCCGTGCTCGCTCGAGCTGGGCGGCAAGGATCCGATGCTCGTGCTGCGTGACGCCGACCTCGAGCGGGCCGCGAACGCCGCGGTCTTCTACTCGATGCAGAACTCCGGGCAGACCTGCATCTCCACCGAGCGCGTCTACGTCGAGGCCCCGGTGTACGACGAGTTCGTCGCGAAGGTCACCCAGAAGGTCACCGCGCTGCGCCAGGGCCGCTCGACCGGCCCGGGGACGCAGGAGGTCGGCTCGATGACCTTCCCGCCGCAGCTCGACATCGTCGAGCAGCACGTCACGGACGCCGTCGCCAAGGGCGCGAAGGTGCTCGTCGGCGGCAAGCGTCGTGAGGGCGAGGGCATCTTCTTCGAGCCGACGGTGATCGTCGACGTCGATCACACGATGGACGCGATGACCGAGGAGACGTTCGGGCCGACGCTGCCGATCATGAAGGTGGCGGACGCCGAGGAGGCGATCCGGCTGGCGAACGACAGCCCCTACGGCCTCGGTGCGTCGGTGTTCTCCAAGAACGTCGAGCGCGGCGAGCAGGTCGCGCGCCGGATCGACGCCGGCGCGGTCTGCGTCAACGACGCGATGATCAACTACACCGCGCTCGAGCTGCCGATGGGCGGCGCGAAGACCTCCGGCATCGGCTCGCGCCACGGCGCGGGCGGCATCCGCAAGTTCACCCAGCAGCAGGCGATCCTCGTCTCGAGGCTCCACCCCAAGCGCGACGTGCACATGTACCCGTACACCGAGAAGGGCACGAAGCGCATCGGCAAGCTGTTCGGCGTCCTCTACGGGCGCGGGAAGCGCGACTAGACGTCAGCAGGTCGCGGGGCGTCCCACGGGGCGGGCATCGAGCCCGCCCCGTTTGCGTTCGGCGCTCCGTTTCCTAGTCTGGGCCGACCCGTGTTCGCGATCACGCTCTCCCTGCTCGCCGCCGCCTCCTGGGGCGGCGCCGACTTCATCGGCGGCATTGCGAGCAAGCGCCTCGCCGTGCCGGTCGTGCTCCTGTTCGTCGAGGGGACGGGCACGTTCTGGGTCGTCGGCCTGCTGCTCATCACCGGCGAGCCGTTCCCCTCGACGCATGCCGTCGTGCTGTCGATGGCGGCCGGCATCGCCGGCATGCTCGGCCTGGGCGCGCTCTACCGCGCGCTCGCCGTCGGCACGATGAGCGTCGTCGCCCCGATCTCCGCCTGCGGGGTGGCGCTGCCGGTGATCGTCGGCCTGGCGACCGGCGACACGCTGTCGACGGTCGTCGCGGCCGGCCTCGCCTGCGCCTTCACCGGCATCATCCTCGCGTCGCTCGAAGTCACGGAGGAGAGCGCCCAGGAGCGCCGCGCGAATCGCCAGGGCGTGCTGCTGGCGCTCGTGGCCGCGGCGGGCTTCGGCTCGTACTTCGTCCTCGCCGACGGCGCCGCGGACGAGAGCGTGCTCTGGCTTCTGCTGCTCGCGCGGTGCGCGATGCTCCCGCTCGTGGTGGGCGTCGTGCTCTTCCGCCGCCCGCCCCTACCGGAGGGGGGCCGGCTGCGCGGGAGCCTCGTCCTCGCCGGGACGTTCGACGTCGCCGCGACGGCGCTCTACGGCGTCGCCACGACCAAGGGCGCGCTGAGCATCGTCTCGGTCGTCGGATCGCTCTACCCGGTCGCGACGGTGCTGCTCGCCCGCGCGGTGCTGCACGAGCGGCTGCACAAGCTGCAGGCCGCCGGCGTGATCGTCGCCTTCGCCGGCGTCGCGCTGATCGCCGCGGGCTGAGGCCCCGCGGCGTACCCTGGGTCCTGTGGCCGTGACGTTCATCGGAGCGCATCTCGGCGGAGGGACGTTCGCTCCGCTGCAGATCCTGCCGCCGATCATCGTGGCGGTGCTCTACGCCATGCGCGTCCGGCATCTGCAGGGAACGCCGCGCGCCGTGCCCGGGTGGCGCCAGGCATGCGAGCTCGGCGGCCTGGGCCTGATCGTCCTGACGCTCGCCTCGCCCGCCGGCCACGTCGCCGACGAGCTGTTCGCCGTTCACATGGCCGAGCACCTGATCCTCGGCGACGTCGCGACGCTGCTGATCGTGCTCGGCCTGACCGGCCCGCTGATCGCGCCGGTCCTGCGGCTGCCGGGCATGGGGATCCTGCGCGTGCTCGCTCATCCGGTGCTCGCGTTCGCGCTGTGGGCGATCAACCTCTACCTCTGGCACCTTCCGCTGCTGCATCAGGGCGCGGTCCGCCACGAGGCCGTCCACGCTCTCCAGCACGCGTGCTTCATCGCGTTCGGGGCGAACATGTGGATGGCGCTGCTCGGGCCGCTGCCCAAGCCCGCGTGGTTCACGAACGCATGGAAGCTCGGCTACATCGTCGCCGTGCGCCTGACCGGCGCGGTGCTCGGGAACGTGCTGGTGTTCGGAGGCGGCGTCTTCTACCCGGTCTACGCAAGGGGCGAGGCCTACTGGAACGTGTCGCCCACGTCCGACCAGGCGGCGGCCGGCGGGGTGATGATGGTGGAGGGGTCGATCCTGACCATCTGCCTGCTCGCCTGGCTGTTCCTGCGCACGGCGAGCCAGACGGAGGAGCGCCAGGATCTCGTCGAGTTCGCCGCGAGCAGCGGCGTCGCGCTCAGTGACGCGCGTGCCGCGCGGGCGGTGGCCGCCGGGCGGGGCGACGAGCTGCGCGAGCGCGTCAGCGACATCGCCGCTCAGAGCAGCCGCAGCGCGAACAGCTCCTCGAGCTGAGGGACCGTCTCCTGCGCGCTGACGTGCAGCAGCGTCGTCATGCCCAGGGCTCGCGCCGGCTTGAGGTTCCCCGGCAGGTCGTCGACGAAGACGATCTCCGCCGCGGGCAGCGCCATGCGCTGGAGGGCGACGTCATAGATCTGGCGGTCAGGCTTGCGCACGCCCTCCTCGCCCGAGATCACCACCGCGTCGAACAGGCGGCCGAAGTGGGTACGGTCGTAGCGGTCGACGCCCCACGAGTTCGACAGCAGCCCGGTGCGAACGCCGGCAGCCTTGGCCGCGCGCAGCGCATCGAACATCGCGATGTCCTCCTTCATGCCGCCGAACAGGCGGTCGATCAGGCCGGGAGCGCGGTCGGGCGGCAGGCTGAGGATCGCGGCGAAGCGCTCTTCGAACTCGGGCTCGGTCAGCGCGCCGGTCTCCAGCCCGACCAGCGCGCCGCGCCCCTCGGGGTCGTTGCGGAACATGTCGCGCACGAGCGTCTCGTCGAGGCCCTCGTTGCGGCAGAAGTGCTTGAAGGAGGTGAAGATGTCCGTCGTGAGGACGCCGCCCCAGTCGACGAGCAGGCCGCGCAGTGCCGGCGTCACCCGTCATGCGTGAGCGCCTCTGCACGCTCGGCGAGCTCGATCACGCCGTCGCCGAACCGCTTGAGGAACGGGTCGTCCGTCGCACCGGCCAGTGAGCGCTTGTAGTTGCCCTCCATGAAGACGATCGACTTCCACAGCGCGAGCGTCTGGTACCAGCGGATGTTCGTCATCGCCAGCCCCGAGCGCTCCTCGTAGCGTGCGACGAGCTCGGCGCGCGACAGGAAGCCCGGGCTCGCGCGTGACCCCGGTCAGCTCGAACATCCCGAGCGGCGGGTCGTCGCTGTCGGTCCACAGCGTGCAGAGGTAGCCCAGGTCGGCGAGCGGGTCGCCGATCGTCGCCATCTCCCAGTCGAGGATCGCCACGATCCGCGCCGGTGCCTGCGGTGCCAGCATCGTGTTTCCGAGGCGGTAGTCGCCATGGACGATCGTCGCGGGTGCCGACTGCGGCATGTTCGCCGTCAGCCAGTTCGCCACCGTCTCGACGGCGTCGATCTCGCGCGTCTTGTTGACGTCCCACAGGCCCAGGAACCGGCGGACCTGACGTTCGAGGTAGCCGGTCGGCTTGCCGAAGCCCTCGAGCCCTGCGGCCTGCCAGTCGACGGCATGAAGCTCGACGAGCGCGTCGACCATCTCCTCGCTGATCCGCCGGCGGTCCTCCAGTGTGTCGAGCGCGTCAGGGATGTGTCCGTCACGACGAGGCCGTCGACCTTCTCCATGACGTAGAACGGTGCGCCGATCACCTGCTCGTCGTCGCAGACGGCGTAGACCTTCGGCACGCGCGCGCGGCCCGCGAGCGCGCTGATCACGCGCGCCTCGCGCAGCACGTCATGGGCGCTGGGAGGCAGCGGCGGACGCGGGGGGCGGCGCAGCACGAACTCGGCGTCACCGCGTCTCACCGCGTACGTGACGTTCGAATGCCCGTCGCCGACGACCGCGATCTTCGGCTCGCCCTCGCCCAGGCCGGCGGCGTCGAGGAACGCGAGCAGCGGGTCCAGCACGAGCAGCGGCGGGCGCTCGTTCGCGGCGGCATCCTCGTGCGTGCGGACGACGTCGTCGTGGGCGATCTCGTGCGTGCTGCTCATGGCCTGCAAACCTATCGGCCCGCGGCCCGCATCCGGTCGCGATCGGCGCGCGGTTTGCCGAATCCACAGGCTCGCCGCCCGGCCGCCTTCGGTACGCTCCGCGCCCATGGCACGGCAGCTCTGGTTTCTCACGGCACGGCGAGGCGGAGCCTCACGGGCTGCGTCGCCGACGCCGAGCGCCGGCTGACCGAGCGCGGCATCGAACAGGCGCGGGCGGCGGGCGTAGCTCTGCGGGCGATGCAGATCACGCCCGAGATCGTCTACACGAGCCCGAAGATCCGCGCGCTGGACACGGCGACCTTCGCCTGCGAGGCACTCGGCCTTGTGCCGGTCGTCCATCGCGCCGCTGACCGAGGGCTTCGACGTCGACGAGGCGCTGGTGCTGGCGATGGGCGACGAGGAAGGCGACGGCCGCGTGCTCGTCGTCGGTCATGAGCCGGACTTCAGCCAGGTCATCCGAGACCTGACCGGCGCGCGCATCGACATGAAGAAGGGCGGCGTCGCCGCGGTCCGGCTCGACGGGAGCCGCGGCGAGCTGATCGTGCTCCTGCGTCCACGCGAGCTGCGTGCGATCGGCGGATCGTGACGCGCCCGTGAGCGGCATCGCGCGGCAGATCCACGCTGCGGGCGGCGTCGTGGAGCGCGACGGGTTGATCGCCGTCGTTCACCGCCCGCGGTACGACGACTGGTCACTCCCGAAGGGCAAGCTCGACCCGGGGGAGGGCTGGGAGGAGGCCGCGCTGCGCGAGGTGCACGAGGAGACCGGCCTGCTGTGCGAGCTCGGGAGCGAGCTCGAGCCGCGTGCGCTACACGGACGGCAAGGGGCGCGCAAAGACCGTTCGCTACTGGCGGATGACCGTGGTCTCCGGCGAGTTCGCCCCCAACGACGAGGTCGACGAGCTGCGCTGGCTGCCGGCCGACGAGGCGCTGCGCCTGCTGAGCTACCCGCACGATCAGGAACTCGTCCAAGCACTCCCGTGAGCGCGTAGGGTGATGGCGATGGAGCAACGACTCGAGCGCGTCTACGTCGAAACCGAGCGTCACCGCATCTCGGGCTCGATCACGCTCGCGCGCGACGGCTACCGCAGCCGCGTCACCGACGTCCTCAACGCCGCGGAGCGCGACTTCGTCCCACTGACAGACTGCACCGTCGAGCTGATCGGCCACGAAGGCCAGGGCACCCACCATCCGGTCATCGCGATCTCCCGCCGGCACATCGTGCTGGTGATCCCGGAGAGCGAGGGCGCGCCGGTGCTGCAGAGCGCCGCGGGCGCCTGAACGGGTCCTAGACGAACTGGGAGACGAGGAAGACGATCCCGGCGGTCATGACGACTGCCATCGCCGCGAGGGACCAATCCGCGCCCTGTGGAGTCGTGGGCTGCATGACCACCACGATGGCGGTCGCGAGCGGCGCGTGGAAGCGCACAAACCACGCGCTCCGCAGGCGGGAAACGTGCAGCGCAGGCTGTGGGTTTCCCCTGGGAGGGAAAGGTGCAGGGCGGCCGGCTCGTCGGAGGGAAAGGCCGGCCGCCCCGCGGCGCTCATGGATCTATGCGGGCCGGCCGGCTTATCGGGGGGAATGGGCCGGCCGCCTGCGCGGTCGCCATGATGCACGGCGAGATAGCGCGCAGCTCCAAAGAGCCGGTCGTTGCGCTCGCTACCTCGCACTGCGTCACAGCGGGACCGGCTGCGATCAGGTACTGCGATTGGGACATGGAAGACCTCCGGGGTTGACGTAACCCTGAAAGTCAGACCGTGCTGCCGGCACTGCGGCCGACTTCACGATGAATGCCCTCCGGAAACCAAGTTAGCGCGCCAGTCAAGGCCTGCGCGGCATTTCGTGGTCTTCCACGAGGTCGGTCGGAGCGAGGATGAAGACCTCGCACATGATGTCCGGGCCCTGCTGGTTGCCGCTCATGAAGCCGATCACGTGGCGCCCCGTGGCGTTCTCGATGACGGCCGCGAACCGCGTCGCGCATGACCTCCTGGAAGTCGATACCGCTGCTGGATCACCGAGGCTCCGCGGCCGCCTTCCAGGAGCGTCTGCTCCACGCGCGAGAAGCCACCGCGCAGCAGGCAGACCACGAGGTCGTCCTCGTAGTAGGACTTCGCGCGAGTCGGCCCGCGGCCGTAGTACTCCTTCAGCAGCGCGACCAGCCCATCCGAGATCGCGGTGAGGACGTCGCCGTGCGTTCGGGGAGTGCTCTGTGCGTCTGGTGGGCTCACGACGGGACCGGGCGGCTCGCGATTCGCGTCCAAGAATTGTAAGCACGCGGCGCTAGGATGTGCAGGAGATCGCGCGCCCGGTTCTCGCCCTTCACCTCGCGTACGCGAACCCCAGCCGGAGGACGAGAGAGAAGGCCGCAATGCCGGCCACCGAACCTCCGCTCAGCGGCGATGCACTGCTTTCAGCCGTGACCGACGAGATGGTCGCGCTGCACAAGCGCTACCACCACCGCGTGCCGGTCACCGCGAAGACGCGTGCTGCTCGGCGACGACCTGCTCGCCTGCGTCCTGGGCGGCGTCTACACCGACGTCGAGAAGACGATGATCGAGCTGCAGCGCACCACGATCGTCCAGGAGACCCGCAGCGCGTTCCAAAACGCGATGCAGCGCAAGTTCATCGACATCATCGAACACCTTTCAGGGCGTGACGTGCTCGCGTTCATCTCCAACCATCACGTCGGCCCCGACATGGAGATCGAGCTGTTCGTCCTCAAGCCGCCGGTATCGTGACGGGCGTTCCCGTCGCCGCTCCGACACCACTCGCCCTGACCGTTGGATGCACCTTCGGCTTCGAGACGCCGCAGCCGGTGTCGGCGGTCCTGCAGGTGGCTCCGTCGGGCCGTGACCACGAGTTGCGCGCCGAGCGCTGGGAGACGGATGCCCAGCACCACGGGTATCTCGACCTCTACGGCAACCGCTGCGAGCGGTTCACGGTCGGTGCGGGCGCGTCGCGGATCGTCTACGAGGCGGAGGTCGTGCTCTCCTCGCCGGGTGACCGGATCGCGGCGGGCACGCCGGAGACGCCGATCATGGCGCTGCCGGACGAGCACCTCGGCTACGTCATGCCGAGCCGCTTCTGCCTGCCGGACGAGCTCGGTCACGAGGCCTGGCAGCGCTTCGGCGGGCTCGACGCCCGGCTGGGAGCGCGTACAGGCGATCGTCGACTTCGTCCATGGCCATCTCCAGTGGGTCGCGGGCGCGTCGAACCCGTGGACGACTGCGGTCGACGCCTACCGCGCCGGCCAGGGCGTCTGCCGCGACTTCGCGCACCTCGCGATCACGTTCTGCCGCGCGCTGAACATCCCCGCGCGCTACGTCTTCGGCTACATCCCGGAGATCGACGTCCCGCTGCCCGCCGAGCCGATGGACTTCGCCGCGTGGTTCGAGGTCTACCTCGACGGCGCCTGGTACACGTTCGACGCCCGCAACAACCGCCGCCGTGTCGGCCGCGTCGTCGTCGGGCGCGGCCGCGACGCCGTCGACGTGGCGTTGCTCACGTCGTTCGGCCCGGTGACGCTCACGGAGTTCGAGGTCCGCGCGGCATAGCGCGCGCCGGATGCTCAGCTCGTCAGCAGCGGAGAGGGGGGGATTCGAACCCCCGAACGAACTTACGCCCGTTACGCGATTTCCAGTCGCGCCCGTTCAACCACTCCGGCACCTCTCCTGGCCGCTGCTGCGGGCTGCGAAGGGTAGCGGCGCGCGGCCGGCGGAGGACCGTCGCCTACAGCGCCCAATCGCCGCCGCGCAGGACGGGGACCGCTTCGCCGGCTGCCGTCAGCGCCCGTCACCGAGACGTCGTCGGAGCCGATCATGAAGTCCACGTGGATCTGGCTGGAGTTCATCCGCTCGTGGTCGGCGACGTCATCGAGGCACATCGCGTAGGCCGAGCCGAGCGCGACGTGGCTGGCGGCGTTCTCGTCGAGCAGCGTGTCGAAGAACACCGTCCCGCTCTTCCCGATGCGTCCGTCGCGGTCGACGAGCGCGACCTCGCCGAGCTGCGCGGCGCCGGGATCCTTCTCGGTGTAGCCGCGCAGGACGTCTGCGTTCTCGTCGGCGTCGATGCGCACGGCGCGCCCGCCGCGGAACTCGACCTCCAGGCCGCGGATGATCGAGCCGCCGATGACGAGCGGCTTCGTCGACCGCACGACGCCCTTCGGTACGCAGCGGATCCGGCGTGGTGAACACCTCCTCGGAGGGGATGTTCGGCATGTGCACGACCCCGTCGACCGTCTCGAAGCGCGCGGCCATGAAGCGGCTGCTGGGCAGCAGCCCGACCGTCAGGTCGGTTCCCGGGCCCTCGAAGTGCAGCGCGTCGAAGGCGCCGCGCGGTGACGCGCTCGGCGGCGGCGACGAGCGCGTCGGCGCGCGTTCGCCACGCGGCGGCCGGATCCTCCTCGTCCAGGCGGCAGACGTGGACGAGCTGCTCGGCCAGTCTGGCGAGCGCCGCGTCGTCGTCGAGGTCGGGGTGCACGAGCCTCGCCCACGGGAGGCTCGGGCACGGGCCGATCGTCCAGTTCGTGGTCGCGTCGTTGACGACCTTGCCGGCCTCGCGGACGAACGGCAGCTGATCGCGGCCGGCGCGCGCGGGGTCGATGTCCTCCAGCAGGCCGGGGGCGATCGGCCCGCTCAGCCCGATGCGCGCACAGTGCTGATCGCCGAGCGCGATGATGCGGTCGCCGAACCACGACGGGACGAAGTCGAGCGTGTCCTCGGCGGCGTGCAGCAGGCGCTCGCGCTTGACGTGCAGGTCGAAGTACGTCACATCGGCGAACTTCGCGCCGTGACGGTAGGCGCTGGCGGCCAGCGCGCGCGCGACCTCCTCCTTGCCGATCTCGGCTCCGATCGCGACGATCTGGCCCGGCTGAACGTTCGCGCCGAATCCGACGAGCAGGTCGGCGAAGCGTTCGAGGGTCTGAGGGTCGAAGCCGGAACCGGTCATGGCGGCTCAGCCTAAGAGAATCGCCACCGGGCGCGTGCGCGCGGGGCGCGATGCGCCATCATCTGCGTCATGTCAGCACCCGGATACGCCCTGCCAGGGGCCACGACGCGCGATCACGCGCACTCGATCTTCGGTCAGGTCATGGGCCTGGTCGCCGTCACGTGCGGCTTCGCCGCGCTCGGCGCGTACATCGGCAAGGACCTGACCGGACTGTGGGTCCTGCTGCCGTGGATCGTCGCGATCGGCTGCATCATCGGGCTGAACGTCGCGAACGCCAAGGGCAACCGCCAGCTGGCGCTCGTGCTGCTGTTCGCGTTCGGGCTGCTGCTCGGCATCTCGGTCGGCACGACGCTCGCCTACTACGCGACGAACGATCCCACCGCGCTGTACCAGGCGACGGCGGCGACGGCGCTGTTCGTCGGCGCGCTCGGCGCCGGCGGATACGCCACGCGCCGCGACCTCTCCGGCCTCTACCGACTCGCGTTCTTCCTGCTGCTCGGCCTGATCGTCTTCGGGATCGTGATGATCTTCGTGAACATCCCCGGTGGCAGCCTGATCTACGCGATCCTCGGCCTGGCGATCTTCGGCCTGTACGTCGTGCTCGACTTCAACCGGCTGCGCCGCGCCGGCCAGGGCGAGGTGATCCCGCTCGCGGCGGGGATCTTCCTCGACGTCTTCAACATCTTCCTGTTCTTCCTGCGGATCTTCGGCAACAGCCGCTGAGCCACCGGCGACGTAACGATCGCCGACCGATCGGAGACTGATCAGCATGTTCCTGAATCGCATGGCTTCCAAGCTCTCCCTGCCCACGATCGACGAAGCGCTCCCCGGCCGCACGGCCGAGATGCCCGTCGCACCGCGCCACGCGGTGCTCGACGCTCCGCTGAAGCCGCCGTTCGGCGATGGCGTTCGCACCGCGGTGTTCGGCCTGGGCTGCTTCTGGGGAGCCGAGAAGAAGTTCTGGGAGACGCCGGGCGTCGTCTCGACCGCCGTCGGCTACGCGGGTGGCGTCACGCCGAACCCGACCTACGAGGAGACGTGCTCGGGCCGCACCGGGCACACGGAGGCCGTGCTCGTCGCCTACGACCCGGCGAAGGTCTCCTACGAGGAGCTGCTGCGCGTCTTCTGGGAGAGTCACGATCCGACGCAGGGCATGCGCCAGGGGAACGACGTCGGCACCCAGTACCGCTCGGCGATCTACTGGGACGGCGACGACCAGCGCGACGCGGCGCTCGCCTCGCGCGAGGTCTACCAGCAGGCGCTGACCGCGGCGCGACAAGGGCGAGATCACGACCGAGATCGCCGCGGCCGGCCCGTTCTACTACGCCGAGGACGGCCACCAGCAGTACCTGCACAAGGTGCCGCACGGCTACTGCGGGCTCGGCGGCACGGGCGTCTCGTGCCCGGTCGGCGTCGGCGTGGACGCCGCCGTCGCGGCGGGCTGAGCACGTCTGACAGAACCGTTGCAGAGGCTCATCCGCACGGCTCTCGGGCGGGAGGACCGTGCGATGCTCCTTCGGAGCCATGTCGCGTTTGGTCCAGACCCTGATGCTCGTCGTGCTGGCGACGGCCGTCGCCGACGTCCCCGCGAGCGCGGCGTCGGCCGCCCGGCCTGTCCGGGGACCTTCCAGGTCCTGCACGACGACAGCGTCGGCGCGCTCTCGCTGCCGGCCGGGAGCTACGACATCACGACGGGCGGCACGCTCGTCTGCGGTGAGGCGGCGCGGCTGCTGGGCACGTTCCTGGCGGACTGGGACGGGAAGCTGCCGCTGCGCTGGCGCCTCGTCGCGGCCAAGCGCGAGTTCATCCAGGGTCCCAAGGGCCCGCAGAGCTTCACGGTCAGCGCCTCGCAACGGCGCCGAAGCGCCGCCGGGCGGGACGTGTCCTGCGTTCACCGTCATGCACGACGACCGCATCGGCACACTCGCGCTGCAGGCCGGCCGCTACCGCGTGGGCCTGCTGAACAAGTCGCATCACCTGCGCAGAGGCCGCCCGCCAGTTCTACTCGTTCCTGTACGAGCCCGACGGCGTGCGTCCGCCGTGGCGCCTGCAGGACACCGGGAAGAACGCCGGCACGTTCCGTGACAGCGTCGTCACCGGGACGGGCTTCAGCGTCGCGCGCGTCTTCGCGAACACCTCGGCGGCGGCACCTACCCGGCCGGAGACCGAGTCGCGCTGCTCCGGGCGACTTCCTCGTCCGGAACGACGATCCGATCGGCAAGGCGTTCCTCGTGCGCAAGGGTCACTACGCGATCACCGTGTTCGGCAGCGTCGACTGCGCGGCGGCGGTGAAGGCGCTGCAGGTGTTCCTCGCCCAGCGCGACGGAGTGCTCCCCAAGCCGTGGAAGCTGCGCTCGCAGACCGGCTCGTTCACGCGCGGAACGACGCAGGTCAACGGCTTCCGCATCGAGCCCTCGCTCGGGTAGCCCAGAGTGGCGCGCACGCCGACCGCGGCGGTTAGTTTCTGCGCATGCGCCTCACGCCCCTGCTGCTCGCCGTTCTCGCCGTCCTGATCGTCGCGCCCGTCGCGCAGGCGGCCGACCCGCGCTGACGGTGTCACCGAAGAAGCTGCGCGCGCTCGCTGACCTGCCAGAAGGAGGTGACGCGGGCGAAGTCCACGCCCGTCCTGCTCGTCACCGGCACCGGGCGTCCCCGGCAGCGCCGCGTGGTCGGGCGCCTTCCAGAAGGCGTTGCGCAAGAGCGGCCACGCGAGCTGTTACACCACCTTCCCGGCGAACACGACGGGCGACGTCCAGAACGCCGCCGAATACGTCGTCGCCGGTGTGCGCACGATGTACAAGCGTGCGAAGCGGCCGATCGCGATCTACGGCATCAGCCAGGGCGGTATGCTGCCGCGCCTGGCGCTGACGTTCTGGCCCTCGACGCGCAAGCTCGTGACGGACGTCGTCGCGCTGGCCGGCACCGCAGCACGGCACGTCCGTGTCGCTCGGCGACTGCTCGAAGGGCTGTGCGCCGTCGGTCTTCCAGCAGGGAACGAGCTCGAACATCCTCGAGGCGCTGAACGCCCACGGGAGCGAGTCTCCCGGCCCGACCTCGTGGACCACGGTCCGCTCGCTCGCCGACGCGATCGTCGCAGCCCGTCAGCGGGCCGGCCCCGACATCGGCGCTGAAGGGGGCGAGCAACCTCGTCGTCCAGGACGTCTGCCCCGGTCGCCAGACCGACCACATCGGGATGGCGTACGACTCGGTGTCCTACGCGGTGCTGCTCGACGCGATCGCGCACAAGGGCGCGGCGAAGGCCTCGCGCCTGCCGAAGGGCGTCTGCGCCTCGCCGTACGTCCCGGGCCTCGACGAGGCGACGACGAAGGCGAAGATCGCGGCGGGATACACCGTCGCGCTCGCCTCGCTGCAGGCCGGGCCGCTGGTGCTCGCCGAGCCCGCCGTGCGGGCGCCGTTCAGCGCCTGACAGGGAAACCGCGGCTCAAGTCCCGGATAACGGGCCGCAGACCCTCCGAAGCGCCCGCCTTGAGCGGGCGCTTCGTGGTTTGCGGCCCCTGCCGAGACGTCCGCATCGACCCCCTCCGGACTCAAGCCTCTGGACAAACGGTCGATACGGGATGACTACCTCGAGCGAGGTATCGACTTCCGCCGTTCCCGGCTGATCGTGACCAAGCCCCAATGACCGCACCCCAACGCTCGGCACTCGCGCTGTTCGCCTGCGTTCTCGCGCTGCTCGCATGCGCGCCGCTGGCGCACGCCGATCGCACGTTCGGGCCGCGGTTCCAGACCACCGAGCGCGGGGACATCGTCAGCGTCGCCAACACGCTGCTGACCTGCCCCGCGGCGGCGGCGAACTGCGCCAACGTGCAGAGCGGCGCGAACACGACGCTCGGCAACAACAGCTTCACGATGTCGAACGTCGACGTCGACGCCGACGCGACGACGTTCAACTCGAGCCGCGCGACGCTCGCGATGCCGGCCGGCTCCGTGGTCCTGTGGGCCGGCCTGTACTGGGGTGCCGACACGACCGCCGGGACGGCCGGCGCGGCGGCGCCCACCCCCGCGGCGAACGCCACCGTCAAGTTCGGCGTGCCGCCGCTCGGCACCTACCAGAGCGTCACCGGCGCCGTCGACACGGACTCGCTGCGCGCAACGCGCTACCAGGGCTACGCCGACGTCACCGCCGCCGTGCAGGCGGCGGGAGCCGGCCAGTACACCGTCGGGAACGTGCAGGCGGGAACCGGGCAGGACCGCTACGCGGGCTGGGCGCTGATGGTCGCCTATCGCGACCCCGCCCAGGTGCAGGTCAAGCGGCTGATCGCGTGGGACGGCTTCACCTCGCTGGTCTCCGGCTCGCGCCCGTCGGTCGACCTGAACCTGACGAGCTTCCTGACGCCCCCGACGGGCACCGTGGCCGCCAAGGTCGGGTTCCTCTCCTGGGAGGGTGACCGCGACATCGTCAGCGAGACGGCGACCCTGCAGGGCACCGCCCTGATCAACGCGCTGAACCCCGCGAACAACCTCTACAACTCGTCGATCACCAAGCAGGGCGTCGCGGTCACGACGAAGACGCCGAACTACTCCAACCAGATGGGCATCGACGTCGACGAGATGGGCGCGAACGGCTTCCTGCCGAACAACGCGACCAGCACGATCCTGCACCTCGCCACCTCGCAGGACACGTTCCTGCCCGGCGCCGCGTTCATGGTCAGCGACGAGTTCACCGCGGCGCCGGCCAACACCGTGATGCCCACGATCTCCGGCACGACGATCGACCGTCAGGTGATGAGCGCGGCCACCGGGACGTGGACCGGGACGCCGGCGCCGACCTACACCTACCAGTGGCGCCGCTGCGACGCATCCGGCGCGGCCTGCGCCGACATCGCCGGCGCGACCGCCTCCACGTACACGCTCGTGCCCGCCGACGTCGGCGGCACCGTGCGCGTCGTCGTGACCGCGACGAACGTCATCTCGCCGGCCAGCGCAACCTCCGCGCAGAGCGCCGTCGTGCAGCCGCTGGGCCCCTTCAACCTGACGGCGCCCTCGATCTCCGGAACCGCGCAGGATGGGCTGGCGCTGACGCTCAACCAGGGGTCGTGGGACGGCACGCCGACCCTGACGTACGCCCAGCAGTGGCGCCGCTGCGACGCGGCCGGGGCGAACTGCGTCAACATCGCGGGCGCCACCGGCGCGACCTACACGCTCGTCCCGGCCGACGTCGGCTCGACGATCCGCGCGGTCGTCACGGCGACCAACGCCGCCGGCTCGACCGGCGCCGCGACGGTGCAGACCGCGGTCGTCACGGCCGCGCCGCCGGTCAACACGGTGGCGCCGTCGATCTCGGGCACGGCGCGTGACGGGTTGACGCTGACGGCGCGGCACGGGCACGTGGACCGGGACGCCGACGATCACGTTCGCCTACCAGTGGCGGCGCTGCAATGCGGCGGGCGCGGCCTGCGCGGACATCGCCGGTGCGACCGCTTCGACGTACACGCAGGTCGCGGCGGACGTCGGCGGCACCGTGCGCGTCGTCGTCACCGCGACGAACGCCGGCGGCAGCGCGGCGGCCACCAGCGCGCAGACCTCCGTGGTCGCCCCCGCCCCGCCGGTCAACACGGCTGTCCCGGTGCTGAGCGGCACCGCTCGTGACGGGCTCACGCTGACCGCGTCGAGCGGCTCGTGGACCGGCACGCCGACGATCAGCTTCACCTACCAGTGGCGCCGCTGCGACGCGGCCGGCGCGGCCTGCGCCGACATCGCCGGCGCGACGAACGCGACCTACACGCAGATTCCCGCCGACGTCGGCGGCACGATGCGCGTCGTCGTGACCGCCGCGAACGCCGCGGGCTCGGCCGCCGCGACGTCGCTGCCACCCGGTCGTCGCCGCCGCGCCCGCCGGTCAACACGATCCTCCCGTCGATCACCGGGACCGCCCAGGAGGGCTCGACCGTCACGGCCGGGCCCGGCACCTGGAGCGGGACGCCGGCGATCACCTACGCCTATCAGTGGCGGCGCTGCGACGCGGCCGGCAACGCCTGCGTGGACATCGTGGGGCAGACCGCGACGACGTACACGCTCGTCGCGACCGATGTCGGCAAGACGCTGCGCATCAGCGTCACGGCCTCGAACGCCGGCGGCTCGGCGACGGCCGTCTCGGCGGCCACGACGGGCAACGCCGCGGGACCGGTCAACAGCGCGCTCCCGGTGGTCTCCGGCAGTGCCGTCGACGGCGCGACGCTGAGCACCTCCAATGGCACGTGGACCGGCAGCGCGCCGATCGCCTTCACCTACCAGTGGCTGCGCTGCGACGCGAGCGGCGCGAGCTGCGTGTCGATCGCGGGCGCCACCGCCGCGACCTACGCCCTCACGCCGGCCGACGTCGGGGCGAAGCTGCGCGCGAACGTGACGGGCACGAACGTCGCCGGCAACGCCAACGTGAACTCCGCGGCGACCGCGCTGATCGCGCCGGCGCCGCCGGTCAACACGGTGGCGCCGTCGATCGCGGGCACGGCGCGTGACGGGTTGACACTGACGGCGTCGGCCGGCACGTGGACCGGCACGCCGACGATCACGTTCGCCTACCAGTGGCGGCGCTGCAATGCGGCGGGCGCGGCCTGCGCGGACATCGCCGGCGCGACCGCTTCGACGTACACGCAGGTTGCGGCGGACGTCGGCGGCACCGTGCGCGTCGTCGTCACCGCGACGAACGCCGGCGGCAGTGTGCCGGCGACGTCGGCGGCGACCGCCGTCGTCGCCGCTGCGCCGCCGGTCAACACGTCGCTGCCGGTGATCTCGGGCACGGCGCGCGACGGGCAGACGCTCGTCACCTCGAACGGCGCGTGGACCGGCACTCCGGCGATCACCTACTCCTACCAGTGGCGTCGCTGTGACGCCTCGGGCGCCGCGTGCGCGGACATCGCGGGTGCGACCGGCGGCAGCTACCGCAGGTTCCGGCGGACGTCGGCGGCACGATCCGCGTCGTCGTCACCGGCACGAACGCGGGCGGCAGCGCGAGCGCCACCTCGAACGCCGGCGCGATCGTCGCTCCGACGCCGCCGGTCAACGTCGTCGCCCCGTCGATCGCCGGCACCGCGCGCGACGGCAGCATCGCTCACCGCCGCGACGGGCACCTGGAACGGCACGCCGACGATCAGCTTCAGCTACCAGTGGCGTCGCTGCGACGCGTCGGGCGCCGCGTGCGCCGACATCGCGGGCGCGACGACCGTGTCCTACGCGCAGGTGGGCGGCGACATCGGCAACACGATTCGCGTCGTCGTCACCGCCGCGAACAGCGGCCGGCTCGGCGTCGCCGCGACCAGCGCCCAGACCGCGGTCGTCGCCGCGGCGCCGCCGGCGAACACCGTGGCGCCGACGATCTCCGGGACCGCCGCCGAAGGGCAGATCCTCAACGCGAACCCCGGCACGTGGACCGGCACGCCGCCGATCGGCTTCAGCTATCAGTGGCGGCGCTGCAACGCGGCCGGCGCGGCCTGCGCCGACATCGCCGGCGCGAACGCACCGACCTACCTGCAGGGCGTCGCCGACGTCGGCTCGACGATCCGCGTCGCCGTGACCGCCACGAACGTCGCCGGCAGCGCGAGCGCGACGAGCGCCCAGACCGCCGTGGTCGCCGCCGCCCCGCCGGTCAACGTCGTGCTCCCGGTGATCTCCGGGACCGCCCGCGACGGCCAGATCCTCAGCGCGAGCACGGGCACCTGGACCGGGACTCCGGCGATCGCCTACTCCTACCAGTGGCGTCGCTGCAACGCCGCCGGTGCCTCATGTGCCGACATCGCCGGAGCGACGAGCTCCACGTACACCCAGGTTCCCGCCGACGTCGCATCGACGCTGCGGGTCGTCGTCACGGGCACGAACGCCGGTGGCAGCGCCGCGGCCACGAGCGTTCAGACCGCCGTTGTCGCCCCCGACCCGCCCGCGAACACGGTCCTGCCGTCGATCTCGGGCACCGCACGTGACGGCAACACGCTGACGGCCGCCAACGGGACGTGGACCGGGACGCCCACCATCACCTACGCCTACCAGTGGCGTCGCTGCAACGCCGCCGGGAACGCCTGCGCCGACGTGGCGGGTGCGACGGGCTCCACGTACCCG
Organism: uncultured Solirubrobacteraceae bacterium; assembly: GCA_963817295.1. Lineage (GTDB taxonomy): Bacteria > Actinomycetota > Thermoleophilia > Solirubrobacterales > Solirubrobacteraceae > F1-60-MAGs163. The sequence continues at coordinate 54,029 of CAWFOF010000026.1, read as the reverse complement.
CAGACGAGCGCCGACGTCGGCTCGACGATCCGCGTCGTCGTGACGGCCACGAATGCGGCCGGCTCCGTGGCCGCGACGAGCGCCCAGAGTGCCGTCGTCGCGGCGGCGCCGCCGGTCAACACCGTGCTCCCGTCGATCTCCGGCACCGCACGCGACGGCAGCACGCTGACCGCCGCGACCGGCTCCTGGACCGGCACGCCGGCGATCACGTACTCCTTCCAGTGGCGCCGCTGCGACGCCTTGGGCGGCGCGTGCGCCGACATCGCGGGCGCGACCGCCTTGACCTACACGCAGGTCCCTGCGGACGTCGCAGGAACGATCCGCGTCGTCGTGACCGGCACGAACGCCGGCGGCAGCGCAAGCGCGACGAGCGCCCAGAGCGCCGTCGTCGCCGCGGCCCCGCCGGTGAACACGGCGCTGCCGGTGATCTCGGGCACGGCGCGCGACGGCCAGACGCTCGTCACCTCGAACGGGACCTGGACCGGTACACCGGCGATCAGCTACAGCTATCAGTGGCGGCGCTGCAACGCCGCGGGCGCGGCGTGCGCCGACATCGCCGGTGCGACCGGCGGCAGCTACACCCAGGTTCCGGCGGACGTCGGCGGCACGATCCGCGTCGTCGTCACCGGCACCAACGCCGGTGGCAGCGCGAGCGCGACGAGCGCGCAGAGCGCCGTGGTCTCCCCCGATCCGCCGGTCAACACCGTCCTTCCGTCGATCTCCGGCACGCCTCGCGACGGCAGCATCCTGACGGCCGCGAACGGCTCCTGGACCGGGACGCCGACGATCACCTACGCGTTCCAGTGGCGCCGCTGCGACGCCTCGGGCAGCGCCTGCGCCGACATCGCCGGTGCGACAGGCGCGACGTACGTCGCCGTGACGGCCGACGTCGGCAACACGATCCGCGTCGTCGTCACCGCCGCGAACGCAGCAGGGAGCGCGGCGGCCACGTCGCCGCAGACGGTGCCGATCGTTCCGGACCCGCCGGTCAACACGGCGCTCCCGGTGATCTCGGGCACGGCGCGCGACGGTCAGGTCTTGAGCGCCACGACCGGTCCGTGGACGGGCACGCCGACGATCACCTACACCTTCCAGTGGCGGCGCTGCAACGCGGCGGGCGCGGCGTGCGCCGACATCGCGGGTGCGACGGCCTCGACCTACACGCAGGTCCCGGCGGACGTCGGCTCGACGATCCGCGTGGTCGTCACCGCGACGAACGTCGCCGGCACGGCGAGCGCGACGAGCGTGCAGACGGCTGTCGTCGCGGCCGCTCCGCCCGTGAACACGGTGCTGCCGGTGATCTCGGGCACGGCGCGTGACGGGCAGACGCTGGTCACCTCGAACGGGACCTGGGCCGGCACTCCGGCGATCACGTACTCCTACCAGTGGCGTCGCTGTGATGCCTCCGGCGCTGCGTGCGCCGACATCGCGGGCGCGACCGGCGGCAGCTACACGCAGGTTCCGGCGGACGTCGGCGGAACGATCCGCGTCGTCGTGACCGGCACGAACGCGGGCGGCAGCGCCGGCGCCACGTCGAACGCCACCGCGATCGTCGTCCCCGCGCCTCCGGTGAACACGGTCCTGCCGTCGATCTCCGGCACCGCGCGCGACGGCAGCACGCTCACCGCGGCCAAGGGCACGTGGACCGGCACGCCGGTGATCACCTACACCTACCAGTGGCGCCGCTGCGACGCCGCGGGCAGCGCCTGCGCCGATGTCGCCGGAGCGACGGGTACCACGTACCCCGAGACCGGTGCTGACGTCGGCTCGACGATCCGCGTCGTCGTGACCGCCGCGAACGGCGCCGGATCGGTCTCCGCGACCAGCGCCCAGAGCGCCGTCGTCGCCGCGGCGCCGCCGGTCAACACCGTGCTCCCGTCGATCTCCGGCACCGCACGCGACGGCAGCACCCTGACCGCCGCGACCGGCTCCTGGACGGGCACGTCGCCGATCACCTACACCTTCCAGTGGCGCCGCTGCGACGCCTTGGGCGGCGCGTGCGCCGACATCGCGGGCGCGACCGCCTCGACCTACACGCAGGTTGCTGCCGACATCGGATCGACGATCCGCGTCGTCGTGACGGGGACGAACGCCGGCGGCAGCGCAAGCGCGACGAGCGCCCAGACCGTCGTCGTCGCCGCCGCCCCGCCGGTCAACACGGTGCTCCCCGTCATCTCCGGCACGGCGCGTGACGGGCAGACGCTGGTCACCTCGAACGGGACCTGGACCGGCACTCCGTCGATCACCTACAGCTACCAGTGGCGGCGCTGCAACGCCGCGGGCGCCGCGTGCGCCGACATCGCGGGCGCGACCGGCGGCAGCTACACGCAGGTTCCGGCGGACGTCGGCGGAACGATCCGCGTCGTCGTGACCGGCACGAACGCGGGCGGCAACGCCAGCGCGACGTCGAGCGCCACCGTCGTCGTCGTCCCCGCGCCTCCGGTGAACACGGTCCTGCCGTCGATCTCCGGCACCGCGCGTGACGGCAGCACGCTCACCGCGGCCAACGGGCACGTGGACCGGCACGCCGGTGATCAGCTACAGCTACCAGTGGCGCCGCTGCGACGCCGCGGGCAGCGCCTGCGCCGACATCGCGGGAGCGACGGCCTCCACCTACCTGCAGGTCATCGCCGACGTCGGCGCGCACGATCCGCGTGGTCGTCACCGCCGCCAACGGCGGAGGGAGCGCCTCTGCGACCTCGTCGCAGAGCGCCGTCGTCGCCCCGGATGCGCCGCTGAACACCGTGCTTCCGGCGATCAGCGGAACGACCGTCGACGGCTCGACGCTGAGCGCCACGACCGGCACCTGGACGGGGACGCCGACGATCACCTACGCCTACCAGTGGCGGCGCTGCAACGCGGCCGGCGCGAGCTGCGCGGACATCGCGGGCGAGACCGCCTCCACCTACGCGCTGACGCCCGGCGACGTCGGCCATGCACTGCGCATCATCGTGACCGCGACCAACGGCGCCGGCAGCGCGTCCGCGACCTCCGCCGCGACCGCCGCGGTCAGCGCCCTCCCGCCGGCGAACACCGCTCTCCCCACGATCAGCGGAACGACGACCGAGGCGTCGACGCTGAGCGCCGCAAACGGCACGTGGACGGGGACGCCGGCGATCACCTACGCCTTCCAGTGGCGGCGCTGCAACGCGTCGGGCGGCGCGTGCGCCGACATCGCCGGTGCCACGGGCAGCACCTACGACCTCGTCCCGGCCGACGTCGGCGCGACGATCCGCGTCGTCGTCACCGCGACGAACGCCGGCGGCTCCGGTTCCGCGACGAGCGCTCAGAGCGCGGTCATCGCCGCCCGCCCGCCGGTGAACACGCTGCTCCCGTCGATCTCCGGCACCACGACCGACGGCGCGACGCTCAGCGCCGATGACGGCACCTGGAGCGGGACCCCGACGATCGCCGAGACGCGTCAGTGGCGCCGCTGCGACGCCGACGGCACGAACTGCGCGGACATCACCGGCGCGACCGCGGCGACGTACGACCTGACGCCGGCCGACGTCGGCCACGCGCTGCGCGTCGTCGTGACCGCGACGAACGGCGGCGGCTCGGCATCCGCGACCTCCGCCGCGACGTCCGCGATCGACCCGGCGCCGCCCGTCAACACGGCGCTCCCGTCGATCTCCGGATCCGTCATCGACGGCGCGACCGTGACCGCCTCCAACGGCTCGTGGACCGGGACGCCGGCGATCACCTACAGCTACCAGTGGCGCCGCTGCGACGCCTCGGGCGGCGCCTGCGCCGACATCGCGGGAGCGACGAACGCGACGCATGACGTCGCGCCCGCCGACGTCGGCCACGCCCTGCGCGTCGTCGTGACCGCGACGAACGTCGCCGGGTCCGGCTCGGCCACGTCCGCCGCGACGTCCCCCGTCGATCCCGCGCCTCCGGTCAACACGAGCGCCCCGACGGTCGCCGGCTCGCCGATCGACGGCGGCACGCTGACGGCGATGGACGGCACGTGGACCGGCACCCCGACGATCACCTTCGGCTACCAGTGGCGGCGCTGCGACGCGGACGGCACGAACTGCGCGGACATCGCCGGCGAGGTCGGTGCGACATACGCCATCGTCTCAGCCGACATCGGCCACGCGATTCGCGTCGTCGTGAGCGGCTCGAACGCCGGCGGCACCGTGCCGGCGACCTCGGCCGCGACGTCCTCCGTCGATCCCTCGCCCCCGGCGGTCACGACCCAGCCCTCGATCACCGGCACCACCGTCGACGGCAACACGCTCACTGCGGGCGACGGCGCCTGGACCGGCACCGGCCCGATCACCTACGCCCACCAGTGGCGGCGCTGTGACGCGGACGGCACGAACTGCGCGGACATCACGGGGGCGGCGGGCGCGACGTACGACCTGATCCCCGCCGACGTCGGTCATGCGATCCGCGTCGTCGTGACGGCGACCGGCCCGGCCGGGTCGAACTCCGCGACGAGCTCCGCGGCGGGCCCGGTCACCGCGACGCCGCCCGTCAACACCGTCGCGCCGTCGATCACCGGCACGGTCGCCCCCGGCAGCTCGGTCAGCGCCGCGTCCGGGACGTGGACCGGGACGCCGGCGATCACCTACACCTACCAGTGGCGCCGCTGCGACGTCTCGGGCGGCAACTGCTCGAACATCACCGGCGCCACGAACGCCTCGCACAACGTGACCGGCTCCGACTCGGGCTCCACGCTGCGGGTCGTCGTCACCGCGACGAACGCCGCCGGCAACGCGAGCGCCACCTCGTCGCAGACGATCACCGTCCCGGGCTCGCCGCCCGTCAACATCACGCTCCCGACGTTCACCGGCGAGCTGCGCGAGAACCGCCAGCTGTTCGCCGATCACGGCATCTGGAGCGGGACGGCGACGATCACGTACGCCTACCAGTGGCTGCGCTGCTCGCAGGACGGCTCTTCCTGCACGAACATCTTCGGAGCGACCGCGCAGAGCTACGTCCTGCGCGACGTCGACGTCGCGCTCAGCATCCGGGTGCGCGTCACCGCGACGAACGGCCTGGGGAGCGTCTCGACGACCTCGAACCACCAGGGTCCCGTGATCGCGGCGGTGCCGGCGAACGCGGTGCTCCCGAGCATCTCGGGCACCCCGTCGAGCGGTGAGACGCTCACCGGCAACCACGGCTTCTGGGTCGGCAACGGCCAGATCACGGAGACCGGGCAGTGGCAGCGTTGTGACGCATCCGGCTCGGCCTGCGTGAACATCCCGGGTGCGACGGGCGACACCTTCGTGCTCGGCGGCGACGACGTCGGACACCAGATGCGCTTCGTGGTGACCGCGACGAACTTCGGCGGCTCGGCGTCGCTGACCACGGCGGCGGTCGGCCCGGTGACGGCCGCGGCACCGACCGCGAAGACGCCCCCCACCATCTCGCAGGTCCCGAGCTTCCTGACGACGACCAACGGGCAGTTCGGTGGCGACGGACCGTTCACCTACAGCTACCAGTGGCAGCGCTGCGAGCTCGACGGCAGCGGCTGCGTCGACATCCCGGGCGCGACGAACTCGGGCTACAAGCCCACGGCCGGCGACAGCGACCACGTGTTCCTCGTGAAGGTCACGGCGACGAACGGGTCCGGCTCCGCGAGCCAGGTCTCGGCGCCGTTCACCTACGTGCTGCAGACCACGCAGACGCCGCCGGTCACGAAGCCCAAGCCGACGACCACGACGACCACGACGGTGAACACCAGCGGCCCGGTCGACCTCAGCACGATCCCGGAGAGCCTCGTCTCCCCGGCCGTCTGTCAGGTTCTGACGAGCGGCGTCGGCTACCGGCGCCTGAACATCCCCGGGGTCGGCCCGGTCCGGCTGCGCATCCGCGCCGACGGCGTCGTCGTGCCGGAGTCGCCGCTGACCGCGCAGGTCGAGGCGGCCGCCGGCCGGTTGATCTCGGTCGGGTTCCGCCTCGACGGCCACCAGGTCAAGTCCACCGGTCGCGGCCCGTGGAAGATCTCGCTGACCCCGAAGGTCCTCTCGAGCTCCGCCCGCCACACGCTGACCGTCCTGGCGCAGCCCCGCAAGGGCAAGGTGCGCAAGCTCACCGAGACGATGCGCACCGTCGCCTGCAGCTCGCGCTTCACGGCGGGTCAGTGGCGCACCGCCAAGGGCACCGGCCTGCGCCTGCGCGTGGACAGCCGCAGCCCGCTGACGAAGGTCGTCTTCCCCGTTCCCGCGACGCTCGTCCCGTCCGCCGCGCTGCACCCGCGCGCCGGCCTCGGCCGCCTGCGGATCGTGCTCTCCGGCGGCCGGCGCCGGGTCATGCAGCTGTCCGCCGCCTCGGGCGCGAAGAGCAGCCTCGTGAGCGGCGGCGTGATGCTCCTGCGGGGCGCCGGTCGCCCGACCGTCCAGCTCGTCGCGGGCAAGCTCGTCGTCACCGGCCTGCCCGCTCGCACCGGGATCGTCGAGCTGACGCTCTACCCCGATCCGAAGGCCGTGGGCAAGAGCCGCATCGGGGCGGGCCGCAGCGTCGTGCTGAAGTCGCAGATGCGCAGCACCGCCTCGCCGGGCGGTCGCAGCCTGACGACCACGCTGCGCCAGCTCGTCCTCCGCTGACCGGCTGCTGCGGCGGATCCGCTGCGGCGGTACGGTTGGCCGATGAACGCGCAGCCCGCTCCTGAGAACGCCGCCGAGCCGGACGACGTCTATCTCGATCGCTCGCGCGTGGAGCGCCCGGAGATCATCGGGATGGTCTCCGGGGTCATCCTGATCCTGTCGCTGTGGTTGCCGTGGTACAGCACCAGCTCCAGCAACCCGAACTCGAAGATCACCTCGGCCGGCATCGGCCCCGGTGAGAGCGCGAATGCGTGGGAGACGTTCTCGAGCCTGCAGTGGCTGCTCCTCCTGCTCGGCCTCGCGCCGTTCATCCTGTCCTGGATCGTGGCGCGCGGTCACAAGCTCGGCTGGCGCCCGGGCGAGGTGACGATGATCGCCGGCATGACGGGCGTCGTGCTCGTCTTCGGCAACGGCGTGATCTTCGGCAAGCCGAAGCCGAACGTGGACATCTCGCTGGACATCGGCTGGTGGATCGCGCTGCTCGCCTGCATCGGGATCGTCGTCGCCGGCTTCCTGCGCCAGGCGGCCGGCGCCACCGCCGGGCGCAAGCCGCCCGGAACCGTCTGAGCTGCCGCACGCCGTGCCCACGAACCTCGTCCAACTGATCCGCCGCCATCACGACGTCGAGGCGCCGACGGTCATCGAGCTGCTGAGTGCGGCGATGGACCGCAACGGCGAGCTGACCGACGCGGACATTCGCGACGTGGCGGCGCGCACCGGGGTGCCGGAGGCGACCGTCCACGGCGTCTCGACGTTCTACGACGACCTCGTGACGGCGCGCGGGCGCCGGCACGTGCGCGTCTGCACGGGCACGGCGTGCTTCGCGGCGACCGGCGGCGCGCACGTCGACGAGCTGCGGGCGGGGCTGGGGCTGGAGCTCGGCGAGCGGTCGGCCGACGGTGAGCTCTCGCTCGGCGAGACGGTCTGCCTGGGCTTCTGCCACAGCTCGCCCGCCGTCCGCGACGGCGCGCTGATCGACGCCGGCGAGGGGGTCGTCGACCGCGTGCTGGCCGGCGCCGCCCGCGAGGCGCGGGAGCCGGCGGCGCGCAGCGTGCTGGAGGAGCCCGTGCTGACGAGCGCGGGCGACTGGGCCGGCCTGCGGCGCGCGCTCGCCGAGCTGAGCCCCGGCGAGCTGCTGGAGGAGGTGAAGGCCGCCGACCTGCGCGGGCGCGGCGGTGCGGCGTTCCCGGCCGGGACGAAATGGGAGTTCGCGCGCGATGTTCCGGCGCCGGAGAAGTTCATCGTGGCCAACGGCGATGAGGGCGACCCGGGGTCCTACATCGACAAGCACCTGATGGAGCGCGCTCCCGACCTGCTCCTGGAGGGCATGGCGCTGGCGGGTTATGCGGTCGGCGCCGCGCATGGGTTCGTCCTCACGCGCTCGGAGTACCCGCGGTCCAAGCCGGCCCTGCAGGCGGCCGCCGCCCGGGCACGCGACCGGGGGCTTCTCGGCGAGGACATCCTGGGCAGCGGATTCGCGTTCGACGTCACGATCGTCGAGGGCGCCGGGCTCCTACGTCGTGGGGGAGGAGACCGCGCTGCTCGCCTGCCTGCAGGGCCTGCGCGGCGCGGTGTCGGCGCGCCCGCCGTTCCCGGCGCAGGAGGGCGTGTTCGGGATGCCGACCGTCGTCAACAACGTCGAGACGCTGTGCAGCGCAGGGTTCATCGCGGCCAGCGGTGCCGACGCCTACCGCGCGCTCAGCCCGGGTGCGAGCGCCGGCTCCAAGCTCGTCTGCTTCAACGAGCGCTTCGAGCGGCCCGGCGTCGTCGAGGTGCCGTTCGGCCTGTCGGTTGCGCGAGCTGTGCGAGGAGGTCGCCGGCGGCCTCGTCGACGGTCACTCGATCAAGGCGCTGCAGATCGGCGGGCCGCTCGCCGGGATCCTGCCGGCGTCGCTGCTCGACACGCGTTCGACTTCGACGCGCTCGCCGCGCAGGGCTGCATGGTCGGCCACGGCAGCATCGTCGCGTTCGACGAGACGCACCGACATGCGCGACGTCGCCCGCCACCTGCTGCGGTTCGGCGCGCACGAGAGCTGCGGAAAGTGCTTCCCCTGCCGCGTCGGCCTGCAGCGCGCCCACGAGATGTTCGCGCTGCCAGAGCCGGTCGACCAGCGCTGCGCCTCGAGGCACTGCTCGAGGCGCTCGAGCTCGGCAGCCTGTGCGCACACGGAAGCGGGATGCCGGCGCCGATCCGCAGCCTGATCAAGCACTTTCCCGACGAGCTGGGTCTGTCGCTGATGCGCCTCACCATCGACGGCCGCGAGGTCGAGGTCGCCGAGGGCACGACCGTGCTCGAGGCGGCGCGGGCCGCCGGCCAGCGAGGTTCCGACGCTCTGCTTCGACGAGCGCCTGGCGCCGTTCGGCGCGTGCCGGGTCTGCCTCGTCGGGGCGCAGGGCGCGCCCGGGCCGATTCCGGCGTGCACCACGCGCTGCCGGGAGGGCATGGTGATCGACACGCGGGACCCGATCGCACGGCGGGTGGCGGGCGCGGTCGTCGAGCTCGTGCTCTCCGAGCTGCCGCGCCGCGCCCGCCGCGCACACCGAGCTGGCCGCCGTCGCGCGCGAGCTCCAGGTCGGCGCGCCGCGCTGGACGGGCGCGGTCCACACGGTCGACCACGACACGCGCCACCCGTATCTCGCGCTGCAGCACGAGCTGTGCATCTCCTGCGGGCGCTGCGTGCGCGCGTGCGACGAGGTGCAGGGGGCGTTCGCGCTGACCGCGACCGGCCGCGGCTTCGAGGCGAACGTCACGGCCGGGATCGACGCCGGCTTTCGCGCGTCGACATGCGTCTCGTGCGGCGCCTGCGCCGACACGCTGCCCGACCGACGCGATCACCGAGACTGTCGTTGCTGAACCTCGCCGAATCAGCCACCATCTGAGATCAGGCCATGCCCGAGCGCTTCGACACGAACGTCACCACCACCTGCGGCTACTGCGGGGTCGGCTGCCGGCTCGAGGCGCACGCGTCCGGCGGCCGCGTCATGTCGATCACTCCGGCGCTCGACGGGCCGGCGAACAAGGGTCACACCTGCCTGAAGGGCCGCTTCGCGCACCAGTTCAGCCGCTCGCGCGAGCGGCTGAGCGCCCCGCTGATCCGTGACGGCGACGGCTTCCGCGCAGCGTCGTGGGACGAGGCGATCGGGCGCATCACACACGAGCTCGGGCGGATCAAGGCGGCCCACGGCCCCGACGCGATCGCCGGCCTGGCCTCCTCCCGCGCGACCAACGAGGACTGCTGGGCGATGCAGCGGATGATGCGCGCCGCGATCGGGACGAACAACATCGACAACTGCTCGCGCGTCTGCCACTCGCCGACCTCGTACGCGCTGCGGCGCGCGCTGGGCCTGTCCGGCGCCACGGGGTCCTTCGACGACATCGAGGCCGCCGGCGCCGCGATCCTGATCGGCGCCAACGCGACCGAGGGACACCCGGTCGCGGGCGCGCGGATCAAGCAGGCGGCGATCAACGGGTTGCGCCTCGTGACGATCGACCCGCGGCGGATCGAGCTCGCCGACTACGGCGTGCTGCACCTGTCGCCGCGCCCGGGAACGAACGCGGCGCTGATGCTCGGGTTCGCACACGTCCTGGAGCGCGACGGATTCGTCGACCGGGCGTTCGTCGCGGCACGCACCGAGGGCGCCGACGCGCTCCTGGAGCTGCTGCCGGCCTACGACCCGGAGGCCGTCTCCCACATCACGGGGGTGCCCGCCGCGGACATCGAGGAGGCCGCGCACGTCTACGGCGAGGCGGCCGAGGCGTCGATCCTGTGGGGCCTGGGGGTCACCGAGCACAAGTACGGCTCCGAGGTCGTCCAGCTGATCTGCAACCTCGCGCTGATGACCGGCAAGATCGGCCGCCCCGGGTCCGCGCTGCTGCCGCTGCGCGGCCAGAACAACGTGCAGGGCTCGTCGGACATGGGCGCGCTTCCCGACACGTATTCCGGCTACCGGCCCGTCGGGGACGAGGCCGTCGCCCGCGCGTTCGAGGCCCGCTGGGGTGTCGCGCTCTCACGCGAGCGCGGGCTGAAGATCCCGCAGATGTTCGACGCGGCGGTCGCCGGCGAGCTGAAGGCGATGTTCATCTTCGGCGAGGACGTCGCCCAGACCGATCCCAACACGACGCACGTCGTCGCCGCGCTCGAGGCACTCGAGTTCCTCGTCTGCCAGGACATCTTCGAGACCGAGACGACGAAGTACGCGGACGTCATCCTCCCGGCGTCGTCGTTCCTCGAGAAGACGGGCACGTTCACGAACGCCGAGCGCCGCATCCAGCTCGTGCAGGCGGCGATCGACCCGCCCGGCGAGGCGCGCACCGACTTCGACATCCTGACCGCCATCTCGGCGGCGCTCGGCCACGACATGGGCCTCGCGGATCCCGAGGCGGCGATGGCGGAGATCGCGGCGCTGACACCCGAGTTCGCCGGCGTGACCTATGAGCGCCTCGGGCGCCGCGGGCTGCAGTGGCCCGTCGACGCCGACGGCACCGACGCCCCGATCCTGTACGCGGAGCGCTTCTCCCAGCCCGACGGCCGCGGGCGGTTCGCGGCGCTGCCCTACAAGGAGCCCGGCGACGCCGCGGACGCCGACTTCCCGCTGGTGCTCGTGACCGGCCGCCGCCTGCAGCACTACAACGCGGGCACCATGACCCGCCGCACCGAGAACCTCAGCCTGCTGCCCGCCGACTGGCTCGAGATCCATCCGGATGATGCCGCGGCGCTGTGGATCTCCGAAGGCGACCTCGTGTCGGTGCGCAGCCGCGTCGGCCGCATCGAACTGCCGGCGCGGCTGACCGAGCGGATCGAGCCGGGCCACGTCTTCACGGCCTTCCACTTCCCTGAAGTGCGCACGAACCTGCTGATCGGCGCCTCGGCGGACGTCAACACGTCCTGCCCGGAGTACAAGGTCGTCGCGGTCGACGTGCGCCCGGTCGCCGAGGAACCGTCGCGCACGGCCGCGGTGGCGGCCGTGCGCTGAGGTCTCAGCTGCTCAGGACGCCGGACCGACGTTGTCCTGCCGTCGTCGGATAGGTTGAGTTGCTGTGAGCGCGCTGGGTGATCTTGCGGGGCTTGGGCTGCGGGTCGGCGAGGCGGCGCTGCGGCCCGCCGTCGACGTCGCCGCGGCGACCGCCGAGGTCGGGCGCGGCTTCGAGCGGCGCACGCGCGCGGCGATCGGCGAAGCCACCGCGCAGGCCACGCTCGCGACGGTCGACGCGGTCCTGGCCTCGGGGCTGGCCGACGAGGTCGTGCAGCGCGTGCTCGCCAGCCCGGTCGTCGAGCGCGCGGTCGGCACGGCACTCAGCGGGCCGCTCGTCGACGCGCTCGCCCGCGACGTCGCGCGCTACGCCGTCGTCGATCGCGTCGCCGCCGGCCTGCTCGACGCCGGGGCGCTCGACCCGCTGCTCGAGGGCGACATGCTCGAGCGCCTGTTCGACCGCCTCGAGGCGGCAGGCGTACCGGAGCGCGTCGCGGAGCGCGTGCTCGCCGACGGCGTCGCCGAGCAGATCACGGCGCGCGTGCTCGAAGGGCCCGAGCTCGAGCGCCTCGTCGACCTGGCGATCGACAGCGAGAGCGTTCAGGCCGCGGTCGCCCGTGCCATCGACAGCCCCGGCGCTGAGCAACTCGTGGCGCGCGCCGTCGACAGCCCGGGGATGGAGCGGATCCTCACCGGGGCCGTCGACAGCCCGGGCATGGAGCGGCTGGTGGCGGCCGCCGTCGACGGGCCAGGGACCGAGCGGCTGATCCAGCGGGTCATGGAGAGCCGCATCCTGGACGAGACGATCTCGCGTCTCCTGCAGAGCGAGGAGCTGTGGCTGCTCGTGGAGGAGATCGCCCAGAGCCCGGCCGTCAGCGAGGCCATCACCCAGCAGAGCCTCGGGTTCGCCGACCAGGTCGGCGACCAGATGCGCGGGCGAACGAAGCACGCCGATGCCTGGCTCGAGCGGACGGCGCGGCGGATCGTGCGCCGGGGCGAGGCGAAGCCGGACGTTCCCGCGCTGCCCTCCGGGGACGCCGAGACGTGAGCGATCGCCGGGCGAACACGGAGGCTTCGGACGACTTCGCCAGGGGGGAGGCGCGCGCGCAGGCTGCGGCCGCCCGGCGCGCGCGGGGGGCATCGGCGGTCGAGCCCGCTCCGACGCACTACGTCGGGATGGCGACGCGCGCGGTCGCCTTCGTCATCGACGTGACGGTGATCAACATCGTCGCCGCGGTCGTCGGCGCGGCGGTCGGCCTCACGATGGACACGCTGCACTTCTCGTCATCGCTGAAGGACGTCGTCGTCGCGATCATGGGCGTCCTGTACCTGGCCTGGATCCTCGGGTACTTCGTGGTCTTCTGGTCCTCCACCGGGCAGACGCCGGGCAACCGGCTGGCGCAGATCCGCGTCGTGGACGCCGGCCACGGGGGCTCGATCCCGGTGCGCCGGGCCGCGCTGCGGCTGGTGTCGCTCACCGCCGGCGTGATGGCCCTCGGGCTCGGCGAATGGATCGCCCTGCTCGACGACAAGTCGCGCACCTTCCAGGACCGCGTCGCGCGCACCGTCGTGATCGACGCGCCGGTCCACACCGCGAGCGACCGGCGCCGGATGTCGCGTCAGGAGGCGATCGTCGAGGCCGCCTCGGGGGAGGACCAGGAGCCGACGCCGCAGTGAGCTGGCCGGCGATCGACCCGCCCGAGTTGCGGGCGCGCCTGGCGCTGTCGCACGACGAGTTCCTCGGCCTCGTCACGACGTTCACGCAGTCCGTCCCTGCGCGGGAATTCACGCAGGAGATCTACGAGCGCGCGCTGGGGTATCCATGGGCGCGGCCCGCGCAGTCCTTCGTGCTCGACGGCGAGCACGTGGAGCCGCTCGCCGAGGCCGCTCCGCCGGTCGGCGGGCGCCATCCGCTGCTGGCGATCGGATCGAACGGCTCACCCGAGGCCCTCACGATGAAGCTCGGCAGCCTGCCGGCCGCGGAGCAGCGCGTGCTCGTCGTCGCGGGGGACCTGTACGACTTCGACATCGGCGCCGCGCCGGCGCCGACCTTCTACGGATCGCTGCCGGCGACCCTCTTTCCGAGTCCGGGGACGACGGTGCGGGCGTCCGTCCTGTGGGTCTCCGACGCGCAGTTCACGGCGCTGGCCTGGAGCGAGATCTCGTACTTCCTGGGCCGGCTCGACGGCGTCCGCTTCCATCCCGACGTCCCCGGTGCGCCGCCGATCGAGAGCGTCTACTGCTTCGTCTCGCGCTGGGGCGTGCACGGCGTGGACGGCGAGCCCGTGGCGATGGCGGCGGTGCCGGCGGGGGGCCGCACGGCGACGGAGCTCACCCAGGAGCAGTTGCTCGACCAGGCCGCCGCCGCCGCGTTCGGCGCGCAGGCGAGCGCGCGCGACCTCGTGCGGCGCGTGATGGAGGACTTCGCCGCGGCCGCCGGTGCGATCATCCCGGCGCTGGCGCCGACGGCGCGCCCGTTCGCCTGTGAGGGCTGGACGCGCTACTCCGCCGGCGCCTAGGCGCAGCGCGCTACCCTCTGCCGGGTCGAAGGGAAGTATCCCGACGGCGAGCATCGTCAATCCGGTCGGCCTGAGCGCCCACCCGGTGCTCGCGGCCCCCGGCAAGGGGCGGAGAAACCTTCGCGGACCGCTCAACGCAACCGCGAAGGATCTGCACCGTGCCCGATTTCTCCGTCGTCTCCTGGCTCGTCCTGATCGCCGTCGTCGGCGTGCTCCTGCTGGTCGACCTCGCCGTCGTCCGCGGACGCGGCGGCACCATGAGCCTGCGCGTCGCGGCGCTCGCCAGCGTGTGCTGGGTCGCGGCCGCGCTGGCGTTCTTCGCCGTCCTGCTCGTGCTCGGCGACCCCGCCTCGGCCAGGGCGTTCCTGGCCGGGTACCTCGTCGAGAAGTCGCTGTCGCTCGACAACGTCTTCGTCTTCCTGCTCGTGTTCTCGGCCTTCGCCGTCCCAGTCGCCGAGCGCCACCGGCTCCTGACGTACGGCATCGTCGCCGCGCTCGCGCTGCGGGCCGTCTTCATCGTGGCCGGCGCCGCGGCGCTCAGCGCGTTCGGATGGCTGAGCTTCGTGTTCGCGGCGATCCTGATCTGGACCGGCTGGCGCATGTGGAGCCACCGCCACGACCATGAGGGCGAGCGGCAGCTCGTCGAGCGCCTGTCGCGCAGGCTCCCGATCTCGACCGAGCCCGCCGGCGGGAGGCTGGTCCGGCGCGAGGGCGGGCGACGCGTCCTGACCACCAGCGGCGCGGCGCTGGCCGGGATCGCGGTCGTCGATCTGATCTTCGCCGTCGACTCCGTCCCGGCGATCCTCGCGATCACGCCGGAGGCGTTCATCGTCTTCGCGGCCAACGCGTTCGCGCTGCTCGGCCTGCGTCCGCTCTTCTTCCTCGTCGCCGAGCTCGTCGAGCGCCTCTACTACCTCAAGACCGCGCTGGCGGCGCTGCTCGTCTTCATCGGAGCCAAGCTCGCGGCCGCGGAGGTCGTCGGCAAGATCGGGCCGGAGATCTCGCTGCCGGTGATCGCGGCGATTCTCGCGGCGGGCGTGGCCGCGTCGCTGCTGCGCGCCCGGCGCCTCGATGCTGCGCTAGGTTGACGCGGTGTCAGAGCGCGGGTTGCGAGTCGTCATCGTCGGGGCCGGGTTCGGCGGCATCGCGGCCGCCGCCGAGCTGCAGGCGCACGGCTTCACCGACATCACGATCCTCGACCGGGCGCCCGAGCTCGGCGGCACGTGGTTCCACAACAGCTACCCGGGTGCGGCGTGCGACGTGCCGAGCCACCTGTACTCGTTCTCGTTCGCCCAGCGGCGCGACTGGTCGCGGCTGTGCTCGCCGCAGGAGGACATCCTCGCGTACCTGAAGACGGTCGCCCGCGACCTCGGCATCGACCGCCGGATGCGGCTTCGGCGTCGAGATCGACGTCGTGCACCTGGGACGAGGAGACGCGCACGTGGACGGTCAGCTCCGCGGCGGGGGAGGAGCTGGGAGGCCGAGGCCCTGATCCTCGCCACCGGCCAGCTCGACCGCCCGCGTACCCGCGGATCGCGGGCCTGGACGAGTTCGCCGGCCACAGCTTCCACTCGGCGCAGTGGGACCACGACTACGACCTGCGCGGCAAGCGCGTCGCGGTGATCGGCACCGGCGCCAGCGCCGTGCAGTTCGTGCCCGAGATCGCGCGCGACGTGGGGCACCTGACGGTCTTCCAGCGCACGGGCAACTGGTTCATGCCGCGCCGCAACCGCGCCTACCCGCCGGTCGTGGCGTGGGCGATCCGCCATGTGCCCGGCGTGCAGGCCTTCCGGCGCCGCTTCATCTACCAGTACGGCGAGTCGCTGACGCTGATGATCCGCCACCCGCGCACGTTCGGCCTGCTCGGCCGCGCGCGCTCGACGGCGTTCATGCGCTGGCAGCTGCGCGACCCCGAGCTGCGTCGCAAGGTCTGGCCGGACTACACCTTCGGCTGCAAGCGCGTCCTGTTCAGCTCGCCGTTCCTGCCGGCGCTGCAGCGGCCGAACGTCGCGCTCGTCACCGAGCCGATCGAGCGCGATGACGCCGGCCGGCCCGCAGACGGCCGACGGCGCGGTGCACGAGGTCGACTGCGTCATCTACGGCACCGGCTTTCGCACGAACGACTTCATGTTCCCGCATGGAGGTCACCGGCGCCGGCGGGCGATCGCTGCGCGAGGACCTGGGCGCAGGGCCCGCACGCCCACCTGGGCATGACGGTCCCGGGCTTCCCGTCGCTGTTCGTCATGTACGGGCCGAACACGAACACCTCGGGCGGCTCGATCATCGTCTACCTCGAGGCGCAGGCCGCCTACATCCGCCAGGCGCTCGCGCTCGTCCGCGACCGCGGCGCGGCGGCGATCGACGTGCGGCCCGAGGTCGAGGCCGCGAGCGACCGCGCGGTGCAGGAGCGCTTCGCCGGGACGGCGTGGACGCGCTGCGACTCGTGGTACCGCGACCGACCGGGCGGATCGTCGCCAACTGGCCCGGGCTACATGCGCGAGTACGAGCAGCGCACCGCGGTGCTCGATCCCGAGCGAGTTCACGCTGGTCGGGGCAGCGGTCGACGGCGACCACCGAGCGCGAGGACGAGCGCATGAGCGTGAGGATCGGATACAAGGCGTCGGCCGAGCAGTTCGGCCCGCGCGAGCTGCTGGACTTCACCGTCGAGGCGGAGCGGCGCGGGCTCGACATCGTCGCCGTCTCCGACCACTTCCAGCCGTGGCGCCACCACGGCGGGCACTCGCCGTCGGCGCTGACGTGGCTCGGCGCCGCCGGCCAGGCGACGAGCGACGTCGTGCTGGGCACGAGCGTCCTGACGCCGACGCTGCGCTACCACCCGTCGATGATCGCCCAGGCGTTCGCGACGCTCGGCGTGCTGAGCCCCGGCCGGATCTACCTCGGCGTCGGGCTCCGGCGAGGCGCTGAACGAGACGCCGGCGACCGGCCAGGAGTTCCCCGGCCGCAAGGAGCGCCGGATGCGCCTCGCCGAGGCGATCACGCTGATCCGGCTGCTGTGGACGCAGGAGCGCGTCGACTTCCAGGGCGACTACTACGAGGTCTCGCGCGCGACGATCTACGACCGGCCCGAGCAGCCGGTGCCGATCTTCGTCGCGGCATCCGGGCCGCTCGCGGCGAAGCTCGCCGGCCGCGTCGGCGACGGGTTCATCTGCACGAGCGGCAAGGACCCGGAGCTGTACCGCACGCTGCTCGGCAAGGTCCATGAGGGCGCCGAGGCCGCGGGCCGCGACCCGTCGGCGATCCGCCGCCAGATCGAGGTCAAGGTCTCCTACGACCGCGACCTGGACTACGCCTACAAGGCGTGTCACTGGTGGGCGGCGCTGGCGCTGGCGCCCGAGCAGAAGGAGGGCGTCGAGGACGCGATCGAGATGGAGCGCCTGGCCGACGCGAACGCCGACAACGCGCACACGCGCTTCATCGTCTCCGACGACCCGCAGGACGTCGTCGAGCGGATCGGCGCCTACCTCGACCTCGGCTTCGAGGACCTCGTGATCCACGCCCCGGGCGCCGACCAGCTGCGCTTCCTCGAGCAGTTCACGCAGGACGTGCTGCCGGCGCTGCGCGAGCGCGCGGCCCAGCCGGCCCGGTCAGTCCTGCTTGAGGATCGGCGTGAGCACCTCCAGCGCCCGGCTCGCGGTGCGCGTCGAGCTCGTGCGACGAGCGCGTCCGCATCGCCGCTGCGCAGCGCGCTTCATGATCCGGCCGTGCGACTCGATCGTCCGCCGGCGCTTCGACCGGCGAGTTGTAGTACATCGCGCGGTAGGCCTCGGTCGAATCCCAGAGCAGGCGGATCAGGCGCATCGCGTGCACCTGGTCGGGCGACTCGAAGACCGCGAAGTGGAAGCGCCGATTGGCATCGAGCTCCGCCGCGACGTCGCCGTCGTCGGCTGCGTCGACGCAGTCCTTCGCGGCCACTGCGATGCGCTCGCAGCGCGTCGTCGTCGAGTGCGGGAAGCGCGCGCCTGACCGCGCGCTCCTCGAGGACGCGCCGCAGCTCGTAGATCTCGATGCAGGTCCGCGGCGCGCAGCTCGGTGACGAAGTAGCCGCGCCGCGGCCGGTAGGTGACCTGACCCTCCTGCTCGAGCACGGCGAGCGCCTCGCGCACGGGGGCGACGCTGACGCCCAGGCTCTCCGCGATGTCCTCCTGCAGGACCCGCTGGCCGGGGCGCAGCTCGCCCGCGACGATCGCGCTGCCGCAGGCCCTTCGAGCGCGTGCTGCGAGGTCGTCCCGGGGGCCGCGCGGCGGACGGTGGTCATTCGTAGCTGTAGAGCCCGCGGCCGCTCTTGCGCCCGAGCAGGTTGGCGGCGACCAGCCGCTGCAGCAGCGGCGGCGGAGCGAACAGCTGCTCGCGATGCTCGCCGTAGAGCGTCTCGGCGACGCCCATCACGGTGTCCAGGCCGATCAGGTCGGCCAGCGCGAGCGGGCCCATCGGATGGGCGCAGCCCTTGACCATGCCCTTGTCGATGTCCTCGGCGCTCGCGAGCCCCTGCTCGAACATGCGGATCGCCGAGAGCAGGTAGGGGACGAGCAGCGCGTTGACGGTGAAACCGGCGCGGTCGGGCGCGACGATCGGGTCCTTGCCGAGCTGCTCGGCGGCGAACGTCCGCGCGCGGGCGCTCACGTCGTCGGCGGTCAGCAGCGACGGGATGATCTCGACGAGCGAGAGCACCGGGACCGGGTTGAAGAAGTGCAGGCCCAGCACCTGGCCGGAGCGCTCGCCGGTCGCCACCGCGAGCTCCACGATCGGGATCGACGAGGTGTTCGAGGCGAGGATCGCCTCGGCCGACTCGACGATCGCGGGCAGCCGGCTGAAGATGTCGAGCTTCGCCTCGCGGTTCTCGATCACGGCCTCGATCACGATCTCGCGGTCGGCGAGCGCGTCGAGCTCGTCGACGCAGACCAGCCGGTCGAGCGCGTCGGTGGCCACCTCGGCCTCGAGCTTGCCGCGCGAGACCGCGCGCTCGAGCGAGCGCTCGATGCGCGTTCGCGCGACCTCTGCCGCCGCGTCGCTGACCTCCACCAGGGTCACTTCGAGCCCCGAGCGCGCGCAGACCTCTGCGATGCCGGTGCCCATGATCCCGCCGCCGACGATGCCGACCCGTGTGAGCGCACTCATCGGAACGCCTGGATGCCGGTCAGCGCGCCGCCGACGACGAGCGCGTGCACGTCGGCCGTGCCCTCGTAGGTGACGACCGACTCGAGGTTGTTCATGTGGCGGATGACGGGGTACTCGAGCGTGACCCCGTTCGCGCCGAGCACCTGGCGCGCGGTGCGCGCGACGTCGAGCGCCGCGTTGACGTTGCCGAGCTTGCCCATGCTCACGTGCTCGGGCCGCAGGCGCCCGTCGTCCTTCATGCGGCCCAGGTGCAGCGCGAGCAGCGTCGCGCGATTGACCTCGAGCGCCATCGTCGCGAGCTTCAGCTGCTGGATCTGGAACGACGCGATCGGCTTGCCGAACGCGATCCGCTCCTTGCTGTACTCGAGCGCGGCCTCGAAGCAGGCGCGGGCGGCGCCGGCGGCGCCCCAGACGATGCCGTAGCGGGCCTCGTTCAGGCACGACAGCGGGCCGCGCAGCGACGTCGCCTCGGGCAGCAGCGCGCTCGGCGGGCAGGCGCACGTCGTCGAGCAGCAGCTCGGACGTGATCGACGCGCGCAGCGACAGCTTGCGGTGGATGTCCTGGGTCGTGAAGCCCTTCGTGTCCTCTCGGCACGAGGAAGCCGCGGACGCCCTCGTCGGTCGTCGCCCAGACGACCGCCACGTCGGCGATCGAGCCGTTCGTGATCCACATCTTCTGGCCGTGCAGGATCCAGTCGTCGCCGTCGCGGCGCGCGCGGGTGCGCATCGCGCCGGGGTCCGAGCCGGCGTCGGGCTCGGTCAGGCCGAAGCAGCCGATCGCCTCGCCGGCGGCCATCCGCGGCAGCCACTCCTGCTTCTGCTCCTCCGAGCCCCAGCGGTGGATCGCGAACATCGCCAGCGAGCCCTGCACCGAGACGAGGCTGCGCATGCCGCTGTCGCCGGCCTCGAGCTCCATGCACGCGAGGCCGTAGGCGGTCGCGCTGGCCCCGGCGCAGCCGTAGCCCTCGAGGTGCATGCCGAGGACGCCGAGCTTGCCCGAGCTCCGGCGCCAGCTCGCGCGGGATCGTCGCCTCCTCGAACCAGTCGCCGACGTTCGGGACGATCCGGTCGCGCACGAACGCGCGCACGATGTCGCGGATGTCGCGCTCCTCGTCGGAGAGCAGGTGGTCGATCCCGAGGAAGTCCGTGGGACGGATCGCGTCGGGGGCTGCGGTGGCGGAGGACATGCGGGCTCCTTGACCCTAGAGTTTCGAAAATCTAATATCATTGAACCACATGGCCCCCGCGCTTGACAACCTGCGGATCCTCGACTTCTCGCGGGTCCTCGCCGGCCCGTTCGCCACGATGCTGCTCGCCGACCTCGGCGCGACCGTGACGAAGGTCGAGCGCGGCGGCCCCGGCGGGCACGGGCGACGACACACGCGCGTGGGGCCCGCCCTACGACGCCGCGGGCGACGCGACCTACTTCCAGTCGGTCAACCGCAACAAGGACAGCCTCGTCCTCGACCTCGCCGACCACGGCGACCTCGCGCGGGCTCGCGGCCTCGCGCTGCGAGGCCGACGTCGATCGTCGAGAACTTCCGCCCCGGGGTGATGGACGGCTTCGGCCTGGGCTACGACGACCTGCGGGCGCAGAACGCCGGCCTGATCTACTGCTCGATCACCGGCTTCGGTCGCGGGCGCGGGCGCGGAGCTGCCGGGCTACGACCTCCTCGTCCAGGCGGTCGGCGGGCTCATGAGCATCACCGGATCGCCCGACGGCGAGCCGCAGAAGGTCGGCGTCGCGCTCGTCGACGTGCTCGCGGGCCTGTTCGCGACGGTCGGCATCCTCGCCGCGCTCCAGCACCGCACCGCGACCGGCGTGCCGGTCAGCGCGTCGACGTCGACCTGCTCTCCTCGCTGCTCGCCGCGCTGGTGAACCAGGGCTCCGCCTACACCGCCGGCGGGACCGTCCCGCAGCGGATGGGCAACGCGCACCCGAGCATCGCCCCGTACGAGCTGCTTCTCCGCCGCCGACGGTGACCTCGTGATCGCGGTCGGGAACGACCGGCAGTTCAGCGTCCTGTGCGACGTCCTCGGCGCACCAGCGCTCAGCGCCGACGAGCGCTTCGCGACGAACGTCGCGCGCGTCGAGCATCGCGACCTGCTGCGAGCCGAGCTCGAGCGCCGCCTTGCGTCGAGGGCCGCGGCCGACTGGGCGGCGGAGCTGACCGCCGCGCGCGTCCCGGCGGGCGTCGTCAACGACATCGGCGCCGCCTTCGGGCTGGCGCAGGCCCTGGGGCTCGATCCGATCGTCAGCATCCCGCGCGAGGACGGCACGTCGGTCGACCTCACGCGCAACCCGATCGGCCTGTCGGAGACCCCGCCGGACGTATCGCTCGGCGCCGCCGCGGTTCGTGGCGCCGTAGGGAGGCCCGGCGCGGGCGCTGCAGCAGTGTCGCTTTGCATGGGACGCAGGCGGGCGCGCGGGCGTCGCAGCACCGATCACCCGTGCGCCGGGCGGTTCTCACGCAGGGCACTGAGCGCGAGCTGCAACCGGCGCTCGCGGGTCTCGGGCTTGACGGCGGTCTGGAGGCTGTGGAGGACCGCGTAGCGACTCGCGGCGCTCCACGAGGCGTACGTCGCCGCAAGCACCGGCTCGGCGTCGAAACACGCCTGCAGGTCAGGGGGGACGGTCGCGGTCGCGGCGCCGTCGTAGGCCGCGTCCCAGCGCCCGTCGGCCCGCGCGCGCTCGGCCTGCTCGTCGCCGGCCGGTCGCATGCGGCCCTCGGCGCTCAGACGCGCGACGTGTTCGACGTTGCGCTTGGACCACACGCTGCGCGGCCGTCGCGGGCCGTAGCGCACCGCGTAGTACGTCTCGTCGATCCCTCGGAGCTGGCCATCGATCCAGCCGAAGCACAGCGCGACGTCGATCGCCTCGGCCATGGTCACCGACGCGACGCCCGTGTCCTTCTTCGCCAGTTTCAACCAGATTCCATCGCTCGCGGCATGGTGCTCCTCGAGCCATGCTTCAAGGTCGGCGCCCGAGGCGAAGGCGAGCTCGGGACGATCGGGAGCCGGTGCCACCCGGCGGATTCTGCCGGATCCTCCGTGGAAGATCACCGATTGCGTTCCGGATGCGATTCCGTCGCCTCAGACGACACTTCTGCATCCGGAACCGTGGGGCTGCCGTACGGCCGCGCGGCGCCGCTGGTCCTGAGATCGATCCGCCTCAGCGCTCGCGCTGGTACGTGTTCTGCAGCTCGTCCTGGATGACCGTCGTGCGGCCGTAGGTCGTCAGGGCGAGGTCGTGCTTCAGCGTGCGCGTGCGGTAGTGCCAGCCCGACGGCAGCTTCAGGCGTGCGCCGAGGCCGCCGAGCTGTGAGCGCGTGAGCGTCGGGTCGACGATCTGCGCGTATGCCTGCATCACGTAGACGCGGCCGTTCGGTGCGAGCAGCTCGTGCACCGCGCGACCGTGCTTCCACGTGAACGTCGTGCGGCGGTTCACGGTGACCTCGTCGTACGGCGGCTGCGGCGGGCACGCCGTTCACGAGCGGGATGTCGACCGTCGTCAGCTTGCGCATGCGCAGGCCGTGGAACGAGCGCACGACGCCGGGATTGAAGATCGTCGCCTGCTCGATCAGCCAGTAGCGCGGGCCGTTCATGACGACCGCGAGGGCGCCGAGCTCGCTCTTCAGCGCGGGGACGTCGGTGGCCTTCCACTGCGCCTGCGGGCAGTCGTTCAGGCCGTACGTGTTCCAGACCGTCCCGGTGAGCTTCGGGTAGGTCGCCCTTGAGCACGAGGTACTCGCAGTAGCGGTCCCCGTACATGTGCTTCGCCGTCGACGACGCGGTCGCGCGCCGCGGCGGGCCCGGCGCACGCGAGCGCGGCGAGCGCGGCGATCAGCAGGAGGGCGGGGAGGGCGCGGCGGCGACCGGGGCATCGTGGGCGAACAACCTACCAGCGGGCCGAACGTTACGTGTCACACCTGTCACAGCAGGTATGCTCGCCGCGTGAGCACCGCCGCCGCACGCCGCGACCAGGTCCGCCAGTCCCGTGAGGCGACCCGCGCGCGGATCGTCACCGCGGCCGCGCTGCTGCTGCGACGGCGGTCGTTCGCCGAGCTGACGGTCGACGAGGTGATGCACGAGGCCGGGCAGGGTCGCACGATCTTCTACCGCCATTTCGACGACCTCTCCGACCTGATCGTGCGCGCGAGCCGCGAGGCGATCGAGACGCTCTACGAGGCCCAGCGTCTGCTCGGCGCCGAGCGCTCGAGCGGCGCGCCGGACGCGATCGACAGAGCCCTCGAGCTCGCGGTCGACGTCTACGAGCGCCACGGGCCGCTGCTGCGCGGCGTCGCCGAGGCCGCCGCCGGCGATGATCAGATCGCCCGCGGGCACGCCGAGATGCGCCGCCGCTTCGACGACCTCGCCGAGCAGTGGCTGCGGGCGGCTCGCGCGCGCTTCCGGCGCGCCACCGGCCGATGTCGCGCAGACGGCGCACGCCCTGAACCTCATGAACGAGAGCTACCTGCTCGATGCCTTCGGTCGCGAGCCGCGCGTCAGCCCGCAGGTCGCCGTCGAGACGCTCGCCGAGCTCTGGCGCGCGGTCATCCGCCCCTGAAGAAAGGACTCCGCCCGATGGACGTCTTCCGCACCCCCGACGAGCGCTTCGCCGATCTGCCCGGCTACGACTACGCGCCCAACTACGTGGACGTGGACGGGCTGCGCCTGCACCACCTCGACGAGGGGTCCGGCGCGACGGTCCTGTGTTTCCACGGCGAGCCGAGCTGGAGCTATCTCTACCGCCACATGCTCGACGGCCTCGTCGCGACCGGGCACCGCGTCGTCTGCCCCGACCTCGTCGGCTTCGGCAAGTCCGACAAGCCGACCGACCGGTCCTGGTACACGTACGAGCGTCACTGCCGGACGGTCACCGCGCACCTGGACCAGGTCGAGCTCGAGGGCGTCACGGTCGTCGTCCAGGACTGGGGCGGGTCGATCGGCCTGCGCTGGGCGGTCGAGCACGCCGACCAGGTCGCGCGCCTCGTGATCATGAACACCGGCCTCTTCACCGGCCGGGTGAGCAAGGGCTTCATGGCGTGGCGCGACTTCGCCGAGCGCACGCCGGACCTCCCGATCGGCATGATCATCCAGGGCGCGACGACCACCGACCTGGCGCCCGAGGTGGTCGCCGCGTACGAGGCGCCGTTCCCCAACCTGGAGAGCAAGGCCGGGCGCCCAGATGTTCCCGCTGCTCGTGCCGCTGACCGAGGACGCGCCGGGCGTCGCGGAGATGCTCGCGGTCCAGGATGCGCTGAGCCGCTGGGACAAGCCGGTGCTCGTCGCGTTCTCCGACAGCGACCCGGTGT
This sequence comes from uncultured Solirubrobacteraceae bacterium, assembly GCA_963817295.1. Classification (GTDB taxonomy): domain Bacteria; phylum Actinomycetota; class Thermoleophilia; order Solirubrobacterales; family Solirubrobacteraceae; genus F1-60-MAGs163. Next base: position 29,531 of record CAWFOF010000026.1, on the reverse strand, counting down.
TCCCGTTCCCGAGGTCCGGCGACGTGTTCACCGAGCTGATCCCGACCGCCGGGCGAGCAGGTGCGGCATCGAGGGCGGTGCGCACTTCCTGCAGGAGGATCGCGGCCCCCAGATCGTGGACGCGATGCTCGCCGCGTTCGGGAGCTAGATGTCCTCGGCGACCGATGCTCCTGACGCGGCGGGTCGGCCCGCGTGTCGTGGTCTCCCTGTCGCAGGTGAGCTGGCCGTCGCGGCTCGGCGCGCGGGCGCGCCGGCGCCTGGGGCGCCGCGGCCGTGTGGAGCTGTTCTTCGCCTTCGACGACCCGTGCAGCGCGATCGCGGTGATCGACCTCGCCGCCCGCGCGGCGGGGCGCGACGTCGCGCTCGTGCTGGCGCCGGTCGTCCGCCGCGGCATCCCGGACGACCCGGCGGTCGACCTCAAGCGGCGCTACGCGATCGACGACGCGCGCCGCCTGGGGCGGCGCACCGGGCTCGTCCTCTCGCGGACCGAGCCGCTGACCGCGGACGGCACCGCCTTCCTGGCGCAGTGGGCGGCCGGCGCGCCGCAGGGCCCTGCGCTGATCCGCTTCTGCGTGGACGCGCTTCGGCGGCTGTGGTTCGAGGCCGACGGCCCGGTGGACCGGGACGCCTACGCGACGCTCTGGCAGGAGCACTTCGGCACCGCGCCGCCGGCTGCGCCCGACCCCGGCGACGTGCGTCGCAACGAGCGGCTGATGCGGCGGCGCGGGCCCTACGACACGCCGGCCGCGTGGGTGCACGGCCAGTGGTTCTTCGCCCACGATCGGCTCGTGCAGATCGGCGAGCGGCTCGACGACCTCGGATGGACGGCGGCGGCATGACGGGCGCGAGCGTGGACTTCTACTTCTCCTACCGCAGCCCGTACTCGTACATCGCCGCGCCGCGCGCGTTCGCGCTGCCCGAGCGGTTCGACGTCGACGTGGTCTACCGCGGCGTCATCCCGATGGCGATGCGCGGGCAGTCGGTTCCGCGCGAGAAGGGTCTGCACACCCTGCGCGACGTGAAGCGCGAGGCGAATCGGCTCGGGATGCCGTTCGGCCGGATCCACGATCCGATCGGCGACGGCGCGATCCGCTGCCTGCTCGTGGGCGAGCATGCGATCGACGTGGGCCGCGAGCGCGAGTTCGTGCTCGAGGCGAGCGCCGGCATCTGGGCGCGCGCGGTCGACGTCGCGAGCGACGCCGGCCTGCGCGAGGTCTGCGAGCGCGCCGGCCTGGGCTGGCCGGAGTGCGTCGCGGCGCTCGAGGACTCCGCGCTGCGGGTGCGGGTCGACGCGAACACCGAGGCGCTGGCCGCCCTCGGGCACTGGGGCGTCCCCGTGTTCGTGTTCGAGGGCGAGCTGTTCTGGGGCCAGGACCGCATCCAGGACCTCGAGATCGTGCTGCGCGAAGCCGGGCTCTGAGCGATGGCCGGCGCGTACTGGCCCCAGCCGTGGACCGGCGAGGACGGCGGGCCCGAGCGCCGCTGCTGTGCCGACGGTGTGCCGGGTCTCGGCATCCGGCCCGGCGAGCGGCTCGAGGTGCGGGCCGTCCGCGACGCCTTCGCGACCGACGTCCTGCTGCGACGCGACCCCGGCGAGCTCTACGCGCTGCGCCACGGCATCCCGCTCGGCGGCGAGCAGTCGCGGCCGGTCGAGGGCTGGGTCGAGCGGCTCGACCCGGAGACGCTCGAGGTCGTCGCGAAGACCCCGCGGCTTCCCGGGGGGCGATACTGGCCCGGCGGGCTCGCCGCGCACGCGAGCGGCGACATCCACATGATCTTCGGCCGCTGGGCCCACCGCCTGAGCCCCGGCCTCGACGTGCTGGCCGCCCGCCGTCTGCCGGTGGCGGGCCCCCACAACTCGTGCGTGATCCTCGACGGCGGCGAGCTCGTGCTGAAGGACTGCGATGCGCCGGCCGGCCGCGAGCCTTCGACCGTGTCGGTGCTCGACCCCGAGACGCTGCTCCCCGTGGTGCCGGCGGTGCGCCTGCCGGAGCCATCGGTCGCGCGGCTCTCGTCGGACGGGGAGAGCGTGATCGCCGTCGGGACGACGGTCGTGTTCCGGCTGCGGCTCGACCGCGCGGCCGGGCGGCTCGTGATCGACGAGCGGTGGCAGCCGCGCTACGGCCCCCAGGCCGGTCGCAGCTACGGCTGGGACCCGGTGATCACCGACGAGCACGTCCTCTGGATGGACAACGGGCGCAACCACACCGACCGCACGATGCGCGGCGCGGGCGAGTCACCGGATCCGGTCCGCCTGTGGTGGGCGCGGCGCGACGACGATCAGGCGGTGCGGTCGGTCGAGATCAGCGGACTGCCGTTCGGTACCCAGTCCAACCCGCCGGCGTGGGACCCGCAGGGAGGGGTGGTCGTCGCCTACGACGCGGGCAACGCCGTGCTGCGCGCCTGGCGCCTGGTCGGCGACGAGCTCGAGCCGCTCTGGCGCCGCGACGGCTTCGCCCACGCGGGGCACCTGATCCTCTACCCGGACACGCGCGAGCTCGTCGCCCAGGACTGGCGCGACAGCCAGACGCTGCGACGGCCGCTGGTGCGCCGCGCGCTGAGGCCGGCGCTCCAGGTCCTCGCGCAGTCCTCGCGCGCGCGCCGCGCCTCCCTGCGGACGGGAAGCGACCAGCTCGTCGTCCTGGACCTCGACAGCGGTGCGGACAAGGCCCGCGTCGACGTGCCCTCCCCGAGCCAGGCCTTCCTGTTCCCCGCGCCGGGCTTCCAGCGCGATGTCTACTACCAGTCGCTGACGACCATCGCGCGGGTCGCGGTCACCGCCTGCTGAGCACCGGCGCGGCCGCGGCGAGCGCTCCGTCGATGCCCGCGGCATCGATCTCCATCGACGTCACGAACCGGACGATGCGATGGTCGAGCGGGTCGGCCATCACGCCCACGGCGGCAAGATCCGACACCACGGCTCCCGCGGAGTCTCCGGCGTCGGTGACCGTGCAGCAGACGATGTTCGTCTCGACGAGCGCGGGGTCGATCGACAGCCGCCCACCGCTCACGGCGATCCCATCGGCGAGCGCCCGCGCATTCGCATGATCGTCGGCGAGGCGCTCCACGTGGTGGTCGAGCACGTGGATCCCGGCGGCCGCCAGCACGCCGGCCTGGCGCATTCCCCCGCCGAGCAGCTTGCGCACCCGCCGCGCCCCGCGCATCAGGTGCTCCGGGCCCGCAAGCATCGAGCCGACCGGGGCGCCGAGGCCTTTCGACAGGCAGAACTGGACGGTGTCGACGTGCTGTGTGATCTGGCCGACCGGGGCGCCGAGGGCGACCGCGGCGTTGAAGAGCCGCGCGCCATCCATGTGCACGCCCAGCCCGTGAGCCCGCGACCACGTCGCCAGCGCCTCAAGTTCGGCGAGCGGCCAGACGCGACCGCCGGAATACATGTGCGTGTTCTCAACGCAGACGAGCCGCGGGGTGGACAGGTGCACGTCGCCGGTGTCCTGGGGCAGCAGCGCGGCGATCGTCCCGGGCTCCAGACGGCCGTCCGGTCCCGGCAGCCGGTGCGCGTCGATGCCCCAGAGCGCGGCGGGACCACCGCCCTCGTGCTCGACGATGTGCGCGTGCTCGTGCACGAAGATCCGGTCGCCCTGGCCGGCGTGCAGGCGCAGCGCGATCGCGTTGCCCATCGTCCCTGACGGGACGAACAGCGCGGCATCCTTGCCGGTGAGCGCCGCGACGCGCTCCTCGAGGGCGATGACGGTCGGATCCTCACCCCAGACGTCGTCGCCGACGACCGCCTGTGCCATGACGGCGCGGATCTCGTCGGTCGGCCGGGTGAACGTGTCGGAGCGCAGCTCGTAGGTCATGCGAACGCCGCTGCTCCAGAGTCCAGGACCTGCCGCTTGAGCAGGTCCCCGGCAGTCTCCCGGCGCACGATCGTGCGCGCGTCGCCGTCGCGCAGCAGCACGACCGGCGGCCTCCGGGCACCGTTGTAGTTGTTGGCGAGCGTGTAGCAGTAGGCGCCGGTGACGGGGAGCAGCACCACATCGCCGACCTGCGGGCGCGGGAGCTCGCTCGTCCCGACGAGCCGGTCACCGGTCTCGCAATGGGGCCCGACGACGGCGCACGTCTCGGGCTCGCGGTTGGGAGGCGGATCGAGGATCAGCGGCGTGAAGCGCTGGCCGTAGAGCATCGGTTCGAGGTTGTCGCCCATCCCTCCGTCGACGGCGAGGAAGGTGTGCGCCCCTCGCTTGACCGTGACAGCCGTATACGCCGTCACGCCGGATTGCGCGACGAGCGAGCGACCCGGCTCGACGATGATCCGGCACTCGTCACCCAGATGCTCGTGGACCGCGCCGACAAGCACCTCGGCATAGGCCTCGACGGTCGGGGCGGCGGCGTCATCGGGGGTGTAGCGCACGCCGAGCCCGCCGCCGAGATCGTAGGTCGCGAACTCGCCGAACCCAGCCAGCGCCTGCGCGCAGCGCGCGAACGGCTCGAGCTCGAGGATCTGCGAGCCGATGTGCGCGTGCAGCCCTTCGAGCTCGACCATCTCGAGGCGCTCGATGCGCCCGATCGCGGCCGGGACGTCCTCGGCCACGACGCCGAACTTCGAGCCGTCGTGACCGGTCGCCATCGCCTCGTGGGTCGGCGCGAAGACGCCGGGATTCACGCGCAGGAGGACGCGCTGCGGGCGCTGCGCGAGGCGCTCCAGCCGGCCGATCTCGTCGAACCCGTCCACCACGATCAGGCCGATGCCCGCGTCGAGCGCGGCGCGCAGGTCCGCGTCCGTCTTGGCGTTGCCGTGCATGAGGATGCGCTGCGGCGGGACGCCGCCCGCCAGCGCCAGCATCAGCTCGCCGGCGGAGACGACGTCGCAGCCCAGGCCCTCCTCGGCGAACAGCCCGGCGATCGCCGGGCACGGGAACGCCTTGCTGGCGAAGTACACGTCGCTCTTTGGATGGCGCAAACGGAGCGCCGCCAGATGGGCGCGCGCCGTCGCGCGCAGACCTTCTTCGTCGACCAGCAGCGCTGGGGTGCCGACCTCGGCCACGACATCGGCGACGATGCATCCGCCGACCTTCAGGCGGCCGTCGTCCGCGAGGCCCGCGGTCGCAGGGAGCATGGTGTGGGAAGCATCTCGCAGCATCAGCCGACCCTAGATGATCGACTGCAAGAGCTCGTGCTCAGAACCGCCGGAAGTTGCTCACGGTCGCGAAGGTCCCGGTCGTGCAGGCCGGGGTCGGCCGCAGCACCTCGGCGCCATGCTAATCTGACGTTCACGTAAGAAACAGCTTCGGGAGGGGACGTGGGCGTACGGCGGCTCGGCGTGAGCGCCGATCACGAGCACTACAAGTGGTGGGCCCTGTCGTGCACGAGCCTCGGGATGCTGCTCGCGACGGTCAACTCCGGGACGCTGATCATCGCCCTGCCGGACCTCGAGCGGGCGCTCGGCGTCGGCCTGCTGACGCTCGTCTGGGTGATCCTCGCGTACATGATCGCCTCGACGGTGCTCGTGCTGACGTTCGGGCGCATGTCCGACGTCTTCGGCCGCCGGCGCGCGTACGTCGCGGGGCTGCTCATCTTCTCGCTCGCCTCGCTCGGGGCCGGGTTCGCGAGCGGGGGAACGGACCTGATCCTCTGGCGCATCGTGCAGGGCGTCGGTGCGGCGCTGATCTTCGCCAACGCCGCCGCGCTCGTGACCGACGCCTTCCCAAGGGACCAGCTCGGCGTGGCGATGGGAACGAACGTGATGGTCGCGGCCGTCGGTCTCGTGATCGGGCCGGTGCTCGGCGGGGCGCTGGTCGAGCTCTCCTGGCACTGGGTCTTCTGGTTCAACGTCCCGCTCGGGCTGCTCGGCACCGCCTGGGCCGCGGTGATCCTGCGGGAACTGGTCGTCCCCGAGGTCGAGGATCACTTCGACTGGTGGGGCACGGTGACGTTCGTCGGGGGCCTCACGGGCCTCACGCTCGGCATCTCGCGCGGAGGCCTCGTCGGCTGGAACGACCCTCTGACGATCGGGTCGCTGATCGTCGCGGCGGTGCTTCTGCCGACGTTCATCCTGGTCGAGCGCCGTGTCCGCGCGCCGATGCTCGACCTCCACCTGTTCGAGGACCGCGCCTTCTCGGCCGCGACGGGCGCCGCGTTTCTCGCCGGCCTCTCGCGCTTCTCGCTGACGTTCGTCTTCGTCCTGTACTTCCAGGGCGCGCTCGGCGATGACCCGATCGTCGCCGGCGTCAAGCTCGCGCCGCTCGCGCTCGGGGTGCTCGTCAGCTCGCCGATCGCCGGGCGCTACGCCGACCGCCACGGGGCACGCGGGCTGGCGGCGCTGGGGCTCGTCGTCTCCGCCGTCGGCATCGCCGGAATGACGATGATCGGCACGACGACGCCGTACGCGATCACCGCGACGTGGCTGCTCGTGGCCGGGCTGGGCATGGGCATGTTCAACTCCCCGAACACCGCCGCGATGATGGGCGCGGTCCCGATCCACCGCCGCGGAATCGCCGCCGGCACGCGGATGATGCTGCAGAACACCGGCTCGGTGCTCTCGATCGCGCTGCTGCTCGCGATCGTGACGAGTGCCGTCCCGCGGTCGACGCTGCTCTCGATCTTCTCCGGCCTGTCGACGGGGCTCTCGCCCGCGGCGCTCGACCCGTTCATCCACAATCTGCACGTCGCGATGTGGGTGCTCGCGGCGACGTCCCTGCTCGGTGCGATCGTCTCGCTCATGCGCCCGCGCAGCGACCGCATTCCCGCGAACGCCGAGATGGCGGTGGCCGATGCGCATCGGTGAGGTCGCGCACGCCGTCGGCACGACGCCGCGCACGATCCGCTACTACGAGGAGATCGGGCTGGTGCCCGGCGCCAAGGACCGCGAGGCGGGGGCGCACCGGACCTACACCGAACACGACGTCGAGCAGCTGCGCGAGCTGCTGCGCCTGCGCGACCTGCTCGGCGTCAGCCTCGAGGAGCTGCGCGAGCTCGTCGAGGCCCAGGAGGCGCGCCGGATGCTGCGCGAGGAGTTCCGCCGCGAGCGCACGTCAGCGGCGCGCCGGCGCAGGATCCTCGCCGAGCTCGACACGATCGTGCGGCGCCAGCTCGAGCTGGTCGCCCGGCGCCGTGCACAGCTCGATCAGCTCGACGGAGAGCTGCGCGAGCGGCGCGGCAAGATCGCCGCGCGCCAGCGCGAGCTCGACGCCGAGCGGGTTTGAGGCTTAGAACCCGTTTCAGCCGGAGAGGTTCTGGACCGCGAACAGACTGGCCCACAGAACCCGCGAGGGCGGGCCCGTCACGCCGGACTCCTGGAGCGCCTGCCCCAGACGCGACTCCATGAACGCGGCCTGCGCCTCACGCGACTCCCACACCTCGACGACGACGATGCCGTCGTCCGTCTCGCCTCCGGAGTGGAACAGGAGACCGGCCGGCCAGTCGCCGGTGCCCGCTACGGCGTCGATTCCCAGCCGCGCGTTCACCGCGTCGTAGGTCTCACGCCCGATGCCCGCAAACTCGAGGACCAGTCCTTCAGCCATGACATTCCCCTCCTGCTTCGGTGGCGAGCGACGACCATCTCATTCGCGCGCACGGCGAGCAAGCTCAGAGCGCGAGACGCAGCGCGCCGGCCTCGAGGTCGAGCAGCAGCCGTTTGCGCTCGAGGCCGCCGCCGAACCCGGTCAGCGTGCCGTCGGCCCCGATCACGCGGTGGCACGGCACGATGACCGCGATCGGGTTCTGTCCGTTGGCCACGCCGACAGCACGAGCGGCGCCGTCGTGGCCGATGCGCGTCGCGAGCTGCCCGTAGGTACTCGTCTCGCCGTACGGAATCTCGCGCAGCGCACCCCAGACGCGCAGCTGGAACTCCGTGCCACTCGCGCGCAGCGGCAGGTCGAACGCCGTGCGCGCGCCGGCGAAGTACTCGTCGAGCTGCGTCGCGCGCCGCGGCGAAGGCCGCGTCGTCACGGCGCCCCGCGGGAGTCCGCGGCCCGCCCGGCCCGTCCTGCATCCACAGGCCCGTCAGCGCCTCGCCGTCGCCGGTGAGCAGCAGGTCGCCGATCGGGCTCTCGACGATCGTGTGGACGGTGCTCATGCCGCGCGCCGCCTCTGCGCGGCAGGTGCCGCGCTCGCCAGGCTCGCCCACAGATGCTGGACCGCCGTCGACCCGTACGGGCTCCAGCGGCGGCCGAGCTGCGCGGCGGCGGCCGGGCGCCCGTCACGGCCGAGCGCTTCCAGGGCGCGCCGCACGCCGAGGTCCGTGGGGAGGAACACGTCGGGGTCGCGCAGGGCGCGCATCGCGACGTAGCCCGCCGTCCAGGGCCCGATGCCGGGCAGGGCCAGCAGCCGCTCGCGCGCCTCCTCGCGATCAGCGCCCGGGTCGAGCGCGAGCTCACCGGAGGCGAGCGCGCCGACCAGGCCGCCGAGCGCGCGGCGCCGCGCGCGCGTCATCGCCCAGGTCTCCGGGTCGGCCTCGACGAGCGCCGCGGGCGACGGGAACGTGTGCGTGACGCCGTCGAGCGGCCGCGCGAGCGGCTCGCCATGCTCGGCGACGAGGCGCCCCGCGAGCGTGCGGGCGCCCGCGACGCGACACCTGCTGGCCGAGCACGGCGCGCACCGCGAGCTCCGCCCCGTCGACGTGGCCCGGCACCCGCCGGCCCGGGGCCGCCCGCACGAGCGGGCCGAGCAGCTCGTCGCGCGCCGAGCGCCGCGTCGACCGCGCCGGGGTCGGCGTCGAGGTCCAGCAGCGCGCGGCAGCGCTGGACCGCGGCGGCGAGGTCGCGCAGATCCTCGAGCCGGCCAGCCGGGCGTCGACGTGGCCGTCGGCGGCTCGCAGCTCCACGATTCCGGCGCCGTGCGGCAGGCGCAGGCTGCGCCGGTAGACGCCCGTCGCCCCCGCTCTCGACGCCCGGGACCGCCCGCGCCACGAGGAACCCGAGCAGCGCGTCCGCGTCGAGCGGCGCCCGGTAGGGCAGGCGCAGCGCGATCGCGCCGTCGCCCGCGGCGCGACCGCGCGGGTCGCCGGCGCGCGCGCGCAGCTCGCGCGGCGTCATCGCGAACACCTCGCGCACCGTGGCGTTGAACTGGCGCACGCTCTGGAACCCGGCGGCGAACGCCACCTCGATGATCGTCAGCTCCGTCGTCTCGAGCAGGATGCGCGCCGTCTGCGCGCGCTGCGCCCGCGCGAGCGCCAGCGGCCCGGCGCCGACGACCGCCGTGAGCTCGCGCTGGACGTGGCGGGTGGTGTAGCCGAGCCGCCGTGCGAGCCCGGCGACGCCCTCGCGATCGACCACTCCGTCGGCGATCAGGCGCATCGCGCGGCCGACGAGGTCGGCGCGATGATCCCACTCGGGCGAGCCCGGCGAGGCGTCCGGCCGGCAGCGCTTGCACGCGCGCAGCCCGGCCGCCTGCGCGGCGGCGACCGTCGCGAAGAACCGCACGTTCTCACGCTTCGGAGTGCGGGCCGGGCAGCTTGGGCCGGCAGTAGATCCCGGTCGACGTGACGCCGACGACGACCCAGCCGTCGAAGCGCGAATCGCCCGGCGGCGACCGCGTCCCAGAGTCGATCGGCGTCGATCAGCACAGGCACACGGTCGCACACCGGCGACCGGTTTTCCGGCGGGAATCGGACATGACGGTTCGGAGCGCGGTTCGCCGGCGATGATCACGCGTTCTGGGAGAGTCACAGGCCGCAGTCGCATCTGGCCGGCGGCGGCCCGCGAGCCCTCCTAGCATCGGCGGATGAGCGTCTGGGATGTCGAGGACCACGACGGGATCATCGTCGCGGCACACAACAACCCTCCGATGAACTACTTCATCGGAGAGAGCGCGGCCGGGCTCGCCGAGATGCTGCCCCGCTGGCGCGAGCCGGACGTCCGCGTGGTGATCATCACCGGGGCGATCCCCGACCGGTACATCACCCACTACAGCGTCGAGGAGCTCGTCGACCTGGCGGAGGACCGCGAGGAGCTGATCCGCCGCTCCTACGACCTGATCTACGGCTGGCACGGGCTGCTGCAGTCGCTGTCCTACCTCGACAAGCCGGTGATCGCCGCGATGACCGGCGACACCGGCGGCGGGGGCCTGGAGCTGTCGCTGAACTGCGACATCCGCATCATGCAGCGAGGCGACTACCTGATCGGCTTCCCGGAGGCGAGCCTCGGCATCCTGACGGGCACCGGCTCGCAGCTGCTCGCACGCGCCATCGGCCGCAGCCGCGCGCTCGACTTCCTGCTGCGCAGCAGATACGTGACGCCCGAGGGCGCGCTCGAGCTCGGCATCGTCAACGAGCTGGCCGATGACGCCCGTGCGCGGGCGCTCGAGGTGGCCGAGCGCCTGAAGCGCCAGTCCGCGGTCGCGCTGACCGCGGCGAAGCGGGCGGTCGTGCGCGGCGCGAACCTCCCGATGCAGGAGGGCCTGCGCGTCGAGGCGGAGGAATGGCTGAAGACCATCACCACCGACGAGGCGCTGGCCCTCATGCGCGACTACGTCGCACAGCCGTTCGACAAGCGGCGTGACTGGGTGCGCGACCACGGCGCCTGGCCGGAGCCGGGCGCCGCGACCGGCAGCTGATTCCTCAGAGCGTGGCCAGGTCACGGACCTGGGTGAGGCGCAGCGAGTTGCCCGACGGGTCGCGGAAGCCCGAGTCGATCCCGTAGGGGCGCTCCTCGGGCGCCTTCGGTGAACTCCACTCCGCGGGCCTTGAGCTCCTCGTAGGACGCCTGGCAGTCGTCGGTGGTCAGGAAGACGGTGCCGGCGAAGCCCTTGGCCATCAGGGTGCGGACCTGCTCGGCCGTCTCGTCGTCCATCGACCGGCGGGCCGGGAATCGCCATCAGGACGATCGCGACGTCGGGCTGCCCGGCCGGGCCGACCGTGAGCCAGCGGAAGTCGCCCATCTCGGGCGAGCGTCACGTCGGAGCGCACCTCCATGCCGACCTTCTCGGTGTAGAAGGCGAGCGCCTCGTCCTGGTCGTGCACCCAGAGCTGGGCGGTGGCGATCGTGATCATGTCGTCCTCCTTCGGGGTCGTTGGACTGCTGTCGACGACACTAATCCGGCGCCGGCGGCGCTGTCTTCTCGAAACGTGCTGCGTTGCGGGCGGCCGTAGACGCGCACGACGCAGGCGGGGACGAGCGCCTGCTCGGTCGCCGGCGGGTACCTCGCCCGGTAGGCGGTCGGCGAGACGCCGTAGGTGCGCGTGAAGCTCGTCGTGAACGAGCCGACGCTCTGCAGGCCGACCGAGAAGCAGATGTCGGCGACCGAGCGGTCGGTGTTGCGCAGCAGCGCGGCCGCCCGCTCGAGGCGGCGCGTCAGCAGGTAGGCGTGCGGCGACTCGCCGAAGGCGCGGCGGAACTCGCGGCTGAAGTGCGCGCGTGAGAGGCCGGCCGCGCGCGCCAGATCGTCGACGCGCAGCGGCTCGGAGTAGCGCGCGTCCGCCAGGTCCTTGGCGCGCAGGAGATGGCGGGCGGGCGGGACGAACGCCACGGTGCCTCAGTCGCCACCGGCGGTCTCGGCCAGCGGCGCGCCGCTCTGCGCGTGCTGATGCGCGGGGTGCGGGGCCGGCTGGAGCACCGTGACCGCGACGATCAGCGCCACCACGATCAGCCCGGCGCCGATCAGGAACGCCAGGTGGTAGCCGCTCGTCAGCGCGGACGCCTCGCTGTCGCCGTCGGCGATCAGGTTCTTGCTGCGCGTCGCCGACATCGTCGCGAGCAGCGCCAGGCCGAGCGCGCCGCCGATCTGCGCCGACGTGTTGACGAGCCCGGACGCGAGGCCGGCGTCCGCGTTCGTGGCACCCGACATCGCCAGGTTCATCAGCGCCGGGAACGCCAGGCCGGCGCCGAAGCCGAGCAGGATCATCACGGGCAGCACGTTCGTCCAGTAGCTCGCCGTCGACCGGCGCGAGGCTGAAGAGCAGCAGCGACACCCCGATCAGCGCGAGGCCCGGGAGCAGCACGTCCTGCGGCGCCGAAGCGCATGACGAGCCGCTCGGAGTAGCGCAGCGACAGCGTGCCCATGACGATCGTCGTCGGCAGGAAGGCGAAGCCGATCTGCAGCGCGTCGTAGCCGAGCACCCGCTCCAGGTACAGCGCGCCGAGGAAGAACACGCCGAACATGCCGGGCACCGAGAGCATCTGCACGACGTTCGCGCCGACGACGTTGCGCGAGCGGAAGATCCGCAGCGGCACGAGCGGGTTGCGGGCGCGCGCGCTCGCGGACGAAGAACGCGGCGAGCAGCGCCAGCGAGCCGGCGCCGAGCGCGAGCGCGGCCGCCGAGCCCCAGCCGTGGTCGGCCGCCGGCCCGACGATCGTGTAGACGCCGAGCATCAGCGAGCTCGTGATCAGGACCGCGCCCGGGACGTCGGCGCCGTCGCCGAAGCCGATGCCCGGGTCGCGCTCGAGCAGCCGCCGGGCCAGCACGACCGTCGCGATGCCGATCGGGATGTTGACGAAGAAGATCCAGTGCCAGTTGATCGACTGCGTGAGCACGCCGCCGGCGAGCAGGCCGACCGAGCCGCCGGCCGAGGCGACGAAGGCGTAGACGCCGATCGCCTTCGCCTGGTCGCGCGGCTCGGGGAACATCGTGACGATCATGCCGAGGATCACCGCCGAGGTCATCGCCCCGCCGATGCCCTGGATGAAGCGCGCGCCGACGAGCATCTCCTGGCTCTGGGCCGCGCCGCAGACGCACCGAGGCGGTCGTGAAGACGGCGAGTCCCGACAGGAAGATCGTGCGGCGCCCGATGAGGTCGCCGAGGCGCCCGGCGAGCAGCAGCAGCCCGCCGAAGGCGATCAGGTACGCGTTGACGACCCAGGCCAGGCTCGACTGGGAGAAGCCCAGGTCGTCCTGGATCGAGGGCAGCGCGACGTTCACGACGGTCACGTCGAGCACGATCATCAGCATGCCCGTGCAGAGGACGTAGAGGGCGACCCAGCGGCGGCGGTCAGTTGCGGTCACGGTCGGCACGCCCTCCATGATTGCAACCGGCGAAGGTCAGCTCGCGCCGACCGAGGTTCCACCCCATTCCTCCGGGGCGACGTCCGCCAGCGTCTCGGAGAACGTCCACTCGTGCCCGGCCGGGTCGGCGGCGCTGTACTGGCGCTCTCCGTACTCGAAGTCGGTCGGCTCCATGAGGATCCGCGCACCGTGGCGGCGCGCATGCTCGCAGTGCGCGGCGGCGTCGTCGATGCGCACCATCACCGAATGGGTGACCTCGCCGGGGCGCGGGGGCCGGCGCGTGCCCCGCACGTCGCCGATGATGACCGCCCCATCGCCGACGCTCAGCTGCGCGCGGTGGTTCTCGCCGATCCTCACCCGCTCGGCGAATCCGAACGCCGCGCCGAGCCAGGCCACCGCCTCCCGCACGTCCGGATAGATCAGGACGGGGATGACGGTGGCGGCCGGGACGGAGCGGTTGGGCTTCACGGCGCCCGTCAGAATAGACGGCGCCGGCGGCGGCTACGGGGCCGGCGGAGCCGGCGGGCAGGGGGTGGCCGGCCTGGTCTTCCCGATGGCCATGGCGATCGAGCTGACCGCGCCGCTCGAGGTGGTGATGTAGACCTTGTCACCGGGGTGGATGGCTCCCGGGTCGATCGTGAACCGCGCGCCGTCGCTGCCGACCATGACCTGACTTATTCCCCCGCGAATCCCGTCGCCCCCGGGCGGGGGGCCTCCCGCCTGTCCCTCCTGCGAGAAGGTCGGTCCGTCGTCCTTGCCGCGGATCTCGGTGTGCAGCGTCGCGCCCTTCCCTGCGGCGCCGGGTGCCGGGAGGCCGGGCCCGGCGCAGCCACTCCGGCCGCCGGGAACGTAGTCGACGACAGCGGGGACGCCCGCGGCGCGCAGCTTGCGCTGCAGGCCGTCCGCGTCGCTGAGGCTGTGGATCGACACCGTGACCGCACCGTCGGCACGCGACTGCACGGCGTAGGCGCTGGGCGTCGCGTCGTTGCTCGCGGCGACGATCGCGACGGCCGCGGTCGCCGCGGCGACGCCCGCGCCGGCGAGTGCCAGACGGGCCGTCCGCGGCCGGCGGCTCGTGACGAGCTCGGGCATCGGCGGGCCGGCGTCGACGACGACGGTCCGCAGCTGCTCGAGCAGCCGGTCTTCGAAGCGCTCGGTTGTGGTCATGTCAGGCCTCCATCGGTTGGATCAGCGGGTGCGAGCCGTCGTCGAAGAGCGTGCCGCGGAGCGTCGCCCGCGCACGGTGCAGGCGCACGCGGGCGGTGATCGGCCGGATGCCGAGGACCGCGGCGGCCTCGGTCGGAGTGAGGTCGTCGAGCGCGATCAGCTCGAAGACCGCGCGCTCGCCCTCGGGAAGGCCGGCGAGCGCGGCATACATCTCTCGCGCGCGAGCCGCTGCGTCGATGCGGTCCTGCATGCGCGTGACGTCGTCGGCGTCGAGCAGCCCGCCGGCGTCGATCCGCGCACGAGCGCTCCGCTCGCGGCCCGCGCGGCGGTGCTCGGCCGAGACCACGTTGCGCGCGATGCCCAGCAGCCACGCGCCCGGAGCGCCGCGCCCGGTCCGGTAGGACGGTGCCGCATCGATGGCCGCGAGGAACACGTCCGCGGTGAGGTCCGCCGCGAGATGGGGGTCTGCGACGCGCCGCGCGACGAAGCGCTGCACCGCCTCGACATGGTCACGGTAGAACTCCTCGAAGACCGCCGGATCGTGAGCGATCCGCGGAAGCTCGTCGGGTCTCATACCTGTACTTGGTCGCAGGGGCCTGTTGCGTTACCGGGACCTGTGGCGGGCCTGTCAGTACCAGTCGTCCCGCATCTCCAGCGCGGTGCGATCGCGCTCCCCGACGAGATCGAGCAGCGGGCCGGTGCGCGGGAGCTCGTACCGGAAGAAGAATCGTGCGGCCTGGCGCTTGCCCTCGTAGAACGCGTCGTGCGCGTCGCCGGCGGCGAGGAACTGCTCGAGCCACATCCAGGCGACGACGATGTGGCCGGTCGCCTCCAGATACGCGGTGGCGTTGGCGAGCGTCCCAGCGACATCGCCCGGAGCCCCAGACGTCGCCCGTGACGACCTCGAGGCGCGCGAGCGTCATGTCGAGCCGGCCGGCCAGATCGGCCGCCTCGCCGCCGCGTCGCGCGGCCCTGCTCGACCCCGGCGCGGATCGCCGCGGTCAGCTGCCGGAACGCCTCTCCGTCCTGCATCGTGACCTTGCGTCCGAGCAGGTCGAGGGCCTGGATGCCGTGGGTGCCCTCGTGGATCGGGTTGAGGCGGTTGTCGCGGTAGTGCTGCTCGACGTCGTATTCGCGCGAGTAGCCGTAGCCGCCGTGGATCTGGATCGCGAGCGAGTTCGCCTCCAGGCACCACTGCGACGGCCAGCTCTTGGCGATCGGCGTGAGGATGTCGAGCAGGAGCAGCGCTCGCCGGCGGCCTTCGTCGTCCTCGAGGCTCTCGACGTCGTCGTGGAGGCGCCCGCAGAACAGCACGAGCGCCATCGCGCCCTCGACGTAGCTCTTCTGGGCGAGCAGCATGCGCCGCACGTCGACGTGCTCGATGATCGGCACCTGGGGGGAGGCGGGGTCGCGGTGCTCGCCGCGACCTGCCCTGCGGGCGCTCGCGCGCGTACTGCAGCGACTTGAGATAGCCCGTGTAGCCGAGCGCGGTGGCGCCGAGCCCGACGCCGATCCGGGCCTCGTTCATCATCCGGAACATGTAGGCGAGGCCGCGGTGCGGCTCACCGACGAGGTAGCCCACCGCGCCGCGCTCACCGCCCGGGGTGTGTGCGCCCTCGCCGAACCCGAGCACCGTGTTGACCGTCCCTCGGTAGCCCATCTTGTGGTTCAGGCCGGCGAGGACGACGTCGTTCGGCTCGCCGGCGCGGCCGTCCTCGTCGAGCAGGAAGCGCGGCACGATGAAGAGGCTGATGCCCTTCACGCCGGGCGGGCCGTCCGGCGTCTTCGCCAGCACGAGATGGACGATGTTCTCGGCGAGCTCGTGCTCGCCGCCGCTGATCCACATCTTCGTGCCGAACAGCCGGTGGGTCCCGTCCGCCTGGGGCACCGCGCGCGTCGTGATGTCCGCGAGCGAGCTACCCGCCTGAGGCTCGGAGAGGCACATCGTGCCGAAGAAGCGGCCCTCGATCATCGGCGGCACCCAGCGCTCGACCTGGTCGGGTGCGGCGTTCGCCACGAGCATGTTCGCGGCCGCTGTGGTCAGCATCGCGTAGCCCGTGGTGCCCGTGTTCGCGGCATGGAACCACGCGAACACGGCACTCGACAGCACGAGCGGGAGCTGCATGCCCCCGACCGACTCGTCGAGGCCCGTGCCGGTGAGCCCCGCCTCCGCGAACGCGGCGAGCGCCTCCCCGACGCCGGGGGTGAGCACGACGCGGCCGTCCTCGAGGTGGGGCTCGTCCACGTCGGACGTCGCGATTGTGCGGCGCGAACATGTCGGTGGCGAGCCGCTCGGCGAGCTCGAGCACCTCGTCGTAGATCTCGCGCGACTGCCCGCTGTAGCGCGGCCGCTCGCTGAGCTGTTCGATCTCGAGCCACTCGTAGAGCAGGAACTGCAGGTCGCGGCGCGAGAGCAGCAGGCTGGTGATCGCGGGACGTGTCGTCATCGCTCAGGTTCCAGAGTACGTCCCCGGCTCGCGGCGCTCGAGCCAGTCGCGGCGCTGCTCGTACGGGAGGTCGACGTACTGCTGCATGGCGACGAGTCCGTCGTCGGAGAGCATCGTGTCCAGGAAGCAGGCGCTCTCGATCTCGAGACCGGCCTGCAGGTGCGTGTCGCTGCCGCCGTAGACGGAGAGCTTGACCGCGGCGATCGCCCGCGGCGGGAGCTCGGCGAGCTCGGTGGCGATCACGCGCGCGCGTGCGAGGGCGTCATCGGCCAGCTCGTGGACGATGCCGAGCTCGAGTGCGACGGTGGGTTCGACGACGCGCGAGCGCATGATGAACTCGACGGCGCGGCCGGCGCCGATGAGCCGCGAAAGCCGCTGGGTGCCGCTGCCACCGGGAATGATCCCGAGCCGGACCTCCGGGAAGCCGTAGCGGAAGTCGCCATGCTGGCCGACGCGGATGTCGCAGGCCAGCGACAGCTCGAGCCCGCCGCCCATCGTGTTGCCGTTCATCGCCACGACGATCGGCTTGGGCAGGTCGCGCAGGGAGAGGAGCAGTGCGTGGTAGCCACGCGTGAGCGACGTCCCGCTTATGCGCATCGCCTCACGGTCGCTCGCCGCTGCGAGCAGCTCCTCGACGCTGTAGTGCGTCAGGAACGCCCCGCGGTCTCCGCCGCCGCCCAGCACGACGGCGCGCACCGACGGGTCGCGCCACTCCTCGATCAGCCCCGCGAGCTCCCCTGCGCCCTCGGCGCAGAAGTAGTTCATCGGCGCGTTGTCATAGGTGGCGACGACGACGCCGCCGTCCCGCTTGGTCGTCCAGAGAGAGGCCATGCGCCGATTAGACGCGATCGGCCGGTGTGCCGGGGGCCCTTCGGGGCGGCCGCTTGTCGCGGGCTACAAGAGGGTGCCTGTTCGGCCCGGCCTCAGCTCTTGAGTGCGTTGGCCTTGATGTTGTCGAACTCGGCCTGGCTGATGGTGCCGGCCTCCAGAAGCGACTGGGCCGTCGCGATCTCGCTCGCCGGGCTGCTGCTGCCGGCTGCCTGGCGGACCTGCTCGTCGAACGCGGCCTGCTGCGCCGCGGCACCCTTCGCGCTGCGCTCGGCGATCCCGTTGTGGTAGGCGATCAGGTAGACGAGGACGCCGAACAGCGGGATGAAGATGATGAAGATGATCCAGACGGCCTTCTCGAAACCGCCGATGTCGTGGCGACGGAAGATGTCCGCAAAGCACGAGATGGCAAGCCAGATCCACATGACGAAGCCCACGAAGATGAGCATCGACCACAGGATGTTGAGGAAGGGGTAATCGGCGGCGATCGGCATGCCTGAAGCGTCCCACTGTTCAGGGGCGCGCGTCCTCAGTAGTTACTACGCATCTCGGGCAGAGCGCCCCCTCACGCGTTGTCGAGCTTGCGCAGTTCCCATCCGGCGGCGATGAAGAGGATGCCGCGGATGATGAGCACGATTCCGATGATCACCGCGAGCGTCGCGAGGCCGAGGTCCGGCCAGGCGAGGATCACGGCGCCGGCGACGATGTCCAGCAGCGCGATCGCGATGCTCGCGCCGCGCCCCTCGGGCAGGGAGAACGCGCTGACGAACCGCACGATCCCTGCGACGACGAACCACACGCCGATGATCATGGTGAACACGACGAGCGTGTCGAACGGGTGCTTGATCAGGATCAGGCCGGCGATCGCGCTGAGCACACCGATCACCGCGAGCAGGCCGCGGCCCTCGCCGTGCCCGAAGATCGACGCGATGATCGCGAGCGCCCCGTCGACGAGCAGGAAGATGCCCGCGATCACCGCGAACGTGCTGAGCGTCTCGTGTGGGGAGGCGACGAAGAAGATGCCCACCCCGAGCGCAGCGACGCCCACCAGCACCAGCAGCCACCACAGCGACGTCACCGGGCGCAGCTCTTCAGCTTCCACTGTCGTCATCTCGACCCCTTCACTCAGACGCAGGACGGATTGACAGTAAACCCGGGTCAAGACGTTGTTGCGCGGGACGGTCACAATGTGCAGTGTTCGCCCACGCGACAACCTGCCCGGCACACCCGCACACGAGCTGCGACTGACGACACCTTGACCCCCGAGGACCTCGATCCGCTGGAGACCAGCGAGTGGCTGGAGGCCCTCGATGCCGTCGTGCGCGACGACGGTCCCGAACGCGCGCAGCAGCTGATCAGGGCGGTCGTCGACCGCGCGGCCGAGCTCGGGGCGCCCGTCGAGGCCGGGCTCTCTACGGCGTACGTCAACACGATCGGCGTCGACCGCCAGGAGCCGCTCCCCGGCGACGCGGCGGTGGAGCGCCGGCTGCGCTCGATCCTGCGCTGGAACGCGATCGCGATGGTGCTGCGCGCGAACAAGGACTCCTCGGAGCTCGGGGGCCACATCGCCAGCTACCAGTCGATCGCGACCCTGTACGAGACCGGTTTCAACCACTTCTGGCGGGCGCCCTCTGAGGATCACGGCGGCGATCTGGTCTACCTGCAGGGCCACTCGTCGACCGGCGTCTACGCGCGCGCGTTCCTCGAGGGACGGATCAGCGCAGACCAGCTCGACGGCTTCCGCCGCGAGGTCTCGAGCTCTGGCGGCCTGAGCTCCTACCCGCATCCCTGGCTGATGCCGGAGTTCTGGCAGTTCCCGACGGTCTCGATGGGCCTCGGGCCGATGATGGCGATCTATCAGGCGCGCTTCATGAAGTACCTCCAGGGCCGCAACCTGCTCGACACGGCGGGCCGCAAGGTCTGGGCGTTCATGGGCGACGGTGAGATGGACGAGCCCGAGTCCCTGGGCGCGACGGCGCTGGCGGGCCGCGAGCGCCTCGACAACCTCGTGTTCGTCGTCAACTGCAACCTGCAGCGCCTCGACGGGCCGGTGCGCGGCAACGGCAAGATCATCCAGGAGCTGGAGATGGACTTCCGCGGCGCCGGATGGAACGTCATCAAAGTGATCTGGGGCTCCCGCTGGGACGAGCTCCTCGCGGCCGACGACGACGGTCTGCTGCGCCGGCGCATGCTGGAGGCCGTCGACGGCGACTACCAGACCTACAAGTCCCGTTCGGGCGCCTACGTCCGCGAGCACTTCTTCGCCCATCCGTACCCCGAGCTCGCCGAGCGCGTCGCTCACATGACCGACGACGAGGTCTGGGCGCTCAACCGCGGTGGGCACGACGAGCGCAAGGTCTACGCGGCGTACGCGGCGGCGATGCGCCACAGAGGTCAGCCCACCGTGATCCTCGCCAAGACGATCAAGGGCTACGGGATGGGGGAGGCCGGCGAGGGCCAGAACATCACCCATCAGCAGAAGAAGATGGATCAGGAGGCGCTGCTGAAGTTCCGCGACCGCTTCGACCTGCCGCTCAGCGACGAGGAGGTGCGCGAGGGTTCGTACTTCAAGCCGCCCGACGACGCTCCGGAGATGGTGCTGCTGCGCGAGCGCCGCGCGGCTCTCGGCGGATCGCTGCCGTTCCGGCGCACCAGCGCCGAGCCGCTGCCGACCCCGCCGCTGGAGATGTTCAAGGGCCAGCTCGACGGAACGGGAGAGCGCGAGATCTCGACCACGATGGCGTTCGTGCGGATCCTCGCCGCGCTGCTGCGCGACAAGCAGATCGGGCCGCGCGTGGTTCCGATCGTGCCCGACGAGTCGCGGACCTTCGGGATGGAGGGGATGTTCCGTCAGCTCGGCATCTTCAGCCAGGTCGGTCAGCTCTATCAGCCCGAGGACGCCGACTCGCTGATGTTCTACCGCGAGGACAAGGCCGGGCAGATTCTCCAGGAGGGCATCAACGAGCCCGGGGCGTTCTCGTCATGGATCGCAGCGGCGACGGCCTACTCGAACCACGGGATCCAGATGGTTCCGTTCTACATCTACTACTCGATGTTCGGCTTCCAGAGGATCGGGGATCTCGCCTGGGCCGCCGGCGACTCGCGGGCGCGCGGCTTCCTGCTCGGTGGCACGGCGGGCCGCACCACGCTGAACGGGGAGGGGCTCCAGCACGAGGACGGCCATTCCCATCTGCAGGCCGCACTGATCCCCAACTGCGTCGCCTACGACCCGACCTACGCCTACGAGGTCGCCGTGATCCTTCGCGAGGGCATGCGGCGGATGCACACCGAGCAGGAGGACGTCTTCTTCTACCTGACGCTGATGAACGAGAACTACCGGCACCCCGCGATGCCCGACGGCGTCGAGGACGGCATCCTGCGGGGCGCCTACCTGCTGCGCGGGCGCGAGGGGGCGCGAGTGCAGCTGATGGGATCGGGCACCATCCTGCGCGAGGTCGAGGCCGGCGCCGAACTGCTCGAGGCCGACTTCGGGATCGCCGCCGAAGTGTGGAGCGCGACCTCGTTCACCGAGCTGCGCCGCGACGGGATGGAGACCGAGCGATGGAACCGCCTGCACCCGGGCGAGGCGGCGCGCACGCCGTATGTCACCGGCCTCATGGAAGGGCACGCCGGGCCGGTCGTCGCCGCGACCGACTACCTGCGCGCCTTCCCCGATCAGATCCGCCCGTTCATCGGCGACCGATCCTTGACCTCGCTGGGGACCGACGGGTTCGGCCGCAGCGACAGGCGCGCCGTGCTGCGCAGCTTCTTCGAGGTGGATCGCCACCACGTCGTGCTCGCCGCATTGCGTGCGCTCGGCGAGGATGCCGCAGCCGAGAAGGCGATCGCGCGTTACAAGATCGACACCGAGGGAGCACCACCATGGCAGCGCTGACCGAGGTCCTCGTGCCGGACATCGGCGACTTCGAGGACGTTCCCGTCGTGGAGATCCTGGTCGCCGTCGGTGATGCGATCGCCAAGGATGACCCGATGATCACGCTCGAGTCCGACAAGGCGACGATGGAGATCCCCGCCCCGTTCGGCGGTGTCGTGAAGGAGATCAAGGTCAAGCTCGAGGACCGGATCGCCGAAGGTGCCGTGATCCTCACGCTCGAAGCCGACGACGATGCCGTCCCGGCGCCCCCTGAGCCGGCGGCCGAAGCACCTGCGCAGGAAGACGCCGCCGGCAGCGCCGCGGCCGTCACCGCCACGTCGGACACGGTGCACGCCAGTCCGGTCGCACGCCGGATGGCCCGGGACCTGGGCGTCGACATCGCCTCCGTCGAGGGCAGCGGGCCCCGCGGGCGCATCACCAAGGACGACGTCCTCGCCAACGCCGAGCCCGGTTCCGCTCCCGCTCCCGCTGAGCGGGCACGCCCGGCGGAGCGGGTCGCCCTGAGCCGCATCCAGCTGAAGGCCGCGGCGAATCTCACGACCGCGTGGCAGACGATCCCCCACGTGACCCACCACGAGGACGCCGACATCACGGACCTCGAGGCGTTCCGCAAGCAGCTCAACGCCGAGCAGTCAGATGTGAAGGTCACGATGGTCGCCCTGCTCCTGAAGGCCTGCGCCGCCGCTCTGGACAGCTATCCACGATTCGCAAGCTCGCTCGAGGGCGAAGAGCTCGTCCTGCGGGCCGAGCGCCATCTGGGCTTCGCTGCGGACACGCCTCGCGGCCTCGTCGTGCCGGTCATCCGCGACGTCGATCGCAAGGGCCTGCTCGAGATCGCAGGCGAGCTGACCGAGCTGTCGGGCAAGGCCCGCGCCGGGAAGCTCTCCCCGACCGAGATGACGGGGGCCGTGTTCACGATCTCCTCGCTGGGAGGGATCGGCGGGACCGGGTTCACCCCGATCGTCAACCCGCCGCAGGTCGCGATCCTCGGCGTCGTGCGGTCGGCGACCCGCCCCGTGTGGGACGGCAGCGCGTTCGTGCCGCGTCTCGTGCTGCCCCTCTCACTGAGCTACGACCACCGCGTCATCGACGGCGCGCTCGCCGCCCGCTTCTGCGCCCATCTCGCGGCGCTGCTAGGGGACCTTCGACGCGTCCTGCTCTGAGCGCTCCATGCCTTTAGGGCATGGCGGGGATCGAGCAGGAGGGCGCGGTCGCGGCGGACCGGCCGGCGTCGCCGGCGAACGACGCGGCGACGGTCCAGGTGCCGGGTGCCGGAGGGGCGACCTCCGCCTGCCATGCGCCCGCCGCGTCCGTCGTGGCCGTCCGCGTCACCGGTGGACCGGCCGCCATGTCGTCGGGCGTGAAGACGACCTTCACCGCCGACCCCGCGACGGCGGGCGTGAGCGTTCCGGAGGCGGTGAGCGCCAGGTCGGCGGGACGACGGGCGCAGCCGGCGGTGAGCGTGCTGGTCGCGGGCGCTGGAACGCTCGGAGCCTCCCCGCCCGGCGGTCCGGTCTCGGTGCCGGGTTCAGGCCCGGTGAGCGCCGGCGCCGGGGTGCCGTCACGGCGCAGGCACGCCGCTCCGGCCGGAGCCAGGCGCACGCCGCCGGGGAACGCGACCGTGACGACCCCGCCCTGCGGCACCGCCCCCGCGGCGGCGGTGAAACGTCCGCTCCTGCCCGCGCGCAGGCTCGTGGTCACCCCGCCCATGCCGACCAGGAGGTGCGCGCCGGGCGGCGCGGTTCCGGTGACTGCACCCCCGGGTCCGCATCGCACCGTGATCGCAGCGGCCTCGCGCAGGCGGGCGGCTTCTCGGCGGGCCGTCGCCCGTGCCCCGCTCGCCTTCGCGCGCAGCGCGACCGTCGCGCCGGCGTCGAGCGCCCCGGCCGTCGCCGGGTCAAGGCTCAGCGACAGCGTCTTCGTGCGGCCGGCTCGGATCTTGAACCGCACCTTGAGCCGCAGGTCGCATCTAGCGCAGGCAACCTTCGGACGGAGCGTCACGTCGACGACCCCGCTGCAGCCCGTCCCGCTCGGCGGGCAGGCGACTGGAACCCTGAGGTGCGAGCGGCGGCCCTGCGCGCCCTGCTTGATCGCAGGGCCGAAGATCGGCTCTCCGAGGATCACGCGCTCGTCGAGCTTGATGCAGTCGGGTGCGGGGCTGTTCGTGTTGCGGAAGCGGAACAGCCAGGCGTCGGTCAGAATCCACAGGTTCGCGCGGCAGTCGAACGCGAGCCGGCGGATCTCGCCGTTCGGCGTGTAGCTGGCGTTGAGGGATGAACCGACCTGCTTCGGCAGTCCGAACGTGCCGTCCACGTACGGACGACCGTTCGAGTCGGCCACGAGCCAGCGGACGAAGAACGCGACGCCGGGCGCCGAGGCGTCGTCGGGCGCGGCCGCGATCGCGCCGGTCACCGGATCGGCGGCGAGCGCGCGGCTCGACATGTAGGTGTCGGAGCTGTCGTAGCTCTCCCGGGTGTAGGGGTTCGCCCAGCAGGGTGAGCCGACGTCGGTGGCGTGCGACTGGCCGACCGGTGTGCCGTCGGCCGCGTAGACGCCGATCCCGGGGCCCCGCAGGGGGTCGGGTAGCTCCTGCGGGCCCTTGTTCGTGATCGCCGAGATCGCGCACGTGCGCGTGGTGGCGTTCCGGTTCTGCGCGAACTCCCCGGCGACGATCGCGTGCGCCGAGCGGTCCGCGGCCAGCGCGGTGGCCCGCATCGTCGGCGGGTCGTACCAGGGCGTGCTCACGAACGACGTGAACGACGCGACGAACGCGCCGAGGTCCGCCCCGTCCCGGCTGCGATGCGAGACGACATTGAGGAACGGCGCGAGCACGAACACCGAGAACCCGTCGCTCGCGACGTCCTGGGCGCCGGGCGACGACCAGGCCCTCACGAACCGGCCGTCGTCATGGAACCGCAGCACCCGGCCGTCGCCGGCGTCAGCGACGTAGATGTCCCCGAACTGGTCGGTCGCAACGCCCTGGGGATTCTTCATGGCGCCCTGGCCGTAGCCGAGCGTCGTCAGGTAGGTGCCGTCCGCCGTCGAGTAGCCGACCACGACCCGCCACGCCGGGACCGAGACCCAGAGGATCCCGCCGTCGGGGCTGACCGCCGCGCCGCCCGGGTCCGCGGGCCAGCTCTGTGGACGCAGCTTGCTCCACCAGCCTGCGCCGCTCGACACCGGCGGATCCGCCGCGGCGGGCGCGGCGGCGGCCAGCAGCAGTGCCAGGGCGAGCAGGGCGACCGGGGCGACGCGCCGCGACCGGCGGCGCGCGAGGGCGACGGCTGTCCGGACTCGGACGATGACGCGACGCTAACGCCTCCCCGATCGGGGAGGCAAGACCGGACGGCCGCATGGCGTTGCTGACGGTTCCGGCCCAGGCCCGCTAGCGTCCGGGCATGCTCCCGCGGCGCAGCGCTCCGATCGCCCTCGCGTGCCTCGGCCTCCTGAGCCTCGCGCCGACGGCGGCGCACGCGGCCGGCGGCGGGGGCGGGGCGTGGAGCATCCGCGACGGCGTGCGGCTCTCCGACGTCAGCTTCTCCTCGACGGCGAAGGCCGGGCGGCTGCGGCCCGATCTCCTCGTCGTCGGGCGCGCCGTGGGCGCGCCGCGCACGCTCGTGCTGTCCGTCGCCGTCTGCCGCGTGGGGTCGCCGACCTGCCGCACCGAGGCCTCGCGGCGCGTGCGCTTCGTTCGCCGCCCCGAGACGCTCATCGGCTGGACCCCGCCGCTGCGCAGCGCGAAAACCATCACGCGGCTGCGGTTCCGTCTCGCCCGCGACGGCGCGACGGCGTCGGCGGGCACCATGACGCTGTCGCTGCCCGCGGCCGCCTGGACGGTGAAGGGTTTCCAGCCCGGGCTGTTCGTGCGCGAGTCGAAGACGGTGCTCGTCGACGCCGTGTCGTTCCGCGCCCAGCCCCTCGCCGGCGGCGGGGCGGCGGTCACGGCCAAGGCGACCGTTCGCACGCCGAGCGCGTTCGGGGTCGTGACCGGGATGGGCGCCTGCGGCGACTTCGTGGGCTGCCCGCTGCCGGGGGCGAGCCGGACGTTCAGCGTGCTCGCGGGCGTGGCGAACGACGTGTCGATGACCACCACGCTCCCCGCGCCACCCCCGGGCACCTCACGCGTGCGCTTCCGCGCCGACGGTGGGGTGAAGCCGTCGCCGTTCCTCAGCTTCCTGCTTCCTTGGCCGGCCTGAGCGGTCCTGAGGATCGCCCGGGGGTCGGCGAGCTTCACGCGCTCGTCGCTGACTACGTGGCCGAGAGCGAGCGCCGCGGCGAGCCCGCCGCCCTCCCGGCGCTCGGCGTCGAACTCGCTGCTCTCCCGCTCGCCACCACCAGCTGACCGGCACGCAGTCTCACGCCGGCACCGCAGTCCGTCCCTCCGCGCACCTTCAGGACCCGGACGCTCACCGCACCACCAGCGTCAACAGGTGCCGCGACCCGGGCCGCGACGGTCCCTCGACAGTCTCCGCAGGACAGGCCCCAACGACCCGGCACACCCGGTGCATGCTTTGCATGCAGGCTGTTGCACAAACCGAATGCCCTCCCCGGCAGGAGTTCATCCGCCTTTCTTGTCCCCCCGCTCTGCTCCTTTCGTTCGGGCTCCTGATCTCCGGCCGATTGAGCCCGGCGAGGTCTGGGAGAACCCGGTGACGCTGGAGCGTGCGGTCATCGTCGAGTTGCCGTGGTTGAACGATGAGGGCCGTGTGGCCGTCGATCTGACGGCGCTGCCCGGCGCGCGCGTCGTCGGTGAGCACCTGCATCCTGCGCTGCATGAGCGCTTCACCGTCCGGGAGGGCGAGGCCGAAGGACGACGTGAGGGCCCCGGTGGCCTGCACTCGAAGGTTTGGGGGAAACTTCAGAGCGCGTCAGACGCCGCCGGGGCCCTCGTCCCTCCGTCCTGCTGAGCGCCGAACCGAGCCCACGCTCGCGATCCATCCCGGTCCCGGTGCCCGGCGCGGCGGCGACCTTGGCGCCCCCGCAACCGACACCAGGTCACGGCCAGCGCCACTTCGGCCCGTACCGCCAGACCTCACCGTCAACGCGCAGCCAGTTCGTCGGGTCGGTGAAGTCGAACGTCTCCCGGTCCCCGCCGAACGTCAGGATCGACGGCCGCCGGCACGCACCGCGAGCGCGTCGAAGTCGTACCTCACCTGGTCCGGTGACGTCGCGTTCCACGGAGCGTCGGGCAGCTTCTTCCACTGTGTGCCGTCGCGACTGGACCACATGTCCGCAGGGTTGACCGGGACGCCGACCTGCTGAATGGCGCTTTGGAACTGGATGAACCCGGATGGTTCAACGCAGTTGCCAAGGTCACCTCCATCGATGGTCGATCTGAGCGACTGAGCGGACTGTGGGTGGTCGGCCAGGTCAGCCGAGTACGAGCACCATCACGGTCGCCACGGCAAGGACCGCGGCGGCCATAGGCAGCCCGAGGCGGGAGTAGTCGGTGAACCTGTAGTTCCCGGGGCCGTAGACCATCGTGTTGGTCTGGTAGCCGACTGGCGTGATGAACGAGCAGGACGCCGCGACGGCGACGGCGATCGCCATGACGCGGGTGTCGAGGCCCAGGTCGGTGGCGGCCGCGATCGCCAGCGGGAAGGCGAGGATCGCCGCGGCGGTGTTCGACACCAGCTCAGTGAGGAACATCGTCAGCGCCAGCAGCCCCGCGATCGCGATGAAGTTCGGGAACGGGTCCAGTGCGCTCGTGAGCGTTGTGGCGATCTCGTCGGCAAGGCCAGACTCCTTGACGGCGGCTCCAAGCCCGAAGGCCGCGGCGATCAGGAACACGACGCCGTAGTCCACGGACCGCAGGGCCTCCCCGGGGGTGAGAATCCGCAGCGCGACGAGAGCGAGCACACCCCCCAGCGCGGCCTCGGCGATCGGGAGCACGTCGAACGCTGCCAGGAGCACGATCACCGCGACCACGAGCAGCGCGATCGGCGCCTGCCGCGTGGCGGTCGGCGGCGGCCCACCGATCTCGCTGACCAGCAGGAAGTCCGTGCGGTTGCGCCAGCGGTCCTCGAACCCGCGCCGGGCGAGCACGAGCAGCGTGTCGCCGCCCTCGATCCGCCGTGAGTCCTTGACCTGGAAGTCCTCTCCGGAGCGGCGCATCGCCACGACCGCCGCGTCGTAGCGACCCGCCATCTCACCGACGGTCGATCCCGCCAGCGGCGAGGCCTGGCCGATGACCGCTTCGTAGTACGTGGCGCGCATGCCGCTGACCGACTGCATCGCCTGGCTCGAGACGTTCTCCATGCCGGGCTTCTGCTGCAGATGCACGACATCCTCGGGCAGCGCGCGGAACGTGACCTGGTCGGCGCCGCGCAACACGGTGTCGCTGTCGGCGCCTTCCTGTTGCCGGCCCTCGCGGTCCAGGCGCGTGATGACGAGGTGGTCGAGGTTCGCCTCGCCGACGCTGCGCCCGTCCAGGGGCCCGCCCGGAACGACGCTCATCGTGACGAGGTGCTCGCGCAGGTCTCGTTCATCCTCGCGCAGCGCGTCGCCGCGTTCGGGGAGCAGTCGTGGTCCCAGCAGCACCATGACCAGCAGGCCGGTGAGCGCGACCGGTCCGCCGATCACCGCGAACGAGAACATCCCGAGCGGCTCCTGTCCCTGACCGGTGACGAGGCTGTTGACCACGAGGTTCGTGGACGTGCCGATGAGCGTCAGCGTGCCGCCGAGGATCGACGCATACGACAGCGGGATCAGCACCTTCGACGCGGGCCGCCCGGTGCGCCGCGACCACGTGCGAACCGGGGAGATGAGCATCGCGACGATCGGCGTGTTGCTCACGAACGCCGAGAACAGCGCAACCGGTGCGGTGAGCCGCGCCAGCGAACGACGCAGACTCGTCCCATCGTCGAGGACATGGCGCATCGGCCCGCGCATGGCGCCCGTCTTCTCGACCGCTGCGGCGATGACATAGAACGCTGCGACGGCGATCGCAGCTGTGCTCGAGAATCCCTGGAAGGCCTGCTCGAACGTGATGATCTGCATCAACATCAGCACGATCACCGTCGCGAGGATCGCGGCAAACGGCGGCACGACCTCGCGCACGAGCGCGCCGATCATCACGACGACCGCGACCAGCGTGACCCACGACTCGAGGCTCATCGCCGCCGAGCGTACCCCCCGCTGCATGTTGCTGTCGGCGAAACCTCAGCGCCTGCTGCTTTGGTAGCTGCTGGGTGCCATGTTGGTGACCGTCACCTCTGGACTGATGACTGATCATCGCGTTCACGTTCAACGGTGGGCCCAGCACCACGACGACGGTGAAGCACACCGTCAGTCCCATTGTCTCCTGGCGCCGGTGTTCTCCAGTTTCCCCAACCCGGTGCTGGCTGCGTTGATCATCGACACCGTGCCGTTCGGTGTGATCGAGGTGACGGAGTTGGCCCAGTCAGACGCCGCGTTCGACCGCGATCCGCTGCTCGTCGGCCGCCTTGGTGAACTGCGCGCAGTCGGCGTCGTTCTGGTCGGCGTAGGCGACGGCGAACCGCTCCAGCGCGCGGTCGAAGGTGTCCGCGTCGCCGAGGTAGCCGCTGATCTTTGCTGCGTCGCCGGTGCGTGCGTGGGCGCGGGCGAGCGCGCCGCCGCAGCACTGCACGCGCAGGCCCGTCGTCGGCGTGCGCGAGAGGTCGCAGGCCATCATCCCCGCGCCGCCGCGATAGAACGTGAACGGCGAGACGATCATTCGCCCGTGGCGGATCGGCACGAGCTCCGGCACGCGCACGACGTTCTGCTCCTCGAGGGTCCCCACCGGGTCCGGGCGCTCGCCGGGCGCATCCCACTCGCCATGGGCCTCCAGCGGCACCGTCTCGCGCTCGGCGCGACCCTCCGCCATCCGCTCCTCCTCGACGGCCTTCGGCAGGTCCAAGACGCCGCGCCCGCGGCTGCCCGAATTCTTGGTCTTGGCCTTGTGAGGCTTCTTGGCCGACGTCGCGGCAGGAGCTGCACTTCGGTGATGCTTCGGGCAATGTGGAGCAGTTGGACTCGATCAGGTGGCGTGGCAGCGGCGGGATCCTGACGCGCTCGTTCAACATGACGCTCCGACCGAAATAGAACTCAACCCCGGCAGCCGCGTCCGCAGCACGGAGTTCCCCGGCTCGAGTCCGGGTTCCTCAAGTGAGAGGCCCGCTCGGGCGGGCCTCTCAAGACGCTCAGCGGAGGGGGAGAGATTCGAACTCTCGGTAGAGGGGTTACCCCTACAACGGTTTTCGAGCCCGCCACCGGATGCGGCGGATCCTCGATGGATACTGGATTCTAGCGGTGTTCGGGGGCTCGTTGGGATAGC
>CAWFOF010000025.1:0-34116 GCA_963817295.1 uncultured Solirubrobacteraceae bacterium | reverse complement strand
CACGGAACCTTGACGTCCGGGAACCACTCGGCGCTGTGCTCGCGCAGCACGTCGGTGATCCAGGCGCGCTCGTCGCGGGTCGCGGCGCGCGGGCCAGCAGCGGCTTGGCGCCCGCGGTCGGGACCTCGTTGACGACCCAGGTCGCACGACGAGGCGCTCGAACAGGAACTCGATCGCGCGGTGCGCGGCGTCCTCCCGCGGCGCGTGTGGGCGTGCGGCCCTCGGCGTACTGCGCGCGTGTCTTCGGCGTCAGCACGCAGCGCAGCGTCAGCACCTGGCCGTCGGGCGCGCGGTAGTCGGTGGTCGGCGCGTCGGGCTGCGCCGCCGGGGCGTCCGGCGCGCGCTCACGGCGGCGGGAGCGCTTGCCCATGGGTCCGTCGGCCCTGCACTACGTCGTCGCCGCGGCGATCTCGAGCTGCGCGCGGACGTCGCCGGTGAGGGCGTCGGTGTGGCCGGGGCACGCGGCCGCCGGCTCGAGCGCCGCGAGCTTGCGGATCGACGCGCGCGCCTGCTCGGTGTCCACGTTGAAGGCGGCGTGCGGGACGCGCGGCTTGCCCTTCAGCCCCGTCTGCGGATCGAGCGTGTAGAAGCAGTCGCTGGTGAGCGCGACGCGGTCGGACTCGCGCCACAGCCCGATCATGCCCGGCGCGTGGCCGGGCAGGTGGACGACCTTGAAGCCGGCGATCTCGTCGCCCTCCTCGAGCGGTCTCGGAGATCGTCACCGGCCCGCCGTCCCAGCTCGGCAGCAGCCGCGGCAGCAGCAGCCTGCCGAGCGGGTTCAGCCGGTCGAAGTGGAAGTAGTGCTCGCCGCCGTCGCCCTCGGCGTCGGCCTTCTCGGCGGAGTGGCAGAGCACCGGGACGCCGAGCGCGGGCGCGACGCCGCGGTGGTCGGCGTGGCCGTGACCGAGCACGACGCGCGTGATGCCGCCGAGCTGGGCGCCGGCGACGCGCGCCGCGTTCGTCATCGACTTGACGCCGGCGTCGAACAGCATCACGCCGTCGCCGTCGCTGACGAAGTAGATGTTCATCGTCTTGCCCGGGAAGCCGCCGCGCAGGAGCCAGACGCCGTCGGCGACCTGGTCGGGCCCGCTCGAGCCGAGCTTCGCCGAGGCCTTCGTCTTGGCGTTGAACGCGCGCTTCATCGCCGAGCTCCTGCTTGGAGCCCTTCCGGCGGCATCAGGCCGAGCTGGCGCGCGACGGTCATCGCGTCGGCGTACGCGTTGTTCTCGACGATCACGCCGTCGCGGACGATCAGGACGTCCGTGCCCTCGAGCTCGAGCCGCGCGCCGTTGGGCTCGACGCCCTGGAACGGTGCGTCCCGTGAACGTGCCGCGTCGCCTCCCAGCGATAGGCGGCGCGGTCGTCCTGCACGGTCTTCTCGACGATGGTGAAGACGAGGTCCGGGAACGGCCCGATGATCCCGTTCAGGAAGTCGCGCACCCCTTCGGGCGCGAGGCGCGTCGACCTGGCCGCGGACGTTCTCGCGGCCGCCCGGCCGCCACATCGCGACCGCCGCCTCGACGTCGTGGTCGGAGATCGCGGCGAAGTACGCGTCGGCGACGCGCTCGGTCTCCTCGGCGTCGATCGCGCCGTCGATCACGCTGGCGGGCTTCACGTCGGTCATGCCTGGCTCCTGGTCGAACGTCGTCTCCGGCGCAGGCTACCGCTAGGTTGGACCTCGATGCCGGAGCCCACACGCAAGCGCGAGCTCGGCCGCGGCGAGCGCGTGCTGCCGGGGGTCTGGCGGCTGCGCCTGCCGCTCCCGTGGCCCGGCGTCCCGCACTGCAACGCCTGGGCGATCGCGGCGGGCGACGGGATCGTCCTGTTCGACACCGGGATGCACGAGCCGGGGTCGTTCGCGCACCTCGAGCGCGCGCTCGGCCAGGTGAACCTGCGCGTCGAGAACGTGAAGCTCCTCGTCTGCACGCACGCCCACTCCGACCACTACGGGCAGGCCGCGACGATCATCGACCGCACGGGCTGCGAGCTGTGGATGCATCCCAACCACGAGCACATGACCGCGGCGGCGCAGGATCCCGACGCGGCGCTCGAGCGCCGGATCGAGATCGCCCGCCAGAGCGGCGTGCCCGACGCGCCGCTGCGCGCCTACCAGGAGGCCCGCAAGGGCCAGGGGTTCGGCATCGCCGGCATCGTCGAGCCGGACCGCGACCTGCTTCCCGGCGTGGAGATCGACACCGACCTCGGGACGTTCCAGGTGATCGAGACGCCCGGCCACGCCCCGTCGCACGTCTGCCTCTACCAGGAGGAGCGACGGATCCTGATCTCCGGCGACCACCTGCTCGGGCGCGTGTCGATCTACTACGACTACGGCTGGTCGCCCGACCCGGCGGGCGAGTTCCTCGAGTCGCTGAGCCGCGTCGAGGACCTCGACATGCGGCTCTGCCTGGCCGGTCACGCGCGCCCGTTCACGGACGTGCAGGCGCACATCACCGCCAACCGCGTGATCGTCGCCGAGCGGCTCGAGGCGTGCCTGCGCGTGCTGCGCGAGAACGGGCCGATCACCGCGTTCGAGGCCGTCCCGCTCGTCTACGGCGAGGCGATCACGGCGGCCAACGCGAACTGGTGGCTGAGCGAGACGCTCTGCTACCTCACGCACCTCGAGGTCACCGGCCGCGCGCGGCGCGCGGAGGCCGAGCTCGAGGGCGAGCCCGAGCGCTGGCATGCTCGCCTCCTAAGCTTCCGCTCGTGCGCATCGACGAGATCCTGCGGGGCAGCGAGGAGCCGGTCTTCTCGTTCGAGTTCTTCCCGCCCAAGACGCCCGCCGGCGAGGCGAACCTCGAGGAGTCCCTGCGCGCGCTCGGTCCGCTCGACCCCGCCTACGTATCGGTCACCTACGGCGCCGGCGGGTCGACCCGCGGCAAGACGATCGACATCGTCTCGCGGATCAGGGCGGACTACGGGCTCGAGGCGATGGCGCACCTGACCTGCGTCAACGCCACGGTCGACGAGCTGCGCGCGACGCTCGACCAGATGCGCGACGCCGGGATCGACAACGTCCTCGCGCTCCGCGGCGACCCGCCGCAGGGCCAGGAGCGCTGGACGAAGACCGACGGCGGCCTGGAGTACTCGCACGAGCTCGTCGAGCATCATCCGCGACGAGTACGAGTTCGCGATCGGCGGCGCCGCCTTCCCCGAGACGCACATCCACGCGACCTCCGCCGAGGACGACCTGCGCTTCCTCAAGGCCAAGGTCGACGCCGGCGCGCAGTTCCTGATCACGCAGATGTTCTTCGACAACCGCTTCTACTTCGACTTCGTCGAGCGCGCGCGGGCGATCGGCATCGACGTCCCGATCATTCCCGGTGTGATGCCGATCACTCAGCCTCGACGGGATCAAGCGGATGACCGAGCTGTCGGCCGCCGCTCTGCCGGACGGCCTCGAGCGGGAACTCGAGGCACGCCGGGGCGACGACGAGGCGGTCGCCGAGTTCGGCGTCGCCTACGCGACGCTCCAGTGCGCCGAGCTGCTCGCGGCCGGGGCGCCCGGCATCCACTTCTACACGCTGAACCGCTCGCCCGCGACGCGCGCGATCCTCAGCGCGCTGCGGCTGTAGCCGCCCGTGGGCCGGCGTGCCCGCCGAGCAGGCGTAGCCGCCTACTCCTCGACGCTCGCGATCTCCAGCCGCTGGGCGACCGCGCGGCTGCCCGTCGGCCTTCGTCCAGCTCACGTCGATCGAGTCGTCCTGGCGGTAGGTCCCGACGCCCCAGGCGCCGAGCAGCCAGCGCCTGCCGCTGACCTTGTCCTTGCGCAGCGCCTTCGGGAAGACGAGCGCGCCGCTCCTCGCACCTGGAAATCGGCGCCGGGCTCCTGGCGCACCCCGTTGACGTACACGATGAACGGGGAGCGCACGTCGCTCGGGAGGGGGACCACGGACTTCGCCACGGTCGGGGATGATCCCACGCGGATGGCCGAGCCGACTCCGTCCCCGATCGTCCGGGTCCTCAACCAGGACGTCGCGCGCTACCACCGCTGGTGCACGCCGTCGATCCTCGAGGACCAGGAGCGGGTCGATCGACTTCTACGCCTCGGACGTGTCGATCTCCGCCGGGCTTCTTCGGCACGCTCGTCGACCACACCGGCGTGTTCGAGGAGGCCGAGCGCTTCGCCGCGCGAGGCGCAGGGCGCCGACCGCACGATGTTCTCGGTGCACGGCACGAGCGGCTCCAACTGGATCGTGCTGCGGATGCTCGCGCTCGAGCGCTCGGACGCGCTCGTCCTCGTCGCGCGCAACATCCACCACTCGATCACCAACGGGCTGAAGGCGTTCGGCCTGGACTTCCGCTTCCTGCCGACGCCGTACGAGCCGCGCTTCGAGGCGCTGCTGCCGCCGAGCGTCGAGGAGATCAGCGAGGGGCTGCGCCGCTACCCCGAGGCGCTCGCGGTGATCTTCACGAGCCCGACCTACGAGGGCCTGGCCGCGAACACGCGCGCGATCGCCGAGGCGGTGCACGACACCTCGCGCCACGCGATGGTGATCGTCGACGAGGCGTGGGGCGGGCACCTGCACTTCCACGACGACCTGCCGTGGAGCGCGATGGAGTCCGGCGCCGACGTCGCCGTGCAGTCCACGCACAAGCTCGCCGGCGGCCTGCAGCAGACCGGGCTGATCCACTGGCGCGAGCAGCGCGTCGACTCCGAGCTGATGGAGGAGGCCTACCGCGAGTACGTCACGACCTCGCCGAGCTACCACCTGCTCGCGAGCGCCGACGCCGCCGTGCGCACGCTCGTCGCGAAGGGCGAGGAGGCGCTGGGCACCGCGATCGAGCGCACCCGCCGGCTCAAGGCCGCGCTGCGCGAGCAGCTTCCCGACCTCGAGATGCTCGACGACCCGGCCTGGCTGACGCGGATGACCGACCACGTCGAGGGCACCGACCTCGTCAAGACGACGGTCGGGCTCGCGCGCTACGAGCTGTCCGGCTACGACGTCGCGCAGGCGCTGATCGAGCGCGGGATCGTCGCCGAGAAGGCCGGCGTCAACACGCTGACGCTGATCACGACCTTCCAGCTCGCGCCCGACGGCCGTCGACGACACGGTCGCGGCGCTCGTCGACGATCCTCGGCCCGCGCGTGCGGCCCGACGGCGCGCGCCGCCGCCCGCCGGCCAACCCGTTCCGCGCGATGGACGACCGGCCGGTGATGCATCCGTACGCTGCGCGCCGCTACGCCAAGTCGGTCGGCCGCGAGGTGCCGATCCGCGACGCGGTCGGGCACGTGGCGGCCGAGTCGGTCGAGGTCTACCCGCCCGGCGTCCCGCTGATCCTCGAGGGCTTCCGCGTCAGCGCCGACGCCGTCGACTACCTGCTCGCCGCCCGCGACGAGGGCGGCTCGATCGTCGCGCGGGACACGTCGCTGACGACGCTGCGGGTGTTATAGGGGTACGGCCCCCTGGCAGGACGAGGATCGGCTGGCCGAACCGATCGGGCATCGCCGCCCGGCCGCGTAGCCTGAGAAGCGACGTGCCCGACCTCCCCTACACCGTCCGCCGCTCCGACCGCGCGCGCTCCGTGCGCGTCCGCGTCGAGCACGACGGTGAGGTGACGGTGACGCTTCCGCGGCGCGCTCGCGAGCGTGAGGCGGCCGCCGCGGTCCGCGAGCTGCGCCCGTGGATCGACCGCCGCGTCGCCGACGCCGCCGCGGCCCGCGCCGCGATCCCGCGCGAGCCCGGCACCGTCCCCTACCTGGGCGGCCGGCTGCGGCTCGTCGAGCAGGCGGGGCGCACGCGGGCACACCGTCGCGGCGACCTGCTGCTCGTGCCCGCCGCGGGCCCGGAGCAGCGCGGCGGCGATCGAGCGCTGGTTCCGGCGGGCGGCCCGCGCCGAGGTCCTCCCGCGCCTGGACGCGGCGGCGGCGGCGCTCGGCAAGGACTACTCGCGGCTCACGATCCGCGACCAGCGCACGCGCTGGGGGTCGTGCTCGGCGACCGGAGCGATCGCGATCAACTGGCGCCTGCTCCTCGGTCCCGAGGAGGTGCTCGACTACGTCATCTGGCACGAGGCCTGCCACCTCGCGGTGATGGACCACTCGCCGCGCTTCTGGGGGCTGCTCGCGCGCCACGTCCCGGACTACGAGCAGCCGCGCGCCTGGCTGCGCCGCAGCGCGCCGGCGCTCACGCTGTGAGCGCGCCGCCGCGGGTCGGCGTCGTCGGCCACATCGAGTGGGTCCAGTTCGCGGTCGTGCCGCGCGTCCCCGTCGCCGGCGAGATCGTGCACGCGAGCGCGACCTTCGAGCTCGCGGCCGGCGGCGGCGCGGTCGCGGCGGCGCATCTCGCGAGGCTCGCCGGCACGGCGACGTTCTTCACCGCGGTCGGTGACGACGACCACGGCGCCCGCGCCCGTGACGGAGCTCGCCGCCCGCGGCATCGCGCTGCACGCGGCGGTCCGCGCGGGCGCGACGACGCGCCGCGGCTTCACCTACCTGGACGACGATCACGAACGGACGATCACGGTCCTCGACCCGCGGCTCGTCCCGCACGCGGCGGACGCGCTGCCGTGGGACCGGATCGCCGGCCTCGATGCCGTGTACTTCACCGGCGGCGACGCCGGACGCCCTGCGCGCCGCCCGCGCCGCGCGCGTGCTCGTCGCGACCCCGCGTGCGCTCGACGTCATCGCCGAGACCGGCGTGCAGCTCGACGTGCTCGTCTCCAGCGCGAACGACGCCGGCGAGCAGGTCGATGCGCAGGCGCTCGACCCGGCTCCGCGCCTCGTGGTCCACACCCGCGGCGCCGACGGCGGGACGTGGTCGACGCCGGACGGCGACGCCGGCGCGTGGCCTGCCGAGCCGCTGCCCGGCCCGGCGGTCGACTCCTACGGCTCCGGTGACGCGTTCGCCGCGGGCCTCACCTACGGGCTCGGAGCCGGCCTGCCGGCCGGCGAGGCGGCGGCGCTCGGTGCGCGCCAGGGTGCGCTGTGCCTGACCGGGCGCGGGCCCTACGAGGCGATCGACCGCTGATACAGCCGCACGGCCAGCGGCGCGCAGATCACCACGATCGCGACGATCCAGAACAGGGTGTAGACGACGGGATGCTGCAGCGGCCACGGGTCGCCGGGCAGCGCGACGCCGCCCGGATTGCCGAACAGGTGGCGCAGCGACCCGGCGAGCGAGCTGACCGGGTTCCACTCCGCGAACGTCTTCAGCGGCTCCGGGCAGCGTGCTCGTGGGGACGAACGTGCTCGCGATGAACGTGATCGGGAAGATCGCCACGAACGCCACGCCCTGGACGCCCTCGGGCGACTTCATGACGCTGCCGAGCATGATGCCCACCCAGATCATCGCGAACGAGAACGCGATCATCAGGCCGAAGCCGGCGAGCGCGTCGAGCAGCGCCGCCGTGGATCCGCCAGCCGATGATCAGGCCGGTGATCGACATCAGCACGATCGGCAGCAGCGAGCGCAGGAGGCTCGCGAGCGAGTGGCCGGCGAGCACGGCGCTGCGCGCGATCGGCAGCGAGTGGAAGCGGTCGATCGCGCCGTTCGTGCGGTCGTAGGCGAGCGCCATCGCGACGCCGAAGCAGCCGAACACGATCGTCTGGGCGAAGATGCCGCCCATCAGGAACTCGCGGTAGCTGCCGCCGCCGGGCACGCGGATCGCGCCGCCGAAGACGAACGCGAACAGCAGCACGAACATGATCGGCTGGATCGTCGCGTCGGTCAGCGCCTCCGGCTGGCGCCGGATGTGCTTGAGGCCGCGGCGGGCGATGACGAGGCTGTCGCCACCGCCGTCGACCGCTGCCTGCGCGCGGCTGTGCTCTCCACCGTGGTCATCGTGCGTCCTCCATCGCGAGCCCGGCGGGCACGCGCCGTCGTCGTCGTATTCGGGTGAGGCGCCGGTCAGGGTGAGGAAGACGTCGTCGAGCGTCGGCTGGCGCAGGCCGAGGTCGTCGACCTGCGATCGCCGGCGTCGACGAGCGCGCTCGCGAGCGCGGCGATCGCCGCGGCGCCGCCGTCGGTCGGCGCGGTCACCGAGCGCTCGGCCACGTCGACGGACGGCCGCGCGCCGGCGATCTCGCCCGACGACCCGCGTCACCGGCGTCGAGGTCCGCGGGGTCGGCGACGACGACGTGCAGCTGATCGCCGCCGATCTGCGCGCTTGAGCTCGCGCGCGTCGCCGCGGGCGATGACGCGGCCGTGGTCGACCACGACGATGTCGTCGGCGAGCCGCTCGGCCTCCTCGAGGTACTGCGTCGTCAGCAGGACGGTCGTGCCCTGGCCGACGAGCGTGTCGAGCACAGCCCAGAGCTCGTTGCGGGCGCGCGGGTCCAGGCCGGTCGTCGGCTCGTCGAGGAACAGCACCTCCGGCCGGGCGACGAGCGTCGCCGCGAGGTCGAGCCGCCGGCGCATGCCGCCGGAGTACTCCTTCGCGAGCTTCCCGGCGGCGTCCACGAGCGAGAACTGCTCGAGCAGCTCGGCGGCGCGCTGCGCGCGCCGGGCGGCGGCCGAGATGGTGCAGCTCACCGATCATCTCGAGGTTCTCGCGGCCGGTGAGCAGCCCGTCGACGGTCGCGTCCTGCGCCGCGAGCCCGAGGCTGCGGCGCACGGACACCGGGTCGCGCAGGACGTCGTGGCCGGCGACGCTGGGCGGAGCCCTCGTCGGGCTGCGTGAGCGTCGTCAGGATGCGCACGGCGGTGGTCTTCCCGGCGCCGTTCGGGCCGAGCATCGCGCAGACGGCGCCGCGCGGGACGTCGAGGTCGACGCCGTCGAGTGCTCGCTGCGCGCCGTAGCGCTTGACGAGGCCGACGGCTTCAATGGCGGGTAGATCAGTCACGGCAGACACCCTAGGACGCGCCGTAAAGCTGCATATGGGTCTCTCGCCCGGCTGCTGCGCGACGAGCCGGCGCTGGAAGCGCCCGGTGAAGGCCTCGGCGGTCCCGTCGCCGCGCACGTCGACGCCCGCCTGGACGCCGCCGCCGCCGATCTCGACGCGCAGCGCGACGAGGTCCTCGGGCTCGTAGTCGCGCAGCAGCGCATGCGTCGCGGCCCGCCTCTCGGTGTTGGCGAACGCGCGCGCCTCCTGCTCGAGCGCGTCGACGCGCGTCGGCGAGCGTGTCGAACCGCTCCTTGCCGACCGTGCCCTCACGGCTCATCTTCAGCGTGTACTGAGCCCTTCGCCACGGCGGGCGAGGCTAGCGCGGCGCGGTCAGGCGGCGAGCGTCGCGACGATCTCGTCGGTCGCGCCGTCGTGCTCGACGTCGAGGCGCTCGGAGATCGCGGCGAAGAGGCGCTGGGCGGCGACGTTGTCGGACAGCATCGTCGCGGTGAACCGCCGCACGTCGCGCAGCCGCGCGGCATCGGCGATCGAGAGCCCGAGCCGGCGGCCGAGACCCTGGCCCTGAAGCGCGTCGCCGATCACGATCGCGGCCTCGGCGGCCTGCGGGTCGTCGCTCGTCGCGGATCCAGCGCGCGACGCCGACGATCGCCTCGGGGTCGTGCTTGAGCACCGCGACCTCGGCCCAGTGATCGACGTAGTCGATCTCGGTGAGGTAGCGCAGCTCCGTGCCGCTCAGCCGCGGCTTGGGGCTGAGGAAGCGCTTGCGCACGCTCTCGTCGGAGAGGCGGGCCACGGCCGCCGCGAGGCGGTCCTTGTCATCAGGCCGGATCGGCCTGATGACGACGTCGGTCCCGTTGCTGAGCTGAAACTCCACGACGCCGACGGTACGCCGCCGCGGGCGGCTCCGTCCGTGACGAGCCGCACACAGCAACGGATCGTTCACATCAGCCGCGCGCGGAGATCGGCACGTAGTCGAGGCCGCGATCGCCCGTGTAGATCTGGCGCGGGCGGGCGATCTTGAGGTCCGGGTCGTCCAGCATCTCGAGCCACTGGGCGATCCAGCCGCTCGTGCGGCCGATCGCGAACATGACCGGGAACACCTCGACCGGCAGCCCGAGCGCCTCGTAGATCAGGCCGGAGTAGAAGTCGACGTTCGGGTAGAGCTTGCGCTTGATGAAGTACTCGTCCTCGAGCGCGATCTTCTCGAGCTCGGTGGCGATGTTCAGCAGCGGGTTGACGCCCGTCACCTCGAAGACGTCGTCGCAGGCCTTCTTGATGATCGTGGCGCGCGGGTCGTGGTTCTTGTACACGCGATGGCCGAAGCCCATCAGGCGCTCGTTGCCGGCCTTGACGCCCTCGATGAACGCGGGGACCTCGCTCGCCGTGCCGATCCGCCGCAGCATCTTCAGCACCGCCTCGTTGGCGCCGCCGTGCGACGGGCCGTACAGCGCGGCGACGCCCGCGGCGACCGCGGAGTACGGGTCGACGCCCGAGGAGCCGACCGTCCGCACCGAGCTCGTCGAGCAGTTCTGCTCGTGGTCGGCGTGCAGGATGAAGAGGATGTCGAGCGCGCGCTCGAGCCGCGGATCGGGCTCGTACTTCAGCTCGGTCATCTTGTAGAGCATCCCGAGGAAGTTCCCGGCGTACGACAGGTCGTTGTCCGGGATAGACGTACGGCTGGCCGCGCATGTGGCGGAAGGAGAACGCGGCGAGCGTCGGCATCTTCGCGATCAGGCGGATCGTCTGGATGCCGGCGGCTGTCGGCGTCGTTGATGTCCTTGGCGTCCGGGTAGAACGTCGACAGCGCGCCGACCGACGCCGAGCAGCATCCCCATCGGGTGCGCGTCGTGGCGGAAGCCCTGCATGAAGCCCTTGACGTTCTCGTGCACGAACGTGTGCGTCGTGATCTCGCTGGTCCAGTCGTCGAGCTGCGGCTGCGTCGGCAGCTCGCCGTGGACGAGCAGGTAGGCGACCTCGAGGTAGCTGGACTGCTCGGCGAGCTGCTCGATCGGGTAGCCGCGGTACTCGAGGATGCCCTTGTCACCGTCGATGAACGTGACCGCCGACCGGCACGACGCGGTGTTCATGAACGCCGGGTCGTAGGACATCAGGCCGAAGTCCTCGTCGTCCGTCTTGATCTGCCGCAGGTCCAGGCCGCGAATCGTCCCGTCGGTGATCGGCAGCTCGTACGTCTGGCCCGTGCGGTTGTCGGTGACCGTCAGCGTCTGCGTTCCGGCCGCGACCGCGCCGTTCTCGCCGGTCTGCGTCTCGGTGCTCATGGCCTGTCCTCCCGTGGGGAATCGCTCACTTCAGCGCATCCTACGGGCGCCGGACCCCCGGCGGCCAACGTCAGGTCAGGACGTAGATGATCGACGCCCTCGTCGCGGCCGCCAGGACGACGGAGACGCCGATGACGGCGGTGGTCGCGCCGCGGTCCTTCGGGAACGACTCGGAGCGCAGCCCGAGGGTCCCGATCGTGATCGCCCAGGCCGCGAAGACGCAGCCGAGGACGTAGAAGATGGTCTCGCTCTTCTCCGCCTGTTCGGCGGCGAGCACCAGGAACGCGTTCACCATGGGCCGCGGACGCTACAGGGCCGTTCCGCCGGACGCCATCTGGGCGCCGCGCGGGCGATGGCCCGGGTCGAAGCGGCGACTCGGTCGCCTCGACCTGCCCGTGGTAGTGGCTGCCCAGCTCCGGGTGCCCGTACGGGCGGTCGGCGGGCCGGTCGAGCGTCATGAAGCTGAGCTGCGCGATCGGCAGACCGGGCCACAGCTTGATCGGCACGCGCGTGAGGTTGTTGAGCTCGAGCGTCAGCGTGCCCTTCCAGCCCGGGTCGCAGAAGCCGGCGGTGGCGTGGACGATCAGGCCCAGCCGCCCGAGCGAGGACTTGCCCTCGATGCGCGCGACGATGTCGTCCGGCAGCTCGACCCACTCCTCCGTGCGCCCGAGGCAGAACTCGCCCGGGTGGATGACGAACGGCTCGTCGTCCTCCACGACCGACCTGCTCGGTCAGGTCGCTCGGCGGGCTCGCGCAGGTCGATCGCCGTCACGCGATGGTTGTGGAACACGCGGAACGAGTTCCCCAGGCGCAGGTCGACGCTGGCGGGCTGCACCATCGTCTCGTCCCAGGGCTCCATCACGATCCGGCCCTCGCGGACCAGTCGCCGGATCGTCCCGTCGGAGAGGACTGAGGTCGGGCTCATCGCGGCCAGTCTGCCACGCAGGCCGGGTGGGAGCGCGGCCGGGAGCGGGCGCGATCCCGCAACGACCGGACTTCCGGGGCCGTCAGTCGTGGCTGGGGTGGCGCGCCCTGGCCACGACGGTGCGCGTGCGCGCGGGCGGCGTCGGCGCCGACCCGCCGTGCGGGCCGCGGCGCGGGCTGCGCGGGAGCGGCCCCCGCGGATGGACGGTCCGTCGTGCGCCGCCGTCGCCGTGCTGCTGTTCGGTCTCGTCGTCCGGCACCTGGTGCACGGCCCACCAGACGATGTACAGCAGCAGCGCGATCGGGATCTTCAGCACGAGCATCAGGTACACGAAGGTCCAGCCGTTCACCGTTCGGCGATGCTACCCGCCCAGGTCCGTGGTGACTACTGACCGGCGGGTTTTCGGCGCGGAGGCGCGCGATCAGCCGCGCAGGGCGATCGGCTGGTGCTCGAACGTCGTCATCCGCTGGAGCTCGCCGACCCGCGCGGTCACCTCGTCGGGGCGCAGGTCGAGCATCCGCTCGGTGCCGAACGCCTCGACGTTGAACGAGGCGAGCGCGGTGCCGTAGACCATCGCCCGCACGAGCAGGTCGTGGTCGACGGCGTGCCCGGGATGGGCGGCCACGTAGCCGACGAAGCCGCCGGCGAAGCTGTCGCCGGCGCCCGTCGGGTCGACGACGTCCTCGAGCGGGTAGGCCGGGAGCGCGAAGTACCCGTCGCGCGTGAAGAGCGCCGCGCCGTACTTCCCCTGCTTGGCGATGACCGAGGTCGGGGCGGTCGGGCCCCAATTCAGCACCTCGCGCGCGGCGGTGACGAAGTTCGGCGCCTCGGTCAGCAGCTCGAGCTCCTCGTCGTTGAGGATCAGGCAGTCGACGCCCTTGATCGTCTCGACCAGGCCGTCCCGCGCGATGTTGATCCACAGGTCCATCGAGTCCATCGCGACGAACCGCGCGCCGGTGCACTGCTCGCGCACGCCGCGCTGAAGGTCGGGCTGGATGTTCGCGAGGAAGAGGACGTCGCACTGCTGCGCGGCGGGGGAGAGCTTGGGCTCGAAGTGCTCGAACACGTTCAGCTCGGTGACGTGCGTGTCGCGCGTGTTGAGCCCGGTGTGGTACTCGCCCTTCCAGAAGAACGTCTTGCCCGCCCTCGATGCGCTCGACGTCGTCGGTGATCGTGCCGCGCGTGCGCAGCGCCTCCCAGGAGGCGTCGTCGAAGTCCTCGCCGACGGGGCCGATCACGCGGACCTCGTCGAAGAACGACGCGGCGAGGGCGAAGTGGGTGGCGGCGCCGCCCAGCATCCGGTCACGCGACCCGGACGGGGTGATGACGGCGTCATAGGCGATGGATCCGACGACAGTGAGGCTCATGCGGCGGCGAGGGTAGCGTTCGGGCCGACGGTGCGCGCGATCGAGCAACAGGAATTCGGAGGGCCGGAGGTGCTGCGGCTCGTCGAGCTCGCCGAGCCGGGGTGCGGCCCCGGGCGAGGTGCTCGTCGACGTGACGGTCGCCGGCGTGAACTTCGCCGACACCCACCAGCGGCGCAACGAATACCTGGCCGCGAGCGAGCTGCCGCTGGTCCCCGGAGCGGAGGTCGCCGGGGTGCGCCGCGACACCGGCGAGCGCGTCGTCGCGCTCACCGGCGGGAAGCGGCGGCTACGCCGAGGTCGCCGCGGTCCCGGCCGATCACGCCTTCGCGATCCCGGACGGGCGTGGACGACGCGACGGCGCTCGCGCTGCTGCTCCAGGGCCTGACGGCGTGGCACCTGCTGCGCACGAGCGGCCGCGTCGCGCGCGGGCGAGAGCGTCGTCGTCCACGCGGCCGCGGGCGGCACCGGCTCGCTCGCCGTCCAGCTCGCACGCGCCGCTCACCGGCGCGGGGCGCGTGATCGCGACGGCATCGACCCCCGAGAAGCGCGCGCTGGCGCGCGAGCTCGGCGCCGACGCGGCGATCGACTCGACGCCCGAGGACCTGACCGAGCGGCTCGTGGCCGCGAACGAGGGCCTGCTCGATCGACGTCGTCCTCGACGCGATCGGCGGCGAGGTCTTCGACGCGTCGCTCGAGGCGCTCGCGCCGTTCGGCCGGCTCGTCACCTACGGCGTGTCCGGCGGGAAGACGAACACCGTCAACACGCGCAAGCTCATGCGCGCGTCGCGCACGGTCACCGGCTTCTGGTTCCGCCACTGCCTGGAGCGGCCCGCGGAGCTGCTCGACGGGCCGGTCGCCGACCTGTTCGAGCGCGCCGCCCGCGGCGGAGCTGCGGGTCGTGGTGGGCGCGACCTATCCGCTGGGCGACGCCGCGCAGGCGCAGATCGACCTCGCCGAGCGCCGCACGACCGGCAAGCTGCTGCTGGACGTGCGGGCCTGAGCGGGCGGGCGCCCGCGCAGTCGCCCGCCGGCAGGGCTCTACTCTGCAGCGCGTGACTTCATTCGCCGACCTCGGCCTTTCCGCGCCACAGCTCCAGGCCCTGGAGGATGTCGGGTACAAGGAGCCGAGCCCGATCCAGGAGCAGGCGATCCCGCCGCTGCTCCAGGGCAGCGACATCATCGGCCAGGCGCAGACCGGCTCCGGCAAGACCGCGGCCTTCGGCCTTCCGATCATGGAGTACGTCGATCCGTCGGACGGCGACGTCCAGGCACTCGTGCTCACGCCCACGCGCGAGCTGTGCATCCAGGTGACCCAGGCGCTGCGCGCGTACGGTCAGCCGAAGGGCGTCGACGTCGTCGCCGTCTTCGGCGGCGCGCCGATCCGCACCCAGCAGGCGCAGCTCCGGGCAGGCGGCCACGTCGTCGTCGGCACCGTCGGCCGCGTGATGGACCTGATCTCGCGCGCGTCGCTGATCCTGCACTCCTGCCGCTTCGTCGTTCTCGACGAAGCGGACGAGATGCTCGACCTCGGCTTCCTCGAGGACGTCGAGAAGATCCTCGCGCTGACGCCCAACAGCCGGCAGACGGCGCTCTTCAGCGCGACGATGCCGCCCCCGATCCGCAAGCTCGCGGACCGCTACCTCTACGACCCGGTGATGGTCAAGGTCGAGTCGAAGAACCTCACCGTCGACACCGTCGAGCAGTTCCGCGTCGAGGTCGGCGCGAAGGACAAGGCGGCCAAGCTCGTCGAGCTGCTCCAGGCCGAGCGGCCGACCCAGGCGATCGTCTTCGTCCGCACGAA
Source organism: uncultured Solirubrobacteraceae bacterium (assembly GCA_963817295.1). Classification (GTDB taxonomy): domain Bacteria; phylum Actinomycetota; class Thermoleophilia; order Solirubrobacterales; family Solirubrobacteraceae; genus F1-60-MAGs163. The sequence goes on along the minus strand of CAWFOF010000025.1, from coordinate 18,956 downwards.
GATCCGCTGCGACCAGCTCTACCGCACGCTCCGCGACAAGGGCATCAACGTCAAGGCGCTGCACGGAGACATGTCGCAGGGCTCGCGCGACGGCGTGATGCTCTCCTTCAAGAGCGGGCGCCTGCCGATCCTCGTGGCGACGGACGTCGCCGCGCGCGGCCTGGACATCTCCACCGTCACGCACGTGGTCAACTTCGACGTGCCCGTATCGCCCGACGTCTACGTCCACCGCATCGGCCGCACGGGCCGGGTCGGGCGGTCGGGTCGCGCGATCACGTTCGTGGAGCCGCGCCAGCAGCGCGAGCTCGAGGCGATCGAGAAGCACGTCGGGACGACCATCGGCCCCTGGTCGGTCGGCGCGAAGGTCGCGCCCGTGCCGGTCGAGGAGCGCCCCAAGCGGCACGAGAAGCCCAAGATCAAGCGCTCCGGTGACGAGCCGTGGACGCGACTGATCGTCAGTGCCGGTCGCGCCGCAGGACTCGAGCCCGCCGATCTGGTGCACGCCGTGACGCACGCCGCCGGCGTCGATGGCGAAGCCGTCAAGGACGTCCTCGTGCTCGAGCAGTTCTCGTTCCTGTCCGTGCCGCAGTCCGAGGCGGACCACGTGATCGCGAAGGTGGCCGGCGAGCATGTCAACGGCACGCGCCTCGCCCTGGAGCCGGTCCAGTCGTGACGGTTCTCCTTTGTCGCCCGCCTGCCGGTATGGCAAGCTGACGGCGATGACGACGTTCGACGCCGAGCCGCCCTCCGTCGAGGGCGAGGAGCACGCGCCGCTCCCCGACGACCTGCTGGCGCCGGCCGCGATCGATGTCGCCGTCGACGACGCGCAGACGCGCTGCCGGACCTGCGGCAGCCCCCTCACCGAGGGTGAGGACTGGTGTCTCACCTGCGGCGCTGCGACCGTTCCTCCGCGGCGGACGCCGGGCCTGCGGGCCGTCGCGCTCGCCGGATCGCTCGCGCTGGTCCTGGCCGGCGGCGCGGTCGCCGCGAGCTACGCGGCGCTGAACGACGAGCCACCGCACAGCAGGTGAAGGTGCAGACGCTCGCCAAGCTCACGCCTGCGCCGGTCGTGCCGACCACCACTGCGACGCCGGTTCCGACGACGACCCGCTCCCGGTCGACACGACGCCGGTCACGCCGGTCACGCCGGTGACGCCCGTCGTCCCGGTGACCCCCACCACGACGCCGACGACCACGCCGACCACCACGACGACCAAGCCCACGCCGAAGCCCGGGACGCGTGCCGATCCTCGTCGCGCTGACCGCGGGCTCGCTGTACGACCCGACGGCGCGCGCGACCGCCTCCGGCGTGCCGTCACGCGCGCTCGACGGCGACCCGAACACGTCCTGGTTCGCCACGACCCCCGCCGACGGCGACATGAACGTCGGCTACCTCGTCGACCTCGAGAACGCGGTCTCCGTGCAGAAGCTGCGGCTGCTGACGAAGACGGCGGGATTCAGCCTCCAGGTCTTCGGGTCATCCAAGGACAAACGCCGGCCGCGGCGGACAGCCCCGACTGGACGCGGCTGGGGGAGGCCGGCTCGGTCGACGGCGACGGCTCCGGTCGGCTCCGCGTCCACCAGCCCGCCCGCCGACGGCGACAAGGCCGGCGACGGCGAGCTGATCCTGCCGCTCGAAACCCGGAACTGAGCACCTACTGCTGGGCGACGCTGTGGGTGACCACGCCCCCCGCCGCGGGCCCGACCGTCCGCTTCAACGAGATTCGCCTGTACCGCTCGACGCGGCGGGCACGCTCCCCCTACAGCAACGAAAGGACCGCCGGCATGTCCGTCGCGACGATGAGGACCAGCGAAGGCGACATCACGATCGAGCTGTTCGACGATGATGTACCGAACACCGTCGAGAACTTCACCAAGCTCGCCGCCGACGGCTTCTACGACGGGCTCACCTTCCACCGGATCATTCCGGACTTCATGATCCAAGGCGGGATGCCCGGAGGGCACCGGCACGGGCGGTCCCGGCTACAGCTTCGACGACGAGTTCAACGACCACAAGGTCGTGCGGGTGCGCTGGCGATGGCCAACGCCTGCGGGCCGAACACGAACGGCTCGCAGTTCTATCGTCACCGCCGACGCGCGCCCCTGGCTCGACGGCAAGCACACCGTCTTCGGCCAGGTCACCGAGGGTTCCGACATCGTCGAGCGCCTCGAGGGCGTCGCGACCGACTCGCGCGACGCACCGATCGAGCCGGTGGGGATCTTGACGGCGTCACTGTCGTCTGCACCACGCCGGGCAGCGCGCTGAGAGCCTATCAGAACGCGCCTTCGACGTGTTCAAATGTCCCCTGCCGGCAAGGGGGCCGTACCCGTCAGGCTGGCCTGACACAGCGTCAAGCAGCGTCAAGCAGCAGGAGAGGGACATGGCGAGCGTCGAGCAGCAGGCCCCCGACGAGGGCCGTCAACGGCACCAACCCCGGCGCCGGCACTCCCGGTCGAGAACCCGGCGACCGGCGAGGTCATCGCGACGGTGCCGGATCGCACCGCCGACGAGGTGCGCGCGATGGCCGCAAAGGCCCGCCAGGTGCAGCCCGGCTGGGACGCGCTGGGCTTCGAGGGCCGCGCGCCGATCCTCAAGCGCGCGCAGAAGTGGATCATGGAGAACAAGGACCGCGTCATCGACACGATCGTGTCGGAGACCGGCAAGACCTACGAGGACGCGCAGCTCGCCGAGATCTCCTACGGCGCCGCCGCGTTCGGCTTCTGGGCCAAGAACGCGCCGAAGTACCTCGCCGACGAGAAGGTCAGCTCGTCGAACCTGTTCGTGAAGGGCAAGAAGCTCACCGTCCGCTGGCGCCCGCTCGGCGTCGTCGGCGTCATCGGCCCGTGGAACTACCCGCTGACGAACTCGTTCGGCGACTGCATCCCGGCGCTCGCCGCCGGCAACGCCGTGATCCTCAAGCCGAGCGAGATCACCCCGCTCACCTCGCTGCTGATGGCCGAGTGCCTGGAGGAGTGCGGGCTGCCGGAGGGCGTCTACCAGGTCGCCACCGGCCGCGGCGCGACCGGCGCGGCGCTGATCGACGAGGTGGACATGGTCATGTTCACCGGGCTCGACTCGCACCGGCAAGAAGGTCGCCGTCAAGGCGGCCGAGCGGCTGATCCCGTACTCGCTGGAGCTCGGCGGCAAGGACCCGATGATCGTCCTGCGCGACGCGGACCTCGAGCGCGCGTCGAACGCCGCCGTCTACTACTCGATGCAGAACTCCGGCCAGACCTGCATCTCGGTCGAGCGCGTCTACGTCGAGGCGCCGGTCTACGACGAGTTCGTCCAGAAGGTCACGCAGAAGGTCGCCGAACTGCGCCAGGGTCGCACGACCGGGCCGGGCTCCGTCGAGGTCGGCTCGATGACGTTCCCGCCGCAGCTCGACGTCGTCGAGCAGCACGTGACGGACGCGCGTGGCCAAGGGCGCCAAGGTGCTCGTCGGCGGCAAGCGCCGCGAGGGCCCGGGGATCTTCTTCGAGCCCACGGTCCTGACCGACGTCGACCACAGCATGGAGGCGATGACCGAGGAGACCTTCGGTCCGACGCTGCCGATCATGAAGGTCGAGGACGCCGAGGAGGCCATCCGGCTTGCGAACGACTCGATCTACGGCCTCGGCGGGTCGGTCTTCACGAAGGACCTCGCAAAGGGCGAGGCGGTCGCACGGCGCGTGCACAGCGGCGCCGTCTGCGTGAACGACGCGCAGATCAACTACGTCGCGCTCGAGCTGCCGATGGGCGGCGCCAAGGAGTCCGGCGTCGGGGCACGCCACGGCGCCGGCGGCATCCGCAAGTACTGCGAGCCGCAGACGATCCTCGTCGCCCGCAGCTTCCCCAAGCGGGACCTGCACATGTTCCCGTACACGGCGAAGGGCACGAACCGGATCGGGACGATGCTCAAGCTCATCAACCGCGGCAAGAAGTAGCTCTTCGTCGCGGATCTCGTGGCGCCTGAGGCCACCCGCCGAAGGGGTCCACTTGCGTACTGTCCCCCTCTGCGTGCGGCCTCATGCATCCACGATCTCTCGCTCCGGCGTGTGGCCGACGAGTTCCATGGAGGGCGGGCAGTAGGGCGAGTCGCTGAACCCGTAGGCGTTGGGGGAGGGGCTCGGCGGAGCCGAGCCCTACGCTCCCGGCGTGCTGCCGATAGCCCTCTCCCTCCTCGCCTCAGCCTGCTGGGGCTCGGCGGATTTCGCTGGTGGCCTGGTCACGAAGCGCGCGTCGGTCATCGGCGTGCTGCTGTGCGTCGAGGGGGTCGGACTCGTCCTCGTCGTCGCGGCGCTGCTGATCTCCGGGAGTCCTGCCGCCGACCGACGCGATCCTGTACGCGCTGGCCGCCGGCGTCTGCGGCGTGAGCGCGCTCGGCTTCTTCTACAGCGCCCTGGCGATCGGGACCATGAGCATCGTCGCCCCGATCTCCGCGAGCGGCGCCGCGCTGCCCGTGCTCGTCGGCGTCCTGAGCGGGGACGCGCTCTCGGCGCTCGTCGCCGTCGGGCTCGTCGTGACGATGGCGGGCGTGATCCTCGCGTCGCTGGAGGCGACGGTCGAGGAGGAGACGCGCGAGCACACCCGCACCTCGCGCCTCAGCATCGCGCTCGCGCTGCTCGCGGCGCTCGGGTTCGGCGGCTACTTCGCGCTGTCGGATCCGGCGGCGGACTTCAGCGTCCTGTGGCTGCTCTTCTTCGTGCGGATCCTGGGGGTGGTCGTGCTCGCCGGGCTTGCGCTCGTCCGCCGCACGCGGCTTCCGCAGGGCCGTGACCGCGGGCTCGTCGCGGGCGCCGGCGGTCCTCGACGTATCCGCCACCGGGCTCTACGGGGTCGCGCAGACGCTCGGCGCGCTCAGCATCGTGTCGGTCGTCGGGGCCCTCTACCCGGTCACGACGGTGCTGCTCGCGCGCGGGTTCCTGCGGGAGCGGCTGAGGACGATCCAGGCCGTCGGCGTGATCATGGCGCTGACCGGCGTCGCGCTCATCGCCGCCGGTTAGAGCCGCCATGGCCGTCGCGGCGTACGCTGCCCTGGTGCCCATCGCCGCCGGCGACATCTCGTGGCCCGGCGCCGCCGAGGCGGTGCCGATCGTCCTGGCGCTGCTCGCGTACGCGGCGCTCTACATCGTCGGGGTGCGCCGCCTGCGAGGCACGCCGCGAGCCGTGCCCGGCTGGCGGATCGCCTGCTTCTCGGGCGGGATGCTGGTCCTGCTGGCGGCGCTCGCCTCGCCGATCGCCGGGGCCGCCGACGAGCTCTTCTGGGCGCACATGGTCGAGCACCTGATGATCGGCGACCTCGCGGCGCTGCTGCTCGTCCTCGGCCTCACCGGTCCGCTGATCGCGCCGGTCCTGCGGCTGCCCGGCATGGGCGCGCTGCGCGTGCTCGTCCATCCCGTCGTCGCGTTCACGCTCTGGGCGGTGAACCTCTACGCGTGGCATCTGCGCGTGCTGCACGAGGGCGCCGTCCGCCACGACGACCTGCACGCGCTCCAGCACATGCTCTTCCTGGCGCTCGGGATGAACATGTGGATGGCGCTGCTCGGGCCGCTGCCGAAGCCCGTGTGGTTCGGCAACGCGGCGAAGCTCGGCTACATCGTCGCCGTGCGGCTGACCGCCGGCGTGCTGGGCAACGTGTTCGTCTTCGGCGGCGGCGCGCTCTACGGCGTCTACGCGCCCGGCGAGCACGCATGGGGCATCTCGCCCGGCGGCGACCAGGTCGCGGCCGGCGGGATCATGATGGTGGAGGGATCGTTCGTCACCATCGGCCTCTTCTGCTGGCTCTTCCTGCGCGCGGCCCGGCAGACCGACGAGCGCCAGGACCTGATCGAGCTCGCGCAGGCGCATGGCGTCGAGCTGGACGAGAAGCGCGCCGGCCGCGCGGTCGCCGCGGGGCGCGGGGATGACCTGAGGCGGCGGATCCTGGCGGAGTGAGAGCCATCGGGTCGCGCTTCGCCGACCCGTCCTGCCAGGGGGCCGGTCCTACCGCAGCCGCACCGAGAACAGATGCTCCAGCTGCGACACCGTGTGCAGCCCGCTCTCGTGGTGGATCGTCGCCATTCCGAGATCGCGCGCGGGCTTGAGGTTCCCGGGCAGGTCGTCGACGAAGACGATCTCCGCGGCCGGAAGCTCCATCCGCTTGACCGCCAGCTCGTAGATGCCCCGGTCGGGCTTGCGGATGCCCTCCTCGCCGCTGATGACGACCGCGTCGAACAGGTCGGGGAAGTGCGTGCGGTCGTAGCGGTCGAGACCCCAGGAGTTCGACAGCAGCCCCGTCCGCAGCCCCTGGCGCTTTGCGGCGCGGACGGCGTCGAACATGACGATGTCCGCCTTCATCCCGCCGAACATCCGGTCGATCAGGCCGGGCGCGCGGTCCTCGCGCAGGCCCAGCAGGCGGGCGAACTTGTCCTGGAACTCGGGTTCGGTGAGCTCCCCGGTCTCCAGCGCGAAGAGCGTCCGGCGGCCCTCGGGGTCGGAGCGGAACGTGTCGCGCACGAGTGTCTGGTCGAGGCCCTCGTTGCGGCAGAACTGCTGGAAGGAGGTGAAGACGTCGGTCGTCAGCACGCCGCCCCAGTCGACGAGCAGCCCGCGCGGGACGACGTCCTCGGGGTACTCGGCCGCGTCAGTCATCGTGGGTCGAGCTCCTCCGCCCGGCGGGCCAGCTCGATCACGCCGTCGCCGAACCGCTTGAGGAACGGGTCGTCCGTGGCGCCGGCCATCGAGCGCTTGTAGTTGCCCTCCATGAACACGATCGACTTCCACAGCGCGAGCGTCTGGTACCAGCGGATGTCGCTCATCGCCCGGCCCGAGCGCTCCTCGTAGCGCGCGACGATCTCGTCGCGGCTGATGAAGCCCGGCTCGCGCGTGACGCCGGTCAGCTCGAACATGCCGGCAGGCGGGTCGTCGCGGTCGGTCCACAGCGTGCAGAGGTAGCCGAGGTCGGCCTTCGGGTCGCCGATCGTCGACATCTCCCAGTCGAAGATCGCGACGAGGCTCGCCGGCGCCTGCGCGCCGAACATCGTGTTGCCCAGGCGGTAGTCGCCGTGCACGATCGTCGCGGGCTCCGGCTCGGGCATCGTGTCCGCGAGCCAGCGGCCGACGGTCTCGACCGCCGGGATGTCACGCGTGCGGTTGATCTCCCACAGGCCGAGGAAGCGGCGCAGCTGCCGCTCGAGATACCCGGTCGGCTTGCCGAACCCCTCGAGGCCGGCCTCCTGCCAGTCGACCGCGTGCAGCTCGACCAGCGCGTCGACGAGCTCCTCGCCCATGCGCCTGCGGTCGTCCACGCTGTCGAGCTCCGGCGGGACCTCGCTCGTCACCACGAGCCCCTCGACCTTCTCCATCAGGTAGAAGGGCGAGCCGATCACGGCCTGGTCGTCGCAGACCCCGAGCACCTTCGGCACACGTGCGCGGCCCTCGAGCGCGCGCAGCACCCGAGCCTCGCGCAGCACGTCGTGGGCGCTCGGCGGCAGCGGGCCGCGCGGCGGGCGGCGCAGCACGAACTCCGCGTCGCCGCGGCTGACCAGGTAGGTCACGTTCGAGTGCCCGTCGCCGACCGGCTGGATCTCGGGCTCACCGTCGCCGAGCCCGAGCGCGTCGAGGAACACGAGCAGCGGCTCGATCACGACGAGCGGCGGGCGCTCGTTCTGCGCGCCCTCCTCGTGGCTGCGGACGACGTCGTCGGAGGCGATCTCGTGAATGCTCACTGGAGTCGAAACCTAGGCGCGCGCCCGCCGACCGGTAGCGTCCGGCTCCCCGCCGCACCCGACTGACCTGGAGGCTCCCCGAATGGACTTTGCGCACGCCGAACGCGCGCTGGCGCTGCAGGAGCAGCTCACGCGCTTCATGGACGAGCACGTCTACCCCGCCGAGCCGGTCTACGCGCGCCAGCGCCGTGAGGGCGACCCGAACGTCGTGCCCGCGGTCGTCGAGGAGCTGAAGACGGAGGGCCCGTGCCGAGGGCCTGTGGAACCTCTTCCTGCCGGACGAGGCGCACGGCCCGGGACTGACGAACCTCGAGTACGCGCCGCTCGCTGAGATCACCGGCCGCAGCATCGAGATCGCCCCCGAGGCGATCAACTGCGCGGCGCCGGACACGGGGAACATGGAGGTGCTGGCGCAGTTCGGCACGCCGGAGCAGCAGGAGCGCTGGCTGCAGCCGCTGCTCGAGGGCGAGATCCGCTCGTGCTTCGGGATGACCGAGCCCGACGTGGCCTCCAGCGACGCCACGAACATGGCGACGACGATCGTGCGCGACGGCGACGACTACGTGATCAACGGCCGCAAGTGGTGGAGCAGCGGCGCGATGGACCCGCGCTGCCGGATCGCGATCGTGATGGGGCTCTCGAACCCCGAGGGCCCGCGCTACGCGCAGCACTCGATGATCCTCGTCCCGTTCGACACGCCGGGCGTGAAGGTCGAGCGCGACCTGTCGGTGTTCGGCTACTACGACCAGCACGGCCATCCGGAGGTCAGCTACACGGACGTGCGCGTGCCGAAGGAGAACGTCATCGGCCAGGAGGGGATGGGCTTCGCGATCGCCCAGGCGCGGCTCGGGCCCGGGCGCATCCATCACTGCATGCGCGCGATCGGCATGAGCGAGCGCGCGCTCGAGCTGATGGTCGATCGCGTGCGTCACCGCGTCGCGTTCGGGAGGCCGCTGGCGGCGCAGGGCGTCGTCCGCGAATGGATCGCGGAGTCGCGGATCGAGATCGAGCAGGCGCGGCTGCTCGTGCTCAAGACGGCGTGGCTGATGGACACGGTCGGCAACAAGCACGCGCAGAAGGAGATCGCCGCGATCAAGGTCGTCGCCGCGCGCCTCGCCTGCCGCGTGACCGACCGCGCGATCCAGGCCTTCGGCGGGGCCGGGCGTGTCGGGCGACTTCCCGCTCGCCGCGCTCTACGCGGGGGCGCGTGCGCTGCGGCTCGCCGACGGCCCGGACGAGGTGCACCTGCGCGCCGTCTCGCGCCTGGAGCTCGCGGAGCGCGAGGCGTTCGGGCCGCCGGTTCCGGCCCGCGACGGAGACTGACGCGGCCGGCGGACTCGTCTACGCTCCGCGCTCATGGCACGGCAGCTCTGGCTTCTGCGGCACGGTGACGCCGAGCCGCACGGCACGCGCTCGGACAGCGAGCGGCGCCTGACCGAGCGCGGCGAGCAGCAGGCGCGCAGCGCCGGGCTCGCGCTGCACGCGCTCGGCGTGCAGCCGGCGCTCGTCTACACGAGCCCGAAGGTGCGCGCACGGGACACGGCGGTGCTCGCCTGCGTGGCGCTGACGTGCGAGCCGATCGAGCACGCGCCGCTCACGAGCGGCTTCGACGCGCGCGGAGGCGCTGATGCTGGCGGAGTCCGACGAGGACGGCGACGGCCGCGTGCGTCGTCGTCGGCCACGAGCCGGACTTCAGCACCGTCGTCCACGACCTCACCGGGGCGCGCATCGACATGAAGAAGGGCGGCATCGCCGGCGTGCGGCTCGACGGCTGCGCGCGGCGAGCTGATCGTGCTGCTGCGGCCGCGCGAGCTCGAGGCGATGCGATGAGCGGCGTGGCGCGCAGGGTCGAGGCCGCGGGCGGGATCGTCGAGCGCGACGGCCGCATCGTCGTCGTGCATCGCCCGCGCTACGACGACTGGTCGCTGCCGAAGGGCAAGCTCGACTCCGGCGAGACCTTCGAGCAGGCGGCGCTGCGCGAGGTCGAGGAGGAGACGGGCCTCGTCTGCGAGCTCGGCGACGAGCTCGACCCGGTGCGCTACCACGACCAGAAGGGCCGCTCGAAGTTCGTGCGCTACTGGCGGATGGTCGCCGTGTCCGGTGACTTCGAGCCCAACGACGAGGTCGACGAGCTGCGCTGGGTCACGCTCGGACCGCGCGGGGCGGCTGCTGAGCTACCCGCACGATCGTGCGCTCGTCCAGTCGCTCCTGCCCGCCGACTAGGCTGCGCTGCATGGAGCAGCGTCGTGAACGTGTGTACCTGGAGACCGAGCGCCATCGGATCTCAGGCTGGATCACCCTCGCCCGCGACGGCTATCGCAGCCGCGTCAGCGACGTGCTGAACGCCACCGAGCGCGAGTTCGTCCCGATGACCGACGCCGTCGTCGAGCTGATCGGGCACAAGGGCCAGGGCACCCACCACGACGTCATCGCGGTCTCGCGCACCACATCGTGCTCGTGATCCCCGAGAGCGACGGCTGCGCCCGTGCTCGAGGCGCGCTCCATGGGCACCGCCGAGATGGCGGGCTGAGCCGCTCAGGCTGAGCCGCCGCCCTCCTCGAGGACGCGCTTCAGCGTCGCGCAGTACCCGCGGAACTGACGTTCCAGCACCCGGCGCAGGACCGGCTGCCCGAGCCGCGCCGCGCCGCTGAGCCGCCCGGCGACCTGGAACGCCATCAGCGTGCCTGCGCCCGCGGGCTCGAAGGTCATGTGCGCGTCGAGCGGGAGGCTGCCCTCGACCATGCGCAGGCCGAACGCCGCCCCGGGCTCGTAGGCGCTGACCTCGACGACGGACTCGAGCTCACGCCCGCCGGGGGCGCGGTGCACTTCGCGCAGGCGGGTCCCGACGCCGATCGGGCCGTCTCCGAGCTGCTCGGCGACGACGGTGTTCGTCTGCCAGGTCGCGAGCTTCGAGGGGTCCGCGACGTAGGCGAAGACCTCCGCCGGTGTGCGGGCGATCTGCGTGTGGACGGTGAAGTCGATCATGGTTCCTCCTGAGTGCTGACGAGGGTCCACCAGGTGGCGAAGGCGTCCCGTCGCCAGCGCCGGCCCGTGTCCAGGCCGGCGAACACCCGGGCGAGGAACGGGCCCGCGAGCAGGTCGAGCGCCGCGCCCGGCGCAGATGTCGTCGCGGACGTCGCCGCGACGCTGCCCCCGGGCGATCAGCCCGCGGACGATCGCCCGCCGCGGCAGCAGGACCTCGCGGCGAAAGGCGTCGAGCAGTTCGGGGTGGCGCGTGCGCTCGGCCATCAGCCCGCCGAGGAGCGTGACGTAGCCGTCGCCGTCCTGCGGGAACCCCTGCTCGACCGCGGCCCAGAGCTCCGCGCGCGTGTCATCGAGATCCGGCGGGTCGAGCCGGGGGAGCCGGTCCGCGATCACCGCCGCGACGAGCGAGGCCTTGTCGGGGAAGCGCCGGTAGATCGCCGGCTTGCCGACGCCGGCGGCGGCGGCGATCGCCGCCATGCTCGTGCGCGGCGAAGCCGCGGTCGGCCAGCAGCGCGAGGGTCGCGCCGATCACCGCCTGGTCGATCGCCGGATCGAGGGTGCGGGCCATACCGATACCGTACCGACACGGTAACGATATGACAACCTCGGGTCGCATATCGTTCGAGCGATGGTGAACGGAGGAGGCGCCGCGCGGCGATTCGCGCGCGAGGATGACGGCTACGAGGACGCGCGCCGCGCGGCGGTCTGGAACGCGAGGACCCCGCCACGGCATCCCGACGTGATCGTGCAGGCGGGCGAGCGCCGACGACGTCGCTGACCGCCGTGCGCGCAGGCGCGCGATGCCGGCCAGGCGATCGGCGTGCGCTCCGGCGGTCACAGCTGGGCCGGCAACCACGTGCGCGACGGCGGGCATGCTGCTCGACCTCTCGCGCATGACGGCGATCGCGATCGACCCGCAGGCGATGACGGCGAGCGTCGAACCCGGCTGCACCGGGAACGTGCTCGCCGCGGCGCTCGGCGAGCACGACCTGTTCTTCCCGGCCGGGCACTGCATCGGCGTCGCCGTCGGCGGCTACCTGCTGCAGGGCGGGTACGGCTGGAACGGCCGGGTCCACGGGCCCGCCTGCATGAGCGTCGAGGCGATCGACGTCGTCACCGCCGGCGGCGAGCTGGTGCGCGCCGACGCGGACCACCACCCCGACCTCTTCTGGGCCGCGCGCGGGCTCGGGGCCCGGCTTCTTCGGCGTCGTCACGCGCTTCCACCTGCGCCTGTATCCGCGGCCGCAGGTCGTCGCGAACGGCGTGTACCTCTACCCGATCGACGTGCTCGACGAGGTCTTCCGCTGGGCCCACGAGATCGGCCCGCGCGTCCCGCCGCGAGATGGAGCTGATGCTGCTGATCCACCGCGACGCCGAGGGCGAGCTCGAGATCGCCGTCACCGGCCCGGTGCTGGCCGACTCCGAGGACGAGGCGCGCGAGGTGCTCGCGCTGCTCGAGACCTGCCCGGTGCTGGACCGCGCGAAGCTCGCGGTGCCGTACGCGCCGGTGCGGCTCGAGGACCTCTACGCGGCGGTCCACGAGTCCTACCCCGACGACCACCGCTACGGCGTCGACAACATGTGGACGCACGCGCCGATCGACGATCTGCTGCCCGGCCTGCGCCGGATCGCGGAGACGCTGCCGCAGGCGCCGTCGCACATGCTGTGGATGAACTGGTGCCCGTCGCATCCGCAGACCCCGCGCGCCCGGACATGGCGTACAGCGTCGAGGACGAGACCTACATCGCCGTCTACGCGGTGTGGCAGGACGCGGCGCTCGACGAGGCGAACGTCGCCTGGGCCACCGACCGGATGCGCGAGATGGAGCCATCTGGCGACCGGCATCCAGCTCGCCGACGAGAACCTCGGGCGCCGCCCGGCGCGGTTCCTGACCGACGCGCACTACGAGCGCTACGACGCGGTCCGCGCGGCGCTACGACCCGGACGGGCGCTTCCACCCGTGGATGGGCCGCCCGTGACGGGCGGCGTGCGCGACGGGCAGCTGACCGCGTACCTGAGCCGCCCGCTCGCGCCGGCGGACCCGGAGGCGCTCGCGGCGATCGAGGCCGGCCCGATGGACCCGGCGGACGCGCTCGCCCGCGCGACATCGACCGCCTGCTCGACCCGGCGCCGCTGCGCGTCGAGACCGGCTGGTGCACGCTGCCCGACGGGGTCTCCTACGTCGCGGTGCGCACGCCGATGCCGGGGGTGACCGGCGAGATGGTCGACTGGTGGTTCGACTGGCATCCGCGCGACCCGCTGCGCTACCGCGTCTGGCACCCGCGGCGCACATCTCGAAGCTCGAGCCTGCGAGCCGCGGCCGCCCCGGCCGCCAAGGCGCACTGGGGGACGGTGCATCACCCGGTCGAGGACGTCGGCACCGGCCCCGTCCACGCGCGCATCTCCTTCTGCCGGCCGACCGCGCTCGGGTTCTCCACGGACGCGCTCGACGACCCGCGCGTCGCGACGATCGCCTGCGGGCTCGTCGGCGACGACCGGCTGCACGTGCGGCACAGCGTGATGGCGCACGTGTGGCTCCGGGAGGGTGACGGCCTGCGTCCTGCGCAGCCGCTTCTGGCTCGGCGCGGTGCTGCGGCCGGACCTGCCCGGCGTGCTCGGGGCGGCCGGCGCACGCCTGATCAACCGGCCGTTCGTGCGCCGCCGCGCACTCCCGGCCGGGACTGCCGCAGGCGCTCGCCCGTCACTGCGCGGAGGAGTACGCGAACCTCGCGCACGCTGCTGCCGGAGCTGTACGCCGGGTGGGGCTCCTCCCCTTGACCGGCCATGGGCGCTGGGCGTCAATCCCCGCCCATGCGTCGTCGCCGTCCTGATCGCCATCGCGCTCGCCGCCGGAGCGTCGCTCGCGTCCGCGTCGGCATCGCAGGACACCGCGGGCGCCGCCAAGACGGTTCGCTGCAAGAGCGGCTACAAGCGCAAGAAGGTCCGCAGGCATGGCCGGTTCGTGTTCGTCTGCGTGAGGCGCCCGAAGCCCGCGCCGACCGGCCCACCGCCGACCGGCCGTCTCCCCGCGCCTGGAACCCACCAGGGAACGAACGGCGTGACGGTGACCGTGACCGGCACGCCGGATGCCGGCCTCAAAGTGACTGTCACCGTCGTCCTCGCCAAGCAGTACCTCGCGACGCCCCAAGGACCCACCCCGTGCGCAGCGCGACCGCGACCGTCAGCGAAACACGTACCTGCCGACCGGCGGCGAGTTCAGCGGCACAGCGTCGAGCGGCGGCGAGACCTCGGAGATCCGCGGGATCTTCTACAGCGCGGCGAAGGCCCAGATCACCGCGTCGGTCGACGGGCGCAAGGCCAGCTCGAAGGCGGGGGAGCTCTGCTCCGGGCAGGTCAACACGGCGTCGGACCTGAACTGACCCTCACGGCTGCGGCATAGTGGGCGGCATGCGATCGGAACCGTCCTCATGAAGCGGCGCTCGGGCAGGCCCAAACGACATCAGAAGATCGACGGACTGGTCGTCGCCGGGCGTGACCGAGCTGGCGCTCGGCGCGCTGACCGGCTGGCCCATGGCGGTTGCCGTGAGCCGGCCGGAAGACCTGCCCGAAGATCGGCATCCGCTCGCGGGCGCGGCTGCGGCAGTGGCACCTCGACCTCATCATGCTCGGGGCGCTGACCGCTGCCGCGCCGCAGTTCGTGCCCGACCTGCCGCGCAAGGTCGCCGTTCCGCTCGCCGCCGGCGCATGGGTCAACGCCAACGCGTTCGGCGTGCTCGCCTTCCGCCCGAGCTCGTCGACCATCGTCATCTACAAGGCCGGCGTCAGCGCCTCGTTCATCTCGGCGACGCTGGGGCTTCACCGGCCTGGCGGCCGTCGCTTGGAAGCGCTGGCTCGACCAGCGATGAGCGCACATCCCGCCGTCGCATCGCCCGGCAGCGCAGCCCGTGCGGCCATGCTCTGGGGAGTCCTCGTCGGCGTGCTCCAGGCGGGAACGCCGCTGGCCTTCTGGTGGCTCGACAGCTCCACGGTCTACGCGCTCGGGCTGGCCGTGATCGCCGCGATCTACATCGGCTTCGCCGTCGCCGACGGACGGCCGAAGGTCATCGCCGTCGAGAGCGGCGTGGCGTTCGCCTTCGTCGTCGTCGCCGCCGCCGCCGTGACCGGATCGCCGTGGCTCCTCGTCGTCGGCCTGGCCGGCCACGCCCTCAAGGACCTCTGGCAGCACCGGACCCAGTTCGTCGCGGGCACGCGCTGGTGGCCACCGTTCTGCATGGCCGTCGACGTGGTCGTCGCCGCCGTCATCGCGGTCGAGATCGCCGCGGGCATGCACTTCGGCTGAGCGGAGAGGGAGGGACGACGGGCGAACCCCTGCGATGGTGGCGGTGCTCGCGCCAGGTCCGTACCGTCCCGGCAATGCTGCAGCTTTCCGCCCAAGATCTACGGACGGCGACCGCGCAACTCGACCAGGCGATCTACAACCACGATCAGTGGTACAAGAACGTCCAGCGCGCGCTCATCGCTCGGCTGCCCCCGGACGCTGCCGACCTGGATCCCGAGGCGCACCGCCGCTGCCGCTTCGGCCAGTGGTACGACGGCGAGGGTGCCGCGCTGCTACGCGATCACGACGCCTTCGCCGGGCTCGGGGAGGCGCATAAGCAGATGCACGGGGGTGCTGCGCGCATCCTGCAACGAAGCGCAGACGAGCTGCCGATCTCCGTCAGCGAACTCGACGTCTTCAGCAACCTGCTCGACCGCATGCGGCTCGAGACCCAGTCATTGCGGAGCGAACTCGCCGAGATGGCGCAGAACCGCGACCCGCTGACGGGTGCGCGCAATCGTGCGAGCGTGCTTTCCGACCTCCGCGAGCAACAGGCGCTCGTGCGTCGCGGCCTCCAGGAGTGCGCCCTCGTGATGGTCGACCTCGACCACTTCAAGGACGTCAACGATCGCAACGGCCATGCGGCAGGCGACGCGGTGCTCACGGCGGCTGTGCAATGCCTGCGGGCCGGCGTGAGGCCCTACGACCGCGTGTACCGCTTCGGCGGCGAGGAGTTCCTGGTGTTGATGCCACAGACCACCCTCGACGCGGCCATGGTCGCGTCGGAGCGGCTGCGCGCCGCCGTGGCGGCGCAGGAGATCCAGGCCGCGGCCGGCGCGGCCGCCCTTCACGTCACGGCGTCGTTCGGCGTGGCCGCGCTCGAAGCCGCCACGCCCGTCGAGGAATCGCTCGACCGCGCCGACAAGGCCCTGTACCAGGCCAAGAACGCCGGACGCAACCGCGTCGAGCACTCACTCCCCCCGAGCTGACGGCGCAGAGCCGCGAAACGCCCGTTAAGGGGGAACGAGCGGGGAGATCGGGACGACGTGCGAACCCTGAACGCCTCGATGAGGTGATCCGGCTGCTCGTCGCTGCGGGTGGTCGGCAGGCCCGGGTGGCTGCTGCTCGGCGCGATCCGCAGAGCTGAGCGCCGTGTCAATCGTCGCGTCGCGCTGCGGGATCGCTGTCGTTTCTGGTGGGACAACCTGGCATCACGCCCGCCGCTGCTCGCAGTCCAACGCGGGAGCTCGCGGGTCGAGCGTACGGTCGGCTTGTCGCGTGAGCGTACGCGACCGCGTGTCGCCGGAGCCGGTCTCCTCCGGCTGGGGGATGCTCGCGTCGTTCACTCGGTCCGCCTGGCGCCGGATGCACGTGCACTGGCGGCGGGTGAACACTGGGCGTAGTTCATTTCCTGCACAGAGGAGCCCGTCATGACCAGCATCACCGAGACGCTCGATGCAACCCCGTCAGCCACCATCGAGGGTGCCCCGTCGACCGTGGCGGCGGCCGCCCTCGACCGCCAGGCGCGGCGGCTGCGGGTGGTGGTCGTCGATGATCATCCGCTCTACCGCGAGGGCATCGTCCGGGCGCTGGACGCGGCGGGAATGCTGGTCGTGGCCGAGGCCGGGGACGGCGAGGCGGCCCTGGCCCTGATCCGCGAGCACCTGCCCGATGTCGCGCTGCTGGACATCAGTATGCCCGGCCTCGATGGCATCGACGTCGTCGCCGCGCTGGCGCGGCAGTCGCTGCCCGTGCCGGTGGTGCTCCTGTCCGCCTTCGGGGACCAGGCACTGGTGCTCGCGGGCCTGCAGGCCGGCGCTGCCACCTACATCAACAAGACCGCTGACCGGGCCGCGATCATCGAAGCGGTGGCAGTGGCCGCCGACCCGGCGAAGACACCGAGCGCGCTCGTGGGCTCGGGCAACCTGCTGACCGGGGACCGGCACCGGTGGATCCCGCGCCTGACGCTGCAGGAGCACCAGCTGCTGCTGCTCGCGCGCAAGCACATGAGCAAGGCGCAGATGGCGCAGGAGCTGGGAATCGACGAGCCGGCCGTGCGCCGCAGCCTCTCGAGCGCGATCGCCAAGATCGGTGCCGACACGTTGCCGCAGGCACTCGACATCGCCGTCCAGGCCGGGGTGCTGCGCTAGACTGATCGGAAGCTTCACGGTGACGGTGGTTCCGCGACCGATGGTGCTGTCGATGAGCAAGTCTCCTCCGACGGCGCGGACGCGCTCGCTGACGGACGCAAGGCCGATGTGGCCGCCCGCGAGGGCATCACCGAGGCGCTCGGGCGCGAAGCCGACGCCATCGTCGCTGACCGTGAGCTGCAGCTGGCCGGC
This sequence comes from uncultured Solirubrobacteraceae bacterium, assembly GCA_963817295.1. Classification (GTDB taxonomy): domain Bacteria; phylum Actinomycetota; class Thermoleophilia; order Solirubrobacterales; family Solirubrobacteraceae; genus F1-60-MAGs163. The sequence goes on along the minus strand of CAWFOF010000025.1, from coordinate 1,661 downwards.
GCGAACGTCGAGGGCCACCTCGACATTGTCGGCGCGGGCGTGCTTTGCGATATTGGTGAGGACTTCACGGGCGCTGGCGTAGAGCAGCTCGTCGCCGAGCTCGTCGGTCGCGGGGTCCACGTGCACGTGAGCCTCGAAGTGGCCGCGCCTGCCGGCCTGCTCGCAGTAGTGCTGCAGGACCGCGGCCGGGCCGGCGCGCTCCAAGCCGACCGGGTGCATGGCGAAGACCTCGTCCCGCAGCTGCCGGTACGTCTCGTCAAGAGCGTTCTGGATGCGTTCAGCTGCGCCGGGGACCCCGTGCTCGAGGTCGGTGACCTCCTGGCGTGCCAGGAGCACGTTCTGGATGGCATCGTCGTGCAGGACCTGCGCAAGCCGATGGCGTTCGCGCGCCTCGGCGTTCAGCGACTGCCGCACGAGCTCGCGGCGGCTGGCCGCCAGGGCGGCGAAGTTCCGGGCGCGACGTCCGACCAGTGCGGAAAGCATGACCGCCGCCGCTCCGACCCAGATGAGGGTCAGCGACTCGTCGAGCACGAGCGTCAGGTCCGCGGGCAGCCGGGAGGCCGGGTGCGGGATCGTGACGACCAGGTACGCGGCGAGTGCCAGGCCCGTCCAGGCCGCTGTGAGCCCTGGCGAAAGGCGCACGGCGGCGATGATCGGCAGCACGTAGAAGGAGAAGCGCAGCGGCGAGCTCGCGCCCCCGGATGTGTAGACGAGAGCGCTGATCAGCGCCAGGTCGGTCAGGGCCTGCACCACCGGCGGCGGCATCCTGGGCTCAGCGCGGAAGCTCAGGAGCAGCAACGTCACCGCGTATACGGCAAGGATCCCCACGAGGATGGGGTAGATGTCGGCGGCCAGATCGGCCGGGCGGTTCGGCAGTTCGATCAGCGCGATCGGCAGCAGCGCAAGCCGCAGGAGCGCGACCCCCCGATTGACGTCGCGGTCATCGGGGGCGGCGGGATCCGGCTCCGGAGCGGAGCTCACTCGAGCAACCCGTGGCGCATGGCCTGCGCCACACACGCCGCCCGGTCGGAGACGTCGAGCTTCTCGTAGATGTGACCCATGTGCGTCTTGACCGTCGACGGCGCGACGAACAGCTGCGCGCCGATCTCCGCGGCGCTCAGGCCGGATGCCATGAGCGTGAGCACCTCGTGCTCCCGAGCCGTCAGCACTGGCCGGTCGTCCTCGACACCGTGCGCGCGAACCTGGTCGAGCAGCCCCGACTGCGCCGCGGGATCGAGAACCGTCTCACCGCGCGCGAGCGCTGCGACGGCGTCGCAGACCGCCTCACGGCTGGCGCTCTTTGACAGGTATCCGGCGGCCCCGGCCGCGATGGCTTGATGAACGACGGCTCCCTCGGTCGACGCCGAGAGGATCAACACACGCGTCGGGAGCCTGTCGCGCCGGATCGCGTTGAGCACCTCGAGCCCGTCGAGCCCCGGGAGTGACATGTCCAGCACGACGACCGCAGGGGCGAGCTCGCGGACGCGCTCGAGCGCTGACGGCCCATCATCGGCTTCGCCGAGCAGTTCCAGGTCCGGACGCTCCCGGACCGCCCGCACGATCCCGTCCCGGAACAACGGGTGGTCATCGGCGACCACGACCGAAACGCGCGCGACTGGCACACGGACCGGTTGTAGCAGGCATGAACATCGGTCGCGCAG
>CAWFOF010000024.1:0-20365 GCA_963817295.1 uncultured Solirubrobacteraceae bacterium | reverse complement strand
GCCGCGCTCGTCGGTCAGCGTGATGTGCAGGCCGCGCGTGAGGAACGCCGTCTCACGCAGGCGCTGCTCCAGGATCGAGAAGTCGTAGCTCGTCTCATCGAAGATGTCGGCGTCGGGCAGGAAGGTGATCGTGGTCCCGTGGTCCTTCGTCGCCTCGCCCTTGACGAGCTCGTCCTGCGGGGCGCCGCGGGAGTAGTGCTGCGTGTGGACGAAGCCCTCTTGCCGGACGACGACCTCGAGCTCCTCCGAGAGCGCGTTCACGACCGAGACGCCGACGCCGTGCAGACCGCCGGAGACCTTGTAGCCGCCGCCGTCCCCGAACTTGCCGCCGGCGTGCAGGACCGTCAGCACGACCTCGACGGCGGGCTTCTTCTCCTTCTCGTGCATGCCGACCGGGATCCCGCGACCGTCGTCGACGACGGTGACCGAGTTGTCCGCGTGGATCGTCACGTCGACGCGCGAGCAGTGGCCGGCGAGGGCCTCGTCGACCGAGTTGTCGACGACCTCGTAGACCAGGTGGTGAAGACCCCGGGTGCCGGTCGAACCGATGTACATGCCGGGCCGCTTGCGAACCGCCTCCAGGCCCTCGAGGACGGTGATGTCCTGGGCGCCGTACGCGGCGGTCGTCTTGCTGCTGTTGGGGCCGTTCGGGTCCTTCGCCATGTGCCTCCGGTGACGTGAAAAGCCCCGGTCCCGGATTGTTCAGCGGTCGGGCCGGGGCGGGCGCTTTCGGTTGACAGAACTATAGCAAAGTCGGGGGTTCTCCCGCGCCCTCGGAACGCTACGAAATACCTGCAAAACAGCATGTTCTTGAGCCGCGTCCACGGAACCTCCGGAAACCTTCCTCATGGCTCGCGCGACCAGCCTCTCGCGGGCACCGTCTGGCACCTCAGCGAGCGGATGCGATCGTCCCCGAGCGCCGCGTTTAGGCGGTCGATCAGCGTGGTGCTCATGAGGTCGAGCTCCTGGGCCCAGACGGCGCTCGAGCACGTCACGGTCAGCACCCCGCCGACCTCTCCGGTGGGCGTCGCCTCCGCGGCGACCGCCTCTCCGGCCGCCTGCGACCAGACGCCCTGGACGGCGCCGAGCGTCGTCGCCGGTACGAGGCTGCGCGCCAGCGCCTCGACGGCGAACTCGGCGCGGCGAGGCTGCTTGGAGCTCATGCCGCCAGCGCCTCCTGGCGCACGCTGCCGTGCTCGACCGCGAGGCGCACGACGTCGTCCGCCTCACCACCGGGCACATGGCCCAGGTCCGTCGTGGTCACGACCACCTGCCCGACGCCGGTGACACGCTCGATCAGGCGCGCGCGGCGCTCCGCGTCCAGCTCGCTCATCACGTCGTCGAGCAGCAGCAGCGGCGGGTCGCCGCGCTCGGCCTGCAGTGTCTCGCGCTCCGCGACGAGCAGGGCGAGCAGGCCCAGACGCTGCTCGCCCTGCGAGCCGTAGACCCGCAGCTCACGCCCGTCCCGCAGCAGCCCGAGGTCGTCCCGGTGCGGCCCGTGCCCGGTGAAGCCGCGCTCGAGGTCACTGGGCAGGCGCTCGGCCAGCTCGTCGGCGAACTCCTCAGCCGTCGTCGCCTTCGACCGCGGGCGATAGCGAAGCTCCATCACGCCGGCGAGCCCGAGCTCCTCGGCGAGCGCCGCCACCCCCGGCGCGACCAGCCCCACCGCCCGCTCGCGGTCGGCGCGCAGCTCGAGCGCGTGACGGCCGACCTCGAGGTCCCACGTGCGCAGGGCGTCGGCGGAGACCGCCCCGGCGCGCACGCGTGGCAGGAGCGCGTTGCGCTGCGACAGCGCGCGGGCGTAGGAGCGGCGCGGCTCCGCGCGGGCCGGCCACAGTCCGGTCACGAACTGGTCCAGGTGCGCCCGGCGGACCGCGGGCGGGCCCTTGACGAGCTCCAGGCGGTCGGGAAGGAACACCGTCACCAGCGGGCGGAAGCCGACGTCGAGCAGCCGCTCGACCGGAGCGCCGTCGGCGGTCAGGCGCTTGGCGTCGCCCGGCGCATAGCCGACCGCCAGCTCGTGAACGCCGTCGACCGCCAGCACCTCGGCCTCCACGCGCGCCGCCGGCGCGCCGAAGCGGACGACCTCGCGGTCGTTCCCGGTCCGGCAGGAGCGCCCCGTGCAACCAAAGTAGAGCGCCTCGAGGAGGTTCGTCTTCCCTGCCCCGTTCGGGCCGTGAATGACCGTCAGGCGCGGTCCGAAGCCGACGTCCGCGCTGTCGTAGGCGCGAAAGTCGCGCAGACGCAGACGACGGACCTGCGGCATCAGACGTTCAGGCGGATGGGCATGATGAGGTACAGGAAGCCGCTGCCGTCGGCCGACTCGAGCAGGCCCGGCCGCAGCGCGCTGATGAGCTTCAGCACCACGTCCTGCGCACCCGCGCTCTCGAGCCCGGCGACCAGGAACTCCGGGTTGAAGCCGATCTCGAACGGTTCCCCCGCGAACGGCACCGGCAGCGTGTCGCTGGCCTCGCCGACATCCGGCGTCTGCGCCGAGATGCGCAGTTCCCCCTCGGAGAACGACAGCCGCAAGGGTGCGTTCTTCTGCGCCATCAGCGCGATCCGGCGGGCCACGGTCAGCAGCTCCTCGGTGCTCATCGTCAGCTCATGCTCGAACTGTTCCGGCAGCAACTGGCGGTAGTTCGGGAACTGACCGTCGATCAGGCGGGACGAGAGTGCCATCTCACCCACGGAGAAGACCACCTGGTTGGCGCGGACGCCGATGGCGATCGATTCGGTCTCGGGCGAGACGAGCCGCCCAAGCTCCTCCAGCGCACGCGCCGGCACGTTCGCCTCGAAGGCCTCCGCGAGCGGTTGCTCGAGCGTCGTCTCCTTGACGCTCAGGCGGTACGAGTCGGTCGCGACCATCCGCAGCTGCGTCCCCTCGGCGGACACGAGGATCCCCGTGAGGATCGGGCGCGTCTCGTCGCGCGAGGCCGAGCGCGCCACGCGCGCGATCGTCTCGACGAACGCCTGGGCGGGCATCGACACCGTGCGATCGCCGCCGGGCTCCGGCAGCACCGGGAAGTCCTCGGCGCGCAGCGTCCGCAGGTGGAAGCTCGCCGTGCCGGCGACGACCTCCACGTCCTGCTGCTCCGGGCGCAACTCCAGCGTCACCGTCCCGGCGGGAAGCTGGCGGACGACGTCGAGCAGCAGCCGCGCCGGCAGCACCGCCTCACCGGGACGAACGATCTCGGCGGGCAGCGGCATCCGCAGGCCGATCTCCATGTCGGTGGCCCGGAGCTCGACGCGACCTTCGGCGGCGGCGATCTGGACGCCCGAGAGCGCCTGGATCGCACTGCGCGACGAGGCGACGCGAGCAACGGTCTGGAGATGACCGAGAAGCTCGGTTGTCGAAGTGGAGATCTTCACTGTGAGTACCTCAAGAAAGAGATCAGTCGTCGTAAGGGCTGTTGAGATGTCGACAGCGTGCGATGTTGCCGGTGATAGCGGGAAACCTGCGCACAGGAAGTCGTCTCGAACGCACCGAGTCTGTCAGCTACGGCGGTCGGGTTGAGATGGCGCGCCGGTTGTGGACAGGCGCTTCGACAGGTCGCCGACCATGGTGGAGGCCTCGGCATCCTGCGAGATGCGCTCGGCGGCGCGTCGGCAGGCGTGGAGGACCGTGGTGTGCCCGCGGCCACCGAATTGCGAGCCGATCGTGGGAAGGCTCGCGTCGGTGTGCTCGCGCGCGAGGTACATGGCGACCTGACGCGGCCAGGCCAGCCGCGCCGTCCGGCTCGACGAGAGCAGCTCCTCGCGGGTGATGCCGAATGCCTCGCAGGTCGCGGACTGGACGTCGGCGATGGTCAGGCGGCTCGCGCCGGGGCCGCCGGTCCGGTTGCGGCGGGCGGGGAAGAGGTCGTCGAGGACCTCTGTCGCGAGCTCGGGCGTGATCGGCCGGCCGCTGAGCGAGGCGAAGGCGACGACACGGATCAGTGCGCCCTCCAGGGCGCGCAGGTTGTTCGTCACGCGCTCGGCGATCGCCGCGAAGACCCGGGGATCCTCGATCGACAGGTCGTCGACGACCGCGCGCTTGTGCAGAGCCGTCAGCCGCGTCGGGAGATCGGGCGCGCTGATGTCGGCGACGAGGCCTGCCTCGAACCGGTCGCGCAGACGGTCCTCGAGCTTCTCGAGGTCGCGCGGCGGACGGTCGCAGGTGAGCACGATCTGGGCGCCGGCGTCGCGCAGCGCATTGAAGGTGTGGAAGAACTCCTCCTCGGTCTTCGCCTTGGCCATCAGGAACTGGACGTCGTCGATCAGCAGGACGTCGTTCTCGCGCTGGCGTGACTTGAATGCGTCGATCCGGCCGCCGTGCAGCGCGCCGATGAACTCGTTGGCGAAGGCCTCGGCGGTGGTCAGCCGCACGCGCAGCCCCGGGGCGTAGCGCTGGAGGTAGTTGCCGATCGACTGCAGAAGGTGCGTCTTGCCGACACCAGGAGGGCCGCAGAGGAACAGCGGGTTGTACGCCGTCCCGGGGTTCTCGGCGACGGCGAGCGCCGCGCCATGGGCGAACCGGTTGGCGGAGCCGATCACGAACTGGTCGAAGGTGTACTTCGGGTTCAGGGGCGTCTGGGCGGGCTCGTGCCCGGCCGGCCTGGCCGCCGGCGCCTGGGAGCGCCGCTGTCCGGCCCGCTCACCGGCGACCGGCCCCGGCGCGGTGGACCCGGCGATCCCCTGCACGTGGACGACGATCTGCTCGCCGACGACGGCTGCGGCGCTCGTCTGCAGGACCACGCCGAAGCGGTCGGCGACCCATGCGCGGGTCTCCTCGGGCGCCTCGAGGACGATCTCGTCGCCATCGAAGTGCGAGAGCCGCAGCGGCGCAAGCCAGATGTCGAACATCGACGGCCCGACCGCGTCCCGAAGGTCGTCGGCGATGCGGTTCCAGATGGCGGTGTGCGACGGGTCGGCGGTCACGGCAGGGGCTCACGGCTCCGTCGGGAGCACGCCCACGTACATAGGAGAGGAAGGCCCGAAACGGGCCGTGCAAGCACGCTACCAGAGGGTCCGCGATCGCCTCTCGCCGCCTGGCACCCGCGCCCGCGAGGACTCCGCATTTCGCGAGAAAGACGTTCACGCGACGGTGGGCTGCACGCGGGTGCCCGCGCCGGGGAGCGACAGGTGGCTATCATCGGCGTCCCCGAACGACCGGTTCTCTGCCATGAAGCGCACCTACCAGCCCAAGAAGCGCAAGCGCGCCCGCACTCACGGTTTCCGTGAGCGCATGAGCACGCGCGCCGGCCGTGCCGTCCTCAAGCGGCGTCGCACCAAGGGCCGTAAGCGACTGACAGTCTGACGGTGGACCTGCCGCCCCGTGCACCCCGCCGCCGCCCGAAGCGTGGGCGGCTCTCGCGGAGCGCGGAGTTCGAGCGGGTCTATCGGCAGGGCCGATCGTTCGGGAATCGATACCTCGTGCTGCACGCGTTTCCGCGGACCGACCCCGGGGAGCTGAGCGAGGGCCCGCGCCTGGGGTTGAGCGTCTCCCGCAAGGTCGGCGGCGCAGTCGATCGCAATCTGGTGAAACGCCTGCTCAGAGAGGCTTTTTCGACCGTCGGAGCAACGCTGCCGACCGACGTGGACATCGTGGTCGTCGCCCGGCCCGAGGCGCGCGAGCTCGCGGAGCGCGAGGGCCTCGCCGGCATCCAGGCCGCGCTGGAGGACGTCGCCGCCAAGGCGGTCGCCGGAGCTTCGTCGTGACCACCGTCGGCCGGCGGATCGTGACGGCGCCGATCGTCGCCTACCAGCGCTTCGTGTCCCCGGCGCTGCCCCGGCGCTGCAAGTACGAGCCGACGTGCTCGGCCTACGCCGCGCAGGCGATCCGGGAGTACGGCATACTCCGCGGGCTGGTGCTGGCGGTGTGGCGCGTCCTGCGCTGCAACCCCTTCAGCCACGGCGGGTTCGACCCCGTCACGGCTCAGCGCCTGTTCCACCCTCGTCCCCGCCCGACTTCGGACTCCCACCCCGCTCGCTGACCTATGCCGTTCGTCTTCGCGAACATCATCCAGGACATCTTCCAGCCGCTGATCTCGGTCTTCGACGCGATCATCCAGTTCTTCCACGACACCTTCGGGTTCAGCTGGGGAATGTCGATCATCGCGCTGACGATCGTCGTGCGGACGCTGATGCTGCCGCTGACGATCAAGCAGTTCCGCTCGATGCAGGCGCTGCAGACGCTGTCGCCCCAGATCAAGGCGCTGCAGGCCAAGTACAAGGACGACAAGCAGCGCCTGAATCAGGAGATGATGGCGTTCTACCAGGAGAACAAGGTCAACCCGTTCGGGTCGTGCCTGCCCCTGGTGCTGCAGATCCCGGTGTTCATCAGCCTGTTCTACATGCTGCGCCTGGACCTGAAGATCGACATCTGCGGTCCTGAGGCGAAGATCGCCGCCGTGGCGGCCTCGCAGGGCACCACGATCGCGAACACGTACTGCCACCAGGTCGACAAGCTCAATCCGGACGTCGCGAGCTTCGGCTTCATCCCGGACCTGACCGCGCCGGCGACCGGCAGCGTGCTGGCGGTCCTGCTGTTCCTCTACATCGGCTCGCAACTGCTCTCGAGCATCCTGATGTCCGTCACGGCGGACAAGAACCAGCGCTACCTGATGATCGGCCTGCCGTTCATCTTCGTCTTCTTCATCAAGGGCTTCCCGGCCGGCCTGCTCGTCTACTGGATCACGACGAACCTCTGGACCGTCGGCCAGCAGTACTTCATCCGCCGATCGACCGGCCAGTTGCCGAAGTTCCTCGGCGGCGATGGGGCGATACCGGCGATGCCTGCGGCGGGCGCAGCGGCGCTCGCGGCGCCGAAGGCGGCGCGCGGCACTCCGAAGGCCGAGTCGAGCAACGGCAAGCCCGCGGCTCCGCCCCTCGCTCCGCCGCCGGCTCCGCGCAAGAAGAAGAAGCGCTCGGGGAAGCGGCGCTGATGAGCGATTCGGGCACTGATGAGCTCGAAGGCCGCATCCGCGAGCTGCTCGAGCGGGTCGTCGCGGCGCTGGGCCTCGTCGGCGACGTCGAGGTCACGGACGACGGTGAGACGCTGACCGGGACGGTCCACGGAGAGCAGATGGGCCTGTTCATCGGCCATCACGGCCAGACGATCGATGCCGTCCAGCACATCGCGTCGCGGATCGCGCTGCGCGGTGACGACGGATCGAAGCGCCGAGTCGTGATCGACGCCGAGGGCTATCGTGCCCGCCGGCGCACGGCGCTCGAGTCGCAGGCCGAGGAGGCCGCCGACGAGGCCCTGCGCTTCAAGCGGCCGGTGGCCCTGGATGCGATGACGGCCAGCGAGCGGCGGATCGTGCACGAGCATCTGCGCGATCGCGACGACATCGAGACGCACAGCGAGGGCGACGAGCCCGACCGGCATCTCGTCGTCTCGCCCGCAGGCCTGTAGCGCACGACACTCGTCCAGTTCCGGGGCCCGAGACGGGTCCCTACTCCGAACGGGGTATGCCCGCCGTCCGGTGCACCGTCGATGGAACTCGTGACCCGCCGAACGACGGGATCAGGCCACGCCGGCCCCCACGAGGACCTCGCAATGACGCTTCGCCGTCTCCAAGCCCGCGGTTTCTGGATCGCCCTGGTGCTCTCACCGTTCCTGTTCTCTCTCGGTGTGGCAAGTGCCGGCCCGTGCCCCGCAGTCGCGGCAGCGGCACACGTCGCGAGGCCGGCCACGGCGGCTGTGCACTCCTCGTCCGTCACGTCTGTACGCGTCCCGCGGTCGGTCGCCCGTACCGAAGCCCGCCGCCGCGCCGCCCGCTCGGCGAGCGATGGCGCGGCCGCGTGCCTGATGGGCACGACGACCGACACCGTCGCCGGTGCCTGGAAGTACACGAGGGGCCTTGATCGTCAGGGCCGCCCGGTCGTCGTCGCGGTCGTCGACTCGGGCGTGGACCTGCGCCACCCGGGTCTGCGCGGCGCGATGTGGACGAACCCGCTGGAGATCCCCGGAAACGGTCTTGACGATGACGCCAACGGATACGTCGACGACGTGCACGGCGCGAACGTCATCGATCCCGGAGCCGAGATGGGCGACTCGTGCGGGCATGGCACGATGGTCGCGGGCATCATCGCCGCTCGGCCAGGCGGCACGGATGGCGGGGTGGTGGGGATCGCCTACCAGGCGCAGATCATGGCGGTGCGCGTCCTCGACTCCGCCGGGCGCGGAAACACCGCGGGCCTCGCCGAGGGCATCCGCTATGCGGCCGCCAACGGTGCTCAGGTCATCAACATCTCTGCGAACACCGCCGGCGAGGGCGCCGATCTGTCGTCGGCGCTGGCCTTCGCCGATGCGCAGGGAGCGATCGTCGTCGCCTCCGCCGGGAACGATGGCCGCAACCTTGACCTCATCCCGTCGTTTCCGGCGGCCGATCCGTCGTCGGGCGTCGTCTCGGTCGCCGCTCTGGGCGAGGCGGGTGGCCTGGCGACATTCTCGAACTTCGGTCCGCGGACCGTGGACCTTGCCGCCCCGGGGGTCGGTCTGACGACGCTGGCGGCCGGAGGCGGATACGGCATCTTCGACGGCACGTCAGCGGCGACCGCATACGTTTCCGGCGCCGCGGCGCTCGTCCGTGCCTCGTCCGGCGGCGCGGCCCCCGACCAGGTTCGCGACGTTCTGATGCGCTCGGCCCGCGACCTCGCCCCGTTGTTCATCGGGTCGGGCACCGTCGCCGTCGATCAGGCCGTCGCGGCTGTGGCGTCGACGAATCGCACGAGCGCCCCGGTGATCACGCTCAAGATGACGCGCGACGACTCGAGCTCCTCGCGCCGTGTCCGGGTGCGTCTGACGGTGAGCGGAACGCGCGAGCACGCGACGTCCTGCCGGATCCGCGCTCGCGGTACGACCGTGTCGCTCGACATGGAACCCAGCGGGAGCGCCGCGACGTGGAGTTCCGTCGGGACGCTGCGGTCGAGCCTGTCGCGCGGGGTCGACCGTCTCTCCGCCGTCGTCTCGTGCGAAGGCGAGGACGGCGCACGACTCACGCGCAGCACCGTCAGTCTCCGCCCCGCCGGCTGATCTCGCAGCGCGCACACGGGCGTTTCACGTGGAACACTCAGCCCGTGCCCTCCGTCTCCGATCGCGTCGACACGCTGTGCCGGCGCTTCGCGCTCCCCGGCGACGCGGCAGACCGGCTGACGCGCCTGATGGATCTCGTCGCGTCCGAGCCGATGGCGCTGACGACCGTCCGGGAACCGGCGCGCGCCGTGGACGTCCACGTCGCCGACTCGCTTGCCGGCCTGGAGATCGCCGAGCTTCGCGAGGCGCGAGCGATCGCCGATCTCGGGTCGGGTGCAGGGTTCCCGGGGCTGGTCCTCGCGATTGCGCTTCCCCGTGCGCGCGTCTCGCTGGTCGAGAGCGTCCGGAAGAAGGCCGCGTTCCTCGAACGGGCGGCCGGGGAACTGGCCTTGGACAACGTGGTGATCGTCGCGTCGCGCGCCGAAGCCTGGGCCGCCGGTATGGGGGAGCAGGACGTCGTGACCGCGCGAGCACTCGCGTCGCTCCCCGTGCTCCTCGAATACGCCGCCCCCCTCTTGCGGGAGGGCGGGACGCTCGTCGCATGGAAGGGCCGTCGCGACGTGACTGAGGAGGCGGCCGCCGAGGCGGCCGCGACGACCCTCTCGATGTCCGCGCCCCAGGTGCACACCGTGGCTCCGGATCTCGTTCGCGAGGCTGACGAGCGACACCTCTACGTCAGCTTGAAGGTCGGTCCCACGCCGCCTGGCTACCCTCGTCGCGAGGGAATTGCCCGCAAACGGCCACTCGGAGTCTCGACTTGAGGGTGACGGTGCTTCGGGTCCGAACCGTTCGAGTCCGGAGGACGCGGCTCTGACCGGCCGCGGCGCTAGGTTTCAGCGCCGTGGGAACGATCTACGCCATTGCGAACCAGAAGGGCGGGGTCGGGAAGACGACGACGGCGGTCAACGTCGCGGCCTGCATCGCCGAGGCGGGCTATCCGACGATCCTCGTGGATGTCGACGCGCAGGCCAACGCCACCGTCGGCCTCGGGTTCTCGAAGATGTCCGATCCGAGCATCTACGACGTGCTCTGTGGCCGGGTGGGCGCACGGGAGGCGCTGGTCGCCACCGGCATCCCGAACCTGCGCCTGCTGCCCGCCAGCCCGGATCTCGCCGCCGCGAACATGGAGCTCCCGCGCGAGCCGGGCTCCGAGACGCGGCTGCGCGAGGCTCTCGCTCCGCTGCGGGATGAGGCGTCCTACGTGATCCTCGACTGCCCTCCGTCGCTCGGCCCGCTGACGATCAACGCCCTGGTCGCCGCCGACCGGGTGATCGTGCCGGTGCAGACCGAGTACTTCGCGCTCGAGGGCCTCGCCGGCCTGCTCGACACCCTTGCGCTGGTGCAGCGCGAGCTGAATCCGCGTCTGTCGGTGGCCGGGATGCTGCTGACGATGCACGACGGGCGCACGCGGCTGGCGCGCGATGTCGAGCGCGAGGTTCGCGAGCATTTCCCCGATCTCGTGTTCGAGACGGTCATCCCGCGCAACGTCCGCATCGGCGAGGCGCCGAGCTTCGGCCGAGCCGTCATCCATCACGACCCGCACTGCGCGGGCTCCGAGGCGTACTTCGAGCTCGCCAAGGAGGTGGCCGCCCGTGGCTGAACGTGGCATGGGTCGCGGGCTCGCGGCGATTCTCCAGGTCTCGGGCCAGGACGGAGACCGCCCCGAGCTGCGCGACATCTCGATCGAGCTGATCGAGCCGAACCCCAACCAGCCGCGCCGGCGTTTCGACGAGGACGCCCTGCAGGCGCTCGCGGGGTCACTCGCGGAGCAGGGAGTCCTGCAGCCGATCCTCGTGCGCCCGCTGCCGGGCGCACGCTACGAGCTTGTGGCGGGCGAGCGTCGCTGGCGCGCTGCGCAGCTCGCGGGCCTGGAGCTGCTGCCGGCGATCGTCGAGCGCCGCGACGACGCCGCATCGCTGGAGGCGGCGATCGTCGAGAACATGGCCCGCGAGGACCTGAACCCCGTCGAGGAGGCGCGCGCGGTGGCCGCGCTCGTCGAGGAGCTCGGTCTCACGCGCGAGGCGGTCGGCAACGCGTGTCGGCCGCAGCCGCGTCGCCGTGTCGAACCTGCTCCGGATCCTCGACCTCCCGGACGATGTGCTCCAGCGCCTCGAGCGTGGGGAGCTGAGCGAGGGTCATGGCCGCGCGCTGCTGCTGGCAGAGGATCACGCCGACCGCCGATCGCTTGCTCGCGCGGCGGTCGAGGGCGGCTGGTCGGTCCGGGTTCTCGAGGATCGCGCGCGCCGCGCCAACGAGGCCGCGCGGGTTTCCGGCCGCGCGGCGAAGGGCCTGCATCCGGACCAGGAGGAGGCCTGCGCGACGCTCGCCGAGCAGCTCGGCGCGACGCTGGGCCGAGAGGTTCGGGTTCGGCCGCGCGGCACCGGCTACAAGGTCGAGTTCGTCGTCGAGGACCAGGGCGACGGCGAGCGCCTCGCCCGCCGACTCGGGACGCTGAGGGCGGTCTGAGGGCGGCCGTTCGGGGGCGGCGCCGTGCGCGCCCTCCGCGCTACACTTGCCCGCCTGCACGGGCGATTAGCTCAGTCGGTTAGAGCGCTTCTCTGATAAGGAAGAGGTCCCAGGTTCGAATCCTGGATCGCCCACTCGGAAAGACCCCGCTCCGGCGGGGTTTTCTGCTGGATAGGCCTTTGCGCTGAAGTATCGTTCGCCTCTCGTGGGCCGGAAATGGGCCGGATCTGGGCCCGGGCCCGGCGGATCTCCTCCTCGGCCGAGACGCCGGCCTCGCTGTCGAGCTCGTCCATCACGTGGCCGTAGGTGTTGAGCGTCATCGTCGGGCTGTGTCCGAGCTGGCGGGCGATCTCGATGACCGAGTGGTGGCCCTCGTGCAGCAACAGCGAGGCGAACGCGTGGCGCAGGTCGTAGGGCACCAGCTCGCCGACGTCGAGCGCCGCAGTCGCAGCGCCGAACGAGCGCCTGCGCCAGTTCTGCCAGGCGTGTAGTTGCCAGACGCCGCCGCCGGCAGCGGGGAAGACGAACGCCTCGCCGTTGGGCCTGCCGGACGCCAGCCGCCACTCGGCGAGGTCCTGACGCAGCGGCGCGAGCAGCTTGACGGTCCGCGGCGGGCGGCCAGTCTTCTGGCCCTTGAGCTCGCCGTACGCGACCGCGGCCTCGACGAGCAGCGTGCGCTCGCGGACGTTGCGCCAGCGCAGCGCGAGCGCCTCCTGCGGCCGCAGGCCCGCGTACGCCAGGACGCTGACGAGCACCGCGTCGCGCGGCTCGCCGTGCTCCTGCAGCCACGCGCGGATCCGCTCGACGGTCACGGGCGCAGGCGGCGTGACGGCGCGCTCGGGGCGCACGGTCGGCTTGCGCGTCGCCTTGACTGGGTTTGACGGAATGCGCTGCCACTCGACCGCGACGCGCAGCATCGACTGCAAGGTCACGAGCGTCTTGCGCACGGTCGGCGGGCGCACGCCGTCACGCTCGAGGTCGGCACGGAACCGGGTGATCACCTGCGGCGTCAGCTGGCGCAGCGGCACCTGGCCCAGACGCGGCAGCGTGTGCTTGTTCCAGAGGACCGCGTAGTTCTTCAGCGTCGCGGTCTGAAGGTTGGCCTTGGCATAGAGCTCCCACCACTCCTCCGCGAAGTCGGCGAGCGTCTCCCGGCCGGCATCAAGGGGCGCAAGGTCGCCCGCGCGCTTCGCAAGGCGCACCGTCGCTTCGTACGCAACCGCGTCGGCGTGGCGATCGAACGTCCGGCTGCGCTCCGCCCCATCCGGCTCGTGCCAGCGCACACGCCAGACGACGTACTCCGTGCCGTCCCGCCTGCGTCGCTCGCGCCGCTGGATCACATCAGCCGTCCGTCTCGCGCATCGAGGACGAGCCTACCCCTGGCCGGCCGGCGGAGCGAGATGTCGGGGGTGTGGGCCATGGGAGCAGGCGGGACGATGGCGCTGTCGGCGATCCACTGGTCGAGGTCGTCCGACCTGATGCGGTAGGCGCCGCGCCGGCCCAGCCGTACAGCACGCAACCGGCCCGCCTGGATGGCACGCGTGACCGTCTTGCGATGCACCTGGCACAGCTGGGCGACGTCGCCGACCGTGAGCAGAGAATCAGTCACATCTCATAGTCGCGCGAGCGGCACGACCACCCCCCTCCCGAAACTGCTGACAGGTTCCCGCCGCGTAGACGTCGAGCTAGCGACGTCGCTCCAGGACCCAGAACGTCGGGGACCGGGCACACCTCTGCACCCTCACGAGAGCGCCGTGCTCGCACCGTCCCAGGCCGCCACCGAGATTCGAAGCCCAGAACCCCGCACACAGTTGCATTCATTGAATGCGAGTAGCGTTGTAACGATGTCGGGCAGCAGGGTCACGCGCGTGGGCGTCAACGACGAGACCTGGCAGGCCTTCCGCCAGCTCGCCTTGCTGCGCGGGATCTCGGTCTCCGACTACCTGGCCAAGCTGGTCGAGCGCGAGCTCGCCCGCCGGCCGGAGTCCAAGGCGCGGCTCGTCGCGCCTGACGCTCTTCCCGAACAGCAGGCGCTCGCCGCGCTCAGCGACACGCGCGACGCGCTGCTGGAGCTCGACGACATCGCCGGGCGCCTGGCGCGCTCCGCGTACGAGCTGGGCGCCAGCTGGCAGGACATCGGCTCGAGCCTCGGCCTCGCAGCCGAATCAGCGCGACGGTTCTACGAGCAGCGCCAGCAGTAGAGCACCCGACCTTTCGATCGTCTGGGGCTCGTTGTCCACGGCGGCAGTCGGGTGTCCGTTCCGCCGCGCGCCCTGATCGCGCGGGCTTGCGTGACACGCCGCGCGCTGCTCACCGAATGCCTACCGGCTGCGGACTGTGCTTCGTTTGGCGGGTGGGGGGTCCAGATCCCCGGGCCAGAATCCGGTCACATGACGGAATGCAGTCGCGCCCGCTCGGTCGACCGCGGCCGCTGTGACTGCGAACGTCGCGGAGCGCAGAACTGCCGAGCCGAGCACCTGGCCCCACGTGGCGTCGTGCGTTGTGGGGGTCGGCGGCCCCGTGCCGTGCGTGCGCTCGTAGGTGGATGCGAACGCCTTGCCGACGATCCGTGAAGCGATCAGGCCGAGCACGATCGAGAAGGGCTTGTAGAGGAGCTTGGCGAGCACGAGGCTGCGGGCCTCATCAGAGCGTTGCGGCCCCGGCCGTTAGCGGCGCCGGGGTAGTTCGACTCTACTGCGCAAGGTCACCGTGAGCCGCTCCTCTGACCCCATGCATGGCGACGGTGGCACACCAGCGGCACCGCGCCGGATGGCGGACGGCGCGGTTACCTGAGCAGGCTCTTGAGTTCCCGGCGCAGGGCCGGGACGAAGCACGAGGACGGGTCGCTGGCTTCGATCATCAGGACCGACTCGCGGTAGTGCCTGGCCATGGTGGGGATCGTGGTGCCCATCCGCGTTTCGATCGACTCCCTGGACGTGTCGATGCCTCGTCGCAGGCCGCGGATGTCTGAGAGCTTGTCGGCGGCGAAGACGGCGATCGCTCGCGGGCCCGCCGCGCCGACCTGATCGCGCAGTGCCTCGCTTGCGCTCGGCGAACGACTCCAGCGAGCCGTCCTCGGTGAGCGCCATCACCAGCGAGCAGATGCGCGCGCCCATCTCGGCGCGTACGCCGGCCTCGGTCGCGGTGCCCCGCTCGACCGCGTCGTGCAACAAGCCGACGGCGGTGAGATCCTCGTCGAAGCCGGCATCGTGAAGGAGGGTTGCGACCTCCACGACGTGGTCGAGAAACAGCGTCTGGTCGGTGGCTCGGCGCTGCGTCCCGTGAGCCTGTGCGGCGAGCGCGTACGCGCGGTTGAGGAGCGCCGAGTCGTCCATCCACGCGGGGGTGCCGGACGATCGCCAATCGCTGAGAACCAGAATCGCGGGTGCAGGACCGTTGCACCGGTTCGACTGTACGCCGCTCGCTCCTCCAAGGATGCAATAGACGACCCGCGCCGGGCGTGCATACGCACCCGACGGCGTCCACCGCGGGGAATCCTCAGGCGGCGGCTGTCGCCTGGGTCGGTGGTGCGTTCGGTTTGGCTTCGGCGCCTGGCTGGACGGTCGGGAGTGCGCGGGTGAAGAGCAGCGCGAGCAGGCTGATGAGCGCCAGCACGGCCAGGGCGGAGCGCAGACCGGCGATCCGGGCCTTGGCGTTCTCGTCGACGACGGCGTTCGCCGTCTTGGTGGGGACGTGGGCCTTGTCGAGTGCCGCCTTGAGCTGTTTGTCGGAGACGAACGGCACGCCGGTCGCCAACTGGCTCTGAGCGTTGACGACGAGGTTGTCGGGGACCGCCGGATTGTTCTGCACACCGCTGAAGAACGCGGTGCTGAGCGCGGAGATGAGGATCGCGCCGGCGAGCGCGGTGCCGATCGAGGCGCCGAGCTGGCTGCCGGTGTTCTGCAGGCCGCCGACCTCGCCGCTCTGCTCCTCGGGGACCGCGGAGACGGTCACGCTCCCCAGCTGGGAGGCCATCGCACCGAGCCCCGAGCCGATCACCAGCAGCGGACCGGTCACGACCCCCGCTCCGGCGTTGATGTCCAGCAACGCGATCAGCAGCACCAGCCCCGCGAACATCAGCACGAAGCCGGCGTTGACCACCCGGCGCGGGTTGGCGTCCGGCGCGAACTTCGGTACGCCGATGGCGAACACGAGCAGGCCCAGCGACATCGGCAGCAGCCGCACGCCGGTCGCCATCGCCGACAGCCCCAGCGCCACCGACAGGAACAGCGGCACGACGAAGAACGTGCCCATCTGGACCAGGAACATGAACAGGAACGAGATCACCCCGGAGCGCAGCTGCAGGTTCGCTAGCAGCTTGGGATCGAGCAGCGCGCCCTCCCCGCGCCCGATCCGCAGCGCTCTCCCAGCGCAGGAACAACGCCAGCACGACCAGGCCGCCGAGGATCAGCCAGATCACCGGAGAGAGCCCGAGCCACTGCGGCGCCTCGGGCTTGGGTTGCACGACGCCCCAGGTGCCGGACTTCAGGATCCCGAACACGATCATGCCCAGGCCCAGCGCCGACAGCAGTGTGCCGAACAGGTCGAGCTTCGCGCCCTCCTCCGCGGGCGTGTCGTTCACGCGGCGCGCGAGCACGAGGATCACGCCGACGATCAGGACCTCCCCGACGAACACGTAGCGCCACGAGAAGTAGGTCGTGAAGAAGCCGCCGATCAGCGGGCCCAGGGCGGCGGCGATCGCCCCGGCGGCCATGATCATGCCGTAGGCGCGCGGGCGCGCGGGCTTGCCGAAGTTCGCCGCGACGAGCGCCACGATCGCCGGCATGATCAGCACCGCGCCCAGGCCCTCCAGCAGCGACCAGCCGAACAGCAACATCGGCAGACTCTGCGAGAGCGCGGTCGTCAGCGACCCGCACGCGTAGATCACGCAGCCGATCGTGAACGCGCGCTTGCGTCCGATGATCTCCCCGACCCGGCCGCCGGTGATCATCAGCGAGGCCATCACCAGCGCGTACATCGTGATCGCGGTCTGGATCCCCGTGACCGTCGTGTTGACGTCCTTGGCGACCGTCGCGATCGCCGTGTTCATCACCGTCGTGTCAAGGGCCATCACGAACTGGCCCGCCGCGAGCGTCAGCAGCACCATCCCCGTCGCACCGGCCGCACGGCCCGCAGTCTTGTCGGTCATCGCGCGGATCAGACTCCCACGAGACGCGGTCGACAACCGTAGTTTGCGCCCCGACGCATCGATGCAAGCCACGCTGGTGCCTGGCACCCAGCTACGGTTGGCGGCACGCGGCCGATTCGCCCGTAGTTCTCACGGTTGGGCGCGCCCACGGGCGCGCCTACCGTTGGCTTGCGTCCGATCCCCCAACCTGAATGGAGCACGCGCATGGCCAATGAGAACATGAGTCTCTATGTCGCGTCCTATGCCGACGCTGCGGCGGCCGAGGCCGACTTCAAGTCGCTGAAGGCCGCGGAGGCCGCGGAGGACTTCGCGGTCGTCGGCGCGGTCGTCGCAAGCCGCGACGCCGCCGGTGAGGTCACCGTCGACGAGCACGGGGCGGCATCACCGGTCGCGGGCAGCGCCGTGGTGGGTGGCACGGCGGGCCTGGTTGTGGGGCTGTTCGCTCCGCCGCTGCTGCTTGCCGGCGTGGTCGGCGCCGGGATCGGCGCCGGAATCGGCGGAGCTCAAGAAGCGCCACGATGAGAAGAAGATGGGCGTCGACGTCGAGGAGTACCTGCCGCCCGGTTCCTCGGCGGTCATCGTGGTCGTCGACGATTTGTACGCGGATCGCGTCGACAAGGCGCTCGCGAAGTCGACCAAGAAGATCAACAAGGCCGTCGACTCCGGTGACGTCGACGAGCTCACCAAGGCGCTGCAGGACGCCGACAAGAACGTCTCGAAGGCCGTGGACTCCTGACACCAACGGGGCGCGGCCCGGCGCACAAGCGCTGGGCCGTGTCCTCGACTTCCCGAAAGGACCGCACCATGCCGCCCAGCCGCACCCGATACCACGGGCCGTCGCGCGCCGCTCGCCTTGCCGTCCGTGTCCCGCTGGCGCTGGTCGCGGTCGTGGCGCTCGCCGCGGCCGCCGGCTGCGGGAGCAGCAGCAAGCCGGCGTACTGCAAGGACCGCACCAACCTTGAGAACTCGATCAAGAACCTCCCCACCAGTGCGTCCAGCAGCGGTCTCAGCGGGCTGCAGTCACAGCTGACGACGATCCAAAGCGACGCGACAGCCACTGTGGACGCCGCCAAGGGCGACTTCCCGAGCGAGACGAGCGCGCTGAAGTCCTCGGTCGACACGCTCAGCAGCGCCGTCAAGGCGCTCCCGTCGAACCCATCGACCACACAGATCGCCGCGATCGCCCTCGACGCCTCCACCGTCGTGAGCTCGGTCAAGGCCTTCACGTCGGCCACCAAGTCAAAATGCGGCTAGCGGTCGCCTCCTGAACCCTGACGCCGCGTGAGCGGAGCGCGCGCCAGGTGCGCGCCGCCACGTTCGGCTTACGTGTCCGCTGGGCTGTGGTCGCCGCGCTGGCGGAACACCGCGATCACGGCGACGAGGAGGTACCCGAACGCGGCGACCTGGGGGGCGACCAGCGCGAGCAGCACGACCGCTACGTAGAAGCCGATGTTCGGCGTCGCGGCCTGGGTGATGGCGGCGACCTCCTCGTCGGTGACGTCCGGCTCGAGCAGGTCGCGGTGCGCGGCGACATAGCGCCAAAGTGTGCTCGCCACGATTGAGATCGCCAGCAGCACGAGACCGTAGAAGATGACTGCGGTCCGCTCGGCATCACGGGTCTGGTTGATCGCCTCGGCCATCAGCTTCGTGGGGAACGGCAGGAACGCGACGAGCATCAGCAGCAGCAGGTTGAGCTGCATCACCGTGCCGTCGGCGCTCCTCACGCGGCGAAAGAGCCCATGGTGTGCCATCCACAGTCCGCCGATCGTGACGAAGCTCGTGACGTACCCCAGGTAGGAGGGCCACTGGTCAGCGATCCCTTTCCACAGGTCCTCGAAGCCGCTCTCGGGAACGCTGATCTCCAGCACGAGCAGCGTGATCGCGATCGCGAACACGCCATCGCTGAACGCCTCCAGGCGGCTCGTACCCCAGCGATCGCGCATTGTCGCGGAGTTCGACGCGACCGCGACACCGCCTCCCCGCATGGTGACCTTGCGCAGTGGCGTCCAACCCGCTCAGGCGATCCGCAGGTCGCGCAGCGAGCGCGGATAGGCGGTTGGACGGCGCATCCCGGGAGGAGTAGCGTCGGGCTCATGGCCAAGGGCGCGGTGAAGTCCGACAAGCACGGGACGAAGAAGGCGCCGCGGCATCGTGGCGTGCTGGATCTTCCGAAGGCGATCGAGGAGCGCATGGAGGAGGGCCGGGCCGAGCGCGATGCCGTTCCGCTCGAGGCTCACGCCGAGTGGATGGCACCGAGCGATCGGCCGGATCCGGTGGGGATCCTTCAGGAGCAGGACGCGACGCGGGTGCCCGATCTGGTGCCGATTCGTCACGGGCGGATGATCGCTTCCGCGTTCACGTTCTACCGCGGCGGAGCGGCGATCATGGCGTGGGACCTCTCGCGCACGCCGACGACCGGGCTGCGCGTCCAGTGCTGCGGGGATGCGCACCTGTCGAACTTCGGGGTGTTCGCGGCCCCCGACCGGCGCGTGGTGTTCGATGTCAACGACTTCGATGAGACGCTGCCGGCGCCCTTTGAGTGGGATCTCAAGCGGCTGGTGGCGAGCTTCGTGATCGCGGCGCGCGACAACGGCCATCGCCCCAAGGAGCAGCGCGCGGCCGCGCGCGCTGCCACTGCGAGCTACCGCGCGGCGATTGCCAAGGCCGCGGGGATGCGCTTCCTCGACGTGTGGTACACGCGCGTCGACGTCGACGAGCTGTTCGCCCAGCTGGCGCCCATCACGGACAAGTCCACGAAGAAGGCGGCGGAGAAGAACCTGGCGAAGGCGCGCGGCAAGACGAGCCTGGGGTCGCTGGGGAAGTTCGCCGAACAGGTCGACGGCGGGTGGCAGATCAAGCAGCAGCCGCCGGTGATCGTGCGCCCGCCGGAGCTGATGAGCGCCGATGCCGAGGCGATCGTCCGCCAGGGATTGATCGACTACGCGCAGACGCTCACCCCCGACCGGCAAGTGGTGCTGAACCGCTACCACTACGAGGACTTCGCGCGCAAGATCGTCGGTGTCGGCTCGGTCGGGACGGAGGCGTTCATGATCCTGCTGATGGGTGATCGCGAGGATGACCCGTTGTTCCTGCAGATCAAGGAAGCGACAACCTCGGTCCTCGCGCCGTTCGCCGGTGCCAGCGAGTACGAGCACGCCGGTGAGCGCGTGGTGCAGGGCCAGCGGCTGATGCAGGCCGCCAGCGATGTGTTCCTGGGCTGGGTCACCGGAGCCGGCGAGCAGCGTCGCGCGTTCTACGTGCGTCAGCTGCGCGACATGAAGGGCTCGGCCGTGATCGAGGGCATGCCGCCCGAGCGCCTGGTCCTCTACGGCCGGATCTGCGGCGCCGCGCTCGCACGCGCGCATGCGCGCACCGGTGACGCGGCGAAGATCAGCGGCTACGTCGGAGACGACGACACGTTCGACCTCGCGCTCGAGCAGTTCGCGATCACCTACGCCGATCAGAACGACATCGACTACGGCGCCTTCACCAAGGCCGCCGACGAGAAGCGCATCACCGTCGAGCGCGGCGTGTAGAGCGGAGCGCGCCGGGGTCAGGCTGCTGAGCCCGAAGCGGTACGAGCGATGTGCGCGGCGACGGCGGGCGCCTGATCTTCCTGGAGGAAGTGTTTGGCCGGGACGGTCTCAAGTTTGTTGAGCCCTGCCGCGCGCCGCGCGATCTCGCCGTGGATGCCGGCCTTCAGCGCCGGGTCGTCTGCGCCCCACAGC
>CAWFOF010000023.1:0-110852 GCA_963817295.1 uncultured Solirubrobacteraceae bacterium | reverse complement strand
CGGGGTCCCCACGAAGCGAGCGCTCGAGCCCCGGGGCTATGCAGAGCGTCGCTTTCGCCCGCGCGTTGCCGCCGAAGGAGAAGAAGTGAGCGTGAGCGATGCCGATGCCTATGACCGGTTCATGGGCCGCTACTCGAGGCCGCTGGCGGTGCCCTTCGCCGATTTCGCCGGATTCCCGCTCGACGGCCGGGTCCTCGACGTCGGATGCGGCCCCGGTGCGCTGACCGCGGAGCTCGCCCGGAGGGCCGGGCCGGGACGGGTCACGGCGGTCGACCCGTCCGAGGAATTCGTCGCGGCCCTACGCGGCCGCCATCCCGGAGTACAGGTCATCCGCGCGCCGGCTGAGGATCTGCCGTTCGAAGGAGGCGGCTTCGATGCGACGCTCGCCCAGCTCGTGGTCAACGTCATGGACGATCCGGTCGCAGGCCTCCGCGAGATGGCGCGGGTAACGCGGGACGGCGGCGTCGTCGCCGCATGCGTGTGGGACTTCACCGACGGCGGCCCGATCGGTCCGTTCTGGGATGCCGCCCAAGCGCTCGATCCTGAGGTCGAGACCGGGTCTGTCTGCCCCGGCAGCAGGGCCGGCCACCTGGCCGACCTCTTTCGCGCGGCTGGAATCGGCGACATCGTCGACAGCGCCGTCGCGGTCGACGTCGAGCACGCCACCTTCGAGGACTGGTGGCAGCCGTTCACGCTCGGCGTCGCCCCGTCGGGTGCGTACGTCGCGGGCCTCGAGGACGATCGGCGTACGGCATTGCGCGAGCTCTGCAGGGAGAGGCTGCCGGAGCCACCGTTCGTAGTCTCGGCGAAGGCCTGGGTGGCGCGCGGCGCGGCTTGACGCCTAGATGGTTGATCCCGAATTAGGGGCCATAGCGCCGAAGCCGGCCAGACGTCGGCGCGAACACAGCCGCGGGGAGAAGCGTCACCGCAATCGCGGCGCCCCCACGCCACGGGGAAGCCACTCTCAGCCGAGAGGCGAAGCCCTCCATGCGCGCAGCGAAGATCAGCGTCTCAAGCAGCGTCGGAAGTGGCGGGAACGCGGACGCCGCAACCCCGAACCTTCCACCACGATTGACGTGGGACTTCCACGGCGGGACATAGGCGAGGTAGTGTCGGCCTGTCAACGATGAGAGGGCTGGTGACATGAAGACCTACGTCATTCTTCGACGGAACGGCTGGGAGTCCGCTGACGCGCTCGGGGTTGCGGCAGCCCGCTCCGCGGCCGTGGGCGACGAGGAGATGTCGGACGACATCCGGTGGATCCGCAGCTACGTGATCGCCGAGGAGCAGGGCGGGCTGGGCACGGTCTGCATCTATCAGGGGTCGAGCGCCGAGAAGGTGCGCGAGCACGCCGAGCGCGCAGGGTTGCCGGTCGACGAGATCATCGAGGTCGCCGACACGGTGATCGTGCGACCCGATCCGGAGCCGGCGGCGGCCTGAAGCCGCCTCAGCCGTCCTG
This sequence comes from uncultured Solirubrobacteraceae bacterium, assembly GCA_963817295.1. Lineage (GTDB taxonomy): Bacteria > Actinomycetota > Thermoleophilia > Solirubrobacterales > Solirubrobacteraceae > F1-60-MAGs163. Next base: position 109,393 of record CAWFOF010000023.1, on the reverse strand, counting down.
GGCGACGTGCAGCGTGTTGCCGTCGGGGTCGCGGAAGAAGTACATCGGCGGCACCGGCGGCTCCATGCGCATGATCTCGGAGTCCACGTCGGTGCCGCTGTCGCGCAGGTGGGCGTAGCTCGCGTCGATGTCGGTCGTCCTGAGGCTGATGCCCGTCATCACGCCGACGGGGCCGGCCATCGGCGGGGACAGGGCGACCGCGGTGTCGCCGCTCGGCGGGGTGACCTCCACCCAGCGCTCACCCTCGCCGAACGGGACGTCCGAGGTCTTCTTGAACCCGAGCGTGCCGACGTAGAAGTCGATCGCGCGGTCCTGATCGGTGACGGGCACGATCACTCGCGAGATCGTGGGGAAGTGCGCGCTGTCCTGCGTCATTGTGAACCTCCGTGGTCAGGCCGTTTCACAGTAGGACCGCCCGCGGCCGCGAAAGTCATCGGCGGAGCCGGGCGCCAGAGGCGGTCAGGCCGGGCCGGCGGCCGGGGCTCGCCGGAGCGCGATGTTGTTGCAGCTCTCGCACACGGCTTCGGGGATCACGCCGACGCGCATCAGGAGCGCGAACACCTTGCATCCGACGCACAGGCCGAAGACGGATTCGAGCGTGGCGAAGAAGACCAGGACCCCGAGCACGACGTTTGCGGCGGTCGTCTCACCGAGGCCGACGGCGAGGATCGCGGCGCTGACGGAGAAGACGGCGCCGATCCCCTGTGCAAAGCGCTTGGGCGGCCCCGGGACCGGCCGCTCGTCGAATGGCAGCGCCGGCGTCAGGACGCGCGTCACGAACTGGCCGAGCGGGCTCAGCGTCGGGCCGGTGAGCACTCTGGCGATGAAGCCGTAGGCGATCACGATCGTGAGCCAGGGCTGGTCGAACACGATCGTCGCGAGCCCCAGCAGGACCACGCCGCCGGCCACGAGACGCGCGGAGACCTCGTTGACCGGGTTGGGGAAGGCGAACAGACCGGGGCTCATGCGCGAGAAACCATAACAACCGGATAGGGAAAGCAGGGTTTGTCGGTCAGGCGGTGCCGCGGCGCTGCGGCGGCGACAGTGCGCGAGCCACGGCGCTGCGCAAGGAATCGCGCATGCTCACGGCCTCCAGCAGCATCGCGGCCACCAGGAGGAGCGCGACGAGGATCACGAGTGTGACCACCGGAAAGGTCCCTCCGCCGGCCGCCAGCGTCACGAGCAGGACCACGCACCCCAGGCGCCCGAGCGCGATCACCGCGGGCTCGCTGCGCGACGACGCCATGTGGAACGCGGTGAGGATCAGCAGGAAGACGGCGGCGGAGCCGGCCAGCGCCCAGCGCGCCCCGGCGACCTCAGCCGCCGCGTCGGCGTGCTCTATGGCCAGGCGCACACCCGCGCCGTAGGCCGCCAGCGACATCCAGAGGACCACATGGCCGTAGGCGCCGACGAACGCCCAGCGCCCGCCGCGCGGGTCGGCGCCGCCCTGGAAGTCGAAGTAGATCCACCACATCGCGACGGCGGCCACGAACCCTCCCGTGGCCACCTCGACAGGCGCCGTCTGCCATCCCTCGAGCTGCGTCCCGCTGACCACCGCGACCACGGCCTCGCCGAGGACGATGATCGTGAACAGCCCGAACCGCTCACCGAGGTGGCGACGGTCGATCGGGGTCGCGGAGATCGCACCCCAGCCCGCGAGCGGGGTGATGAACTCCGCCAGCAGCCCCAGAGCCCAGAGCGCGTAGCGCTCCGGCGGCGGAACCGCGAGCGAGGCGATCCAGAACAGCATGCCCAGCCCGAAGCCGATGAGGTAGGCGTTGATCGCGGAGCGCGCGTCCGGCACGTGGGTGCGGGCGCGGCCGTAGAGCACGAGCAGGAAGAACCGCACCGCGACGTAGGCGATCGCGAACCGGGTCGACCACCCGGCCCCATCCTCGCCCGCCGAGACCGCCATCGCGCCGACCGCGAGCATCGTCGCCGAGACGGTCGCGCGGTAGGGAACGTCGTCGGTGTCGAAGCGGTTCGCGTAGTACGTGAAGCCCATCCAGGCCCAGGCGACCGGGACGAACAGGCCGGCGAACCGCAGGAAGCCGGCGGTGTTCGGATGCTCGACGAGGCCTTCACCGAGCCGCGCGACGGCGGTGACGAAGACGAGGTCGAAGAACAGCTCGAGCCACGTCGCGTGGCGGTGCGAGAGCGGCTCGGCCGATCGCAGACGCGGGGGATGTCGCAGGGGCGAGGTCGTCGGTGGTTCGTGCTCGGCCATGCGCTGAGCGCGAACGCTACCGCTGGAGATCCCCGCGAGGGGGTGCGGGGACCTCCAGGGCGCCGTCCGTCAAGCCGGTCGCGGCTTGGCGAGCTCGTACACGATGATGATCGCCAGCGCGAAGATGCACAGCGACCAGAACGGGTATGCGGGGATCGACAGCAGCGCCGAGATGGCGCTGAGCGAGGCCGCGAAGATGCCGACCCAGCGGCCGAAACCTCCACCCGAGAACAGCGAGAACGCCGCCACCAGCTCCAGAATCCCGAGGATCAGGGTGGCCCAGCCCCAGGTGTGCAGGCTGCTGATGATGTACTTCTGGTCAGCGATGAAGAATTTCGCGTCGCTGATCGCGCCGATGCCCCAGATGATGTTCAGAATGCCGGCGATCCCGAGCAGGATCCCTGCGAACACCCACCATCCGGTGACCCGTGATTCGTTGTCCATGTGGTGCACCTCCGACAATCGTTCGATGTGACGACGTCAGTTGATCAGGCGGGCCGCCACCCGGCATCGTCCGATGTGGATGATGTGTGTATCCGGTGCAACGGGCATTCTTCGCGGTCATGAGCTCCCATCTCAAAGAAGAGCTGCTGACACTCGAGGATCCGGCTCGCGCCGACTTCGACGATCCGCAGCTCGAATGGCGCCGCCTGTTCTCCGAGCTGCTGGGGACGTTCTTCCTCGTGCTCGTCGGTGCCGGCGGCGGCGTGGTCATGGCAGCCAGCGACGGCGCGATCAGCCGGACGGCGGCGGTCACCGCACCCGCGCTGATGGTGATGGCGATCATCCTCTTCATGGGCGCGATCTCCGGTGCGCACCTGAACCCCGCGGTCACGATGGCGTTCGCGCTGCGCGGCGACTTTCCGCCGCGCCGGGCGTTCGGCTACATCGTCGTCCAGCTCGTCGGCGCAACGCTCGCGTGTCTGCTCCTGTGGGCCATCTTCGGGAAGATCGGACAGCTCGGCGCCACCGAGCCCGGGTCGGGCTTCGAGGACTGGCAGGCGATGCTGATCGAGCTGCTGCTCACGGTCGGCCTCGTCAGCACGATCCTCGGGACGGCCTCGAGCGCGCAGAACGTCGGCGCCCTGTCGGCGCTCGCGGTCGGCGGCTACATCGCCCTCGCGGGGCTGTGGTCGAGTCCCGTCAGCGGGGCGTCGATGAACCCGGCGCGTTCGTTCGGCCCCGACCTCGCCAACTGGGACTTCTCGAACTACTGGGTCTACCTCGTCGGCCCGCTCGGCGGGGCGCTGATCGCCGTGGGCATCGCGTACGCGCTGCGCGGCCGCGGAGGCGGTACCAGCGGGCGTGCGGCTGGGAGCGGGCGCCTCGAGGAGATCCTCCCGGAGGATCCGCCCGCGGGCACGTAGGCTCACGCCTGCACGTGCCCGAGTCGTTCACCGACAACCCGCTCCTGACCGAGCGCTTCGACGCGGCGCTCCACTATGCGACGGCACACCACGCGCGCCAGCTGCGCAAGGGGACCCCGGTGCCGTACGTCGCCCACCTGCTCGCCGTCGCGTCGCTCGTGCTGGAGATGCGCGGCGACGAGGATGAGGCGATCGGCGGGCTGCTCCACGACGTGGTCGAGGACGGCGGCGGCTCGCGGGCGCTCGCGGAGATCGAGCGGGAGTTCGGTCCCGTGGTCGCGGCGATCGTGCTGGCCAACAGCGACTCCGTCGACGAGGGCGATGCGAAGGGCGACTGGTTCGAGCGCAAGCGCGCCTACATCGCCTCGTTCCCGAGGAAGACCCCGGCGGCGCTGCGCGTGTCGCTCGCGGACAAGCTGCACAACGCACGCTCGATCCTGATCGACTACCGCACCCACGGCGATGCCGTGTGGGCGCGGTTCCGGCAGGGGCAGGGCCTCGCGACGCGCGTCTACTACCGCGAGCTGGCGGCGGCGTTCGAGCGCGAGCGCGAGCACATGGGGGAGTACGCGTCGCCCGCCGTCGACGAGCTGCGCCGCGTCGTCGACGCGATCACGGCGCTGGCCGAGGAGCACCAGGGGCCCGACTCGTACGAGCTGTTCCGCTGAGTCACCGCTCGAGGATCAGGCACGTCGTGGTCGCGTGGGCGCAGACGCGCCCGTCGGCGTCGAGCACGTCGCCCTCGGCGGTCGCCGTGCGCCGTCCGGCGTGGATGACGCGGCCCTCGGCGCGCAGGCGGTTCTGCTCGCCCAGGCGCGGGGCGCGGACGTACTTCACGTCGAGCTGGAGCGTCGTGTACGAGACGCCGGCGGGGAGGACGGTCTGGACCGCGCATCCCATCGCGCTGTCGAGCATCGTCGCGAGCAGCCCGCCGTGCACGGTGCCGAGCGGGTTGAGGTGCTGGTCGCCGGGCGTCAGGCCGAAGGTGACGCGACCGTGCTCGACACTCTCGATCGAGAGGTCGAGCAGGACGGCGAATCCGGGCGGCGGGGCCTCGCCGGTCTGGATCGCCTGGAGCAGCTCGAGGCCGGTCATGCCATCGCCCCCTCGGGCTGGGCGACGGACACCGTGACGGGCCCGAGCCCGGCGAGCACGAGCCCGCTGGCGGCCGAGGCGGCCAGCATGAAGGTGAACGCCGCGTCGAAGTCGTCGACGGTCTGCGGGTCGCCGAGCAGCGCCACCAGGATCGCGACGCCGATCGCGGCACCGAGCTGGCGGCCCATCGAGACGACGGCCGTCCCAGTGGCGAATCGCTTCGGAGGGAGCACGACGGTCGCGGCCGCGGTGACCGTCGGGATCACGAGCCCGACGCCGATGCCGGTCAGGATCATGCCGGGGAGGTACTCGCCCGCGTAGTCGGGCACGGGCCCGAGCTGTGTGAGCCACCAGAGCGTCGCCAGCGCGAACAGCGCCGTGCCGAGCGCTCCCACCTTCGCCATGCCGACGCGGCGGGCCAGGCGCGCTCCGGGGATGCTGAAGATCGCGGCCATCGCCGGGCCGGGGGCGATCTCGAGCCCTGCCTGCAGGACGTCTCGATGCCACGGCCCGGTGAGGAACAGCACGCCCGTCAGGAGCATCGCGCTGAAGGCCGCGAAGAACAGCATCGCCGCGACCACCGCGATCCGGAACGGGCGGATGCGCAGCAGCTCGGGGTCGACCACCGGCGCAGGCTGCGTCACGCAGCGCCGCGCGACGATCGCCAGCAGCAGCGCCGACAGCGCCCAGGCACCGAGGACGCGCGGGTCGCCCCAGCCCCAATCCGGCCCCTCGACGATCCCCACCACCAGTGCGGCGACCCCGGCCGCCAGCAGGGCCGCTCCGATTCCGTCTGGGGGCGTCGTGGCGGGCTCGCGGGCCTCGCGCAGGACCTTGGCACCGACGACGAACGCCCCGATGCCGACGGGAACGTTGACCAGGAACACCCAGCGCCAGTCGGCCTGCACGAGCAGCCCGCCGATGGGCGGCCCGGCGGCGGCGGCGACCGCACTCACCGCGGCCCACCCGGCGACCGCGACAGAGCGCCTGCTCGCCTCGAACTCGGGCAGCAGCAGGGCGAGCGAGGTCGGCAGCATCAGTGCCGCGCCGACGGCCTGGACGACGCGCACGGCGACGAGCGATTCGACCGACCAGGCGCCGGCGCATGCCGCGCTGGCGAGCGTGAAGAGCGCGAGGCCGGTGAGGAAGACGCGCTTGCGACCGAAGTGATCGGCCCAGCGACCGGCGGGCACGAGCAGCGCGGCGAAGACGATCGTGTACGCGTTGAGGACCCAGCTCAGCCGGCCGAGACCGACGCCGGTGAAGTCCTCCTGCAGCGCCGGGAAGGCGATGTTGACGATGAACAGGTCGAGGCCCGCCATGAACGCTCCGAGGCAGACGACGACGGCGACGATCCGAGTGCGTTGCGTCATGGGACGGACCCTAGCGCATAGCGTTGCGTGATGCAACGCGGCTCGCTAGACTGCGTTCCAGATGCTTCCCGCGACCTACGACAGCCAGGTGTGCTCGATCGCCCGTGCGCTCGAGATCGTCGGCGAGCGCTGGACGCTGTTGATCGTGCGCGACATCCTGCTCGGCGTCCGGCGCTTCGAGGATCTTCAGCGCGACCTCGGGATCGCCCGCAATGTGCTCTCCGCGCGGCTGGAGAAGCTCACGCGTGACGGGATCATCGAGCGCGTCCGCTACAACGAGCACCCGCCGCGCGACGAGTACCTCCTGACCGAGCAGGGCCTCGACCTGTGGCCGGCGATCGTCGCGCTCATGCAGTGGGGCGACCGGCATCGGCCGAGCCCCGGAGGGCCGCCGACGGTGCTCGTCCACAAGGGCTGCGGCGGGACGCTGAGCGCGCACCGCACGTGCGAGCGGTGCGGGGCGGAGCTCGAGGTCCGCGACGTCGAGGCGCACGCAGGTCCGGGGGCGCCGCCGTCGCACCCGCGGCTGGCACGCGCCTGAGCGTCAGGCCGCGGCGCGTCGCCGAGCGGCCCAGAACGCAAAGCGGACGCGACCACCGAGTTGTTGTGGGGCCCCTCGGGCCGGTTTCCGCCCCTCTTGCGAGGGGGTCAGCCGGTGAGGGAGGCGAGACTCACACCCCTTGTCTTCGCTCTTCACGACTCGGCGTCGCGTCCTGGGGCAACCTTTGCGTCCGGTGCGGTGAGCGTCAAGAGGGTGGACATCGTGCAGCCCGCAACGAGCGGGGAAATGTCGTTCGTCCAGTCCCGCAACGACGTTCACGTGCCGGGGTACTGGGCACTGTGCGCATCCTCGGGCGAGTCATGATCGCGGTCGGTCTCCTCGTCGCCGTCGTCGGCGTGGTGGTCCTCGTGGCATTCACCGGCATCGCGGAGAACCGCACCGGCCTGGACACCTTCGGCGGGTTCGTCGCCGGTCTGGCCGCGACGGCCGTGTTCGCGCTTCCGGGCGCGCTGGTCTGCTCGCGGGATGGGCGCTGGTCCGGCGCGACAGCCCAGGGAGCGAGGAGCGCGGTCCGAGGGTCTCCTCGACGGTATCGACGCTGGCCGCGGTCGCCGCGGTGGCCTGGGTCGGGGTGGCGCTCACCGTCAGCACGACCCACGACTCTGCGACGGGACCGGTGCTCCAGCCGCGCAGCCTTCAGCAGCAGAGCGCGGACCAGGCGGCCTTTGAGGCCCGGATCACTGCGGACCGCACCGCGCATCCGGTGCCGGCAGTCGAGCTGAGGAGAGCCGAGCGGCAGCTCGAAGTGCGCCTGCGCCGACAGCACGCCGGCGCCGCGGCGAGTGCGACGTGCAGACGCAGCTCCGAGTGGAACCTCTCATGCGTCGTCGTGCTCACGCCAGAGAACGGGGTCCCCGCCCAGTCGTATGTCGATGGTCACTACCTCCCGCAGGCTCGAATGGTGCTCTTCGACAGCGCTCTGCCCTGAGTGCGGATCGCGCGGAGACAGCGGAGTTTCGGGATTGTCACAAGCCTGTTACAATCTCTCTTCCAGGCCGTGAAAAGGTCTGGAACGGCGGTACTCGAGGCGCCTGTCCCGCACCTCGTCCGATCGCCGAATGTCGATCCACCACACGAAGGAATCAGCATGACCCGACGCCTGCTCGGAGCAGTGACCCGCGCGCTGCGCGGAGAGCCCACGACCAACGACGTCCATTTCCACCAGGGAACCCACGGCCAGCCGGCCGTCTGCTTCACCCGGAGCTGTGATCGCCCGCAGCTCGACGTGCACTGACGGACGCCGCGCGGGTGGCCCCTGCCACCCCGCGCGCGACCGTCAGGCGGTGCCGGAGCGCTGCACCGGCGACTGCTCGGCGGCGGACGCCGGGTTGTCGAGCAGCAGGCGCGGAACCGTCACGAGCTTGTAGCCGCGCTGCTTCAGGCCGCGGACGATCAGCGGGAGTGCCTCCGCCGTGATCGTCCGGTTTCCGCCCCCGTCGTGCATCAGGATGATCGCGCCGGGTTCGGCGAGGCCCAGCGTGTAGTCGGCGAGCGCCTGCGGGCTTGCGGACGCGTAGTCGCTGGTGTCGATCGTCCACATCACCGTCAGCATCCCGCGCTTCGTCGCCTGCCTCAGGACTTCGCTGTTGTAGGCGCCGTAGGGCGGGCGGAACAGGCGCGGGCGCGGAACTCCGGCGCTTTGCAGGCCCTGCGCCTGCTGCGTCATCTCCGCCCCGATGTCGTTGGGGGAGAGCTTCGTCAGGTCGGCGTGGTTCCAGGTGTGGTCGCCGATCTCGTGGCCCTCGGCGACCGCGCGCTGCAGCGGCAGCGGGTATTCGCCGAGCTGCCTGCCCAGGGCGAAGAACGTCGCCTTGGCGCCGCCTCGCTTGAGCGTGTCGAGAATGCGCTGCGTGTAGGGGCCTGGTCCGTCGTCGAAGGTCAGGGCGACCTCGCGGTGCTGGATGCCCGCCTTGCGCACGAACGGCGTCTGCCTGAGTGTGGCCGCGATCGCCTCGTCCTCGATCGTGCGCTGGCGCTTCTGGCGGCCGAGCGCCGTCGCGGCGGCCTTCGCCTGCGCTTCGAGGCGCAGCTTGGGCAGTTCGGCGACGGCGCCCTCGCTGAGCCGCACCGGATCCCACGCACGGTCGCTGCCCGTGCTGGTCGCGACCACCACCACGAACACGAGCACGGCGATCGCAAGCCCGATCACGGCCCGGCGCCGGCGCCGGCGATGGTGCGCGGCGCGTGAGACGGCCATGCGGATCTGACGCTCGCCGCCGGGTTCCTGATCGCGTGGCTCGGGCATACGCAGCGATCGACTGTAGAGCAGCGTCCCGAGCGATCCAGGCAGGCGGATAGGCTCCGGCGGGGCCGAGCAGGTCCTCCTCGCGCCGCATGACTCCGCCGACTCCGACGCCCACGCCTTCCGACCGCGACGCTCGCGATCTGCGTGACCACCCGGTGGTCCGGCTGCTGCACGAGCGCCTCGCCGGCGGCAGCAGCCCGGGCCGGCGGGAGGACCCGCACGTCCTCGCGGTGGCGATCGAGGGCGGCGGCATGCGAGGCGTCGTCTCGGCCGGAATGGTCGCCGCGCTCGACGATCTGGGCGTCCAGTCCGCGCTCGACCTCGTCGTGGGCGTGTCCGCCGGCGCCTCGAACGGGTTCGGGCTGCTCTCGGGCCTGGGCCGCGAGACGGCACTCGTCTACGTGAACGGGTGCACCGACGGGCGCTTCATCGACGTCCGCCGCGCGGTTCGCCGGGGGCCGCCGGTCATGGACCTCGACCATCTGCTCGACAACCTGATCCTCGGCCCTCACCCCGGCGGCTACGAGCGGCTGCTGGGCTCCGGTGTGCGCTTCGCGGCGGTGGCCACCGACGCTCGGACGACGGAGCCCGTGCTGCTCGATGCACGCGGCTCGTACGACGAGCTGCGCGCGGCACTGCTGGCGACCTCGATGGTCCCGGGAATCGCCGGGGATGGCGCGACGGTCGCCGGCCGGCGATACGTCGACGGCACGGTGTCGGAGTCGATTCCCTACCCGGCGGCGATCGGGGCCGGCGCGACCCACGTGCTCGTCCTGCAGACCAGGCCGTTCGGCGTCACGCTGAAACCGCCCTCCGCCGCCGAGCGATTCCTCGTCAGCCGCACGTTGCGGCGCGAGAATCCGGCCCTCGTCGCCACCTACGCCGCGCGCCCGGACCGCTACGCACGCGCCGTGCTCGAGCTGGGCGCGCGCAGCGCGGACCACGCGGGGCCGCCGTTCCTGGCGACCATCCGCCCGCGCGCCGGCACGCCGCCGGTCTCGAACCTCGAACAGGACCGGGCCTGCGTGCTCGCCGGCGCGATCTCGGGCGTCCGGGCGGTCCACATGGCTCTCGAGGGACGCGAGCCGTGGGTTGATGGCACCCTTGGGGTGTCATGAGCGAAGAGGCGAGCCACCCGGCGCTGCAGCTGCTGCTGGAGCGCGCACGCACCGGGCGCCGCGACGACGGCGCGCGGATCGCGCTCGGCATCGAAGGCGGGGGGCTGGCCGTCTCGATGGCCACCGGGATGGCGCACGAACTTGAGCGCCGGGGCCTCACACGCCACCTCGATGCCGTCTACGGAACGTCGGCGGGCGCCCTGATCGCGGCGTACGCCGCGACCGGACGCCTCGACGACGCCGCCGCGATCCTCCCGGAGACCTGCAACCGCGAGTTCGTCGACTACCGGCGGCTCGTGCGCGGGAGCCCCGTCGTCTCGCTCGACTACGTCATGGGCCTGGTCCGCGAACGTCCTCCCGTCCCCGTGGCCGGCGATCCGGCCGACCTGCGCGTGCTCGTCACCGGGGTCAGCGACGGTCGCCTGCGCACGCTGCACGGCTTCCGCGACCTCGAGGAGACGCTGACCGCGGTGCGCGCCAGCATGGCGATCCCGTTCTTCGCTGGAGCGGCCGTGGACTACCGCGGCGAGCTCGTCTCCGACGGCGGCCTGATCGAGTCGATCCCGGTGGCGACGCCGCTGGCGGAGGGCGCGACGCACGTCATCGTGCTGCGCTCGCGCGATGCGGCGTACCGCAAGGGCGCCCGTGCGGGCTGGTACGGGCTGATCGAGGATCGCGTCATCAACAGGCTTCCGGGGGCCATCCCGGATCTGATCCGCGCGCGGCCCGCGCGCTACGACGCCGAGGCCGATGCGCTCGCGGCGGCGGGCAGCGGCGAGGGCGCGCTTGCCGAGACGGTCGTGCAGCTCGCACCCGCGCCAGGCACGCCGCTGGTGCGGCGCCTGGAGGCCGACCGCGCCAAGGTCCTCGCCGCGATGCGCGACGGCGCGCGCGTGGTGCAGACGGCGCTGCGCAGCGCTAGCTGACGTCCTCGACCTGAATCTCGAGGTCCGCGCCGACGCGCAGCGAGCGGCGCCCGGCGAGCAGCTCGAGCAGCTCGGCGCCGACGAGCTCACGACGCCAGCCCTGGAGCGTGCGCACGTCGGGCTCGTCGAGGCCCAGGCGCACCGCGGTGACGATCCGCTGCAGGTCGGCACGCGCGGCGAGCAGCTCGTACGCGAGCTCGGCCTGGGCGGCGCGGGCCCGCACCAGGCCCTCGGCGAGGACGATCAGCGCGGCGTCGCGTGCGTCCGTGGGCGGCGGCTTGGACCCCTCGGACGGGATCGGCGGCAGCTCGCGGCCGCGCTCCACCTCGTCCAGGACGGCCTTGCCCCGGCGGCGCACGGTTCCCTCGTGCAGGCCGCGGATCTGGCGCAGGCGATCGAGGTCGCGCGGACGGCGCTTGGCGATCTCCACGAGGGCGGCGTCGGCGAGCACGGATTGCACGGGGCGGTCCTCCGCTCGCGCGGTGTCCTCGCGCCACTGGGTGAGCGCGAACGCCACGGCGCGCTGGGCGGGGTCGAGCCCGTTGATCCGGGGCAGGCGGTTGAAGACGGCCTGCGGGACGCGCTCGTCGCTGATGCCCTCCAGGGCCCGGCACTCCTCGCGCGCCCATCCGAGCCGCCCGTCGGCATCCAGGCGCCGCTTGAGCGCGTCTGCGGCCTGCAGCAGGTGCAGGACGTCCTCGCGGGCGTACGCCACCTGTTCGTCGCTCAGCGGTCTCGTGTCCCAGCGCGTGAAGCTCGCGCTCTTGCCCAGGCGGATGTCGAGGAGCTCGGTCAGCAGCGCCTCGTAGCCGAGCTGCGCCCGCAGCCCGGCGAATCCGGCCGCGACCTGGGTGTCGAAGATGTTCGTCATCTCGGTGCGCCACTCGCGACGCAGCAGCGCGACGTCCTGGCGCCCCGCGTGCAGGACGATCTCGACCTGTGGATCGGCCAGCACGTCGGCCAGCGGACCCATGTCCAGCGGTGCGTCGAGCGGGTCGAGCACCTCGACGTGCGCCGGGCCCTCGGGGTCGGCCTCCTGGGGCACCCCGACCTGGACCAGGCAGAGCTGTGAGCGGTAGCGCCCTTCGCCCATGAACTCCGTGTCGATCGCCAGCACGCCGGTGGCACGGGCGCGCTCGGCGAGCGCTGCGACGATGCTGGAGTCGGCCACGAGCAGGGAGATTAGGCGTTCGGCTCGTCCGGCCAGCGACCGGTGCGCTCGAATTCGGTGCGGGCGGCCTCGTCGCGGTCGCGATCGTGGTCGCCGTGCGCACCCACGCGGAAGAAGAAGTTCAGGAGCCACACCGCCGCACCGGCGCTGATGATCAGGCCGGCGCCCTCCCACGCCGTCTGCGTTCCGCCGATGATCCCGACCGCGAGGCCGGCGGTGATGATGATCAGTGGGAGCCACAACCGCACGAAGCGCAGCATCGGCGTGGTGGCGGGTCGTTGGGGCTGCTCGGGCGCGCTCATGCTGCGACCTCCGGCTGGATCAGGGTTCGAAGTCGGGTGATCAGCCGGGCCTGATCCGCGGGCTCGCCGGGCTCGGTCAGGCCGACCGAGGCGGCCAGCGAGGCCCGCACCTGTGCCGGAGACTCGCCGAGGGCGATGCGGTCCTGCAGCGTCACGGCGCCGTGCCGCTTGGCCAGTCGCGCGCCGTCGTCGCCGAGCATCAGCGGGACGTGCGCGTAGCCGGGGGCGCGGCAGGCCGAGCTGCGCCTGCGAGCCAGAGCTGGCGCGGGGTGCAGTCGAGCAGGTCGGCGCCGCGGACGACCTCACCGACGCCCTGCTCGGCGTCGTCGACGACCACCGCCAGGTTGTAGGCGAACGCGCCGTCGTTGCGTCGCACGACGAAGTCGTCGACGACACCGCGGGTCGCTCCGCACACGCGATCCTCGAACTCCACCTGCGCGCCCTGCGCCCGCACGCGCAGCGCCGGAGGGCGCCCCAGGCCTGCGCGCTCACGCCGCTGGGCCGCCGTCAGATCCCGGCATGTGCCGGGGTACGCCCCGCCGGGCAGCGTGCCCTGCGGGGCGCTCGAGGCGTCCCGGATCTCCGCGCGCGTGCACCAGCACTCATACAGCAGGCCGTTCTCCCGCAGGCGCTCGATGGCGGCCAGGTAGAGCGAGCCGCGCTCGGACTGGCGCACCACGGGGCCGTCCCAGTCGAGGCCGAGCGCCTCCAGATCGGCGAGCTGCTGCGTGCACCAGTGCTCGCGCGCGCGGCCTTCGTCGAGGTCCTCGATGCGCAGCACGAAGCGCGCCCCTGCGGCACGCGCCATCAGCCAGGCCAGCAGCGCGGTGCGCAGGTTGCCCAGGTGCAGCGGGCCGGTCGGGCTGGGTGCGAAACGGCCGTCGGCGCTGCGCGGCGTGGGACCACAGAGCACGAGTCGGGTGGACACCCACCCGACGGTAGAGCACCCGTCGCACGGACGAGCGCCTCAGCGGTGATCGCTATGGTCCGCGCCCGAATGGCTGACGACGCATCCAAGGACCAGGCACCCGCCGAGCCGCGCCCGTGCCCGCCATGTCGCGGGACAGGCAGGCTGCTCTCCAACGACGGCGGCGAGCAGCACGAGGTGGTCTGTCCGTGGTGTGAGGGCAGCGGGGACTTCCTGCCCGGCCACGACGCGCAGGCCGCACGTCGCGAGCCCTGAGAATCGCGCGGCATCCCGACCGGAGGCGCTTCTAACGGGTCGGCCGCCGGTCACGCCAGAGCAGCCGGGACACCGCGCTGCCAGGGGATCGGCCGCCGTACACGATCGTTGAGCCGGACGACAGGGTTCTGGACGAACTGACGAGCGGGCATGGACGAACGGCCGACGGATGGCCCCGCGCGCTCAGCATCCGCCTCCCGCCGGCCGAGGGCGCGAATGTCATGCATCTCTCCAAGCGCCCGATCCTCCGCTCTCTCGCTGTGCTGGCCGCCCTGAGCGCCGCAGCGATCCTGCCGTCCGCTGCGCTGGCGGATACGACGGGATGTGGCAACACCGTCATCCGCGGATACGACCTGCCGGGCTCCGGCTCGTCGTTCACGCGATCCTCGGCCGACACGTTCACCTACCCGTCGACCGACGTGCCCAAGGCGACCGTCGACGGCTCGACCGTCGCTTCGACGGTCGCGGTGACCGCGACCGGCAAGGTGCGCTCGGTGAAGGTGACGATCGGCAACCTCGTGCATCCGGCCGATCAGGAGCTCAAGCTGACGCTCCAGGCACCGGACGGCACGCGCGTCGTCCTCGCCGACGGCCTCGGCGGCACCGGCGCGAACTACTCCGGGACCGTCTTCAAGATCGGCGCCCCGAGCGTGCTCACGGGTAGCGCCCCCTTCGCCTCGGCGTTCACCCCGCAGGGCGACTTCACCCGCTTCGTCGATCGCGACATGGCCGGGACCTGGCGCCTGGAGGTCAGCGACCTCGCCGGTGGCTCGACCGGCGCGCTCACCTCCTGGACGCTCGAGGTCACGCGCAAGCCGTGCGGCGCCCACCCGACCGCGTCGTTCATCGCAACGCCCAACCCGGTCAGCCCGGGCAGCTCGGCGTCCTTCGACGCGAGCGCGTCGACGGGCGCGAACAACTCCGCGATCGTGCAGTACGAGTGGGACCTCGACGGCAACGGGACCTACGAGACCAACACGGGCGCCGTCCCCACCACCACGCATCCCTACCCGACCAAGGGCGTCGTCGCCGTCGGCCTGCGCGTCACGGACATCAACTCCGCCACCGACGAGACGGTCGTTCCGCTGCCCGTCACGCTGGCGCCGACCGCCAGCTTCACCCTCTCCCCGGTCGCGCCGCTCTCCCTGTCGCCGGTCACCCTCGACGGCAGCGCCTCGACCGACCCGGACGGCACGGTCGTGCGCTACGAGTGGGACCTGGACGGCAACGGCACGTACGAGACCGAGAGCGTCCCGGCGAACAACCCGATTCTGACGACGCAGTTCGCGACCTCCGGCATCCGCGACGTGCACCTGCGCGTGACGGACGACCTGGGCGCGACGTCGATCTCCTCGATCACCGTCAACGTGCAGAACCAGCCCCCGGTGGCCTCCTTCAACGTCCAGAACCCGCCGGCGATCGTCGGCGCGCCGACGACGCTCGACGCCGCGAGCTCGAGTGACCCGGACGGCACGATCGCCCACTACGAGTGGGACCTGGACGACAACGGCAGCTACGAGACCGACGGATCGACGCAGAAGACGATCCAGTACACGGTCCCGTCCTCCGGCACGTACTTCGTCTCCTTGCGCGTCACCGACAACTCGGGCGTCACCAGCACGATCCGCAAGTCGTTCGTCGCGACCCAGGCGCCCGTGCCCGCGGCGTCCGCGTCCGTGACCGAGGTCCGGCCGAACGTCCCCGTGACCTTCGACTCGGCGGGCTCCGCCGACCCCGACGGCAGCGTCGTCCTGTACGAGTGGGACTTCGACGGCGACGGCACCATCGACTCGTCGAGCACGACGTCCACGCCGGTCAGCCACAGCTACTCGGCCGTCGGCACCTACAACGCCACGCTGATCATCACCGACGACAAGGGCGCCAAGGCCGTCAAGGTGATCGTCATCAGCGTCGTCAACAAGCTGCCGATCGGCGCCCTGACGGTGAATCCCACGCCCGGGAAGACCGGCGAGGTCGTCACCTTCGACTCGGCCGGCTCGTTCGACCCCGATGGCACGATCGTGCGCCACGAGTGGGACCTGGACGGCAACGGCACCTTCGAGACGGACACCGGCGCCACCGCGGTCGCGGCACGCGCCTTCCCCAACCGCCTGCGACTGACCGTGAAGGTCCGCGTGACCGACAACGACGGCGCGACCGCGACCGCCTCCGCTCCGCTGGCCGTCGACGGTCCGACCGTCACCACGCCCGCGCCGGGCAGCGGCGGCAGCAAGGGCGGCAAGGGCGGCTCGACCTCGCTGACCTTCCAGGCCAGCCTGCTCGGTGCCTCGATCCAGAAGATCAAGACGGCGCTGAAGAAGGGCCTTGGAGTGGCCTGCCAGGTGGACCGCAAGGCGACCTGCAAGATCGAGGTCGTGGTCATGCCCAAGGACGTCAAGCGCCTGAAGCTCGCCAAGGGCAAGAAGGCCAAGAAGGCATTCCGCATCGCGACGGCCAAGGGCTCCACCAAGGCCTCGGGCAAGAAGAGCTTCAAGATCAAGCTCTCCAAGAAGGCCAAGAAGGTGCTCAAGAAGACCAAGAAGCTCGTCGTCGTCGTCCGCGGCACCGCGACGGACGCGTCGGGCACGAAGGTCAGCCTCAAGCGCGCAGTGCTGCTGCGCAAGTAGCGCTCAGCTGCTCACGTCGATCTCACCGGCCGCACGCCCCGCCACGCTCAACGTGACGGGGAAGCGGCCGGTGGCATCAGCCTGAAAGCTGATCGTCCCGGGCAGCAGCGGCCCGACCGGCGTGCTGATGCCGAGCTCGAGGATCTTCGCGGTGTCCGGGGTGTCGCTCTTCACGCGCAGCTCGACGGTGTCGCCGAGCTTCGCATGGATCACGCGCTCGGCGGGGAGCGTCCCCGTGACGACGTTGGCCTCGGCGCCGCCGACAGCGGTCGCGGCGGTGGTGGGGGCCGGCGTGAACGAGGTGTCGCGAGCGGGCTGACGCCGCAGCGCGCCGGCGACCGTGAGGGTCAGCACGAAGACGGCGAGCACGATCAGGAGGCGGCGGGAGCGCATGGGCGCAACGATTGTTGCGTATCGCGCCCGGTCATCCGTCCAGCAACGGCGGCCGCGACTCGACGGGCGGCACAGGATTGCCGACGAGCGGGGCATGTCCGCGCGCTGCCAGGGGACACGGGGGGAGGACGGCTTCACGCTCGTCGAGCTTCTCGTCGTCGTTCTCATCATCGGGATCCTCGCCACGATCGCGCTGCCCACGTTCCTCGGGCAGCAGTCGAAGGGCCAGGACGCGGCCGCCAAGTCGGCGGTGCGCAACCTGCTCACGCACGTCGAGTCGTGCTACGTCGGCTCCGAGGACTACACCGACTGCGACTCCTCGTCGGAGATCGGGACCACGAACCTCGCCTACGGCCCCGGAGCCGAGCAGGTCGAGGTGCTGGCCGCGACGACGAACACGTACACGATCGTCGCCCACTCCAAGAGCACCGGCGACTTCAAGATCGTCCGCAACGCCGGCGGGATCAGCCGCACCTGCACCCATCCCGGGGTCGGGGGCTGCAAGCCCGGCGGCACGTGGTGAGCGCCGTGGTGCGCTGAGCCGCACACCACACGAACTTCTCAGGGACACGGGTCCGTCAGGCATGGCGGGCCCGTTGTTCGTGCAAGATCGGGTTCAGCCCCTAGTCCGAACGTCCATCGGGGTTCAGCACCACGCGGGCGCGGCCGATAGGCCCGCTGTAAGGGAAAGTGCCAGACCCTTCGTGCGCCAAAGGCACACCGTCCGCGAGGGCGGGTCGCAAAGCTCCGGGCCTCACTGAGGTGGCCGAGCTGCCGGACGGAGGCAAGCGGGGAACTGGCGAGAGGCCAAACCGATCCTAGGAGGATCAACATGCTGCGCAACGTGCGCAAGGGCGAAGAGGGCTTCACGCTTATCGAGCTCCTCGTCGTCATTCTGATCATCGGCATCCTTGCCGCCATCGCCCTTCCGACCTTCCTGGGTCAGCAGAAGAAGGGCCAGGACGCGGCCGCCAAGTCGGACGCCCGCAACCTCGTGTCGCACGTGGAAGCGTGCTTCGCGGACTCGCAGGACTACTCGGTGTGCAACACGGCGGCCCTGCTGGGCACGACCGGTCTCGCCGTCGTCGCGCCGTCGGCGACGCCGGGCAACGGCAACGTCTCCGTCTCGGCTTCGTCCGCGAGCACCTTCACGGTGACCGCGCAGTCGCAGAGCGGCACGACGTTCTCCATCACACGCGGAGCGGGCGGCGGGTACACACGTGCCTGCAGCGCTGCCGGCCAGGGTGGCTGCAAGACCGGCTCCACCTGGTAGCACGAGCATCATCGGGTCATCCGACCCGCGTAGTTTCGCTGCGGACGGGGCGGGCCTTCGGGCTCGCCCCGTTCACGTTCCACGGCTCGCCGATCGCGCTCAAGCGCGGGGTGCGGCGCGCCGATGGCGATCGTGAGGGGCGCAGGCGTCCCACGCGACACACCACCACCACGACTTCACCAAGGGGCTCCACATGCTGCAGCGCTTCCGCAAGGACGAGCAGGGCTTCACGCTCATCGAACTGCTCGTCGTCATTCTGATCATCGGCATCCTCGCCGCCATCGCTCTTCCGACGTTCCTGGGCCAGCAGAAGAAAGGCCAGGACGCGGCCGCCAAGTCGGACGCCCGTAACCTCGTCTCGCACGTGGAAGCGTGCTTCGCCGACGCGCAGACGTACGCGTCCTGCAACACCGCGGCGCTGCTCGGAACCACCGGCCTGACCGTCGTCGCTCCGTCGGCGACGCCCGGCAACGGCAACGTCTCCGTCTCGGCCTCGGCGCCGACGACGTTCACGGTGACCGCGCAGTCGCAGAGCGGCACGACGTTCTCCATCACCCGCGGAGCCGGTGGCGGGTACACCCGCTCATGCAGCGCCGCCGGCCAGGGTGGCTGCAAGACCGGCTCGACCTGGTAGCACGAGAACACGACCAGCGTTGCGCGACGGGGCGGGCCTGACGGTCCGCCCCTCGTGCGCAGCGTCCTGCTCGATCTCTACCGTCCGCCTCAGTGGCTCCCGTCTACGTCGTCCTCGCGCTCGTCCTCGGTCTGCTGATCGGCTCGTTCCTGAACGTCGTGGCCTACCGGCTGCCGCGCGGGGAGTCGCTCTCGCACCCGCCGTCGCACTGCCCGTCGTGCGATGCGCCGATCAAGCCCTACGACAACGTTCCCGTGCTCGCGTGGCTCTGGCTGCGCGGACGCTGCCGGGCGTGCGGTGCTCCGATCTCATGGCGCTACCCGGCGGTCGAGGCGACGACGGGCGTGCTGTTCGCCCTGGTGGTCGCCACGCAGGACGACGCGCTGCAGATCGCGCTCGGCCTGCTCCTCGTCACGGCGCTCGTGCCGATCACGCTGATCGACCTCGACGTCCGCCTGATCCCCAACCGGATCACCGTGCCGGCGTCCGTCGCCGCGGTCGTGGCGGGCGTGATCGCCTATGCGGTGAGCCGCGATGACTTCATCGTCGAGCAGCTGATCGCGGGCGCGGCCGGCTTCGCGTTCTTCTTCCTCGCCGCTTGGCTCTACCCGCGCGGCATGGGGATGGGCGACGTGAAGCTCGCCGGGATGCTCGGCCTGTATCTCGGTCGCGCGGTCGCGCCCGCGATCTTCATCGCGCTGATCGCCGGAGTGCTCGTCGGCGTCGTCGTGATCGCGCGAAAGGGGCAGGCGGAGGGTCGCAAGACCGCGGTCCCGTTCGGGCCCGTTCCTGGCGCTCGGCGGCATCATCGCGTTCTTCGTCGGTGGCGGGCTGATGGACTCCTACCTCGACCGTTTCTAGTCATATGCTGCGCCGATGGCGCGCGTGTATGACGACATCACCGACCACCTGCGCGACTGGGTGGCCGGGCAGTCGATGTTCTTCGTCGGGACGGCCCCGCTCAGCCACGACGGTCATGTCAACGTCTCGCCGAAGGGCCCGATCGGGTCGCTGCGCGTGCTCGGGCCACGGCAGGTTGCCTACCTGGACATCGCCGGCAGCGGGTCGGAGACGATCGCCCACCTGCGTGAGAACGGCCGCATCGTCGTGATGCTCTGCGCCTTCAGCGGGCCGCCGCGGATCGTCCGCTTCCACGGCCGGGGAGACGTCGTCCTGCCGGCCGAACCGCGCTTTGAGGCGCTGCTCCAAGAGGCCGGGTTCGAGGATCCGTCGCTCCCGCAGGCGCGCCGGGCGATCATCCTCGTCGACGTCGCGCGCGTCAGCGATTCCTGCGGGTACGGCGTGCCGCTGATGACGCTCGAGGGCACCCGCGACCATCACGCGCTCGCGACGGCGAAGCGGCTGCAGACGCTGGGCCCCGACGGCTACGCCGAGCATCGTGCGCAGGCCAATCGCGCGAGCATCGACGGTCTCCCGGCCGTCGAGCCCGCGTAAGCCTCCGGCCATCGGGCACAGGGGCGCCGCCCCTGGACGAACGTTCGACACGGAACGTTGCAGGGGTTCAGGCAGAACCTCCCCAGGCCGATGGGAACGGCGGCTGGCAACACCCCCGACCGCCCGCCCTCTCCAACATGGCTCAGCGACAGAAGCCGCTCGTCGGCCTCGACATCGATCCCGTAGGCATCAGCGCCGCTCAGGTGACCGTCACCGACGGCCGCGTGAACATCGCGCTGGCCGCGCGCACGCCGCTCGAACCGGGCGTGATCCGCGACGGTGAGATCGCCGACGTCGAGGCACTCACGGAGGCGCTGAAGGCGCTCTACCGCGACAACAAGGATCTCGACAAGCGCGTTCGCGTCGGCGTCGCGAACCAGAAGATCGTCGTCCGCACCATCGAGCTCCCGCCGCTCAACGATCGCAAGGAGCTCGACGCCGCGGTCCGCTTCCAGGCGCAGGACGAGATCCCGATGCCGCTCGACCAGGCGGTCCTGGACTGGCAGCCGCTCGAGGTCGTCGACACGGAGAACGGTCCACGCCAGCGCATCCTGCTCGTCGCGGCTCGCCGCGACATGATCGAGCGCATCGTCGAAGCCGTGAAGGGCGCGGGCCTGCGCCTGGAGGGCGTCGACCTCGGTGCCTTCGCGATGATCCGGGCGCTCGCCACGGGCACCCAGGACTACTCCGACGAGGCCGTCCTGTACGCCGAGGTCGGCGGCCTGACGAACCTCGCCGTGGCCCGCGGGTCGCAGTGCCTCTTCACGCGCGCCTCCGGCAGTGGCCTCGAGGGCCTCGCCGTCGAGCTGGCCGAGCGTCGTGGCCTGACCCTGGAGCACGCCCGCGGTTGGCTCGTGCACGTCGGGCTCGACCGCCCGGTGCAGCACATCGAGGGCGACCGCGAGATCGTCGAGGACGCCCGCCTGGTGCTCGAGGACGGCGTCCGCCGCATCTCCGCGGAGATCCGCCAGTCCCTGGACTTCCATCACATGCAGACGGTCGGAGGCCCGGGCGTCGCCCGCGCCGTCCTGACCGGTGGCGCGATCGCGATCTCGGGCTTCGCCGAGGCGATCGGCACCGAGCTGGGCCTGCCGATCAGCCGCGGCTCCGTCGCGGGTGAGCCCGAGGGCATGACGCCCGGAGACCTGACGATCGCCGCCGGCCTCGCCTGCGGCGGCATGCCCGGCGTGAACATGCTTCCCGCCGACGAGCGGCGCGCAGCCGGCACCGGCGGACGCAGCGGCGGCGCCGTGTACGGCGTCCTCGGTGGGATGGCGCTGATCCTCGTCCTCCTCACCGCCTGGATCTTCAGCGCCAACGGCATCGCCAGCAAGGAGACGCAGCTGGCCGACGTGACCGCACAGGCCGACCAGTCCGAGCAGGTGGCGCAGAGCCTGCAGGCCTACACGGCCTTCGCCTCGCTGCGGCAGGCGCGCGTCGACACGATCCGCAGCCTTGCCGCGAGCCGCTTCGACTGGGCTCACGCGCTCGGCGAGATCGCCCGCACGCTGCCGGCCAACGTCTGGCTGATCTCCCTCGACGGCTCGGTGGCGCCCACCGACGGATCCGCCACCACGACCACGACGACGACCACCGCGGTGGTCGCCGGTCCGTCCCCGACGATCAACATCGCGGGCTGCACGACGAGCCAGGAGAACGTCGCGCGCATGATGACCGCGATGCGCCGGATCGACGGGGTCGTCAGCGTCACCCTGAAGTCCTCCAAGAAGGGCGGAGGCGGCGGGGCGACCGGCTGCGGCCATGACGGCTTCCCGAACTTCGCGATGTCGATGACCTTCTCGCCGTCGGCCGCGGCACCGACCGAGGCGACAGCCGCCGCGGCGAGCGCTCCGGCGCCGTCGGCGACGGCCGCCACGACCGGTGGAACGCCTGGCGCCGACGCCCGCAGCCCAGGCCGCCGGCGCAGCGACCCCGGCTCCCGCATCCACCACCTCAGGCGGAGGCGCCCAGTAATGACCAAGCGTGATCGCACCGTCGTCGCCGTGCTCGTCGCGGCGGCCATCCTCGGGGGCTTCTGGTTCCTCTTCGTCGGGCCCAAGCGCCAGACGTCGGCTGACCTGGACAAGAAGATCGCCGTCCAGCAGACGCGGCTGACCGTCGCTCAGGGCCAGGCCGCCGCGGCAGTCGTCGCCAAGCGCCGCTACGAGACCGACTACGCCGCCGTCGCCAAGCTCGGCCAGGCCGTTCCGGCCGACGACGACGTCCCGTCGCTCGTCTACCAGGTGGCCCAGGCGGCGAAGTCGTCCAAGATCGACTTCCGCTCGCTCGAGGTCACCGAGGGCAGCGCCGCGACCAAGGCGCCTCCCGCCGCTGCGCCGGCCGCTCCCGCTCCCGCCCCACGACGGGCACGACGTCGGCGCCGGCCACGCAGGCCGCGGTCGCCGGGCAGCCCGCCGGAACGACCGTCGGCGCGGCGCAGTTCCCGACGATGCCGTTCGCGTTCGTGTTCGACGGCAGCTTCTTCGACATGGAGCGCTTCATGCGCCACCTCTCGGGCTTCACGACGATCAAGAAGCACGGCGTGGTCGTCCGCGGCCGCCTGCTGACCGTCGACAGCTTCCAGCTCGGCGCGGGCGACAAGGGCTTCCCGGCCGTCACGGCGTCGATCAACGCCACCGCGTACGTCCTCCCTGAAGGCCAGGGGCTGACGGCGGGCGCGACGGCGAAGGGCCCGGCGATCATCTCCGCCGACCCGGCAGCCGGTGGCTCAGGCTCCAGCACGCCCACGGCGCCGGCCACCGCCGCACTCACCTCCGGAGGCTCCCGATGACCTTCCTGCGCAACATCTGGGCCGACCTGGTCGAGAAGCGCCTGTGGCCCGTCGCGCTGGCGCTGCTCGTCGGCATCGTCGCCGTGCCCGTGATGCTCGCCAAGAGCTCCGAGGGCACCGTCGCCAACGATCCGACGGCGCCCGGAGCGGTCGCCAACAACGTCGTCGTCGCGAAGGCCGACAAGGCCATCGCGCTGAACACCGCCGTCGCCGCCACCGCGCGTCGCAACCGCGCCGGCACGCCCCGCAACCCCTTCAAGCAGCTGTTCGTCGTCAAGGACACGGCCACCACCACCACCGGCGGCACGACCGACACGACCGGCAGCTCGACGCCGACCTCGGGCGGGACGCCCACGACAGCGGCGGTACGACCACGCCGAAGCCGAAGACCACGACGACCGACGTCTACCGGGTCAACCTGCGCTTCGGGCAGGCCGGCGGGATGCACACGATCAAGAACATCGCGCGCCTCACCCCGCTGCCTTCGGCGACCAACCCCTTCTTCGTCTTCCTCGGAGTGAAGAACGACGGGCACACCGCGGTCTTCCTCGTGTCCTCCGACGCGAAGGCCACCGGCGACGGGACGTGCAAGCCGTCCAGCTCCGACTGCGAGACGATCGAGATGGGCGCGGCGGGACACCGAGTTCTTCGACCTCACGACCGATCGTGGCGTCGTGCAGTTCCAGATGGACGTCATCTCGATCGCGCACACCACCGTCACCAGGGAAGTCGCCAAGGCAGCGCATGCACGCGCCTCGCGGATCGGCTCGGGGATGCTGCAGGAGGCCCGGAAGGCGGGCGACCCGCCCCAGCAGCTCGGGTGGTATCGCTGGGACGCCGCCGCGGGCGTCCTGGTGCCCTCCACGGGCGACGCGCTCGACGGGTAGACGCATCGGGCGCGCGGCGCCGCGGTGCCGGGCGGAAGGTACCCTGCGTCGCCCACCCATGCCGCTGCGTCTGATCACCGCCGGCGAGTCCCACGGACCCGGCCTCACCTGCATCGTCGAGGGGCTGCCGGCCGGGCTGCGAGCTCGACCAGGAGGCGATCGACCGCGACATGGCCCGTCGCCAGCTCGGCCACGGCCGCGGCGGCCGGATGAAGATCGAGCGCGACCGGGCCCACGTCACCGCCGGCGTCCGTCACGGCCGCACGCTCGGCGGCCCGATCGCGCTGCAGGTCGCCAACCGCGACTACGCCAACTGGGAAGAGCGGATGAACCCGTGGCCGGTCGAGGCCGACGTGCCGGAGGTGCACCTGCCGCGTCCCGGCCACGCCGACCTCGTCGGCGTCCGGAAGTACGGCTTCACCGACGTGCGCAACGTGCTCGAGCGGGCGAGCGCCCGCGAGACCGCGGCGCGTGTCGCCGGCGGCGCGATCTGCCAGCGCGTTCCTGGCGGCGCGTCGGCGTCGAGGTGCGCTCGCACGTCGTGCAGATCGGACCGGTCGCCGCGCCGGTGCGCCCCGACGCGCTGAGCGCCCGCGGACTTCGACGCCGTCGACGAGGACCCCGTCCGCTGCCTGGATCCCGAGGCGAGCCGCGCGATGGTCGCAGCACATCGACCGGCAGCGCAAGGCGAACGAGTCGATCGGCGGCGTCTTCGAGGTCGATCGCGTTCGGGCTCGTGCCCGGGCTCGGCTCGCACGTCTCGTGGGAGGAGCGCCTCGACGGGCGCCTCGCCGGCGCGATCTGCTCGATCCAGGCGGTCAAGGGCGTCGCGATCGGCGACGGCGTTGACGTCGCCGGCCGGCCCGGCTCGCAGGCCCACGACGAGATCTTCTACTCCGACGAGCGCGGCTACTACCGCGAGACGAACCGCGCCGGCGGCCTCGAGGGCGGAATGACGACCGGCGAGCCGCTCGTCGTCGCGCGGCGCGATGAAGCCGCTCCCGACGCTCACCAAGCCGCTGCGGTCGGTCGACATCGACACGCGCGAGCCGGCGCAGGCACTGCGCGAGCGCACCGACTCGTGCACCGTCCCGGCCGCCGGCGTCGTCGCGGAGGCGATGCTCGCCTACGTGCTCGCGAACGCCTACCGCGAGAAGTTCGGCGGCGACCACGTCGACGACGTGCGCGCCGCGATCGCCGCGTACTGCGAGCGGATCGGGTGGCAGCCTCGCTGAGCAGGTCGCTCGTCTTCGTCGGGTTCATGGGCGCCGGCAAGTCGTCGGCGGCCCGCGAGGTCGCGCGGGCCCTCGGCCTGAGCGCCCGCGACAGCGACGAGCTGTTGCAGACGCGGCTCGGGGAGCCGATCGAGTCGTTCTTCGACCGCGAGGGCGAAGCGGCGTTCCGGGCGCGGCGAGGAGGAGGTCGTCCTCGAGCTGCTCGACCCGGGCGCCCCGGCCGCGGTGATCTCGCTCGGCGGCGGCGCGCTGGGCTCACCGCGTGCCCGCGCCGCGCTTGCACCGCATGTCGCGGTGCTGATCGAGATCGAACTGGAGCTCGCGTGGTCGCGGGCGGCCGGTCGCGGGCGCCCGCTCGCGCGCGACCGCGGGCGCTTCGACGCGCTCTACGCCGAGCGCGAGGCGACCTATCGCGACGTCGCCGACGCCACGCTGCCCTCATCCGACCGCGCGCTGGTGCGCCGCGCGCTGCCGTTCCTGACGGACATGGCCGCGGCGAGCGCCGTGCCGCGGATGCTGTGGGCGACGGCCACGTCGGGTGACTACCCGGTCTGGGTGGGCCCGGACGCGATCGCGACGGCTCCGTGGCCGCTCGCGCCGCAGTCGCGGAGGATCGCGGTCACCGACGCGAACGTGGCCGAGCTGCACGCGGCACGGATCGACCCGCTCGCCGGGCTGATCGAGATGCCCGCGGGCGAGGAGCACAAGACGCTCGCGACCGCCGAGCGCATCTGGCACGCGCTCGTGGCGCAGGAGGTGACGCGCGCCGACCACCTGGTCGCTGTGGGCGGCGGCGTGGTGGGGGACCTCGCCGGCTTCTGCGCCGCGACCTACCAGCGCGGCATCGCGGTCGTGCAGGTCCCGACGACGCTCGTCGCGCAGGTCGATTCCGCGTACGGCGGCAAGACCGGGGTCGACCTCCCAGAGGCCAAGAACTACGTCGGCGCCTACCACCAGCCGGCCGCCGTGATCGTCGACCCCCAGGTCCTGACGACGCTCCCGGCCGCCGAGATGGCCGCAGGGTACGCCGAGGTCCTCAAGACGGCGCTGATCGCCGGCGGAGGCCTGTGGGAGCGGATCGGCGCCGGAGACCAGGTGGACGAGCGCGTGATCTTCGAATGCGCGCGCACGAAGCTCGCCGTCGTCGCGGACGACGAGCGTGACGGCGGGCGCCGGCAGGTCCTCAACCTCGGGCACACCGTCGGCCACGCGATCGAGACCGTCACGGGATACCGGCGGCTGCGCCACGGCGAGGCGGTCGGTCTGGGTCTGCTCGCCGCCCTACGGCTCTCGGGCGCGGACGACCTGCGCGAGCAGGTGCGCGGGCTCCTGACGCAGGCCGGGCTGCCCGTGACGATCGACGACCTGGACGCCGACGCCGTCGTGCGGGCGACCCGGCGCGACAAGAAGCGCGTGGGAGAGCACGTGCCGTTCGTCCTGTGCCGAGCGACCCCGGCGACGTGCGCCACGGAGCTCAGGTGGCGCCGGGCGACGTGCGCCTGGCCGTCGCCGAGCTCATCAGCCCCGGGGCATAGAGCGCGGCGGCGATCACCGCCGTCAGCGGGACGGTCCACGCGAGGTAGGCCGCGGCCTGCGCGTCCCATCCCAGCAGCTGGGGGAGCTTCACGAAGCTCAGCCAGGTCAGCGCCGACACGGAGAGCGCGAGCACCGGCAGCCCCGGGCGGGTCAGCGCCTCCCAGGTGACGAGTGCGAGCACGAGCGGGACGGCGTAGTAGGCGTTGTTCCACGGGTCGAGCTCGCAGCGCAGGAGCAGCAGGAGCGCCAGCAGCAGGAGCGCATCCTCGCGGGGCCGGCGCCTGACGGCGAACAGCACCGAGAGCGGGATCGAGAGCAGGACGATCAGCGGGTGGGTCAGCGGTTCGAGCCATGCGGGGCCCGTGAAGCCGCCGTTGGGGTGCGCCTCGCGCAGCACCCAGAAGAGCTGCTGGGGGTGGAACAGGCGCCCGGTGCTCGTCAGGACCGCGGGCTGTGCGGAGGCCGGCGTCCCTCCGGCCAGCAGCACGATCGGCAGGACGACCGCGGCGGCCGACCCGATCGCGAAGGCGCAGAGCCTCGCGCGCCGGCCGGGCGCGGCGACGAGGGCGGGGCCCGCCGCGAGGATCGCCCACGGCTTGCCGGCGACGGCGAGGCCGAGTGCGACGCCCGCGAGCGCCGGGCGGTCGCGCAGCGCCGCCAGGACGCACGCCACGGACAGGACCGCCGCGAGGACGTCCTCGGGATGCCCGTCGCGGAGTGTGCGCAGGATCACCGGCGCTCCGATGACGATCAGCACGACCGCGAGACGATCGGTCCACGGCCTGCCGGCGGCGCGCATCCGCGCCTCCAGCGCCCACGCGAGCGCGGCGGCGGCGAGCATGCAGGCCAGCGCGCCGGCCCGGTAGAGCGCCAGATCACCGCCGCCGAGGGCGTGAGCGATCAGCACGAACGGCGCGCGCGGCCAGATCGACCCGCCGTAGACCGGGGAGCGGGTCGCGAAGTCGGCAAGGTGGCCGTGGATGAGCGCGCCGATCGCGGGTCGCAGCTCGACGGCGTAGTCGCCCATCGTGGACGTCGACCACACCATCCACGCGCAGGCCGCAGCGAGCGCGGCGCCGAGCGCCGCGCCCGGGCCGAAGCGTCGTATCGTCGGCTGGACGCCCTGCATCAGTGGTGCATCGGCAGTTGGGGCGCGCGGGTTGATCGCCGAGCGCGGGTGCGCGCGGCGCCGGGCGACATGGCAGACTCGCCGGGTGCTCGCCCACAACCGCATCGCCGTCATGCACGGGGTGAACCTCGACCAGCTCGGCCGTCGCGACCCCGAGATCTATGGGGGCCTGACGTTCGATCAGCTGGAGCAGCGGATCGGCGCCGACGCCCACGAACTCGGGCTCGAGGCACAGTTCTTCCAGACGAACTTCGAGGGGGAGTTCGTGGAGTACCTGCACCGCCTCGGCGACCTCGCCGACGCGATCATCCTGAACCCAGGCGCGTGGACGCACTACTCGTACGCGATCCGCGACGCCCTGGAGATCGCGGCGCTGCCCTCGGTCGAGGTGCACCTCTCGGACATCAAGAACCGGGAGCGGTTCCGGCGCGACTCCGTCATCACGGATCTGTGCCTGGCGATGGTCAGCGGCATGGGCCCTGACGGCTACCGCGTTGCGCTGGAGCGCCTGCGCACGGAGCTGACGCCATGAGCGTCCCGTCCGCGCGCGCCGACGCGCTCGCCGCTCGCGCGGGCGAGCGCGCCCTCGACCTGCTGCTGGTGACGGACCTCGTGGGCGTGCGCTGGCTCACCGGGTTCACGGGCTCGAACGCACTGGCGATCCTCGGCACGGGCGAGGATGCGCCGGCCCGGATCGTGCTCACCGACTTTCGCTACGTGACGCAGATCGCCGAGCAGGTCGACGATTCGTGGGACCGGCGCCAGGCCAAGCAGGAGCTCATCGGCCCGGCGCTCGCGGACCACCTCCCGGAGGCCGGCGGGGAACGTCTCCCGCGCGTCGGCTTCGACGACCGCTCCGTCACCGTCAGCCAGCTCGATCGGATCCGCGAGGCGATCGGCGAGCGCGTCGAGCTCGTCGCGGCCGGAGGGCTCGTCGAGGACCTGCGCGAGATCAAGGACGCCGGTGAGGTCGGCCGCATCCGCGAGGCGGCGCAGCTGGCCGACGCGGCGCTGCTCGAGGTTCTCGAGCGAGGCCTGGCCGGGCGCACGGAGGCCGCGGTGGCGCTCGACCTGGAGATGGCGATGCGCCGCCGGGGCGCCGAGGCGATCAGCTTCACGCCGATCGTCGCGTCCGGCGCGCACGGCGCGCTGCCGCATGCCGAGCCGCGTGCGGTCGAGATCCCGGCCGGCGTGCTGGTCACGATCGACTGGGGCGCCCAGCTCGACGGGTACTGCTCGGACTGCACGCGCACGTACGCGACGGTGAGATCGACGCGCTCGCGCAGTCGATCTACGGCATCGTGCTGGAGGCGCAGGAGCGGTCGCTGGCCGCCGTGCGGCCCGGGGCCTCCGGCCGCGAGGTCGACGCCGTGGCGCGGGAGATCATCACGGCCGCGGGCTATGGCGACAACTTCGGTCATGGGCTCGGGCACGGTGTGGGCCTCGAGATCCACGAAGCCCCGCGGCTCTCGCAGCTGGCTCCCGAGTCGGCACGGCTTCAGGCCGGGATGATCGTGACCGTCGAGCCGGGGATCTACCTGCCCGGAGCCTGCGGTGTGCGGATCGAGGACCTGGTCGTCGTCACGCAGGACGGCGCTGAGGTCCTGAACACGCTGCCGAAGGCCCTCCAGGTCGTCGATTGAGCACGGTCGTCGTCGCCGAGCGGTTCGTCGGCCCGCCGGGCGCGGCGAACGGCGGCTACGTGGCCGGGCTGCTCGCCTCGCGACTGGACGGCGCGGGCGCGGTCGACGTGACGCTGCGCCGGCCCGTGCCGCTCGAGCGTGAGCTGGAGGTCGTCGAGCCCGACGGCGGAGGGATCGCCCTGTCCGACGGGGACGAGCTGCTCGCGCTTGCGGCGATCGCCGAGGATCCGGACATCGGAGCGGTCCCGGCCATCGGCGTCATGGCCGCGCGCGCCGCGGCGCAGGAGCCGGATGAGGTGCGCGAGCATCCGTTCCCGCGCTGCTTCGGGTGCGGTCCGGGACGCGATCAGAACGAAGCCGTCGCGCTGCATCCGGGCCCGGTGCGCGGGCGCCACACGCTGTGGGCGACGGCCTGGACCCCGCCCGAGGCGCTTCCACACGGACCGGACGGTGCCCTGAGCGCCGAGATGGTCTGGGTGGCCCTCGACTGCCCGAGCGGGTCCGCCACCGTGCCCGCCGGTTCCCCGCCGCACGTCCTCGGTCGTCTCCACGGGCGGGTGGACGCACCGGTGCACGTCGGGGAGGAGGTCGTGGTGATCGCGTGGCCGCTCGGCCATGAGGGCCGCAAGCGCTGGGGTGCGAGCGCGATCGTCGGGCCCGGCGGGGACGTCCGGGCCGTCGCGCGCGCGACCTGGATCTCGATCAGCAGGTCCTGAGCGCAGGATTCGTCCGCGCCATGTCGAACACTGGGGGCGTCCCGCCGGGGTACATCGCTCTGGCAATCATCAGAGGAGTGAGCACATATGGCTCAGGAGTCACGAGTCACCGGATGGTGGGTGTTCGCAGGAATCCTGCTCGGGATCGCCGGCGTTCTGAACCTCATCTGGGGCATCGGCGCGGTCAGTGACGCGAAGTTCTTCGTCGCCGGCCAGAAGTACATCATCGGAAGTCTCCACACGTGGGGCTGGGTCACGATCATCATCGCGGTCGTCCAGCTGTTCGCCGCGTTCTCGCTGTTCTCCGGCGGCGGGTTCGGTCGCTTCATCGGGATCGTCGCCGCATCGCTCAGCGCGATCGCGGCGCTGCTCTCGATCCCGGCCTATCCGTTCTGGTCGCTGTGCATCTTCGCGCTGGCGATCATCGTCCTCTACGAGCTGGCGAAGTCGCCCGAGGACGGGGCTGTCACCTGACCGTCGCGGCGGCGCCTCGGCGCCGTTCCGCAGACTGCTGTGCGACGGGCCCCGCCGGTGCGGGGCCCGTCGTCGTTCGCGATGGGTTGACCGCGCTGAACCGGTTCTGAGAGTGTCGAGCCGTGCGGGTTCGCCGCACGCGTTCGAACGAAGGAGCGGTCCATGCTCAGTATCAGCCGCAGAACGTCGATCAGGTTGATGGCGGTCGCCGCCTCCCTGGCCGTGGCGGTGCCGGTGGCGTCCGCCGCGAGCTCACGCAAGGACAGCGGCACGGCGTATGTCAGCGTCACCCACCAGGAGGGGTCGACCCTCTGGGTGGCCGGCGACATCAACGACAAGGTCCTCGGCCGGGGAGCGATCGTGTACCGGACGACGGTCAGCGCGGGGCCGCAGACCGGGAGCGTGCTCGTCACGGCCAAGACGGTGACGCTGTTCACCGCCAAGGGATCGCTGACCGGCACGGGAAAGGCGACGCAGACCGTCAACCCCGACGGCACCACGAGTGTCAGCGGCGGCGTCGTGTCGCTGACCAAGGGCACGGGTGCACTGAAGGGCCATTCGCTGAACGCGAAGTTCAGCGGCCCGTTCAAGGACAACGTCTACACGTTCAAGTACAGCGGGACGTACAGATAGCGCCGGGGTGGGGTGGAGCGCGGCTCGGCCACCCCGCCTCGCTACCCTCAGTCGCGCCCATGATCTCCACGAACCAGCTGAAAAACGGGAACCACATCGAAGTTGAAGGCGTCATCTTCAAGGTCGTGGAGTTCCAGCACGTGAAGCCCGGGAAGGGTCCCGCGTTCGTCCGCACGAAGCTGCGGCGCATCTCCGACGGCAACGTGATCGACAAGACGTTCCGCGCGGGAGAGAAGTTCCGCTCCGTGCGCACCGAGGCGCGCAAGATGACCTTCCTCTACGGCGACGGGACCGACGCGCACTTCATGGACAGCGAGAGCTTCGAGCAGCTCGCGATCCCGGAGGACCTCCTCGCCGACGAGTTGCGCTGGACGAAGCCGAACGACCCGGTGGACGTGCTGTTCGTCGACGGCGAGCCGTCGACGCTGCAGCTGCCGGCGTCCGTCGAGCTGGAGGTGACGCAGACCGAGCCCGGCGTCCGCGGCGACACCGCCTCGGGCGGGGGCAACAAGCCGGCGACGCTCGAGACCGGAGCGGTCATCCACGTGCCGCTGTTCGTGAACATCGGCGACCGGGTGAAGGTTCAGACCGACTCCGGCGACTACATGTCGCGCGCGTAGACGCGCGACGACGATGTCGCGCAGGACAGACCAGCGGCGCGAAGCCGTCTTCGCGCTGTACCAGAGCGAGGTCACCAGCCGCGAGCTCGGGGACATCTTCGACCGCGACGCATCGATGTTCAGTCGCTCGCTCGCCTTCGCCGCCCAGGATCGCTCGGAGGAGCTCGACGCCATCATCTCCGGCCATTCGAAGGGCTGGCGGATCGAGCGTATCGCGCCGCTGGAGAAGTCGATCATGCGCATCGCCCTGGTGGAGATGCTGCACCCGGACGTGGCTCCCGCCGACACGCCGATCCCGCCCGAGGGGGCGATCGACGAGGCGGTCGAGACCGCCAAGACGTTCTGCGGCGCCGATGCGCCCGGCTTCGTCAACGGCATCCTCGCCGCCGCGCTGCGCGACATGCAGCAGAATCCGGCCTCATGACCGATCTGGACACTTCGACCCTCGACTCGCTCGTGACCCGTCTGGAGGTCGCCGCCCAGCAGCTGCGCAGCGGCGACCTGTCGACCGACGCGGCGGCGGGGCTCGTGGAGGACTGCGCGGCGCTCGCCGGCCAGGCCTCGTCCGAGCTCGAGCGGATGGCGCGCGCATCCGCGACCGAGCCGATCCCGGGGCAGGACAGCCTCCTGTGAGGATGGCCGGCGCGTGAGCACCGGCTACCCCGACGACCTGCGCGATCAGGTCGAGTCCTACCTGCACGAACTTCGCTTCTCGCGCGACGAGCTGACCGACGGCCTCGCGGAGGCGATGCGCTACTCGCTGCTGGCCGGCGGCAAGCGGATCCGCCCGGTCCTCGCGCTGGCCACGGCCGGCGCCATCGGCCGTGACGCGTCGACGATCATGCCGCTGGCCGCCGCCACCGAGCTGATCCACACCTACTCGCTGATCCACGACGACCTGCCCGCGATGGACGACGACGACCTGCGGCGCGGACGCCCGACCTGCCACGTGGCCTTCGGCGAGGACGTCGCGATCCTGGCCGGCGACGGCCTCTACGCGGAGGCCTTTCGCCTCGTCCTGGCCGAGCAGCAGGGGGATCCGCGCGCGGTCCTCGCGGCGGTGGCGGAGCTGGCGGCGGCGACGGGCGTCAACGGCATGGTCGGCGGCCAGTACATCGATGTCGAGGCCGGCGCCCCGGAGGGGCCGGAGGGGCTGCGCACCCTCCACGCGCTCAAGACCGGCCGCCTGATCGGGGCGTGCGTGGAATGCGTATGCCTCATCGACGGCATGACGGAACCGCAGATCACGAGCTACCGCTCCTTCGCCCTCGAGCTGGGCGTGCTCTTCCAGATCGTCGACGACATCCTCGACGTGACCGGGACCGACGCCGCGCTCGGGAAGCCGTCCGGCAGCGATGAGCGCCACGGCAAGCGCACGTACGTCAGCGAGTACGGGCTGGCGGGAGCGCGTGAACTGGCGCTAGCCTCCCACGTCAGTGCGCGCGAAGCGCTCGCCGTGGCGGCGCCGCAGGGCGCTGCGCAGCTCGAACAGATCACCGACTTCATCGCCCGGCGCAACACATAGCCCGATCCATCGCAGCACGTACGCCGTTTCACCATCATGAGACTTCTCGACCGCATCGACCGCCCTCAGGACCTCCACGGTCTCAGCGACGAGGAGCTCCAGCAGGTCGCGCAGGAGGTTCGCGAGCACATCATCGACACGGTCGGGGAGATCGGCGGCCATTTCGGAGCCAACCTCGGCACCTGCGAGCTCGCGGTGGCGCTGCACTCGGTGATGAACTCCCCGCAGGACAAGATCCTCTGGGACGTCGGGCACCAGGCCTACCCGCACAAGATCCTCACGGGTCGCCGTGACCAGCTCGCGACGATCCGCCAGTACGAGGGCCTGGCGCCGTTCTGCTCGATCGCGGAGAGCGAGCACGACATCATGGGCGCCGGCCATGCCTCCACGTCGATCGGCTATGCCGTCGGCCTGAAGGAGGGGATGCGGATCCTCGGCAAGCCGGACGAGGGGCGCGTCGCCGCGGTGATCGGCGACGGCGCGATGACCGGTGGCGTCGCCTTCGAGGCGATCCACCAGGCCGGTGGCCTGGGCACCCCGATGGTCGTCGTCCTGAACGACAACGGCATGTCGATCGCCCCGAACGTCGGGGCGCTCTCGCGCTACTTCAACCGCGTCCGGCTGAACCCGAAGTTCTGGCATGCGCGCGAGGGCCTCGAGGGCCGGCTCACCCACCTCCCCGGCGGCCTGGGCTCACGCTTCGAGAAGCTCGGCCCTCAGCTGAAGGAGTCGATCAAGGCGTTCGCCGCGCCCGGCCTCTTCTGGGAGGAGCTCGACTGGGCCTACATGGGCGTGATCGACGGGCATGACGTCGGCGCGCTGCGCGCTGCGCTGAACGCCGCGTTCGCCGCCCAGCGCCCGGTCGTCGTCCACATCGCGACCGTCAAGGGCAAGGGCTTCGCGCCCGCCGAGGAGGGTGGCCAGGAGGGCATGGAGCGCTGGCATGCCGCCAAGCCCAACTCGATCTCCGGCGGCGCACCGGTGGCCGCAAAGCCCGCGGCCACGCCGTCCGCGCCCAAGATCCCGACCTACACCGAGGTCTTCGGGAATGCGATGGTCCACGAGATCCGCCGCGACCGCCGCATCGTCGGGATCACCGCCGCGATGAACACCGGCACCGGCCTCGACATCGTCCAGAAGGCTGAGCCGGAGCACTACTTCGACGTCGGCATCGCCGAGCAGCAGGCCGTGTTGTTCGCCGCCGGGCTGGCGCTCGAAGGCGTGAAGCCGGTCTGTGCGATCTACTCGACCTTCCTGCAGCGCGCGTTCGACCAGATCGTCCACGACGTCGCCCTGCAGAGCCTCAACGTCGTGTTCGCGATGGATCGCGCGGGCCTGGTCGGGGACGACGGCCCGACGCATCACGGCGTCTTCGACATCGCCTACCTGCGGCCGCTGCCGAACATGGTGCTGATGGCGCCGCGCGACGAGGCGCAGTTCACCGACATGCTGCACACCGCGCTGACCTATGACGCCGGCCCGGTCGGGCTGCGCTACCCACGCGGGGAGGGCGCCGGAGTCCCGCTGCCCGCGACGCCGCAGATGATCGCGATCGGCAGCGGCGAGATCCTCCGCGAAGGCGACCGGGTCGCGCTGCTGGGCTACGGCTCCGGCGTCGCGAAGGCGCTGGAGGCCGCCGATCTGCTCTCGGAGGCCGGGATCGACGTCACCGTGGCCGACGCACGCTTCGCCAAGCCGCTCGACGCGGCGCTGCTGGCCCAGCTCGCCGCCGAGCACGAGCTGCTCGTCACCGTCGAGGAGGGCGTCCTGAGCGGCGGGTTCGGATCGGCGGTCTGGGAGCACCTGAGCGAGGCCGGCGTCCGGGCCCCGCGGATCATCCGCATCGGCCTGCCCGACCGCTACGTGACGCACGGCAAGCCGGCGCTGCTGCACGCCGAGGTCGGCTTCACCGGCAAGGCGATCGCCCAGCGGATCACGGCGGCGCTCGGCGTCCCCAGCGAGATCCCGGCCGAAGCGTAGGGCGCCGTGGTCGAGCTCCATCCGCAGATCCGCGCCCTGAT
Source organism: uncultured Solirubrobacteraceae bacterium (assembly GCA_963817295.1). Taxonomy (GTDB): domain Bacteria; phylum Actinomycetota; class Thermoleophilia; order Solirubrobacterales; family Solirubrobacteraceae; genus F1-60-MAGs163. The sequence continues at coordinate 74,232 of CAWFOF010000023.1, read as the reverse complement.
CGACGCGGCCGCGGATGATCTTCCGCTCGAACCGAAGGACCTCGAAGCGCTGCGGGCCGGGTACCTGCGCACGGCGCAGGCGCTCGGCGGGCCCGCCGAGGAGGTCGCCGCCGTCGAGGACGTCGCGATCCCGCGGTCCGACGGCTCGGCTCTCGCCGTGCGGGCCTACACGCCGCTCACACAGGCGCGGCCGGCCGGTGCGCTCGTCTGGTTCCACGGCGGCGGCTGGATCATGGGCGATCTCGACGGCTTCGACCTCGTCGCCAGAGCGCTCGCCAACGCGTCGGGTCAGGTCGTCATCAGCGTCGACTACCGCCTCGCCCCTGAGCATCCGCACCCCGCAGCGGTCGACGACGGCGAGCTGGCGGTCCGCTGGGCGGTGGGGGAGGGCGCGAGGCATCTGGGCTTCGACCCCGAGCGGGTCTCGATCGGCGGCGACAGCGCCGGCGGGCAGGTCGCCGTCGCAACGGCATTGCGCATCCCGGAGCACGTGTGCGCCCAGCTGCTCGTCTATCCGGCGCTGGACCCGCGGATGGACTCCGAGGCCTACCAGCAGTTCGCCACCGGGCCGATGCTCACGGCGCGCGAGATGGCGGCCTGCTGGGGCGCCTACCGCGCCGGCGGCGAGCCTTCGCAGGCGCCCGGCGGGCCCGCGCTGGCGGCGCTTCCTCCGGCCTGGGTCGGGCTCGCCGGCCACGACCCCCTGCGCGACGACGGGCTGGCCTACGCCGAGACGCTGTGGGCCGCGGGCGTGCGCGCCGAGGTGGAGGTCTACCAGGACATGACCCACGGCTTCCTTCGCTGGGGCGGCGCGGTCGACCGCGCGCACGAGCTGATCGCGTGGCTCGCGCGCGCCGCGCGCTCGGCCGCCGGCTCCTGATCCACCAAAAGAAACGGCCCGCACTTTGCGGGCCGTCTCAGGGGAGGAGAGTACTTCTATATGGGTCCAACTTATGTGATCACTGGGGGAAGTCTTGGTGGTGTCAGGCCGGCGCTGTGTAGCGCGTCAGCGTGACGAGCAGCAGTTCGGCGGCAGCGACCGAGAGCAGCGCCAGGCCGCCTGCGGTCGAGGCGATGAGTGCGACCGCCACGGCGCCCGCGGCAAGCGCGAGGACCAGCGTGAGGTCGAGCCCGCGGTGGCTCAGCGGCGCGATCGCGGGGTAGCCCTGCTCGTCGGTGATGCTGCCGTCGATCGCAACCGTGATCAGCAGCGCGGCCGCGACGACGCAGATGATCGTCGCCGCGCTCCCGAGACCGAGAACGAACGGCAGCACGCCGGCCGCGAAGCCGAGCAGCAGCTCGATCGCGCCGTGCGCCGGGAGTGCGAATCTGTGGCCTGCGAACGTCACGAAGCACATGGTGTGGCCCACGGACCTTTTCGACTGTGAGGCTCGTCACAGTGGTCACGGATCAGACAATCCGCTGCCGGCGGGGCGTGCGACCGCTACGGTTCGGCCGGATCCGGTGATGACGAAGGTCCGACTCGACACCCTGCTGGCCCAGCGCGGCATGTTCCCGTCGCGCGCCCGCGCGGCGGCGTCCGTGATGGCGGGCGAGGTGCGCCTCGGCAACGCGGGCGACCGCGCGTCGAAGCCCGGGCAGATGGTCGCGGAGGACGTGGTCGTCGCGGTGGACGAGGCCCGGCGGTACGTCTCGCGCGGCGGGACGAAGCTCGAGAACGCGCTCGAGCTCCTGGGGCTCGACGTCAGCGGGCGGCGGTGCCTGGACGTCGGAGCATCGACGGGCGGGTTCACAGACTGCCTGCTCCAGCGCGGAGCCGAGCACGTGATCGCGCTCGACGTCGCCTACGGCGAGCTGTCGTGGTCGCTGCGCGGCGACGAGCGCGTGACCGTGATGGAACGCTCGAACGCCCGTCGTCTGCTCCCGGGCGAGCTCGAGTACGCCCCGGACCTCCTGGTCGCCGACCTGTCCTTCATCTCGCTGACGAAGGTCCTGCCGGCCGTCCTGGCCGCCTGCGCGCCCGTGCACGACGCGCTCGTCATGGTCAAGCCGCAGTTCGAGGTCGGGCGTGCGCGCGTGGGCAGCGGCGGCGTCGTGCGCGATCCGGAGCTGCGCCGCGAGGCGGTCGCGACCGTCGCCCGCTTCGCGCGCGAGGAGTGCGGCTCGTCGATCATGGGGTTCGCCCCATCCGGGCTGCCGGGGCCCAAGGGCAATCTGGAGACGTTCATCTGGCTCGCCGAGGCCGGTCGCGAGGGCGCGATCGACGACGTCGAGGCGGCCGTCGAGGAGTCCGGCGCGTGACCGGTGCGCGCGCGGTCACCGTCTTCTCGCACGCCAGGCCGGGCGAGACGGACGAGGCCCTGCGTCACCTGATCGCCCGCGCCCAGCATCACGGGATCAGCGTCCGCCTGGACCCTGAGGAGACGCGCAAGCATCCGTCGATCGCCGCAGGCCCGCTCGTCGAGCTCGACGCGGGAGTCTCCCATGACGTCGCGCTGGCGATCGCGCTGGGCGGCGACGGCACCATCCTGCGAGCGCTGCGCGAGTACGCCGGGACCAGCGTGCCCGTCTTCGGCGTGAACTTCGGCGAGGTCGGCTTCCTGTCCACGATCGAGCGCGACGAGGCCCACGACGGCTTCGAGCGGGCGCTCACCGGCGACTTCGAGACGCTGACCCTGCCGGCGATCGCCGTCGAGCACCCGGGCGGGACGTGGGCGGCGATCAACGACGTCGCGATCACGCGGCGTGCCGGCGAGCGCGTCGCGGAGCTCGCGTACGCGGTCGGGGGCGAGGAGGTCGGGCGGGTTCGCTGTGACGGGCTCGTCGTTGCGACCCCCGCCGGCTCTACCGGTTACAACCTCGCCAACGGCGGCCCGGTCCTCGCCTGGGGCGTGGAGGGGTACGTCGTCTCGTTCATCGCGCCGCACTCGATGACGGCGCGGGCGCTCGTCGTCGCCCCCGGCGACCTGCTGACGGTGCACAACCGCTCGCACGTGGCCGTCGACCTCTCCATCGACGGCCGCCCGTCCGGCGAGATCGCGCCGGGGGAGCGGGTCACGGCGGGATTCCTGCGCGAGGCGACCGACCTGGCACTGCTCCCGGGATCGTCGTTCTACCGGCGCCTGCGCGAGAAGTTCGGCAAGCTCGCGTCGTCCTAGCCGGCGCGATGTAGGCTGCGCCGGTGGGTCATTCTCGGCGGCGTGGAATGCCGTTCAGGTCCGCCTGCCGGGCGGTCCTGACCGTTGTGGCCGTCGTGTCCGCCGCGGTGCCGGCCGGGGCGGCCGGGGGACCCGCGTCCGGCGCGTTGCGGCAGGCGCCGCTGAGTGCGCGCTCGTGCGTGGGCGCCGCGCGGGTGGCCAGGCTCGGGCACCAGGTCTGCACCACGATCCGCGAGCTCAAGGGTGTCGACACGACGGTGCGACCGGTCGTCGCGGCGGACTCCAGAGCGATCTACCTGGCCGCCGGCGACGGTGTCGTCGTTCTGAGGCGCGACGGGACCGGGCGCCTGGCCTTCGACTCGTGCCGCCCCGTGAGCGGGCCGTGCGGCGCGCAGGATGACGGGAACCTCGTCTCCGAGATGGTGCTGGGCCCGGGCGGCCACGAGCTCTACGTCGTGCTGCAACGCCAGCGGGACGGCGGCGCGGAGATCAGCGGGTTCCCGGTCGGGGCCGGCGACCGGTTGGGCGACGCCCCCGCATGTCTGCTGCGGGCCGCCGTCGGCCAGTACCAGGAGCTCGCGAACCCGCGTGGCTGCCGGGTGGACACGGGGGAGGATCGCGCGCAGACGTCCGGTCTCGTGCTGACGCCCGACGGGCGCTTCGCCTATGTCATCAGCGACGGGCCCGCCACCGTCGGGGTCGCGGAGCTGACACGCGGGCCCGATGGGTCGCTGGCGCCCGGCGCGGGCTGCATCAGCAGCGACGGCACCCGCGGGTTCCAGACCCCGGGGGTCTGCGCGAACCTGTTCCCGAAGATCCCGCCCGGGCTGTCGGTCAACCTCAAGCAGCTCGCGGTCACCCCGGACGGGCAGAGCCTCATCGCCCTGGGCCAGACTCCCGCCGACAGGCCCGGGCGCTTCGATGAGGAGGAGGGAACCGTGCTGCGGCTGGCGATCGACGCCACCGGCGGGCTGTCCCGCGGGCCCGCGCCGACCGCGTGCATCAGTCACACCGGCCTCAACGGCTGTGCGGCCTCGGCGGCCATGTTCGGGACCGAGGAGCGGATCGCCGTCGCCGGGAACCGGGTCTACGTTCCCGCAACCTCCACCGTCGACAACGGCCGCGGGACGAACGAGTCCGCCGTGCTCGGCTTCGTGCTCGCAGCCGGTGGCGGGCTCGTGCTGCCCGGCCGGGCGGCGGGCTGCGTCGGGGCGAGGACCGAGATGTATAGGCGCATACGAGGACTCGGGTCGTGCTCGCTCGGTCGCCAGACGCTGCACAACATCCTGGACCTCGTGGTGGGGCCTGGCGGCCACTCGCTCTACACGGCCGGCGGCGTGGGATCCGACGTGATCGCGACCAGCCTGCTGCGGCTCGGCGCGAACGGCGCTCCGAGGGCGGTTCAGGGCCCGGCGGGCTGCCTGGGCACGTATGGCATGCGCGAGCGGACGCCGTGCAGCCTGCCGCGGGCCCCGGAGGCTCTGAACGACGCCGGGACGACACTCGCGTTCACCCCCGATGGCCGAGCCGCCTACGTCCTCACGGCCGTCGGCGACAACGTCGCCCGGCTGAGCGTGCTGCAGCGCACTCGCTGACTGCCACGTCTTCGCCGCGGAACTGCAGCGCCGGAGCCGGTCCGTCGGGTCGCGCTGGTACACCCATCGGGTGCTGCACGAGCTGCGTGTCGAGAACCTGCTCCTGATCGAGCGGGCGGAGCTGCGCCTCGCCCCGGGCCTCAACGTGCTCACGGGTGAGACCGGCGCCGGAAAGACCGTTCTGGCCCATGCCCTGGATCTGCTGCTCGGCGGCAAGCCGCGCGGCGGCATCGTGCGCCCGGGTGCGAGCGAGGCGTACGTCGAAGGGGTCTTCGAGCTGACCGACGAGCTGCGGGCGACGCTCGGCGACCGGATCCCCGAGGACGCCGAGGAGGTCGTTCTCGCACGCCGCGTCAGTGCCGAGGGTCGCACGCGCGCGTATCTCAACGGGCGCTCGGCCACCGTCGCCGACCTGCGCGACGCATCAACGGCGCTGCTCGCCTTCTACGGCCAGCACGAGCACCGCCGGCTGACCCTCGCCTCGGCGCAGCTCGACATCCTCGACGCGTTCTGCGGCCCCGAGCAGGCGGCCCGGCGCACGTCGATCGCCGCGGCGCATGCGCGTGCCAGGGCGGCGCAGCGCGCGCTCGACGAGCTGACCGAGCTGGCAGGCGCGCGCGACCGCGAGCTCGACCTGCTCGCCTTCGAGCTGCGCGAGATCGACGATGCCGCGCCCGACGAGGCCGAGGAGGCGGAGCTGCTCGCCACGCGTGAGCGCCTGCGCCACCTCGAGTCGCTGCGGGCCGCCGCGCACGGCGCGGTCGAGGCGATGGCGCCCGACGAGGGAGCGGGCGTGTCGGTGCTGCTCGCATCCGCCGGCGCAGGGCTCGACGGCGTCCAGGGCGTCGACGCGGCGCTCGACGCGCTCACCGAACGCTGGCGGGGCCTGCTGTTCGAGGCCGACGACCTCGCCGCGGAGCTGCGTGGCTACGCCGAGGGCCTGGAGGGCGACCCCGAGACCCTCGAGGCCATCGAGGAGCGTCTCACCGTCCTGGACCGGCTCAAGCGCAAGCACGGCGGGACGATCGCCGCGGTGCTCGCCCACGCGGACCGGTGCCGTGAGCGGCACGGCGAGCTGGCGAACGCGGAGGTCGCGCTCGAACGCGCCCGCAAGGAGCTCGACGGTGCGACCGCGGAGCGCGACAAGCTCGCCCGGGCGCTGCACGGCGCCCGCCTGAAGGCGGCGCCCAAGCTCGCCGAAGCGGTTCGCCTGGGCCTGGCCGAGCTCAGCATGGAGGGTGCGAGCTTCGAGGTGGCCCTCGCACTGCGCGATCCCGGTCCGACGGGCTCCGACGCCGTGGAGTTCCTTGTCGCGCCGAATTCCGGAGTGCCGGCGGCGCCGGTGCGCGACACGGCGTCGGGAGGCGAGCTGTCGCGGATCATGCTGGCGCTGCTCGGCGTGGCGAACGACGGCTCCAGCGCGACGCTTGTCTTCGACGAGGTCGACGCGGGCATCGGCGGCAAGACCGCGCGCGCGGTGGGAGCCCGGCTGCGCGGGCTCTCCGAGGGGCGGCAGGTCCTCTGCATCACGCACCTGCCCCAGATCGCTTCGCTCGCCGCACGCCACTTCTCGATCGCGAAGGATCCGACCGCCGAGCCGGCGCTGACGACCGTCACCGAGCTGCGCGAGCCTCAGATCGTGGGCGAGCTGACGCGGATGCTCGGCGCCGACGAGGACGACACGGTCGCACGCAGGCACGCGAGCGAGCTGCGCAAAGCCGCATAGACTCGGCGGCGATGCAGTCCGCCGCGCTGGAGCAGCCACCCGCGGTCGCCGGTCCCGTCCGCCTGGGACGCAAGACGAAGATGCTCGTCAAGCGCCTCAGGGCCGGAGAGGTGGCGGTGATCGATCACCACAACCTCGACCGCGTCTCCGCGGAGGACATCATCACGATCGGTGCCGCTGCGGTGCTCAACTGCCGGCCCTCGTCCTCGGGCGAGTATCCGAACATGGGACCGCTGCTGCTGGTCCAGGCCGGCATCCCGCTCGTCGACCTCCCTGATGACACGCTGTTCCGGGCACTGAAGGACGGGGACCCCGTCGAGGTCCGCGGCGGCACGATCCTCGTGCATGGGAAGGTCGTCGCCGAGGGCCGCCTGCAGGAGCCCGCCGACGTCCTCGCCGCGACGGAGCGCCGGCGCCTGGAGATCGGCGGCGCACTCGAGGCATTCGCCCGCAACACCGTCGAGCACATGGTCGACGAGCAGGATCTGCTCTCCGGCAAGATCGAGCTCCCGCGCTTCGAGACCGACTTCCGCGACCGCCCGGCCCTGATCGTGGTGCGCGGGGTGAACCATCAGGCCGATCTGCAGGCGCTGCGACCCTACATCCGCGACGTGCGGCCGGCGCTGGTCGGCGTCGACGGCGGCGCGAACGCGATCCTCGAGGCCGGCTTTCGCCCGGACATGATCGTCGGCGACATGGACTCGGCCTCGGACGAGACGCTGCGCTGCGGCGCCGAGCTCGTCGTGCACGCCTACCCCGACGGCCGCGCGCCCGGACGCGACCATCTGCAGGGGCTCGGGCTGGCGCACAAGATCGTCCCGGCGCCCGGGACCAGCCAGGACATCGCCATGCTGATCGCGCACGAGAAGGGCGCATCGCTGATCGTGTCGGTGGGCTCGCAGTTCAACCTCATCGAGTTCCTCGACAAGAACCGCCGCGGGATGTCCTCGACGTTCCTCACGCGGCTGCGGCTGGGCGAGAAGATCGTCGACGCCAAGGGCGTCAGCCGGCTCTATCGGCCCGCTCCCGGCGTCGCTCCGGTCGCGCTCGTCCTGATCGTGGGGATCATCGGGCTGATCGCGATCGTCCTCGTCACGCCCGGCCTGCGCGACGTCGCCGACCTGCTGTGGCTCAAGCTGCGGCTGCTGCTCGGCGGCACTCCGTAGGCTGATCGCGGCCGTGTTCGACTTCCGCTACCACGCCGTCTCGCTCGTCGCCGTCCTCGTCGCGCTGGTCGTCGGCGTGCTGCTCGGCGTCGCGATCGGCGACGCGGGCCTGGTCTCCTCGGCCGAGAAGTCGGTGCGCCAGTCGCTGCGCACCGACGTCAGCAACGCGAATCGCCGAGCCGCCGACACCCGCAAGAAGCTCGAGGCCGAGCAGCGCTACTCGACCGCGGCCTACCCGCTGCTCGTCGGCGGCCGGCTCGACGGGCAGCAGATCGGCCTGCTCTTCCTCGGGCGCCCGTCCGAGGCGATCGCCGACGACGTGCGCGCCGCACTGGACCGCTCCGGCGGGAAGCTCGCGGGCACGATGGCCCTGCGCGAGCCGCCGGACCTGTCGGCGCTGGGGAATGCGGCCGGTGAGACCCGCTACCGGGACATCGCCGCGGACCCGACGCTCGTCGAGCCGTTCGGCCGGCGGATCGGCATCCAGCTCGTGCAGGGCGGCCTGCTGCTGCGCTCGGAGGCCGACGCCCTGTTCAGCACGCGCGCCGGAACCCTCGGGCCCTTCGACGGGGTGGTGGTGTACCGCGACCCGCCGGAGCTCAAGGGAGACGCCAAGCAGCAGACCGCGGATCTCGAGGACGGGCTGATGCAGGGCCTCACCGACAACCCGGTGGCGGTCGTCGGCGTTGAGCGCACGACGACCGAGCCCTCGCAGGTCTCGTGGTACCGGGACCGTGACCTGACCAGCGTCGACAACATCAACGAGATGCCCGGACGCGCCGCGCTCGTCTTCGCACTGTCCGGGGCGACCGGGAGCTTCGGCGTCGGCCCCACCGCCGAGAGCCTGCTGCCGGGGCCGGAGAGCGTCAGCCCCGCGGGCTGACGCTCACGCCGCGTCGTCGCCGCCCGCGGAGGCAGCGAAGTCGAGCGCCGCGGAGTTGATGCACCAGCGCTGCCCGCTCTCCCCGGGGCCATCGTCGAACACGTGACCCAGATGGCCGCCGCAGCGTGCGCAGACGGCCTCCGTGCGGACCATGAAGTGCGAGCGGTCCTCGTTCAGCTCGACCGCGCCCTCGAACATCGGGTCGGTGAAGCTCGGCCAGCCCGACCCGGACTCGAACTTCGTCTGCGAGCTGAACAGCTCGGCGCCGCAGCCGCGACAGCGGTAGATGCCGTCGCCCTTCTGGTCCACGTAGGCGCCCGTCCACGGTGCCTCTGTGGCGGCGCGGCGCAGCACCTCGTACGAGTTCGCGTCGAGCTCTGCACGCCACTGCTCATCGGTCTTCACGACCTTGTCGGTCTGCGGATTGGATTCCATGGTGCCTCCGGTCGTCGCGTGATCCGCGATCCTGCTCAGGGGATACGTATACCGGTCAGTCCCGGACGGGTCGCGGGCGTTACGCGTCCGCGGATATCGCTAGGTTCCGCGAGTGCATGCCCTGCCTCTCGTCCTCTCGACTCTCGCGGCATGCGCCCTGGCCCCCTCGCTCGTGCGGTTCCTGCTCGACAACGGCCACGTGAGGACCAACTACCGCCAAGCAGCGATCGCCTGCCCGCTCGGGCTGCTCGTCCCCGCGGCGGCGCTGGTCGCGCTCATCCCGCTCGCACTGCTCTACGGCCTGGCCGATGCGGACACGCTCGACGTCGCCGGCCTGTTCCTCGTGCTGGGCGTCGCGGTGCTCGGCCTGGCCGACGACGCCTACGCCGGCGCCTCGCGGGGCTGGCGCGGCCACGGCCGGGCGGCGATCGGCGGCGCGTTCAGCACGGGGGCGATGAAGGCCGTCGGCACGCTCGGTCTCGCGCTCACGTGGAGCGCGATCACCCAGCCGGACGTCGCGCGCTTCCTGCTCGCCAGCGCCGTGATCGTCCTGGCGACGAACCTCTTCAATCTCTTCGACCTGCGGCCGGGCCGCTCGGTGAAGGCCTTCGTCCTGCTCGGGGCGGCGCTCACCATCGGCTCGCTGGACCTCGACCCGTTGCTCGAGCTCGGGCTCTGGGCCGGGCCGATCGTCGTGGCCGGCGCACTCGACCTGCGTGAGCGGGGCATGCTCGGTGACACCGGATCCAACATCATCGGCGTGGTCGCGGGCCTATGGCTCGCGCTGACGCTCAGCACCACGGGCCTGGCGATCGCCGCCGGCGTCCTCGTCCTCATGACCGCCTACGGGGAGTTTCGCTCGATCAGCGACCTGATCGAGCGGACACCCGGGCTCCGTCACCTAGACTCATTCGGGAGACTGCAGAATCGTGCCTGAAGCTCATCGCAAGCCGCGCTACATCTTCATCACCGGGGGCGTCGTGTCGTCCCTCGGGAAGGGCATCGCCGCCGCGTCGATCGGGCGCCTGCTCGTCGCGCGCGGCCTGAGCGTCGGCCTGCAGAAGTTCGACCCGTACATCAACGTCGATCCGGGCACGATGTCGCCCTACCAGCACGGTGAGGTGTTCGTCACCGAGGACGGCGCGGAGACCGATCTCGACCTCGGGCACTACGAGCGCTACACCGACGCCAACACCTCCCGCGCGTCGAACGTCACAGCGGGCGGGATCTACAACTCGGTGATCCGCCGCGAGCGGCGCGGCGACTACCTCGGGGCGACCGTCCAGGTCGTGCCGCACATCACCGACGAGATCAAGCAGCGCGTGCGGCTGATCGCCGAGACCAGCGACGTCGACGTCGTCATCACCGAGATCGGCGGGACCGTCGGCGACATCGAGTCGCTGCCGTTCCTCGAGGCGATCCGCCAGTTCCCGGTCGACGTCGGCCGGCGCAACTGCATGTACATCCACCTGACCCTCGTGCCGTACATCGGGCATGCGGGTGAGCTCAAGACGAAGCCCACCCAGCACTCGGTCAACGAGCTGCGTCGCATCGGCATCCAGCCGGACATGCTGCTCTGCCGCAGCGAGAGCGAGCTGTCGGGCGACATCCGCAAGAAGATCGCGCTGTTCGCCTCGCTGCCGGTCGACGCCGTCGTGTCGGCCGTCGACGTGCAGGACATCTACGAGGTGCCGCTGTGGTACCACGACCAGCACGTCGACGACTTCATCTGCGACGAGTTCGGGATCGAGGCGCCGCCGGCCGACCTGGACGGTTGGCGCGAGGTCGTCGAGCGCGCCGCGGCCGCGGAGACGCCGGTGCGGATCGCGCTCGTCGGGAAGTACGTCCAGCTCGAGGACGCCTACAAGTCGGTCACCGAGGCGCTGCGCCACAGCGGGAACCTGTGCGGCGGGAAGGTCGAGATCGACTGGGTCGACTCGGAGACACTCGACAGCGACGAGGCCGCTCGTACGCGGTTGTCCGGTGCCGCCGGGGTGCTCGTGCCCGGTGGCTTCGGCGGACGCGGCATCGAGGGCAAGATCCGCGCCGTGCGGGTCGCGCGCGAGGAGCGCATCCCGTACCTCGGCGTGTGCCTGGGCATGCAGATGGCCGTCTGCGAGTTCGCGCGCCACGTCGCCGACATGCCCGGAGCCAACTCCACCGAGTTCGACATCGAGACCGAGTGGCCGGTGATCGACCTGCTGCCCGAGCAGAAGGAGGTCTCCGACCTGGGCGGAACGATGCGACTCGGCGCCGACCCGATCAAGCTGCATCCCGACACTCGCGCTCGCGAGATCTACGGCGAAGCGGTCGTCTACGAACGCCACCGCCATCGCTACGAGGTCTCGATCAGCCTGCGCAAGCGGCTGGAGGCGGCGGGCCTCGTGGTCTCCGGCACCTCGCCGGACGAGCGCCTCGTCGAGGTGATCGAGTTGCCGGCGGACGAGCACCCGTTCTTCGTCGCCTCGCAGTACCACCCCGAGTTCAAGTCCCGCCCCGAACGGCCGGCGCCGCTGTTCCGCGATTTCGTCGCGGCCGCGCTCGAACATGCCCGCGATCACTCCCGGGTGAGCGCGAGCGGCGAGCCCGCGGGTGAGGTGCGGGCGAGCCACGGGACGCACTGACCCCGTGACGGCGCGGTGAGGCCCGCCTCCGAGGTCGAGCGCCGCCGGCTCAACGAGACGTTCGCCTCGCTGTGCGCGATCCCGAGCCCCACCGGCAGCGAGAGGGCCATGGCGGATCGGGTCACCGCCGAGCTGAGTGCGCTCGGGATCGCCGTGCAGGAGGACGACGCCGCAGCTGAGGCTCAGGCCGCCTGCGGCAACCTGCTCGCGCGGATCCCCGGCCGCTCCGCCCGCAGCGTGCTCCTGTGCGCACACCTGGACACCGTCCCGCACGACGGCCCGATCGAGCCGGTCCTCGTGGACGGCGGCTGGGAGAGCGCCGGCGACACGATCCTGGGTGCCGACAACAAGGCGGCGATCGCGGTCCTGCTCGAGCTGGCCCGCCGTACGGCGATCGAGGGCTCGCCGGTGGGCGTCGAGCTGCTGTTCACCGTCAGCGAGGAGCGCGCGCTGGCCGGGGCGAAGGCGTTCGATGTGAGCGTCCTGCAGTCGGACTTCGGGTACGTCTTCGACCACGCCTCGCCGATCGGCGAGATCGTCGTCGCCTCCCCGACCTATGTGCGCTGGCAGGCGCGAGATCACCGGGCAGGCCGCGCACGCCGGGATCCGCCCGCAGGACGGCCGCAGCGCGATCATCGCGGCGGCGCGCGCGATCGCGGCGATGCGCACGGGCCGGATCGACGACGAGACGACGCTGAACGTGGCGCAGATCCATGGGGGGGTGGAGGGGACGAACGTCGTCCCCGAGCACTGCACGCTGATCGGCGAGGCACGCTCGCTCTCCGAGTCCGGCGTGGACGAGATCGTCGCCGAGACCATCGAGCACCTGCATGACGCGGCGAACGACCCGTCGTGCGAATGCGACGTCACCGTGACCGTCGAGCGGCTCTTCGACGGCTACCGCCACAGGACGGGCGCCGCCCAGGTGGTCGCTGCGGAGGCGGCGCTGCGCAGCTGCGGCTACGAGCCGCGACGGATCCTCACCGGTGGCGGGTCGGATGCCAACGCGTTCGAGGCGCAGGGCTTCGCGTGCACGAACCTCGCCAACGGCACCGAGCGCAACCACGAGCCGCAGGAGCGCGTCAGCCAGGCGGCGCTGGAGGGCATGCTCGACGTCACGTTCGCGCTGCTGGATGAGCTGCGGGACCTCGAGGCGGGCCAGTAGGTGCTGGTCCTGCGCCGCGGCACCGTCAGCGACGCCGGGCCCGCGGACGGCCCCGAGCAGCGGCTGGCCGTGGACGTTCCCGGTCGCGGGCCGCGCGACGCGATCGCCGACGTGGCCCTCGTCGGCCCGTCCCAGGCGGGGGACGACGTCGTCGTCAACACGCAGGCGGCCGACCTCGCACTCGGCTCCGGCGGCTTCGATGTCGTCCACGTGAACCTGACTCGCGGGCTCGGCGGCGTGGGCGTGGGTGGGGCGCACGTCATGAAGCTCAACTACACCTCGCTGCAGCACGCCGTGATGCCGGTCGAGAGCGCCGACCTGCAGGTGCCGTTGGAGGCGCCGGTGGCCGTCGCCTCACTGCACGGGCAGCTCGCGCCGCTGGCGTGGTCGCTCGCGCAGGAGCGGTCCGGCACGCGGCTGGGGTACATCCAGACTGCCGGTGGTGCACTGCCCGGCGGCCATTCACGCGTGGTCGGAGAGCTGCGAGCCCGCGGCCTTCTGGCAGGGTTCCTCACGGCCGGCCCGAGCTACGGAGGCGAGGGGGAGGCCATCACGACCGCCGGAGCGATCCACCACGGGCTCCGCGACCTCGGATGGGACGCGGCGCTGTGCGCGCCGGGGCCGGGAATCCTGGGCTCGGCGTCGGCGCTGGGTCACGGCGGCATCACGGCGCTCGACAGCGCGCACGCGGCGCTTGCGCTCGGCGCGCCCGTGGTCCTGTGCCCGCGCATGTCCAGCGGCGACGAGCGCGAGCGCCACCGAGGGCTCTCGCACCACACGCGCACCGTCCTGGAGCTCCTGCTGCGACCGGTCACCGTCGCCGTCGGTGCCGGCGGGGCCGACCTCATCCCGCCGGCCGGCCAGGCTCATCGGGTCCTCGAAGGTCGTGCGGACCTGGAGGGCTACCGCGCCAGCGGCCTGCCCGCACGCACCATGGGACGGTCGCTCGACGAGGACGAGCTGTTCTTCGCGGCGGCGCTGGCCGCCGGGAGCGTGCTCGGCGCCGTGATCGACGAGCGGCGATGACCGGCCCCGAGCGCCGCTTCGAGCGGATCTCGAGCGAGCCGATCTGGCAGGGGCACATCGTCGGGGTCTCCCGCGACCGCTTCCGCTACGCCGACGGTGAGGAGATCGAGCGCGAGATCGTCCACCATCCGGGCGCGGTCGGCGTCGTCCTGCATGACGATCAGCACGTCTGGCTCGTGCGCCAGCCGCGCCAGGCGATCGGCGAGCCCGACGCGCTGGAGATTCCCGCGGGCAAGCTCGACGTCGCGGGCGAGCCGCCGGTCGAGACGGCCAGGCGCGAGCTCGCCGAGGAGATCGGCAAGGCCGCGCGCCACTGGGAGCCGATCCTCGACTTCCACACGAGCCTCGGCGTCATGGACGAGGTCGTCCACCTGTTCCACGCGACCGGAGTGAGCGATGCGCACGCGGACGCCGAGGAGGACGAGCGCATCACCGTCGTCCGCTGGCCGCTCGGGGACCTCGGCGGCGCGATCGCCGCGACCACCGACTCGAAGACCCTGATCGCGCTGATGTGGCTGCGCGAGCACCTGCGCTGAGCATCCGCGCACGAGCGCTTGCACGTCAAGGACGTGCGCCGGACGGGGCGAAATCCAGTGGCGATGACCCTCGCGCCCCCTGCAGCGACGCGGACGTTCGAACACCACGTCCTCGACTTCCTCGCCTACCTGGAGTTCGAGCGCGGCCTGTCGCGCAACACGCTGGAGGCCTACCGCTCCGACCTGCTCCAGTACGGCGCATACCTGGAGCGCCGCGAGGTCGACGTGCTCGCCGTCGCGCACGCGGACGTCGCAGGATTCCTGGATGAGCTCGCCGCCGGCTCGCCCGAGCGTCCGCCCGTCGCTGCGGCGACGCTGCAGCGCAAGGCCGCCTGCCTGCGGTCCTTCTACCGCCATCTGCGCCGCGAGCAGATTCTCGACCACGACCCGACCGCCGACCTGCGCGCGCCGCGCAAGAGCCAGCGGCTTCCACAGGTCCTCAGCCGTGACGAGGTGACGCGCCTGCTCGACGCGCCGCGGGGCGGGACGCCCGCGGCGATGCGCGACCGGGCGCTGCTGGAGCTCATGTACGCCTGTGGCCTGCGCGCGTCGGAGGCCACAGGCCTGCATGTCGGTGACGTCGACCTGGAGGCCGAGGTTCTCCGAGCCCGTGGCAAGGGCTCCAAGGAGCGCCTCGTACCGGTCGGACGCGAGGCGATCGGAGCGCTGCGCTACTACCTGCTTCACGGCCGCCCGCGACTCGTCGGCCTGCGCGAGGAGCCGCACCTGTTCGTCAACCAGCGCGGGCACGGGCTGACGCGGCAGGGCCTCTACAAGATCGTCCAGGGCCATGCCGCGGCGGTCGGCCTGCAGGACAAGATGAGCCCGCACACGCTGCGCCACACGTTCGCCACGCATCTGCTCTCCGGGGGGTGCGACCTGCGCGCCCTGCAGGAGATGCTGGGCCACGCGGACATCGCGACGACCCAGATCTACACGCACCTGTCAGCGGAGCGCCTGAAGGACCAGTACTTCAAGGCACATCCGCGTGCGACGGTGGACGACGCGAGCGCGCGCACGACGAGCACGAGACCTACGACGGCGGGTCGCGCCTCGGCCGCCTGCCCGATCACGGACCGGCTGTCCGCGCGGCGGATCATGAGGATCGCGACGAGCGCGCCGGCGATGGCGAGCAGGGCGCCGCACAGGAACGCGGCCTGGAACCCGTCGGTGAGCGCGGCGGGGAGGTCGGGCTTCCCGGGCGCCGCGTCGAGCGTGCTGTTCGTCTGCGAGGTGGCGATCGCGGCGAGCACCGCGAGGCCCAGCGCGCCGCCGACCTGCTGGCCCGCGTTCAGCAATCCGCTCGCGAGCCCGGCCTCGTCGGGGCGGATGCCGGTGGTGCCCCCGATCGTCACCGGGACGAACGAGAACCCGAGCCCGACCGCGGCGAGCAGCGACGGGACGAGCACGTCACCGAGGAACGAGCCGTTGGTGTCGATCTGGGAGAACATGAGGAGGCCCGCGGCGACGAGCAGCAGGCCCGTGACCAGCACGGGCTTGAACCCGATCTTCGTCACGAGCTGCGAGGCGATCCCTGCGGACAGGATGATCGTGAGCCCGAGCGGCAGGTACGCGAGCCCGGCCTTCAGCGCGTCCCAGCCGAGGACCTGCTGCATGTACAGCGAGACGAAGAAGAACATCGAGAACAGCGACGCGCCGATCAGCAGCCCGGTCAGGTAGGCGCCCGAGCGCGTCCGCGAGCGGAACACGTCGAAGGGCACGAGCGGGTCGGCGGTGCGCGATTCGATCAGGACGAAGCTGCCGAGCAGCGCGCACGGCGACCGCGCCCAGCCCGAGCGTCTGCGTCGACAGCCAGCCGGCGTTGTTCGCGTCGACGAGCGTGTAGATCAGCAGCGCCAGTCCGGTGGTCACGGTGAACGCGCCGGCGAGGTCGAATCCCTTGCGCTGGACGGCGGAACGGCTCTCCGGGTATCAGCCGCGGCGCGAGCACCATGGCTCCGGCGGCGATCGGCACGTTCACCCAGAACACCCAGCGCCAGCTGAGATATTGCGTGAGGATGCCGCCGAGAAGGACGCCGACCGCGCCGCCCGAGCCGGCGACGGCGCCCCACACGCCCAGGGCACGGTTGCGCTCCGGCCCTTCGTCGAAGGTCTCGGTCAGGATCGACAGTGCCGCCGGGGAGAGCAGCGCGGCGCCGAGTCCCTGGATCGCGCGGGAGACGATCAGCATCGCCTCGTTCTGCGCGAGGCCGCCGGTGAACGACGCGAACGCGAACAGTGCGAGGCCGGCGACGTAGACGCGCCGGCGTCCCAGGAGGTCGGCGAGGCGGCCGCCGAGCAGCAGGAACCCGCCGAACGTCAGGACGTAGGCGTTGACGACCCAGGACAGGCTCTCCTGCGAGATGTCGAGCGAACGGCCGATCGACGGCAGCGCGACGTTCGTGATCGACGCGTCGAGGACGACGACGAACTGGCTTGCGGCCAGCAGGGCGAGAATCAGTCCCTTGTGGACCTCGCGCGGCCCGCGGGCGGAGGCGGTGATGGCTGTGATGTCGCTCATGGCTCCGGCAGTTGTGTCGGTCGAAGAGGAACCTCAGTTCCGGTTCTGTGGCACAATAGCGGACCCGGCATTCCGCTTTGCGGTCGCACCGAACCCCCCTGATTGATGCCCCTCAGCCAGCAATCCGAATCCGCCCGTCCGATGCGCGCCGACGCGCGACGCAACCACGAGCGCATCCTCGATGCGGCGCGCGAGGCGTTTGCGGAGTACGGGGTCGACGTGCAGATGGACGAGATCGCGCGGCGCGCGGGTGTCGGCGTGGGCACGCTGTACCGCAACTTTCCGACGAAGGACGAACTCCTCGGGGCGCTGGCCGCGGCGCACGTCATGCGGGTCGTGGAACTGACCGACGCCGCACTCGCCGCGCCCGGCTCACCGTTCGAGCGGCTGAAGGCCTGCGTCATGAGCTCCGCGCGACTCATGGAGGCGGACGTGGCGATGTCGCAGCTGCTCTGGCGCAGCGTCAGGGCCACCGAGCGCGCCAGCGCCCAGCACGATCTGCTGCTCGAGCGCACAGGCGAGCTCGTGGCCGAGGGCGTCGCCGCCGGCGAGCTGCGCGCGGACGCGGTCGCCACGGACGTCGCGACGCTGATGTGCGGCCTCGGCTCGGTGATGGCCGCCGCCGCATCGGACCCGCGGCTGGCCTGGGAGCGCCACCTCACCCTGGGCCTGGACGGGTTGCGCTTCGACGCCGCCCGCTCTGCGAGCATCGATGTCGATGCCCGACGGACCACCTGAACGCCGCGACCCGCGTCGCGCCTTCGTCATCGTCATCGACGCCCTCGGCGCGGGCGCCGAGGTCGACGCGGACAGCCTACGGCGATGCCGGTTCGAACACGCTGCGCCACCTCGCCCAGGCCGTCGGCGGACTGCAGCTGCCGACGCTCGAGCACCTCGGCCTGGGGAACATCCTGCCGCTGTCCGGCGTCGCCCCGTCGCCGGCGCCGGTGGTTCACGGGCGCCTGGCCCACCAGGGCCCGGGCAAGGACTCGACGACCGGCCACTGGGAGCTCATGGGCGTCGTCGTCGGCTCACCGCTGCCGACGTATCCGAATGGCGTCCCGCCCGACGTCGTCGCCCGCATCGAGGACGCCACCGGCCTGCGCACCTGCGGCGGCGGCGTCCTCGACGGCCTTGGCGCGATCGAGGAGTTCGGCCCGCATCACATCGCCACCGGCGAGGTGATCCTCTACACCTCCGTCGACTCCGTCGTGCAGCTCGCGGCCCATGTGGACGTCATCTCCGAAGCCGACCTCGTGGCAGCCTGCGCCGCGGCGCGCGAGGCGCTGACCGGGGAGGACGCCGTCGGCCGCGTCATCGCGCGTCCGTTCCGCGGCGAGCCGGGGGCGTTCGAGCGCACGGACGGTCGTCGCGACTTCGCGATCGAGCCGCCCGCTCCGTCGTATCTGGACGCGCTGCAGCGCCCTCGACGTCCCGGTTCACGCGGTCGGCAAGATCGATGACCTGTTCGCCGGCCGGGGGATCCGCGAAGTCGCATCCCGGAGCGACCAACTCCGAGGCGCTGGAGTCGATCGACGATCTGATGGGGTCGCTGGAGCGCGGGATGGTGATGGCGAACCTGATCGAGACCGATCAGCTCTACGGCCATCGCAAGGACGTCGAGGGCTTCCACCGCGCCCTGCAGGAGATCGACCGGGCGATCGGCCGCTGGTTCCATCGAGCTGCGGATCGGCGACCTGCTCGTGATCACGGCGGACCACGGCGTCGACCCGGCGATGCCGCACTCCGACCACACGCGCGAGCAGGTCCCGCTGCTCGCGGCGTTCCACGGACACGACGGCGCCCGGCACGACGGGTCGATGTCCGACGTCGGGGCCTCCGCGCTGCGCTGGCTGACCCGGAGCGAGGACCAGACGATGCCGGGCACCTCCTTTCTCTGATTCCCCTGCGCCCGCGCGTATCCTCGGGGTGCATGCCTGAGCTGCCCGAGGTCGAGACGATCCGCCGCGGCCTCGAGCCGTCCGTCGCCGGACGCCGGGTCGGGTCACTGCACATCAGCGACCCTCGCTGGTGCTCACCGCTCGCGCCCGAGGAGCTGCGTGAGGCCGTCGAGGGCCGGCTCGTCGAGCGCCTCGGCCGACGGGGGAAATGGCTCGTGTTCGAGCTGGAGGACGAGGTGTTCCTCATCACCCACCTGCGGATGACCGGGACGCTGCTCTACGACCCGCCGGACACGACGCCCTACCAGCGCGTCGTGTTCGGGCTCGACGACGGGCACGAGGTGTGGTTCTGTGATCCGCGCCGCTTCGGGACCGGCGAACTCGTCATCGGCGAAGCCGCGCGGGACGCGTTCTTCGCGGCACGCGTGGGCGTCGAGCCGCTCGACGGCGGGCTCGACGGCGACGTGCTGTGGACGCTCGCCCGTGGGCGCCGGGCGCCGGTGAAGGCCTTTCTGCTGGATCAGCGGCGCATCGCCGGCGTGGGCAACATCTACGCCGACGAGGCGCTGTTCCGCGCGCGCATCCACCCGCTGCGTCCGGTCGGGACGCTCAAGCGTGCCCAGTGCGACGCGCTGGCCGGCGCTGTGCGCGACGCGCTCGGCGCGGGCCTGCAGGCCGGCGGGGCGACGATCGACGACTTCCGCCATCCCGACGGCGTCTCGGGTGCGTTCCAGAACGAGTTCCTGGTGCACCTGCGCGAGGGCGAGGACTGCCCGCGCTGTGGCGCAGAGATCGTGAAGTTCGTGGCAGCCGGACGGGGCACCTACGTCTGCGAGCGCTGCCAGCCGCGCCCGCGCGGGGTCAGGCGGCCTGCGAGACCAGCTCTTCGAGCCGGCCGCTCTGATCGGCCATGACGAGCTCGCGGAAGCCGCCGATCACCGTGCCGTCGATGATCACCTGCGGGAAGCTCAGCATCCCGGTCCGCTGGAGCAGCTCCTCGCGTCCGGTCGGATCCTTGGCGAGGTTGATCTCCTCGAAGGCGATGTCGCGCTTGGCGAGGAGCTCCTTCGCGCGAGCGCAGAACGAGCACGGGTCGGTCGAGTACAGGATGACGCTTGCCATGACTTCAGGATGTATAGCAACACCTCCTGGAGCGTCCTGATGGCCGGCCCGCTGACGACCGAGGCCGTCGTCCTGCGCTCGATGCGCTACGGCGAGGCCGATCGCATCCTGCACGTCTACACGCCGATGCGCGGGCGGATCGGGGCGATCGCCAAGGGCGTGCGGCGATCGAAGAGCCGGTTCGGCGGCCGCCTGGAACCGTTCTTCCGCATCGAGCTCGGCCTGCACGAAGGGCGCAGCGACCTGCTGACCGTGACCAGCGCGCAGACCGTCGAGCCGTTCGCCCGCCTGCGCAGCAACGCCGATGCGCTGGACGGTGCCGCGCGCGCCTGCGACGCCGTCGCGCGGATCTTCGACTCCGGTGAGCCGCACCCCGAGGTCTTCAACCTGCTGTGCACGTTCCTCTCGCTGCTCGACGAGGATCCCGCGAATGCGACCCCGGGGCGGCAGGTCGCCTTCCGGCTGAAGCTGCTGCTGGCCGCCGGGCTCGCGCCGCAGCTCGCCGCCTGCGCCACCTGCGGAGAGGGCGACCACCTGACGGGGTTCTCGCCCGCCGCCGGCGGGGTCGTCTGTGCGTCGTGCGAAGCCGGCTCGTTCCCCCTCGACGCGGAGACCCACCGCTTCCTCACCGAAGCCCTGGGCCACGCGCTGGCGCAGGCGCCCGACGCTGAGCCGCGCGTCAGCGCGCTCGCCGACCGGGCCGTGATGGAGACGGCGGCCCACCACGGCCACGTCAGGCTGCGCGCCGCGGCCTGAGCGCCGGTTGCTGCGAGAATCGTCGGCGTGGACCCGCACGCCGCACCCGGACCCGTCGCAGCCGCCTTCGCCGCGCGCCGGGCCGCGCTCGAGGCACAGACGCTGTCGCCGCTCGCCGCGCGCTCCTGGCCCGCCGACCGCCGTGTCGCCGAGCCCGACTGCGGTCTGCGGTCGCCGCTGCAGCGCGACCGCGACCGCATCGTCCACTCGAAGGCCTTCCGGCGCCTGAAGCACAAGACGCAGGTGTTCGTCTCGCCTGAGGGCGACCACTACCGCACGAGGCTCACCCACACGATCGAGGTCACCCAGATCGCGCGCACCGTCGCGCGCGCACTGCGGCTGAACGAGGACCTCAGCGAGGCGATCGGGCTGGGCCACGATCTCGGCCACCCGCCGTTCGGTCACATCGGCGAAGGCGTTCTCGACGACTGCCTGCGCGAGCGCTACGGGGGCGGCTTTCGCCACTACGAGCATTCGCTGCGCGTCGTCGACGTGCTCGAGCGCGACGGGGCGGGCCTGAATCTCAACAGCGACGTCCGCGACGGCATCCGCTGCCACTCCGGTCGCGCGCCGATGCCGCGCACGCTCGAGGGCCGGATCGTGCGGATCGTCGATCGCGTCGCCTACATCAACCACGACATCGACGATGCCGTTCGAGCGGGTGTCCTCGCGGAGGATGAGCTGCCCGCGCGGCCGCTGGCCGTCCTGGGCCGGACCGGGTCGCTGCGCATCGACGCGCTGGTCCACGACCTCGTCGAGCACTCGGAGGTGGCCGGGGACATCGCGCAGGGCTCGGAGGCGGGGGAGGCGATGGACGAGCTGCGCACGTTCATGTTCGACCACGTCTACCTGGGGCCCCAGGCGCGCACGGAGCATGCGCGCATCGAGCGCGTTCTGCGCACCCTCTTCGAGCACTACGCGGGCGATCCGGCCCGTCTCCCCGACGGCGGCGGGGCTCCCGGCGCGGACACGCCGCAGCGCGTGACCGACTACCTGGCCGGCATGACCGACCGCTACTGCATCCGGGTCTTCGAAGAGCTCACCGTCCCCGAGTCGTTCGCCGCGTAGGCTCGTACCCGATGGCGCTGTACACCGACGAGTCGATCGAGCGAGTCCGCCAGACGGTCGACATGGCCGACCTCGTCGGCGCGAAGACCGAGCTGCGCCGCTCCGGGCAGCAGCTGATGGGGTGCTGCCCCTTCCACGACGAGCGCACGCCGTCATTCAGCGTCGATCCGGAGCGCAAGGTGTTCCACTGCTTCGGCTGCGGTGAGGGCGGCGACCTGTTCAAGTTCGTGCAGCTGACCGAGGGCCTCCAGTTCCGTGAGGCGATCGAATACCTCGCCGATCGATACGGCGTGCAGCTCGAGCTGACCGAGGAGGATCCGCGCTCGGCCGAGAAGCGCAGGCAGCGCGAGCGGCTGCTCGAGCTGCTCGAGCGCACCGCCTCGTGGTACGTGCGGCTGCTGTGGGAGTCCGAGGAGGCCGCGCCGTGCCGGCGCTACCTGCTCGATCGCGGCCTGGAGGAGCAGCACCTGCGCGAGTTCCGGGTCGGATACGCCCCGAGCGCCTGGGACGGCGTGCTGCTCGCCTCGCGCCGCGGCGGCTACTCGGAGGCCGAGCTGGTCGACGCCGGGCTCGTGCGCCGCGGCAAGAACAACCAGCTCTACGACGCCTTCCGCCGTCGGATCACCTTCCCGCTCTGCGACGGTCGCGGTCGCGTGCTGGGGTTCGGTGGCCGTGCAGTCGGCGCTGACCAGAAGCCGAAGTACGTCAACTCGACCGACAACGCCGTCTACCACAAGGGACGCCACCTGTTCGGCGCAGACCTGGCGCGAGCGGCCGCGGCGAAGGCCGGGCAGGTCGTGCTCTGCGAGGGATACACCGACGTGATCGCGTTGCACCAGGCGGGGCTGCGCAACACCGTCGGGCTGATGGGCACGGCGCTGACGGACGAGCAGGTGACCGAGCTGGCGAAGCTCGCTCCGGTCGTCGTCCTCGCGCTCGATGCCGACAGCGCCGGTCAGGAGGCGATGCTGCGCGCCGCACGCGTGGCGGCCGGGCGCCGGCTGGAGCTGCGGGTCGTCTCGATGCCCGCCGGCAGCGATCCCGCCGACCTGATGCTGTCGGAGGGCGCCGACGGGATGCGCGAGCGGGTGGCTGCGTCGGTCCCCTTCGTCCGCTTCCGCGTCGAGCGCGAGCTCGCGCACGGTGACCTGGACGATGCCGAGGGCAAGGATCGCGTCGTCGAGGCGCTGAAGCCGGTGTTCCGGGATCTGCCGCCGAGTGCGATGCGCGACGAGCTGACCGAGCTCGTCGCCGAGCGCGTGGGGGTGACGGCGGGGAAGTTGACCGAGTGGCTCGGGCAGCCGGCGCGCGTCGTCGCGGCGGTGCCCGGACGCCGCGAGGCCGAGAGTCAGTCCGCCTCCGCTTCCGCCGCCGCACCGGCACCGCGGCCCGCGGCGGTCCAGATCGTCGCGCCATCCGCCCGCATCGAGCGTGCGTTCCTCATCCAGTGCCTCGCGTTGCCGGGGGAGGGGCGCGCGGTGCTCTCCGAGCTCGATATCGATCATGACCTCGCCGTTCCCGTCTATCGGCGGGCAGCCGAGCTGATGCGCGACCAGGCGGGTCAGGAGGCACTGCAGTCGCCGCCCGGAGACGAGGAGCTCGGTCGCGTGCTCGCCGAGCTCCAGGTTCGCGCAGCGCAGGCGATGCCTTCCCGCGCCGCGCTTGAGGCGGAGCGGCTGCGGCTGCAGATCGGCCGGCTGGATCGCGAGATCGACCGCTCGAAGAGCGCGGGCTCCAGCGCACTCACGCACCTCGTCGAGGAGCGCGAGCGGCTCAGGGCCGAGGTCGAGCGCAAGGTCGAGGAGACACTCGCGCAGTCACGCTCGCCGGCGGGGTGAGGCCGTCCGCCATGCGAACGAGTGTTCGTGTGGCTGTGGAACCTGGGAATGAGCGCGAAGAACCGCAGCGCAACGCCCCGCGCGGAGCGATCTCGAGCGAGGAGCTCGCGCTGCTCGTCGACGCGGGGCTGACCGTGCGAGCCATCGCGGCCAGGGTCGACCGAAGCCCGGGGACGGTCCGGCATTGGCTCGGTCGCTACGGGCTGCGCACTGCCGGCACCCGTGGGCGACGAGCGACGCTCGGAGGCAGGAGCCCGGCACGAACCTGTGCCGTCCACGGAGAGGTCGAGTTCGTCGTCCGAAGCGATGGCTTCGAGAGCTGCGTGCGATGTCGCGCGGAGGCGGCGACGCCGCCGCCGTCGCGTCAAGCGCTGCTCATCGATGAAGCGGGCGGTGCTTGTGCTCTGTGCGGCTACGACGCGTGCCAGGCGGCGCTCCAGTTCCACCACGTCGACCCTTCCACGAAGCGGTTCGGACTCGGGGCGCGCGGGCTGGCTCTGGGGATCGATCGGCTCCGGCTCGAGGCACGGAAATGCGTCCTGCTCTGCGCCAACTGTCATGCCGAGGTCGAGAGCGGCTACACGGACCTTCCAGCTAGGATGTCGCCGTCGCGCGCGAACCCTCACGGGTAGTGCTCGGTCCGGGGTAGCTCAATGGCAGAGCGAACGGCTGTTAACCGTTAGGTTGTGGGTTCGAGTCCCACCCCCGGAGCTCGACGGCGGGCTCGCGCGACCATCGCCTCCACGAGCTGCGCGGCGCGGTCGGCCGGGTCATGGGCCGCGTACCACGTGGCGAGCGCTGCGGCCGCGGCCGCGAGTCGCGGTTCCCCGAGCGCGCGCTGCACGGCCAGGCGGACCGGACGCGGCTCGCACGAGCCTGCGCGGGATCCGTACGCCGACGCCGGCCCAGTCGACGCGCGCGGCGTTCTCGTTCATGTCTCCGGCCGCCGGTGCGCAGACCACCACGCAGCCGCTCGCGAGCGCGCGGGCGACCGTTCCATGCCCGCCGTGGCAGACGACGACGGCCGCACGCGGCATCGTCCGCGCGTAGCTGACCCACTCGACCAGCCGCGTGTTGGATGCGATCACCGGCGCCGGCGGCTCGATGCGCGCGGCGGTTCCACGTCGCCAGCACGCGAACGCCCGCGAGTGTGCCCAGCCCGCCGATGGCCGGCTCGCAGCAGACGATGCTCCGGGTCCTGCGACGTCGACGGGGCGACGAGCACCAGCGGTTCGTCGCCGGCGGGCAGTTCGACCTCGTCGGCCGGTGGCTCCCAGAGCAACGGCCCGACGACGTGCGTCCCCTCGGCACGCGGTGCGCGGGTATTCGAGCTGCGGGAACGTCGCGATCAACGCCAGCCGCCGCGAGATCCCGCCGTGCGGGTGCCCGAGCGGCCGCAGCCCCAGCCGGCGCCGCGTCTCGTTCAGCTCGCGGCGCCCCTGCTCCACCGCGCGTGCGACGAGCGGATCGACGGATCCCAGAGCGCCCTGCCCGCCGCGCGACCTCGGCAGGCGCGCGCCGAGCGAATAGGGCGGAAAGCCCGGTTCGCCTCGCGGATCGACGTGCGGCACGAGGGTCGCCACCGGCACGCCCTCCAGCTCCGCTGCCAGCGCCGGCGCCAGCGTGAGGATGTCGCTGACGACCGCGTCCGGGCGCGACGGCGCGCACGAGCGGCCCGGTGTCCGCGGCGGCCTTCGAACGACCGCCTCGTACGGCTTCAGCGGGCGCTCGCGCGTCGGGAACACCTGGTACTCCGGGCGCCGGGGCGAAGTGCATGCCCTCGCGCTCGACGTCTGCGCGCCAGCGCGACCAGGTCTGCAGCGTGACGTCATGCCCCCGGGCCCGCAGGGCGCGGCCCAGCGCGATCATCGGGAACGCGTGGCCCGGGTCGCCGAAGGCGCCCAGCAAGCAGCCGCAGCGGGCGCGAAGGAGCGCCGGCTCAGGCAGCGTTGAGCTCAGCGATCAGGCGGAGCTGCTCGATGCGGTCCCGCTTCGTCCAGGCGACCGGGGTGACGCCCAGCGTTCCGACGCCGGCGTCGCGGTACGCCGCCAGCCGGTCGCGGACCTGATCCTTCGTCCCGCACAGCGCCACCCTGTCGATCAGCGCATCGGGGACGGCCGCCATCGCCTCCTCGCGCTTCCCGTCGAGGTAGAGATCCTGGATCTTCTGCGCCGCGTCCTCGAACCCGTACTGGCGCACGAGCGTGTTGTAGAAGTTCTTCTCGCGCGATCCCATTCCGCCGATGTACAGCGCGAGGAAGGGCCGCATGAGGTCGCGCGCGCCCTCCACATCGTTCCCGACGTACACCTGCACGCCCGGGGCGATGTCGACGTCCTCGACGGTCTTCCCGCCAGCGGCCCGGTCGACGCCGACCTGCAGCTCCCGGCGCATGATCGCGACATGCTCGGGCGAGAACAGCGTGGGGACGACGCCGTCGGCGATCTCCCCGGCAAGCTGCGTGTTCTTCGGCCCGATCGCGGCGATGTAGATCGGGATGCGGTCCTGCACGGGCGCGATCGTGAGCTTCAGCGCCTTCCCCGGCCCGTCGGGCAGGGGCAGCTGCAGCGTCTCGCCGTCGTACACCACGCGCTCGCGATCCAGCGCCATCCGCAGCACGGCGACGTAGTCACGCGTGCGGGCCAGCTGGTGAGCGAACCGCACGCCGTGCCAACCCTCGCTGACCTGCGGGCCTGAGGATCCGATGCCGAGGATCATGCGCCCGCCGGAGAGCTGATCGATCGTCGCCGCGGTCATCGCGGTCATCGCGGCGGAGCGCCCCGGCATCTGGAAGATCCCCGAGGCGAGGCGGATCTTCGTCGTCTGCCCGGCGAGCCAGCCGAGGATCGTCGCGACATCCGAGCCGTAGGCCTCCGCGGACCAGACGGAGTCGTACCCGAGCTGCTCGGCCTCCTGCACGATCGCGAGCTGATCCTCGCTCGTGAGGCCCAGGCCCCAGTAGCCGATGTGAACGCCGAGCCTCATCGCGGCCTAGGGCGTGGGGAGCGCGCCGCCACCGGGCTGCTCGAACCGGATCTCCGGGACCACGCAGCCGGGGGAGGTCTTCAGCAGGTAGCGGACCGCCTCGGCGATGTCGGCCTGCTGGATCATGGTCTCGGCCGGCACGTGCTCCTTGATGAAGTCGGTCATCGGCGTGTCCACGAAGCCGGGACACAGGGCGGTGTTCTTGATGCCGGCGGCCGCGAGCTCCTTGTTCATCGCCTGCGTGAAGCCGACGACTCCGTGTTTCGTGGCGGAGTAGACCGAGAGCCAGGCCTCGCCGCGGATGCCCGAGATCGACGAGGTGTTGACGACGAGCGCGTTGCTGTGCTCCTCGCCGGCCTTGCGCAGCAGCGGCATCGCTTCGCGGTAGAACAGGAAGATCGAGCGCAGGTTGGTGTTGAGCTGGAGGTCGATCTTCTTGGCGGTCATCGTGTCGATCGGCTCGCCCATGCCGATTCCCGCGTTGTTGATCAGCACGTCGAGGCGCCCGAAACGCTCGCTGTGCGCGCGGACCACCGAGGCGATCGTCTCCTCGTCGCCGAGGTTCCCGGCCACGTGCTGCACGTCGTAGCCCTTGTCGGCGAGCTCCTGCGCTGCGGCCTCGAGCTTCTCCGGCCGCCTGGCGGCGACGGTGAGCCCGAATCCCTCCTCACCCAGCATGTGCGCGATCGCCAACCCGATGCCGCTCGACGCGCCCGTCACGATCGCTGCCCGCTCCGCCATTCCCGCTCCTCGTCTGGATTGTGAACCGCCGACATCCCATCACACACGGCACGGCCCACGCCTCCAACCGGCTCATCGCGAGGACGAGGTACCTAAACTGCCGCCTCGTGCGCCGCGCCCTCCTCGTCCTGCCCATGCCGTTGATCGCCGTCGTCCTCGCCGGCTGTGGCAGCTCGTCGAGCTCGACGCAGAGCACCGCCTCCACCACGCCCGTCACGACGGCGTCGAGCACCGACTTCCCGACGCCCAAGGGCCGGCGCCTCAGCGAGCTCAAGGCCGGCATGCCGGAGGGCCTGATCCTGGCGCCGAGCGTCTCCGTGCTGAAGCCGGGAACGAACCGCTATGGCTTCGCCCTGTTCGACGCCGCGCGCAAGCAGACGTCGGAGGCGCCCGTCGCCCTCTACGTGTCGAAGACCGACGGCACCGGCGTTCGCGGGCCGTTCGTGGCCCGCAGCGAGTCGCTGGCCGTGAAGCCCCAGTTCCAGAGCGTGACGACCGCAAAGGATCCCGACGCCGCCAAGAGCGTCTACGTCGCGGACCTCGACTTTCCCAAGGCCGGGAAGTACCGCGTGACGGCGATCGCCCGCCTCGATGGCCGTGATGTCAGCACGACGTCCTTCGGCGCGGACGTCGCGCCGGACAGCAAGAACACACCGCCCGCCGTCGGGTCGGCCGCGCCCAAGGTCCACACGCCGACCCTCGCGTCGGTCGCCGGCGACGCCGCGCGGATCTCGACGCGCTCGCCGGCGGCCAAGGACCTTCTGACGACCGACCTGTACGACGTCTACGGCAAGAAGCCGGTGGCGCTGCTGTTCGCCACGCCGGCGCTGTGCCAGAGCCGCGTGTGCGGGCCCGTGGTCGACGTCCTCGAGCAGGTACGCGCGGAGCGCGGCGACTCCAAGACCGCGTTCATCCACAACGAGATCTACAAGGAGAACCGCGTCGATCAGGGACTGCGCCCGCAGCCCGCCGCCTACCGTCTCCCGACCGAGCCGTGGCTCTTCATCCTCGACAAGCACGGGCGGGTCGCCGACCGCTTCGAGGGCGCATTCTCAGTCGACGAGGTCAACGCGGCGCTCGACAAGGTCGAGGCCAAGGGCTGATCCGCGGGCACCGGGGCGGCGCCGCGTGCAACGATGCCCGCGCCGCGGGGCCGGTAGCTCAATGGCTAGAGCAGCGGGCTCATAACCCGTCAGATGGAGGTTCGACTCCTCCCCGGCCCATCTAGCGCCGGCGCACCGGGATGCGCGCGACGTCGCACGTCATGCGGCCGACGACGGTCACCGCGACGGCGGTGCGCTTCGTGGGGCGGATCCGGATCCGCACTCGCCCGTCGCGGGCTGTGCGGGCGGAGCGGTGAATGCCGGCGCCTCTCAGGCGCACGACCGTGCGCTGGAGAGGCCGCCCGCCCGCACGCACGCGGATGACGACGCGCAGGGAGCTGCGGACGACTGCGACACGATGCGTGAGGGTGACGGTGACGCATGCGATCGGGAGGCGGGGCGGGGGCTGCGAGCCCGCCACCGGCCCGGGCGCCGCCGGCCCGCCGGACGGCGGCGTCGGGTTTGCGGGCGGCGTCGTCGGCGGAGACCCAGGCACCGGCGGGGTCGCGAGCGCCGCGGCGTCTGACGGCGAGAGCGGTCCGTTCCAGAGCCCGACCTCGTCGATCTCGCCACTCCACGGCAGTTCGCAGCTGCCCACATACGTGCCGATGAACGGCGCCCGGCTGTCGCGGGAGTACGAGACGGCAAGCGGCGCCGCCGCCCCGCCGGCGAGTTCGCGCCCGTCGACGTAGAGCCGCACCCGCGCCCCGTCGAACGTGCCGGCGACCGCGTGCCAGCGCCCATCCCAGACAGTCGCCGGCGGGGCGGCGGGGGAGACCGCGTACCCCAGACCGTCGGCGATGTAGAAGGCCAGACCGCCGCCCGAGCCCGAGTAGAGCCCGTAGGCACTCGCGAAGCACTGCGTCCCGCCCTTGGAGATGACATAACGGAAGGTGCCCGGGGACCCGCTTCGCCGGACCCATGCGCTGATCGAGAGCGTGGCCGGCTCGAGCTCGGGGAGGTCGGGGAGCGTCACGCGGTCGTCGCCGTCGAACAGCAGCGCGCGAGCCGAGACTCCGGCCACGCGCGTCGGGTCGGCCCCGTCCGGGCCGGGGAGCCGGCCGAGTGTGCCGTCCGCCAGGCCGCGGGCGTCGCGCACGACCTGGCCGCCTGTCTCGTCGAAGCTCCAGGAAGCGATGGGTGCGGCGGCGTGGGCGACGCCGGGCACGAGCGTGCTCATGGCGGTCACCGCGAGCGACCCGGCTCGCCCGGATGAGCCGGGCCTGACGCTGTACCGCGTGATGACGTCCATGCCATTCAGAGGAGCCGAAGGCACCGACCACGCCGGGAATGCGACGCCCCCGGACGCGAAGACGGTCGAACCGGCGCATCCGGCCGCTGCGGATGGGAGAGTCGGCCCATGCTCCGTCGCCGGTCCTCGATCCCCACGCCGTCCGTGCGTGCGCTGACGCTCGCGCTGCTCGGCGGAGCGGCGCTCGCGCTGCTGTGGTGGCTGACGAACGCGCCGGCGTACGCGGGCGACGCGCGGCGTCCGAACATCCTCTTCGTCCTCACCGACGACCAGGCGGCCAGCGACATGCGCTTCATGGAGCGCACCCAGCGCCTGCTCGGCGAGCGCGGCGTCACGTTCCGGAACATGTTCACGCCGTTTCCGCTCTGCGCGCCGAACCGGATGTCGATCCTCACCGGCGAATATCCGCACAACCACCATCTGTCCGGGGACACCGCCCCGCAGAACTACCAGGGTGTCGACACGGCGAGCCGCCGCAACCTGCTGGGCAGCTGGATGCAGCGTGCCGGCTACCGGACCGGCTACATCGGCAAGTACCTCAACGGCTACGGCGAGTCCAACCAGAAGGAGGTCCCGCCGGGCTGGAACCGCTGGTTCGGCGGCATCGACGTCTCGACCTACGACACGTACAACTTCCTCGTCAACGACCAGGGCCGCGTGCGCTCGTACGGCGACCGCGCGTACGCCGAAGGTCTGCAGACCGTCGGCAACCGCGAGTGGAACGGCAAGCTCAACTCGCCGCTCGACCTGCTCAGGCCTTCAACGAGCTGTTCCGGCCGGCATGGTGGGGGACGACCGACTACTCGCGCTACTCCGCCGACGTCTACTTCGAGCAGGCGCGCGCGTTCATCCGCGACGGCGTGCGCAAGCGCTCGCAGCCGTGGTTCCTGCACATCGCCCCGCCGCTTCCCGCATCGCGAGGACGTCAACGATCAGCGCGGCTACGTCGGGCTGAACCCGCGGGTCCCGCCGCGCTACGAGGCGAAGGCGAAGAGCCTCGTCCTGCCGCATCCGGCGGGCTTCGACGAGGCGGACGTCTCGGCCAAGCCGCGCGAGATCCGCGAGCTGCCGCAATTCGACGCGCAGCGCCTGACGCACATGTCGAACGAGTACCAGGGCCGCGGCGGCTCGCTGCTCGCGATCGACGAATGGGTGGGCAAGCTCGTCGAGCACGCTCAAGGCCACGGGACCAGCTCAACGACACGGTCGTCATCTTCACGTCCGACAATGGCTGGCTGCAGGGCCAGCACCGGCTGCCGGGCGACAAGTACGTGCCGTACGAGCAGTCGCTGCGCGTGCCGATGATCATGAGCGGCCCGGGCATCCCGCGCGGGCGCTCGACGAGCGCTCACGACGTCGATCGACCTGGCGCCGACGATCCTCGGCCTCGCCGGCGCGCACGCCGGCCGGACGCTCGATGGTGGATCGCTGCTGCCGGTCATCCGCGGCCGGCGGGTCCGCACGAGCTTCCCGATCGAGGCGACCAGGCGGCTGCTCTGGAAGCCGGGGTTCGCGAGCCGCCTGCCGTACGACCAGCCCTACTACGGCGTGCGCACGGAGACGTGGAAGTACGTGAAGTGGAGCTACGGCGACGAGGAGCTCTACGACCTGAAGGCCGACCCGTCCGAGCTGCACAACCTGGCCGCGCTGCCGGCCTACGCGGCGCGCAAGGCGGAGCTGGCGAAGCTGGCGTCTGGCGCGCCGCGCCTGCCGTGGGGCGAGGGCCTGTGGGGTGCTGCCGGCCGGTGAACGGGTCGGTTTCGCCGACCCCTCCGGTGGTCAGCGGTTACGAGCCGGTGAACGGGTCGGCTTTGCCGACCCTCCTATCGGGATGGGCTGCGCCCATCCCGCCCCTTCGAGGGCGATGTCACCTGATGTGGACGCCGGAGATCGCGCGGGCGATCACGAGCCGCTGGATCTCGCTCGTGCCCTCGAAGATCGTGTAGATCTTGGCGTCGCGGTGCCAGCGCTCGACCGGGAACTCGCGGGCGTAGCCGTTGCCGCCGAGGATCTGCATCGCGCGCTCGGTCGCCCAGACGGCGACCTCGCCCGCCTTGAGCTTGCTCATCGAGCCCTCGGCGTTGTCGAACGGCAGGCCGTTGCGGCCCATCCACGACGCGCGCCAGACGAGCAGGCGCGCGGCGTCGATCTCGAGCTTCATGTCGGCGAGCGTGAACGCGATCGCCTGGTTCTCGATGATCGCGCGCCCGAACTGCTCGCGCGTCCTTCGCGTAGTCGAGCGCGTACTCGTACGCGGCGCGGGCGATGCCGATGGCCTGGGCGCCGACGGTCGGGCGGCTGGCCTCGAACGTGGCCATCGCGGCCTGGACTGCCCCTTGCGGCCCTCGCGCGCCCGGGCCAGGCGCTCGTCGAGCTTCTCCTTGCCGCCGAGCAGGCATCTCGGCCGGGACGCGGCAGTCGTCGAGGACGACGTCGGCGGTGTGCGACGCGCGCAGGCCGTGCTTCTTGACCTTCGACGCCCATCCGTCAGGCCCGGGGTGCCGGGCGGGACGACGAACGCCGCGTGCCCGCGCGAGCGCAGCTCGGGGTCGACGGTCGCGATGATCACGTGGACGCCGGCGATGCCGCCGTTGGTCGCCCACGCCTTCTGGCCGTTCAGGACCCACTCGCCGGTCGCCTCGTCGAAGCGGGCGCGCGTGTCGCACGTTCGAGACGTCCGAGCCGGCGTTCGGCTCCGATGAGCAGAACGCCGCGACGGCGGGCTCGTCGACGCGTCCCGAAGCACTGCCGGGCACCCAGGTGCCGATCTGCTCGCCGGTGCCCTGGCCGACGATCGCGGCGACGGCGAGCGACGTGCCCATGATCGCCATGCCGATCCCGGCGTCGCCCCAGAAGAGCTCCTCGTTGACGATCGGCATCGTCAGGCCGGACGGGTCGGCGAAGAACTGCGCGAGCCCTCGAACCCGTAGAGGCCGATCTTCGCGGCCTCCTGGATGATCGGCCACGGCGTCTCCTCGCGCTCGTCCCACTCCGCGGCGGCGGGGCGCATCACGTTCTGCGGCGAAGCCGTGGACCCAGTCGCGGACGTCCTTCTGCTCGTCGGTGAGCGTCAGGTCGAAGGCGCGGCTCGGTCGCTCCGGCGCGGTGTCGGCGGGGGTCTCGATGGTGCTCATGCCCTCAAGGATAACTGACCCGCTGGTCAGTTCACGATTCAGGTCCGCGGGCAGTCCAGTCGGTTCCGGCGCCAGCTCGCTGACGACGTAAGTCGCGAACGTCAGCAGCTGCACGGCGGTCGAGCTCGTCGAGCACGTCCCAGACGTCGTCCGGGCCCTTCGCGATCGACGGCGCCGCAGAGCGCGTCGAGCGCGGTGGCCGCGCGGCCGAACGAGCGCTCGCGCTCGGCGGCGGCGTCTCGTGTCGCAGGTCCTCCAGCGCGGCGCTGCGGATCATGCCGCTCGATGGCGGCGGGCTCGAGCTCGATGCGGTCGGGCATGCCGCAATCTAGTCCGAGGCTACGAGATCCGCGATCCGGCGCGCCGGGAAGGAAGGCATGCATCCCGCCGTCGAATCCCTCCGAACGCCCATGAAGCGCCGCATCGACGACCCCAGCCGCGCCTCACGAGGCCAGCGGCCACCAGTCCCTCTCCGCCTACATCCAGGCACGCTTCGACGAGTTCTCGCGATCGCAGAAGGACGTCGCGCAGTACATCGTCGATCACCTGGACGAGGTGGCCTTCCAGACCGCGGAGGAGCTCGCGCGTCGCGCGAACACCTCCGTCGTCGACGGTCGTGCGCTTCTCGCAGGCACTCGGCTTCGAGGGCTTCCCGGAGCTTCAGACCTCGGCGCGCGAGGAGTATCGGCGCGCGTGGCGTCCGGTCAGGTCGGGCGGCGGCAGTGCATCGGCCAGCCGCTGTTCTCGCTCGACCAGAACGAGTTCGAGACGGCGATCGCCGCCGATCACGTGAACGTCGAGGAGACGGCCCGCAAGCGTCTCGCGCTGCGACGTCGAGGCGTGCGTCGACGCGATCTCCGAGTCCACGCGCGTGCTCGTCGTCGGCACCGACCAGATGGCGTTCTTCGCCAGCTACCTGCGCCACCTGCTGATGCTGCTCGACATCCAGGCCGACATCGTCGTGAGCCCGTCGCAGGAGGCGCTCAGCCGTCTCGGGCCGCATCGACGAGGAGACGCGTCGTCATCGGCCTGTCCGCCGGACGCCCGCACCCGCTCGTGGTCCGCGCGATGAAGATCGCCCGGCACCGCAAGGCGCGAGCGATCGCGGTCACCGACGCGACGCTGTCCGACGTCGCCAAGCTCTCGCAGCATCCAGCTCTACTACTCCTCCAACTGCCCCGCCTACGTCCGGTCGCACACCGCACTGCTCAGCGTCATCCAGGCACTCGCGTACGGCGTGTACAGCCGAGACCACGACAGGTACGCCGACCGGATCAAGGCGTTCCGGCTGAAGTAGCCGTCCGATCGAAGGACCAGTCCGGCGCCCGACCGCGACGCCGCAGAGCGGCGTCGCGCTCCGTCACCGGTAACGGCCCCTGCCAGGACACGACGGCGCGAAGCGCCGTCGTGATCACCATCCACGTCCCGCCAGGACGTCGTGGATCAGGCGCCGCACTGGCAGGACGACGTTCTCCGGCCCGGCGCCTCGTCGCGCCGCCGCCTCAGCCATCTCGGCACCGCGCCTCGCTCGTACAATGCACCGCATGCGTGACGAAGCGACGTTCCGAGTCAAGGCCGGCCTTGCCGAGATGCTGAAGGGCGGCGTCATCATGGACGTCGTCGACGCTGAGCAGGCGAAGATCGCCGAGGCGGCCGGTGCGTGCGCGGTCATGGCGCTCGAGCGCGTCCCGGCGGACATCCGCCGTGACGGCGGCGTCGCCCGCATGACCGACCCGGAGATGATCCGCGGCATCCAGGAGGCCGTGACGATCCCGGTGATGGCGAAGGCGCGCATCGGCCACATCGCCGAGGCACAGATCCTCGAGGCGCTCGAGGTCGACTACATCGACGAGTCCGAGGTCCTGACGCCGGCCGACGAGGCCCACCACATCGACAAGTGGCGCTACAAGGTCCCGTTCGTCTGCGGTGCGACGAACCTCGGCGAGGCGCTGCGGCGCGTCGGCGAGGGCGCGGCGATGATCCGCTCCAAGGGCGAGGCGGGCACCGGCGACATCGTCGAGGCCGTGCGCCACATTCGCACGATCACCAGTCAGATCAAGCGCCTCGGGCACGATGGACGACGCCGAGCTGGCCACCGCCGCGAAGGACCACGGCGCACCGCTCGACCTCGTCCGCTCGGTCGCCGAGCACGGGAAGCTGCCGGTCGTCGTGTTCTGCGCCGGCGGGCATCGCGACGCCCGCCGACGCCTCGCTCGTGATGCAGCTCGGCGCCGAGGGCGTGTTCGTCGGCTCCGGCATCTTCAAGAGCGAGGATCCCGAGCGCCGCGGCGCGGCGATCGTCGAGGCGACGACGCACTACCAGGACGCGGCGCGCGTGCTGCAGGCCTCCGAAGGCCTCGGCCAGGCGATGCAGAGCCTCGAGGCGCGCAAGCTCGACGAGGAGCAGCTCCTGTCCAACCGCGGCTGGTGAGCGCCGCGCCCGGCGCCGGGCTGACGCGTCGGCGTCCTCGCGCTCCAGGGCGGCTTCCAGGCGCATCGCAGGATGCTCGAGAGCCTCGGGGCCGACGGTGCGTGAGGTGCGCGTTCCGGCGGACCTCGACGGGCTCGACGGCCTCGTCCTGCCGGGCGGCGAGTCGACGACGATGACGCTCGGGATCGAGCGCGAGGGGCTGGCCGATCCGCTGCGCGCCTTCCACGCCGCCGGCCACCCGATCTTCGGGACGTGCGCCGGGCTGATCATGCTCGATCGCGACCACCTGGGCGTCATGGACATCGCGGCGCGGCGCAACGCGTTCGGCCGCCAGGTGCGCTCGTTCGAGGAGGACCTCGACTTCGGCCTGGACGGCGGGTCCGGTGCGGGCCGTCTTCATCCGCGCGCCGTGGATCGCCGAGTACGGACCGGGTGTGGAGATCCTCGCCGCAGGTCGACGGGCATCCGGTGGCGGCACGCGAGGGCACCGTGCTCGTCGATCTCCTTCCACCCGGAGCTCGGCGAGGACGCGCGGCTGCACGAGCGGTTCCTCGCGATGGTGCGCGCCGCGGCGCCGCTCAGACGACGAGGCCGTGGCGCACGGTGTTCTCGGTGACGACCTGGGGCTCGACGAACTGCAGCAGGTAGTCGGGGCCGCCGGCCTTCGAGCCGGTGCCCGAGAGCCGGTTGCCGCCGAACGGCTGCCGACCGACCATCGCGCCGGTGATCGGCGCGGTTGACGTACAGGTTGCCGACCGGCGATCGCTGCACGACGTGCTCGACGGTGCGCGGGTTGCGGCGAGTAGAGCCCGCCGGTGAGCGCGTAGGACAGCTCGTCGACGCGGTCGCAGGCCTCTTCGACGTCGCGGACGCGCTCGACGGCGAGCACCGGGCCGAAGATCTCCTCGTGCAGCACCGGCGAGTCGGCGGGCAGGTCGTGGGCGACCGTCGGCGCGCAGAACCATCCCTCCGCCGGGCACGTCGCCGCGGCGCGCGGCGATCGAGCCGGTGTGCGCGGCGAGGTCCGCGTAGCGGGTGACGCGCTCCTGCGCGGACTGCTCGATCACCGGCGGGACGGCTGTCCCGAACGTGTCCGCCTGGCCGACGACGAGCACGTCGACGGCACCCGCGAGCCGCGTGATCAGCGCGTCGGCGACTGCTTCGTGGACGAGCAGGCGCGAGGCCGCGGAGCACTTCTGCCCGGCGAAGTCGAACGCCGAGTGCACGATCCCCGGCACCGCGTCGTCGAGGTCCGCGTCGGAGTCGACGATCACGCAGTTCTTGCCGCCCATCTCGGCGACGACGCGCTTGAGGTTGTGCCCGCTGCGGCCCGGCGCTGCGCCGCGGCGGCCAGGATCTCGAGCCCGACCGGGACCGATCCGGTGAACGCGATCGTCTCCACGCCGGGATGGCGCGACGAGCGCCTGCGCCGACGTCGCCCTCACCGGGCAGCAGCGCGATCGCCGGCGGCGGAACGCCGGCCTCCCGCAGTGCGCGCACCAGCTCGTAGGCGCAGCCGGGCGACTGCTCGGCGGGCTTGAGGATCACGGCGTTCCCGGTCGCCAGGCCGGCGGCGGTCATGCCGAGCGCGATCGCGAGCGGGAAGTTCCACGGGGCGATCACCGCGCACACGCCTCGCGGGCGGTAGGCGAGCGCGTTGCGCTCGCCGGCCATCTGGAGCAGCTGCGGCGGGTGCTCGGCCAGCTCGACGGCGCCGCGGGCGTAGTACTCGAGGAAGTCGATCGTCTCGCAGACGTCGGCGTCGGCCTCCGCCCACGGCTTCGCGCACTCGCGCACGGCGAGCGCCGCCAGCCGCAGCCGCCGCGTCGCGCAGGATCGCGGCGGCGCGCGATCAGGATCGCGGCGCGCTCGGCGGCCGGGATCGGCCGACCATCGCCGGAACCCTCGCGCGCGACGCTGACCGCCTCGGCGACCTCGGCCGCGGTCGCCGCTGCGGCGGTTGCGACCGTTCGCTGCGGCGCTCCGGGATCGGTCGAGACGAGGTCCTCGGCGTCGCGGCGGTCCGTCGCCGATCCAGACCGGGACCCTGCAGCGCCGGCCCCGGCGTCGAGCGACGCGAGCGCCGCCAGCAGCGACTCGCGCTCTGGGGCGCGGCGCAGTTCGAGGATCGGCTCGTTGGCGAAGGGCGGCAGGCTCATCGGCTCATGGGCGGCGAGCAGCGTCTCCAGCGGGACGCCGGCGGCCTGCTCGGCGAGGAAGCTCTCGTTGCTCGTGTTCTCCAGCAGGCGGCGCACCAGGTAGGCCATGCCGGCGACGAGGTCCCCGACCGGGCAGTACGTGCGCACGCGCCGGCCGGTCGTGACGAGCGCCTGCTGAAGGTCGTCGCCGAGGCCCGCGCAGGACCTGGATCTCGAGGTCAGCCGGTGCGCCGCCGAGCTCGGTGTTCACGGCGATCGCGTTGGCGACCGACCGCAGGTTGTGCGACGCGATCGCGACCCGCACGGCCGGTCGCGCCTCGAGCAGCGCGCGGGTCAGCGTCTCGAAGTTGCGGTCCGAGTCGGCCTTGTCCTCGAACACGGGCGCGCTCCACCCGTGCTGGTGGGCCTCGACGACCTCGTGATCCCAGTAGGCGCCCTTGACGAGCCGGACCGTCAGCGGCTGCGTGCGCGGCGATGCCCTGGCCCAGGCGACGACCCGCTCGAGCAACGCCGGCGAGTCGCGCAGGTACGCCTGAAGGACGATCCCGGCCGACGGGCCTGTCGCGGAACTCGTCCTCGTCGAGCAGCTCGAGCACGAGATCGGTGATCGCCTCGCGCGAGTCGAACGACTCCATGTCGATGTGCAGGTGCGCGCCGAGCGTCGTCGGCCCGGCGCAGCAGCTCGCGCAGGCGCACCGCGGCGTCGTGCCTTGCCGAGCTGGGGGGCGTCGGGCCGCAGCAGCGGCGTGAGCGCCGAGACCTTGACCGACAGGTTGACCCGCGGCGTGGGCCCGGCGCCGTCGCGCTCGAGCAGCGCGCGCGGCAGGGAGCGGGGCGTACACCGCGGCGAGGTCGGTGAGCGCCGACGCGCAGCGCTCCGCGTACCGATCGGCCTCCTGCGCGGTCACCGTCGCCTCGCCGAGCAGGTCGACGGACGAGGCGACGCCGTCCGCCCAGAGCCCGCGCAGGACGCCGTGCGCGTCGCGCGGCGTCTCGCCGACGATGAACCGGCGCGCCATCCGCTTGACGCCGGTGGCCGCCGCGACGCCGAGCGCGGCGCGTCCCGTCTTGGACTCGCCCATGCGCATCGCCACGCCGATCGGCTGCGGCGGGTCGTCGACCTCGTCCAGGAAGCCGGTCAGGTGGCGCGCGAGGTCGTCGAGCGACCGGCATGCGGGCACGACGTCGACGAAGCGAAAGAGCGCCGCCCGCAGCTCGGCGTCCTGCGAGGCGAAGTCCATCGCGCGGTCATCGAGCGAGCGGCGCGCACCCTGTCCCCGCGGCGGCAGCGCGTCCCAGAGGCTTCGGCCGACCTCCTGGATGCGTTGCTCATGATCGGACGCGTCCACCGTGGCGAGACTACCGCGCCGAATCGGGAAACTAGACTCGCGCAATCGGACGGGTCCTGATCAATGCACGCGCCGCCTCGCGTCCCGAGCTCGGCGGCGTCGAGCGGTGGGCTCGCGAGCTCGTCGCGCGGCTGCCCGCCCTCGACCCGTCGCGCTACGAGGTCGCGCGACCGCCGTCGGCGTTCACGCACCGTGCAGGTCATGCCTGGGAGCAGGTGGTGCTCCCGGCGCTCGCGCGACGCGACCACGCGGCCCTGCTCCTCAATCCCGCCAACCTGGCACCGCTCGCCTTCCCTCGCAACGTCGTGGTGATCCACGACGCCGCGGCGCTGCGCGAACCGGCCTGGTATTCGCGAACGTACGTCGCGTGGCAGCGACAGATGCTCCCGCAGGATCGCCCGCGGCGCCGTCCGGGTCATCACCCCCAGCCACTTCTCGCGCGACGAGCTCGTCACGTACCTGGGCGTCGATGCGGAGCGGGTGGTGGTGATCGCCGGCGCCGTCGACGAGCGCTTTCGCCCCGGTGCGGATTCAGCGACCGCGCGGCGGATGCTGGGGCTCGAGCGGCCCTACGTCCTGACCGTCGCGAGCCGCACCGCACGCAAGAACCTCGGGGCGCTGGAGATCGCCGCCGCGCGCCTCGCGGCCCGCGGCGTCGACCTCGTCGCCGCCGGCGGCGACCGCCCGCAGTTCCGCGACCATGCGGCTGGAGCATCCGCGCTGCGCCTTCTCGGACACGTGGACGACGCGCTGCTCCCCGGGCTGTATGCGGGCGCCGAGGTCTTCGTGCTGCCCTCGCGCCATGAGGGGTTCGGGCTGACTGCGGTCGAGGCGATGGCCAGCGGGACGGCCGTGGTCGCCGCGCGCGCCGGAGCGCTTCCGGAGACCTGCGGCGACGCGGTCCGTTACGCGGACCCCGAGGATCCCCACGCGATCGCCG
Organism: uncultured Solirubrobacteraceae bacterium; assembly: GCA_963817295.1. Lineage (GTDB taxonomy): Bacteria > Actinomycetota > Thermoleophilia > Solirubrobacterales > Solirubrobacteraceae > F1-60-MAGs163. Next base: position 34,659 of record CAWFOF010000023.1, on the reverse strand, counting down.
ACGAGATCGAAGCGGCGCTCGGCGATCGCCGCGCGGGCGCCGCCGGCGTTCAGCGCGCGGCGCGGTTCACGTGGTCGCGCACGATCGCCGAGCTGGACGCGGTCGTCACGCAGCTGCTGGGCGACTAGGACGCGCTCTCGAAATGCACGACGCCATCGGCGTCGATCGCCTCCACGACGCGCCCGTCGTCGAGCAGCAGGTCCATGTGGCCGAGGACCTCGGAGAGCGTCAGGTAGGCCTGCGTGACGGCGACGTTGCCCCACATCTTCTGCGCGACCTCGTACGCGGTGCGCGGCTGCTCGCGCACCATGCGGTGCATCTTGTCCGCGCGGCGGTGATGAAGGCGGAAGCGCTCGTCGATCAGCTCCGTATGGTCGGCGAAGGCCTCACCGTGGCCGGGAAGCACGAGGTCGACGTCGGTCATCGCACGCGTCCTCGTGAGCGAGTCGAGGTAGATCATCAGCGAGCGCGGCCGCGCGATCCCGCTCGCGACGTCCGCGTCGTCGAGCGGCGCCTCGAGCGGCCGCGCGATCAGCGGGTTGGACGAGATGCGGCGGATCAGGTGGTCGGCGGCCAGCAGCGTGCCCCGCTCGGCGTCGTGGAAGATCGTGTCCGACGGCGAGTGTCCGGGGCGATGGTGCACGGCGAGCGTGCGATCGCGCAGCCGGATCTCGTCTCCTTCGGCGAGCGTTCGCGTGACGGTCGCCTTCGCGCCCCAGCCGCGGAACGCGTGCGAGACCGAGCGCAGGGCGAGCCGCGTCTCCGCGGGAATGCCGTGGCGGGCCATCACGGCTTCGGCGAACGCGTCGTCCGCGTCCTGGAACTCGCCGTAGCGGGCGAGCCACGGCGCGAGTGCCCCGAGGGCCGCGACCTCGGCTCCGGAGCGCCGGGCGAGGATCTCGACGAGCCCCAGGTGATCCATGTGCTGGTGGCTGATGACGATCAGCTCGAGGTCCTCAACCCTGTGGCCGAGGCCGGCGAGGCCGGTCTCCAGCGCGTCCAGCGCGCGGCCCGAGTTGGGGCCCGTGTCGAGAAGCGTGAGCGGCTCGTCCTCGATCAGGTAGGTGTTCACCCGGCCGACCGCGAACGGCGTCGGGATCGGCAGGCAGTGGATCCCCTGCTCCGCCGCGCGCTGTGCCGCCGGACCTGCCGGATCCCAGCCCTCGATGCTCACGAGCGGATGATTCCCAGCACCTCGTCGCGCTTTGCCTCCATGTCCTCCACGGACACGAGCGACTCGAGACACAGACGGAGCAGCGGCTCGGTGTTCGAGGGGCGCACGTTGAAATGCCAGTCCTCGAAGTCGACGCTGATCCCGTCCAGGTGGTCGAGCTTCGCCCCGCGGGCGCCGTACGTCGCCTCGATCTCCGCCATCTTGGCCTCGGCGTCGTCGACCGTCGTGTTGATCTCGCCGGAGATGAAGTACTTCGCGTGAAAGCCTGCGAGGTGCTCGCTCAGCTTGCGGTCCGACTGCGACAGGAGCTCGAGCATCAGCAGCGCCGGGATCGTGCCCGAGTCGGCGCAGTAGAAGTCGCGGAAGTAGTAGTGGCCCGACACCTCGCCGCCGAAGATCGCGTCCTCGTCGCGCATGCGGGTCTTGAAGAACGCGTGGCCGACGCGGTTGGGCAGCGCTGTGCCGCCGAGCCCCGAGACGACGTCGGCGACGGCACGCGATGCCCGCACGTCGTAGAGGATCGTGGCGCCCGGGGTCTTCTTCAGCAGGCTCTCGGCGAGCAGCGCGGTGAGGAAGTCCCCGTCGACGAACGCTCCGGAGTCGTCGATGAAGAAGCAGCGGTCGGCATCGCCGTCCCACGCGATGCCCAGGTCGGCGCCCTCCTCCACGACCTTGCCCATGATGAACTCGCGGTTCTCCGGCAGCAGCGGGTTGGGCTCATGGTCGGGGAAGGTACCGTCGGGCGTCCAGTAGGCCTCGATCAGCTCGATCCCCAGATGCTTCAGGAGCGGCCCGACCATCGGGCCCGCCATGCCGTTGCCGCCGTCCACCACGACGCGCAGCGGCTTCATCTTCGCCGGGTCGATGAACTTCATCGCCGCCGCCCGGAACGGGTTGTAGATCTGCACCGTCTCAGAGGTGCCGCCGCCCGGAGCCTTCCCCAGCCCCGCCTCGATCTCGCGGCGGATGTCCTGGATGCCCGCGTCGCCCGACAGCGCGATGGCGCCCTTCTTGACGAGCTTTGCGCCGGTGTAGGCCTTCGGATTGTGCGATGCGGTGCACATCAGCCCGCCGTCGAGCTGGCGTGTGCCCACGAGCCAGTAGAGCATCTCCGTCCCGACCATCCCGGCGTCGATCACGTGGACGCCCTCGGCCATCATGCCCCGCTTGTAGCGCTCGGCGAGCTCGGGGGCCTGCAGGCGCATGTCACGGCCGAGCCCGATGCCCAGGTCGCTGGCCTTGCGACCGGAGAGGTTGGACAGCACGCGAGCGAAGGCCCTCCCGATCAGCTCGGCGGTGTCGCCGTCGATCTGCTCGCCGTACAGGCCCCGGATGTCGTAGGCCTTGAAGATCTCCGCTGGAACGCTCATGTCTGAGCCGATCCTAGTGTCCCGGGGAACGGCCAGGAAGCGCGGCTGCGGCTGCGCATGCGAGCATCAGCCGATCGATGGCGCTCCCTGAGGACACCCCGGCGCTGATCCTCTGCGGCGGCCGCGGAACACGGCTGCAGGAGCACACGCGGACGATCCCCAAGCCGCTCGTCGAGATCGGCGGCAAGCCGATCGTCTGGCACGTGGTGCGGCTGTATGCCCACCACGGCTTTCGCCGGATCCTCCTCCTGACCGGGTACCTCGGCGACCAGGTGGCGGATTTCGTCGCGGCGCAGGACTGGCCCGCGGGCCTGCAGCGTCGAATGCGTCGACACCGGCAGCGAGACGCCGACCGGCGGGCGCATCGCGCGCGTCGCCGACCGCCTCGACGGCGGACCGTTCTGCGCGACCTACGGCGACGGGGTCGCGGACGTCGATCTGCGCGCGCTGCTGGCGCTTCCACGGCGAGCACGGGTCGCTCGCCACGATGACCGTCGTGCGCCCGACCCTGCAGTTCGGCATCGCCGAACTCGACGGCGACGGGTTCATCACGGGCTTTCGCGAGAAGCCCCGGGCGGACACTGGGTCAACGGCGGCTTCCTGTGCCTCGAGCCCGCGCGTGCTCGACCGCCTCCGAACGAGGACAGCGTGCTCGAACGTGAGCCGCTCGCCTCGCTCGCCTCCGACGGGCAGCTGCGCGCCTACCGCCACGAAGGCTTCTGGGACTGCATGGACACCTACAAGGACGCCGTGATGCTCAACGACATGTGGACGACGGGGGAGGCCCCATGGCGCGTGTGGTGAACCCGCCCTACGGCGACCGCGATGGCGGGGCGGACCGCGCTGGTGACCGGCGCCTACGGGCTGCTCGGCTCGTGGCTGGCGAAGGGCCTGCTCGCGCGCGGCGCGCGCGTGGTCGTCCTGCGCCGCGACGAGCGACCCGGGCAGCGCCCTGGTGCTGGAGGGCACCGAGTCGCGGTGCACCGTCGTCCACGGGGATCTCGCCGACGCCGAGCTCATCGAGCGGACCGTCGGCGAGCACGAGGTCGACACCGTCCTGCACCTGGCGGCGCAGACGATCGTCGGGACCGCGAACCGCTCGCCCCGCTCGACGTACGAGGCGAACGTGCGCGGCACGTGGAACGTCATGGAGGCCTGCCGCATCCACGCGGTGCAGCGGGTCGTCGTCGCCGCGTCCGACAAGGCCTACGGACCCGAGCGAGGTGCTGCCGTACACCGAGGACATGGCGCTGCTCGCCGACGCATCCGTACGACGTCTCGAAGGCGGCGGCCGACCTGATCTCGCGCTCGTACTGGTCCGCATACGGCGTGCCGGTCGCGACGACGCGTTTCGCCAACCTCTACGGCGGGGGCGACCAGAACGCCTCGCGGCTCGTTCCCGAGGTCGTGTCCGCGGTGCTCGCCGGCCGCGCGCCGGTCGTGCGATCGGACGGTTCGCCCCAGCGCGACTTCCTCTACGTCGAGGATGCGGTCGAGGCCTACCTCGCGATCTGCGACGCGCTCGATGCAGGGCCCGCGCGCGGCCGGGCCTACAACGCCGGCGGGGGCACAGCCGCACGACGTCCTCGAGATCGTGCGGCTGCTCTGCGCGCTGGCGGAGCGCCGACGTCGAGCCGGACGTGCGCGGGACGGGAACGCCGGAGGGCGAGATCGACCGTCAGTGGCTCGACTCCTCGCTGCTGCGCGAGCTCACCGGATGGGAGCCGCGAGTCGGGCTGCGAGGACGGGCTGCGCCGGACGCTCGAGTGGTACCGCTCGCACCCGGAGTGCGCCGCGGCCTGATCCGGCGGCGATGACCACGGGCAGCGTCCGGGCCATTACCATCGGTCGTCATGGCCGGGCATTCCAAGTGGGCAGGGATCAAGCACAAGAAGGCGATCGTCGACGCGCGGCGCGGGAAGCTCTTCACGAAGCTCGCGCGGGCGATCACCGTCGCCGCGAAGGAGGGCGGCGGTGACCCGGAGGGCAACCCGTCGCTCGGGCTGGCGATCCAGAAGGCCAAGGACGCCTCGATGCCGAAGGACAACATCGAGCGTGCGGTCGCCAAGGGCACCGGCGCGGGGGCCGACGCCGAGTCCTACGAGAACGTCCTCTACGAGGGCTACGGGCCCGGCGGGGTCGCGCTGCTGATCGATGCGCTGACGGACAACCGCAACCGCACCGGCGCCGACATGCGCCACCTCCTGACCAAGCACGGCGGGGCCCTGGGCGAGCCCGGCTCGGTCGCGTACCTGTTCGACAAGAAGGGCATCGTGATCGTCGACGCCTCGCGCGTACTCCGAGGACGACCTGATCGTCGCGATCGACGCCGGCGCCGAGGACATCCAGAGCGACGACGGCGTCTTCGAGGTGCTGACCGAGCCGTCGGACCTGACGGCGGTGCGCACCGCACTCGAGCAGGCGGGCATCGACTTCCGAGTCCGCCGAGATCGCGCAACTGCCCAAGACGCGCGTGGAGATCGACGAGCCGACCGCGGAGAAGATCATGCGGCTGATCGACGCCCTCGAGGACAACGACGACGTCGACGAGGTGCACGCGAACTTCGACGTCGACGCCGAGGTTCTTGAACGCATGACCGGCTGAGCCCGGCCATGCTCCCCGCAGTACTGCGCCACGAGCCGCGCTACCGGCTGCTCTTCGCCGGGCAGGCGCTCTCGGTGCTCGGCGACCGGATCACGTACGTCGCGCTCGCGTTCGCGGTGCTGGCGATCGGCGACGTCTCCGACCTCGGCTGGGTCACCGCCGCGGCCGCGCTGCCGTTCCTGATCGTTGCGCTCCCCGGCGGGGCCGTGTCGGACCGCCTGGGTCGCCGGCGCGTGATGATCGTGGCGGACCTCGTGCGGGCGACGACGCAGGCGACGATCGCCGTGCTGCTCCTGACCGGGCGCGCCGAGATCTGGATGCTCGCGGCGCTGATGGCCGGCTTCGGCACCGCCGACGCGTTCTTCGGCCCCGCGCTGCAGGGGCTGATCCCGCAGACGGTGGCGGCGACCCGCGTCCAGGACGCGAACGCCCTGATCGGTCTGGCCTCCCACGCCGGGGCGATCATCGGACCCGGCGATCGCCGGCGCGCTGATCGCGATCTCCGGGCCCGGCGAGGCGATCGCGATCGACTCCGCGACCTTCCTCGTCAGTGCGTTCTGCCTCTCGCGCCTGCGTCCCGCGGGAGATCCCCGGGCGTCGGCGACGGCGACGAACCGCACGACCTCATGCGCTCGCTGCGGGAGGGCTGGGAGATCGTCCGCGGCGACCGGCTGGATGTTGCCCGGCCTGGCTGCGCTCGTCGCGTACCAGATCATGGTGTTGCCGTCGGTGTTCGTCCTCGGCCCGGGGATCGCCGAGAGCCGGCTCGACGGTGCGTCGAGCTGGGCGCTGATCACCGCAGGGTTCGGAGTCGGCGCGGTGATCGGCAGCATGCTCGCCCTGCGCCTCAAGCCGGTGCACACGCTGCGCGTGTGCTTCGCCGCGATGATCGTGGCCTCGCTGCAGGGCGCCTTCGTGGCGAGCGGGCTCAGCACGATCGGCATCGCCGCCTCGAGGTCGTCGGAGGCATCGGCGTCTCGCTGTTCTTCACGTTGTGGGAGACCACCATCCAGCAGCAGATCCCGCCGGAGGCGACGGCACGCGTCAGCGCCTACGACTGGGCGATCTCCGTGGGCCTGATGCCGGTCGGACTCGCACTGGCCGGCCCGCTCGCCGCCGCAATCGGCATCGAGACGGCGATGCGCCTGGGCAGCGCGATCGCGATGGTCGCAGCCATCGGGTGCCTGTGCGTCCCGGTGGTGTGGGGGCTGCGACGGCCGCCGCCGTCACGGTCACCTGACAGGAGCAGAACGCCGCGGAGCGGCAGCCCTGAGCCCACCGGGCCGGAAACCCTGAGCCCACGGAACGGAACCCTGAGCCCACAGGAGGCGCCGGCGATTCATTGGGTGCCGCTCGCGGGCATCGCAATGACTCTCATGGCCCCGGTAACGGCCCCTGCCAGGACACGACGGCGCGAAGCGCCGTCGTGATCCGTCTCAAGAGCCGCCCCGGGACGTTGTTCCGCCCGCACGTTGCCCCCGCCGGGACGTGGCGCTCAGCGTCCCGCCGGCACATTGCCCCCCCGGGACGCTGGCCTCAACGTCCCGCCACCCCGTCGAGATCATCAGGATGCCGCTCCGCGGCATCCTGTCCTGGCAGGGGCCGTTACCTACAGCCGCCGAGCCCGGTACAACGGCACCGCGTCCGGGATCCCCCTGATCGAGCGCGCTCCCGCCGACGACCACCGGAAGCGCTCGTTGCCGACGGCGTCGCGGACGTCGCGCGTGGCGAGGACGCTTCCGGCGCGGGCGATCGACGTGATCCGGCTGGCGAGGTTCACGGGGCTGCCGTACCAGTCGCCGCCGCGGGCGACCGCGGGTCCGGAGGCGAAGCCGGCGCGCAGCTGCGGGAGCGCCGTCGCCCAATGCGTCCGCGGCGGCCATCAGATCGGAGGTCATGTCGAGCAGCGCCGCCGGCGTCCGGCGACACGAGCATCACCGAGTCGCCGATCGTCTTGACGAAGCGCACCGGCGGGCGCAGCATGTCGGCGACCAGCACGCCGAGCCGGTAGGCGACGCGCTCGAGGTCGCCCGGGGGGATCTCCTCGCCAAGCCGCGTGAAGCCGACGAGGTCGGCGAACGCGACCGTGATGTCGCGCGTTCCGGGCAGTCCGCCGACCGCGGCGCGCTCGGCTGCGGCCACGGCGGCCTCGCGCACGGCGGCGCGCAGATGCAGGACGAGGTTCGCCTCGATGATCGGGCCGACGAACGGCGCGACCTGCGCGACCTGTTCGGAGAACCGCGCGGCAAGGTCGGACTCGCTGAGCTCGGGGTCGTACGAGAGCTCGAAGATCACCGCGGTCATGGCGTCCGCGATCGGCGCGCATCGCGCCGGACATCACGCGCGTGGTCTCCTCGATCTGCTCGTCGGTGACGCCGGTCAGGCGCAGCTGGCTGGTGAGCGCGTTGAGATGGATGTCGGTGTCGCTGAGCGACGGGTCGTCGGGGTCGGCTATCGGGCCGCCGTTGGCGCGGCGCAACGTCAGCATGAAGTCGAGGTCCATGCCGGACTTCTCGGACACTTCGCGGGCCGACCAGCGCGGCGCGCCCCCGAGCACGAGTTCGGCCGGCAGTGCCGCGAGACGCCCTTCGGAGACGGCGCGGTGCAGCTCCTCGAGGCTCACGCCGCCACCGGCGAGCTCCTCCAGAAGCCGTCACCCGCTGCGCCGCGCGCCGCGTCACCGAGCCCTTCGAGGAGTCCTTCGGCGTCCCAGTCCACGACGTCGGCCACGTGCTGAACCCTACGTCCGCGGGCAACCCTGCGAGGATGGTCCCTCATGTCCGATCGCCCACGCCGCCGGCTCAGCGCCGCAGAACGCCGTGACGAGCTGCTCGATGCAGCCGGCGAGGTCTTCGCCGGGTTCCGGGTATCACGGAGCCTCGCTCGAGGAGATCGCCGCCGCCGCCGGCGTTTCGAAGGCGCTGATCTACGAGCACTTCGCTTCCAAGCGCGAGCTTCATGCCGAGCTCGTCGAGCGTCACGCCACCGAGATCTTCCGCCGCCTCCAGGTCAACGCGGAGTCCGGCGCGACCGGGGAGGAGCGGCTGCGCGGAGGCATCGACGCGTTCCTGTCGTTCGTCGAGGAGCATCGTGACGCGTGGCGCGCGCTGTTCCGCGACGCCGCCGACCCGGAGGTGGCCGAGGCGATCGCCGGTGTTCAGGCACAGGCGGTGGGGGTGATCGCGACCCTGATGGCCGCCGACCCGGACCGCCACGAGAACCCGAACGTCACGCCGGATCAGCGCGCGCTGTTCCTGGAGGTGCACGCGTCGCTGCTGTCCGGGGCGACGCAGGCAGTCGCGAACTGGTGGTACGACCACCGCGGCGTGCCGCGCAGCGCGGTGGTCGACCGCGTGATGGAGTTCTGCTGGCTCGGCCTCGAGCGCGTCTCCGAGGGCGAGGTCGTCAGGCGCTGAGACGCCGCGGGCCCGACCGAATCTCGACGGTCGCCGGCTGGTCGCCGGTGCGCCGGCCCGACTGCATGTCCCAGTAGAGGCAGCCGATCAGCGCCTCGGTGACCCTGGGGTCGAACTGCCGGCCGGCGCAGCGGCTCAGCTCGGCGATGGCGTAGTGGTGTGTCTGAGCGGCGCGGTAGGGGCGGTCGGTCGTCATCGCGCTGTAGGTGTCGCAGGCGAGGATGATGCGGCTTCCGATCGGGATGTCATTGCCGCGCAGGCCATCCGGGTAGCCGCTGCCGTCGAAGCTCTCATGCTCGTGGCGAACGATGCGGGCGACCGCGCCCATACCGGGGATGGCGCGCAGGATGCGCTCGCCGATCACCGGGTGCTCGCGCATCAGCGCCCACTCGGCCTCGTCCAGCGCGCCGGGCTTGTTGAGGATGCGGTCCGGCATCGCGACCTTGCCGATGTCGTGCAGCAGCGCCGCTGCCGCGACGTGCTCGGTCTCGCGCTGGTCCAGGCCGAGGGCGGCGGCGACGCGTCGCGCCATCTCCACGACCTCCTCGGAGTGCTCGCCGGTGTAGCGGTCGCGCTCCAGCAGGGTGGTCGCGAGCGCCTCGACGACCGCCGCGTGCGCAGGGTCCGCGTCGCGCACGCCGTCGGCCAGTCTCACGGCCGAGCGTGCACCGCCGAGTGCGCGGGCGCGATCGAGGCCGCGGTGGGCCGCGGCGATGAGCTCGCCGAGGCTCCCGCCGTCGATGTGCACCGCAAGGCCGGCCGAGACGGTGACGAACCCGGCCTCTGGGAGGTTGCCGTGCTCGAGCTCGTGGATCAGCCGGTCGCAGCAGGACTGGGCTCCCGCGAGGGCGGTGCCCGGCATCAGGACCGTGATCTCGTCGGCCCCGGAGCGCCCGATCACGTCGCTCGCGCGGGTCAGGCGGCGCAGGCGGTCGGCGATGTCGACGAGTGCCTCGTTGCCTGCGGCGGTGCCGCGGCGGGTGTTGAGGTCGCGGAACCCGTCGATGTCGATCACGGCCATCGTCGCCGGGCGCGGGTCGCGCTCGCAGTTGCGCAGTGCCAGCTCTGCGCGCTCGAGGAACGTGTCGAGTGCCAGGAAGCGCGTGCGGGGGTCACGCAGCGTGCGATCGCGCAGCTGGGACTCCAGCGCGCGGATGCGCGCTTCGGACTCCGACAGCCGGCCGCGGAGGGCAAGTCGTTCTCCACCGGACAGGAGCACGCCGCATCTATCGGCTCCTGAAAGGCGTGCGAAGCCACGATGTGACGCCTTTGGACAAGTGTCGTAGCGGGAGGCATCCGGTCCGCAGCGCAGAATCAACCCCCGTGATCGTCCTTGGCATCGACCCAGGCTTGGCGAATTGCGGCTTCGGCGTGGTGCGCCGCGGCGGCGGGCGCCTGGTCGCCCTCGACGGCGGGGTGGTGACGACGGCCTCCGGGCTGCAACCGGAATTGCGGCTTGCGCAGCTCTTCGAGCGCCTGGATGAGCTGATCTGCGAGCACGAGCCCGACGCGCTGGCGCTCGAGGCGCTGTACTTCGGGCAGAACGTCCGGACGGCGTTCGCCGTGGGCCAGGCCCGCGGCGTGATCCTGCTGGCGGCGGGGCGCCGCGGCATCGCCTGTCACGACTACACGCCCCAGCAGGTCAAGGGTGCCGTCTGCGGGACCGGTCGCGCCCCCAAGGATCAGGTGACGCGGATGGTCCAGTCGCTCCTGAGCCTGACGGAGGCGCCGACGCCCGATCACGCGGCCGATGCGCTCGCCGTCGCGATCTGCCACGCCAACCACGCGCCGCTGCAGAGCGCCGCCGCCGCGGGCCTGGCGGGTGCACGATGATCGCGCTGGTCGGCGGCGAGGTCGCGGTGCGTCGCGGCGATCACGTCGTCATCGAGACGGCCGGCGGAGTCGGCTACCGGCTGTCGGTCTCCGCTGAGACGCTCAGGCACGTCCCCGCGGTCGGCCATCCGGTCTCGCTGCATGCGCACCTCGTCGTGCGTGACGACACGATGCAGCTCTACGGCTTTGCGGCCGAGGAGGAGCGGGATCTCTTCCTCATGCTGCTCGCGGTGCAGGGCGTCGGCCCGAAGGTCGCACTGGCGCTGCTCAGCGGCGGTCCGCCGCGCGAGCTCGTCGGGGCGCTCGCCGCGGGTGACGTGCAACGGCTGCAGGCGGTGCCCGGCATCGGGAAGCGCACCGCCGAGCGGATCGTCGTGGAGCTGCGCGAGAAGGTCGGCGGTCTCGAGGGCGGCGATCACGCGATCGTCGTCACGCGCGGCGACGACCCCCGGCGCCTGGCGCGGGAGGGCCTGCTCGAGCTGGGCTTCGCGCCGGCTGAGGCCGAGGCGCTGATCGCGCTCGCCGAGGGCGAGAGCACCGAGGAGCTGCTGCAGAGCGCGCTGCGGGCGGCGCGACGCTGATGAGTCCCGGGGAGCCCCGCATCCAGACGCCCGGCGTGCTGGCCGGCGACGAGGACCTGGACCGGTCGCTGCGTCCGCGGCGCCTCGAGGACTTCATCGGTCAGGAGAACCTGCGCGAGCAGCTCACGGTGTCACTCCAGGCCGCGTCAGCGCGCGAGGAGCCGCTCGACCACGTGCTGCTCTCGGGTCCTCCCGGCCTGGGGAAGACCTCGCTCGCGCAGATCATCGCCGAGGAGATGGGCGCGCCGTTCGTGCAGACGGCGGGGCCGGCGCTGGAGCGCAAGGGCGACATCGCCGCGCTCCTGACGGCGCTCGAGCCGGGCGCGGTCTTCTTCGTCGACGAGATCCACCGCCTGAACCGCGCGCTCGAGGAGACGTTCTACCCGGCGATGGAGGACCGCCGGCTTCCGATCACGATCGGGCAGGGAGCCGGCGCACGCGTCGTCACCCTCGATCTGCCGCCGTTCACCCTCGTGGGTGCGACGACGCGAGCCGGCCTGCTTTCGACCCCGTTGCGCGACCGGTTCGGCATCCAGCATCGCCTCGACGTCTACGGGCCGGCCGAGCTGGCGACGATCGTGCACCGCTCGGCGCGCATCCTCGGCGTGCAACTCGACGAGGACGGCGCGCTGGCGATCGCCGGCCGCAGCCGCGGGACGCCGCGGGTCGCCAATCGGCTGCTGCGCCGGGTCCGGGACTGGGCGGAGGTCCGCGGCACCGGTGTCGTCACCGCGCAGGCCGCCGACGAGGCGCTCACGCTGCTCGAGGTCGACGAGGCCGGCCTCGACCGCCTGGACCGGGAGATCCTCGGTGCGCTCTGCACGACCTTCGCGGGCACCGCGGTCGGGCTGTCGACGCTGGCGATCGCCGTCGGCGAGGAGTCCGACACGATCGAGGACGTCTACGAGCCATATCTGCTGCAGTGCGGCCTGATCCGGCGAACGCCCGCGCGGGCGCATGGCGACGCCGCGCGCGTACGAGCATCTCGGCCTCGAGCCGCCGCGCGACCCGGCCCTCTTCTCGTGAGGCGTCCACTCGGCGGCGCAGGCGGAGTCCGCGACGCGTACCCTTCCCCGGGAACTCAATGGCGCACCACTTCATCTGTCCCAACTGCGGCAACCGCTCAGCAGCCACCGATCGCAACGCCGGCTTCCGCTCGGAGCCCAAGGGCTGCGAGAAGTGCGGCTTCGGCTTTCTGTTCGAGTTGCTGGACGACTACTACCCGGCGCCGGACGCCGCCTTCTTCGTCTGCGACCAGCAGGGCCGCGTGATCGCCTGCGGGCGCGGGGCGTTCGAGCTCACGGGCCTGGACGACGAGCGCGTCATCGGCCGCGCGGTCGGTGACGTCCTCGGCCTCGTGTTCACGGACGACGAGGACCCTGTCGCCACCGTGCTCGAGTGGGGCGTGCGCGCGCTCTCCAAGCCGGTCCAGGTCAACGCCGAAGGCGATCTGCCCGCCCGGGCGACCGCCGACCTGTTTCCCGCATACGACGAGGACGGCGGCATGCTCCTCATCCTGACCCCCGACAAGTAAGCCTGCGCACCTCGATGACCGACCGCCGCCGCAACTTCCTGATCCTGCTGTTCATCGGCGGGCTGCTGGCCATCTCGGCCGTCGTGATCGCCGACGAAGCCGACGAAGCTCGGTCTCGACCTCAAGGGCGGTGTCTCGCTCGTCTACCAGGCGAAGCCGACGAAGCAGTCGCAGGTCACGGGCGACGCGATCAACCGCACGATCGACATCATGCGCCAGCGGATCGACACGTTCGGCGTGGCCGAGCCGGAGATCCAGCGCGCCGGCAGCGATCAGATCGACGTCTCGCTCCCGGGCTCCAAGAACGCCGATGACGCCGCACGGCAGGTCGGCAAGACGGCCCAGTTGTACTTCTACGACTGGGAGACGAACGTCCTCGACGCGAACTGCAAGCCGGACCCGACGAACACGTCGGTGACCGGCGGCCCGTCGGCCGGGCGCGTCGGCGGGCTGTCGCACTACGACGCGGTCGTCCGCGCGAGCAAGTGCCCCGCCACGAACACGGGCAAGGAGACGACGAACGGCCTCTACTTCTACGTCGACGACAAGACGCAGAAGGTGCTCGCCGGGCCGTTCGAGGCCAAGTCGGATCTCCAGAAGGAGATCGTCGACAAGAAGCTGCCGGAGACCAAGGACCAGCGGATCGTCGAGGTCAAGCCCGGGACCGTCGTCCTGCAGGCCGAGAAGGGCACGGACGGCAAGCCGTCCGACCAGTTCTACGTGCTGCGCGACGCGCCGGCGCTCAACGGCACCGACATCAAGAACCCCAAGCAGAACTTCGACAACGGCCCGGGCGGCAGCGGCGGGCCGACGGTCACCTTCGACTTCACCGACAAGGGCCGCAAGAGCTGGCAGAAGACGACGCGCGCGATCGCCCAGCGCGGGCAGGACAACTTCTTCGGCGGCAGCCCGCAGGACGCCTTCCAGCACTTCGCGATCGCGCTCGACAACGAGCTGATCTCGACGCCGTACATCGACTTCCAGCAGAACCCCGACGGGATCGACGGGGCGAACGGCTCGGAGATCTCCGGTGGCTTCACGATCAAGACCGCGCAGAACCTGGCGACGCTCCTGAAGACCGGCGCGCTGCCGATCAAGCTGCAGCTGATCTCGGCGTCGTCGGTCTCGGCGACGCTCGGCAAGCAGGCGCTGAACGAGGGCCTGATCGCCGGCCTCGTCGGGCCTCGTCCTCGTCTCGCTGTTCCTGCTGCTCATCTACCGCGTGCTCGGCCTGGTCGCGATCTTCGGGCTCGCGGTCTACGGCATGTTCATGTTCGCGCTCGTCAAGCTGATCCCGATCACGATGACGCTGCCGGGCATCGCCGGCCTGATCCTCACGATCGGCGTCGCCGCGGACGCGAACATCATCATCTTCGAACGCGTCAAGGAGGAGATACGCGCCGGAAGATCGGTGCCGATCGCCATCTCGCAGGGCTACAAGAAGGGCCTGACCGCGATCGTCGACGCGAACGTCGTCACGTTCATGGTCGCGTTCATCCTGTTCATCCTGGCGACCGCCGGGGTGAAGGGCTTCGCGTTCACGCTCGGCGTCGGCACCCTGGTCTCGTTCCTCACCGCGGTCCTCCTGACGCAGGCCGTGCTGGGCTCGCTCGGGCCGCTCGCGGCTGATCACGCATCCCGCCGCGCTCGGTGCGCAGTCCACGCGCCAGCGGTTCCGCTGGGACTACATGGGCGCGTCGAAGTGGTTCTTCTCGTTCTCGGGAATGATCCTGCTCGTCGGGGCGCTCGCGCTCGGCGCCAACGGACTGAACCTCGGCATCGACTTCACGTCCGGAACGCGCATCGTCGCCGAGCTGAACCAGTCCGCGAGCGAGTCGCAGATCCGCGACACGCTTGCGCCGATCGGGCTGGCGGGCGCCAAGATCCAGAAGATCACCGGCAAGGAGTTCAAGAGCCAGCAGGCGTTCCAGATCTCCACGGACACGCTGACCCCCGCGAAGCGCACGGACGCCGAGGCGCGGCTCGACAAGCGATTCGGCGGCGGGACGTTCAGTTTCGAGACGATCGGGCCGACGTTCGGCAACACGGTCGCCAAGGGCGCGATCATCGCGATCATCGCGTCGCTGATCGTGATCAGCTCGTACATCGCGCTGCGGTTCGAGTGGCGCTACGCCGTGCCGGTGCTGATAGCGCTGATGCACGACCTCCTCATCACGGCGGGGGTCTATGCACTCCTCGGGCTGGAGGTGACGACCGCGACCGTGGCGGCCCTGCTCACCATCTTGGGCTACTCCCTGTACGACACCATCATCGTGTTCGACCGCGTGCGCGAGAACGTGCCGCGAATGCCCAGAGCCGCCTTCTCCCAGATCGTGAACCGGTCGATGAGCGAGGTGCTGATGCGGTCGCTCGCGACCTCGTTCTGCACGCTGCTGCCGATCGTGTCCCTGCTGGTCTTCGGCGGGGAGACGCTGAAGGACTTCGCCTTCGCGCTGACGGTCGGCGTCGTCTCGGGCACCTACTCGTCGATCTTCATCGCCTCGCCGGTGCTCATGCACTGGAAGGAGGGCGAGGGCGTGTGGCGCAAGCGCCGCGCCCGCGTCGCCGCCGCGAACGACGGCCACGTCCCGCCGTACGCGACGGCCGCCGGCGGTGCGGCGATCGAGGTCGAGCCCACGCAGCCCAAGCGCCCGGCGCGCCGCATCACCTCGCCGGACGATCCCGTCGATGGGTGTGAGCAAGGACGAGTTCGACGACATGGTGCGTGATCTGCACGCCGATGCGCCGTCGACGAGCACCGCGACCGCCGAGCTCGAGGACGACGACGACGATCTGACCCGCGACCTGCTGCCCGAGGACCTGGTGATGAAGGACGAGCCGAAGAAGAAGCGCCCGTCCAGACCCCGCAACCGCCGTCACGGGAGACGCTGATGGGCCTTCTCGCCTGGGTCACGATGGGCCTCGCCCTCTGGCACTTCTCGATCTTCATCCCCGACCGCTTCTGGGGCGGGATCGTCGGCAACCTCATCTGCGCCGTGATCGGCGCGGTGGTGTTCGGGCTGGTCGTCAACGGGTTCACGATCCCGAACAACGACAACATCGACATCCTCACCGCGCTCGACGCGATCCCCGGCGCGCTGCTCGGCATGGCCTTCGCGTACGCGATGGGCGTGCGCAAGGGCAATCCCGCGCTCGAGCTCTGAGACTGAGCCGCCGGCGTCCCGACGTCCGGCCGCGGTCCTAGAGTCGCGGTGTGGACGTGCAGTTCGACATCGCGCCGGCGCCGGTCGCCGAGTGCCTGCGGCTCGAGGCCGAGCTCGACCTGAGCTTTCCGGTCGCGCAGGTGCTCGTGCGCCGTGGCCTGAGCGATCCCGCTGCCGCTCGCGCGTTCCTGCAGGCCGCCGACCGGCACGACCCTTCGGAGTTCGCCGGGATCGACGTCGCCGTCGCGATGATCCTCGATCACGTCGCCCGAGGTTCGCGGATCGTCGTCCACGGCGACTACGACGCCGACGGCGTCTGCTCGACCGCGATCCTCGTGCGCACGCTGCGCTCGCTGGGCGCCGACGCCGCGTGGTTCCTGCCGAGCCGGACCGACGACGGCTACGGCCTCAGCATGGGCACCGTCGAGCGCCTCGCGGCCGACGGCGCCGGACTGATCGTGACCGTCGACTGCGCGATCACCGCGGTCGAGGAGGTCGCGCGCGCCCACGAGCTCGGGCTCGACGTGGTCGTCACCGATCATCACCAGCCGCGAGCCGACGGCCGGCTGCCGGCCGCGCCGACCGTCCACCCGATGACCGGCGGCTACCCGACCGCGGACCTCTGCGCGGCCGGCGTCGCCTACAAGCTCGCGGGCGCCCTGCTGCAGGCCGCCGGTCGCGACCCGGCCGACGCCGACGCGGACCTCGACATCGTCGCGCTGGCGACCGTCGCCGACTGCGTCCCGCTGCGTGGCGAGAACCGCCGGCTCGTGCGTGAGGGCCTCGTCGCACTCGGTCGGTCGCAGCGCGTCGGCCTGCGCGCGCTGATGCGCGTCGCGCAGGCGGACCCTGCCGCCGTCGACGAGCAGACGATCGGCTTCCGCCTGGCGCCGCGCATCAACGCCGCCGGGCGCCTGCACCGCGCCGACGCCGGCGTCGAGCTGCTGCTGACCGAGCGACGCCGGCGCGCGCCGAGACGATCGCGGGCGAACTCGACGCGGCCAACGCCGAGCGCCGCCACGTCGAGACGCGGATCCTGTTCCAGGCCGAGGCGCTCGTCGCCGAGCAGGGCGAGCGGCCGGCCTACGTGCTGGCCGGGCGAGGACTGGCATCCCGGGCGTCATCGGGATCGTCGCCTCGCGGATCGCCGACCGTCATCACCGGCCGGTGCTGATGATCGCGCTGGACGGCGAACGCGGCACGGGCTCCGGTCGCTCGATCCCCGCGTTCGACCTGCTCGCCGGCCTCGACGCGTGCGCCGAGCACTGGAGCGACACGGAGGCCACCGCGCGGCGGCGGGGTGCACCGTGCGGCGCGATCAGGTCGACGCCCTGCGCTCGGCGTTCGAGGCGCACGCCGCGGCGGTGCTCGCGCCATCGGACTTCGTGCCGCGCGAGCGCGTCGACGCGGTCGTCGGCGGCGAGGCGCTGGGGATGCCGCTCGCGGAGGAGCTTGCGCGCCTGGCGCCGTTCGGCATCGGCAACCCGCGGCCGTCGCTGCTCGTCCCGGCCGCGAGACTCACCGACCCGCGGCAGATGGGGGAGGGGAAGCACGTCCGCTTCACCGTGGAGTCCGGCGGCGCGCGTGCGGCCGCGGTCGCCTTCGGGCGGCCGCGCCTGCCCGACGGTCACGAGCAGC
Source organism: uncultured Solirubrobacteraceae bacterium (assembly GCA_963817295.1). Taxonomy (GTDB): domain Bacteria; phylum Actinomycetota; class Thermoleophilia; order Solirubrobacterales; family Solirubrobacteraceae; genus F1-60-MAGs163. The sequence continues at coordinate 17,344 of CAWFOF010000023.1, read as the reverse complement.
CACTGGACACGAGCTTCGCGCTCGAGGTCAATCGCTGGCAGGGTCGTGAGGACGCCCGTCTCGTGCTGCGCGAGAGCGCGACGCCGCAGGTCGACGGCGTCACGGTCATCGGGCGGCCCGAGCGCTTCCTCGACGCCGCGCTCGCGGAGCTCGACGCGCCGCTCGTGACTGCCCGTGCCCCGCACCGTCGCCGGGTGCTCGCCTCGTCCGCGACTGTCGCGGAGCGGGCATCGCCGGCACGGTGATGGCGCTCGTCGCCTCCGGCGAGCCGGTGCTCGTCCTGGTCGCGTGCGACGAGCGCCGCGTGCGTCAGCTCCGTGGCCGGCTCGGCGGTTTCGCGCTCTGCTCGTGGGATGCGCTCGAGCGCGAGCCCGGGCTCGCGGACTCGTGGGCCCACCTCGTCGCACTCGACCCTCCGCAGAGCGACGCCCAGGAAGCGCTGCTGCGGCGCGGAACGGACGTCCAGATGGCCCATCTGGCGTGGGGGGAACCTGAGCTACGCTTTACACAGGATGTGCTCGAGCACGACTACGAGCCGCGCGCCGCGCTCGCAGAGCTGTACCGAACGCTCCGCGCCGCTGCGGGAGCGTCGCTCGAGGACGTCCTGCGCGGCCCGGCTCCAGGGGTGCGCACGGCGGCGCAGGCCGGCCGCGGGCTGCGCGTCCTTCTCGAGCTGGGACCTCGTCGGGCTCGACCGCGCGACGCTCGAGTTCTCGCGTTCCCGACGCCGGCGCGTCGCGAGCTCGAGGAGTCGGCGGCCCACCGGGCCTACCTCACGCGCCTGGAGGCGCGACGGCAATGGATGAGCCCGGCCGCCAGACGGGCGGCGTGACGGCCGAGGCCGGTCCTGAGTCGCTCGGCGCCTCGAGCGCCGAAGCCGCGGCGCTCGATGCCGCGGAGGTGACGCCGACCGAGCGCCGGCTGCTCAGCGACCTGTTCGCGATCGTCGAGGAGCACGCCGACGAGGCGGCGCTGCCGGTCGACCGCGACCGCGTCGTGCAGGCCTTCCTGTTCGCCTGCGTCCATCACGCCGACCAGCGCCGCAAGTCGGGCGAGGACTTCATCGTCCATCCGGTCGGCGTCGCGAAGATCTGCGCCGGGCTGCGCCTGGACACCGAGACGCTCTGCGCCGCACTGCTGCACGACACCGTCGAGGACACCAGCGCGTCGCTGGAGGAGGTCGAGCAGCAGTTCGGCGAGGAGGTCGCCGCGCTCGTCGACGGCGTCACGAAGCTCGAGGGCATCACGTTCACCTCGCGCGACGAGGCGCAGGCCGAGAACTACCGCAAGATGCTCGTGGCGATGGCGACGGACATCCGCGTCATCCTGATCAAGCTCGCCGACCGCCTGCACAACATGCGCACGATCGGCGCGATGACCAAGCAGAAGCAGATCGAGAAGGCGAAGGAGACGCTCGACGTCTACGCGCCGATCGCGCATCGGCTCGGCATCCACGCGATGAAGTGGGAGCTCGAGGACCTCGCCTTCGCCGCCCTGCACCCGCGCAAGTACCAGGAGATCAAGAGCCTGGTCAACCAGCAGCGCGAAGAGCGCGAGGACTACGTCACGCACGCCGGGCGCGACGCTCAACGGCGAGCTCGACGCGCTCGGCATCGCCGCGGAGATCTCCGGCCGCGCGAAGCACTTCTACTCGATCTACTCGAAGATGACCCGCAAGGGCCGCGAGTTCAACGAGATCTACGACCTCACGGCGATGCGCGTGATCGTCGAGTCGGTGAAGGACTGCTACGGCGCGGTCGGCGTGATCCACTCGCTGTGGAAGCCGCTGCCGGGGCGCTTCAAGGACTTCATCGCGATGCCGAAGTTCAACATGTACCAGTCGCTGCACACGACGGTGATCGGGCCCGAGGGCCTGCCGCTGGAGATCCAGATCCGCACGCGTGAGATGCACGACATGGCCGAGTTCGGCGTCGCCGCGCACTGGATGTACAAGACGACCCCCGGCGGCAAGCGCACGAAGGAGCAGGACGGCGAGGCGAAGCTCAAGTGGCTGCGCTCGATGCTCGACTGGCAGCAGGAGCTTTCGGACCCCAAGGAGTTCGTCGAGAACCTGAAGGTCGACCTGTTCGACGAAGAGGTCTTCGTCTTCACGCCCAAGGGCGAGGTCAAGTCGCTCGCCGCCGGCGCCACGCCGCTCGACTTCGCCTACGAGATCCACACCGAGCTCGGGCACCGCTGCGTCGGCGCGAAGGTCAACGGCAAGATCGTCCCGCTGAACTACCAGCTGCGCTCGGGCGACCGGATCGAGGTGCTGACCAGCAAGCGCGAGCGCGGGCCCTCGCGCGACTGGCTCGCGGTCGTCAAGACGACGCGGGCGCGCAACAAGATCAAGCAGTTCTTCAAGGCCGAGGGCCGCGAGGACGCCGAGCACGCGGGCCGTGAGCTGCTGCAGGAGCACCTGCGCAAGGCGGGCCTGCCGGCGCAGAAGATCACGGGCTCACCGCTGCTGGCGGACGTCATCCGCGAGATGGGCTTCCGCAAGGCCGACGACTTCTACATCGCGCTCGGCGGCGCCAAGATCTCGCCGAAGGTCGTCGTCAACAAGGTCCTGCAGCGGCTCAAGCAGGGGGAGGCCGCCGAGGAGGAGAGCGGCGTCGCCGACACGCTCGTCTCGGACCGCAGCCGCCGCCGCCAGCCGACGGGCTCGTCGGGCTCCTACGGCATCCGCGTCGAAGGCGTCGACGACGTGATGCTGCGACTGGCGAAGTGCTGTCATCCGGTGCCGGGCGATCCGATCGTCGGATACGTCTCGCTCGGCCGCGGCATCACGATCCATCGCGACGACTGTCCGAACGTCGCGGCGCTGCGCAAGGATCCCGAGCGCTTCGTCCCGGTCCACTGGGAGGGCGACCACGAGTCGGCGTTCAAGGTGGAGATCCAGATCGACGCGTGGGACCGCCACCGCCTGCTCGAGGACCTCTCGCGCGCGCTCTCCGAGCAGGGCATCAACATCATCGAGGCGCGCTGCCTCGTGAACCGCCCGATGGTCTCCAACCGCTTCGTCGTCGAGGTCGTCGACACGCAGGCACTGAAGGCGACCGTGACGCGCCTGCGCGGGATCGAGGGCGTCTTCGACGCCTACCGCGTGACGCCGAGCGCCTGACTTCCGCTACGACACGACGCTCAGCGCACCGGGCAGGACCTCGAAGTGGATCGTCTCGAAGGCGCCGATGAAGTCGCCGTCGACCTGCACGCCGATCGCCTGCTCCCCGCCGGCGTGGATGGTCAGCTCACGCAGACCGGTCAGCGACTCGACGCGCCGGTGGTCGGTGACCTCGTAGCGCTGGAGCAGCAGGCGCGGCGCCATCGTCAGGTCCAGAGGCGAGGTGCGCGAGAGGACGGCCGCCGACAGCGTGCCGGAGTCCAGAGCGACATCGCGGCAGATCGCGATCGGCCGGGTGCCGGCGAACGTGTACGGGTCGCCGTTCTGCACGAGCACGGTGACGCCGTCGATCGGACCATCGGGACCTTCGACGACGAGCCGCGGCGGGCGGACCGCGTAGCGACGGGCGAACACCTGCGCGGTGCTCTGCATGTAGTACCACTGCCGCCAGCGCGCCTTGCGACGCGGATGCGCGTCGACGTGCTCGACGACACTCGCGTCGAGGCCGGCCCCGGCGGAGAACGTGAAGATGCGCCCGTTCACCCGCCCGAGATCGACGCTGCGCGGGTGCCAGTCGTCCGCCATCCTCAGCACGTGCTCGGTCGCGTCGATGATCTCGCCGGGCATCCCGATCATCTTCGCGAAGACGTTCTGCGAGCCGCCGGGGAGCGGGCAGAGGGGGACCCCCGACCCGGCGAGGCCGTTGGCCACCTCGTTCAGCGTGCCGTCCCCGCCGAGCACGACGACGACGTCGAACTCCTGCTCGACCGCCCGGCGCGCGAGGTCCGTCGCGTGCCCGCGCGCAGCCGTGTCGAGCGCAGTGACCTCGTAGCGGCTCTGCAGCGCGGCCAGCACGAGTGTGCGCAATCGCGCATCGACGGACGTCGCGTACGGGTTGACGACCACGAGCATCCGCCTGCGCAGCGCGGGCGCCTCCAGTGCGGCCGCGACGTCGAGGACCGGGCTAGAGGAAGCCACGTCTGCGGAACAGGGCGAGCATGGCCCCGAGGATCACGACCATCACCGCGATGATGATCCAGAACCCGCCGATGTCGCCCTGCCAGGGGACCTTGACGTTCATCCCGAAGATGCTTGCGATCAGCGTCAGCGGAAGCAGCATGACGCTGAACGCCGTCAGGATCCGCAGGATGTCGTTGAGCTGGTGGGACAGCACCGACTCGTTCGTGTCCTCCAGCGCCTCGACGACCTCCTTGAAGTTCTCGAGCATGTCCCAGACCCGCTCCGAGGCGTCGTTGATGTCGTCGAAGTACATGTCGAGCTGCTCGGGGATGTAGCGCCTGGTCGTCCGCTCGAGATCCGACAGGGCGGTGCGCATCGGCCGCACGATCTTGCGGAAGTTGATGATCTCCTGCTTGACGTTCGAGATGTCGCGCACGACCTCGCTGGAGCGGCCCTCGAAGACGTCGTCCTCGAGGCGCTCGAGCTTGTTGCCGATCTTGCGCAGCATCGGGAACGAGGCGTCGACCGAGTCGTCGACGATCCGGTAGAGCAGGTAGCCCGGGCCCTTCTCGAACAACTGATCGCGCAGATCCGCATTCGAGCGGCAGCGCTCGAACAGGTAGTCGAGCGACGGCAACGGCTGGTTGGGGATCGTGATGACGTAGTCGGGGCCGAGGAAGACGTCGATCTCGGCGGCGTTGAGCCGGCCGACGGCCTTGTCGTACCGCGGGAACTGGAGCACGATGAACAGGTATTCCTCGTACTCGTCGACCTTCGGGCGCTGGTTGCGCGACCCGACGTCCTCGTAGTCCAGGGCGTGGAAGTGGAACTGGTCATCGACCCAGGTGTGCTCGGGATGACGCCAGCGCTCGACGTTGATCCAGCGCAGCGGGCGCTCCGCTGTGCCGGCCTCGATGATCTCGACCTGAGCGGTGTCCGACTCAGGCGTGATGTCGACGGCGGGCCCGCGCGAACGTGCCACCCGGCGAAGGCGGGGCTTGGGGAGGCTCGGCATTGGGACTTCGCGGCTCGTCGGTCATCGCAGGTTCCTCGGCGGCCAGTGTACCGGCGCCCCGGCGGCCGCGAAAGGCGCGGGCGCCGGCGTGCGCCTTCAGGTCCGTCGCCGGGCGTGCTAGATTTCCGCGGACATAGCTGGACACATCAAGAGGGGTGGAGGGAATGGCCCGACGAAACCCCGGCAACCCTCCCGCGTTCGACGTGAACGTGGGAGTAGGTGCCAATTCCATCAGGCAACCATCGAATGCCTGGGAGATGTGGCTTGGGATTCGCTCTGAGGACCTTCGCCACACACCAGCGGAGGTCTTTTTTCATGACAGCGATCCACCTGAACTGCCGCGAGTGCGGCGCTGAATACCCGCTTGACGCGCGCTACGTCTGCACCAAGTGCTTCGGGCCCGTCGAGGTCGGCTACGACCACGGTGGCCTGGCCGACGACGTTCCGGGCCTGCGCCGCCGCATCCAGGGCGGCCCCCAGAACATCTGGCGCTACGCGGACTTCCTTCCCGTCGACGGCCAGCCCGGCCCCTCCGGTCGCTCGTCGTCGCGGTTCGGCCTGCCGGCAGGCTGCACCCCGCTGATCCGCGCCGACCGGCTGGCCGAGCGTCTCGGCCTCGGTGAGGTCTGGGTCAAGAACGACGCCGCCAACCCGACCCACTCGTTCAAGGATCGCGTCGTGAACGTCGCAGCGGCGCGCGCCCGCGAGCTCGGCTTCGACGTGCTTGCGTGCGCGTCGACCGGCAACCTGGCGAACTCGGTCGCCGCGCACGGCGCCGCGCTGGGCATGACCACCTACGTCTTCATCCCGTCCGACCTCGAGGAGCAGAAGGTCCTCGCGACGGGCGTCTACGGCACGAACCTCGTCAAGGTCCGCGGGAACTACGACGACGTCAACCGGCTGTGCACCGAGCTCTCCGGCGAGCGCGACTGGGCCTTCGTCAACGTGAACCTGCGCCCGTACTACGCCGAGGGCTCCAAGACCATCGCCTACGAGGTCGCCGAGCAGCTCGGCTGGAAGACGCCGGACCGGATCGTGGCGCCGGTGGCGTCGGGGTCGCTCTACACGAAGATCGGGAAGGGCTTCGACGAGTGGCTCGAGCTCGGGCTGATCACCGGCGACCGGCCCGTCATGAACGGCGCCCAGGCGAGCGGCTGCTCGCCGGTCGCCGCGGCATGGGACGCCGGCCACGACGTCTGCCGACCGGTCAAGCCCGACACGATCGCCAAGTCGCTTGCGATCGGCAACCCGGCCGACGGCCCGTACGCGCTCGAGCTCGCGAAGAAGAGCGGCGGATCGATCGAGTCCGTCACCGACGATGAGATCAAGGCCGGCATCCGGCTCCTCGCGGAGACCACGGGGATCTTCACCGAGACCGCTGGCGGCGTCACGACCGCGACGCTCGCAAAGCTCGCCGAGCGTGGTGACATCCGCTCGGACGAGAGCGTCGTTCTGGTGATCACCGGCGAGGGCCTGAAGACGCTCGACGCGGTGCGCGACACGTTCGAGACCTTCGAGATCGACGCGTCGTACGACCAGTTCGTCGAAGACGTCGAGCAGCGGGCGGTCGCCGTCTGATGGCCGTCACCGTCAAGCTCCCCACACAGCTGCGTCCCGCCGCCGGCGGCGCCGGGCAGATCCAGTGCGAGGGCGCCACGGTCGGCGCCGTCCTCGAGGCGCTGTTCGCCCAGCACGGCGAGCTGCGCGAGAGCCTCACCGACGAGCGCGGCGCGCTGCGCCGGTTCGTGAACGTGTACGTCGACGGGGAGGACATCCGCTACGGCGACGCGCTGGACACCACGGTCGCCGACGGCGGCGAAGTCCAGATCCTGCCGGCTGTCGCGGGCGGCTGAAGTGACGCCGGCGCTGCTTGCGCGCCGGGATAGGATCACCGCGTGAGCAGCGTATGGGCCGGCGCCAACCCCCTTGATACGGCGCTGGAGCACGTACCCGTGCACCCGACGACGCTCGTGATCTTCGGGTCCTCGGGCGACCTGGCCAACCGCAAGCTGCTGCCCGCGCTGTACAACCTCGCGCACGAGGGAGCGCTCCCGGTGCGCTTCAACATCGTCGGGATCTCGCGCTCGGACCTCACCGACGAGGAGTTCCGCGCCGAGGCGAAGACGGCGATCCACCGGTTCAGCCGGCGCGTCGTCGACGAGACGGTGCTCGAGGCACTCCTGTCGGGGGCGCGCTACGTCACCGGCATGTTCGACGACCCGGACGCCTACGCGACGCTGCGCGGCGTCCTGGAGGACTACGACGCGGCCACGCCGGAGCCGCTCAACCGCGTCTTCTACCTCTCGACGGCACCGATGTTCTTCCCCGTGATCGTCGGCGCGCTGGGCGAGGCAGGCCTCGCGGGCCACGAGGGATGCCAGGTGCGGTGCGTGATCGAGAAGCCCTTCGGGACCTCGCTGCAGGAGGCGCTGGCGCTCAACGCCCACGTGCTCTCGGTGTTCGAGGAGGACCAGATCTACCGGATCGACCACTACCTCGGCAAGGAGACGGTCCAGAACCTGCTGGCGTTCCGCTTCGCCAATGGCATGTTCGAGCCACTGTGGAATCGCAACTACGTCGACAACGTGCAGATCACGGCCGCCGAGGATCTCGGGATCGGGACGCGTGCCGGCTACTACGACGGCGCCGGGGCGCTGCGCGACCTCGTCCAGAACCACATGCTGCAGTTGCTCTGCCTGCTCTGCATGGAGCCGCCGATCGCCTTCACGGCGGACCACGTGCGCAACGAGAAGGTCAAGGTCCTGCACGCGATCCGCACGCCTCAGCCCGACGAGATCCCGCTGATGGCCGCTCGTGCCCAGTATGCGGGCGGGACCGTCTCCGGCGAGGACGTGCCGCGCTACCTCGATGAGGCGAACGTGCCGCCGGGGTCGACGACCGAGACGTACGCGGCGCTGCGCCTGCAGGTCGGCAACTGGCGCTGGAGTGGCGTTCCGCTGTATCTGCGAACGGGGAAGCGCCTGGCCCGCAAGGTCACCGAGATCACGATCACCTTCAAGCAGGCGCCGCACATCGCGTTCGCGCAGGACGACGGCGCGCCCGGCGTGCAGCCGAACGTCCTCGTCCTGACCCTGCAGCCCAACGAGGGCGTTTCGCTCTCGCTCGGGGCGAAGATCCCCGGCACGCGCATGCGCATCCGTCCCGTGCAGATGGAGTTCCTGTATGGGACGTCGTTCATGTCGCAGTCGCCGGAGGCCTACGAGCGCCTGATCCTCGACGCCATGCGCGGCGAGGCGATGCTCTTCACCCGCAACGACGAGGTCGAGGAGCAGTGGCGCATCTGCGATCCGGTCGTCTCGGCCTGGGAGGAGAGCTCGGAGCCGCTGCCCCAATACGAGGCGGGCTCCCAAGGGCCGGCGGAGGCCAACGTGATCCTGCTCGGCGATCACGCCTGGCGGACGATCTAGTGACCCCTCTCGAACCATCCGGAAGCATCGCTGAATGACGACCGAGAGCGTCTGGTCAGCTGCCGATACGAGCCCCGAGGCGATCGAGCATGCGCTTCGCGACCTGCTCGTCGAACGCCACGCCTCGAACCCCGAGGCGGCCCCGGCACGCGTCCTGAACATGGTCGTGCTCGTCGACCGCGCGTGGAGCGGCGAGATCGCGAACCGGCTTGCGCGCGTGGGTCAGTACCGCGCGTCGCGCACGATCGTCTGTCAGATCGACCCCGACCGCCGCTCGCTCGACGCGACCGTCAGCATCGCCAGCGACGACGGCGACGGCCAGCGCCCGGCACAGGCCGTCGAGCTCGTCGTCCTGGACGTCGGGCCACGGCACCTGCCGCACCTGGAGACGATCCTCGACCCGCTCGTCGTCACCGATCTGCTGACCGTCGCCTGGTCGCCGCATGGCCACGAGGAGGCCTCCGACGCGCTGCTGCGCGTCGCACAGGTCGTCCTGATCGACTCCGTCGACGAGCCGGTGCCCGCCGAGGGCCTGGCCGCAGCGGCGTCGCTCTCGGATCGTGCACGGGTCGTCGACCTCGCGTGGCTGCGCTCCGCGCCGTGGCGTGAGCGCATCGCCGCGCTCTTCGACCCGCCGGAGGACCTTCGCCGCGAGCTGGAGCACATCAACGCCGTCACGGTCCGCCACCAGCCGGCGTCCGCGGCGGCCGGCCTGCTGCTGCTGGGCTGGCTCGCCGACCGCCTCGGGTGGACGCCGGCAGAGCTGCGGGAGACTCCGGAAGGCACGTTGTCGTCGCTCGCGCAGGCGCCCGGTCATGACGTGCGCCTGACGCTCGAGGCATCGACGCTCGACGTGCGCGGCCTCGCGGGCCTCACGATCGAGACGACCGGCGGGATCGCGATCGAGCTCGATCGCGGACCGGGGGGCCTCCACGCGGTGCGCCGCGACGCCGACGGCACCGAGCACCCCTGGACGATCATGGGCGCCTCGCGCGGCGAGGGCGGGATCCTCGGCGAGGGCATCAGACAGGCGCTGCTGCGCGATCCGCTCTACCGGCCGGCGCTGCTCGTCGCGCAGGTCCTCGCGGGCTAGTGCCCGACCGGCTCGAGGGCTACCACGCCAGGCGCGACTTCGACCGGTCGCCGGAGCCGCCCGGCGAGCCTGGATCCGACCGCGCCGGGCCGGCGCGGTTCGTCGTGCAGGAACACGACGCCACGCGACTGCACTGGGACCTGCGGATCGAGCACGACGGCGTCCTCGCCTCCTGGGCGCTCCCGAGATTCCTACCCGGCGCGCCGGGTGAGAACCTGATCGCGATCCGCACGGAGGACCACCCGCTCGACTACCTGGCCTTCGAGGGCGAGATCCCGGCCGGCAGCTACGGCGCGGGCACGATGCGCATCTACGACCAGGGAACGGTCGACATCCTCGAGTGGCAGCCGCGCAAGGTCGAGGTGCGGCTGCGTGGTGAGCGCCTGACGGGTTGCTGGGCGCTGTTCCCGCTGGCGAAGCGCGGCGAGAGCGGCGACGAGTGGATGATCCACCGGATGGGGGCCCCCCTGGATCCGGATGCTGAGCCGATGCCCGATCTGGTCGCGCCGATGCTGGCGCAGGCGGGGAACCTGCCCACGGGCCGCGCCTGGGCCTTCGAGGTCAAGTGGGACGGGGTGCGGGCGATCTGCCGCAGCGAGCCTGGGCGGCTGCGGCTGTGGTCGCGCAACGCGAACGAGATCACGGCAGGGTATCCGGAGATTGCGCGCCTGAACCGTGCGCTGCACGAGCACCGCGCGATCCTCGACGGGGAGATCGTCGCGTTCTCCGACGGCCGACCGAGCTTCCAGGCACTGCAGCGGCGCATGCACGTCCGCGATGAGCGGCGCGTGCGCCGACTGGCCGGCGAGATCCCGGTGACCTACGTCATCTTCGACCTGCTCTGGCTCGACGGCCATCCGCTGACCGACCTGCCCTACAGCGAGCGCCGCGCGCTGCTGGAGGGGCTGGAACTGCACGGGACGCACTGGCAGGTCCCGGACGCGGTGCAGGGGAGCGGTGAGGACCTGATGTCGGCGGCCGCCGGCCTCGGGCTCGAAGGCGTCGTCGCCAAGCGGCTCGACGCCCCGTACCAGCCCGGCCGGCGCAGCCCTGCGTGGGTCAAGGTCAAGCGCCGGCCCACCGGTGAGTTCGTGATCGGCGGCTGGGTCACCGGGGAGGGGGGCGGGCCAAGCGCATCGGCGCACTGCTGCTCGGGGAGCCGGACGAGGACGGTCACCTGCGCTACGCCGGCCGTGTCGGTTCCGGGCTCGGCGATGCAGCGCTCGAAGATCTCGCCCGGCGCCTGCAGGACCTGGCCGCCGAGAGCTCGCCGTTCGCCGCACCGGCGGGCGCGGGACAGCCGCCGGCGGATGCTCACTGGGTCGCTCCCAGCCCGTCGCCGAGGTCGCCTACAGCGAGCGCTCGCGCGACGGCCTGCTGCGCCATCCCGTCTGGGTCGGGCTGCGCGACGACGTCACCGCGCCGCTCGTGCTGACCGGCGAGCGGCGCGCGCGCGGCGGGGGATTGAGCGCCCTCGTGCACGTCGACGGTCGCGAGATCGCCGTGACGAACCTCGACAAGGTCCTCTACCCGCAGGCGGGCTTCACCAAGCGCGAGGTGATCGAGTACTACGCCGCGATCGCGCCGGCGATGCTCAGGCATCTGGCAGGTCGCGGCCTGACGCTGAAGCGCTATCCGGACGGGGTCGACGGCGAGGCGTTCTTCGAGAAGCGCGCGCCCGCACACGCGCCCGCGTGGGCCAGGACGGTTGAGATCGAGGTCGGACGGCGGACCATCAACGCCGTCTGCGCCGATGGCGCCGCGACGCTGGTCTGGCTGGCGCAGCTCGCGGCACTGGAGCTGCACGCGCCACTGGCACGGGCCGCGCATCCCGGCGTCCCGACCGCGGTCGTCTTCGACCTCGATCCCGGGCCGCCGGCGGGGATCGAGGAGTGCTGCCGCGTCGCCCTGCTGCTGCGCGCGACGCTGGACGGCGTCGGACTGCGGTGCCTGGCCAAGCACGTCGGGCTCCAAGGGGCTGCAGGTCTATCTCCCGCTCAACCACCCGGACGCGCGGTTCGAGCAGACCCGTGCCTTCGCGCGGGCGCTGGCCGAGCTGCTGGCGCGCGAGGAGCCGGCGCTCGTCGTCGCCACCCAGGCGAAGGCGAGGCGCGAGGGACGGGTTCTGATCGACTGGTACCAGAACGATCCGTCGAAGACGACGATCGCCGCGTACTCGCTCCGCGCCCGGCCGCGCCCGACGGTCTCGACCCCGGTCGACTGGGACGAGGTGGAGCGCTGCGCTTCGGGGGGCGACCCGCAGGCACTCGCGTTCACGGCATCCGAGGTCCTCCGGCGCGTCGCCTCCGGCGGGGACCTGTTCGCCGCGGTCGACACGCTGGCACAGCGGCTGCCCGCGCTCTGAGCGGTACTTCCGGCGCCCTGAACGGCGGGCGAGCGGACGGATGTCCTACCCCGGACCCGAGCCCGGGCGGACCGTTGTCGTAGCCGGTGGGAACCACGGTCAAGGCGCACGCCAGGGCACCGATAGCGCGAGCGTGGGCATTTCTCGCAGTCGCCGCGACAGCCGGCCTCGTTCTGGGGTGGGTACCCGCCTGCTCCGGGAGGAGCGCGGCTCGTTCCTGATGGAGGCGCTCGTCGCCGCCGTGCTGCTCGTCGTCCTGTCGCTCGGCTTCCTCGCCGCGCTCGACGCCACCGCGCAGGAGAGCGCCGACCAGAAGTTCCGCAGCGTCGCCGCCTCGCTGGCCCAGCAGGACATGGAGCGCATGCGCGCGCTCAACGTGCAGGAGGTCACCGGGCTCAGTCAGACGCGCACGCAGGTCTCCGGGACGCCGCCGATCACCTACACGATCACCTCGAAGGCGATCTGGGTCGACGATTCGACCGGCAACGCGACCTGCGTGGGCGGCACGACGGCGGCCGACTACCTGAAGGTCACCTCGACCGTCACGTGGCCGACGATGGGCGCGACGAAGCCGATCAAGTCCGAGAGCATCGTCGCCGTCCCCAACGGCTCGTTCGGGCCGGGCCAGGGCAGCATCCAGGCGAAGATCCAGGACCGCACCGCCACCGGCATCCAGGGGATCAACGCCGACCTCACCGGCCCGACCGCGAGCAACGCGACCAGCGACGCGGACGGCTGCATCTTCTGGGGGTATCTGCCGACTGGGAACTACGCGGTCGCGCTGAACACGCCCGGCTACGTCAACCCCGCGGGCCAGCAGGCCGTCAGCCAGTCGACGAGCGTCACCGGCGGGAACACCTCGAGCCTGATCTTCGACTACGACCGCGCCGCCGACCTCGACGTCAACTTCGACACGTCGGTCAGCGGGACGACCTTCGTCGCCAAGGCGACCGACGTCACGGTCGCCAACACCGCGCTCCCGCTGCCGAACTACCGCGTGTTCAACAGCGCGACGCCCGCGACGATGATCTCCTCGAACTACACGCTGTTCCCGTTCACGAACGGCTACGTGGTCTGGGGCGGCGCGTGCGCCGGAGCTGATCCGCGGACCTTCTCGCAGTCGGCGCCGACCGCGACGATCGCGCCGGGCGGCACCCAGTCGATCACCGTCCGCCTGCCGGCGCTGAACATCAAGGTCCAGGGCGGCAACCCGCCGTCCGCCGGCAACTACAACGTCCGCATCACGCCCAAGACCGCGGGCTGCGGCAGCACCTTCACGGCCCCGATCAACACCGCGACCGGCAACCTGCAGAACCCCGGCATGCCTTACGGCGACTACCAGGTCTGCGCCGACGACAAGCAGGGCGCGGGCAGCCGCCGTGTCACCAGCGCCACGATCCAGGATCGCGCGCCGGCCGGGACCTCGCTGCTGACGATCACGCTCCCCACCACCGGCGTCACGACGGGGGCATGCACATGACCCTCCCGACGCCGGCACTCGCGGCCGAGGACGGGTTCACCCTTCCGGAACTGCTGATGGGCATGATCGTCGGCCTGATCGTTCTGTTCGGCGCGATCCAGCTGCTCGACCGCTCGACGATTCTCGCCGGGACGACGCGTCAGCGCGTCGACTCCGCGCAGCGCGGCCGCGCCGCCATGGACTTCATCACGCGCGACCTGCGCTCGCAGGTCTGCCTCAGCGCGAACGACCCGCCGCTTCTGGCGGGGAGCGACACCGCGCTGACCTACTACGTCAACACCGGCGACGCGAACGCGATCGCCGAGAAGCACGTCCTGTCCCTGACCGGCGGAGACCTCGTCCTGCAGCGCTACGTCGGCACGGGCACCCCGCCGACGATGACGTGGCCGGGAACGCCGACGAGCACCCGGACGATCCTGGAGAACGTCGCGCAGACCTCCGGTACGCCGATCTTCCGCTACTACGCCTGGGGCACGGGCACGCCGACGCTGCCGGATGCGCAGCTCGCCACGCCGCTCGCCGCGACGGTCCTGAACCTGCCCGTGCGAATCGCGATCTCGTTCACGGCGCTGCCGGCGCGCGACTTCCGCACAACCGCCAAGGGCTCGACCGCCCTCGATGACGCCATCTATGTGCGTTCGGCGGATCCGACCGAGCCGACCCGAGGTCCACGATGCAACTGATCCACCGCCTGTCGCTTCGTCGCTTCCTCGCCGGCGAGTCCGGCATCGCGCTTCCGGCGGTGCTCGGCATCATGCTGCTCCTGACCGGCCTGACGGCCGGGATCATCGCGTCGCGGCGATCGGTTTCCTGACATTGAAAGGCCTGCCCTGGCTGATGGGGCTGGGCATGCTGGCTTCGATCATCCTCTACTTCCGCCTGAAGAATGTTTCCACCGTGCGCCAGGCCCAGGCCGGGCCCGGACTGCCCGTGCGCCAGGCGCTGGCCGAAATGCGCGGCCTGATGCTGCCGATTATGGCGATCACCTTCATCACCGGCTTTTTAAACGCCAATATCGTCAACTACCTGCCGACCTTCATGTCGCGTGAGGGGGCGGTCTTTGCCCTGGCGGGGGCATCCCTGGCGGTTGTCGAACTGGCCGGCACGGTGGGCGTGCTGCTGATGGGCTTATTCAGCGACCGGGTCGGCCAGCGCAACATCGCCCTGTTCGGGACGCTGGTCTCGGTCGTCTTTTCGTTCGGCTTTTTGTGGGCGCAGGGCTGGCTGCAAATCGTCATGCTGGTAGGGATCGGCCTGAGCGCCTTCATCGCCAACCCGGCATTTCTGGCCATGATCCAGGGCCGCTTCAAGGCCAACCGCTCGCTGACCAACGGGATCTACATGTCCAGCAGCTTCATCCTGCGCTCGATCGTGGTGGTCGCTGTCGGCGCGCTGGCCGACCGCTTTGGCATGCGCCCGGTCTTTATGGGCAGCGCCCTGGCAGCCCTGCTGGCCGTGCCGGTGATTCTCAGGCTGCCGAAGAGATAAACACATGGATCCAAACCGAAAATCGTGGAATGAGCGCCAGCAGGCCCTGCGCCAGGCGCTCAACCGGCCCGACGAGCACCCGCAGGCCGTCGCCCTGTTCCTGACCCAGCATGCCATGGTGCACGCCGCCGAAATGAGCCGTTCGGGCCTGGGGTCGTTTGAAGATGAGGCCTGGGCCGGCCTGTCCGCGGACGAGCTGCGCCGCATCCCGCCCGGGCAGGAGCATTCGCATGGCCTGGCTGGCGTGGCACATCACGCGCATCGAGGACATCACCATGAACCTGCTGGTGGCGGGCCGCCCCCAGTTGTTCCGGCGCGACGGCTGGCAGGCCCGGCTCAAGATCGCCGCGGCAGACACGGGCAACGCCAGCAGCCGCAAGATATCGCCCGGCTCAGCGGAGAGATCGACCTGGAGGCGCTGAGGGCCTACCGGCTGGCGGTGGGCCGCTCCACGCGCGAGATCGTGCAGAACCTGCGGCCGGGGCAGTATAAAGACAGGGTCGACCCGGCCCGGCTGGCACAGATCATGGCCGAGGGCGCGCTCACGCCGGCGGCCCACGAAATCCTCGATTACTGGGGCGGGCTGACGATTGCCGGGCTGCTGCTGATGCCCCCCACCCGCCACAGCTTCATCCATTGGAATGAAGCGCTGCGCGTGCGCCAAAAACTGCGTTGAGAGCACGGTTTCTCGGGTAAAATTACAAGTACCTTACCGCATGGGATGGCAGCCCGCCGCCCAATAAAACATGGACGGAAAATATGCCCCACTCGAATTGCCCTGGTTACCGACAGCACCTGCGATATCCCCGCGGAATGGATCCGGCAGT
This sequence comes from uncultured Solirubrobacteraceae bacterium, assembly GCA_963817295.1. Classification (GTDB taxonomy): domain Bacteria; phylum Actinomycetota; class Thermoleophilia; order Solirubrobacterales; family Solirubrobacteraceae; genus F1-60-MAGs163. The sequence goes on along the minus strand of CAWFOF010000023.1, from coordinate 1,564 downwards.
ACGAAATCACGGTGGTGCCGCTGACGATCATTTTTGGCAGCGAACAGTTCCTGGACGGCGTGGAGCTTTGACCGCCGCCCAGTTCTACGAGCGCCTGTCCAAGGAAACCCAACACCCCACCACCTCGCAGCCGACGCCCGAGGCCTTTCTGGAAGCCTACCGGCGGGCCGCGGCAGGCGGGGCCAGCCAAATCCTGGCGATCACCATCAGCAGCGCGATGAGCGGCACGATCGAATCGGCCAGGCGCGCCGCGCAGGACAGCCCGATCCCGGTGCACGTGATGGACGGCAAGAACAATTCGATGGGGCTGGGCTGGCAGGTGATCGCCGCGGCCCGCGCGCGCGAAGCCGGGGGCGGGCTGGAGGCCATGCAGGCCGCCGCCAGCCAGGTGCAGCAGGATATGGCCTATTACATCTCCCTGGACACGATCGAATACCTGAGCAAGGGCGGGCGGATCAGCGAGGCGGCGCGCTTCCTGAACTCGATCTTGAATATCAAACCGCTGATCTACGTCCGCCCGGATACCGGCACGGTCGGCGCCTCCATCCCGGGCCGCTCGCGCAAAGACCGCCATCGACGGCCTGTACAAGGAATTTTTCCGCCATATTACCCCGGGCCACCCGCTGCACATCACCGTGCTGCACAACGACGCCCTGCCCGAAGCCCAGGCCCTGGCCGAACGGGTGCGGGCGCGAATACAGCCCCGCAGGAACTGTTCATCCAGCATCGTCTCCCCCGTCCTGGGGGTGCATACCGGCCCGCGCGCCATCGCGTTGTGCGGCTATGCGGAGCGCTGATATCGTCCGCCAGGCGCAAAAGATCGGGTCAGCGATCCTGGCCTTCAATATCCCCTACCTGCCGATGATGCGCCCGGTGATCGAGGCCGTCGCCAACCAGGACAGCGTGGCCATGGTCAGCGTGGCTCGCCTGGAGTGGCGCAAGTTCGAGAGCCGCAGCCCGAAGGCGGTGCGGGATGAATATGAACGCTGGAACCAACCGGGGCATGTCTGGCTGCATCTGGACCACATCCCCATCATCGATGAGGATGGGCAGCGCGTGGATGCACTGCCGGTCATCCAGGATGCAATTGCTCTGGGCTACCATTCGGTCATGGTAGACGGCTCGCGCCTGGCACTGGCCGAAAATATCCAGGCCACGCGGCCTGTCGCGGAGCTGGCCCTTGCTGCCGGCATCCCCTGTGAGGCCGAATTGGGCGCGATCCTCGGGCACGAGTCCGGGCCTCTGCCGCCGTACGAAGAACTGTTTGCCTCAGGGCGCGGCTTCACTGACCCGGAAGAGGCGCGCCGCTTCGTCGACCAGACTGGCTGCGACTGGCTTTCGGTCGCGGTGGGCAACATCCACGGTGCCATCTCCGGCGTGCAGAAGGACCAGAAAAAGGTCGAGGCGCGCCTCAACCTGGAGCGCATCGAGCACATCGCGCGCGTCACCGGCGTGCCCCTCGTGCTGCACGGCGGGTCGGGCATCCGCCAGGAATTCGTGCTCGCCGCCATCCCGCGCGGGATCGCCAAGATCAACATCGGCACGGAGATCCGCCAGGCGTATC
>CAWFOF010000022.1:0-314852 GCA_963817295.1 uncultured Solirubrobacteraceae bacterium | reverse complement strand
GGTAGGGCACATTCCCCTTCGCGCCCATGTCCCGCTGGAATAGGGTGCCAAAGGTGTACTGGTTGGTGACGTTGAACATCCCCAGGGCGGCGATCGCCATGTGGACGTCGATTGGATCCGCGTCGGGGCGGAATGTGCCGTCGGCCTGGCCGCGCGCGATCACTGTGCCCAGCATGTCGACGATGGGACGGTTCACGGTGCGCAGCGTCGCGGACCGTTTCATGAGGCGGCCCTTGGCCTGGTTCTCGGCGACCACGAGCCGCACGAAATACTCGTGCTCGACGTAATAGTTGTAGGTGAACTCCACGATGCGGCGGATCGCGTCCACCGGCGGCAGGTGATCGAGATCGAGATCGCGCTCGGCGTCCCGGATCTCCGCATAGACGCGCTCCAGCACGGCCAGATACAGCTGCTCCTTGCCGCCGAAGTAATAGTTGATCAGCGCGCGCGTCGTGCTCGTGCGCGCCGCGATGGCGTCCATGCTCGCCCCCTTGACGCCGCGGGAGGCGAACTCGGCGATGGCGGCCGCAAGGATCCGGGTGCGGTTGGCCTTTGGCGCCTTGGGCTTGCGCATGGCCGTGATGCGGATCGACGAAACCTGCGTCGCCATGGAAGTCTCGGAATTGACGGGATCGCAAACAAAATTTAACAGACTCGCCAAATCGCGGCAATGCGTCGCGTTGATGCGATGCAGCATCAGCGCGGGACTGCGTGTGGCGGCGGCTTGCACGAGCACGCTGCGGCTGGCGTCAGCAGGCGCCCCGCGATACCGCGCGCAGCTGCTTCACGACGCCGCGCCAGCGACGGCGCCGACTTTCGCCGCCCGCGGCCGCGCGTCGAGCGGTGGTTGCACCGGCTCGTCGTCGTCGAGGTGGCTCCGCGCGACGGTCACGGCGAGGCGCGCCACTTCGGCGGACCCGATCGCCTTGGTCAGCGTCACCCGGGGAATCTCCAGCGCGTACGGAATGTCCTGCGGCATGCGCGCGAGGATGCCGCGGACATCGATGCCGCCTTCGCCGGGAAAGAGCCGCTCGTCGCGCGCCGTGCGGATGATGCCCTCCATGGTCGGCGGCACTTCCTTCGCCGCATCGCAGACGTGCGCGAAGCGGAACCACGCCCGCGGCAGCGCGGCGAGATCCTCGAGACTCGAATCGGAGCGGCCGAAATGGAGCATGTCGACCAGGATACCGGCGTTGCTTCGATTCACCGCCCGCACCACCTTGGTCGCCTCCGCGAGGTTGCCCGTCTCGGTCCAATGCGGGAATTCGAGGCTGACGAAGACCCCGAGCGGCTTGGCGAGATCGCACAGCCGGGCGAAGCGTGCGGTCGCCCGCTCGCGGTCGGGGTCGGGTAGCTGCGCGATGATGTGGCGGGCGCCGAGCTCGGCGGTCGCGTCGAGTACCGGAATGAAACTGTCGGGCTCGAGCGCGGGATCCATGCGGAAGAGCTCGATGTCGAGCACCCGGACCCCGGTCGCCGCGAGCCGGGCCTTGGTTTCGTTCATCAGTGCGCGGTCGTGCGCCAGGTCGTAGAGCGGCTCGGCGGGCGTGACCCGCGTCAGGCGCAGCCCGACGTACGGATAGGCGGCGCGCGCGGCGACGTCGACCAGTTGGGGCGGCGTCAGCGTCAGGGCCGTGAGATGGGCGAGCGAGTAGTCGTGTTTCATGGGGGCGATCCTCCTTTGCGTGCACTCAATCGGCCGTGCCGGTACTCACGTTGTGCACCTTCCTGCCCGACGAGTAGATGTCGATGATGTTCCCGTGGCCCGCGGTGGGGACCGCCTCGTTCTGCATGACGATGTCAATCACGAGCGGCTTCTTCGCCACGTCGGCCGGCGACGGCAAGGTGCGCCGTCTTCATTCAAAGGACTCCGCGGACTTCGACGCGGTCCGACGTGTGCGGGCAGCACGCCCGTCGGACCGCCACCTTCACGTGGTCATTTGCCGCGAACCTTGTCGATCTCGGCGTAGAGTTGCTTGACGAGATCGGCTCCGACGTCGGCGGTGTACTTGTCGACGACCGGCTTGACCTTGGCGCGGATCTTTGCCATCTCGGCGGGTGGAAGCTCGGTGACCTCCATCGTCTTTTTGAGTTCGGCAAGCGCCTTGTCCGACGCCTCGCGCGTGAACTGCCGCTGGAAGACCGTGGATTCCTTGGCCGCCGCAACGATGATGTCCTGCTCCTGCTTCGACATCTTGTCCCACGTCTTCTTGCTCATCAGCACCGACTGCGGGTTGTAGATGTGCCGGGTGAGGGCCATGTACTTCTGGACCTCGTTCAGGCGGTTCGCCAGGATCACGGTGACCGGATTCTCCTGGCCGTCGATCGTCTTCTGCTCGAGCCCCGAATAGACCTCGGCGAACGCCATCGGCACCGGATTGGCGCCCAGCGCCTTGAACGTGTCGACGTAGATCGGCGATTGGAGGACGCGCAGCTTCAGGCCCTGGATGTCGTCAGCCTTGGTGACCGGACGCTTGCTGTTGGTGAGGTTGCGGAAGCCCAGCTCCCAGTACGCCAGGCCGATCACGCCCTTCGCCGGCAGCTTGTCGTTGAGCTGCTTGCCGACGGCGCCGTCTAGCACCGCGTCCGCTTCCTTCCCATTGTCGAAGAGGAACGGGAAATCGACGATCGCGAATTCCTTCACCTGGTTCTGCAGGATGCCGGAGTTCATCGACGTGAAGTCGATCGTGCCGCCCTGGACCGACGCCAGCACCTCCACGTCGCCGCCAAGCTGCGAGCCCGGGAACAACTGAACCTTCATCTTGCCGCCGCTTTTCTGCCCGACGAGCTCGGCAAACTTCTCCATGCCGGCAACGATGGGGTGCCCCTTGGGGTTCACCGTCGCGAAACGAAGTGTCTGTTCCTTGATCTGTGCCTGCGCACCGGCCGCGACGGCCAGACCGCACGCCGCCAGCATCACTAGCAGCAACTTCTTCATCTTGCTCTCCTTGGTGAAATGGACCACTTCGATCGATCTCGCCGGGCCGCGCGCCCGCGCGGCTCGACAACTCTTTTCCGCACGCTATCCGGCGAACCACTTCGCGGGGACGGTGACGAGCGCGGGGAAGAAAACCAGCAACAGCAGCACGATGGTGTGCGCAAGCAGGAACGGCAGAACGCCCTTGACCACCGTCCCCATCGACGTCTTGGTCGCGCCGGCGACGACGTTGAGCACCGTGCCGACCGGTGGCGTGATCAGGCCGATCGAGCCACAGACGACGAACAGCACGCCGAAGTAGATCGGATCGATGCCGGCCTCCTTCACGACCGGCAGCAGCACCGGGGTCAGGATCAGGACGATCGGCGTCAGGTCCATCGCGCAGCCGACAGCGAACAGGATCCCCATGATCGAGAGCAGCAGCAGCGTCTGGTTGCCCATCACCGGCCGCAGAAGCTCGACGACCTGGTTCGGCAGATCGGCGATGGTGATGAAGTAGGCCGCGACCAGCGCGGCGGCAACCAGGAACATGACGATGCCGGTGCTTTTCGCCGCGGTGACGAACACTTCGAACAGTTGCGATATCTTGAGCTCGCGGTAGATGAAGATTGCGACGAACAGCGAGTAGACCGCCGCCACGACCGCCGCTTCGGTAGGCGTGAAGATGCCGAACTTCAGGCCCAGGATGATGATCGCCGGCAGGAACAGCGCCCAGATTCCATCGGCGAGCGCCCGCCCCACGTCGCCCCAGCTCTGCTTGTCGTGCATGGCGTGGTCCTCGTTGCGGGCGAGCCACCACCACGTGATGGCGAGGCCGGCGCCCATCAGGATCCCTGGCGCGATGCCCGCGAGAAACAGCTTGGAAATCGAAACGCCGCCTACCACGCCGAACAGGACGAAGGGGATGGAGGGCGGAATGATCGGCCCGATGATGCCGCCGGCCGCGACCAGGCCGACCGAGCGTCCCTGTTGGTGGCCGGACGCGGTCATCATCGGCACGAGCAGCGTGGCGAGCGCTGCGGCATCGGCGACCGCGGAGCCGGAAAGGCTCGCGAGCAGGCACGACGCGACGATCGTCACGTAGCCGAGCCCGCCCCGCTTGTGGCCGACAAGGGCCATCGCGACCTTGACGATCCGTTTTGACAACCCGCCGACGTTCATCACCTCGCCGGCGAGCAGGAAGAAGGGGACGGCGAGCAGGGTGAACGAGTTGGCGCCATTGATCAGCCGCAGCGCGACGACACCGGGCTGAAACTGGTCGAGCTGGAACATCATCGCCACCGCCGACAGCAGCAGTGCGAAGGCGATCGGCATGCCGATCAGCATGCCGCCGATCAGCGCCATGAGGAAGACGACGATGGTCATGGCGCTCTCCTAGTCACGTTTGGACGGCGGGGCCGACGGCGCGCGGTTGTCGGGTTCGATGGGATGCAGCGCCGCCGCCCCCAGCGCCTCGCCGCCTTCGGACTCGACCATCACGAGCTCGTCAGCGTGGAGCTTGCCGGTGACCGTGCGATAGAAGTCGTTCAACAGCACGAGGATCGCGACAATGCTAAACAGCAGGCTCGTCCCGTACAGCCAGCCCGCCGATGCGTTGAAGGCCGACGCGCGGACGCCGATGTTGATCTGGGTCTGCTCCCAGCCGCCGACCAGGAACAGGGCGGCCATCGCGATCATCAGCAGTTGCGCAACGGCGAGGCAGGCGCGCTGGCCCCCCACCGGCAAGGCCTTGACGAACGAGTCGAACCCGAGGTGACCGTGTTCGCGTAGCGCGATCAGCCCTGCGATGTACGTGATCCACACCAGGCACCAGGAGGACAGTTCCTCGGCTGCAGCGATTCCTTCGCTCGCCGCGTAGCGCAGCACGACGTTGCTGAACACCAGAACGATCATTAACGCGAGGCACAGGGCCGCGGCGATCTTCAGCAGGTGGAACAATGCATCGGCCAGGCGGGTCATCGTTTTCCTCTCTCTCCGGGACGGCCATGACGTTCGAGTCCGGTACCGTCGGGCGCAGGTCAATTCCCGCCGTGGGCGGCGACGTAGGCCTTCAGCGTTTCCAGGCAGCGAAACGCGTGCTCGGCGTATCCGAGTTCCTCGTGGCGCGCCTTGTTCGGCAATTCGATCGAGTACACGCACGGCGGTATGTGGCGGAGGATGCTGGCGACGTCGATGCCGCCTTCGCCCACGTACAGCCGCGCTTCGCGCAGGATGCGGATCATCTCGTCCCGGTCGGTCGGGATCTCGGCCGGCGCGTCGCACAGGTGCGCGAAGTGGAACCACTCGCGCGGCACCGCGTCCAGATCCTCCACCTTGTCGCGCGAGCGATGGAAGTGGTGCATGTCGACCATCAGGCCCGCGTTGCTGCGGTCGACCGCGCGCAGCAGGTCGACGGCTTGCGCCAGGTTGCGCACCGCGGCGATCGGGACGAACTCGAGATCCACGGTCAATCCGAACGGCTTCGCCAGATCGCAGATCTCGCCGAACTTCTCGACGTAGAAATCGCGCTCGCCGCCCCAGACGCTGGAGAGGACCGCCTTGGCGCCCAGCTCGGCCGCAACTTCCATCGCGGGCAGGTACTTGGTGGGATGGAGTCCTTCGTAGACGCGGGCGAGCTCGATGTCGTGCACCCGGACGCCGGTCGACGCGAGCGCCTTCTTCGTCTGCTTGAGCATCTGCGGGTTGTCGGCCAGCGCGTAGTTGGGTTCGCCCGGCAGCCCCATGTAGATGGGGCGGATGCTGACGTAGTCGTAACCGGCGCGCGCCGCGACGTAGATCATCTCCGGCGGCGCGCAGCCGAGCACCGTCAAATGGGCCAACGAGTATTCCTGCTTCACGCTGCTCTCTCCATTGCGGGGACGGCGCGGCTAGCTGTCGTAGCCGGTTCCGCCGTCCCTTCTTGTCGTCGCCGATGCCGCCTCGTGTCGTTCATCGCGCCGGCGCTCGGCGCTTCCCCGGGTCGGCGCAGTCGGACCGCTGCGCGCGTCGTCATCCCGGCCTCGTGCGATCAATCCGCGGCCACCGTCCCGGTGCTCACGTGGTGCACCTTCTTGCCCGGCGAGTAGATGTCCATGATGTTCCAGTGGCCCGCGGTGGGGACCGGCTCGTTCTGCATGATGACGTCGATCACGAAGGGCTTCTTCGCCTTGATCGCCTTCACGAGTGCGGGCTTGAACTCCGCGGCGCTGTTGATCTTCACGCCGTCGACGCCGTAGGCCTTGGCGATCGCCGCGAAGTCGGGCGAGTACGGCTTGCCGTTCTTCTCGAACACCGTGGCGAAGGTCGTGCCGAAGTGCGCCTTCTCGAGGCCAGCGATGGTGCCGAACGCGTAGTTGTTCATGATCACCCAGACCACGGCGACGTCTTCCTCGAATGCAGTCGCGAGCATGGCCGGGTTCTGCCCGAAGCCGCCGTCGCCGACCAGCGCAACCACCACCCGATCCGGACGGGCGATCTTCGCGCCCAGCGCCGCCGGCGCCCCGAAGCCCATCGTCGCGTAACCGCCCGGCGTGAAGATCGTGCCCGGCTCGAGAATCGGAAACTGCTGGCCGACGCCGTTCTTGTTCCAGCCCACGTCGGTCGTGATCAGCGCGTCGCGCGGCAGCGCCTCGCGCACGTCGGCGAGAATCCGCTCCGGGCGCATCGGGTAGGCGTTGCTGGTCATGTGCGCCTTGTTGCCGGCCACGAAGGCGGTACGCACCTTCGCGATTTCTTTCTCCAGCGCCGGCCGCGTCACTCCCTTAGGCACCAGCCGGCGGGCGACGCGATTCAACACCGTCAGGGCCTGCTTCAGGTCCGCGACCGCGCCGATTTCGACGGGGTAGTTGCGCCCGATTTCGGCCGGGTCGATGTCGATGTGGATCAGCTTGGTCGGCGGGAAATTGAACGTGTACTCGGGCTCCCACGAGCTGCAGTCCGCCTCGGAGAACCGGGTGCCGAGGCCGAGGATCCAGTCGGCGCCGGCGCTGGCAGCGATCGGCGGAGCTGTGGGCGCCGTGCTCGGGGCGATCGTCACCGCGATCTACTCGACCGCGCAGGGGCAGCCGACCGTCGTGCCGATCCTCGCGATCGTCGGCGGCATGATGGCGGCGCTGCTGATCGGTGCGATCGCTGGCGTCTACCCCTCCGTTCGCGCATCACGACTCTCGCCAACCGAAGCTCTACGCACCGTCTAGACCCAGGCGAAGCACGAGCACGCGTCGGACCCGTCGAGGAGTTCCCCCTGGTCGTGGTCGCGGGCGATGCTGGCCCGCTCCTGCTTGCATGCAATGCGGAAAGCGTGTCGCTCTTCCGGAGACGGGCGCCGCGGCCGCTAGGCCGGCTCGAGCACGACCACCGGGATGCGCCGTTCCGTGCGCTCCTGGTAGGCGTCGAAGTGCGGGTAGTTCGTCAGGGCGAGCGCCCACAGGCGATCGTGCTCTTCCTCCGTCGCGTCGCGCGCGACGACGTCGAGCGTCTCGCGGCCGAGCTCGACCGACGTGCGCGGGTTCGCCTGGAGGTTGAGGTACCACGCCGGCATCGCGTCCGACCCGCCGCGCGAGGCGACGACGACGATGTCCTCGCCGTCGCGCACGTACATCAGCGGCGCCGTCCGCGCCTGGCCCGTCTTTCGCCCCACGTGGCGAAGCAGCAACACGTCGCCGCCGCTCATCTTGCCGCCGATCCGTCCACCCGTCCGGCGGTAAAGAAACGCCATGGTGCCGTTGAACCAGTTGAACGCCTTCGCTCCGAACGAACCCGGGGCCGGCACGACGGGAGGGGGCTTGGCCATCGCAGAAGTCCTAGCGGATCGCGAGATGGTTGTCACCCTGGCGGCGCGAGGCCTCGCTTCAGGCGCCTGGCGAACCCCAGCGAAAAGCAGACGTCGTCGGCTGGCGTCTGTGGATGTAGCGTTCAGGACGTGGGCGCATCCCGGACCGGAGTGCTTCGCCGCGTCGAGCCCGACCACATCCTGGTCTTCTTCGAGCAGCAGGCTGATACGGCAGCAGCCGCGATGGCGGCGTTCCCGTCTCGTGACCGAGTGGCGCACGACGAGCACTGGGGAGGCTTCGACGGCATCCGGGTGCTTGCCAAGTGACGTGGGAGCCCGGCAGCATCTTCGCTCCGGGATCCAAGGCGCTCGCTGACGCCTCGCTCGCCGCGCTCAAGCGCGCGAAGATCCACCCTCCGGTGTGCTGCGACCGCTCAATCCGAAGGCCAGCGGCGCGCCGAACGATGCCGCATGGCCGGGTGAAGGTCAGTACCTCTACGCCGCCGGTGGCATGCCCGACGCCAACTTCATCGCCGGCCCGACCTACCTCCTCAACTGGGGCGTCACGACGACCGACAAGGTGGACCTCACCCGCGTCCGCGCGCAGTCCATCGCCTTCACCGAGATGATCCTGCGCCTCGGCCGCACCCCGCGCGCCCAGCTGCGGAGCACCGGCCTGTGATGCGCGCGCGCTGTCTCCCGACGTCGGCTCGAGCCGTGGCGCTGGCGGCGCTGCTGCTCGCGCTGCTTCGTGCTCGCCGCCAGCGCCGCGGTGACGCAGCCGCCACAGCCGAAGTCCGGGCCCGGCGGCAGCGACTACACCCACGCCGACTGGCGCGTGACCTCTGGCGGCAGCGGCGCGGACGCCTGGTACGTCTTCGAGCCCGTCGGGCCGCGGCCGAAGAGCGCGCCGGTCACCGTCGTCATGCACGGCTACTACGAGTACGCCGGCTACAAGCAGATGGCCGGCTTCATCCGCCACACCGTGCGCAACGGCAGCATCGTGATCTACCCCCGCTGGCAGACCGACATCGCCGCGCCGTGCCCCGGCCCGTTCAACATCGAGCCCTGCGTCACCTCGGCGACGAACGCGATCCACGGCAGCGCTCGCCTACCTGCGCGCAGACCGCAGCCGCGTGCAGCCCGACGTGAGCAGGGCCAGCTACTTCGGGTTCTCGTTCGGCGGGATCCTCACCGCGAACCTCACGAACCGCTACCGCAAGCTCCACCTGCCCAAGCCGCGAGCGATCTTCCTCGACGACCCGCACGACGGCGGCCTCAACGGCTTCGGCGAGCCGGCGCTGGACCACTCGCTGGCCGGCATCCCCGCGAGCGTGAAGTTCGAGTGCCACTCCGGCGCCGACGGCGTCATCTCCGAGACGGGGAAGGCGAACTCCTCGTGCAACGCCGTCTTCCCCAAGCTCGAGCAGGTCCCGGCGCGCAACAAGAGCCTCGTCCTCACGCACGCCGACACGCACGGCCAGCCGGCCCTGTCCTCCAAGCACGGCGTCTGCGCCGGCGGCCCGGAGCCCGACGGGCTGGTGGCCGAGTCTGGCAGCTCAACGCGTACGACTGGAACTTCTGCTGGAAGGTCTGGGACGCCCTGCGCAGCTGCGCCATCGCGGGCAGGGACTGCCGATACGCGCTCGGGAACACCCCCGCCCACCGCTCGATGGGACGCTGGAGCGACGGGACCGCCATCACCCCGCTGAAGATTCAGACGGCGGCGCCGATACGGCCCTGACCCGCGTTTCGTTCTGGAATAGGGTGGCGCGATGAGCCGCCCGAACGTCCTCGCTCATCCTGACCGATCAGCTGCGCTACCCGCCCGCCGTACGAGTCCGACGAGCTGGCGCGCGTATCGTCGCGAGCACTCCCCGGGCAGGAGCGCCTGCGGGCAGAACGGCGTCTCGTTCACGCATCACTATCCGATGGCGGCGGCGTGCGCGCCGAGCCGCGCGTCGCTGCTGACCGGGCACTATCCGTCGCTGCACGGCGTGACGCAGACCGACGGGCTCGCGAAGAGCGCCGACAGCGATGACATGTTCTGGCTCGCGCCGGACACGGTGCCGACGCTCGGCGACTGGTTTCGCGCCGGCGGCTACCGGACCTACTTCAAGGGCAAGTGGCATGCCTCGCACGCGCATCTGGACGCCCAGGACGGCGACGGGTTCCTGCTGTCGATCGACGACGACGGCACGCCGCAGCCGGAGAACATCGCGAAGTACCTCGAGGCCGACCTGCTCGACGACTACGGCTTCTCGGAGTGGGTCGGGCCCGAGCCGCACGGGCTCGGCAAGCACAACACCGGCACGGTCAAGGACCCGTTCACCGCCGACGAGACGATCGCGCTGCTCGAGCGCCTCGACGCCGAGGCGGCGGACGAGCCGTGGCTGACGGTCTGCTCGTTCCTGAACCCGCACGACGACTCGCTATTCGGCGTGGTCGCCCTGACGCAGGGGTTGCGCTACCACCCCTCCGAGGTGCCGCACGTCGACCAGGCGCCGACCCACGACGAGGACCTCTCGACCAAGCCCTCGCTGCCAGCAGAGCATCGTCGACTCTGGGGACCAGGATCGCCGCGCCGCAGCCCTGGATCGAGACGCACCTGAAGTTCTACTACCAGGTGCAGGCGACCGTCGACGAGCAGATCACGCGGGTGCTCGACGCGCTGCAGGCCAGCGGGGCGTACGAGAACACGATCGTCGTCTTCAGCTCCGACCACGGTGACATGCAGGGCGCCCACGGGGGCATGCACGAGAAGTGGCACGTCGCCTACGAGGAGGCGCTGCGCGTGCCGTTCCTCGTGTCCAGCCCGCTGCTGCCCGGCGGCGCGCGCGAGCTCGACGTCCCGACCAACCACGCGGACCTGATCCCGACGCTGCTGGGGCTCGCCGGCATCGACCAGGACGCAGGCGCTCGCCCGGCTGCAGGCGGACCACACCGACGCGCAGCCGCTCGTCGGGCGTGACCTCTCGGAGGCGATCCGCGCTGCCGAGCCCGCACGCGACGTCCGAGCCGGTGCTGTTCACGACCGACGACGAGATCAGCGAAGGCAGCGAGACGGCCGCGAGCCCGTTCAGCGGCTGTCGCGCCGCCTGCACGCGTCTTCGCGACCGTCGAGCAGCCCAACCACCTCGAGACCGTCGTCGCCGAGGTCGACGTCGACGGCGACCAGCACCTCGTGAAGTTCTCCCGCTACCACGACAACCCGCAGTTCTGGACCGTTCCCGGCGAGCGCGACGAGCGTCTGCGCGGGCGCAAGACGCTCACCGTCACCGAGCCCGAACCCGACGAGTACGAGCTCTACGACCTCACCGTCGACCCGACGAGGAGCGCAACCTCGCGCACCCCACCAACGCCGACGACGCGTCCCGGCGCTGCAGGAGCGATGCTCGAAGCTCCTCGTCGAGCAGCTCGCCGCCAAGCGCCTCACCCCGTCGACGGGCGAGCGACCGGGCTACCGCGCGCCGACTGCCGCGGCCGCGACCTGATCCGCGGGAGGGATCAGGCCCCGAGCTCGTCGAGCATCGTCGCGGTCGGGACGAAGAACGTCGTCCCCGTCTTCGCCGTCGAGAAGTCCAGCAGCCGGTCGTAGGAGCCGGGCGGCACGCCGACGAACATCCGCTTGAGCATCTGCTCGATCACCCAGACCTGGCCGGCGTACCCGATGAAATAGGTCCCGAACTCGCCCGCGCCGGGGCGACCGAACGGCATGTTGTCGCGCAGGATCGCCAGTTCGCCGCCCTCGCCGTCCTCGATCGTCGCCAGTGACTTGTGGGACTTGCGCGGCTCGTCGTCGTCATCGATCTCGATGTTGTCGATCTTGGTGCGGCCCACGATCGCCTCCTGCTGCTCGGTCGACAGGGCGCCCCAGGCGGCCATGTCGTGCAGATACTTCTGTACGACGACGTAGCTGCCGCCGGCGAAGTCCGGGTCGGCGTCCTCGCCGATCAGCGCTGCATCGGGGAGCTCCGCGCCGACCGGGTTGGCCGTGCCGTCGACGAAGCCCAGCAGATCGCGAGCGTCGAAGTACCGGAAGCCGCTGGTCTCGTCGGCGACTTCGGCCGCCTCGCCGAGCACGTCCAGCAGCTGGCGCTCGAATTCGAAGGTCATGTCCTCGCGCTCGGCGCGGATGTGGAACAGGAGGTCGCCGGGGGTGGACGGCGCGGTGTGCACCGGTCCCCGGATCGGCGTGAACGGGTGGAGATCCGACGGGCGGCGGCCCGGCGACAGCCGATCCCAGAGCGCGCTCCCGATGCCGACGACGCACGACAGCCGGCCGCCGAGATCGCGAAACCCGACGTTCTTGACGAGGTCGGGTATCGCCCCCAGCGCATCCCGCACGCGCGCGAGGTGCTCGTCGCCCTCAGCGACCGTCATCACGAGGAAGATCGCCGAGCGCGACAGCGGCGCCACCACGTTCTGCGCCTCGATCGGGACGCGCTCCGATGCTCCGTCGGCCATCGCGGGCATGTTCGCACGCCGGCGCGCCGCCGTGCGAGCCAGCGGGTGCCCTCACACGACGCGGTGACCGCGGGCCTGGAGTGCCGACCGGGCGACGGCCAGGTCGCTCTCGCGCACGAGGATCACGTCGGTCTCATACGTCGACACGACGAAGATCGGCACGGCGGCGTCGGCCAGGGCGCCGGAGAGCTCCGCGAGCACGCCGGTCATGCTGAACGCCAGCGGGCCGCGTACGACCAGCGCGCGAAACCCGTCCTCACGCATCACCCCCGCCGGGACCTGGGCGCTCGGAGCGACGATCGAGAGCTCCTGCCTCGTGCGCGTCACCGAGACCAGGACGGATGACCACGCCCAGTCGGGAACCGCGGCGTCCGCCGGCATGCGAATCACCGACCACTGCCCATCGAGAGCATCAAGGACGAGCGAGCCGCTCACGCGGCGAACGTATCAGCGCGCTGAGAGCGCGGCGATGAAGGTGGCGAACAGGTCGAGGTAGGCGGCGACGTGCTGTTCGGTGGTCTGGGCGGAGATCGCGGGCGGGGCCCACCAGCCGAAGTCCCAGATGCCGCGGTTGAGGAAGTAGACCCGTTGGAGGTTCCGGATGGCCGGCATGTCCCGTTCGCCGGCCTCCGTGTTGTTGACCGGCCGATCCGGGGAGAACCGGTAGCCCGCACGGTTGCCGACGTGGTAGACGTCCCAGTCGTACCCGTGGCGGCTGATCGTGGCGCGCAGACCCTCGGCGAGGGCCCGCGCGAGCGCATTCGTGCGCGCGTAGGTCTCGGGGGTCCACACGTTCTCGATGGCGGCGCGAGCGGCGGCGAGCGACAGCGCGTTGGCGAACATCGTCCCGCCGATCCCCGGCTCGTCGACGGCCTCGCCCGACACCTCGTAGGGGTTGAACTCCCGGTCGATCAGCGCTGCGATCTCGTCGGTCATCCCGTAGGCGGACACCGGGACGCCGCCTCCGAGCGACTTCCCCAGCACGACCATGTCCGGCTCCAGACCCCACTGGCGGATCAGGCCGCCGAACGCCATCGGCAGGGTCTGCGTCTCATCGATCACGAGCACCGTGCCGGTCTCCCGCGTCAGTCGCCGCAGGCCCTCGTGGAACCCCTCACCCGGGAACACGATCCCCGAGTTGGTCAGCAGCGGCTCGACGATCACCACGGCGACCTCGCAGCCGGCGAGTGCGCGCTCGACCGCCGCCAGGTCGTTCCAGTCGGCGATGACGGTGCGCGCGATGTCGGCGTACGTGATCCCGTGATACTCGGGCGCGATCCCGTCACCGTCGACCACCGCGAGCGTCTCGTCGACGTTCCCGTGGTACTTGCCCTCGAAGACGAGCAGCTGCTCGCGGCCGGTCAGGATCCGCGCGAGCCGGATCACGTCGGTCACCGCCTGCGTCGAGCTCAGCGCGTACTGCCACTTGGGCACGCCCCAGCGCCGGGCGAGCTCCTCGGACAGGAAGATCGCGTCCTCCGTCGGCAGCTGAAACTGCGTCCCGCGCGCGATCCGGTCCTCGACCGCCCGGATCACGGACTCCGGCGTGTGCCCGCCCGACGCGACGGTGATGCCCAGGCTGAAGTCGATGTAGCGATGTCCGTCCACGTCGGTGAACGTCGCGCCATCACCCGAATCGACGTACAGCGGCGCATGGTCGTACAGCGTCGCCATCCATGGCATCGGCACACCGAACGGCATCGACGCCCGGGCGCGCTCACGCAGCTCCAGGGAGCGGGGGTGGCCCTCCAGGAACGCGGCGTCCTCGCGCGCCTTGAGCTCGCTGACCCGCTGGGGACTCACCTCGACGCTCATCGGCCACTCCTCGCCCCGAGCCTACCCGGCCCGGAGAGCGAGGGCCAGGCGCTACCAGGGGGCCGTCCCGAGGACTGTGCCGGCGTATGCGCGCGCCGCGCGGCGCGCCTCGCGCAGGGCGATCGGGTCGCCGCCGGGGTCCTCCGTGAAGGCGTGACGCAGAAGCCCGTCGATGAGGGCGACCAGCGTCCGCCACTGCTCGGGCGTTCCGCGGCGGGTTCCGGCCTGCTCGCGCAGGAGCACGCCCAGACGGCTCGCGATCGTCGCGTCGGTCTCGCGCTCGAGCCGCCGGGTCGCCGCGTCGAGCGTGCCGGACAGCCAGAGCCGCCGGATCGCGGGGTGCTCGCGGATCATGGCCGCGTAGGCGTCGACGACCCGGCCGACCGTGTGCGACCAGTCGTCCGGGGTGCGGGTCAGTGCCGTGTCGAGCACCCCAGGCATCACTGACAGGAAGCGCACGGCGAGCGCCTGGAGCACCGCGTCCTTGTCGTCGAAGAACTGGTAGAGGGTTCCGGTGGGGACGCCAGCCGCGGCGGCGAGGTCGCGCACCGTGATCGCCTGCGGATCGCGGTCGCGCAGCAGTTCGGCGGCCGCATCGAGCAGCGCCTCGATTCGCCGTGCACTGCGGGCCTGCGCCGGCTGGTGCTTGAGGAGGTGGGCGTACGCGGGGGAGTCGCTCACGCGGCCGGCGCGGACGCCTTGCGTGCCACGAGGACGCCGAGGGTGGCGAACAGCAGCGCACCGGCCGGGCCGAGGATGGTCGCCCGCGTGGAGAGGTTGCCGCGCCGGCGCTCATCGAAGCCCGCGACGGCGTCGACTGCGTCGACTGCGGCACCGATCGCCGCGACCGGCGCCACAGCCGAGGCGGGCGCCGCCAGCAGCGCGCCGGCAAGAGCGAGCTCGCGCGCACCGAACAGTCGCCCGACGAACCGGTCGGACTGCTCGGGGTCGATCCCGAAGACCCGCATGGTCTGGTCCGGGGCGAGCCAGCTGCCGATCCCGATGAGGGCGCGCGTGGCACCGAGGAAAGCCCGGGTGGTCGTCATAACGGGAACGTACACCACGTTCATGTTCCTCACAAGAACGTCGCGGTGCCAGATCGGCCCGCCGCATCTGCGCCGCTCAGTGCTGGGTGAGCACCGAGTCGATCAGCCCGTACTCGACGGCCTGCTCGGCGGTGAAGAAGCGGTCGCGCTCCATGTCCGCGTGCGCCTCCTCGATCGTCTTGCCCGTGTGGTGGGCGTAGATCCGCTCGATCGTGTCGCGTGTCTTGAGGATCTCGCGAGCGTGGATCTCGATGTCCGTGGACTGCCCCTCGAAGCCGGCTGAGGGCTGGTGGATGAGGATCCGGCTGTTCGGCAGCGCCATGCGCTTCCCGGGTGCGCCGGCCGTCAGCAGCAGCGAGCCCATCGACATCGCGATCCCGCAGCAGATCGTCGACACGTCGGGCTTGATGAACTGCATCGTGTCGTAGATCGCCATGCCGGCGTAGATCGACCCGCCCGGCGAGTTGATGTAGATCGAGATGTCCTTGTCGGGATCCTGGGACTCCAGGTGCAGGAGCTGTGCCACGACGAGGTTCGCGATCTGATCGTCCACCTGCTGCCCGAGGAAGATGATCCTCTCGTTCAGCATCCGCGAGAAGATGTCGTACTCGCGCTCGCCTCTGGCGGTCTGCTCGATGACGGTGGGGATCAGAGGCATGCACAGACCCTAGCGAGGGCCGTTCTCGCGCGACCTACCCGCGCACGGTGCGCATGCCGGTCGCGTCGTAGCGATCGCCGGCCGCCTGCGGGAGGTCGTCGGAGATCCGGCGCAGGTCCTCGGAGGTCAGCGTGACGTCGACGGCGGCCGCGTTCTCCTCCAGGCGCGAGAGCTTCTTCGTCCCGGGGATCGGGACGACGTCGTCGCCCTGGGCCAGCAGCCAGGCGAGCGCGAGCTGCGCGGGCGTGCAGCTCTTCTCGGCGGCGAGCGTCTCGACGGCGTCGACGATCGCCAGGTTGCGGCGCAGGTGGTCCTCGGCGAACCGCGGTGAGTGGCGGCGGAAGTCGTCGGGGTCGAGATCGTCGAGCGTGCGAATCGCTCCGGTCAGGAAGCCGCGGCCCAGCGGGGAGTAGGGGATGAAGCCGATCCCCAGCTCGCGCGTCGTCTCCAGGACGCCGTCGGACTCCACGTCGCGCGTCCACAGCGACCACTCGGTCTGCAGTGCGGTGATCGGGTGCACCGCATGCGCACGGCGCAGCGTGTCAGGCCCGGCCTCGCTGAGGCCGAGGTGGCGCACCTTGCCCTCGGCGACCAGCTCGGCCATCGCGCCGACGGTCTCCTCGATCGGTGTCTGCTGGTCCACGCGGTGCTGGTAGTAGAGGTCGATGTGGTCGACGCCGAGGCGCTGGAGGGACGCCTCGCATGCGCTGCGCACGTAGGCGGGCGAGCCGTCGATCCCCCGGTTCATCGGGTTCTCCGCGTCGCGCTTGATGCCGAACTTCGTTGCGAGGAACACCTCGTCGCGCCGGCCGGCGATCGCCTTGGCGACGAGCCGCTCGTTCGTGTGCGGGCCGTACATGTCGGCCGTGTCCAGGAAGTTGATGCCGAGGTCGAGCGCGCGATGGATCACGGCGATCCCCTCGGCCTCGTCGGTCGGGCCGTAGAACTCGCTCATCCCCATGCAGCCCAGGCCGAGGGCGGACACCGTGGGGCCGTGTGCGCCCAGTGTGCGATTCGTCATGGGCGTACCGTACCCCCGCATGCAGGGGGCCGAACCTCAGCGGGCCGCCCGCGACGCAGGTGCCGAGCGCGGTATGCGGGTCCTCGATCCGGTGCCGCCCGTGATGCTCGTGCTGTTCGGTGCGACGTCGATCCAGTTCGGCGCGGGGATCGCCGTCACGCTGTTCGACGACCTCGGGCCGGCGGGCACGTCGCTGCTGCGGCTCGGCCTGGCGGCGATCATCCTGATGATCGCCTGGCGCCCGCGGATCTCCGGACACGCACGGCCTGATCTGGTGCTGGCCGGGGTCTTCGGGCTCGCGCTCGGCGGGATGAACCTGTGCTTCTACGAGGCACTCGACCGCATCCCGCTCGGCCCGGTCGTCACGATCGAGTTCATCGGGCCGATCGCGCTCGCCAGCCTGCTGTCGCGCCGGCTGATCGACTTCGTCTGGATCGCGCTCGCCGCGTCGGGGATCCTGCTGCTCGCGGCGCCGTGGTCGGCAGCGGGTTCGCTCGATGCCATCGGGCTCGTGTTCGCCGGGACCGCCGCGGTGCTCTGGGCGCTCTACATCGTCCTGGCCCAGCGCGCCGGACGCGTCTTCCAGGGCGGCGAGGGGCTCGCGCTCGCGATGGTCGTCGGCGCGCTGGTGCCGCTCGTGCCGGGAGTGCTCGAGGCCGGCGGCGACCTGCTCGATCCGGCACTGCTGGCGGCCGGCCTGGGGGTGGCACTGCTGAGCTCGGTGATCCCGTACTCGCTGGAGACCGAGGCGCTGCGGCGGATGCCGGCGCGGGTCTTCGGTCTGCTGATGTCGCTCGAGCCGGCCCTCGCGGCGCTCGCCGGCCTCGTGGTCCTGGGGCAGCATCTCAGCGTGCGCGACGCCGTGGCCGTCGCGCTCGTCGTCGCCGCGAGCATCGGCGTCACGCGCACGGCGGCGGCGGTCGGCGTGGAGTCCAGTCTGGACGCCTAGAACTCAAGCCCCCATGGGGCCGGGTCGAGAACCAGCCCATGTTGGTCGACGGCACCTGGCTGTGTCCCAAGCCCGCCGATCGCGTGCGGTTCCTCGACATGGAGCGGCGTATGCGCCCGGTGCGCAACGCCGTCTTCGCGGTCATCGGGCTCGGGGTCCTCGTGCTGGCGCGGCACTGGGGTTGGGAGGTCGCGGCATTGTTCGTGGCCGTCATCGCGATGGTGCCGCTGATCGACCGCCGCGTCGCGGGCGGTGATCGGCCCGAGTACTGGCTCATGCTGATGGTGCTCGGCTGCACCGCTGCCATCGGGGCCGGCGTCGCGCTGACGGGCGGCGCACGCAGCCCGGCGCTGCCATTGCTCGTCGTACCCGTCGTCGCCGCGACCGCGGTGTTCACGACGCGCGGCATCGCCGTCGCCGTCGGCGCCGCGGTGCTCACCGCGATCCTCAGCACGGCGCTCGTCGACCCCGCCGGCCTCATGGATGCGCCGCAGTACGTCGTCGCCACGATCGTCCTCATCGTCTCCGTCGGGCTCTACGTGAACGGTCTGATGCGGGCCGAGGTCCATC
Source organism: uncultured Solirubrobacteraceae bacterium (assembly GCA_963817295.1). Classification (GTDB taxonomy): domain Bacteria; phylum Actinomycetota; class Thermoleophilia; order Solirubrobacterales; family Solirubrobacteraceae; genus F1-60-MAGs163. Next base: position 296,638 of record CAWFOF010000022.1, on the reverse strand, counting down.
ATCGCGGCGAGTCCGTGCTCGACCCGCTGACCGGGCTGCTCAACCGCACGACGCTCGCCCCGCGCTTCGAGGAGCTGCGTCAGCAGGCCGCGCTGACCGGTGCGCCGATCTCGCTCGTCGCGCTCGACCTCGACCACTTCAAGAAGATCAACGACGACCACGGCCACGAGCGCGGCGACATGGTGCTGCGCGACGTCGCCTACGAGCTGCGCAAGGTGCTGCGCTCGTTCGAGCTCGCCTACCGGCTCGGCGGCGAGGAGTTCCTGGTGATCCTGCCCGGACTCGACGCTACGGCGGCCGCAGTGATCGCCGACAACGTCCTCGACGAGGTCCGCGCGCTGCAGCCCGGCGGTCTGAAGGTCACGCTCTCCGGTGGCGTCAGCACCGGCTCCGGCGGGGAGCTCGTCTACGAGCGGCTGTTCGAGGAGGCCGACGCCCGCCTCTACGAGGCCAAGAAGGCCGGGCGCGACCGCGTCGTGGCCCCACCGCCCCAGCGCGACCTGCAGCTCGTCGGCTGACCGCACGCGCCGCGGCGCGGCTCGGCCCCGCGGGCGGTTGCGTCAGACTGGCCGAGCGTGTTCTCCCTGAACCTCCCCAACACCCTGACGCTGCTGCGCATCCTCCTGGTGCCGGTGCTGGTCGTCGCGCTGCTCGGCAGCGGCGGTGAGACCACCGACGTGCTGGCCGCCGTCGTCTTCGCGGTCGCCTCGTTCACGGACGCGATCGACGGCTACCTCGCGCGCTCGCGTGACGCGATCACGAACTTCGGGAAGCTGATGGATCCGGTGGCGGACAAGCTGCTGATCATCGCGGCGCTGCTGTCGCTCGTCTCGCTCGGGCGGCTGCCCGCCTGGGTGGCGATGGTCATCATCGCGCGCGAGTTCGCGGTCACGGTCGCGCGGATGGCGGCTCGCGGCGAGGGCGTGGTGATCCCCGCGAACTGGTGGGGGAAGGTCAAGACGGCGGTGCAGGTCCTGACGATCTTCCTGCTGATCCTGATCGACCCGTCGCCGGCCTGGGTCGACGGGCTCGTCTACCTGATGGTCGCGATCACGGTCGTCAGCGGCATCGACTACTTCTTCGGCATGCGGCGGCTGCTGCGCGAGGCCGAGGCGCGCCGGATGACGGCACGCGAGAGCCGCGCGCGATGAAGTGGCTGATCGCCCTCGTCGGGCTCATCGGGGTGGCCGCGGTCGGGGTCGCCGTGTACGTCGTCCTGGACAACCGCGACCCGGTGCCCAACGACATCAGCGCCTGTGTGAAGAAGGCGGATCTGACGATCGCCCGAAGCAGCTCCGCGCTGGGGCTCGTGCGCGCGGACGCCGCCGTCGGCGGCCTGCGCGTCGCCCGCCGCTGGGACTTCGGTCGCACGGACGCGGTGCTCCTGCGCCCGAAGAGCGGCGCATACGACCTGCTCGTGCTGTCGAACCCCGACGCACCGTCGCTGCGCGGTGACGTCGGGCGCCGCGCCTACGACACCCCCGGCTCGTTCCCGCTGGTGGCCGTCGAGCTTCCGGCGCGCGGTCGGCTCGCCGCCTGCGCCCAGCGCTCCGCGAGCTAGCGGCCGGCCGCGTCGAGCCACTCGCGCATCGACGTGTGATGCGGGATGTGCTCGTTCGTGATGATCTCGCGGCGCAGCTCGCCCAGCAGCCCGAATCGCTCCGCGACCACGTTGTGCTGGTGGATCGTCTCGAGGTTCTCCTGACGGGAGGAGATGAACGTGTCGTCCCCGAGCCCGCCGAAGCGCTGGACGACGTCCTTGAGCGCCTCGCGCACGCAGTCCTCGACGAAGCGCGGGCGCCGGTGGGCCTTCTCGACCACGGCCGCCTCGTCCGAGCGCTTCATGAGCTCGTAGATCTCGCTCGACATCGAGCCTTCGACGATCTCCAGCAGCGTGCGCGCGTCGATGTCGACGTCGGCGCCCTCGACGCACCCGATGTGGAGCGTCCCGAGGCCGCGCTGGTTGTGGGTCGCGACGGGAACGGCCTCCAGGATGCGCTCGATCTCGTCCTCGGAGAAGCGCTCGTCGCCGAGGCGCTCCCGAGCGGCGGCGGTGACGAGCTCCTGCGCGCACGGGCAGGCCGTCATGCCCTGCGCGGCGACGCCGACGAGGCGGCGGGTGCCCTTCGCGGAGGCGACGGCCGACCCGAGCAGCGTGTAGATCTCCTGCGTCGGGATGCCGGAGACGGGCGCCGGCTTGTGCTCCGGGTATCGCGCCTCGATCGTCACCTCGGCGCGCAGCGCGTCCTGGCGCTCGCGGACGTCCTCCGCGATCCGCTGCGCGAGCAACTCGGCCTTGAAGCCCGGAGTCCCGAAGATCGCTTCGCCGATCGCCTCGTTGACGACCTCCTCGAAGCGCGACATGTGCGCGCCCTTCTGCTTGGGCCCGAGGTCGACGAAACACTCCAGCTTGGCGTGGTAGAGCTGCTCGGCGCCGGGCTTGCCGATCCGGATGACCTTCTCGACGCCGGTGACTCCGACGCGTGAGAGCGAGACGTGGATCGCCGGCGCGCGGTTCTGGACGTCGGGGGAGGAGCTGAGGGAGGAGGGTTCCATGAGATGCCTTGCTCGGACGACGGATAGAAGGGTATCTGGGCGCGGGAGCGAGCTTGTGCTATCAATCACGAACTTCGACTGATCCCCTCTGCTCTACGAGCGCGAGGACACCATGGTTCAGACGGGTCGCGACGAGGGATCGCGGAGCAGGTGCAGGAGGAGAGGGAGGCAGTTGTGGAGTGCAGCAAGGGAGGGGGCGGTTCATTGATGGATCGTCCTGAGAGGACTCATGAAGGGCCGGGGGATTGACCACCACCAAGAGTGAGGGGCTGCTCGCCGATGAGGCGCCGATCTGGGAGCTCGATGAGCTCCGCCAGCTCGTCGCCGACGGCCAGGAGCGCGGGTATCTGACCATCGAACAGGTCACGACCTGTCTCGAAGAGGTCGATGTCACCAAGGAGCAGGTGCGCGAACTGCACGCGCACTTCGAGGAGCTCGGCATCGATCTCATGCAGAAGGACGGGGGCGGCCTGGCGGCACCCTCGCCGCCGACCACCGAGGGCCCACCGGAGGCTGAGAAGCCGGCGGACCAGCGAAAGCGGCCCGAGATCGACCTGACGGTCGAGCCGAGCCTGGACTCGTTGCGCCTGTACCTGCGCTCGATCGGCCGCGTCTCGCTGCTGACCGCCGCGCAGGAGGTCGAGCTGGCCAAGCGGATCGAGCGCGGCGACATGGTCGCCAAGCAGCAGATGGTCGAGGCCAATCTGCGGCTCGTCGTCTCGATCGCCAAGGGGTATCTGGGCCGCGGCCTGACGTTCCTGGACCTGATCCAGGAGGGTTCGCTCGGACTGATCCGCGCGGTCGAGAAGTTCGACTACCGCCGCGGCTACAAGTTCTCGACGTACGCCACCTGGTGGATCCGCCAGGCGGTCACCCGCGCGATCGCGGACAAGGGGCGCACGATCCGCATCCCGGTCCACATGGTCGAGAAGCTCAACAAGGTCGTGCACGTCGAGCGCCAGCTCGTGCAGTCCCTTGGTCGTGAGCCCTCGCCCGAGGAGATCGCCAAGGAGCTCGACTGCACGTCGCGCGAGGTGCGCGACATCCTGCGGATGAGCCAGCAGCCGATCTCGCTGGAGAAGCCGATCGGCGAGGAGGAGGAGTCCGAGCTGGGCGACTTCGTCGAGGACCAGACCGCGGAGTCGCCGTTCGAGCTCGCCTCGGACACGCTGCGCAAGGAGAACGTCCACCGTGCGCTGGAGGCGCTCCCCTCGCGCGAGCGCGAGGTGATCGAGATGCGGTTCGGACTCACCGGCGGGCGCCCGCGCACGCTGGAGGAGGTCGGGCGCGCGTTCAACGTCACGCGCGAGCGCATCCGCCAGATCGAGAATCACACGCTGAAGAAGCTCGAGTCGCTGCCCGAGGCGCAGCGGCTGCGCGACGCCTGCTGAGAACGAAGCGTCTCAGGGTCGAAGGAGAGGGTGCGGAGGCCGGCTGGGGAGCCGGCCTTCGCTGTGTTCAGCTACCATCCACGCCCGCCGGGACGCTCCGTCCGCGGCATCCGGAGGGATGTCCGAGTGGTTAAAGGAGACGGGCTGTAAACCCGTTGGCTCTGCCTACGCAGGTTCGAATCCTGCTCCCTCCATGACGTGAGCCGTCGCTCCGGTTCAGTCGGCGCTGAGCGGCGGCCCGAGGAGTTGCATGTCGTGCTTCTCGAAGATCGCGGCGATGGCTGCCATGTCGCGCTCGCCGCTGCGGGCGAGGGGCCCGAACTCCTCGAAGAAGCGGTGCCCGCCGCCGGGGGCGAACACGATCACGAGTTCGCCGGGCTCGTCGGTGAGGTTCACGAAGGCGTGCGGAACGCCCGCCGGAAGGAATGCGAACCCGCCCTCGCCGACCTGGAAGAGCTCGTCCCCGAGCCGGACGGTGAACCGTCCCTTGAGGACGTGGATCGTCTCCGCCTGGTTGTGGTGCACGTGGAGCGGCGGCCCGTCATTGGGCGCGACCGCGACGGTGAAGTAGTCGAAGGCGCCGCCGGTGTCGTCGCCGGTGACCTTGAAGATCAGCTCCCGGCCCGGGCCCGATCCCAGCTGTAGGCCCTCGCCCGCCGCCAGGACCGGCCTGGCCGTGGTGTTCGCCATGCTTGTGGTCATGCGCCGTCTCCTTGTCGAGCACCTGCACGCAGGCGCTAGGGTATTTGCGATGCGCAAACACTATCGGAGAGTACTTGCGGATGTCAAATAAGCCTGACGCGACGCCCCGGCGGTCTCCCGACGTCAGCGGACCGCCCGAGCCCGACCCGTTCACGCCGGACGAGTTCGGTGCATGGCGGGGCCTGCTGCGAGTCCACACGAGGATCATGCGGGAGCTCGACCGCGCCCTCCAGGCCGACCACGGATTCGGCGTCGATGCCTACGGCGTGCTCATCACGCTCGTCGGCTCGCCGGGCGGCGCGCTGCCGATCGGGGAACTCGGCGAGCAGCGCAACCTCACCCCGAGCGGCGTCTCCAGGTCAGTCGACCGGCTCACAAGGACCGGGCTCGTCGAGCGCCGCGCCAACCCGGACGACGGACGCAGCCAGCTGGTCGGACTGACCGATCGGGGTCTGGCCCGTCTTCGCGCCGCGCAGGTCACGCACCATCGGATCGTTCGGGACCTGCTTCTCGATCGTCTGGGTCAGCGGGACGTCGGCCGCCTAGCCGAGCTGTGGGAGAAGGCGATGCCCGGCGCGGTCTCAAGCCCTGCCTGGCCCGTGCCCTAGGCACGCTGCCGCGTTGGCCGATCTGCCGTGCCTCACAGGGCGTAGTGTTGTGTCCGAATCGATCGCGGGCGCCGCGTGCAGCGGCCTCCGGACTTCCGACTTCCGAATGGAGACCGCAGATGGCCACTCAGAACCTGATCCTCTACGTCGCTTCCTATGACGATGCTGAGGCTGCGGCTGCGGACTTCCAGTCGCTGAAGGACGCACAGGTCGCGGGGGATTTCGCGGTGGTCGGCGCGGTCGTCGCCAGCCGCGACGATGCCGGTGAGGTCACCGTTGACGAGCACGGGGTTGCGTCGCCGGTCGGTGGCGCCGCGACACTGGGTGCGGCCGGTGGCCTTGTCGTGGGCTTGTTCGCGCCGCCGCTGTTGCTGGCGACCGCGATCGGCGCGGGGATCGGTGCCGGGATCGGCGCGCTCAAGAAGCGCCACGAGGAGAAGGAGATGGGCGTCGACGTCGACGAGTACCTGCCGGCGGGCTCCTCGGCGGTGATCGTGGTCGTCGACGACAGGTACCTGGATCGTGTCGACAAGGCGCTCGCGAAGTCGAGCAAGAAGATCAGCAAGGCCGTCGACTCCGGCGACGTCGACAAGCTCCAGCAGGAGCTCGAGGACGCCGACAAGCGCGTGTCGAAAGCCGTCGATTCGTGACCGCAACGAGGCACCGCCGGGCGCGCGTCGGAGGAGTCCGGCCATGAGCGCGAAGAAGAAGGCGAAGGCGAAAGCCGTGAGCGGGGACGTCGCGCTGCCGAAGATCAAGCGCAAGGCCTACGAGCACGAGCTGCGGCGATTGCAGGGCGAGCTGGTGGCGCTGCAGGAATGGGTCAAGGCGTCGGGCGCCAAGATCTGCATCGTCTTCGAAGGCCGCGACACGGCCGGCAAGGGTGGGACGATCAAGCGGATCACCGAGCGGGTCAGCCCGCGCGTGTTCCGCGTCGTCGCGCTCCCGACGCCGACCGAGCGCGAGAAGTCGCAGATGTACGTACAGCGGTACATAAAGCATTTTCCGGCAGCCGGCGAGGTCGTCATCTTCGATCGCAGCTGGTACAACCGAGCGGGCGTCGAGCCGGTGATGGGGTTCTGCACACCGCAGGAGACCGAGCGCTTCCTGCAGCTGGCGCCGATGGTCGAGAAGGCGATGGCCGACTCGGGGATCGTGCTCCTCAAGTACTGGCTGGAGGTCGGTCCCGACGAGCAGACGCGGCGGCTCGAGAGCCGCATGAACGACCCGCGCAAGATCTGGAAGCTCTCGGACATGGATCTGAAGTCCTACGGCCGCTGGTACGACTACTCGCGCGCCCGCGACGCCATGCTCGCCGCCACCGACACCGACTGGGCGCCCTGGCACATCGCCCAGACCGACGACAAGAAGCGCGCCCGGCTGAACATCATCAGTCACCTGCTGAGCCAGGTCCCCTACGAGCCGCTCGCCCCTCGCGACGTGGTGCTGCTGCAGCGCCAGGACAGCGGCGACTACGCGGAGGCGGACCTTCCGCTGCGACACATCCCCACACCGTTCTGACCTGCACCGCACGCGGGCTCGCCCTGGATCCTGGCAGGGTGCGCCCAGGACGTGGCTACTGCGCGGGGCCTTTACCGGCCGTAGGTCCTTCTCCACCGTCCCGGCCGGCCTTCCGGCGACGGCGAATCCCGACGACGGTCCCGACGGCTGCAACGCCGACGGCGGCGCCGAGCAGCGCGGCCGCCCACGCGGGCACGCCTTCGTCCTCGGAAGGCTCGGACGCGCCCTTCGACACGGTGACGGTCTCGGTCTTCACGGCGGTGTTCGTCTCCGTGCTCCCACCGACTGCGGCACCCACCACCGCCCCTGCGGCTGCGGGCGCGGCGTTGGAATCCTCGGCCGTGGTCGTTGCTGCGGGGGCAGTGACGGTCTTCGTCTGTGTGACGGTCTTGGTCGTTGTCGGAGCGGTCTCCGTCTTCGTCTTCGTCTGCGTGACGGTGTCCGTCTTCGTGACGGTCTTCGTTGAGGTGGTCGGCGTCGCGGCGTCCGTTGAGGTCTCGCTCCCGGTCTTGTCCGGTGTCGAGCTGGTATCGCTGCCCGAGGTGCTCGCGGGCGGCTTGGACGTCGCGCCCGTGAGCGTCTGACTCAGGCTGCTGGCAACGCTGCTCGCCTTCTCGCCGGAACCACAGCCCGCCACGACGAGCGCGACAGCGCTCAGCGCCACGAGCCACGGCACCAATCGCGCCCACGCGGGAGGCCGTCGCGCTGCGATGTCAGCGCGACGCCGCGGCATACCGCTCCAGAAGGCTCGCCTCGGCAAACCGGAGGTGCTCGATCTCCGAAGGATCAACGTTCTCGTCCGGGGCCTGAACGAGGGACATCGGTCACAGGTACCTCCGCATCAAGAACGCGCTGTCGGTGCCACAACCCTCATCAGGTCTAACCGTATGCGGTCGGACGGCGGTCAACTGTGCGCGGCAGGCCCCGGGCTGCGCTGGGCCGCGTGGCGAACGCGCCGCCAGGCGCGCGCCCCTTCCGGATGTGATCGTGAGGCCCGCCGGATTCTGCTTCACGTGCTGCCGCCGGGTGGTGGTGACGGGCCGCCTGGGGGGATGTCCGAATCAGACGGCGGGGGGAGGCTCGCGCCGGGCGGAGCCGGAGCTGCATCGGATGGCGGCGCAGTGGCGCGTCGTTGGCGGCGCCAGGCGGTGATACCACCGATCAGCAGGGTCAGCGCGCCGACGGCGATCAGCACCCACCCCCAGGTGGGCATGCCCGAGCTGTCCCCGCTGTCGTCGGTGCTGCCGACAACAGCTACCGCCGCCGCGCGCTTGTTGACGGTCGCAGAGGTGGTGGACGACGGTTGGGTGACCGTTGTCGTCTGCGTCTGTGTGGTCGGCTGGGTCACCGTCGTGGTCTTCGTCGTCGTGGCCGGCTGCGCGGTGGTGGCCTGCGTCGTCGTGGCGGTGGTCGTCGTCTGTGCTTTGGTCGTGGTGGTTGGGGCGGTTGCCGTCTGAGTCTTGGCGGGCTCCGCGGTGGTGGTCGCCGTGGCGGTCGTGGTCTGCGTGGTGGGAGTCTGCGCGGGGGCGGTCTCGGTCGTGGTGGTGGCCGCTGGTGCTGTCGGCACTGTTGCGCCGCCGGTCCGCGTCGTCGCCGGCGCGGTCGGCAGGGCGACGCTCGCGCTGCCTGCGCCACCGCCACAGGCGGCCAGCAGCAGAGCCGCGGAGACGATCGCGGCGGCAGCGATGAGCCGTGTCGCCCAACGGGTGGGCACGGCATCCGGGTGGGCGGGTCGCGTCATCGTCAGCTCCTCAGCGTCGCTGCCAGCTTCCCATGCGACGGCGACACGCGTGGCCCTTCGTCGTAGCGACAGCAGCGCCTGTGATCTAGGGTCCAGCCATGTGGCCGGTCGTGATCACCGTCGTCGTCGTCCTGCCGCTGCTGGTGTTGGCGTGGATGCATGTCCGCAGGCACTAGCCGAGCTGCGAGCCGAGGGCTGAGAGCGATGGCCGTGGCGCGGAGCGCGCGTCGCACTCCGCGATCGCTGACCAGGTGGCTGCCGATCCTCGGCTGGCTGCCTCGCTACTCGCGCGAGACGCTGCGCGGAGATCTCATCGCGGGCGTGGCGGTGACGGCGCTGATCGTCCCGAAGAATCTCGGGTATGCGGGCATCGCTGGGATCCCGTTGCAGAACGGCCTCTACGCGGCTGCGGCCGGTGCGCTGATCTATCCGCTGTTCTGCACGTCGCGGCAGATTTCCACGGGGCCGAGCTCGTCGCTGGCCGCCGTCGCGGGAGGCGCGGTGCTGTTCACTGGCGTCGGGGGCGCAGATGCCGCCGAGTTGGTTGCGGCGATCACGCTGGTGACGGGTGCGTTGTTCCTGTTGATGGCGCTGCTCCGCCTGGGGTGGATCGCGCGGTTCCTCTCCAAGGCGGTGATCACCGGCTTCCTGGCCGGGGCCGCGGTCGACGTCGTAATCGGCGAGCTGCCGAAGCTGACCGGCACCTCGGCGGACGGCGACAACGCGTGGCGGGAACTCAGCTCATGGCTCGGCTCGCTCGGCGACATTGACGGCACGACGCTGCTGGTCGGGCTCGCATCGCTCGCGCTGATCCTCGGCCTGCGCTTCGCCACGCCGCAGGTGCCGGGGGCGTTGGTGCTGGTGGTTGCAGGGCTACTCGCCTCGACACTGCTCGATCTCGGCGCTCACGGCGTCGCGCTCGTCGGCGACGTGCCCAGTGGTCTGCCGTCGCCGGCGATCCCGGACGCCAACGTGTTCACCGCCCATCCCGCGACGATCGGGATCGCGGCGGCCGCGCTGCTGTTGATCGGCTTCTCCCAGACGGCCGGTGACGCGCGCGCGTTTGCGGCCCGTCACCGCTACCGCATCGACATCGATCAGGAGACCATCGCGCAGGGCATGGCGAACGCCGGTGCGGGCATCTTCCAGGGAATGCCCGTCTCCACGAGCCTGTCCGCCAGCTCGCTGAACGAATCCTCCGGTGCCCGCACCCCGCTGGCCTCGCTCACGACCGGGGCGATGGTGCTGCTCACGCTGCTCTTCCTGGCGCCGGTGTTCTCTCACCTGCCCAAGCCGGTGCTCGCTGCGCTGATCATCGACGCGGTCGTCTTCGGCATGATCGACGTGCCCGAGCTGCGTCGCCTGCACCGCGTCGCCAGGGTCGACTTCTGGATCGCGGTCGCTGCAATTGTGGGAGTCCTCTCGGCTGGGGTTCTCGCGGGCGTCGTGATCGGAGTGGCGCTCTCACTGGGGTGGCTGATCTACGTCGCCACCTCGCCGAGGATTCCGCTGCTCAGCCGTCAGCCGGGCACGCAGGTCTTCCGTGACGCGGGCGAGCATCCAGACGGCGAGGCGTTCGATGGCTTGATCATTCTGCGCCTGGACTTTGGCCTGACGTTCGCCACGGCCGAGGCGCTTGAGGAGCGCGTCATCGAGCTGATCGACGCCGAGCCCCACCCGCGCGCGGTCATCTTGGACTTCGCGGGCGTGGACTTCATCGACTCCCAGGGATCGGAGAAGCTCAGGGAGATCCACCGGCTCGCCGCAGCATCGGACGCCGAGCTGCGCGTCGCGCGTCTGAAGTCGCAGGTCCGCGGGATGCTCACCGGAGACGGTGTCCTGGACCAGATCGGCGAAGACCACGTTCACGGCAATGTCGACGAGGCGGTCGAGGCGCAGCTCCACGCGATACGCATCGGTCAGCGCGCGCGGCCGTGACGGATGGGGATGCGCCAGCGGCGCTCGGGCGCTGAGACACTCTCCATCTCGGGGAGCGCCTCACGCGGAAGCGACTGCCACCAGCGAACGTAGCTCTCAGTCAACGGCCTGGCCGTGAGGCCGTGAACGTAGACCGAGAGGGCGATCGTCGCGGTGATCACGACGATCAGGGTGTGCACATGTGGAAGCTCGGTGTCGTCGAGCAGGATCACAGCGAAGACGATCGACGCCAGGCCGCGCGGCCCGAACCATCCGAGGAACGCCACCGTCTGCACGCGGGCACGGGTTCCCAGCAGCGCGAGGGCGACCGGGGCCATCCGCACGACTGTCAGGCTCAGGACCGCGTAGAGGACGACCTGCCAGGACAGCTCGTCGAGCACGGGGCCAAGGACGAGCGCCCCGAACACGATGAATGTCACGGCGTTGAAAAGCTCACCGCCCTCGTCGATCAGCTGGCTCACCTCGTGGCCGGCGTCGCGGCGCAGCGCGCCGAACAGCAGCCCGGCGATGAAGGCCGCGATGAAGATGCTGCCGCCGAGCGCGGTGGCGATCCCGGCCGCCAGCAGCGCCGAGGCGACGACGAGGATCTGCCGCCAGTGCGGCTCCATGAGCTTGCGACTCCAGCCGAAGCGGAGCAGGAGCGCGCCCGCGACGCCAGCGACGACTCCCCCGATGATGCCGTAGCCGATCTGCTCGAGGACGAGCGTCACGGCAGCGTGATCGCTCGTCGTGCCCGCGTCAGCCTCGGCGACAGCGGTCGCGATGAAGAAGATCGGGACGCACAGTCCGTCGTTGAGGCCGCTCTCCACGTTCAGCCCCTGGCGCACGCGCGAAGGGATCCGCTCGTCGGTGACGACCGCCTGGCCGAGTGCGGCGTCGGTGCACGCAAGAACCACGGCGAGCACCGCGGCCTCCGCAACGCTGATCCCGGGAACGATCAGCGCTCCGGCCAGCGCACCCGCGACAATCGTCAGCGGCAGACCGACGCCCAGCAGTCGCAACGGCAACCCGAACTCCCGACGCAACACCGGCACCGAAATCCGAGACGCGTCCGCGAACAGCACCAGTGTCAGCGTGATCTCTGCCAGGAGCTTGACCTGCTCGCTCTCGACATGGACGTCCAGGAGCCCGAGGACCGGGCCGACGAGCAGCCCCGTCGTGGTGAAGAACATCGCGCCGGAGACGTTCATCAACTGCAGCCGCCGCGAGAGCGCTGCGTAGAGGATCAGGAGGACCGCGATCGCGGCGAGAGCCCAGGTCATGCTCGAGACAGCCCGGCCAGTCAGCTTGTCCTTGATGAACCGATCGCGCGTTGTTCGTGGTATCGCCGGACGCCGCGCGGCCACGTCTGACCCGAACCTACTCCACCCACGCGAGTCAGAGGCCGAGGTGTGCGAACGCCGCTCGCGGCGGCGTTCGGCACGAGCCGGTTAAATGCCGGACAGGATGGGGAACCACGTGCGCGCCGACGGTACTCCACGTCACCAGGCCCAGCGGTCCGTGGAGTCGACGGATTCCCCTCTGGCGGTCGCGTGGGCAGCGTCATCACGCGCGTATGGTGCCTCGTGAGCGAGGAGCGGTCCGCCCGGGTTGAGCGGTGGGTGCCGGGCGTGCGCGTCGCTCGCACCTACGAGCGCTCGTGGTTGCGGCCCGATCTGGTTGCGGGCGTGGTGCTCGCGGCGATCCTGGTGCCGCAGGGGATGGCGTACGCGGAGCTCGCCGGGCTCCCGGCGGTCACGGGGCTGTATACGACGATCGCCTGTCTGGTCGGGTACGCGCTGTTCGGCCCCTCGCGGGTGCTCGTGCTCGGGCCCGACTCGTCCATCTCGCCACTGATCCTGGCCGCGATCACCCCGCTGCTCGTGGCCGGCGGCGACCCCGGGACCGCGATCGCCCTGGCGGGGATGCTCGCGGTGTTCGTGGGCTTGCTCGAGATCGGGCTCGGGCTGGGGAAGCTCGGATTCGTCGCCGACCTGCTCTCCAAGGAGGTCCAGGTCGGGTACATGAACGGCCTGGGCATCACGATCATCGTCGGCCAGCTCCCGAAGCTCTTCGGCTTCTCCACCGATGCCGACAACTTCCTGGACGAGCTCAAGCAGTTCGCCGAGAACCTCGACCAGACCGACACCACGACGCTGCTCGTCGGCGTCGCGGTGCTCGCCGTGCTGCTCGTGCTCCCGAAGATCACGACCCGGCTGCCGGCGATCCTCGTCGCCGTGGTCGGCGCGACGGTCGCCTCCGCGGTCCTCGGACTCGCTGACGAGGGCGTGGCCACGGTCGGGGCACTGCCTCAGGGGGTGCCGACGCCGACGCATCCCGTGGACGAGCGCGAGTGACGTCGTCCCGCTGCTGATCGCGGCGATGGGGATCACACTGGTCTCGCTGACCGACACGATCGCCACGGCGACGAGCTTTGCGGCGCGGCGCGGCGACGAGGTCGAGCCCGACCAGGAGATGGTCGGTATGGGCGTCGCGAACGTCGCCGCCGGACTCTTCCAGGGCTTCGCCGTCTCGACCAGCGGCTCACGAACGGCTGTGGCGGAGCAATCGGGAGCCAAGAGCCAGGCCACCGGCCTGGTCGGCGCCGGGCTGGTCGCGGTGCTGCTCCTGTTCCTGAACTCGCTGCTGGCCGACCTCCCGCAGACGGCGCTCGCGGCGGTCGTGATCGTCGCCGCGCTCTCGCTCATGGATCTCGCCGCCCTGAGCCGCTACCTGCAGGTGCGAAGAAGCGCGTTCGCGATCTCGATCGTCGCCACACTCGGCGTGATGCTGCTCGGCGTCCTGCAGGGGATCGTCGTCGCCGTGGCGCTGGCGATCCTGCTGTTCTTCCGGCGCAACTGGTGGCCCCACGGCGCCGTCCTGGGCACGGTCGAGGGCCTCGAAGGGTGGCACAGCGTCCGCGAGCAGCCCGACGCCCGGCAGCTCCCCGGGGTCGTCGTCTACCGCTGGGAGGCGCCGCTGTTCTTCGCGAACGCCGGCACGTTCCGCCAGCAGATCCGCCACCTCGTCCGCGAGCAGCAGCCGCGAGTGGATCGTGCTGCAGTGCGAGGCGATCACCGACGTCGACGTGACCGCCGCCGAGATGCTCGAACACCTCGACAACGAACTCAATGCCGCCGGGACTCACATGGCGTTCGCCGAGATGCGCGATCGCCTGCAGGACATGACGCTGCGCTACGGCCTCTTCGAGACGCTCGACCACGACCACTTCTACCCGACGCTCGACGCCGCCATCGCAGCGATCCAGGCCGATTCACGAATGCCACAGGAGGATGAGGATCGATGACTGCAGACGCTGATGCGGTTGAGTCGCGCCCTTCCGGCGAAGCCAAGGACCGGGAGCAGTGGTTCGCGCACGACGCGGTGGCGGTCGTTTCATCTCTGGGGAGTGATGGCGAGCGTGGGCTGAGTCAGGCGGAGGCGGCGAAGCGGCTGGCGAGGTACGGGCCCAATCAGATCATCGGCGAGAAGCCGCCGTCGATCTGGGCGGTCGCGCTCGAGCAGGTACGTGACCCGATGAACATCATGCTCATCGCCGTCACGGCGGCGAGCTTCGTGATCGGCCAGGTATCGACCGGGATCATCGTCGCGCTCCTGATCCTCTTCAACGTCGTCCTCGGCTCGCGGCAGGAGCTCAAGGCCAGAGCGAGCGTCGACGCGCTCTCCAAGATGCAGGTGCCACAGACCCGCGTCCTGCGTACCGGCCAGCTGGTGCAGGTCCCCGCGGACGACGTGGTGCCCGGGGACATCGTGCAGGTCGAGGCGGGCGACATCGTGCCGGCAGATGGCCGGATCATCCGCTCGGCCACGCTCGAGACGCAGGAGGCGGCGCTGACGGGGGAGAGCGCGCCGGTCGGCAAGGACGCGTCGACCCTCACGGCGGGCGACGTCGCGCTCGGCGACCGTACGAACATGTTGTTCCAGAACACCTCGGTGACGAGAGGGACCGGGTCGATGGTCGCGACCGCGACGGGCATGGACACCCAGATGGGTCAGATCGCGACGATGCTGACCTCGGTGACTCGGACGCGGTCGCCGCTGCAGCAGGAGCTCGATTCCCTGACGAAGGTCCTGGGGATCATCGCTTGGACCGCCGTTGCGTTCATCGTGGTCGTCGGGCTGCTGCGCGGCATGAATCTCGACGAGCTGCTGCTGCTTGGCACCGCGGTGGCGATCTCCGCCATCCCGACGGGGATGCCGGCCTTCGTCTCCGGGCTGCTGTCGCTCGGAGCCAAGCAGCTGGCCGAAGCCAAGGCCGTGGTGAAGAACCTCACGGACGTCGAGACGCTCGGCGCGACGAGCGCGATCAACACCGACAAGACCGGCACGCTGACGATGAACGAGATGATGGTCTCGACCATCTACGCCGATGGTCGCTGGTTCACCGTCGCCGGTGAGGGCTATCGCAAGACGGGCGCGATCGAGTCGGTCGCGGGCGTCCCGGTCCCAGACTTCACGAGACTCGCATACGGACTCGTCCTCGACAGCGACGCCGCCGTCAATGACGACGGCACCGTCGTAGGCGACCCGACCGAGGCGGCGCTCGTGGTCTTGGCGGCCAAGCTCGGTGTCAGCGCGGAGGAGACGCGCCGCGCCTACCCGCGGCTCGCCGAGGTGCCGTTCGACTCCGACTACAAGTTCATGGCCACGTTCCATCGGGTTCCCATCGACGGGGTCGAGCACGTGATCGAGCTCGTCAAGGGCGGGCCCGACGTGGTTCTCACTCGTTGCACGCAGGCCGGTGGCCCGCTCAGCGGGTCCCAGGTGCCGATCGCCGAAGCGCGCGCGGACATCGATGCCGCCAACGAGCGCATGGGCCAGAAGGGCCTGCGGGTCCTCGCCTTCGCAGCCCGGCTGATCTCGGACGACGAGCTCCAGGCGATGTCGGAGGACCCGATGTCGCTCACGCAGGGTCTCGGGTTCGTCGGGATGGTCGGGATGATCGATCCGCTGCGCGCCGAGGCCAAGGCCGCCGTGGCCACAGCTCTGATTGCCGGGATCGACGTGCGGATGATCACCGGCGACAACGCGATCACGGCCCACGCGATCGGCGAGACGCTCGGACTCGGTCCGGGCTCGATCAGCGGCAGCGAGTTCCAGGCCCTGCCTGATGATGAGGTCACCCGGCGCCTGCCCGGGCTGCACGTCTTCGGCCGGGTGTCCCCGGAGGACAAGCTGCGGCTGGCCCGGCTGATGCAGCGGGAGGGTCTGGTCGTGGCTGCGACCGGGGACGCGGTCAACGACGCCGCCGCGCTCAAGCAGGCCGACATCGGCGTGGCGATGGGCAGCGGCAGCGAGGTCACCAAACAGGCCGCGCGAATGATCCTCATCGACGACAACTTCGGCACCCTCGTCCACGCCGTCGAGCTCGGACGCCGGGTCTACGCGAAGATCGTGTCCTACGTCCGCTACCAGATGACTCAGCTGCTGGCCCTGGTCATGCTCTTCGTCGTCGCCACGGCGTTCGATATCAACGACGGCGTCGCGCTGACACCGCTGATGGTGCTCTTCCTGCTCCTCTTCGTGACAGCGGCCGGCGTCGTCGTGATCGCGGTCGACCCAGGCGACCCGGACGTCATGAGCAGGCCGCCGAGAGACCCGAAGGTGCCGATCACCAACCGTGGCGCCGTCGTCCTGTGGGTGCTCTACGCCGTGGTGCTCTTCCTCGCGGCGCTCGTGCCGCTCGTCGCCGGTCCGGACGAGCCGAGCCCCGATGCCGCCAGTGCCTCGATGACCATGACCTTCGCCGTCATGGGCTTTGGCACGGTGTTCAATGCGCTTGCCAACCGCCGGGACCCCGCGAGCGGTTTCGAAGCGCCGATCCTCAAAGCCATGGCCATCTCACTGGTCCCGCTCGGCATGATCATGCTCGCGACCGAGCTCCCGGGCCTGCAGCGCGGCCTGCTCACACAGTCGCTCACCGGGCGGCAGTGGTTCGCCTGCCTCGGGCTCGCAGTGCTCCTACCCCTGACCATCGAGACGAGCAAGTGGATCCGCCGGCGGCGCATGCCGCAGGCCGACGTGACCGACGTTGAGCGAACCGTCGCCCCGATTCGCTCCCCAGCTGCTTGAGGGCGCCATGGGCCAGAGGAACAAGAAGAAGAGGACCGAGCAACCGAAGCTGAACCGCAAGGCTCACGATGCCTCGCGTGCGCCCTCAGTGCGTCTACGGGGCGGCCGTGGTCGTCTTGGGCTTGGTCACGGTCACGGTCGTTGACGGCTGCGTGACGGTCGAGGTCTCGGTTGGCGTGGTGACCGTGGTCGTCGGGTTGACCGTGGTCGTGGCCTGAGTGACCGTCGGGCCGCTGCGCTGCACCGTCGTGGTGTTGACCGTCGGGGAACGGGTGATGACGGTCTGCGTGTCGCTGGTATCAGCGTTGTGGATCAACACTGCGCCAAGCACTCCGAGCACGAGCACGACAGCCGCCGCCAGGATCCAGGGACCGACGTGTCCGTGCTGCTGAGCGGGTGGCGACTGCTGCCGGATGGTTCCTGGTAGCCAGGCGGCGCGACATCGCGCGCTGGGTGCTGCGGCTCGTCCGGAGGCTGGGCCGACACGTCTTCCGCTCAGCCTGCGAGCGCCTTGGCCTTCATCGTGTCGAACTCGGCCTGCGTGATCGTCCCGGCGGCGAGCAGCTTCTGCGCGGTCTCGATCTCGCTCGCCGGCCCCGAAGTGGCGGCGGCCTGGCGAACCTGCTGATCGAACTGCGCCTGCGCGGCCTCGGCGCCCTTCTGGTTGCGCTCGGCGATGCTGTTGTGGAAGGCGATCAGGTAGACGAGCACGCCGAACAGCGGGATGAAGATGATGAAGATGATCCAGATCGCCTTCGCGAAACCACCCATGTCACGGCGACGGAAGATGTCCGCGAAGCACGCGATTGCGATCCAGATCCACATGATCAGGGCCGTGAAGATGAGCATGTCCCAGAGGATGTTCAGGAACGGGTAGTCGGCAGCGATTGGCAGCATTCGAACAGCGTTACAGAGAAGGCGGACGCCTACGAGGTTCGAATCCTGCTCCCTTCGTCAGGTCGGCCCTGACTCTTGGGCGCCGGCGGCGTTGTGCCTCTGCCAGCGGTTCCGCGAAGGGCCCCCCGGGGCCCCGGGGGGATGGCCTCGGACGGGGCCGCTGGCACAGCCGGCGTGGTCCGGCCCTCGGGGTGGGGCCGGACCCTCGACGGCGTTCAGGTCGTGCCGCCGCCACCGTCGTCGGGGACGGTCGGCGTGCAGACGGCGAGCGCCGGGGAGTTGGCTGCGGCGTTGATCAGGCCGCCGCCGTGGCCGACGGGCATCGCCGTGCTCTTGTGGCGTGCCGGCGGGAGCGGGTCCGTCGATGCGGTCGCGTCCCAGGTACCGCGCGGGGAGCTCTGGGCTTCGTTGCAGACGGTGACGCCTGCGGGCAGCGAGGCGGTGTGAAGGAACGAGCGCATCGCGGTGCGCTTGTTCTTGGAGACGTGCATGCGTGCGTGGGCGCGGTGCTTGACGCTCGGCTTCTTCGCGGCTGCGACGCCGGCGAGAGCGAAGAAGGCCATGCCGGCGACCGCCAGCAGCGCCAGGATCGCGACCATGCCTCTGGCCGGGTGAATCGTGTCTCTGGTCATCCATTCCTCCTTCTGGAACGGTCGTGGGCTCGACTGCTCTATCGACCGTCGATCACGACACACGAGCGGCGTCCCGAACGGCTGTCCGCCCAAGCGCGCTGAGCGGTTGAAACGACTCGGTCGACGGCCGCCGGCGGCTGCCCGAACGTCCATCGCCTCGGCCGACTCTCGTCCAGCACGGCGCCTATCGTCACGGTTGCCCCTGACTCTTGGCATTGTGTGGCGTTGCCGATATGTGGACGATGGATTCGATCAGCGCTCAGCCGTTCCGGCTGCGCGGCCGCGGGCGCGCGGTGGCCGCGCGCTCGGGTGGCGTGCGAGCGGATCCGGCGTCGTTCGAGGACGTCTACCGCGCGCATCATCAGGTGCTGTACCGGTACTGCCGGTCGATCCTGGGCAGCGACGAGGACGCACGCGACGCGCTGCAGAGCGCGATGACGCGGGCATTTGCGGCGCTGACGGTCGAGGAGCGCGACTTCGAGTTGCGTCCCTGGCTGTTTCGCATCGCGCACAACGAGGCCATCTCGCTGCTGCGCCAGCCGCGCACGGTGCAGACGGTGGACGGCGTGCCGGAGATCGCGACCGATGCGCTGCATCAGCGTGTCGACGACCGCCGCGACCTGGCGCTGTTGCAGGCGGACATCGGCACACTGACCGACCGTCAGCGCGGCGCGCTGGTGATGCGCGAGCTGAGCGGTCTGTCCCACGAGGAGATCGCCGCGGCGCTCACGCTCTCGGTCGGCGCGGTCAAGCAGGCGATCTTCGAGGCGCGCACGGCACTTCAGGAGTGCAGGCAGGGACGGGCCATGGAATGTGACCAGATCTGCCGCGCGCTGTCGGACGGCGACGGCCGCGGCCGGCGCGCGCGACGAGTCCAGGCCCATCTGCGCGAATGTGCCGGTTGCCGGGACTTCGATGCCGGCCTGCGCCACCGTCCTGCGGAGCTGGCGGCACTCGCACCGCCGCTGCCGGTGGCCGTCAGCGGTGCGCTCCTCGCGCACCTGGTCTCGGGTGGCAAGCTCGGACTCAGCGCCTCGGGCGTGGCCGCGTCCGCGAGCGCCGGCGGGGCCGGCGGGTCGATCCTCGCGGGCTCAGCAGCCCTGGGCGCGAAGTTCGCCGTCATCGTCGTCGCGGCCGGCGCCGTCGGGACGGCCGCGGAGGTCGCCCATCACCGGCACGTCGCGACCCCCGCCCCGCCTGCCCGCATCGCGCCGGCCCGGCCGGCACGGCAGCAGACCCAGCCGCTCCCGAGCGCTCGCAGTGGCACGCCCGGCGCGACGACCATCTCCCGCAGCGCGATGTCCGGGGCTGCTGCGCCCGGCCAGTCCCCGCCGGCACCTTCACGTGTGCCGAGGACGTCGGAGCATGCGTCGGGCAAGGGTCAGCAGCTCACGACGCGGCGCGCTGGTTCGCCCGGCGTCCCGGCAAGGCCTGATCACCGAACGACCGCCGATCGCGCCGCACGCGCTGCGCCGCATGCCAAGCATGCCAAGCCCGTCCACGCCGCCCCACACGCCAAGAAGACCAATCCGGTTCACAGCGCCCCGCACGGCGCAAAGCCACATCCCTCTGGGCCATCCGCTCCGGCGAAGGCGCCGAAGTCACACGTGCCCGCATCCCCCAAGCCCGAACACTCACCGAAGGTCGCGAGCCCAGCCGCACCCGTCGAGGATTCGGGCGGACAAACGTCCACGGGTCGGGACATCGCACCTAACGCTCACCCGCGCGGCTCGTTGTAGCAGCGAGCGAACCACTCGCCCCCTGCGTCACGGAGGCTTGGAGACAAGCCATCCCGGCGTTCTCGCACCTGTTCACAACGGAGGTCTCCGACCATCATGCAGCACCGCACCCCCCGCATCCTGCTCGCCGCACTCGCGTTGATCGCGCTGGCCGCGACGCTCGCCGGCTCCGCATTCGCGGCGCCCAAGAAGCCGAACCCCGGTAAGGGGCACGACCACCAGCCACAGTCCGGCATCCACAACGGCGTCTCCAAGCCGAAGGCCGGCAACACCGTTCTCACGGTCGACGCCACGACGCTCGCGGCGCTGACGACCGCCACGGTCGTCGTCACGCCGTTCGGGACGGCCACCGCGGCGAGCCCTGCGTTCACCTTCCCGATCACCGGTGGCAGCGTGGTCTACAAGAAGGCCAAGCACGGCAAGGGCAAGGGCTCCAAGAAGAAGGTGCTCGCCGGCAACGTCCTGCACGCCGGCTCAGGCTTGACGCTCACCAAGGCCACGACGGCCGTCACGATCTCCGACATGCGGATCAACTTCTCAGCAGGGAAGACCGGGCGCATCGACGTCAAGCTCGGGGACGGGAAGCTCAAGCTCGCGACCCTCTCCAACGTCGTCGTCGATGCCACCAGCAAGAGCATCAGCGCGACAGCCACGCTGACCCCGGCGGCCATCGCCGCCACCAACACCACGTTCGGCACCACCCTGCCGGCCGGCGCACTGCTCGGCACGCTCGTCGTCACCCCCACGTTCTAGGCCACGCCGGCGCCGGGACCCTTCATGGGTCCCGGCGCTGTCGGTGGGCTCAGCTGCCTGGCGGGCGGTAGTCGACCGAGCGCTTGGCCGCCGCGTCGACCTCTTCCGGCGTCAGGAGCACGACGGTCTTCACGGTCGCTCCGCCGCCGGTGTTGACGGCGATCGCGACCGCTGCGGCGCTCTCGTTGTCGGGAAGGTCGACGGTCACGTACGCGTCGTTCTCGCCGAACGCGAAGTAGAAGCTGTCGAGCTTCCCCCCAACGCTCTCGGCGACCGTGGCCACCGCGTCCCGGCGGCTGCTTCCGCCGGCGCTCTGGACGCCCTTGGCGCCCTCCGTCGTGTACGAGGCTTCGAACAGGAACTTGGGCATCTGCACGCTCCCAGCCTTAGACGTTGTCACGCCACGATCTCACTCCGCTGCGGTCAGGGCAAGGTGCTCAAGCGGGATCGCAGCGGCGCGCTGGATCGCGCGCCGGTGGTTGCCGCCGGGTGTGCATCTGCGAGAAGCTGCTTCGGTGCGCAGGGTGGTGTCGTGACAGCTGACGGGATGGCGATCCGTACGGCGGGCCTGGCCGACCTCGACGGGCTCACCGCCCTGCTCGCCGAGGCGTTTCGCGGGGATCCACTTTGGCGCTGGGCGTTTCCCGACGAGGACGGCCTGGCGGCGTGGTGGCGGTTCTTCGCCGGCAGTGCGCTGCGCTACCCGTGGGTCTGGGTGGCTGGGGACTTCGCGGCCGCCTCGGTCTGGATTCCGCCCGGAGGCGTCGAGCTCACCGAGGACGAGGAACGGCGAATCGAGCCGCTGCTGCACGGGCTTGTCGGGGAGCGCGCACCACAGGTCATGGAGCTCCTGGAGCGGTTCGAGGCCGCACACCCGCGGGAGGAGCCGCACTACTACCTCAGCCTGCTCGGAACCGCCGACCGCCACCGTGGGCAGGGGATCGGCATGGCGCTGCTGGCCGACAACCTGCGGCGCATAGACGAGGAGGGGAGGCCCGTTCATCTGGAGTCGAGCAACCCCGCCAACAACTCGCGCTACGAACGCATGGGATTTCGCTGGACCGGCGACTTCACGACGCCCGACGGCCAGCGGACGGTCGCCACGATGTGGCGCGAGCCGGCAACGGCAGGCTCTGGCCCTGCGTAGTGCGGGTGTAAGGTCGGCGAATGTCGCATCCGGACCCGGCTGCTGCTCCTGATCTCCGGGCGATCGAGCCCGGCGAGGTCTGGGAGAACCCGGTGACGCTGGAGCGTGCGGTCATCGTCGAGTTGCCGTGGTCGAACGATGAGGGCCGTGTGGCCGTCGATCTGACGGCGCTGCCCGGTGCGCGCGTCGTCGGTGAGCACCTGCATCCTGCGCTGCATGAGCGCTTCACCGTCCGGGAGGGCGAGCTGACGGTGCTGCGCGACGGTCAGCGGTCGGTGGTGCGAGCCGGTGAGCGGGCCGACATCGAGCCGGGTGTCTGGCATGACTGGTGGAACGAGGGCGACGTGGACGCGATCGTGCACGTGGAGATCACGCCCGGGGAGCGATTCGGCCACATGATCGAGACGTTGTTCGGGCTCGCCCGCGAAGGGCACGTGAACAAACGCGGGATGCCGAACCCCCTGCAGTTGGCGCTCTTCGCGACCGAGTTCTCCGACATCGCCGTCTTTCGCAAGCCACCGGCTGCAGTTCAGCGAGTCCTGTTCGGTGCGCTGGCGCCGATCGCTCGGCGCCGCGGCTACCGAGCGACCTACCCGACGTTGTCGAGAACGACACTCGCGCCTCGCCCGCCCCGCGACGCTCAGGCGCCGCCCGACTCGCAGCAGCCTTGAGGCCGCCGTCGGCTCAGCCTGTGTTCCAGCGGGCGATGATCTCGGCCACGTGCCGGTGATCGGTGCCGCAGCAGCCGCCGAGCAGACGGATGGACGGAAGCTCGTCGCGGAGCGCGGCGTTGTCACGGCCCAGCGTCTCGGGGTCGCCCTCGTCGAGTTCCTCGGCCTCGTCGAGTTCCTCGTGGCTCAGCGCCGAGGCGTTCACGCGCAAGCCGCCGATCCGGCCGAGCGCGGGCGCGCCGTCGAGCCCGGCGGCGATGTGCGTCGGGTACGCGCAGTTGATCATGAAGAAGTCTGCGGCTCCGGCGGTCTCCCCGTCGACCTGTTCGATGGCCTCCGCGATCGACACGCCGCTGGGCAGGCGTCCGTCGGTCTCAACCGTGAAGCCGGTGACGACCGGAACCCCTGCGTTCGCCGCCGCCTGGACGACGCCGATGGCCTCCTCGGGGTAGGACAGCGTCAGTGCGGTGATCCGCTCCACGCCCGCATCGCTCAGAACGCCGACCTGCCACGCGTGATACTCGGTCGCCTGCTCCCCGGTCATCCGCTCACCGACGACATAGCCGTCACCGCGCGGGCCGAGCGTCCCGTTGATCGTCACCTGGGGGCGCCCGTCGGCGAGCTCGCGGGCGAAGTCGACCGCGCCGCGGTTGGCGTCCGCGAGCGCGCCTGAGTCGTAACCGAGCTGCTCACCCCAGTCAGGGTTCGCGCGCCACGTTGCCGTGTCGAGGACGAACGGCAGCCCAAGCTGCTGCGCCGTGTCGAGGAACGGCTCGAAGTACCGCCGGATCGCTGCCCGGCCTCGTTCGTCGCCGAGCAGCGGGAACGAGGCAAAGCACGGCAGGTCGAAGCCGTCCTTGAACAGCAGGACTGTCTCGATGCCACCGTCGGTCAGGGCCACCTCTGCGCGCGCCATTGACGATCCTCCCGTCTCGAGATCCGGCGCGCCCGGGCATCGCGCGCCCATGCGCTTCGCACCGTAACCAGCTGCGCGACGGCGTCGCAACTCCTCGCGTGTGGGCCAACCGAACTCGTCCGTCCGGTGTTTCCCCGCTGGCGGAGTGGCAGTCGGCGGACTACCTTGGTCCAATGACCGAGGATCGGGACGCGCACAAGTCGGCCAAGCGGGCTGCGGACGACGTCGCGGCGGACATGAAGCGGCGCCTCGACGCGCTTGGCGAGCAGATCGAGCAGGCCGAGCGTGAGAAGCAGCGGCCTCCCGAGAATCTGCTCGGTGGTGTCGCGGGCGATCCGACGGCGATTCATGAAGGCCCGCTCTCCGGCGGCGCAACCCCCTCCGCCGCCAAGCGTGCGGCGGCCGAAGACGACGAGTAGTGCGCACCATGCGTCGTGTCCTGGCCTCCACGATCGTGGTTCTCGGTTTGGTGTCGGCGGCGCCCGCTGTCGCCTCATTCCCGGGCGCTGACGGGCGCGTGGTCTTCTCCAGCGGAGGCGACCTGCACACCGTGCTGCCGGACGGGTCGGCGATGCAGGCGCTGACAGTGACGCCCGGCGTCGAAGAGGCTCAGGCGTCATGGTCGCCCGATGGCTCGCGTGTCG
This sequence comes from uncultured Solirubrobacteraceae bacterium, assembly GCA_963817295.1. Taxonomy (GTDB): domain Bacteria; phylum Actinomycetota; class Thermoleophilia; order Solirubrobacterales; family Solirubrobacteraceae; genus F1-60-MAGs163. Next base: position 272,710 of record CAWFOF010000022.1, on the reverse strand, counting down.
CCTTCCGGGTGGGAACCGCCGGCACGAGCGACGTGCTGCAGGTCGCGGTGATGAACGCCGACGGCAGCGACCGCACGGTCCTGACGAGCGGCGATCACCACAGCTCACAGCCGGCCTGGTCGCCGGACGGCCGTCAGATCGTGTTCCGCCGCAGCGTCCCCGGGGACAACCTGAGCGGTGACATCTGGGTCATGGGCGCCGATGGCTCCTCACCCCACTCGCTCCTCGCGCTGCCGGGCGACGAGCGCTACCCGTCGCTCTCGCCCGACGGCACGCGCCTGGTCTTCACCACCCACCCGACCGCGCCCGATGACGTCGAGATCGCCGTCGCCGACGTCGCGGGAGGTGGGGCGATCGCGATCACCGACAACGCCGTGTTCGACTCGTCTCCCTCATGGTCGCCGGACGGCCGGCGCATCGCCTTTGAGCGTGGCCCGGCAGGCGACGACCCTGGGAACGAGGTCTGGTCGATGGACGCGGACGGCACCGACCAGCAACAGCTCACGACGACGCCCGGACTCGACGAGGGCCCGTCCTGGTCGCCCGGCGGATCGCGCATCGCGTTCACCAGCACGCGTTCGGGAAACAGCGACATCTGGACGATGGCGGCCGATGGGACGGATCAGCGACCACTCACGACCCTGCCCACCAAGGAGGAGTCGCCGGACTGGCAGTCGCTGCGGGTCCCGCCTCCGCCGGACGTCACGGCCCCGCCGGTGGTCACGGTTCCGCCCCCGGTCGTGGTCACCGCGTCGCCTCGCCCCGCCCCGGCCGCCGTCCCGCGCGCGCCGGCCCGCACGAGCCCGCTCACGGGGAAGGCGTCCCGCTGCGCGAAGGTCGTGTTCCGGCGCAACAGCGGCGACGGATTGTTCGACATCACGGCACGCTCGATCTCCTGCCGGGCCGTAAGGTCGAAGCTGATCGCGGCGCACGGCATCGCGTCGCGACTGCACGGTTGGCGCTGCCAACTGGTGCACCGCTACAAGAGCGGTTCGGGTCGGCACGTCTGTCGCTCCCGCATCGTCGTCCACCGCAAGACCGTCGAGCGGGTCATCGCGTTCACGACCGGAAACTGACGACCCATCGACGCTTACGTCCGGGGGCGGCGGGAAGTCACGCGGTCAGCGTCCGCGACTCAGCACCAGCGATCGCTTCCCGATCTGGCGCCCCGTGCCGTCCCGAAGCTGCAGCGTGGCGCTGAGTTTGCGCCTGCGCTGCAGCACTGTGCGCGCCGCCCCATAGGAGAGGTTCATCCGAACCTTTGCCGTCTTCGCGGGACCTACGCGGTAGCGCGCCTGGGCGATCGTGGAGCGGCCCGGCCTGGTCTTCAGGATCAGCGTCCCGCGGCAGACACTCGGGGCCTGCGCCGGGCAGCCCACCGTCACCTGCACCGCACCTGTCGTGCTCACCCGGAGAGTGCTCGAGCTCAGTCGCAGACTCGCCCGGAGCGCGCTTGCGGGGCAGCCCGACGGGGGCGGGCCCGCTAGCGCGGGGCAATGGTCGCTCGTGTTGATCACGCCGTCCTTGTCCGCATCGGCGGTTCCGGGCGGGCATCCGGTGGCGGTGAGGCCGGCGACGCCCGGGCACGCATCGGTGCCGTTGGGGACGCCGTCGGTGTCGCTATCGGGGCTCGCGGGGCAGCTGGCCTCGCCGGCCAGGATGGTCGCCGTCGCGCAGGTCGGGAACGACTTGAGGTTCAGCGTGAGCTCCTTCGGGAGGTAGATCTCCGCGGTGACGACGGCGAATGGGGCGCCGGCGTCCGCGCTGACGTCGCCGAAGAACGATCGGAATGCCAGGGAGGACGGGCCGACATCGGCCTGGGTGCAGGTCTGCCGGCTCGTCGTGGTCTGCTGGCTCGCATCGGTGTAGGCGGCGACGTACTTCGCGTCCCAGCCGCCGCTCGCGCAGCCCGTGGTCGCCACCAAGGGGACGGGCTGCGCGCCACTGGCGGCGTACTGCAGCGGAAGCGTCACCTTCATGTCCGTGAATGTTGAGATCGCGCCGGGGGCGGGCTGTTGCAGTGTCTGGGGAAAGGCGAACGAGAGCTTGGAGCCGTACTGCGGGTCGCCGGGTAGCGGTGTGAGGGTCCCGGGGAGCACGCTGCGGATGACGAGTGGAGACGAGCCGGTGATCAGCAGGCCGATCCCCGCTGGGGTGTTGAACGCCTTGACCGAGAGGTTCTCGACCAGGCCGAGCGTGACGAAGGTCGCGACCCCATCGCCGATCTGGGCACTCACCGTCGCCGGGGAGGACGATGGTCCGGTCGAGGTCGAGAACGAGAACTGCTGGGTGCTGTTCACCGCCCCGCAGGTGGATGCCAGGGCCAGGCTCCCGGCGGCGCATAGGACGAGGACCGCCGCCAAGCGGCGAGTCGTCCGGAGCGCTGGCGTCGGCGCGGTGATGGAGACGAACGGATGCCTGAACATCCCAACCCCCTTCGAGCCTGCGATTGACCTGGGCTTGAGCGTAATCCCGCCATCGCCGCCGTGGATCCGGGTTCCGAACCGATTCGGGGCCGTAGTTCGCACCGCGCTGCCGGGGATGGCTCGCTGGGGCGGCGCACCGCGCCTGTCGACCCAGCATGATGCAGTCAGTGCGCCGCGCCGCCCTCCAGTTCGCCCTGCTTCTCGCAGCGGTCACCACAATGCCGGTCGCAGCACTTGCTGCGACGGCCGCGCCGCCAACGCCGCGCACGCTCAACCTCGTGCCTCAGGTGTCGATCCGCGGCGTGATGCTCGGCATGACGCCGGACCAGGTGATCGCGAAGCTCGGCAAGCCCGACGAGTCGCTTCAGCGCAAGCATCCGATCCTCGGCAAGACGCGGATCCTGCGGTTCGGCCTGCTGCGGGTCGTGTTCGATGGCGTCAAGGCGACGTCCGCGGCGGTCACGATGACGACGTCGAGCCGTCGCGAGCGCACCGCCAACGGGGTCGGGGTCGGCTCGATGGAGAGTGTCGTGCGCCAGCGCGTTCCCGGTGTGAAGTGCCTGAAGGAGTACGGCTATCGCCACTGTTTCGTGGGGATCCAGAAGGCCGGGCAGGTGGTGACGGACTTCTCGCTGTCCACCGCTCGCCGCGTGACGCGCATCTCGCTGTCGCGCGTGATCGACTGACCGGCGAACTTCCGGCGTGGCGCGCCGAGCGTACGCGACGTGCTATCAACCGCGGCTCATGAACAAGCGCATCCTTCCCTCATCACTCCTTCTCGTCGCCGCTCTGACGGCTGTCGTCGCCACCGGCTGCGGCAGCAGCACGCAGACCAGCCAGGCCGACAAGGCCGCCAAGCAGGCCCGGGAGGAGCTCAAGAACCCGCCGACGATCGCGGACGTGACGACGCCGACCGTCAAGGTCGTCAAGGTCACGCCCGGCCCGGGTGAGGGCGACATCAAGAAGAAGCCCGTGATCCCTGCGCAGACGGGTGCCGATCCGACGGTGCTCATCGCCCAGGACCTGATCGTCGGCACCGGCGCGGAGGCCAAGACCGGCGACACCGTGAGCGTCCAGTACGTCGGTGTGCTGCGCAAGGGCGGCAAGGAGTTCGACAGCTCCTGGAAGCGCAAGCAGCCGTTCGACTTCGCGCTCGGCGGCGGGCAGGTCATCGCCGGCTGGGACAACGGCGTCGTCGGCATGAAGGTGGGCGGCCGTCGCCGGCTCATCATCCCGGCCGACCAGGCCTACGGCGCGACCGGCCAGCCGCCGACGATCCCGGCGAACGCCGCACTCGTCTTCGACGTCGACCTGCTGAAGGTCACGCCGGCCAAGAAGTAGCCGCAACGGCGTGGTGCGGGCCGACCGGCCCCGCACCTACCGTGCGCTCTCGTGCCCCTCCGCCGCGCGCTCAAGCTCCTGCTCGTCGCCGCGCTGGCCTCGGCGGTGTTCGCGACGCCCGCGCCGGCCGCGACGACCAAGGTCGGCGGCCTGCACGCCGATGCGGCGGAGGGCGCTGCGCTGGATCTGGCCGGCGCGTCGCTCGGTCAGCACGAGCGCGACCTCGTGCTGACGGTCCGCACGCACGCTCGCATTGATCCCGATCAGCTGTCCACGGCCGGCGGGGGAGAGCTTTGCACGACGTTCGAACCTGTCTCGGGTGCTGCGCGCCGTCTCTGCGTGACGCGCTCCGGCGGAGCGTGGCGCCTTGCGGTCGGGCCGGCGACCGTGACCGGCTCGGTCGCTCACCCGTCGGCCGGCACACTCGTGGTTCGCATCGACCCCGGGGTCGTCGGCCTGCAGCCCGGGCCGCTGCGCTGGCGCGTGTTCGCGCGCGCCGTGGATTGCTCTCCCGCGGCGGGAGCCTCGAACGGCGGCGCGACTCCGGATGGCGACACCGCAGAGCCGGCGCCGGTCGCGGCGACGCCATGTGGGGATCGTGCCCCGGACGCCGGGTCCTACCCCGGTCGCGTTTGGCACGCGGCGGTCACCGGCTGCACCGCGACGGGCCCGGCCGAGGTCCTCAGCGGCCCTCCGGGAAAGCGGATTGCGCTGACCTACGACGACGGGCCCTCGTCCTACACGCCGCACTTCCTCGACGAGCTGGAGCGCCTCGGCGTCCCCGCGACGTTCTTCATGATCGGCCGCCAGGTCGCCGCCAACGCCGGGCTGGTCCGCCGGATGCTGGCTGACGGCGACATGGTCGGCAACCACACGTGGAGCCACGCGAACCTCGCCGGCGGAGGCCCGGGCGCGACCGCGCAGCTCGTCAGCACGCAGGACGCGATCCGCCGCGCCAGCGGCTTCACACCGTGCCTGTTCCGCCCGCCCTACCGGGCGACGGGCGCGGATCTCGTCGCACGGTCGCGGGCGCTGGGCATGACGTCGGTGCTGTGGTCGGTGGACCCGTCGGACTACGCCTTGCCCGGCGCCGGAGCGATCGCCCAGCGCGTCGTCAGTCACACCGGTCCGGGCGCCATCATCATCGAACACGACGGTGGGGGGTCGCGGGCCCAGACGCTGGCGGCACTGCCGCAGATCGTGGCCGCGCTGCGCTCGCGCGGGTACCGCTTCGTCACCGTGACGACGCTGCTCGGCTACCGCGAGCGCGTGACGCTGCGGCCCTGAAGCAGCGCTTTGGGCGGAGCGCCCGGGGTGCCCGCCGCGGCGGACTTCGCGCCGCCGGTGCCGTTGACGTAGGCGGTGATCTTGTCCTTCGGGACGACGAAGATGCGGCGCGCCTTCAGGTAGCGTCCCTGGTCGGACGAGCTCTCCGGCGGGCGGCGGTAGACGTCGATGTGACGACCGATGATGGCGCCGCCCGTGTCGTCCGCCCGGAACCATCCGTCCTTGTTCAGCGGCTTGTAGGCGGGGACGTAGACGAGGCTGCCGAGTGGGATCAGGTGCGGGTCCACCGCGACGCTGCGGTAGTAGCGCAGCGGGCGCGCCTCGCCGGCGGCGAACGTGATGTCACCCACGCCGACATGGCGCTTGCCGACGCCGTTGAACCAGCCGCCCGCTGCGAGCGGGAACGTCACGTCGCCCTGCTTGTTGCGCCAGTAGGCGGCTGCGCGCCAGAACGGCGCGAAGATCGAGTCGCTCGAACCGAACTTCACGCGGCCGCCGGTCTTGGAGACCCAGCCGCTCGAGCCGACCGAGTCGATGTGGTACTTCTTGCCGTCCAGGCCGATCCCCTCGCCCTCCATCGACACGCCACGCGCCGAGTACAGCCAGTCGACGCGGCTCTTGCGATCGAGACCTGGGGCCGTCACGGGCGCGCCGACGAACCACGCCTCGGGGGCGGGGTAGTACTCGGTGATCGTCACCTTCGACAGCCACGTCAGCGACTTCAGCGGGCCGCTCTTCGCCGCCGCCGGGGACGGCGACGACAACGCGGCCAGCGCGAGTGCTGCAGTGAATGCCGAAAGCATCTTGCGGGCGGGGAATACCGGCATGAACGCTCAGCAACGGTATCGGACACCGCCGACCGCGGCTGAAGCTCGACGTGCGCCCGGCGCGGCTCGGGGTCAGTCGTCGAGGACGACGATCGGTGCGCCGACGACGATCTCGCCGTCGCTGAGGATCTCGGCGTTCAGGCCCGCGCGGTGCACCATCGCGCGCATCAGCTGGGGCTCACCGACCATCGTCTGGAGGTGGTTGCACGGCTCACAGAGTTCGATCCCGCGGCACTCGACGTCACCGACCCGGAAGCGGCGCCCGACGAGCGGGTTGAGCCGCACTCCGCGGGTCGTGAGCTGGCGCCGCGACTCGCCGGGGGAGAGCTCGATGCCGTCCTGCGCCGCGAGCCGCTCGATCTCCTCGGCCTCGATCAGCGTCAGCTGATGCTCGGGCTCGGCCCCCTCGGCGAAGTAGCGGTCGCCCTCAAGGCCGGCGCCCGCGACCGCCCGCACGCGGTCGACCGCGAAGACCGGGGCGCTCTCCTGGGCGGCGAGGTGGATGGCGACGACGCTCGCATCGGACATGACGGCGATGCTACCCGGCGAGCAGCTCGCGCAGTGCCTGATCGGTGCTCCAGAAGGCAAACTCGCCCCACGGCACGTCTGCCGGCTCGAACGCGCGCACCTCCGTCGCCTCGGGCGTCGTCGAGGGCGCGCCGAGCAGGCGCCCCTCGAAGACGATCAGCACGATGCGGTCCTCCGCGCGCGAGTAGACGCCGAGCAGGCCGGTGAGCTCCGCGTCCACCTCCATCTCCTCGCGGACCTCGCGCGTCGCGGCCGCCTCGACCGACTCGCCCAGGTCGACGAACCCACCGGGGAACGTCCACAGGCCGGCGCCCGGGTTGAAGCCGCGCCGGATCAGCCAGATCCGTCCGTCCGCCTCGCGCGGGACGACGCAGGCGACGGGCTTGGGATTGGAATAGGAGAGGTAGCCGCAGGCCTCGCACGCGAGCGAACGGGGGAAGTCGACCGTCGCCTTGCCACCGCACCGCGGGCAGAACCGCGACTCGGCAAGCTGCGGGTTCAGCGACCGGTCCGCGGGCACGCCGCGCAGGCTACCGTCCACGGCGGACTCGGCTACTCTGCTGAATCCTGCCCTCCTAGCTCAGTTGGTAGAGCACTTCCATGGTAAGGAAGGGGTCATCGGTTCGAGTCCGATGGAGGGCTCTGGCGAAGTCCCTGCGTTGCGGGGACTTCTCTCGTTCGGGGGGACGACCTGACTTAGATCTACTGGGTCCGCACTGGGTCCGAAACGGGTCTGAAGCGGACCCAGTGAGTCCTTTCGGGTCGATTGGGGAGGGGGTGTCTGCGGGTTCGCGCGACTGAGGAAGTGCACAGGTCGCGTGATGTCACAGCTCGAGTTTCCCTTCCAGCCGGACCGGCCCGACGCTCACGCGGCGGGGTTCCTGACGATCGCCGAGGCGGCCGTGCGGGTGCGCTGCTGTGAGCGCACGATTCGGCGCGCGATCGACAGCGGCGCGCTGCGAGCGGGACGCGTGCGCGGCGAGCCCGGCTCGCGCGGCGGCTACCGGATCCGTCCCGGCGATCTCGATGCGTGGGTGTTCGGCGATGCCGCCCCGTAGCCGGCGCGAGCCGACGATCGAGCTGCGCCGCCACCGGCGGTCGGACGGCAGCGAGAGCGAGCTGTGGTCGGTGCGCTGGTATGACGCGCAGGGGCGGCGGCGACGCCGCAGCTGCGGCTCGCGCGAGGAGGCCGACTTCGAGCGCGCGCGCCTGGCGCTCAATGCCTCGCGCCCGCGCGAACGGGGCAGCGAGGGGGAGGAGGAGCCGGCCGCTGCGCAAGGCGATGGTGCTGCTGCAGGCGGTCTTCACCGTCGCAATCGAGTGGGGCGAGGCCGACGCCAACCCGGTCAGCGTCGTGCGCAAGCCGCGCCAGGGGCGCCGGCGCGTCGTGATCCCCTTGGCGCCCGAGGACGTCGAGCGGATCCGCGCGCAGATGCTCGCCGCGGGCGACCTGCGCTCGGCGACGCTCGTCAGCGTGCTCGCCTACGCCGGGCTGCGGCCCGGTGAGGCGCTGGGGCTCGAGCTGCGGCACGTGCGCGAGAACACGCTGCTCGTCGAGCAGGCGGTCGCGCACGGTCGGCTCAAGGTGCAGAAGACCGGACGCAACTACCGCACCGTCGATCTCTTCGACGTGCTGCGCGGTGACCTGGCCGCGTGGACCGCGACGCTCCCCGACACCGAGCCGCACCGGCTCATCTTCGGCCGCCCGGACGGCGACCCCTGGCACCGGGACGACTGGACCAACTGGCGCAACCGCCGCTTCCATCCCGCGGCGGCCGCGGCCGGGCTCGGCCGGCCCAGGCCATACGACCTGCGCCACTCGTTCGCCTCGCTGCTGATCCGCGAGCAACGCGCCTCGATCGTCGAGCTCGCTGAGCGACTCGGCCACGCCCCGACCATGACGCTCGACACCTACTCCCACGTAAAGGCGCCGACCCGAACCCCAGGCGCCAGCAGCGTGAGATCGCGACCGCCCGCAAGCGGCTCGCGGATTTCAAGCGCCGCACACATGGTTGACTAGTCTCTAGGTATGGGCTATAAGCCATATCTGGACGCGATGCGAACTTCACGATGAGCACATCCTTTGACACCTTCCTGCAGGAGCTCGAAGCCGAGGCGCGAGCCGAGGGCCCCGACGCGCTCGCCGAGCTCGAGGCGTTCCGCCTGCACTTCTCGCTCGCCCGCCAGCTCGCCGATCGCCGGCGCACGCAGCACCTGACCCAGAAGCAGCTCGCTGACCGGTCAGGCATCAACCAGGCCGAGATCAGCCGGATCGAGCGAGGCCAGGCGAACCCCACGACCGCAACGCTCGGCGCGCTCACGCGGGCACTGGGCGTGGACGTGCGTCTCGTGCCGGCCGACCTCGCCGGCGCATAGGTCGAGCGGGAGGCGACCGGGGCGCTACCACGCCTGCTCGGTCGGACCTGCGGCTGGCACTCGCGGGGTCCGGACGCCTGAGATGTCGGTGTCGCTTTTCGGGGCATGAAACTGGGTGTGGGGCTGCTGGTCGGTCCGGCTGGCGGTAGCGTTGGTCGGACTGGGACAGGGGCCTCTTGGGAGAACGCTGAGGGCAGGCCGTTTTGTGGACGATGGGCTTCGAGCCCGCCTTTTCGTTGGCCGCCCCTGCGACGTGCCCGGTTGCGCTGAGAGCGCGAATCCGTCTGTGTCGTTTGCCCACCGGTTCTCCCGACCGTCAAGCCAGGAGCAGGAGGTGGCGTGGTGAGATCGATCGGGTTGGATGTCCATCGTGATTTCTGTGAGGTCGCGATCATCGACGCGGACGGCGCGCGTTCGCGGGGGCGGGTGCCCAGCACCCGCGAGAGTTTGCAGCTGTTCGCGCAGTCGCTGGCGCGAACCGATCGGGTGGCGTTGGAGGTGACCGGCAACGCGTGGGAGATCGCCCGGATCCTTGAGACGCACGTCGCTCGCGTTGTGGTCGTCAGCCCAACGGATACGGGGATTCGTCAGGCGCGCGCGAAGACCGACAGGTTGGATGCGTTGGCGTTGGCCAAGCTGTTGGCGGCTGGGTCGCTGGATGGGGTCTGGATGCCCGACGAGCCCGTCAGGGCGATGCGCCGCCGGCTCGCCCGGCGCTCGCAGCTGGTCAACGCGCGCTCCAGGGTCAAGAACGAGATCCACGCCGTGCTCGTAAGGCGCCTCAAGGGCCGCCCGCCGGCCAGCGACCTGTTCGGGCGCAAGGGACTCGCATGGCTCGCCGAGCAGCAGCTGCCAGTCGAGGAGCGTGAGACCGTTGACGCCGGGCTGCGCCAGATCGCGTTCCTGGATCGTGAGGTCGCCGAGGTCGAGCGGGTCATCGCGCTGCAGGCGATCGGCTGGCCGCAGATCGGCCGGTTGATGAGCGTTCCCGGCGTCAACCTGATCGTCGCCGCGACGTTCCTGGCCGCGGTCGGGGACATCCGGCGCTTTGAGAGCGCCAACAAGGTCGTCGGCTACCTGGGCCTGGATCCCAAGGTCCGCCAGTCCGGCGAGGGCCCCGCCCGCCACGGACGGATCAGCAAGCAAGGCTCCGCCCACGGCCGCCACGCGCTGGTCGAAGCGGCCTGGAGCGCGGTCCGCCAACCCGGGCCACTGCACGCCTTCTACCAGCGCGTGCGCGCACGCCGCGGCCATCAGATCGCGATCGTCGCCTCGGCGCGCAAGCTCGCGTGTCTGTTCTGGTGCATGCTGACCCGCGGCGAGGACTACGCCTACGCCCAACCATCGCTGACCGCCAAGAAGCTCCGCCGCCTCGAGCTGACCGCCGGCGCCCCGAAGGCCCAGGGCACGACCACGATCTGGTCCACCAACCTGGCGATGCGCGACGCCGAACGCACACTCGCCGAGCAGGCCGAACTCGCCTACAAACGCACCGTCGCCGACTGGGCAGCGACCCGGCCGGCGAAGGCGGGCGCGAGTGCGACAAGGGGGCACGCATCCAAAGAGCCCTCGAAGGGCTAAAGCCGCGTGGCAGACCACAGCCCCGGACGTCTGCGCTTCGCTACGTCAGTCACTCGCGCCCGACACCAACGATCCCACACCACCACCAAGGCAAGCAACACCACTTGACTTTCATCCGTCGTCCAAAGCGACAGCTCGCGCGCGCTGTAGCTCTGCGCGTTACCTCCTTGTGAGCTTGCGCATGACGATCCCCGAGTCGCGCCAGCTGTTGCATCCTGGTACTCCGAGCAGGACGGCGTCGGCCTGTCCGAGGAGCGCGCTGTCCAGGCCGGCGTCCATCACCTTTTGAGAGGGCTGAACGCCGGAACCGAGTGCGAGGAGTGCGTTGATCTGGTCGGCGACGCTGTCGTTGCGCATCACATCGCGGCGATAGCGACGGAACCGCTCGCTGTCGCGGATCGATGGATGCAGACCGGTGAGCCCGAACTCGAGCGTCCGGTTGGCAGCGTCGACTTCGTCGACCAGCGCACGAAAGTTCGGCGCGAGGCGCGGAGCGTCCAGTTGACGCAGCAACGGCCTGGTCGTTGCCGACCGCTGGGCGCACAACCGGGCGACGCGCGCAAGCAGTTGCCGGTGGGTCAGCTCGGGCGTTGGCGTGGCCGCATGCACCGTGCGCGCCACCGGCTGGCTCGCCGGCGGCTGGTTCGCTGGCCGCATGGTGCTGTCCGAGTGCGACGTTGCGCTGCAGCCGACGAGAACGACACCGGCCACTCCGATGACGACGGCACCGCGCAACGAACTCCGAACGCCAGAACGCATCTCGCCCTCCCTCTGGAAACAATCACTCTAGTTCTCAGGGGGGCTAGGAAACTATCTGTGACAAACCGCGCAGGGAACCCAGCCTCGACAGTCGCTCTCCATGCGAAGCGACGCTGCCACGCCTGCCACGCGTACCGCGCATTTCGCTCAGGCGCGGTGCCGTTGCCCCTGATCGAGGTGCCCGCGTAGCCGGACTGTCGCTTCTACCTAGACCCAGCGCCGGATGGCATGATGCAGACATGACTTCCGATGCCGATGCAGCGGAAGAGTCAGTGGTCCTCGCCAGCTTCGAGAGCCGTTCCGCCGCAGAGCGGATGCTGGCGTCGCTGGGGCGTGGGTTCCGCAAGAAGGCACGCAATTCGAAGGTGTCGGCGTTCGTGGTCAGCGGCAACAAGGACGGTTCGTTGAAGCTCACCGAGTCGCGCGTCTTGTCGGGCAGTGGGTTTGCCTCTGCGCTCATTCACGCCTCGGTCTCTTGGATGGTCGGGTTCATGGGCTTGTTCTCGACCCTGAAAGGTGCGAGGAGCGAGCTTCGTGCTGTGCACCTCCGCGAGGCGCACGTCGGATCCGACGAGACGGAAGCCCACGCGATCCTGGCGAAGGCTGGACCGAACGGGGCCGTCGCGCTGGTGTGTTGCGAGGACGTGGGCACACGAGCGGCGGTCGTCGCGCGCGCGGCAGATCGCGCAAGCTACACGTGGCATGGGGCGCGTTCGGAGTTCCTCGCCGATCTCGACCCCGGCAGCCAGATGACTGGGTGCGCGCCGCGCTCGGAGAGCCGCCCGGCGAGAGCCGCTAGGCCACGCGGCAGTGCCAGGCCTCGCACCCATACAGCGCATTTCACTCAGGTGCGGTCCAGCTGCCGGCGATCACCGTCTCCGCGTAGCCGGACTCCTGCTTTTCGTCCAACTCGATAGTCGACGCGCGCGCGACGGGGTGCTACGTACTGAGCGCGGTGAACTCACGCAGGAACGGCCGGATGGACTCGGCGAGTTCGCGCGGATGATCGTGATAGGCGGCATGCGTGCCTGCTGTGGTCTCGACGTTCACATCGAGGCGCTCACCGAGCCGGCGGGCGACCTCGGCGTAAGGCGGAAGGCCGTCAGCGCTGACGAGCAGCCGCACCCGCGGCGCGATGGCCGCCAGCGTCTCATCGTCGGGCAGGTACCGCTCATAGGTTCCGAGCTCGATCTCGAACAAGGTGCCGGAACTGCCCCGCATCCGCTCGCGCAGGTCGGGCGCGAGCTTTGTCCAGCCGTCGTCTCCGGCCACGTAGCGCCAGAAGGGTTCTGTCGCGACGGGCGGCCCGCCGGCCTCCATGGCTGGCTGGATGCGCGCCCTCAGCGGGGCTCGTACTGCGTCGGGGTCGTCGAGTAGTGCGAACAACGCCGGCTCGTGCAGGATCGTCCCGCGCACCGCTCCGCGATGACCGGCCAGCAGACACAACGCGAAGTTTGCGCCGCTGCTCGTGCCGAACACGGCTGCCGGACCGGTTCCGAGCGCCTCCAAGAGCGCCGCGGCGTCATCGGCCTGTTCCTCCGGCGACGTCGTTTGCCAGCCGGCCGGAACGGGGCTTCGCCCGTTGCCGCGTCGATCATAGGTGACCACCATGAACTCGTCCGCCAATAGGTTCGCCAGCGCGTCGAAGTGGCCACCGTCGCCCGTCGCTCCCATGATCAGCAGAATTGGTGGTCCCGTGCCGCGGATCTCGTGGTGGAGCTCAGTCCCGTTAACGCTCAGGCGCGGCATACGACACATCCCGGTTCGGCCTCTGAGGAGATTCTCGCCCGTCACGTCGCAGGCGCGCAACCGTCCGACGATGCCGCTGCTCGTTTCCATGCAAAGCAACAGCGGTATGCGACCTTGCACACCACTTCGTACGGCTTCGCACCCTCTGAACCGGCCCTATCGCACGGCGCCAATCGGGGTGGCCGGTTCGGCAGGTGCGAAACGCCCCGCAGTCATCGGGCCCTGGCGTGGGCGCATACCGACCCGCATACCGAAATCCGGGCGGGAGCAGCGCCCGCGAGGATCTGTACCAGGTACGGGCCAGCGGGTCCGGTTCGCCGGTTCGCTCACCGGGTCACCGAGTCCGCCCGGGGGATGCGTCCGTGCGGGCGAGCGCGAAGTGCTTCCGGTGACCCACGCGGTCCATCCACCCCGCGGACGACTCGAGCGCAGCAGTGTGGGCCCGTAGTGACGATCGTCTGGCATGTTCCTGGCGAACGCAAGCGGGGCCGCAGCGGGCGGCGCGCCGGGCGGTCCTACGCCCTCAGCCCACCCGGTGGATGATCTCCACAAGCTCGTCGACGCGGTAGCCCTGCCCGCGGGCGAAAAGCACGAGCTCGCGTGCGCGCTCGGTGACCGCGCTGCGCTCGGGCGTGCCGGCGACGGTGACGCCGCGGCCGCGCCGAAACTCCAGCAGGCCCTCGTCGCGCAGCGTGCGCAGGGCGCGAAGCACCGTGTTCGCGTTCACCCCCAGCACCGCGGCGAGGTCGCGCGCCGGGGGCAGCCGTTCGCCCGACCCGGCCTCGCCGTCGGCGATCGCCCGCCGGATCTCGGCGGCGACCTGGACATGGAGCTCGACCGGCTCCTCACGTCTGACCTTGACAGCCCGCATGGTGCTAGCCATAGTAGCGTCATCTCCAGTCGCATGGCATCACCGCGCGGCCTGGCCGCGGACCCGCTGATCGAGGAGGCCCGGCGCCGGGCGCACCGCCGGCGCCTGCTGATCGCCGCCCTCGCGGCCGCCACGGCGGCCGGCTCGGCGGTCCTCTACGCCCGCGCGATCGCGCCGGCCCCCGGTCTCCCGCCCGCCGTGCTCGCAGGCCCAGCGCCGGGCCACGGGGCGATTCTCCACCAGGTGTACGTCGAGCTGCAGGGCGTGCGGACGGTGGGCTCTGGCGAGGTCTGGTCCCGCGACGACCGCCTGCGCAGCATCCGGCGTTGGGGCCGCGTGGCACCCCACGAGGATCTGCAGGTCCGGGGGACGGACTACACGCGACTGCGGTCCGGCGGCGACCTGAATCGCGTGGACGGCGGGCGGGTGCAGCGCGTCGACCACTCGTCAGCTCCCGTGGGGACGACGGACGACGACCACTGGCTGCACGCCGTCCGGTCGTTGCTGCACCAACCGCGGCGCTGGGCGATCTCGGACGTCACTCGTGGGGGTCAGCCGCTCGTGCGGATCGCCCAGCGGGTCGCGCGCGGCCACGTGCAGCAGGTCTACCTGCTCCACCGCGGCTCGCTCACACCCTACGCGGTCGAGCAGCATTACCCGGGCCATCCCGACTGGGGCAGAGAGACGCGCTACACGACCTACGAGCACCTCCCCGCGACCCCCGGGAGCATGGCGCGCCTGCTAACGCTTCGGAAACAAGGTCACTGCATCGCCGGCTGCACCACGGCGGCGGACGACGCGGCGGCCCGCGCGGCCGCTGTGGCGCCGAGCACAGGACGCCTGCTGCACCGCGTGGGAAGCATCCTCCCGCAGCAGTCGATCGACGAGGCGCGGCTCGGCTGGTCCCGGGCGCGCGTCGTGGCCGCGCTCGGCCGGCCTGACCGCGTCATCTTCAGGGACCCCCACACCGGGCTGTGGTTCCCCGACGGTGGGGCCGCCTATCTTTACGGCGCGACCGGGGTGTACTTCAGCCGCAATCGCGTCACCACCGTGTCCACCACCAGCCGGGCTGACCGAACCCGCAGCGGGATCGGCGTCGGCGCGACGCGCACCGCGGTCACCCGCTCCGTCCCGGGCGCGCGCTGCGGGACGCCACCGGTCCGGCGCTCGTGCTGGCTCGGGACGCACCACCGGGGATCCACGGTCACGGAGTTCGAGCTCGGCCCGGGCGACCGCGTGACCGAAGTGGCCCTCTACCGCTACCGCGCCCCGAGAACAGGATGAGGCTCCACACGGAGCCCTCATCACCTGTGCGCGCTCGTTGAGCTGACAGCGCGCGCTCACGAACGCGTCAGCACTCCGCTCACGAAGATGTCGAGAACGGTATGCGACTGCTTCCCGGCCTCGGTGCGCGGGGGAACTCGCTGCTGATCTACGCACCTGGCCTGCACTCAGCGGGAGTCCACGCCACTGATGTTGGGCTTGGCGGCCGCCGCTGTTCTGGCGGCGATTGCTGGTGAGGCCGTCGCGGCCTACGCACGAAGCCGAAGGATCGTCAAGACCGCGCTCCTGGGGTCTGACTGCGGGAGCGCTCACCATCGCTGTTGTACTCGGTGACGGCGAACCTTCACGAATGCTTCGGGAACTGAGACGCGGCACTGTCGCTTCGGACGAAAAGCAGCAGCGCGCCGAACGGCAGCGACCCACCCCGAGGAACGTGAGCGTGCACCTCGCGAGTCACTCCCGTGGCAGGCTTGCGTGGTGGCCAACGACAAGGCGCAGCGGCGGGCGGCGATCGCACTCCTTGCGGCACACCACGAGGCCCAGCTCGCGGAACTCATCGAGCACGTCCGCGACGGCCTGGCGCGCTACGACGCCGCCGAGATCGACGCGTTCGAGCTCGACGCGGTGATGCACCGCTACCAGCGCGCGGCACGCGAGCTGTGGAAGTTCTGCTCGGCCTCGGGCGAGCACGCTGTAACGGTCGCGCGCCTCCTCGAGGAGTCGACCGCCGCCGGCGATCTGCCGGACTGGTGGGAGCTGGCCAAGCCGCGCGAGCGCTGAGGCGGGCCGTGGCCCGGTGGATCACCGTTCGCTGGGTCCGCACTGGGTCCAGAACCCCCGTTCAGGTCCGTCCGGCCCGGTACACTCCCGTCATGTCCAATCTGCAGATCACATCGATTTGCAGGGACTTCGGTGAACACCGCCGGACAGCACCAGACCCCGAAATCGGCCGGGCGCCGATGGTAAGGAAGGGGTCATCGGTTCGAGTCCGATGGAGGGCTTGCTGATTGATCGGTTGCTGATCCACCTCGCACCGGTCCTGCTCGGGGAAGGCGTGCGCCTCGTCGACCACCTCGGCGAGCACGTCCGCCTGGCCCAGACCGCGTGGTCGCGGCCCCTGACGTTGAAGCACCTGTCCTACGACGTCATCCGGTAGCAGCGCCGGCGTCGGCGCGAGACCTTGGAGGACTGACGAACCGCTGCTCGTGATCGCGCGTGGCTGAATGGAGCGCGTGGTACTCATCGGCACGACACGGAGTCAAGACGTGCACCACCGTCAGCGTCCTCGCGAAGGAGTCAGAGCCAGTGTCTCTAGCAAGCGAAGCAGCCTTCCGGGCAGAGCCCGAGAGCCAGGTCGACTACGACGTGATCGTGGTCGGGACGGGCTTCTCCGGCCTGCGGACGCTGCACGAGTGCCGACGGCTGGGGCTCAGCGTCCACGCGTTCGACGACGCGAGCGACGTCGGTGGCACGTGGTACTGGAATCGCTATCCGGGGGCCAGGACCGACAGCGAGAGCTGGGTCTACGCCTACAGCTTCAGCGACGAGCTCAGCGCTGAGTGGACGTGGAAGGAGCGCTTCCCCACCCAGCCGGAGGTCGAGGCGTACCTGCAGCACGTCGCCGACCGGTTCGACCTGCGCAAGGACATCACGTTCGACACGAAGATCGTCAGCGCCCATTTCGACGACGCGGCGACGCGCTGGACGTTCACCACCGACAGGGGCGAGACGGTCACGTCGCGGTTCTTCGTCAGCGCCGTCGGCGTGCTCTCGGTCATGCTGGAGCCGTCGTTCCCGGGCCGGGACAGCTTCCAGGGTGAGTGCTACGACACCGCGCGCTGGCCCAAGGAGGGCGTGGACTTCACCGGCAAGCGGGTGGCCGTGGTGGGCGCCGGCGCGAGCGCGGTGCAGGTGATGCCGATGGCCGCGCACACCGCCGCACGCGTCACGCTGTTCCAGCGCACCCCGAACTACGTGATCCCGTCGCGCAACCACCCGCTCACCGACGAGCAGACCGCCGAGATCAAGGCCGGCTACGAGCAGATCTGGGACCAGACCCGTCACCAGCCGTTCGCGCTGCCGATGGATCCCGCCGGCCGCACGATCGACGACGTGAACGCCGACGAGATCGAGCGCGTGCTGGAAGCCGGGTGGGAGACCGGTGGCTTCCGCTTCATCTTCGAGACGTTCGACGACCTGATGGTCAGCGACGAGTGCAACGGCTACGCGACCGAGTTCGTTCGCAGGAAGATCCGGGCGATCGTCAAGGACCCGGTGAAGGCCGAGCTGCTGTGCCCGGACTACCCGCTCGGAGCGAAGCGACCGCCGCTGGGGCACTTCTACTACGAGGCCTTCAACCGCGACAACGTCGACCTCGTCGACGTCAAGGCCGAGGCGATCGAGGAGATCACCACCAAGGGCATCCGGACGACGAAGGGTGAGTACGAGTTCGACGTGATCGTGCTCGCGCTCGGGTTCGACGGGGTGGTCGGCGCGCTGACGCACATGGACGTGCGCGGCCGGGACGGCCGGACGATCGACGAGCAGTGGGCCGACGGGCCCGCCAACAACCTCGGCATCTGCGTCGAGGGCTTCCCCAACCTGTTCATGGTCCTCGGACCGGGCACGACCGCCGGCAACGTGCCGGTCGTGGCGGACGAGGTGGTCAAGTGGATCGGCCGCGCCCTGCGCCACATGGACGAGCACGGCCACACGCGGATCGAGGCCACTCGGGCGGCGTCCGACGCGTGGTACCAGGAGGCGATGGACGTCCTGGAGCAGACGGTGCTCACGAGCGTCGGCGTCGGGGACGGCGTCCACTCGTGGATGATCGGGACGAACGTCGGCAGCGAGGTGCGGCCGCTGTACTACATGGGCGGGTGTGAGAGCTACTTCGGCCTGATCAACGACGTCGCGGACCGCGGCTTCGAGGGGTTCGAGTTCGCGGGCGGCGCCGGGTCCTAGCCTCGGAGGTGTGCCGTCTGCGCTCGCCGTGCCGTCTCCAAGAGGACGTCATCGGTTCGAGTCCGACGGAGGGCTCTGGCTCGGCGTCCGAGCTTCGAGCGATGGAATCAGAGGTCGGCGAGGAACGCGAGCATGACCTCGTTGGTCTCATCCGGAGCTTCTTGCTGTGTCCAGTGACCGATGCCGGGGATGAGGACGTTCGCGCGCAGGTCCGGGACCTCGTTCGGCATGTTCTCGTAGATGTCAGGGTTCGCGACGATCACGACATCGTTGGCGCCGGCGATGAAGCAGGCTGGCACGGTGATCTTGGCACCGCGGAACGCGGCCATCTCGTACCACGTGTAGTCGGCGGCACGGTAGTAGTTGAGGGCGGAGCCGAAGCCGGTCCGCTCGTATTCTGCGGCGTAGGCGTCGAGGTCCTCTTCCGTGAACCACGGCACCGGACCCTTGGGCCAGGTGAGCGCGTCCTCGAGGTTGTCTCCGCGAACCAGGTCGCCGAGGGTGACCTCCTCGGGCGGGGCATCGCCAGAGATGCTGAAGTAGAACCCCGCCAGCCAGTGTCGGACGTCACGCTCGAGGTCGGCCTCTGCGCGGCCCACCTCGTTGAAGTACAGCTGGTAGTGGAAGCCGGCGCCGGTCTCGCGATCCATCGAGATGCTCGGCGGCACGGTGTGGTCGTAGGTGAACGTCGTGCGCGCTCCGTAGTACGGCACGCTCAACCCGATCACGGCGGGGAACAGGTCGGGGCGCATGAGCGCCGCGTTCCACGCGACGGGCGCTCCCCAGTCGTGGCCGGCGATGACGGCGGTCTCGTGGGGGAGAGCGGCGAGCAGTCCCACGACGTCGCCGACCAGCTTTGGTTGTGTGTATTGATCCGGGGCCATCGGGCGTGAGGACCTGCCCATTCCGCGCATGTCCGGCGCAACGACGTGGTACCCGGCGTCACCGAGCGCCTGCAGCTGGTGTCGCCACGAGTACCAGAACTCGGGGAAGCCGTGACAGAGGATCACGCACGGCCCGTCCTCGGGCCCGGCCTCGGCGATGTGCAATCGGATGCCGTTCGCCTGTACCAGCCGATGACTGACTGTCGCCACGTTGGTTCTCCTCTGCACTTCGTTGCGGACTGACGTCCTCAGACGTCAGATATCTCGGACAGATCTACAAAGCGCCCAATGCGCTGTCAAGCGGCTTCGAGGAACGTGTAGGAACAACGCATGAAGCACGAGCGCCCCGGGTTTGACCGAGTCTTCTGAGACACGCGTTGAGCCTGCGCCCAGGGCGCGGCATGCCGGCAAGGTGCCGGCCAACGGCTCGATCTCGAGCACACCCTGCACGAGACCCCGAAATCGGTTCAGGGCCGGTGCCGCCGCGGCGACTTGGGGACCGCGACCTTCACCTTCCCGGTGGAACGACCGACCCCCAGGCCGGTCCTGTACTTGAGCTCGAAGACGAACGGCCGGCGGGGCCGGGCCATCAGCGTGCAGCCGAAGACGAAGGTGTTGCCCTTGCGCCGTGAGAAGCCCGCAATGCAGTGGCCGCCGCTGATGAGCGTGGGGTTGATCGCGCTGACCTTCCCGGTGGTGTGGCCGGCGACGTGGAAGAACCAGGCGACGACTCGGCCATGCCTCTTGCGCGTGACGAAGCGCTTCAGGCTCACGACGAGCGAGCCGTCGTACGACAAGCTGACACGCTGCTCGGCGCTCGCGAGCAGCATTCCCCCGCTCGCGTAGAGCCACGCGCAGACGCGGTCGGGAACCACCTTGACGTTCCCGTCGATCGTGACGTCCACACTCGTGTCATACGCGCCGGCGGCAACCGTCGTCCCGCCGAGAGCGTCCACCGCGCTCGCGGACAACGGGGCGCACGGCCCCTGCTGAGCAAGCACGACGACCGTCCCACTCGCCGCCTCGCTGGTCCCCTGCACATGGACGGCGAAGGTCTGGCCGAAGAACGGCGAAGCCGTAGCGGCCTGCAGCTGGAGCGTCCCGACGGGCGCGCGCACGGGTATGACCAGGTCCTGCATGGAGAGCGTCGTCTGAGGGGCCGGAACGAGTTCGACGAACGCGCAGACGCGCAGCCCTCCGACGAACGACTGCGCGGGCACGTCCACCGTGACAGGCGTCGCGCGCCGGTGCTCATTGAACAACTCGACCGGCGTGGGCAGCGCGGCCTTCACGGCGCCGGCGCTCGCCTGGCAGGGAGTGCCGTCATCCTGCCGCGCGAACACGCGCAGGTTGGTCGTCGAAGCCGAGTCCTGAGTCGTCGAGACGCTCAGCGTGAACGGATTGCCTGCGATCGCGACGGCCGGCGGCGTCACCGTGACGCTCTCGATTGCGAGCGCCGTGGCACTGTGCACGAAGCCGAAACCAAGCGCGAGGACCAACAGCGACGACACGCGACGCCGGACCATTGCTCCACTCTCTCACGCGGTCGGGGTGCCGTCCACCGCCGCGGTCCGGGCGGCGGGAGAGCGGCGACGTGGCGCCAGGCTCATCGTCGTCGTGTCGTTGGGGGCACGCCGAGTCAGTGCCCGGCAGCTTGGCCGCCGTCGATGTGCAGCGTCTCCCCGGTGACGAACGTGGCCTGCTCGAGATAGAGGATCCCGTCGACGATGTCTCCGATCGCGCCCAGCCGGCCGATGGGGTGAAGGGCGGCCATGCCGTCGTAGGACGCGGGGTCGTGCTCGGGGGTCTGGATGACTCCGGGGGCGATCGCGTTGACCCGCACGCCGCGCGACGCGTACTCGGTGGCCAGCGCGCGGGTCGCCGCGGCCACCCCGCCCTTGGTGAGGGAGGTCAGCGCGGACGGTCTGGCGCTGTTGGCATGGTCGACGAGGCTCGTGGTGATGCTGACGATGTGGCCGCTGCCCTGCATCGCCATCTGCTCGATGGCGCGTTGGGTGATGTGGAAGAACCCGGCGAGGTTGACGGCGGTGACCGCGGCATAGTCGTCGAGCGTGTAGTCGGTGAACGGCTTGCCGATGAACAGCCCCGCATTGTTGATCAGCGTGTCGATCCGTCCGAACCGGGCGAGCGCCTGGTCCACGACGCTCCGGGCGGTCTCGGGATCTGCGATGTCACCCCGCACGGTCAGGAGGTCCGGCTCGTCGGAGGGGTTGATCGAGCGTGAGGTGGCGACGACGGCGTACCCGGCACGACGGAACGCGTCCGTCACACCGGCGCCGATCCCCTGCGAGGCGCCGGTGA
Organism: uncultured Solirubrobacteraceae bacterium; assembly: GCA_963817295.1. GTDB lineage: Bacteria > Actinomycetota > Thermoleophilia > Solirubrobacterales > Solirubrobacteraceae > F1-60-MAGs163. Next base: position 251,511 of record CAWFOF010000022.1, on the reverse strand, counting down.
CGACAGCCACTCTCTTGCCGGTGGCAGGGGGCGCCGGACTCATCCGACGAGGTATGTCTCGACTGCGAAGACGAGCCAGGGTCCGGGGACGCCTCTGAGGTCGTGGTCGCCGCGGTCGGCGAGGGTCCAGCCGGAGCCGACGATGAGGTCTCGGACGGTGCTGCTGACGAGGACGCCTCCGGGCTCGGCGAGGCTGTTGATGCGCGCGGCGATGTGGACGGCGAGTCCGCCGATGTCGTTGTTGGCGAGCAGCTCGCACTCACCGGTGTGCAGACCGGCACGAATGTCCAGGCCCAGCGTGCGGACACCCTCGCGGATGGCGATCGCGCAGCTGATGGCGCGGCTCGGGCCGTCGAAGGTCGCGAGCACACCGTCCCCGAGTGACTTCACGAAGCGTCCTCGATGGCGTTCAACCTCCTCGCGCACCAAGATGTCGTGGCGTTCCAGCAACGTGCGCCAGGCGCCGTCGCCCAACTCCGCAGCGCGCTCGGTCGAGCCGACGATGTCCGTGAACAGGACTGTCGCGAGGACGCGGTCGCTGATGACCGGTCTGCGGACGCCCGTCATGAACCGCTCGATCTCGTCGGCGAACCGGCCGCCCTTGGGGACCTCGATGAGCTTCGCGTTGGGGATGTGCTCAGCCGCGTAGCGCGAGTGCCGCGCGTCGAAGAACGTGTCGTCGGCGCGGCGCAGCACCAGCGTGGGGCACTGCACGCTGCCGAGTGCGTCGCGCACGTCGAGCTCGCCCACCATCGCGAGCGCCGCGGCGACGGCATCCGGCGTCATCGCAAGACGCTGGTGACGCGCAAGGAGGCGCCGTGCCTGCTCGCCCTCACCGGCGAACGCACCCCACGGCTGCTCCGGCGAGCCGCTGCCCCAGTGCTCGACGACCGCCGCGACGACCGCATCACGCTCCTCAACGCTCTGCGCCCACTCATATCCCGGACCCCGCACGACGCGCGGCGTCGGGTTGATCAGCACCAGTGCCCGCACGAGCTCCGGTCGCGACGCCGCGAACAACATGGCCAGGGCGCAGCCTTCAGCGTTCGACACCAGCACCGGCTGCTCGGCGTTCGCTGCATCGATCACGGCGAGGACGTCATCGATCTGCTCCTCCAACGGCGTCGCCCCGGCAATGCCACCGGACATCCCGGCCCCGCGCCGATCGAACTGGATCAGCCGCGCGAACGACGCCAGACGCTCGAGGAACCTCGCCTGAATGGGGAGATCCCAGCCGAGTTCGATGTTCGACATGAACCACGGCACGACGAGGACGTCGAGCGGCCCATCGCCCGCCACCTGGTAGGCGATCTGCACACCACCGCTACGCGCGTACCGAGTCTCCGGAACCTCCACCCGACCACACTACCCGCGGCCCCGTGCTCTGTCCGGCGGTGGAGGACCCCCACTCCGTCACCAGCAGGTCTCCGAGGCGACCGGCGTGGCGTAGACTCGCCCCATGCGCAGGGCGCCGGTCGTCATGGTGCTGGGAGTCGCTGTCGTCGCAGCATGCGCCGCCGGATCGGCAACCGCCAGGCCGGCTTCGCCGTGCGGAATCCTGCCGGGCGGCGGCTCGCTCGAATGGCGGCCCGACGGGCATCTGAACGCTCGCGTCAGAGGGCTCCTGGGTGGCTTCCCTGCGCGGGCCGGGACGACGCTGTACGTCGATGGCCTGGTCCCTCCGAGCGCCACCGGCTTCATCGTCGCGATCGACATGCGGAGCGGGAAGCGGCTGACGTCGTTCCGGCCAGCGCTCCCTCCGGGGGACCGTGTGATCGCGATGGCGGCGTCGGCGTCGGCGCTGTACGTCGCCTCCGGCCCCGACGGCTCGACTGGCCCCGGCAAGCATGTCCAGGCGTTCGACGCCGGCACGGGAGCCCGGCTCCCGTCGTTCCAGCCGCCGGCCGACCTTGCCGACGGACTCCTGTCGGCGATGGTCTACGCCTCGGGGAGGATCGTCATCACGAGCGCGCCCGCGACCGGCCCGGGGCCGACGCTCGGAGCCTTCGATCCCGTGACCGGCGGGGCGCTCTGGCGCCTGAGCCTTCCCTACTCGATGGGATCGATGGTGACGAACGGCAAGCAGGTGTTCGTCGGAATCCGCGCCGACGACCGCGTGGAGCGCCTGTTCGAAGCCTTCGACGCGGTGACCGGGGCGCACGTACCCGGCTGGGGAGCGTCGCTTCCGGGAGCGCGCGCCAACTCCCTGGGGACCGTCACAGGCGTGGCGGGGGGCCGGCTCCTGGGCAACGCAGGCCCGCCGCTGCACTTCGTCAGCCTGTCGCTTGCGGGCGGTGCATCGCTCCCCGTCCCGCGGCTGCCCAAGGGCGCGACCGTGAGCTACGGGACCTCGCACACGCTCGTCGGCACCGTGCCGCGCGAGCGCGTCCACGGGATCAAGCTCGTCAACGTCCCGGGGGTGTTCACCTCGGCCGGGAAGCTGATCGGCACCACCTGCCTGCAGTTCGACGTTCTCGCTCAGCGCGACGACCGCCGCCTGATCGCCGGCCACCTCAGCGACGACCAGCGCTCGACGACGATCGTCGAACTCGCACGACCGTGAGCGACGCGCGCCCGCCCAGCAAGCATCTGGTGCTCGCGGCGATGGTGTTCGCCGTCGCGATGATCTTCATCGACCAGACGATCGTCGCGCTGGCGATCCCGAGCCTGCAGACCGATCTGCACCTCTCGTCGACCGGGGCGCAGTGGATCGTCAACGGGTACCTGCTCGCTCTGTCGGCGTTCTTCGCGCTCGGCGGCAAGGTCGCGGACATCGTCGGACGCCGGCGGATGGTGCTGATCGGGGTCGCGGGGTTCGCGGCCTGCTCGGCGCTGTGCGGCGCGACGCCGACAGGCCCCGCCGGCCAGGCGTGGATCATCACCTTCCGCGTCCTTCAGGGCGTCAGCGCGGCGTTCCTGTTCCCGGCCGCGCTGGCGATCGTCGTGGCGGCCTACCCGGTGCACGAGCGCGGGAAGGCGCTGGCGATCTTCTTCTCCGTCTCGGGGGGTCTGACGTCGATCGGCCCGATGCTCGGCGGGTACCTCACCCAGTGGACGTGGCGGGCGATCTTCTGGATCAACATCCCCGTCGCGCTGATCGCGATCGCCTTGACGCTGATCGCGAGGCCGGCGCAGGAGCGGACGCCGTCGAGGATCGACGTGCGCGGCGCGCTGCTCGTGTGCAGCGGCATGACCCTCTCGGTGCTCGGCCTGCAGCAGGCCGGCCAATGGGGCTGGCGGAGCATCGCGACCTGGGCCTGCCTTGCCGCCGGCCTGGTGCTGCTGGCGGCGTTCACGGCGCACACGTGGCGCGCAGAGGAGCCGCTCGTGCCGATGCGGCTGTTCGCCGGGCGTGGCTTCGCCGTCGACAACATCGTGCTGTTCCTGCTGTCGATCTGCTTCGTCCCGCTGTTCTTCTTCGCCAGCCTCTACGCCCAGGTCGCGCTGGGCGAGAGCGCGACGAAGGCCGGCCTGTTCCTGCTCGTCTTCTTCGCCGGCTTCACGATCGGCGCACAGATCGGCGGCCGCATCCTCGACAGCCGCGGGGCACGCGCCGGCGGTCGTGATCGGCTGTGCCGTCGCCGCGACCGGCTTCTACCTCTGGGGCTCGAAGCTCGACGGGCTGTCCTTCGGCTCGCAGTGGACGTCGCTCGTCCTCGCCGGCGTCGGCATGGGATTCACGCTCGGCCCGTCGAGCACCGACGCGGTCAACCGCGCGCCGCGAACCACCTACGGGGCGGTCACCGGCCTCACGCAGACGGTGCGCAACTTCGCGGGCAGCCTCGGCCTTGCCGTGCTCGGGTCGCTGCTGATCACGCAGACCGTCTCGCGAGTGGGGACGACGCTCACGAGGTCCGGCGTTCCGGTGGCGCAGGCCGACCGGATCGCACACGGGATCTCGGGCGGCGGCGCGGCGACGAGCGCAGGGCGTGGCTCGCCGTCCGTCCTGCGAGCGGTGCGGCTGGACTTCGCGCACTCGACCCAGACGATCGTCTACGCGATGGCCGGAGTGATGGCGCTCGCCTTCGTCATCTCGGTCGCGGCGATGCCGCGCGGCACCGCCGCGCAGCAGGCCGAAGCGGCTCCGCCGACGGACCAGCCTGCCCCGGCGGTGTCCTGACGGTCGGCACGCCGGTCGTCGACGACGCTTGTGTCGCCGCCTGCGACGGGTGATAGTGGGCCGGATGCGACGGGTGGCACTGCCGGCGTTGCTCGCGGCGGTCGTGTTCGCCGCCGCGTTCGCTGCGCCGGCCGGCGCCGCCGCACCGGCGGGCGGCCTCGCACTCGTCGGTCGCGCTGCAGACTCCGGCTCGCGCGCTGACCGCGCACACGATCTCGGTCGGCGTCATCGTCCAGAACCGCGGCTCGAAGGCGTCGCGGCCGGCGCGCCTCGCCGTGCGGCTCAGTTCCTGCCGGCTCGGGCCCGCTGCCGCGCGTGCTGGGGTCGCTGAAGGTCCCGCGCCTCGCTGCCGGGAAGAAGGTCCGGGTCAAGGCCCGCGTCGTGATCCCGCAGGACGCCGACCGGGTCGCCATCGACGTTCGTCGTGTGCGCGGCGCCGGGAACGCAGGCGAACGCGTGTGCATCCTCGCGCACGGTCGCCATCGCCGGCGGATCGTCGCTCGAGCTGATCGGGGCGGCTCTCGCCGCGCACCGCATCGACCTCGGAACCGCGTACCTCGACGTGTTCAAGGCGCTGCGCGGCGACCCGTCGCTCCCGCGCCGCTACCGCGGAGCGGGGCCGATGCCGACGGGTGCGCTGATGGCGCGGCTCGACGACGATCTGCCGAAGCTCCCCGCCGCGAAGCGCGCGGCGCTGCTTCGCTACCTCATGCCCCCGACGCTCGCCAAGAGCGCCTGGGCGCCGCGTGGGGCGGCGCATCGAGCCGCGGCCGCGGACGACACGTCGACGTGCGGCGCGCAGAACACGCCCGCCAAGCTGACGGGCGTCTGGACGGTGATCGAGACGCCCCACGTGAGCGTCTGGTACCTGCTCCATTCCGCAGCCGGGAAAGACCAATGCGCACCGGATCGCGGCGGCGATCGAGGGGCAGATCTGGCCCAAGCTCACCGGCGGGTTTCGCAAGCCGCTGAGTGACGGCAACGGCCCCGTGCCAGGGAGGCCTGAACGGGAAGCTCGACATCTTCGTGGCGGCGTCCGGCCCCGACTTCGGGAAGGAGATCATCCCAGACGGTGCGAGCGGCCTCACGATGCACCTGCAGCTCCCGGGACCGTTCGCCGGCTGCATGGCCGAGCCGGCGTGGATGCTCGTACCCGATGACGTCACGCGCTCGACCCTCGCCCACGAGTTCATGCACGCGGTGCAGGCGGCCTATGCCCGCTGCCAGGGGAACGGCTACCCCGAGTGGGTCGAAGGCACGGCCGATTGGGCGATGTGGTTCGTCTATCCGCAGGACCAGAATCGCGCCGTGCCCGACAGCCCGTCGCAGCTGTGGAACCCGAACTTCGAGACCGTCGTCCCCTTCGGGGCGCCTCCCGGAAGCCTGGGCTACATCCGGGGCTACACGTGGTGGCCGTTCTGGATGTCGCTCTCCCGCGCGGCCGGAGGCGGGAAGGTCTCCAGTCCCGTGCCGCTGGCCCGGCTCTTCGAGGCGAGCGGCTCCGGGAGCCTGACCCTCGACGACCTGATCAAAGCCGCCGCCGGAACGAGCGTCCAGGACGCGTGGAAGCGTTACGACGTCGAGCGCTGGAACGTCGGCCCCGTCGGCCGGCCGGGCTCGCCCATCCGGTCAGGGTTTCGGCAGTGGTACGGGATCACGGCCATGCCGGGTGGCCACAGCGTCAACGAGGAGAAGCTCGCGCTCGGCAGCCTGGCGACGAGGACGTTCGACTGGTTCGGGGCCAGCCCGGACAGAAGCCGGGGACGACGCGCTACCGCTGGCTGACGTTCGCTGACAAGGCCGCGCGCGAGATCATCGTGCAGCCGGGGAACCCCGGCGGCGCGCCAGGGCTCGTCATCCAGGCATTCCTGCGCCTGGGCGACGGCACATGGAGGATCGAGGACTGGACGGACCGCAAGACCGTGAACCTGTGCCGCGACCAGCCCGCGGGCGACGTCCAGGAGATGATTCTCGCCTACGCGAATGCGACGACCCAGGGCCCCGATACCGCTCCGATCGCCTCGACCGTGCAGTTGCGCAACACGTGCGGCTTCCCGAAGCGCTTCGAGGGTACGTGGACGCGGGTCTACACGTGGCCCGGACGAGGGTCGTGGACGGAGACAATCACCGGCAAGGCCTCGTTCGTGCGCAGCAGCGTGTTCCCCCCGGAGGCGGACGCCCTCAGCTCGATCCCCTACGACCTCGAGAGCGGCACCGTGTCGTGGACCGTGTCGGGGTCGAGCGACTGCACGGTCTTCAGCGGAAGCGGCAGCGAACCGGCGACGGCGGACACATCGTTCGGCACTCCGACCTCGCTGACGCTCGAGAAGGTCACCGGGCACCCAGGGGCCCCGGACCCCGAGCCCAAGCCCTACTACTACTCGATCCGCGTCGGTCAGGATCCGCAGAAGACGCCGCCGTACAACGTCGCGAACTGTGACGGCACCAGCGCCACCGAGAACCTCGTGCTGCCCTACCTCGACGTCGGCTACCCGAGCCCGCTCAACGTCGACAGCCCGCTGGACCGGATCCAGAAGAGCGACAGCGCTGCGCTGCTGGAGGGCCACCGCGCCACGACGGACCCCGGCGGCGGGCTTGCCGATCGACGACACGTGGAGCTTCAGGCCGCGGGCTAAGAGCAGCGAACAGCCTGACCAGGCGCGGGAATGCCGCGGGGTCGCCCTCGAGCGTGACGGCGCCGCTCGCAACGGCATCGGCTGGGGTGAGAAGGTGGCTCAGCAGTGCGTGCAGGTGCTCGTCTCGCGTCGTGATGATCAGGTCGGCGTCGTCGGGTGCGCCGGCGCCGACGGTGAGGCTCCTGTCGTGCGCCCGCACGGTGAACTCGCCGTCCGCTCAGGCGCAGCTCCCACGTGGTCGGGCGTGCAACTGGGCGGCTGTCGTCGTGGAATGCCGGCAGCGCGCCGACGAGCCAGCGCGAGTGTGATGCGACGTCGGCAGGGAGGCGTCCCATGCTCTTCGTCCCCCACCGTCCGAGCGCCATCAGGACCGGCTGGAGCTCGCGGCCATACTCGGTGAGCTCATACACGGTGCCGCGCTCCGGTGCGGTGAGCAGGCGCCGGGCGACGACGCCGGCGGCCTCCAGGTGCTTGAGCCGCGCCGCGAGCGTGTTCGTGCCGATGCCGGGCAGCCCGTCGTCGAGATCGCTGAATCGCAACGGGCCGAGCAGCAGATCCCGCAGGATCAGCAGCGTCCAGCGGTCGCCGATCACGTCGAGGGCGGCGGCGATGCCGCACTGCTGGGCGTAGCTGCGCGGCGTCGCGGCGGCATCTGAGGGCACGCTGTGATCATATCTTACTTGCGGACAGAAAGTCAGCTTGCAATCTGCAAGTGACGGCGTTAGGTTGCGGCCATGAGCAGAACCGTCGTCGTCCGCTACCGAACCCGGCCCGAGGCGGCCGACGAGAACGCCCGCCTGGTCGAAGGCGTCTACGCCGCGCTCGCGCAGCTCGACCCGGGTGACTTCCGCTACACGGACGTACCGTCTCGGCCGACGGCGTGACCTTCGTGCACGTCGCCCATCAGGCGAGCGAGGAGAACCCGCTGCCGGCACTGCCCGCGTTCGTCGAGTTCCAGCGCGAGCTGGCCGGCGCTGCGCCGAGCAGCCGGCGGTGAGCGAGGCGACCCTCGTCGGCTCGTACGGGTGGCCCTCATGAGCGCTGCAGGCACGCGTGAGGATCCGTGGCAGCTGACGACGCCGCCGGGCAAGGCCGGGTATCAGATGTGGAAGGACGCCGAGGCCGATCCACCGGTGCTCGTCTGCCAGGTCGGCGGAACCCAGCTGCGCTACCAGCTGCGGGCGATCGAGGACCTGCACGCGATGCTGAAGGCACACGGCGACTGGATGGCGCTCGGCGGCGCGGACGAGCAGAAGCCGGCTCCCGACGGGACCGTCGAGGCGTGGGGCCGCTCGCCCGACAATCCGGTCGGCGGGTGGTACGGCTTGAAGAAGGGGCTGCGCGGCCGCTTCGGCGTCTACCTGCCGCCGCTGCTGGAAGCGCTCGGCCTCGCGGAGCTCACGCACGAGGCGCGCAACAACCAGATGCGCGCGCTCTGAGCTACCAGCCGCCCTCCGAGCGCCGGTCGTGGTGGTCGGCGTCGCCCAGGTCGAACACGAGCAGCTTGGGCTCGGTGAACGTCTCCAGGAACCACTGTGACAGCTCGCGGCCGACGCCGCTCTTCTTCGCACCGCCGAACGGCGCCATCTGATCCCAGTAGTTCGAGGTCTCGTTGATGTTCACGGCGCCGTGCTGGAGGGCTTCGCCGACCCGCCACGCGGACGCGAGGTCGCGCGTGTAGAGCGAGGCGATCAGGCCGAGGTCCGAGCTGTTGGCGATCGCGATCGCCTCGGCGGTCGAGGAGAACGTCATGACCGGGGCGACCGGCCCGAACGTCTCGCTCTGCGCGATCAGCATCTCGGGGGTGACGCCGGTGAGGATCGTCGCCGGGTAGTAGAGGCCCTCCTGCGGACCGAACTGCGTGATCTGGGCGCCGCGCTCGCGCGCGTCCTCGACGTGCTCGCTCACGCGGCGCAGCGTCGCCTCGTTGCACAGCGGGCCCATGTTCGTCGCCTCGTCCGAGGGGTCGCCGATGCGCAGCTCGGCGGCGCGCGCCGTGAGCTTGGAGACGAACTCGTCGTGGATGTCCTCGTGGACGAGGATCCGCTCCGCGGACGTGCACACCTGGCCGGCGTAGTAGAAGCAGCCGATCATCGCGCCCTCGACCGCGGCGTCGATGTCGGCGTCGCGCAGCACGATCTGCGGCCCGTCGCCGCCGAGCTCGAGCAGCATGCGCTTCAGGCCTGCGCGCGAGGCGATCTGCAGGCCCGTCGCGCTCGAGCCCGTGAAGAAGATCCCGTCGACGTCGTCGTGCTCGACGATCGCCGCGCCGATGTCGCCGAGGCCCTGGACGACGTTCACCACGCCCGGCGGCAGCCCCGCCTCGGCAAACGTCTCCGCGACCATCGCGCAGGTCGTCGGTGCGTACTCGGACGGCTTCCACACCGCGGTGTTCCCCGCGGCGATGATGTGCGCGAGCGCGATCGACGAGATGTCGGTCGGGAAGTTGTACGGCGTGATCACGCCGACGACGCCGAGCGGGCGGTGCGTCAGGACGAGGCGCTTGTTGCGCGTGCGCTCCTGGGTGGACGGGAACGACAGGCCGCGATGGCGCAGGATCTCCTCGGCCGCGCGGCGGTAGGACGGGCCCGCGTACTCGTAGACCTCCTCGCGCGACTCGACGATCGTCTTGCCGATCTCGCTGCTCAGCGCCTGCGCGATCGCCTCGGCGCGGTCCTTGAACAGCTCGGTGATCGATCGCAGGATCTCGACGCGCTCCATCACCGAGAGCGCGGCCCACGCCGGCTGCGCGGCACGGGCGGACGCGATCGCGCGGTCGACGTCGCTCGCATCACAGCGCGTGACGGTGTTGTAGACCGCCCCCGAATGCGGCGAGCGCACGTCGAAGGTGCCCGCACTGCCGGGCACCCACTCGCCGCCGATCAGCGCGTTGACGGGAAGCGTCGAAGTGGCACTCACGGGATCCTCGATTCGGCCGTTGGTCTTCTGCGAGCCTACCCCTGTGAGAGAGTCGCCCCGCAAATGACACCGGCCATGTCCACGTCACGCAGGGTGCACCGGAGCGATCAGCGTCAGCACCTGGGCGCCCGCCGACCCGCGGTTCGTCGTCCTGCTGGTGCACGGCTACGGCGAGCACGCCGGGCGCTACGGCCATGTCGCGGCGCGGCTGGTCGACATGGGTGCCGTCGTCGTCGCGCCGGACCACGCCGGGCATGGCAGGTCCGAAGGCGAGCGCGCTCGGATCGAGGACCTCGAGTCGCTGGTCGACGATCTTGCGACGCTCGACGCGCTCATGCGGGCCGAGTACGCCGGCCTGCCGGTCGTCCTGATCGGCCACTCGATGGGTGGACTGGTGGCCACGCGCTACGCGCAGCGCGGCGTCGCCCTCGATGCGCTCGTGCTCTCCGGCCCGGTGATCGGCGGCAACCCGGACATCGCCGCGTTGCTCGAGCTCCCCGAGCTGCCCGAGGTGCCGCTCGATCCGAGCTTGCTCTCGCGCGACCCCGCGGTCGGTGAGGCGTATGCGGCCGACGAGCTCGTGTACCACGGCCCGTTCCAGAAGGTCACCCTCGAAGCGATGTTCGCCGCGGCCGATGCGGTCAGGACGGGGGATCGGCTGGGCGACGTGCCGACCCTCTGGCTGCACGGCGAGCTCGACGCACTCGCGCCGCTCGCGGCCACGCGCCCCGTCTTCGAGCGATCCGCGGCTCCGCACGCCGAGGAGAAGGTCTATCCGGGCGCTCAGCACGAGATCTTCAACGAGACCAACCAGGACGAGGTGCTCGACGACGTGGTGGCGTTCCTGGAGCGGGCGCTCGCGACGTAGCCGGGATGGAACGCGCCGAGGCCCGCCGCGCGGCCCGCTTGTCGTCGTCGTCGCATGCCTGGCGCTCGGCGCGCTCAGCCTCGTGGCGCCGTCCGGCCTGGGGTACGACCCATGGGCCTGGCTCGTCTGGGGGCGCGAGCTCACGCATCTCGACCTCGACACGCTCGGCGGGCCGTCGTGGAAGCCGCTGCCCGTCTTCCTGATCGCGCCGTTCACGCCGCTCGGCGCCGGCGGCTCCGTGGATCTGGCTGGTGTTCGCACGCGCCGCCGCGTTCGCCGCCATCTTCCTGGCCTACCGGCTCGCCGCGCGCTTCGGCGGGCCCGTGGCGGGGGTGGTGGCGGCCGTCGGGCTCTGCGCCGGCGCCGACTTCTTCGTCACCGGCCTGCGCGGGTACTCGGAGCCGCTGCTGATCGCGCTGGCCTTCGCGGCCATCGACCGGCACCTCGACGGTCACCGGCTCGCAGCGCTCGCATTCGCTGCGGCGGCGGGACTGCTGCGACCCGAGGTGTGGCTTCTGACCGGCCTCTACGGCGCGTATCTGCTCGTGATCGCCGGGCCGGCCCGCAACGCCGCGCGCATGGCGGCACAGCATCGGGGTCGCGATGCTCGTCGCTGCGGCTCCCGTGATCTGGATGAGCCTTGACCTCGCCGGCTCGGGCAGCGCCCTGAAATCCAGCCAGATCGCGCAGACCTCTCCGCTCGGAAGTGCGGCGCGTGCGGCCAACCCCGGCATCACCGTCGTCTCGCGCGCGGCGGACGCGGTGCTGCTCCCGATCCTGGTGCTCGCGCTCCTGTCGGTGCCGCTCGCCTACCGCCGGCGCTCCTGGCCCGTGCTCACGATGGCCGCCGGCGCGATCACCTGGATCCTCATCGTCGCCGTCATGGCCGAGTCCGGATTCACCGGGCGCCGCAGGTACCTCATCCTCGCCGCGGCGCTGATGTGCGTGCTCGCCGGCATCGCCGCGGGCTGGCTGATCAGAGAGCTGCCGGCCTCCCGCCGGCGCTTCGCCCTCGCGGCGCTCGGCGTCGTGCTGGCCGCGTTCGCCTTCTCGCCCGCGCGAACGGACTACCGGTTGCTCGACCTCGCCCGCGACCAGAAGGCGCAGCTCGGCCAGCTGCGCGACGCCGTGGACGCGGCCGGCGGGGCGGGCGTCGCACGCCGCGCTCGGACGGCCTGTCGTCAACCCGTTCGTCCACACCGCGCTGGCGTGGGAGCTCGACCTGCCGCTCCGCCGCGTGAAGGCGACCTGGTCCTCGACGCGCGCGGCAGCCCCGGCTGGAGCCCGCCGGCTGTCCTGTTCCGCGGGCCCGCCAGGCTCGCCGGCCCGAGGCCCGCGCTGCACCCCGGGCAGGGACGGACGATCGCGCGGGTGGCTCGCTGGCGCGTGGTCAGCGTCCCGCGATAGGCGCGGCTCGCTACAGCACCTCGCGCGCCGCCCGCTGGCCGGACTGGACCGCGCCGTCCATGTACCCGTTCCAGATCGTGGCGGTCTCGGTCCCGGCCCAGTGGATCCGGCCGACCGGGTCGCGCAGCGCCTCGCCATACGCCGTCAGGACGCCGGGAGGTGCGAAGCCGACATAGCAGCCGCGCGTCCACTCCTCGGCCGACCAGTCCTTGTCGGTGTAGCTCTTGGGCTTCAGCGCACGGTCGCCGAAGTACGCGGCGAACGATCCGAGCACGGCCTTGCGGCGCGCCGAGACGCTCTGGCGTGAGAAGGCGCGTGCCTGGTCGCCCTCGAGGAAGCCGATCAGCACGCCGACGCCGCCCTCGGCCGGCGTGTTGTCATAGACGACGCGCACGGGGCCGCCGTCGCCGACCGCCTGGCCGCTGAGCCCATCGGCGCGCCACCACGGCTTGTCGTAGAAGGCGAGGCACTTGATGACCGAGCCCGCCGGGTAGCGCTGCGTGAGCTGATCGCGCGTGGACGGCAGCGCCGGGGCGTAGTCGATGCGGCCGGCAAGCGTCGGGGGGATGGCGACGATCACGTGCTTCGCGCTCCACGTGCCCTTGTCGCTGACCACCTTCACGCCGCCGGAGATGCGCTCGATCCTGCGCACCGGGGCGCCGAGGACGACGCGCTTGCCCAGGCGCTTGGCGACCTCCAGCGAGACCCGCTGCGAGCCGCCGACGAAGCGCGACTCCTGCGCCCCGCCGCCCGTCGAGGCGAGCCGGATCAGCGACCCGGCGGTCTTCTCGTTCCCGGCGCCCGCGATGTACGCGAGCACGTGCAGGAGCGAGACATCGCCCGGCTCGGCCGCCCAGACGGCCTCGGTGACGAGGTCCAGGCCCCAGCTCGCCGAGGCGTTGGGGACGTTCGCCTCGATCCAGGTGCGCAGCGTCTGCCCGTCGAGGGCCTTTGCGTCGGGTGCCTTCCACCAGGCGTCGCGCGGCACCTTCGCCGCGAGCGCCTCGAGCCGGCCGATCGCCTCGAGGAACTTCGCCAGGCCGTCGTCGGGCAGGTCGGGGAAGCCGATCGCCGCGGGGTACGTGCTCTTCTGGCCCTTGAAGATGGCGACGCTGTTGCCCTCGTTGTACGTCTTGTAGGTCTTGACTCCCATCTGGCCCGCGAGCTTCAGGATCCGGTCCTGGGTCGGCCCGACCCACTGCCCGCCGATCTCGATGTCGTGGCCCTTGGCGTAGGCGAAGTTCAGCGTGCGGCCGCCGACCCGCTCGCGCGCCTCGAGCACGACGACGGACTTCCCCTTGGCGACGAGCTCACGCGCGGCGGTCAGCCCGGCGAGCCCGGCGCCGACGATCACGACGTCGGTGCGCTTGGCGCCGCCGGGCGATGCGGCCCGGGCTCCCGCGGGGAGGGCTGCGGCGGCGCCGGCGGCGGCGGCGCTGCCGAGCAGGCCGCGACGGGTCAGGGCGGTCATGTGGTCTCCTCGTTCATTCATGCGGACGGCGAGGCTACCGACGGCACCTCCGTCGAGGCGCCGCATCGCATCTCAGAAAGCGCTATGGCATACTGCATAGTCATGGCGGCGGCCGAGCTCCCTGCGCGTGAGCGGATGATCATCAGCACCGCGCTGCTCGTGCGCGAGCGCGGCGCCCGCGCGACGAGCATCGACGACGTGCTCGCCCACAGCGGCGCACCTCGCGGCTCGGTGTACCACCACTTCCCGGGCGGGCGCGACGAGCTGCTGCGCGAGGCCACTGCCTACGCCGGCGACGTCGTGGCGCGCGCACTGGAGCGTGGAGCCCGGGCCGATCCCGCCGACGCCCTCGACGCATTCCTGGACGGGTACCGCCGCCAGCTCCTGGCGAGCGACTTCCGCGCCGGCTGCCCGGTCGTGGCGGTCGCGATCGAGGCGCGCGATGACGACCCCGGCCTTCGCGAGCAGGCCGCCGCCGCATTCGAGCGCTGGCTGGGGCTCCTGAGCGCGAACTTCCGCGCCGCCGGCATCGGCTCCCGGCGGGCCGGCGAGCTCGCGCAGGTGACGATCGCCGCCGTCGAAGGGGCGCTCGTGCTGTGTCGCGCCCGGCGCGACACCACACCGCTGGACAACGTCGCCGCCGAGTTGCGGCGCCTGTTGGAGGCCGAGTTGCCCGATCGAACGGAGCACGCATGACACTCGTCGAGAGCGAGACCGCCGCCGAGACCCAGGCGGCCTGGCATCCCACCGCATGCATCCTCTGCGAGTGCAACTGCGGCATCGAGGTGCAGCTCGAAGGGCGCACGCTGAGCCACGATCCGCGGCGACCGGCGCCACCCGGCCTCTCAGGGATACACGTGCAACAAGGCCATGCGCCTGGACCACTACCAGAACGGCCCCGACCGCCTGACGTCGCCGCTGCGCCGCCGCGCCGGACGGGTCGTTCGAGGAGATCGACTGGGACACGGCGATCGCCGAGATCGCCGCCGGGTTCGCCCGCGTCCGCGACGAGCACGGCGGCGAGACGATCTTCTACTACGGCGGCGGCGGCCAGGGGAACCACCTCGGCGGCTCCTACAGCGGGGCCTTCCTGCGGGCGGTCGGCGCGCGCTACCGCTCGAGCGCGCTGGCCCAGGAGAAGACCGGCGAGGCCTGGGTCGACGCCCAGCTCTCCGGCGGCCACACGCGCGGCGAGTTCGAGCACGCGGAGGTCGCCGTCTTCGTCGGCAAGAACCCGTGGATGTCGCAGAGCTTCCCGCGAGCGCGCGTCGTGCTGAAGGAGATCGCCAAGGATCCCGCAGCGCTCGATGATCGTCATCGACCCGGTCGCTCACCGACACCGCGAAGCTCGCCGACTTCCACCTGCGCGTGCGCCCGGGGACCGACGCGTGGTGCCTGGCGGCGCTCGTCGGCACGCTCGTCCAGGAGGACCTCGTCGACCACGCGTTCCTCGACGAGCACGCGAACGGCTTCGACGCCGGTGCGCGAGACGTTCGCGCGAGGTGCCGATCGGCGACTACGCGCAGCGCTGCGGCGTCGACGAGCAGCTGATCCGCGCGCGCCGCGCGCCGGATCGCCGCCGCGCTGAGCGTCGCCGTGTTCGAGGACCTCGGCGTCCAGCAGGCGCCGAACTCGACGCTCTGCTCGTACCTCAACAAGCTGCTGTGGATGCTGACCGGCAACTTCGCCAAGCCCGGCAGCCAGCACCTGCACTCGTGGTTCGCGCCGCTGTTCAGCGCGCGCCGCGTCGCGCCGACGCCGGTGACCGGAGCACCCGTGATCAGCGGCCTGGTCCCGTGCAACGTCATCCCCGACGAGATCCTCACCGATCACCCGGAGCGCTTTCGCGCGATGCTCGTCGAGAGCTCGCAACCCCGCCCACTCGCTCGCCGACACGCAGCGCATGGGCGAGGCGCTCGACGCGCTCGAGCTGCTCGTCGTGATCGACGTCGCGATGACCGAGACGGCGCGGCACGCGCACTACGTGCTGCCGGCCGCCAGCCAGTACGAGAAGGTCGAGGCGACGTTCTTCAACTTCGAGTTCCCGCGACAACGCGTTCCACCTGCGCCATCCGCTGCTCGACCCGCTGCCCGGGCACGCTCGCCGAGCCCGAGATCTACGCCCGCATCGTGCGCGCGCTGGGCGTCATCGACGAGGACGCGCTCGCACCGCTGCGCGCCGCGGCGCGTGAGGGGCGCGGCGCGTACGCGCAGGCGTTCATCGAGGCGTCGACCGCCGACCCGCGGATCGCGAAGCTCGCCCCGTACGTCCTCTACGAGACGCTCGGGCCGACGCTGCCCGACGGGCTCGCGGGCGCGGCCGCGCTGTGGGGCCTCGCGCAGCGCTGCGTCATGACCTACCCGGCCGCGGTGCGCCGCGCGGGCCACGCCGACGGCGACGCGCTGTTCGACGCGATCCTCAGCTCGACCTCCGGCGTCGTCTTCACCGTCGACGAGTACGAGGACGACTTCTCGTACATCACCCACGCCGACAAGCGCTTCGCGCTGGAGATCCCGGAGCTCCTTGAAGGCGACGCGCGCGCTGCGCGACGAGCAGCCCGGCTGGACGACCGACGAGTTCCCGATCGTGCTGTCGGCCGGCGAGCGCCGGGCCTACACCGCCAACGACATCTTCCGCGGGCCCACCTGGCGCAAGCGCGACGAGCAGGGCGCGCTGCGCTCAGCCCGGCGGACGCGGAGGCGCTCGGCCTGGCCAGCGGCGACCGCGCATCGATCACCACGGCACGCGGCAGCGCCGAGACGCGTCGTCGAGGTCACCGACGCGATGCAGCAGGGCCACGCGTCGCTGCCGAACGGCTACGGCCTGAAGGCGACCGCGGCGGACGGGTCCACGGCGAGCGCCGGCGTCGCGCCGAACTCGCTGACCTCCTCGGAGCTGGCGCGACGCGTTCGCCGGCACCCCGTGGCACAAGCACGTGCCCGCGCGGATCGAGCGGGTGCCGGCGCGGCCTGAGCGAACGCTCAGCCCCGCAGCCGAACCGGCAGGCTCTTCAGCTGGCTGGAGAACTGCGAGATCACCCAGGTCGGCTCGCCGGCCTCCTCCATCTGCGGGAAGCGCCTGACCGTCTCCTCGACGAGGATCTTCAGCTCGAGGCGGGCGAGGGCCGTCCCCAGGCAGAAGTGCCTGCCGCCGGCTCCGAAGGCCTGGTGCTCGGGGTTGCGCAGCACGTCGAAGCGGTCGGGGTCCTCGTAGCGGTCCTCGTCGCGGTTGGACGACGGGTACCACAGCGCGACCTTGTCGCCCTTCCTGATCTCCTGACCGCCCAGGACCGTGTCCTTCGTCGCCGTGCGACTGAAGTGCGCGAACGCCGGGAACATCCGCAGCGCCTCCTCGACCGCGCCGGGGACGAGTGACGGATCGTCGACCAGCAGCCGGCGCTGATCGGGGTTCTCCATCAGTGCGCGCATCGTGCTCGTGTACGTCGCCTTCGTCGAGTCGTTGCCGGCGGCCATCAGGAGCACGAACCCGGCGAAGATCTCCTCGTCGGTCAGCATGTCCCCGTCGATCTCCGCGAACACGAGCACGCTGAGCATGTCGTCGGTCGGGTTGGCACGGCGGTCGGCGACGAGCTTCATGCACTTCTCGTACATCGGCGGGATGTCCTCGACCACGAGCTGCTCGAGGCCCTTCGGATTGAGGTCGGGGTCGCCGAACCCGAGCAGCGAGTTGATCGACTTGGCCCACGGTGCATCGTCGGCCGGATCGAGGCCCATGAAGCTCCCGATGACCCGGGCGACCACCGGCTGCGCGACCTCGGTGACGAGGTCGCACGTCTCGCGGCCTTCGACGCCGTCCATCACTCCCGTGACGATCTCGCCGATCGCCGTCTCGTGCTGCGCGATCGCCTTGGGCGTGAACGCGCGCTGGAACAGCGACTTGATGCGATCGTGCTTGGGCGGGTCCATCCCGATGAACATCCCCTGGATCAGCTCCATCGGGACCATGTGGTCCGTGATCAGGATGTTCGTCGCCGACGAGTACGTCTCCCAGTCACGGCTGACCGTGTGGACGTCCTCCGCCTTCGTCACCGACCAGAACCCCGCGTCCTCGGGCGACTGGGCGATTCCGGGGCTCCAGTGCACGGGGCACTGCTGACGCAAGTCCTTGAACGTTGCGTGCGGTGGACCCTCGCGCCACAGATCCTCGTCTGCGACCTGGAGGGTTTCAAGGCTTTCGGCTGGATGAATTTGACACAGTGTCACGCTAGCGGCTCGTCGCGGGGAGTGCAAGGTGGTCCGTGAGCTCGATCTCCGCCACCGCCACGCCGAGCATGCGGGTATCGGGTGACGTGGGGTCCCGGGTGCGCGGGTCCACCAGCGTCGTCGTCAGCCCGACTTCGACCGTGCGCTCACGCGAGCGCCGGTCCAGCCGGCCGGTGAGCACCGTCGCCCCCAGCGGTCCCGCGGCATGCTCCAGCTCGACGGTCGTGCCGTCCAGATCGACCTCGAGCTGCTCGAGCTGCTCCGCGCGGGCCACGTGGCGTACGACGATGCGCACCCCGAGCGTTCCGTCGCCCGGTGCGTCGAGACGGACGAACGTCCGCTCCCGCGCGGTCCAGGCGAACTCACCGCCGGCGTCAGTCTCGCGTCCGTGCCAGCCGGGGAAGCCCGGGAACGTGCTCGGCGTCCAGCGCGTCAGCGGCGGGGCGAAGCGGGCCGGGAGGCCCTTCATGCGGCGGTTGAAGTCGGCGATCACGCCCGGCGGCGCCATCTGGGGCGCGGGCAGGTCGCCGGAGACCCCGGCCGCGAGCGCCTCCTCGACCATCCGGCGGCCGAGGCCGGGGTCCGACGCCAGACGGTCCCGGAGCTCGGCCTGCGGACGGACGTCGCGCGTGCGATAGCTGTCGACCCGCCAGGCGGCCGGGTACTTGAACACGGTCGGTTCACCGGACGTGACGAAGCGCGCGCCGCGGGCGTGCGACGCCATCAGGAACGCGTAGTCGACCGGCATGCCGCTTGCATCGGCGGCGCCCCATTCGCCGATGCGCGGACGCTCGCGCCAATGGCCGACCGACGACGGCGGCACGAACGCGTTCGTCCTCCAGGCGTGCGTTCCGGCGACCTCGAGCCGCGTGTCGTCGCCGGCGCCGATGAACAGCGTGACCGCGTGGGCGACGTCGGCGTCGGGGTCGAGCACGGCGAGCAGGCCGGCCAGATGCTCCGGATGCCAGACGTCGTCATGCCCGAGATAGGCGACGACCGGCGCGCGGGCGCGTCGCAGGCCGTGTGCGTTGGGACCGGACTGGCTCCCGGCCGGGTGGCGCAGACCCATCCAGCGCACGCGCGGGTCGGCGGCTTCGCGCACGACGTTCCGTGAGGCCGTGTCACGCCCGTCCTCGATGACGAGGACCTCGACGTCCTCGACGGTCTGCGTCAGTGCCGTGGCGAGGCTCAGGCGCAGCGCCTCGGGCCACCGGTACGACGCGATGATCACCGACACGCGAGGCCGGCGGCGCGGCGACCGGCCGAATCTCACCGCCGCGGCGTGAACCGGAACGGGATCTCCGCGGTGTCGAGCGGCAGGCGGAACTTGTCGGGGACGTCGTGACGGTACGGGCGCGTCGGGAGGTTCAGGAACGCGGCCTCGTCCGTGCCGATGTTCTCGACGGCGTGCCAGACGCCCGGCGGCACCACGACGAGGTGCCGGTTGCGGTCGGTGAACGACAGCTTCTGGATCACGCCGAACGTGGGCGAGTCCGTGCGCCCGTCGTAGAGCACCCAGCGCAGCCTCCCGAACAGCACGACGGAGCGGTCAGACTGATCCCGGTGACAGACCCAGCCCTTGATGACCCCGGGCATGATCGTCGCCATGTAGACGTGGGGGATCGGCATGCCCTGCACCTCGGGCCAGGCCTCCGTCAGGATCTCCGTCACCTCTCCGCGCTCGTCCGGGAGCGTGATGATCGGCCGGGTCAGGACGCCGTCGATCGATGGCGCGACGCTCGCGCCATCGGCCGTGACCGACTGCGGGTCACGGGCGCCGGTCTCCGGCGGGAGAGCCTGCTCGTTGACGGCCGGAGATGTGGTCATCCGGGCATCGTAACCCCAGCAGCGCTCAGCGCCGGACGATCCGGAAGGTGAGCTTCACCGGGGCCGACGCTGGTCCCGTCGCGCCGGTCGCGACGAGCGTCGCGGTGTGCGAGCCGACCCTCAGCGCGCGCTTCCCGACGCGCCCGCTGAACGCGACGCGATGTGCCCCCGCCGAGAGCCGTCGGCGGGTCAGCGTGCCCTCGGCGATCGTCCGGCGACAGGCCTTGGCGCGGCGCAGCCTGCTCGTCGGGGCGACGCAGCGGCGCCCGGACCGGCGGCCCGCGGCGCTGCGCGTGAACCGGATCGTCACCGTCGCCGCGTCGCTGAGGGTGAAGCGGAACGTCGTCCCGGCGGCGGTCCGTCGCGCCGTCACCGCGGTCGCCCTGGCGGCGACGCGGAACCGCTTGCGCGTAAGCGAGACCTTCGACAGCCGCGGCGCCGCGCGCGGCGCGTTGCCCGAGGGAGTGCCCACCGGCGCCGCCGTCCCGGGCGCCACCGTTCCGCAATCGCCCTCCAGCGGGCGGGCGAACATCTGGGCGAAGTCCGGTGACAGTCCCGGAGCCAGCCCGCGAGCGCGCGCGAAGAAGCCCAGGCAGCGTCCGTCCTCGCTCAGGACGGGCGACGCGACGCCCGGGAGGCCGAGCTCGGGCTCGATCAACGGGAAGTGCACGACCTGCGTCGCGCCCGTCGAGAGGCGCCGCACGATGATGAAGGCTTCTCCGCCGGTCACGTCGGGCGTCAGCGTCGTCGTCAGCCCATTGGGCGTGCCGTCGAATGCGACGACGTCCCCGCCGGCATCGGTCGCGGCATTGAAGACGCTCGCGTCACCGGCGGCGGTGCCGGAGGCCGACCGGCTGACGAGCGTCGTGGTTCGCGCGTCGAGGTCGCGCGAGAAGATCTGGAACGTCGCACTGCCGGGCCACGGGGCCAGCGACGGATCGAGGTTCTGCGCGGCGCTCGTGAACACGACGTGCCGGCCATCGGCGCTCAGCACCGCCTTGGAGCTGCCGACCGTGCCCTTGGCGCCGCCCGCAGCATCGCTCTGCACGCTGGCGAGCGTCGTCGTGGCCGCACCGAGGTCGCGCACGTAGATGTCCGGCAGCGCATCCGTGTCCGCGCCGGTGAGCTGCGCCGTCGAGTCGAACGCGACGCGTCCGCCGGTGTCGTCCAGCGAGATCTCGGTGAACGATGTCAGCGGTTTGTCCGAGATCGCTCCTCCGGCATTGAAGCGGTCGGCGACCTGGGTCGTTCCGGCGACGGTGTCGCGCACGTACAGATGGAAATCCCCGGCGGGCACGCCGAGATTCGTCGCGTTGCTGACGAAGCCGACGCGCCGTCCGTCGCCGCTGATCTCGGCATCCCCGATCGTGCCGTCCGAGTTCGCCCCTGCGCCGCCGTCCGCGCGCGAGACGAGCGACGTCGTCCCCGAACTCAGGTCGCGGAGATAGACGTCAGCGTCGGACGGCGTCGTGTCGTCGCCGGAGAGCGAGGTGAACGTCATGAACGCAACGCGGGTGCCGTCCGCGCTGATCGTCGGCTCGAAGCACGAGTCGGCGATCGTGGCACCGGACTTGGAGATGAGGTCCAGCGCCCCGGTGCGCAGGTCACGCCGCCAGCACTCGGTGCCCCCGGCCGGCCCGCCCAGTGCCGGCGCGTCGCTCGCGAACACCGCGTAGCGCCCGAACGTGCTCAGCCGGCGCTCGCTCTGGGTGAAGTTCGGCAACCTGACGGCGGTGAGTCCCGGCAGCAGCGCCTGGCCGGAGCTGGGCGCGGACACGAGGGCGATCGTGCCGCCGCCCACGGGCTCGGCGTGGATGGCGGCGGGGCTCTGGCCGTCACCGATCGATGCGTTCGCGAAGAAGACCACCTTGGCGCCCGCCCCGTCGCTGACGGCCGGGGACGCGACGGTGACCGCGGCGTCGGTCAGCGGCGTGGTGGTCCCGGCGCCCGTGTCGCGGACGTAGAGGTCGTTCCCGGCCGTGGTCCCGCCGAGGTTCGTCGCCGAGCTGACGAAGGCGACGCGTGTGCCGGTCCCGTCGGTTGCGGCGCCGAAGGCGGCCAGGTCGGCGTCGACTCCGCCGGTCGAGACGGACATCAACTCGGTGACGTGCGAGACCCCGAGGATGCGCCGGTAGACGTCGTAGAGGGTGCCGTCGGTGTCGGCCGCGACGTACGCCGCGTTGTCAGAGAACACCACCTTCGTCCCGTCGCCGCTGATCTGCGCGTCCTGGACGCTTCCGAACCCGATGCCGAACGTGCTCGCGTTCTGGGCGCTGGCGAGCCCCGCGCTCGTCAGCGCGAGCACGCGCACGTAGGCGTCCGTCCCGTTGTTCGGATCGTCGCCGACGTCCAGGTCGGTCGCGGTGCTCAGGAACGCGACCGTCGTTCCGTCCGTCGTGATCGACGGTCTGTCGGACTCCCCGTTCGAGGCGGTGGTGCCGCCGGGCGTCGCCGAGACAAGCGTGTACGAGCCGCCGGCGGCGGCCCGCGCGTACACGTCGAGCCGTGTCCCGGTGTCGCCCGCGACGAGGGTGTCGCGCGTCGCGAAGGCGACCGTGCCGCCGTTGCCCGACAGCACAGGGTGCAGGCACTCGAGGCAGTCGGGCCCGGAGGCCGCCGGGGTCACGAGGGCGGTCGTCCCGGCCTGCAGGTCCTTCACGAACACGTCGGCGTCGCGCGTCCCGTCGCCCGCGGCGAGGTTCGAGGCGACCGAGGCGAACGCGACGTAGCGGCCGTCATCGCTGATCGTCGGATCGGTCGCGCTGCCATCGGAGCCGGTGTCGACGACGACGAGGGTGCCCGTCACGAGATCCTTGCGAAAGACGTGCGTGACACCGAGGTCCTCGCCCGGCGCCAGGCCGTCGGCGGATGAGACGAACACCGCGTAGCGCCCGTCGGCGGTGACGTCGTTCGAGCCGAACGCGTGAGCGAAGTCCGGGCGCCCCGAGCCGTTCCAGGCGGACAGCCCGGGGTCGAGCGGCCCGAACCCCGCGGGCCCGGAGACGAGCACGTCGTCACCGGGGCCGGCGGCCCCGGCCGTTGCCGGCGCGAGCGCCGACATCAGGCACGACAGCGCGACGACGGTGCGGAAGTTCACGGAGGCCCCCTGGGATCTGGTGACGACCCTAACCCAGGAGGCGCCGCGCCGGAAGGTGCGACCGGGCATCAAGACGGTGTGTCACTGCTCTACCCTGGAGCCATGAAGCGCGCAGACCGCTACGCAAACCTCGTCGCGGTCTTCGGTCCGTTTCTCGTCCTGCTCGCGCTGATCCCGGTCGCCGTGCAGAACGACCTCGCGCACTGGAGCGACCTGATCGTGTTCACGATCATGTACCTGCTGTGCGGCATCGGGATCACCGTCGGCTACCACCGGCTGCTCACGCACCGCTCGTTCCAGACGTACAAGGGCATCGAGTACACGTTCGCCGCGCTGGGCTCGATGGCGATCCAGGGCGGGCCGCTCGACTGGGTCGCCGACCATCGCAAGCATCACGCCCACACGGACGTCGAGGGCGACCCGCACAGCCCCCACGTCGGGTACTCCTCAGGCGTGCTCGGCGCCGTCCGCGGGCTGTGGCACGCGCACGTCGGCTGGACGTGGCAGGTCCACGGGATGGCGACGCACGAGCGGTACGCCGGCGAGCTGCTCGACGACAAGGGCATGCGCGTCATCCACTACTCGTTCCCCGTCTTCATCCTGATCTCGGCGGCGCTGCCCTTCGGCCTTGGTGTCGCGATCACCGGAACCGTCTTCGGCGGCCTCACCGCCCTGCTGTGGGGTGGCCTGATCCGCCTGCTGGTCCAGAGCCACGTCACCTGGAGCGTGAACTCCGTCTGCCATTTCTTCGGCCGGCGGCGGTTCGACGTGGACGATCACTCCACGAACGTGTGGTGGCTCGCGCTGCCCTCGTTCGGCGAGTCCTGGCACCACAACCACCACGCGTTCCCACGTTCGGCCCGGCACGGCCTGAAGCGCTGGGAGCTCGACCTCTCGGCGCTGCTGATCCGCGCGCTGCGCGGCGTCGGCCTCGCGTGGGAGGTCGTCGAGATCAAGCCCGAGCGCCAGGCCGCACGGCTCGCCGCAAATGCCCCCGCTCCCGTCGCGCAGACCGACCCCGGCCGGCTCAGCGCCGGCCGCGGATCCGCAGCTCGCGGCTGACGCCGCGGACGTGTGCACCCGCGTCGTTCGGGAGCACGACGACGCGCAGCTGCTGCGCGCGGCGCGTGCGGCGCACGTCGAACGAGTAGCGCGAGCGGTTGCCCGAGGCGGGCGTCAGCGCGGCACGCCGCACGAACACCCAGCGACCGGTCCGCGAAAGGCGCTGGACCGAGGCGACGCCCTGCGCCGCCGCCGGATTGACGATGCCGGTGAGTCCGACGGCGGTCCGTGACCCGCCGGTGCGGCGGATCCCGACGAGCACCCGACTGGAGACCTCGAGGGTCGGGCTCGCGACCTTGATGGTCGTGCGCGAGACGACGCGCAGACGCGTCGCCGACCACAGCGGCCCGATCGTCACCGTGTAGCTCCCGTCCTTCGCGGCGTTGAACGTCTTCGCCGTCCAGGTCGCGCCGGTGAAGGGGAAGTCCTGGCGCTCCACCGCAAGCTGCGCCCCGCCGACGCCGGAGCCCGTGATCTTGCCCTTCAGCGTCACGTTGCCCGACCACAGCGCCGGGTTGGCGGAGGAGGTCGCCGCGGTCACTCCGGAGGGCCCGCGCAGCGTCGTGACGTTCCGCGTGCTGCCGCGCGTGGTGCCGGTCGCGTTGGTCGCGACCAGGCGGTAGTAGTACTTCGTGTAGGCGCTGAGCCCGGTCAGGCCCGCCGTGACGGTGCGCGAGCCCGAGCCGGACGCGCTCTGGTCGGGTGTCGCCGAGCCGAGCTTCGTCGTGGTGCCGTATTCGAAGTGGAACGTGGTCGCCGCGCCGCGCGGGTCGAGCGAGCCGGTCAGCGTCGTGGAGGTCGGCTGGGTGCTGCGGGTCCCGCCCGTGGTGGCCGCGGGGGCGCGCGCCGGCGCCGTCGTCCTGAGCGTCCTGTCGGCGCCGCGGGTCACGCCGGCATCGTTGGAGGCGACGATCCGGAAGTGGTAGGTCGTGTCGCTCGTCAGACCGGTGACGGCCGCCTCGACGCCGGTGTCCGTCGTCGCGGACCCGGCCGGCTTCTCCGTCGTCGAGAGCCCGTAGGAGTCGCTGGTGCCGTACTCGAAGTGGTAGGTCGTCGAGCTGCCCTTCGCGTTCACCGTGGCGGTCAGCGTGGCCGCTCGTCAGCCCGATGTCCTTGGCCGCGCCGGTCGTGGCGCTCGCGGGGACGGGGTTGTCGGCGATCGCCGGGGCTGCGCCGGCGGCGAGTGAGGTCGCGGTCAGCAGAGACAGAACGAACATGCGCATGACCGCACACACACGCGCGCGGGACGAAAGTTGCGCTATCCGAGGGCGACCGCGCCCTCGCCGTCGAACTCCACGCTGCGGCCCGCCACCGGATCGGTGGTGATCGCCGCCAGCGTGCCCGGATCGGTCGTCTTCCCGATGGCGCGGCGACCGTCGCCCAGGAGCGCGGCGACGGTCGCGACGGTCGGCGCGCCGTCGCGGTCATAGACGACCGAGCAGCTCTCCGCGATCGCCTGCGTCGCGACGCCGTCCGCCGTCGTGCGGCGCGATGAGGCGTCGACCTGTGCCTGCACGTCGAGGGCGGCGAACGCGCCGCGCGGCCGGCGCGTCCCGTACAGCCCGATCGCGTGCTTCGTCAGGTACCAGCCGACGGCCGTCGTCAGGCCCAGCGATCCGGGATCCTCGCGCAGCCGCTCGACCATCGTGGCGATCGAATGGGTCACGTAGTTGTTGCCCGGTCCTCCGGCGAAGGTCAGCCCGCCCGTCACGGTCAGCTCGCGCGCATCCGACCACGGGTCGATCCCGAGCTCCGCGCAGCCGATCTGGACGGCGCTCGGGAAGCACGAGTAGACGTCCAGGTGGGCGACGTCGTCGATGGCGGCGCCGGCCGCCGCCGAGCGCGGCCCGGCCGGCGAAGCGGATCGCCGGGGACGAGCGAAGGTCGTCGCGCTCGCTCACGTACCAGTGGTCGTAGCCGTGCGCGGCCACCTGCGGGTAGACCCATCGCTCGCTGTGCGATGCCCAGCCCCCGTGCCGTCTCCTCGGAGCACAGGATCAGCGCGGCCGCCTGATCGGTCTGGATGTTCGAGTTCAGCAGCTTCGTGTACGGGAGCGTCACCAGGCGATTCGCCGTCCGACGGCGTCGCGATGTCGTCGCGCGCTTCGCACCTGCGGCGACCACGCGTGCGGGTTGCGCGCCGCCACCTGCGACGCGCGCGCCCACAGGCCGGCGACCCGCGCGCGGTGCTGCTCGAGCGTCGTCCCTTCGGCCGCCCACAGCGCGTTCTCGAACAGCGGGTACATGACGATCGGCGCGATCAGGTTCGCCTGCGACCTCGGCGTCGCTGGCGGGGAAGCGGTCCGACCCCAGCACCCGGCTCGCGGCCGCGCCGTCCTCCTGCGGCGGCCCACGGGAGCTCGCGGCGATCCTTCATCGCGGCGGCCACCGTCGCGAGCGCCTCGGCGCCGCACACGACGCCGGCGTCGAGCTCGCCGGCGCCGATGCGCCTCGCGATGTCGCTGACCAGCACCTGCGGCCCGTCGCCGCCGATGTTCGTGCGCAGCGTCTCGGCCGGCGCAATCCCCAGGCGGGCCGCCACGAGCGCGGCGGGATCCGCCGCACGGACGCGAGGCGATGTCGACGACGCCGAGCGACTGGACACGCCGCAGGAGCGCGTCGCCCCCGCCGGCGTCGCGCCCGGCCGCGGCGACGACCTCGGCGCACATGTCGATCGGGTCCGGGGCGCCGCCGTCGCGCCACGTGGCCTGCGCGACGCCGACGATCACCGCGTGTCGTGAGTGGGGCACCGGTCGGGCCGGCCTACTCGCCAAGCAGCTTCGCCTTCTCGGCTTCGAACTCCTTCTTGCTCAGCGCACCGCCGTCGCGCAGCGCCGCGAGGCGCTCGAGCTTCGCGTAGCGCTGCTCGTCCGCGTCTCCGGCCGGCAGCGTCTCATCCGCCGGAGCGGTGGGCTTCGACCGGACCGATGCGACGGCACCGGACGCGAACTGCTGCGCGTCCGAGCCGGCGCGCCGGGCGCGATCCCATCAGCCCGGACGTCGTGTCACCCGACGAGGCGTCCGGGAACTCGCGTGCGGTCGACCGGCGCAGCAGGTACAGCCCGAGGAACGAGAAGACGATCAGGCAGACGATGAACAGGGGCCGCCGCGCCGCCGGGATCGGTGCCCACGCCAGGAACAGCAGGAGGACGGCGGCGAGCAGGCTGTACGCCACCTCGGGGCGCTCGCGCAGCACCGGAGCGGCCGCCCTGCGAATCGCGACGGCCGGGCGCGCCGGCCCGGCGACCCACGCTGCTGATCACGATGCCCAGGCCGATGATCATCGCCTGGACCCCGAGGGTCTGCAGCAACGACGTCCCGATCGCCCAGGCGTTCTCGACGGCCGGCCGCACGGAGGCGGTCGTCACGAGCGAGTTGGTCACCTCGCGCCCCGCGATGCCGCGGATGATGAGGACGACGAACCCTGCCGTGATGAACCCGAAGCCGACGGCCATCAGCGTCTGGCGCCGGTGTCCCGCCGCGAGCCAGACGGCCAGCGTGAACAGCAGCACGACCACGAAGGCGAGCACGATCGCGAGCGTCCTCAGGAGCTTTACGCCGTCCTGCGCCTGCTTGAGCTCGCTCGAGCGCAGGATCTCGACCGAGGCCGCCTGTGGAGGGATCTGCTGGATCAGCGAGTCCGGGATACCCAGGCGGGAGGCGATCTGCGTCAGGACCGGCTGGAGGTTCAGCGTGACGACTCCGCCGGTGGTGCTGAGGTTCTTCCCGCCGCCGTCGACGACCTTGACGAGCTGCCGGTGGGCGATCTCGTTCGCGTTGGCCCAGCTCGTCTGGACGATCGGCCTGCTCAGCGCCTTGTCGGCCACCTGGTCGACGACTTGGCGCAGGCCTGCCGCGGCCGCCGGGGCGAGCGCCTTCAGCGTCTTGGGAAGCTGGTCGCCGATCTCCTTCTCCACGTCGACGTTCGCGTAGAGCTGGTCGACGAGGTACGACGAGATCTGCGTCCGGATCTCCTTGTCCTCGAGCAGCTGCGTGCTCGTCCTCTTCCACTGCGGGGTGTCGAGCAGCTGCGTGCGCGCCCACGTCGCGTAGACCGACAGGATCCCGATGAGCGTTGCGATGACGATCAGCGACCGGACGCCGATCCGCCGGCCGCGGGACGCCTCCCACGGGCTCGCCGCGCTGGGCGGAGCGGGCTGCTCGGCGGACGGCTCGACCCGCTGCGTCTCCCCGTCGGCTCCGGCCGGGGTGTGCTCGTCGCTCACGCCGGGCAATGTCTCACACCCGCGTGCGCCTGCGCCGCGTCCTCAACCGCCCAGCAGCGCCTGCAGCGCGGCCGCCGCGGCCAGCAGCGCGGCGGCGCCGACGAGCGTGGCGGCGACCGCCAGCACGAGCACGACGGTGAGTGCCCGGTCTACCCTGCGGGCGAGCGTCGGCCGCGGGCGCAGGACCCAGCGCCGCAGCATCGCCATCGGGCCGCTGCCCCACGCGGCGAGCTCGGCCTCGCGCACCCGCGCCTCCCAGCGCAGTGCCATCGCCCGCGCCTCGCGCCGTGCCGCCAGACGCCGGCGCGGGAGGCTGCGGTGGCGGGCATCCCAGTAGCTCAGCGCCTCGCGCGCCTCGTGGAGCGGCGGGGGAGCGTTGAGGTCCCTCAGCAGGGTGGCATCGGGGTCCTGAGCGCGGCGATCGAAGCTCGCGAGCATCGATGCGATTGTAGGCAGGTCTTTCGAGATGAGCCGCGGGTCGTGGGGTGCGACAGCCGTGGCTGGCGGGTGGTATGCGATTGCGCGGCCGATGCTGGTTGCATCGGCAAGCCGTCGCGTGCTGCACGACTCCGCGGATGTCGTGCATCCACGGTCCGCGGCTTCTTGAAAGCCTTCTCAGCCGTGCGTGGCGCGCGGGCCGCCGGTCAACCGCCCAATGTGCCGCTGAGCCCGCGCCGCAGCTCGCGGATCGCCCGCAGCTCGCGCACGTCGTCGGTGACCGCGCGCTCGCCGACCGGGCCGTCGGTCAGGACGTCGGGTTGCAGGAGCCGCTCGACGGGTTCGCCCTCCACGATCTCGACGCGGTAGGCGTTCGCGCCGGGCCGCGAACTGATCGCGCGTTCGACGCGCGTGCCACGGAACACGAGGCCCGCGCCGTCGTCGGCGGCGTACCCCGCCTCGATCTCGCCACGGCCGACCGCCTCCAGCAACGCCGGGCGCCGCTCCGGCTCACCGTCGTGATGGACGGAGAACGAGCCGGGCAGGAAGCCCAGGCCCGGTGCGACCTCCGGGTCGCCGGTCGAGCAGGTGACGCCGTGGTCGAACCAGCACATGGCACCCGCGCTGAGCCCGGCGAGCACGATTCCGCGCTCCCACGCCTCGCGCAGCAGCACGTCGAGATCATGCTCGCGCAGCAGGGCGGTGAGGTTGCGCATCGAGCCGCCGCCGACGTAGATCGCGTCCTGGGAGAGGACGAGCTCGCGCACCGGCACCCGCAGCTCGCGCATGCGGAAGAGCGAGAGCACCCCCGGGACGCACGATCGGCCGGTGTAGGCCGAGAGGAACCGGTGGACCTGCTCGCCCGCATCGCCGCTGGCGGTCGGCAGGAACAGCAGGCGCGGTTCCTGGCGACCGGTCAGCTCCAGCACGAGGTCGTCGAGCGCGGGGTCGCCCGGCTCCATCGTGAACCCGCCGCCGCCCAGCGCGAGGATCGTCGGCTCGCGCGCGCTCACGCGGCCGCCAGCGCCGGCTCGCCGAGGGCCGGCGGACCGAGGTACGTCGCCTCGAGCGGCGTCTCGGTGACCTCGTGGCCATCGACGCCGACCCGGTAGGCCCGCTTGCCGCGCCGCGAGGTGACGACCCCGGCCAGCTCGACGCCGCGAAAGTGCAGGGCGACTCCGTCGTCGGCGGCGAACCCGCCGCGCATGCCGTCGCCGACGAAGCGGTGGTACTCGACCCGCCGCTCGGGCTCACCGTCGTAGTGCACGCAGTTCGACCACGGCAGCAGGCCGAGCCCGTCGACGCGCTGCGGGCGCCCATGGAAGGCCGTGACCGCCTCTGCGAACCAGCACAGCGAGCCGGCGCTGAGGCCGCACAGGACGACGCCGGAGCGCCAGGCGCGCGCGAGGATCTCGTCGAGCCCGTGTGCGCGCCAGGCGCCCAGCAGCGAGACGACGCTGCCGCCACCGACGTAGATCAGGTCCTGCTGCATCAGGTGCGCCTCGAGGTCGCCCTCGACGGCGCCGGCGCCGCGGTCACGGCGGAACAGCGAGACGTGGCTCGGCTCGCAGCGCGACGGCGAGAACGCGCGGTAGAAGCGCACGACGTAGTGATCCGCGTCGCCCGACGCGGTCGGGACGAAGCAGACCTTCGGACGCTCGACGCCGGTGAGCGTGAGCGCGAACTCGTCGAGCAGCGCGTTGCCGGCCTCCATCGAGAAGCCGCCGCCGCCCATGGCGACGATCTGCGGGACACGCAACTGCATCGTGGAAGCGTTGCACGATGAAGTCGCTGTTTCCGAGATTTCGGCCGGGTGTACAAGTGGGGCTGGACCAGGTGGCGAATTGGAACATCGCGCCGCCGTGGAATCAACCATCTACGCTCGTGCCGTGCCAATCTCCGCGCCAGTGTCGCCGGCGGTGTCCTCGCGCCGCAACGACGCGCTGGACGGCCTGCGCGGCGTCGCGGCACTCAGCGTCTTCGCCTTCCACGCCTGGCTGTACACGTTGCCCACGGTGCGCGCGGCCTCCGGGCAGGGCACGCTCAGCGGCGACGTCCTGTCGCAGATGCGGATCGGCCTCGTGCTCTTCTTCGTGCTGTCGGGGTTCCTGCTGTTCCGGCCGTGGGTCGCCTCGCGGCTCGGCGGGCGGCCGGCGCCGCGCGTGCGCACCTACGTCGTGCACCGCATCGGCCGGATCATCCCGGCCTACTACCTGGCGATCGCCGGCTCGGCACTGCTGCTCTGGCCGCTCGCAGGAGAGCCGGGCGTGCGGCTGCCGCCGGTCGAGCAATTGCCGCTGTTCTTCGTCTTCCTGCAGAACCAGAGCCCGCAGACGGTCCTGACGCTCGACCCGCCGATGTGGACGCTCGCCGTCGAGGCCGCCTTCTACGTGCTGCTCCCGCTCATGGGCTGGGTCGCGCTGCGGGCCCGGCCGTCGCGCCTCGGCCAGGCGCTCGTCCCGATCGGCCTGGTCGTGGTCGGCGTCACGTTCAACGCCGTCCTCGCGCGTCAGGCGATCCCGTCGCAGGCGCTGGCCAAGAGCCTGCCCGCGATGCTGCCGTACTTCGCCGTCGGGATGCTTGCGGCGGTCCTGGCGCACGGCCGTCGCCCGGGCCGCGGCGCGGCCGCCGCGCTGATCGCGGGCGGCGCTCGCGCTCGTCGTCGCCGACGCCTGGGTCCACGCGCACGCCGCGGCGGGCTCGGACCTGGCGCTGCGCCTGCGGATCGTCCGCGACCTGGCGGCCGCCGCCGGCTTCGCGGCGATCGTCGCCGTCGCGGCGACGCGTCCGCCGCGCGCGCTGGCCTGGCGCCCGCTCGCATGGGTCGGCATGGTCTCCTACGGCCTCTACCTGTGGCACGTGCCGGTGCTGCTGGTCCTGCGCGCGGACGGGCTGATGCCCGTGACGCCGCTGGGCGCGGCGCTCGTCGGCCTGCCCGTCTCGTTGCTGCTGGGCTGGGCGAGCTGGCGGCTCGTCGAGACTCCGGCGATCGCCTGGAGCCGGCGCACGCGCCTGCTCGGCGTTGGCGCCGGGCCGGTCAGCGGACCCGCTCGGCAAACCGCCGGAACAGCTCCTGTCCATACGCATTCCAGCGTTCCAGCGACCCGTCCTCCAGGCCCGCCCGCAGCGCCGCCTCATCGCGCTGGGCCGTGACGGCGTCGCGCCCGTCGTTCAGGTCCCCGATCCATTCCTCGAGGATCGCGCGGGTGACCTCCGGGTGGTACTGGACGCCCCACGCCTCGCCCAGCCGGTAGGCCTGAACGCAGACCGGGCTGCGGGCGAGGATGACGGCGCCGGCCGGCGGCTCGACGGCGTAGCTGTGCCACTGAAGCGCCGTCAGGCGCGCGTCGCCGAAGCCGAGCAGCGGATCCTGCGCCGCCGCCGGCAGCCGTTCGACGCCGAGCCATCCGAGCTCGCACTCGCCGGCTCGGAAGACGCCGCCGCCGCCGGCCTCGGCGATCAGCTGGGCCCCGAGGCACACGCCGAGCGCCGGCCGCCCGCCCGCGAGCCACTCGCGTGTCGAGCGCAAGCTCCGCTGTCAGGAACGGGAAGCGGTCCTGCTCGCAGACGTTCTGATCGCCGCCGAGGATCAGCAGCCCGCCGTAGTCGGCCAACGGCCGCGGTGGCTGCGCCGACAGCGCCGGCGTCCACTCCTCCAGTTCGCGGCCGGCGGCGCGTGCGCCGTCGGCGAACACGCCGCTCGTGCCGCCGCCGGGATGCGTGACGCAAGGATCCGGCTCACTGCACCGGCCGCCGCGATCCCACGCGTCGAGACGAATCCGATGCACGCCCCGAGCGCGCACGCGCACGCGCCCGCGTAGAACGCCGCGGGGTAGTGGCTGCCGGCACCGACCGATGCGATCAGCCCGGCGAACGGCGCGCCGAGCCCGACGCCGAGGTCGAAGAACGACGTGAACGCGCCCATCGCCGCGCCGCGACGGCGGTCATCGACGCGGCGGACGACGATCAGCGCCAGCGACGGGAACACGAGCGACATGCCGGCGCCCATCACCGCGGCGCCGACGAGCGCGGCGGCAGGGTCTGCGCGCTGCCGACGAGGGCCATCCCGGCGGCCTGCACGAGTCCGGCGCCGAATGCGGCGCGGCGCGGCCCGATCCGGTCGGGCAGGGTGCCGACCACGAGTCTCGTCAGCACGACGGCGGCGCCGAACACGGTGAACGTCGCCGCCCCGTGCCCGATCCCGCGCTGATCGAGCAGCAGGACCACGAAGGCGGCCATCGTCCCGTAACCGACGTTCGCCAGCGCGAGAGCGATGCCCGGGCGCACCGCCGCACGCGGCACCCACCGCCGCAGGCCTCGCGCCGACGGGCCTCCGAAGGCCTGCCCGCCGGTCGGCCGGGGGTCCGTCGTGTGAGCTCCCGTCTCGGCCTCGACGAGCTCGGACTCGACCTCCTGGGCGTGCGGATTCCCGGCCGGGAGGCTGCGCGCGGCGAGCAGCCCGAGCAGCGGAGAGAGCGTCGCGAACGCCCACACGGCGTCGTACCCGCCGAGGGCGAAGCACGCCTCGCCGAGCACCGTCCCGACGGTCAGGCCACCCCAGATCGCGAGGCCGAACATGCCGATCGCCTGCCCGCGGCGCGCGGGCGGCGCGAGATCGACGATCCAGGTGACGCCGGCCGTGAACACCCACCCGTCGCCGAAGCCGACGACCAGTCGCGCGAGAACGAGCCCCGGGACGCCGAGCGGCAGGAACAGCAGCGCGCCCCCGGCCACGCAGATCGCCATGCCCCACGAGTGCACCGACTTGCGCCCACGGACGTCGGCGAGGCGCCCGCCGAGCGGGCGGCTGAAGATCGCGGTCAGCGCGAACGCGCCCACCACGATCCCGACCGCCACGTCACCGGCGCCGATCGGGCCCTTCACGTAGCGCGGCAGGACCGGCAGCACGGCGCCGATCGCCAGGAAGCACAGCAGCGTCGCGCCGAAGACGCCGACGAAGGCCGTCAACGCCGGGCGCTCTTCCCGCACGGCGCGCAATCGGGCTGGCCGCATGGCGCCGGTGGACATCGCCCAGCAGGGTATCGGTGGCCATGCGTTTCGCCCCGAGGGCGAACGACGGGTCGGAACCTTCGCCCACAGGGCGGTCCACACGATCACCCCAGGAGAGGGACAATGGTCGGATGGCGTCAGAGGTGGTCACTGCGAAAGGGGGGAGATGCGTACCACCCGCGTCCGCCGTATCGCGACGAGCTGTACGAGGCGGACGGCCGCCCGCGCCCGGCCGCTGCCGCAACTCGCGCAGGCGCTCGGCCGCCTCGGAGCAGATGGGCTGACCGACGCCGGGCGCCGGCGCGACGCGATCTTCCTGCAGCAGGGGATCACGTTCGAGACGACCGGGGAGGACGGGCCCGTCGCGTGAGCGTCCGTTCCCGCTGGACCTCGTGCCGCGGATCATCACCGGCGCCGAGTGGCGTGAGCTGCAGGCCGGTCTCGCGCAGCGGATCCTCGCGCTGAACCACTTCGTCGACGACGTCTACCACGGGCGCGAGATCGTCCGCGAGGGCATCGTGCCGTGGCGGCTCGTCTCGGGGCGCTCGCACTTTGCGCGCGCCGTCCACGGGATCCGCCCGCCGGGCGGCGTCGTACTGCCACGTCGCCGGCTGCGACCTCGTGCGCGACAGCGACGGCACCTGGAAGGTGCTCGAGGACAACGTGCGCACGCCGTCGGGCATCTCGTACGTGCTCGAGAACCGCGTCGCGATGGCACGCCTGGTCCCGGGCCTGTTCAGCGCCTACCGCGTGCGCCCCGTGGACCACTACCCGCAGCTGCTGCTCGCCGCGCTGCGCTCGGTCGCGCCCTCGGCCGACAGCGAGGCCACCGTCGTCGTCTGGACGCCCGGCCCGCTCAACTCCGCCTACTTCGAGCACGCGTTCCTCGCACGCCAGATGGGGGTCGAGCTGGTCGAGGCCTCGGACCTCGTCGTGCGCGACGAAGTCGTCTACATGCGCACGACCGCGGGCCTCAAGCGCGTGCATGCGGTCTACCGGCGCCTGGACGACGACTTCATCGATCCGCTCGAGTTCCGCCCGGACTCGATGCTCGGCGTCCCCGGGCTCGTGCGCGCCTACCGCTCGGGCACCGTCGCGATCGCGAACGCGCTCGGCACCGGCGTCGCGGACGACAAGGCGGTCTACCACTACGTGCCGCAGATGATCCGCTACTACCTCGGCGAGGAGCCGCTGCTCGACAACGTGCCGACCTACCTGCTGACCGATCCCGAGCAGCTCGAGTACGTGCTCCGGCGCCTCGACCAGCTCGTCGTCAAGCCGACCGGCGAGTCCGGCGGCAAGGGCGTGACGATCGGGCCGGCGGCGAGCGACGAGGAGCTCGCGCGGCTCGCGCTGAAGATCACGGCTCATCCCGAGCAGTGGATCGCGCAGGAGGTCGTTCACCTGTCGACGGTGCCGACCGCCGGCGTCGACGGGCGCCTCGGCCCGCGGCATGTGGACCTGCGGCCGTTCGCGGTGTTCGGCGAGCGCATCGACATCGTGCCCGGGCGGACTCACGCGCGTCGCGCTGGAGGAAGGCTCGATGATCGTCAACTCCTCCCGCGGCGGAGGATCGAAGGACACCTGGGTCCTCGCCGACGAGGACGACGAGCGCACGCCGACGGAACCGTTCCCGAGCCGCTTCCGCCGGCGCTGCCGGACCTGCGCTACGGCGGATGGACGGGCCAGGCACAGCAGCAGCAGCAGATCCACTCGGAGCCGCCGTGCTAGCGCGCATCGCCCAGGAGCTCTACTGGCTGGGGCGCAACCTCGCGCGGGCGGAGTTCACCGCCCGCGTCGTCGACGGCGTCTTCCAGGTCGAGCTTCAGGGCCAGCCGGACGCCGCACCGGGAGTCGTGCTCGGCTGGAACGAGCTGCTCGCGATGCTCGGTTCCGGCGAGGCCGGAGAGCGCGTCGAGCGCCTCGATGCGCTGCAGCGGCTGACGCTCGACGCCGACACCCCCAACTCGATGGTCTCCAGCGTCGAGCGCGCACGCGAGAGCGCGCGGACCGTGCGCGACGTCATCAGCGCCGACATGTGGGAGGCGATCAACACGACCGCGCTGACGCTGCGCGGCGACGATCCGTCCTCGTGGATGGCTCCCGCCGGGCCCGTACCTCGCCTGCAAGTACATCAAGGAGCGCACGGCGCTGATCGGGGGCCTCAGCGACCGCACGATGCTGCGCGACGAGGCGAAGTGCTTCCTCGCCGCCGGTCAGTACATCGAGTCGGCCGACATGGTCCTGCGGATGCTGCGCGTCGCGTTCCCGGCGACCGCGGAGGGTATCGACGGCGGCGGGCAGGCGCTCGCCCTGCTGCAGGCCGTCGGTGGCTTCCAGGCCTACCGCCGGGCGGTGCCCGGCACCGCCGAACGCCCGCCCTGTCGCGCGATTCCTCATGTTCGAGCGCGCCTACCCCGACAGCGTCGCCGCCTGCGTCGACTCGCTGCAGGACGCGCTGGAGCGCGCCGACACGAGCCCGCGCAACTCCGAGCCGGTCCTGCGCCTCAGCCGGCTCGCGGCCGACCTGGACTTCCAACGCCGTACCCTGGCGGAGAGCGCCGAGATCGGCGCGACGTGCAAGGCCGTCCAGCAGGAGCTCGCCCGCGTCGACACCGATCTCGCCGAGCGGTACTTCGCCGGCGCCGTCGCGGGCAAGGGAACCACCGTCGTCTGATGCACTTCTCCATTCGCCACCTGACCGAGTACCGCTACGAGCGGCCCGTCACCGACAACCTCAACGCGCTGCGCGTGAGGCCGGCGACGACGTCGAACCAGCGCTGCGACGAGTTCCATGTGCGGATCGACCCCGAGACGCGGGTCAGCCGTCACATCGACTACTTCGGGACCGAGGTGCTCGAGTTCGGGGTGCCGACCGCTCACGACCACCTGACGATCGACGTGCGCGCGCGGGTCGTCACGTCCGAGCCGGCCGAGCCGCCCTCGGGACCCTGGAACGCACTCAGCGCCTCTGCCTACACCGAGGCCGGCGGCGAATACCTGCTGCCGTGGCAGGACGAGGGGCTGCACGAGACGCTCGACGACCTCGACCGCCAGCTCAGCGCGAGCAACCCGCTCGCGACGCTGAGGCTCCTGTGCGAGCTCGTCCCGGACCGCTTCGAGTACCGGCGCGGCGCGACCTACGTCGGCTCGACGATCAACGACCTCGTCGATGCGGGCGCAGGCGTCTGCCAGGACTTCGTGCACCTCGGCCTCGTGCTGCTGCGACGCCACGGGATCGCCGCGCGCTACGTCTCCGGCTACCTGTGGGCCGCCCCGCAGGACGGCGGCGCGGACTCGCTCGAGCTCGACACGCACGCCTGGCTCGAGGCGCTGATGCCCGGCACCGACGGGCGCGCCGAGCCGGTCTGGGTGGGCGCGGACCCGACGAACCGCCAGCTCACCACCGAGGCGCACGTGAAGATCGGCCACGGCCGCTTCTACTCCGACGTGCCGCCGGTCAAGGGCGTCTACCGCGGCCGCGCGACATCCGAGCTGGACGCGGGCGTGACCATGAGCCGCCTGGATCCGCAGGCCGCCGGCCGCGCCTGAGACGCCTCCCCGCTAGCCGAGCGACTGCACCGCGCGCCGGACCGGCTCCGGGCATCCGCACCGGCATCTGGCCTTCGGCCTGCAGTGCCGCCACGCTCGCCCGCGGCAGGCTCAGGGCGCCCTCGTGCACGAGGTAGCGCGGCTCCCAGCGCGGGAAGAACTTCGCGTTGAAGCTGTACAGGCTCTCGATCTGGAACCACGGGTTCAGGATCGCCAGCGCGCGGCCGGCGAGCCGTTCGAACCTGCCCTGCGGGCTGTGAAGCCACCTGGCGAACGCCGCGAAGTTCAGTGACAGCTCCTCGATCCCACGCTCGCGTCCGAGCTCGATGGCGCGCACGATCATCACGTCGACGAGCCCGTTCGGGGTGTCGGGGTCGCGGCGCATCGCGCTCAGCGACAGGGCGGCGCGGCCGAACGCGGGCACGAAGTGCAGGTAGCCGCGCGGCACGCCGTCCGGATCGCGCGCGACGACGACGAGCGTGTCGGCGAGGTGCGTCGCCGTGCAGCCCCTCCATCGCCATCGAGAAGCCGCGCTCGGCCTCGCCGTCGCACCAGCGGTCGGTGATCGTGTCGAGGGCGTCGAGGTCGGCGGCGCGACAGATCGCCGAGCGGCCGCATCTCGAACGCGTAGCCGCTCTTCTCGAGCCGGTGGCAGGCCTGGCGGACCTTCTTGATCTTCTTGCCCTCGAGCGTGAACGTCGCCGTGTCGACGATCGCCTCGTCGCCGAGGTACAGCGTGTGCAGGCCCTGCTCGCGGCAGGACTCGGCGAAGGTCGTGCTCGCTCCGACCACGGCGACCCGCAGCCCGCGGACGTCGGCGAAGGCGAGCAGGTCGCGGATCGAGGCCGGGGATCGCGTCTGACGCGCCGACCGGATCGCCGGAGACGACGAGCACGCCGTGCTCGACGCGATAGGCCAGGAACGCGTGTCGTCCCGGGGACCAGAGATGTGCGAGATCGCGGCGCAGCTTGAAGTAGCTCAGCGTGTCGGTCCCGTGCGCGCGGACGAGTGCGCACGCCTCGGAATGCTCGACCTGGCTCTGCTCGTTCCCGGTCGCGCGCGGGCGAAAGAGAATCACCGCGATCGCGATCAGCGTGCCGACGCCGAGGATGCCCAGGCCCCACGGGAGGAACTCGAGCGGGCCGTCGAAGCGCAGCGGTCCTCCGGTCAGCGTCAGCAACCCGAGTGCCTCGCGCGCGGCGAGCCGCACGCTGTCCTCGTGCGGCGCCGCCCAGTGGGCTGCGGCCGTCACCGCGACGAGCGCCGTCGCGAGGCTCGCGCACGCGACGACGCGCTGCGCTGCGCAGCGCCGCGCCGAGCGTTCCGCGCTCGGAGCGCACGTAGAAGGCGCCGCGCCCGGCGATCAGCAGCGCGGCGAGACCCCAGCTCAGCAGCGCCTCCTCGATGTCGAGGCCCTTCAGCAGATCGAGCACGCCGATCGCCAGCAGCAGCGAGACCGCGAGCGTCATCGCGCGCCGGCGGCGCAGCGCCAGGGCGCGGGCCTGGACCAGCAGCGCCACGCCGAGCGGGACCGCGAGCGCGTGCGCCCATGCCGGCAATGCGTCGGGCGCGAGGCCCGTCAGCAGGCGCATCCGCTCCGCTCAGATCGGGCGTCAGCGCGCTGAACACGTTGACGAGTCCGACGGCGGCGGTCAGCCACGCCGCGACAAGGGGCAGGCGGTCTTTGAGCGGGGAGGTGGGGGAGGTCACGAAGGAGCGTAGGGAGGTGCCTACGGTCAGAGGTACACCGCGCAGCGCATCGCGCTACACTCGGCACCGGTCGACCTGCCCGGGGCGGGTCTTTTTTCTGCCCCGGCTCGTCACCTTGAATCACCCTCGACCCGGAGTCGGCCCATGGCCCGCGGAGACGTGCGCATTGCTATCACCCTCGCCTGTGAGGACTGCAAGCGGCGCAACTACCAGACGAACAAGAGCAAGCGGAATTCGCCCGATCGCATCACGCTGCGCAAGTACTGCAAGTGGTGCCGGACGCATACCAGCCACAAGGAGACCCGCTAGCGGGTAGCTCGTCGTGGCACGGGATCGCAAACGCGCCAAACAGCGCAAGGCCAGGCGTGCGGAGCAGAATCCGCCCGTCGACCCTGCCGCTGATCAGAGCCAATTGGCCCGGGAGGATCTCCCGGGCCAGCTCGAGCACGCCTCGGCCAACGTCGATCAGTTCGACGCCGCGCTCGTCGCGGGCGCCGACGGCGTGACGGCCGACGGCGTGGAGCTCGGTGACGGTGTCGTGCACCCGAGGGCCTCACGGATGAGGACTTCGCGGAGCTCGAGGACCGGATCGACGGCGTCGAAGAGGCCATCGAGGAAGGTGACCAGGAGGAGATCGAGCGCGTCGAAGGCGAGCTCGACGAGGACATCGCGGAACGCAAGAAGAGCCGCGTGGCCGCGACGTCCGCGTCCTCCACACCGACGGCGACGAAGAGAGGCCCCGGCCGCTTCCTCGCCTTCCTGCGCGCATCCTGGGCAGAGCTCCAGCGGGTGCAATGGCCGGATCGCCGTCAGGTCGGGCAGGCCACCGCGGTGGTGCTCGGATTCGTCGTCGTCGCGGGCGCCTACCTCGGCCTCGCGGACGCACTCGCACAGAAAATCGTCAACCTCATCATCTGAGGTCTCACCCCTCTTCCCTTAGGCAGCCATGTATCGCTGGTACGTCGTCAACACCAAGTCCGGGCACGAGAAGAAGGTCAAGCAGAACCTCGAGCACCGGATCGTCTCCCTCGGACAGCAGCGCAACGTCCGGCAGATCGTCGTCCCCACGGAGACGGTCTCCGAGATGAAGGACAACCAGAAGGTCACCGTCGAGAAGCGGACCATGCCGGGCTACGTGCTCGTCAACATGGACCTCACCGACGACTCCTGGACCCTCGTCAAGGGCACCCCCGGCGTGACCGGGTTCGTCGGTGCGTCGAACGATCCCGTGCCGCTGACGCAGCCCGAGGTCGACCGCCTGCTGCACCGCGAGGTCGCGCAGAAGGTCGCCACGAAGGCGCAGTTCTCGATCGGCGAGTCCGTCAAGGTCGTCTCCGGCCCGCTGTCAGACTTCTCCGGCGAGATCGCCGAGATCAATCAGGACGCCTCGAAGCTCAAGGTGCTTGTGTCAATCTTCGGCCGTGAGACGCCGGTCGAGGTCGGCTTCGACCAGGTCAAGAAGATCTAAGCGATCTCCGCCCGTCGCACTCCAACGCTCTAGAAAGTCAAGAAGATGGCCAAGAAGGTCCTCACCCAGATCAAGCTGCAGGCGCCCGGTGGCGCCGCCAGCCCGGCTCCGCCGGTCGGTCCCGCGCTCGGTCAGCACGGCATCAACATCATGGAGTTCTGCAAGGCGTTCAACGCGCAGACGCAGGACAACGCCGGTGTGACGATCCCGGTCGTGATCACCGTGTACGAGGATCGCTCGTTCACGTTCATCACGAAGACGCCGCCCGCAGCGGTGCTGATCAAGCAGGCGATCAACCTCGACAAGGGCTCGGGCGAGCCGAACCGCAACAAGGTCGGCCAGATCAGCCAGGCCCAGGTGCGCGAGATCGCCGAGAAGAAGCTCAACGACTTGAACGCCAACGACCTCGACGCCGCCGCGAAGATCATCGCGGGGACGGCCCGGTCGATGGGCGTGGAGGTGGTGTGACGATGACCAAGCACGGCAAGGCATACAGCGAGGCCCTCGCCAAGGTCGACCGCGAGCGCGAGTACGAGCCCGGCGAGGCGCTGGCGCTCGTCAAACAGCTCGGGCGCGCGAAGTTCGACGAGTCCGTCGAGGTGCACATCCGCACCGGCCTGAACGTCCGCCACGCGGACGAGCAGCTTCGCGGGACGATCGCGCTGCCGCACGGGCTGGGCAAGGAGGTCACGATCGTGGTCTTCGCCCAGGGCGACAAGGCCAAGGAGGCCGAGGAGGCCGGCGCCGACGTCGTCGGAGCCGAGGACCTCGCCAAGCGCATCGAGGAGGGCTTCACCGACTTCGACGTGGCGATCGCGACCCCCGACCTGATGCCCGTCGTCGGCCGCCTGGGCCGCGTGCTCGGGCCCTCGGGCAAGATGCCCAACCCGAAGGTCGGCACCGTCACGATGGACGTCGCCAAGGCCGTCGAGGAGGCCAAGGCCGGCAAGATCGAGTACCGCACGGACCGCAACGCGATCGTGCACCTCGTGATCGGCAAGGCGAGCTTCGACGAGTCCGCGCTGCTGGAGAACTACGCCGCGGTCATCGACGAGATGGTCCGGGCGAAGCCTTCGGTCGCCAAGGGCAAGTACATCAAGACCATCACGCTGGCCTCCACACAGGGCCCCGGCGTCAAGGTCGATCCCACCCGACTTCGCGACATCCTGGAGGAGACGGCGCCGGCCGCGGCGTAGTCCCCAGGGAACATCGCGCCACCGTAGACCTCCGGCAAGCTGCGACGGCAGCTGGAAGCCCGGACGAGGAGGCTCATGAACCGAGAGCAGAAAGCAACGGCGATCGCCGAGATCGTCGATCAGATCAAGGAGTCGGAGGCGGTCGTCGCCGTCGACTACCGCGGGATCACCGTCACGCAGGTGGCCGCTGTGCGGTCGCAGCTGCGTGACGCCGACGCCACCTTCCGGGTCGTCAAGAACTCGCTCACCGAGCGGGCCGCCGACGAAGCGGGGATGGAGCAGCTCAAGGCCCTGCTGACGGGGCCGACGGCGCTGATGTTCGTCCGCGGTGACGCGGCCGCGGCGGCGAAGGCGATCTCGACCTTCAACAAGGAGACGTCGCTGCTCGAGTTCAAGGGCGGCGTCATGAACGGGCAGGTGCTCGAGGTCGCCGAGATTCAGGCGATCGCCAAGCTCCCGTCCCGCGACGTCCTCTACGGCCAGCTCGTCGGCATGGTCGCCGCGCCGATCACCGGTCTCGCGCGCAGCCTCGGTGGGCTGCTCGGCGGGCTTGCGGTCGCGCTCGGTGCGGTCAACGAGAAGAAGGCCTCCGGGGAGATCCCGGCCGGCGAGCCGCCCGCGGCCGCCGTCGCCGAGGCACCCGCCGAGGTTGAGGCCGAAGCACCCGCCGAGGCTGAGAACGAGGCACCCGCCGAGGCTCAGGCCGAGGCACCCGCCGAGGAGGCACCGGCCGCCGAGGCCGGGCACCCGCAGGCGACGACACCACCACTTCCGACAACGAGAACCAGGCGGACGCTTCGGCTGAGTAGCCGAGCTCCCCGAAGCGAACCCCAGGAGGCAACATCAACATGGCTACCACCACACAGGATTGGATCGAAGAGCTCAAGGGCATCTCCGTGCTCGAGCTCTCCGAGCGCATCAAGGCGCTGGAGGAGGAGTTCGGCGTGTCCGCAACCGCGGTCGCAGCAGCGGCTCCGGCCGCCGGCGGCGACGACGGCGGTGCCGAGGAGGAGGTCTCCTCGACCGTCGACGTCATCCTCACCGCAGCGGGTGACAAGAAGATCCAGGTCATCAAGGTCGTCCGCGCGGCGACCGGCCTCGGCCTGAAGGAGGCCAAGGCGCTGGTCGACGAGGCTCCGAAGGCCATCAAGGAGGGCATCGACCGCGACGAGGCCGACAAGCTGAGGCAGGAGCTCGAGGAGGCCGGCGGCGGCGTCGAGATCAAGTAGGGACCGCTTCGAAGGTCCCTGCGGCTCACCCGCAGAACGCTGTGCCGGAGGGCGCCCGCCAGGGCGCCCTCCGTCGTTGCGTCGTCCGCCACGGCTGGTCAGATGCGGCTGTGGAGCCACGGCGAGGCAGGCGTGCCAACCTCCCGCGCCACAGCTACGGCGCGGTGTTCCTGCTCGTGCTCCTGTCGATCGCCGTCACGCTCGCGGCGCCGGAGGGCCACGTCGACGATCGCCGTGACGATCGCCATCCAGGGCCTCACGCTGATCACCGCGCTGTGGACCTCGGACATGCCGCGTCGCCTTGTGCGCACCGCCACGATCATCGTGATCGTGGCGCTCGTCGCCTCGCTGCTCGCTCTCCTCAGCGGGGAGGGCGGCTCGACGGACGGGGTGCGCCTGATCCAGGTGCTGCTGGTCGCGCTGGTCCCGGTCGTCGATGGTGCGCGGGATGCGGACCCTGATCCGCACCGAGGGGGTGACGGCGCAGGTGATCCTCGGGGCGCTGACGATCTATCTCCTGATCGGCATGATGTTCGCGATCCTCGACGCGGCCGCGAGCGGCCTGATGAACGAGTCGTTCTTCACGCAGGGCGGCAACGAGGACCAGGCGTCCTATGTCTACTTCTCGTTCACCACCATCTCGACCGTCGGCTTCGGCGACCTGACCCCGATCCCCGGTC
The DNA here is from genome assembly GCA_963817295.1 of uncultured Solirubrobacteraceae bacterium. Taxonomy (GTDB): domain Bacteria; phylum Actinomycetota; class Thermoleophilia; order Solirubrobacterales; family Solirubrobacteraceae; genus F1-60-MAGs163. The sequence goes on along the minus strand of CAWFOF010000022.1, from coordinate 208,371 downwards.
TTCCGAGGGCGCTGACGATCCTCGAGTGCGTCCTCGGCCAGATCTACCTCGTCACGGTCGTATCGCTGGCGGTCGGCGGGTACGCACGCGGGCGTCGCGGCGACGCGCCCCAGGACGTCGACCGAGTAACACGTCGGCGGCGGGCCCGGCCGCAACCGGGTTTTCCCGTCATTTCATCCGGGCTCCGGTGGAATTCTACGGGCCATCGAGGCGAGTTCTCACAGACTCTTGACAAACACCTTCCCGGTGCGAGAGAGTCGCCAGATCGTGGTCAACTCCCAGTCCGGGTCACTGGAGGGGCTGCGAGACCACAATCGTCAGCGCGTCGTTCAAGCACTGAGCCGCAGTGGACTCGCCAGTCGCGCAGAACTCGCTCGTCTCACCGGGCTCAGCCGTACGACGGTCTCCAGCCTCGTCGGGGAGCTGATGCAGTCCGGGCTGATCGTCGAGCGCGAGGACGCGTCCGCGCCGGCCGCCGGCGCCGGAGGCGGCCGCCCGCCGGTGCTGCTCGCCCTCGACCGCTCCGCCGGTGCCGCCGTCGGGATGGACTTCGGCCACAGCCACATCCGGGTCGCGATCGCGGACATGTCCCACACCGTGCTCGCCGAGGAGGTCATCGAGTTCGACGTCGACGGTGAGAGCGCCGGCGCGCTCGACCGCGCCTGCGCGATGGTCGAGGACGTGATCGCCCGCGCGGGCTTCTCGCGCAGCGCGATCGTCGGCGTGGGCGTCGGGCTGCCCGGGCCGATCCGGCTCGACTCGCGGATCCTGGGCTCCCCGACGATCCTCCCGGGCTGGACCGGGATGAGGATCGCCGACGTCCTCGAGGAACGGCTCGGGCTCGAGGTCCTGCTCGAGAACGACGCGAACCTCGGGGCGCTCGCGGAGCTGTCGTTCGGCGCGGCGCGCGGCGAGCAGTTCGTCGCCTACGTTCGCGCGTATTCCGGCATCGGCGCCGGGCTGATCTCCGAGGGCCGCCTGTTCCGCGGGGCCGACGGCACCGCCGGGGAGCTCGGGCACGTGATCATCGACGAGAACGGGCCGGTCTGCCGCTGCGGCAACCGCGGCTGCCTGGAGACGTTCGCCTCGGAGGGCGCGATCATCGACCTACTGCGACGCACGCACGGCGAGGACATCACAATGTCAGACGTCGTGGCGCTCGCCGCCGGCGGCGACGCCGCCTGCCGGCGCGTGATCGCCGACGCGGGCCACCAGATCGGCGTCGCAGTGGCGAATCTCTGCAACATCTTCAACCCCAGCATGGTCGTCGTCGGAGGCACGCTCAGCGCTGCCGGCGAGCTGCTCCTGGGTCCGATGCGCGACGCGGTCTCCCGCTACGCCATCGCGAGCGCCGCGGAGGACGTCACCGTCGTCCCCGGCGTGTTGGGCCAGCGCGCCGAGGTGCTCGGTGCGCTTGCACTCGTCTTCGCGGAGGGGGATGGTGCGTTCCCATTCCGCGTCGCGGTCGGGGGCGCGGCATGATGTCCCCGCCGAAGTTGTCTCCAAACACACCACCACCACCCCCAAACACCACCATGGACGGACCGTCCGTCCCGAGGAGGAGAGGTATGTCTCGTCATCGCAGGCTGCGTCCAGCAGCCCTCGTCATCACTGCAATTGCAGTGAGCGCGCTCGTCGCCGCCGGTTGCGGCAGCAGCAGCAACAGCAGCACCTCGTCCGGCAGCTCCAGCACGGCCAAGAAGGGCAAGGTCGCGGTGCTGCTGCCGGACTCGAAGTCATCGGTCCGCTGGGAGACCCAGGATCGCAAGTACCTCGCCAATGCCTTCAAGGCGGCCGGCGTCGACTACACGATCGTCAACGCCGAGGGTGATCCCGCTGCCCAGCGCACGCAGGCTGAGCAGGCCATCACCAACGGTGCCAACGTGCTCCTGCTCGTCGACCTCGACGCCGGCTCCGGCTCGGCGATCATCAAGAACGCCCAGAAGCAGGGCGTGAAGGTCATCGACTACGACCGCCTGACACTGGGCGGCGGAGCCGACTACTACGTCTCGTTCGACAACGAGTCCGTGGGCAAGCTGCAGGGTGAGGGGCTCGTCAAGTGCCTCACCGCCGCGAAGAAGACGAAGCCCGTCGTCGCGACGCTCAACGGCTCCCCGACGGACAACAACGCGACCCTGTTCGCCAAGGGCTACAACAGCGTCCTGGATCCGAAGTACGCGGACGGCACCTACGTCAAGGGGCCGAACCAGTCCGTGCCGGAGTGGGACAACCAGAAGGCGCTGACCATCTACGAGCAGATGCTCCAGAAGACCAGCAACAAGATCGACGCAGTGCTGGCGGCCAACGACGGCCTCGGCAACGCGGCGATCTCTGCTCAGAAGGCGCGCAAGCTGCCGCAGATCCCGGTCACCGGCCAGGACGCGACGGCGCAGGGCATCCAGAACATCCTCGCGGGTGACCAGTGCATGACGGTCTACAAGGCCGTCAAGAAGGAAGCCGACGCGGCTGCCGCACTGGCGATCGCGCTGGCGAAGGGCCAGACGCCGACGACGGCGACCGGCAAGACGGAGAACCAGGGGACGCAGACCCCGTCGGTCCTCCTGACCCCCGAGGCAGTGACCAAGGACGAACATCAACGACACCGTCATCAAGGACGGTTTCCTGAAGCCGAGTGACATCTGCACCGGCAAGTACGCGAAGCTCTGCACGGACGCGGGTATCCAGTAGGTTCCGCCCACGACGCTCACACGGGAGGGGCGCACCGTGCGCCCCTCCCGAGCGTCACGTATCGAGGAGGACGGTATGTCGGACGAACCGCTGCTCAAGCTGCAGGGCGTGTCGAAGACGTTCGGTGCGGTCAACGCACTGACAAGGGTCGACTTTCATGTCTTCGGTCGGCGAAGTGATGGCGCTCGTCGGCGACAACGGCGCCGGCAAGTCGACGCTGATCAAGGGCATCGCCGGGATCTACCCGTTCGACGAAGGCGACATCTTCTGGGAGGGCTCGAAGGTCCACATCTCGGGTCCGAAGGACTCCGCCAAGCTCGGCATCGAGGTCGTCTACCAGGACCTCGCGCTCGTGCGACAACCTCGACGTCGTCCAGAACATGTATCTCGGCCGTGAGGCCACGACCGTCGCTCGGGCGTCTCGACGAGACCACGATGGAGCGCAAGGCGCGCGAGACGCTCAAGAGCCTCGCGGTCACGACGCTCCAGTCTGTGCGCCAGCCCGTCGCGTCGCTCTCCGGCGGTCAGCGCCAGTCCGTCGCGGTCGCCAAGGCCGTGATGTGGAACTCCAAGCTCGTCATCCTCGACGAGCCGACCGCCGCGCTCGGCGTGGCCCAGACGCGGCAGGTGCTCGACCTCGTCAAGCGCCTCGCGCACAACGGGCCTCTCGGTGATCCTGATCTCGCACAACCTGCACGACGTCTTCGAGGTGGCGGATCGCCTGACGGTGCTGCGCCTGGGTCAGTCGGTCGCCGAGCTGAAGGTCAGCGAGACCACCCAGCAGGAGGTCGTCCAGGAGATCACCTCCGGCGAGCTCAACTACGTTCCCGGCCAGGCAGAGGTGATCGCATGACCGACACGCCCACCAACGTGCCGCCCAACGCCCGCCCCGTCATCGACGACCCGGACGCCGCCCGTCGGCGCGCTCGGCGCGGCCGAGGTCGAGAACGAGACGCTCAGCGACTACTTCCGCGGCCGCATCGATGGCATCCGCGCCGGCGAGCTCGGCTCGCTCCCGATCATCTTCGGGATCATCGTCATCGCGATCTACTTCCAGTCGCGCAACAGCAACTTCCTGACGGCCGGCAACTTCGTCAACCTGATCGTCCAGATGTCGCCGATCGCGGTGATCGGCATGGGCATCGTCTTCGTGCTGCTGCTCGGCGAGATCGACCTGTCGGTCGGCTTCGTCAGCGGTGTCGGCGGCGTGATCTGCGCGATCCTGCTGCTGCCCGGACCGGGCCAGCAGACCGCGGCCGTCGGCGATCGCCGCCGCCCTCGGCGCCGGCCTGGCGATCGGCCTCCTCCAGGGCACGCTGTTCGCGAAGGTCGGGATCCCGTCGTTCGTGGTCACCCTGGCGGGTCTGCTCGCGTGGAACGGCGTCGTGCTGCAGCTGATCGGCAGCCGCGGCACGGTCGTCATCCAGGACGACTTCGTCAACGGCGTCGCGAACAACAACCTCTCGGACATCGGCGGCTGGATCGTCGTCGAGGGCGCCGTGGTGCTCTACGCCGCTGCTGCAGTACCTGGCGGTGCGGTCGCGCAGCAAGGCCGGCCTGCCGAACGTCCCGACGTCGCTGATCCTCCTGCGGGTCGCGACGCTGGCGATCGTCGGGGCGATCGTCGTGCTCGTCGTGAACTCGAGCCGCGGCCTGCCCTACGTCGGCGTCCTGATGGTCGCGCTGATGCTGATCGGGACGTTCGTCACCGATCGCACGCGCTTCGGGCGCTACGTCTACGCCCTCGGCGGCAGCGTCGAGGCCTCACGTCGCGCCGGCATCCGGGTCGACTGGGTCCGGATCGCCGTGTTCGGGATCTCCGGGATGATGGCCGCGATGGGCGGGATCATCCTCGCCTCGCGGCTGAGCTCCGTGGACACGAACGCCGGCGGCGGCTCGATCCTGCTGTACTCGATCGCGGCGGCGGTCATCGGCGGGACCAGCCTGTTCGGCGGTCGCGGCACGGTTCGCAGCGCGATCCTCGGCGCGATCGTCATCGCGAGCATCGACAACGGCCTCGGCCTGCTGAACGTCACGGCGGGCACGAAGTTCATCGTCACCGGCCTCGTGCTGCTGGCGGCCGTCACCGTCGACTCGCTGTCGCGCAAGGGACGCGCCGCTTCCGGCCGGGCCTGACAAACCAGCTGCGGCTCGGGTGCGGGCGGCCGATCACGGCGCGCCCGCGCCCGTCGCGCTGAACAGGAGGAACGATGGGTCGTATTCGACGGCAGGGTGGCACTGATCACCGGTGCCAGCCGCGGCATCGGCGCGGCGATCGCGCAGCGGCTGAGCGGCGAGGGGGCGAGCCTCGCGCTCGCATCGCGCAGCGGCGATCACCTCGGGCTCGCGAACACCATCGCGCTGCCGACCGACGTCCGCGACCCCGCCGCGCTGGAGGAGCTCGCCGACGCCGCCGTCGAGCGGTTCGGCGGCATCGACATCGTCGTCGCCAACGCCGGCGTCGGGGCCTACGGGCCGTTCGAGGAGCTGTCGCTCGAGCACCTCGAGGAGATGATCGACATCAACCTCAAGGGCACGCTGTACACGGCGCACGCCACGGTTCCCCACCTGCTGCGCAGCGACGCCGCCGACTTCGTCTCGCTCGCCAGCGAGGCGGGCCGCCGCGGTCTGCCCGGCGAGGCGGTCTACTGCGCCTCGAAGTTCGGTCAGGTCGGCTTCACGCGCGCACTCGAGGGTGAGCTGCGCGAGCGCGGCGTGCGCTGTACGAGCGTCTGTCCCGGCGGCGTCCACACCGACTTCGCCATGGGCACCGGCCGCGAGCCCGGGATGCCGATGCTCGAGGGGATGATGAGCGCCGACGACGTCGCCGACGTGGTGCTGCACGTGCTGACGCGCCCACGCCACCTGCGCATCCTGGAGACCGCGCTGCGCCCGATGTCGGAGGCGTCATGGGGGTGAGGTGGGGGCTGCTCTCGACGGCGCGGATCAACGACAAGGTGATCGCCGGCGCGCGCGCGTCGCACGCGCTGGAGATCGTCGCGGTCGGCGGGCGCGACGGTGCCCGCACGGAGGCCTACGCGCGCGAGCACGGCATCGCGCGCGCCCACGCCGGGTACGAGGCGCTGCTGGCCGATCCCGAGGTCGACGCCGTCTACATCTCGCTGCCGAACGGCATGCACGTGGACTGGTCGATTCGCGCCCTGCACGCCGGGAAGCACGTGCTCTGCGAGAAGCCGCTGACGCGCCACGCCGCGCAGGCCGAGCGCGCGTTCGACGCCGCCGACGCCTCGGGACGGCTGCTCATGGAGGCGTTCATGTGGCGCCACAACCCGCAGACCCGGCGTCTCGCGGAGCTGGTGGGCGAGGGCGCGATCGGGGAGCTGCGGCTGGTGCGCGCGGCATTCTCGTTCCCGCTCGGCGACGGCGGCGATCCCCGCCTCAGCCCCGAGCTCGAGGGCGGGGCGCTGATGGACGTCGGCTGCTACTGCGTCAGCGGAGCGCGGCTGCTGGCGGGCGAGCCCGACGTCGTCACCGCCCATCAGGTCACCACGGCCGGCGGGGTCGACGTGCGCCTCGCGGCCACGCTGCGCCATCCCGGCGACGTGCTGGTGAGCATCGACTGCGGGCTCGACCTCCCGGACCGCGACGAGCTCGAGGCGATCGGCTCGCAGGGCTCGCTGTTCGCAGACGATCCGTGGCACTGCCACGCCGGGAGCCTCGAGCTGCGGCGCGACGGCGCGAGCGAGGTCGTCCGCGTCGAGGCGGCCGACAGCTACCGCCTGGAGCTCGAGAACTTCAGCGCGGCGATCCGCGGCGAGGCGCAGCCGCTGCTCGGGCGCGCCGACGCCGTCGCCCAGGCTCGAGTGATCGAGGCGCTGTATGCCTCGGCGAACGCGGGTGGTGTTCCGGTGCCGCTCTCGTAGGCCACGCAGCGCCCGTTGTGGATTTCCCAGCGCCGGCGCAGCCGGAGCGTGGGCCGGCCGCCGAGTGCGGGCAAGCTTCGGGCCATGACCACTCCGGAGAACACCGTCGACGAGCTCGGACTGCGGCCCCTGCAGCAGCTCACCCTCGGCGAGCGCGTGATCGACCTCGGACAGCATCCCGTGGGTGCCCTACGCGGACGGGATCTCCGTCAAACCCGTTCGCCTCAACCGCCGCACCGGCATCTGGGCCAACCTGACGAAGGTCGAAGGCGGGATGAAGATCAACCGCCACTACCACGTGAATCCCGTCACCGGGTTCGTGCTCGAAGGCTCCTGGTACTACGAGGAGCACGACTGGGTCGCCCGCAAGGGCTCGTTCGTATGGGAGCCGGCTGGCGACATGCACACGCTGGTCAGCGGCGATGACGGCACGATCACGCTGTTCACCGCTCGAGGGCGCCCTGCTCTACGTCGACGACGACGACAACGTCGTCGGCTTCGACGACTGCCTCGACGCACACCAAGAAGTACCTCGACTACTGCAGTGAGGAGGGCATCGAGCCAGTCGATCTCGACTACTGAGCCGGCTCCTCGGAGCCTCGCTGGGCGCAGCACTACGACGCGCACGTACCGGCCCACTTCGCGGCCGCGGTGCCGCACGGCGTCGAGCTGTTCGAACGCGGTGCGCGGAGCGCCCGGACGACCCGGCGATCCTCTACTTCGAGACCGCGATCGGCATCCGCGAGGCGGCTGAGCTCGGCCCACGCGCTGGCGGTCGCGCTGCGGGAGCGACCTCGGACTGCGGCCCGGGCGACCGCGTCGCGCTGATGCTGCAGAACGTCCCGCAGATCCCGATCGCGGTGCACGCGGTGTGGCTCTGCGGGGGCGTCGTCACGACCGTCAACCCGATGAACAAGGAGCGCGAGCTGCGCCACCAGCTCCGCGACTCCGGCGCGCGGATCGTGATCTGCCTCGAGTCGCTGCACGCGGTGGTCGCAGGCGGCGCGCGACGGGACGCCGTCGAGCACGTCGTCACGGTCTCGCGAGCTCGACCTGCTCGACGAGGTGCCGGCGGCGCTCGCCGGGCACGAGCGGCATCGACTGCCCCGGCGCGATCCCGTTCGACGGAGCCTGCTCGGCGCCCGCGCCGGCGCGCGCGTCGACGCCGGCGAACGTCTCGCCCGACTCGCCGGCCCTGCTCAGCTACACGTCGGGCACGACCGGCGTGCCCAAGGGTGCGATCAACACCCACCGCGTCGATCGTCCACAACGCCGAGGCGATGACGCGCTGGGGCTCGCTCGGGCCCGGCGACGTGACCGTCGCGATGGCGCCGCTCTTCCACATCACCGGCCTCGTCTGCCACCTGGCGACCGCGCGCGTGAGCAGGACGCCGCTGCTGCTGCTGTACCGCTTCGAGGCCGGCGAGATCCTGCGCCTGATCGAGCGCTGGCGCGGCAGCTACGTGATCGGCCCGCTGACCGCGTTCATCGCGATGCTCGACCACCCAGACTTCGCCGAGCGCGACCTCTCCTCGCTGACCAAGATCGCCAGCGGCGGCGCCCCGGTCTACGCCGCCGTCGTCGAGCGCTGGGAGCGGGCGACCGGCGCCTACCTCCACAACAGCTACGGCCTGACCGAGACGAGCGGCGCCGTCGCACCTCGTGCCGCCGGCGGCGCGCGCCCGGTCGATCCGGAGACCGGCGCGCTCTCGGTCGGGCTGCCGATTGCCGACACCGACTCGCGGATGGTCGCGGTCGACGACGGCAGCGAGCTGCGGCCGGCGGGAGGAGGGCGAGATCCTCACCCGGGGCCCGGGCGTGACGCCCGGCTACTGGGAGCGGCCCGGGAGACGCGCCGCGGCGCTTCGCGACGGCTGGCTGCACACCGGCGACGTCGGCAAGCGCGACGCCGACGGCTGGTTCTACCTCGTCGATCGGATCAAGGACATGATCAACGTCTCCGGCTACAAGGTCTGGCCGCGCGAGGTCGAGGACGTCATCTACCAGCACCCGGACGTGGTCGAGGCGCGCGTCGTCGGCGTCCCGGACGACTACCGCGGTGAAGTACCGGTCGCCTACGTCGTCTGCCGCGAGGGCGCGACGGTCGGCGCGGCGGAGCTGATCGCCCACTGCCGCGAGCTGCTCGCCGTCTACAAGGCGCCGCGCCGAGTCGTCTTCGTCGACGAGATCCCGAAGACGCTGTCCGGCAAGGCGCTGCGGCGCGAGCTTCGCGAGCGCGCCCGGCGGAGCGCGTAGGCCTGCGCGTTCAGAAGGTGTCGAGCGTCGGCACCGCCGCCGTCGCGGTGACGCAGCTCCAGAGGTACATCGCCGTCCCGAGGTCGCCGGTCCAGAGCGTGTGGCGGCCGCGACCGTGCTCGCGTCGCATCCGCTCGACCTGATCGGCCGCATGCATCGCGAACGCACGTGCGCGCTCGAGCCAGAACTGGTCCTGCGTGCGCTGGAAGAGCTTGAGGAGGGCGTAGCCGTTCCCGGCGGTTCCATGGCACAGGCCGGGGCCCTTGGCGAGCGGCCCGGCTGTCCAGGTCAGCTCCCCGCCGGCGATCAGCACGTCGGTCAGGGCCTGGTCCGCCGGCGCGATCGCCGCGAGCGACGCGACCATGCCCGGCGCGCCATGGCACCACTGCGTCCGCACGCCGCTCGAAGCCTCGCAGAGGCGGCTCGATCGCCGCCGGCCACTGCGCGAGGTCGCCGTCGCGCTGGGCGTGCTCGAGCGTCACCGCGACGGCGCGCGCCTCGAGCTCGGCGCGCCGCTCGCCGTCGAGGAGGGGCCCATGAGCCAGCGCGAGGATGTTGCCGGCGAAGCCGTGTGCCGGCCCGAAGCAGTGGACGGCCCTGCCGTACAGGTCCTGCTCCCAGATCGGCTCGTCCCAGTCCTGCCAGAGCCGCTCCGCCGACTCGCTCCAGGCTTGGGCCCAGCGCTCCGCGCCCGTGCGCTCGTGCATGACGTGGGCCGCCAGCATCGTGCCGGGCGAGCCCCACATCAGCTCGCGCGTCGGGCTCTCGACGTTGGCCTGCACGCACGCGAGCAGGCGCTCCTCCTGCCAGTCGGCCGGCGCGAGCCGGTGCGCGACCAGCAGGATCCCCGTCTCGCCCATCCACAGTGACGGCACTGCGCCGCCGCTGTCCTGCGCGAAGTCCGGCGCCGCCAGGTAGCGCTCGTGCAGCCCGGCCGCCGTCGCCGCCCAGCTGCGGCCCAGGTGCGCCGCCCCCGCGCGCTCGAGTTCGTCAAGCGCCCAGATGACGCCGCTCGCCCCGAGGTAGAGCGAGGTGACCGCGGGCAGTGGCCCCTCGTCCGCGTCGCGGGGGTGCGCGGGCCACAGCGCGTCGGCGTCGAACGCGCTCTCCGCCTCGGCCACGATGGTGGCGATCGCCGAGCGCGCGTGCGCCTCGCTCCAGGAGACATCGGTCAGGGGCTCGTGTGCGGCCGGGTCGAACAGCATCCGGTCGACTTTGTACCGCCCCGGGCGGTTCACCGACTACCCGAACCGGGCCTGAATCTCGTTGAAGAACGCCTTGGAGAGCCGGTCGAACTGTGCTGCGCTGAGCCTGATCGGGTCTCCGTACTCGAGCTTCAGAACCGACTCCTGCGGGTTCAGCTTGATCACGTTGTTCCCGCGCAGCACCCCGTCGTTGTTCATCAGCGAGTCTGACAGCAGCTCGACCTCGTTGACCGGGTTGCCGTCCTTGCCGGAGACGTTCCGGACCCTGTGGACGAAGAAGCGGTCGAGCACCAGGACCATGTTGTTGAAGAACAGCGGCTCGAAGGCGTCGAGGCTCGCGCCGACCTTCGGGTCCGATGGCGCGCCGTCGACGGCCCTGACGAGCTTTCGGTAGGCGATGACCTGCTGATCGACCGTGGCCCTGGCGTGGTCGATCTCCTCCTGGGTGTAGTCCTTGCGGCCGAGCACGCGAACCGTCCTTTCATTGTCGGTGAGGTCGCAGTGAAGACGAACGACCGCCCCGGATATCGACAGCCTGCACGGCGTCGCTAGCGCTCGGCGTTCAGCCTCTCGAGCTGCGACGCCACGCGGCGCATCCGCTGGAGGCGCGCGTCGTCGCGCGGAGTCGCCTCGATGCGCGTCCCGCGGCGGGTGTCCCACCCGCGCGCGATCGCGTCGGCAGGGCCGCCCGACAGGCTCGCGGCCGCCAGGGCGGCGGCGCCCAGGGCGACGCTCTCGGTCTCGTCCGGGATCTCCAGCGCCCGCCCGGAGAGTCGCGCCGCGGTGGCGCGCCAGGCCGCGCCGCGCGCGCCACCTCCGACGAGCACCAGCGGCGCGTCCGCGTCCAGGCCCCCGGTCGCGGCATCCAGCACGTCGAGCCCGGCGAGCAGCGACTCGATCGCCCCGTCGTAGGCCGCCTGGAGGATCTGCCCCGGCGAGGTCGCGTGCCGCAACCCCGTGATCGTGCCCGCGGCGTGTGGGAGGTCCGGGGTGCGCTCACCGTCCAGATAGGGCAGGACGACGACCTCGCCGGGTGCGTCGACTGCCTCGCGGTCGACGCCCAGCCAGAGCGCGAAGCGGTCGATGGCCAGCGTCGCGTTCAGCGTGCAGGCGAGTGGCAGGAAGCGACGCCCCGCGTCGGCGAACCCGGCGATCACCCCGGACGGATCGGCGGCGGGCCGGGCGGTCACCGCATACGCGGTGCCCGACGTCCCGAGGCTGACCACCGGCGTTCCCGGCTCCAGGCCCAGGCCGACCGCGGCCGCCATGTTGTCGCCCGTGCCGGCCGCCACGACGACGCCGGCGCGCAGGCCGAGCGCGGCGGCGGCCCCCGCGGTCACCGTGCCGGCAGCCGCGTCGCCCGGCAGCACCTCGGGCAGCAGGGCCTGGTCGAGCTCGACGAGGTCGAGCGCGAGGACGTCCGGGACGTACGCTCCCTCCGCCGGCGACCACCAGCCGCTGCCGGAGACGTCGCCGCGATCGGTCACCGCTCGTCCGCACAGCCGCTCGGTCAGGAAGTCGTGCGGCAGTCGCACGCCGCGCACGCGACCGGCGAGCGCCGGCGCCGTCCGGCGCAGGTGCGCCCACTTGGTGACCGTGAACGAGGCCACCGGCACGCTCCCGACGAGCGCCGCCCATGCCGCCGGCCCGCCGAGAGCCTGCACCAGCGCCGCCGCGTCGGGCGCGCTCGTCGTGTCGTTCCACAGCGCGGCGGGGGCGAGCGGCCGGCCGTCCTCGTCCAGCACGACGAGCCCGTGCTGCTGCCCGGCGACGGCGATCGCCTCCACCTCTCCGGCGCGCCCGGTCTGCGCGAGCGCGTCGCGCAGCGCGGTCCACCAGCCCTCCGGGTCGCTCGTCCTCGCGCCGGCGTCCCCGCTGACCTCGTGCGATGCCTGGCCGCGCGCGAGGACCGTGCCCCCGCCGGCGTCCACGATCAGGGCCTTCGTGCCCTGGGTCGAACAGTCGATGCCGGCGACGAGAGGGCCCATGGTAGTTTGTTGTACCACACGACAAATACCGAGGAGCACTGACGCACGATGAGCGCATACGAGCCCGGGCCCGAGCACCGCTTCACCTTCGGCCTGTGGACCGTGGGCAACGTCGGCCGCGACCCGTTCGGGGACCCGACGCGCGCCGAGGTCGATCCGGTCGACAGCGTGCAGATGCTGGGCCAGCTCGGTGCCTGGGGCGTGAACCTCCACGACAACGACCTCGTCCCGTTCGACGCGACGGCCGCCGAGCGCGACCGGATCGTCGCGCGCTTTCGCGCCGCGGTCGACGCGGCCGGCATGTGCGTGCCGATGACCACGACGAACCTCTTCACGCACCCGATCTTCAAGGACGGCGCGTTCACCGCCAACGACCCCGCGGTCCGCCGCTTCGCGCTGCGCAAGACGATGCGCGCCATCGACCTGGGCGCGGAACTCGGCGCGAGCACCTACGTCTTCTGGGGCGGTCGCGAGGGCAGCGAGGTCACCGCGGCCAAGCCGACCGGCGATGCCTTCGACCGCTACCTCGAGGCGCTCAACTTCCTCTGCGGCTACGTCCGGGACAAGGGCTACGGGATGCGCTTCGCGCTCGAGCCCAAGCCCAACGAGCCGCGCGGCGACTCGTTCCTGGCCACCGTCGCCCACGCACTGACGTTCATCGACCACCTCGACCATCCGGAGATGGTCGGCGTCAACCCCGAGGTCGCCCACGAGACGATGGCCGGGCTCAACTTCGTGCACGCCGTCGCGCTGGCGATCTGGGCCGGCAAGCTCTTCCACATCGACCTGAACTCGCAGCGCATGAGCCGCTACGACCAGGACTTCCGCTTCGGCCAGGAGGACCTCAAGGAGGCGTTCCTGCTGGTGCGCCTGCTCGAGGGGTCCGGCTACGACGGCCCCCGCCACTTCGACGCGCACGCCCTGCGTGTCGAGGACCGCGCCGGCGTCGAGGAGTTCGCCAGGGGATGCATGCGGACCTACCTGATCCTCGCCGAGAAGGCGCGCGAGTTCGACGCGGATCCGCGCGTCACCGAGGCGCTCGCCGCCGCGCAGGCACCGGAGCTCGGCCTGCCGACCGTCGGCCCGTATTCGGCCCAGGCGGCGCAGGCGCTGCAGGACGAGGCCTTCGACCTCGAGGCGCTCGCCGCACGTGGAGGCGGGCACGAGCGCGTCGACCAGCTCCTCGTGGAGCGCGTGCTCGGCGTGTCATGACGCTGAGCGCTCCCGGCCGGCGCGGAGCGAGTGACCAGCGCGCGATCCGCCGCGCGAACCTCAGCGCGGTGGTCCGGCTGCTGACCGCCGGCGGCCCGCGCTCGCGCTCCACGATCGCGGTCGAGACCGGCTTCAACAAGTCGACGGTCTCGAGCCTGGTCGGCGAGCTGATCGACGTCGGTCTCCTGACCGAGACCGGCGAGGACGAGCACCCCGGCCGGGTCGGGCGGCCCGCACGGACGGTCCGTCTCGCCGGGGACGGGGTCGTCGCGGTCGGCCTGGAGGTCAACGTCGACCACCTCGCGGTCTGCACGGTGGACCTCAGCGGCCTGGTGCGCCGGTCCGATCGCGTCGATGCCGACAACACGGCGCGCTCGCCGGCGCAGGTGCTCGATGCGCTGGCGGCGCTGGCCGAGACGGCGATCCGCGAAGCCGAGGAGGAGGGCGCGATGGTGGTCGGGGCGGCGATCGGGCTCCCCGGGCTCGTCGACCAGCGCCGCCGCAGGCTGATCGTCGCTCCGAACCTCGGCTGGCATGACGTTCCCGTCGCCGACGAGCTGGCCACGCGACTCGGCCGGCAGCAGCTCCTCATCGCCGTCGACAACGAGGCGAACCTCGCCGCACTCGCCGAGCACCGGGACGGGGCGGCACGCGACATCGACGACGTCATCTTCGTCTCCGGTGACGTCGGGATCGGCGCCGGCGTGCTGATCGGCGGCGAGCTGCACCGCGGCAGCCACGGTTTCGCCGGCGAGCTCGGGCACGTCGCCATCGACCCGGCGGGCGAGCGCTGCGCCTGCGGCAGCCGCGGCTGCCTGGAGACGATCGCCGGACAGTCGGCGCTGCAGCGCCGGGCGGGAGTGCGCGCCGCGGGCCCGCACGCCGGCGTCGCCGAGCTCGTCGGACGGGCGCAGGCCGGCGACGCGCGCACGCTGTCCGCACTCGCCGAGGCTGGGCACGCCGATCGGCGTCGGGCTCTCCGCGGTGGTCAACCTGCTCGACCTCGATGCCGTCGTGCTGGGCGGGGCGTTCGCTCCGCTCACGCCCTGGCTCGACGGGCCGGTCGCGGCGCAGCTCGGGCGACGTGTCCTGGCCTCGGCCTGGACCGGTTGCGAGATCCGCGCCGCGGAGCTCGCCGACGACGCCACGACGCGTGGTGCCGCCGCCACCGTGCTCGACGCCGTGATCGCCGATCCGGCGCTCGTCGCCGGAATCGCCCCACAGGCTGGGCAGGTCCGCTACTCTGTGTCGGTCGGCCGATAGTCGCAGCCGCCTGAAGCAGTGTCTTCGCGCCACATACGCGGAGACCGAGGCGGGGTCCGTGAGTGCTGACGCGCCCCTGGTGTGGGTGCGCTTCGCGCTGTGCTATCTTCCTTGATTGCTTCTGCGCGTTCTGATACGCGCACCCCTCGCCGCATTCGTCCGTCCCGACCCTCGTAGGAGTCGCTGTCTTGCCTCGCGCTGATGCTCCCCGGACGCGCCGTTCATTCGCGCGTCTGAACAAGACCCTCGATGTCCCCAACCTGATCGACATCCAGCGTCGGTCGTTCGAATGGTTGGTCGACACGGAGAAGGGGGGGCTGCGCGAGACCATCGACGACATCTCCCCGATCGAGGACTACACGGGCAACCTCGCCGTGCAGTTCGGTGAATTCCACTTCGACGAGCCGGCGGCGTCGATCGCCGAGTGCCGTGAGAAGGACCTCACGTACTCGCGTCCGCTGACCGTGACCGTGGCGTTCATCAACCACGAGACCGGCGAGATCCGCGAGCAGTCCGTCTTCATGGGCGACTTCCCGTGGATGACGGAGCGCGGCACGTTCATCATCAACGGCACCGAGCGCGTCGTCGTGACGCAGCTCGTGCGTTCGCCCGGCGCCTACGTGATGGAGCCCAAGGACCGCGAGAAGCAGGTCTTCACCGCGAACCTCATGCCGGCCCGCGGCTCATGGCTCGAGCTCGAGATCGACAAGAAGGGCAAGGTCTTCGTCCGCATCGACCGCAAGCGCAAGCTTCCGGCGACCGTCCTGCTGCGGGCCATGATGTACAACCCGGAGACGGACTCCGACCACGAGGAGACGCACGAGGACATCGAGCGTCTGGACCAGGAGATCATCGATCTCTTCGGCGGGTCGCTGTACATCCGTCACACCGTCGAGTCCGACACCGAGGCGACGAAGACGAAGAAGGGCGCGCTGATCGAGCTCTTCAAGAAGCAGCGCCCGGGCGAGCCGCCGAGCGTCGACGCCGCGTACGCGCTGCTGAACCAGCTGTTCTTCGATCCCAAGCGCTACGACCTCACGCGCGTCGGCCGCTACAAGCTCAACTCGCGCCTGAACCTCGACATCGACCTCGAGACGCGCACGCTCACGCACGACGACATCCACGCCCTCGTCGCGGAGCTCGTCAGCCTTCCCAAGCTGCTCGGCATCCCCGAGGACGGCGAGGTCGAGATCAAGGACTACGCCGCCGAGGCCTGGTCGCTCCCGCGTGAGCCGGTTGCCGACCACCTCGACGAGTACGAGCACTTCGGCAACCGCCGCCTGCGCACCGTCGGCGAGCTGATCCAGGATGCGTTCCGCGTCGGCCTGTACCGCATGGAGCGCGTCGTCCGCGAGCGCCTGACCACCGAGGACGAGGACACGATCACGCCCCAGACGATCGTGAACATCCGCCCGGTCGTCGCCGCGCAGAAGGAGTTCTTCGGCTCCTCGCAGCTCAGCCAGTTCATGGACCAGACGAACTCGCTGGCCGGCCTGACCCACCGCCGCCGCCTGTCGGCCCTCGGCGCCGGCGGCCTGACCCGCGAGCGCGCACCGATCGAGGTCCGCGACGTGCACCCGACCCACTACGGCCGGATGTGCCCGATCGAGACGCCTGAGGGCCCGAACATCGGCCTGATCGGCTCGCTCTCGAGCTACGCGCAGATCTCCGACTTCGGCTTCATCACGACGCCGTACCGCCTCGTCAAGAACGGCGTGGTCACCGACGAGATCGTGCACCTGGACGCCACCCAGGAGGAAGAGCAGCTGATCGCCCAGGCGAACCATCCGGTCGACGAGAAGACCGGGAAGCTCAAGGGCCCCGAGGTCATCTGCCGCACCCACGCCGGCCAGTACGTGATCGCCGCGCCCAAGGACGTCGATCTGGTCGACGTCTCGCCGCAGCAGATCTGGTCGGTCGCCACGGCGATGATCCCGTTCCTCGAGCACGACGACGCCAACCGCGCGCTGATGGGCTCGAACATGCAGCGCCAGGCGGTGCCGCTGCTGGTCGCCAACGCACCGCTCGTCGGCACCGGCATGGAGCGCCGCGCGGCGCTCGACACCGGGGACGTCGTGCTCGCGGAGGCCGACGGCACCGTGACGTACATCGATGCCGAGCGGATCGTCATCGAAGGCAAGGAGCGCCACGAGTACGAGCTGAACAAGTTCCAGCGCTCCAACCAGGGCACCCTGATCCACCAGCAGCCGCGCGTCTCCAGCGGCGACGCGGTGAAGCAGGGCGACTTCCTGGCGGACGGCGCCTCGACCGACCGCGGCGAGATGGCGCTCGGCAAGAACCTGATGGTCGCCTTCATGTCCTGGGAGGGCTACAACTTCGAGGACGCGATCATCCTGAGCAAGCGCCTCGTCAAGGACGACGAGCTCACCTCGATCCACATCGAGGAGTACGAGATCGACGCCCGCACGACGAAGCTCGGCGACGAGGAGATCACGCGCGACATCCCGAACCGCTCGGAGGAGTCGCTGCGCAACCTCGACGACCGCGGCATCGTGCGCGTCGGGGCCGAGGTCGTCTCCGGCGACCTGCTGGTCGGCAAGGTCACGCCGAAGGGCGAGACCGAGCTGACGGCCGAGGAGAAGCTGATCCGCGCGATCTTCAAGGAGAAGGCGCGCGAGGTCCGCGACACGTCGCTGAAGGTCCCCCACGGCGAGGGCGGGGTCGTCATCGACGTGCTCACGTTCTCGCGCGAGAACGGCGACGACCTGCCGCCGGGCGTCAACGAGCTCGTGCGCGTCTTCGTCGCGAAGAAGCGCAAGATCTCCGAGGGCGACAAGCTCGCGGGGCGCCACGGCAACAAGGGCGTCATCTCGAAGATCGTCGACGAGCAGGACATGCCGTTCCTCGAGGACGGCACCCCCGTCGACGTCATCCTCAACCCGCTCGGCGTCCCGTCGCGCATGAACGTCGGTCAGCTGCTGGAGACCCATCTCGGATGGGCCGCCGCGCAGGGCTGGTACGACGACGGCACGGTCGCCCACAAGGAGTCCAAGGAGGACGGCGGGCGCGTCTACGTCGCCACTCCGGTCTTCGACGGGGCAACCGTCGAGGACGTCGACACCGCGCTCGTGCAGTGGCAGGCGGAGCACACCGGCCGCATCGCCATGGACGTCGATGAGGCGCGCCCCGTCGGCCGCCGGGCCTCCGGCAAGTTCACGCTGTTCAACGGCCGCACAGGTGAGCCGTTCGAGCAGCAGGTCACCGTCGGCTACATGTACATCCTGAAGCTGCTCCACCTCGTGGACGACAAGATCCACGCGCGCTCGACCGGCCCGTACTCGCTCGTCACCCAGCAGCCGCTGGGCGGCAAGGCGCAGTTCGGCGGCCAGCGCTTCGGCGAGATGGAGGTCTGGGCGCTCGAGGCATACGGCGCCGCGTACACGCTGCAGGAGATGCTGACCGTGAAGTCCGACGACACGGTCGGCCGCGTGAAGGCCTACGAGGCCATCGTCAAGGGCGAGAACATCCCCGAGCCGAGCATCCCCGAGTCGTTCAAGGTGCTCCTGAAGGAGATGCAGTCGCTGGCGCTCGACGTCAACGTGGTCTCCGAGGAGGGCGGCAACGCCGAGCTCCGCGACGAGGACGACGACCTCCTGCGCGCCGCCGAGGAGCTGGGCATCGACCTCTCGGGCGTGCGCGTCGGTGACGCGCCGGCCGAGGTCGAGGCGGAAGGCGAGGGAGACGACGAGCCCGAGCCCGACGTCGAGCCCGACGAGGTGGCGGTCGAGGCGGCCGTCGACGGCGAGCCCGCCGCCGACGACGAGACGCTGACCGTCGAGACCGACGAGGAGCTCGAGGTCGAAGAGCTCGTGGACATCGTCGACGACGAGATCGAGGCATAGGCCGGCCCGCGAGCCGGCGGCAGGACGAAGACACACCACCAGGGGGCCCCGGCCTCCTGACGCGGAGCGGCAGCGCCGCTCGATTCACCCCCAGTTAGAGGATTTCCCTGTGATCGACATCAATAACTTCGACGCCATCGAGATCGGCCTCGCCTCCTCCAAGCAGATTCGCGCCTGGAGCTCCGGCGAGGTCACGAAGCCCGAGACGATCAACTACCGCACGCTCAAGCCGGAGAAGGACGGCCTCTTCTGCGAGCGCATCTTCGGTCCGACGAAGGACTGGGAGTGCTACTGCGGCAAGTACAAGCGCGTGCGCTACAAGGGGATCGTCTGCGAGCGCTGCGGCGTCGAGGTGACCCGCTCCAAGGTGCGCCGTGAGCGCATGGGGCACATCGACCTGGCGTCGCCGGTCAGCCACATCTGGTTCTTCAAGGGTGTTCCGAGCCGCATCGGCTACCTGCTCGACATGGCTCCCAAGGAGCTCGAGAAGATCCTGTACTTCGCCGCGTCGATCGTGACTTGGGTGGATCAGGAGGCGCGCTGGCGCGACCTGCCGGACCTGCGCGAGCAGATGCAGGCCGAGCTCGACCGTCTCGAGTCCGAGGAGAAGGAGCGCACTGCGGAGCTGCGCGGCTCGCTCGACGCACGCGTCTCCTTCCTTGAGAGCGGCTCGCAGAGCGATTTCGGGGACGAGGACCACCTGTGGGCCGACTCGCTCGAGATCAACGTCAAGAAGCTCTCCGAGGATGAGCGCAAGAAGCTGACCGCCGACGTCAAGAAGTCGTTCACGGCGGACATCGACGACACCGAGGCGTACTACGAGGACGCCCGGATGCGCCTGCGCGAGGTCTGGAAGCTGTTCGCGAACGTCAACGAGCCCTCCGAGGATCCGCCCGAGGGCGGCGGCGAGTGGCCGCTCGTCGACGTACATCGAGAAGCCGATCGAGAAGGACGAGTTCCAGCCCAAGAAGATCATCGCCGACGAGACGTTCTTCCGTGAGCTCAAGGGCCGTTTCGGCTCGCCCTACGGCTTCGGCGAGTACTTCGGCGGCGGCATGGGCGCCGAGCACATCCGCGAGCTGCTGCGCGACAAGCCGGACTACGACCGCGAGGCGAAGGTCCGCAAGGTCGATCCCGAGCGCATGGCCGGAAGCGACCTCGCGCCGCAGGACCTGCCCGGCATCGTCATGGAGCACGAGCGCGTCGACCTGGAGGACCTGGTCAAGAACGGCAAGGGCCAGAAGCAGGCCCGCGCGGTCAAGCGCCTGAAGGTCCTGTCGGCGTTCCTGAACTCGGACAACAAGCCGGACATGATGGTCCTCGAGGCCGTGCCCGTGATCCCGCCGGAGCTGCGCCCGATGGTGCAGCTCGACGGCGGCCGCTTCGCGACGTCGGACCTCAACGACCTCTACCGCCGCGTGATCAACCGCAACAACCGCCTCAAGCGGCTGCTCGACCTCGGCGCGCCGGAGATCATCGTCAACAACGAGAAGCGCATGCTGCAGGAGGCCGTCGACGCACTGTTCGACAACGGCCGTCGCGGCCGGCCCGTCACGGGCCCGGGCAACCGTCCGCTGAAGTCGCTCTCGGACATGCTCAAGGGCAAGCAGGGCCGGTTCCGCCAGAACCTGCTCGGCAAGCGCGTCGACTACTCGGGCCGCTCGGTCATCGTGGCCGGCCCGTACCTGAAGCTGCACCAGTGCGGCCTGCCGAAGCTCATGGCGCTCGAGCTGTTCAAGCCGTTCATCATGGCCCAGCTCGTCGAGCGCAAGAGCGCGCAGAACATCAAGGCGGCCAAGAAGATGGTCGACTCGGCGATCCCCGAGGTCTGGGACGTGCTCGAGGACGTCATCCACGAGCACCCGGTGCTGCTGAACCGCGCGCCGACGCTCCACCGCCTGGGCATCCAGGCGTTCGAGCCGCTGCTCGTCGAGGGCAAGGCCATCCAGGTCCATCCGCTCGTCTGTCACGCGTTCAACGCCGACTTCGACGGTGACCAGATGGCGGTCCACGTTCCGCTCAGCGCCGAGGCGCAGGCCGAGGCGCGGATCCTCATGCTGTCCTCGAACAACATCCTGTCGCCGGCCCACGGCGCGCCGCTGACGACCCCGACGCAGGACATGGTGCTCGGCACCTACTACCTGACGTACGGCGAGGACGCGGACACGCTCGCCGCCAAGGAGGAGCTGCTGCGCGGCGGCTCATGGCCCAAGAGTGAGCCGCGGCCGCGGCGCTTCAGCACGGCGCAGGAGGCCGAGCTGTCGTACGAGTCGAAGATCGTCGCCCTGCACGACCTGGCCGAGTACCGGCCGGTCGGGCGTGAGGACGGCCACGTCCTGACGACGGTCGGGCGGATCATCTACAACGACACCATCGAGCGCTCGCTGCAGGCGGCGATCGGCGAGGCGTTCGATCCGAACGAGTACGCCTACGTCAACCACTCGGTGCGCAAGCGCGACACGGTGAAGATCATCGACGCGCTCGTCCAGAGCTACGGCGCCCCCGCGGTCTCGCTGGTCCTCGACGCGTTCAAGGACCTCGGGTTCCGCTACTCGACGCTCGCCGGCATCACGATCTCCAAGAACGACGTCGTGATCCCGGAGTCCAAGGGCGAGATCCTGAAGGGCTTCGAGGACGAGGTCGCGGCGATCCAGGACAGCTACGACATGGGCCTGATCACCCAGCAGGAGCGCCACGAGGCCGTCACGGACAAGTGGACCGGCGCGACCGAGGAGGTCGGCCGCGTGATGGAGGAGAACTACCGCGAGAACCACCCGAAGAACTCCATCTTCATGATGGCCGACTCGGGCGCCCGCGGATCGTTCAAGCAGATCCGCCAGCTCGCCGGCATGCGCGGCCTGATGGCCAACCCGAAGGGCGAGATCATCGAGCGGCCGATCAAGGCCAACTTCATGGAGGGCCTGACGGTCCTGGAGTACTTCATCTCCACCCACGGTGCCCGCAAGGGCCTCGCGGACACCGCCCTGCGCACCGCCGACTCGGGCTACCTGACGCGCCGTCTCGTCGACGTCGCCCAGGACGTGATCATCCGCGAGCTGGACTGCGGGACCGACGATCACATCTTCCTGCCGGTGCTGAACCTGCAGAAGGAGCCCAACGACAACCTCGTCGGGCGCATCGCCGCGCAGGACATCGCGACGAAGCGCGGCCGCGTGATCATCGAGAAGGGTGCCGAGATCGACCGCGCCGAGCTCGCAGAGCTCGTCGAGGCCGCCGAGAACATCGACGGCGAGGCCGTTCCGGTCCGTTCGACGCTCAAGTGCCGCGCCGCGACCGGCGTGTGCCAGGCGTGCTACGGACGGTCGATGGCGACCGGCCAGCTCGCGCAGATCGGGGACGCCGTCGGCATCATCGCGGCGCAGTCGATCGGCGAGCCGGGCACGCAGCTGACCATGCGGACGTTCCACACCGGCGGCGTCGCCGGCGCGGACATCACGCACGGCCTGCCGCGCGTCGTGGAGCTGTTCGAGGCGCGCAAGCCCAAGGGCCTGGCCGAGATGGCGCAGGAGGAGGGATCGGTCTCGATCGAGGAGACCGAGAAGAACCTCATCATCACGGTCACGGACGACACCGGTGAGGAGCACGAGCACAAGTACCCCCGCCGCACGCGGCTGACCGTCGAGAACGGGCAGCGCGTCGAGAAGGGCGCACAGCTCAACGAGGGCTCGCTGTACCCGCATGACCTGCTGGGTCTGCGTGGGCGGACGGCCGCCGAGCAGTACTTCGTGGCCGAGGTCCAGGAGGTCTACAAGAAGCAGGGCGTGGACATCAACGACAAGCACATCGAGCTGATCGTGCGTCAGATGATGAAGAAGGTGCGCGTCGATCAGCGTGGCGACTCGGGCTACCTCCCGGGCCAGCTCGTGGACCGCAACGACTTCCTCACCAAGAACGAAGAGGTCAAGAAGGCCAAGGGCGAGACCGCCCAGTACGAGGAGGTCATCCTCGGCATCACGAAGGCGTCCTTGAACACGGACTCGTTCCTGTCGGCCGCCTCGTTCCAGGAGACGACGAAGGTCCTGACGGACGCGGCGCTCGAAGGCAAGAAGGACGGGCTCGCCGGCCTGAAGGAGAACGTCATCATCGGCAAGCTCATCCCGGCGGCGACCGGTCTGAAGCGCTACCGGCGCATCGAGATCGAGCCGACCGAGCCGCTGCCGCGGGCCGAGGACGTCGCGCTGCTGGACTCCGAGGAGCTCGCGGCCGAGCTGGGCCTGGCCGAGGACGATCTCGGCTCCGGGCTGGGAACGGCGTTCGAGCAGGATCTGTCGAACCTCGAGGAGATCGGGAACGCCGGCGTGGGCGAGACCGGTTTCGCCGAGGAGCTCGCCGAGCTCGACGTGCCGCTCGAAGGCGAGTAGCCGCAGGCCACAAGCACCGCAGCGAGGGCGCCCGCAAGGCGCCCTCGCTCGTTGCGGGCGTCCTCAGGTGACTCTGAGACGGGTCTTATGCTCCGCTCAGGGGCGGCTGGCACGCTGGGGTGGTGCCGTTCGTCCGCAGCCGCCGCGCCCAGTCCCGCAGTGCCGTGACATGCGCGCCGGTCAATCCCAGCGCCGGGAGAGTCCGCACGAGCAGCGTCGGGCCGCCGCGTCGCCGCGCCCAGTTGCGGCACTCGTCGTCCAGCGCATCGTCGATCCACGCCAGCGGCCGCTCGGGGCCCGCGTGCTGCTCGATCGCCGCCAGCTTCCAGTGCGCATGCCCGCGGCCCGGTGAGCGGTCGAAGCTCAGGTACGGCCGCGGACCCGGCAGGGACAGCGCATGGGGGAGGTACTCATTGGCCTTCTCCTCCCACCCGCTGCACCAGACGAGATCGAAGTCGTCCATCAGGCCGAGCAGGTGCTTGCCCGCATCGGCCGAAATGAGATGCAGCGTCCCGTCGACGTTGAGCCAGGTCCCGGCTGGACGTTCATCCGACGCGAAACCGAACAACGAGAGCACTCCGTCGATGTCCATCAACAGCAGAGGTTGCGCCCAATTGCGGGGATTTTGTGCCTCAGGTGCCATCAAGCACCGCATTATCCGCAAGAACGGTCTACCCTGTGTCCAGGCTGCCCGGTCAACTCCAGGGAGCCCGGCGCCGATGATCGGGAGGATCGTCGGCTCGGGTTCGACGGTCGGAAAGCCCCTCCTCTTCGCATGACGCTTCAGATCGGAATCCTCCTAGCGCTGCTCAGCGCAGCCGCCGCCAACTTCGCGTTCTTCTACAAGCATCGCGGTGCTTGTGCGGCGCCGCCCGTCGACCTGCGCCACCCGATCGCCACGGCCATCGGCCTGTGGCGCTCGAAGTGGTTCGCGATCGGCATGCTCGTCGGTCTCGGCGGCTGGATCCTGCACGTCGTGGCGATCTCCCTCGCGCCGCTCTCGATCGTCCAGGCCGTCGTCGCCGGTGGCGTCGCGATGATCGCCGTGATCGCCGATCGCGTCTTCGGACTTCCGGTCGGACGCCGTCAGTGGTGGGGCATCGGCCTGACCGCCGTCGGGCTCGTGCTGCTCGCCGTCACGATGCCCGCCTCCGCCGGCGCACACTCGTCGTACTCGGTCGCCGCGATGGTCTCGTTCGAGGCCGTGCTGCTGGGCGTCGGAGCCCTGCTGGTCGTCGGCCCGCACGCCGCCGGCGCACGGGCCGAGCATCACGGCATCGCGCTCGCAGCCGCTGCGGGCATCCTCTTCGGCGTGTGCAACGTCGGCGTCAAGGCGCTGTCGGGGACGGTCCCGCACGACGGCCTGATCGGCCTCCTGAGCCCATGGACCGCCGTGGCGCTGGTCGGCTCGGCCGGCGCGTTCTACGCCTCCGCGCGCAGCCTGCAGCAGGGCGGCGCCGTCGAGGTCATCGCCATCACCGGCACGGCCGCCAGCATCACCTGCATCGCCGGCGGCATCCTCGTCTTCTCCGATCCGATGCCGGGCACCGCCTTCGGCATCGTGGTCCAGGGCCTCGCCTTCCTGCTGGTCATCGCCGCGTCGGCGCTGACCCCGGCGCCGCGCGCCGCCTCCGGCGCGGTGGCTCCCGCGGGCGTCGCGGCGCCTGCGGCCGCGTAGCGCCGCTTCGCGCTGACGTTGTCCGAACTGGACAACCGCAGGACCCCTGCTTCATCATGTTCGTCCCCATCGGCGGGGTACTGTGGCCGGAGGACTTGTCCAGATCGCCAAAGCGGTCTGACGAAGTGGAGAAGAGAGGGGTAGGACATGGCGACGACCGTTCCGCAGCCGGACACCGCGAACCTGCAGGAGCTGGCCAAGCGGCACCTGTGGCTGCATTTCAGCCGCATGGGCGCGTACGACCGCGGCGCCGACGTGCCGATCATCGTCAAGGGCGACGGGTGCTACGTCTGGGACGACCACGGCAACCGCTACCTCGACGCCCTCAGCGCGCTGTTCTGCGTCAACATCGGCCACGGACGCGCCGACATCGCGCAGGCCGGCGCCGACCAGGCCAAGGAGCTCGGCTTCTTCACCACATGGTCGTACGCGCATCCGCGGGCGATCGAGCTCGCGGCGAAGATCGCCTCGCTCGCGCCCGGTGACCTCAACCGCGTCTTCTTCACCTCGGGCGGCGGGGAGTCCGTAGAGACCGCGCTCAAGGTCGTGCGCCAGTACCACAAGCTCACCGGCAATCCGCTCAAGACGAAGGTCATCGCGCGCAACGTCGCCTATCACGGCACGACGCTCGGAGCGCTCAGCGCCACCGGCGTCACCGCGCTGCGCCAGCCGTTCGAGCCGTTCACCCCGGGCGGCTGTCACGTGCCGAACACGAACATGTACCGCCTGGCGCCCGGCTACGGCACGGAGAACCTCGCCGAGGCGATCGCCGAGCGGATCGAGTTCGAGGGCCCGGAGACCGTGGGCGCGGTGATCCTCGAGCCGGTCCAGAACGCGGGCGGGTGCTTCACCCCGCCCGATGGCTACTTCCAGCGCGTGCGCGAGATCTGCGACCACTACGACGTGCTGTTCATCTCCGATGAGGTGATCTGCTCGTGGGGCCGCCTCGGGACCTGGTTCGGCGCGCAGCGCTACGACTACCAGCCGGACATCATCACGACCGCCAAGGGCCTCACGTCCTCCTACGCGCCGATGGGCGCGATGATCGCCTCCGACCGCATCATGGAGCCGTTCCTGGAGAGCACGAACTCGTTCGCGCACGGCTTCACGTTCGGTGGCCACCCGATGGCCGCCGCGGTCGCGCTCGCGAACATCCAGGCGTTCGAGGACGAGGGCATCCTCGAGCACGTGCGCGAGAACGAGGGCGCGCTGCGTGCGATGCTCGAGTCGCTGCGCGACATCCCGATCGTCGGAGACGTGCGCGGGGCCGGGTACTTCCATGCGATCGAGCTCGTCAAGGATCGCGAGACGAAGGAGAGCTTCAGCGGCGAGGAGTCCGAGGAGCTGCTGCGCGGCTACCTCAGCGCCGAGCTGTTCCGTCGTGGCCTGATCTGCCGCTCGGACGACCGCGGCGACCCCGTCATCCAGTTCTCGCCGCCGCTGATCGCCGGGCCGCAGCAGTTCGAGGAGATCGAGGTCGTCCTGCGCCCGGTCCTCGAAGAGGCGACCCGTCGCATGATCGGCTGACGCGCCCACCGGATGCTGACCGTCCGCGACGTCCTCGGCGACCTGGCCGTCCGCACCCTCGCCGGTGAGGCGAAGCTCGACGCGCCCGTGCGCTGGGTGCACATCTCCGAGCTCCTGGACCCGACGCCGTGGCTCTCCGGCGGCGAGTTCCTGCTGACGACCGGGATGTCGCTGGACACGCCCAAGAAGCAGCGCGAGTTCGTCAAGCTGCTCGCCGATCACGGGCTGGCCGGCATCGGCTTCGGCGTCGGCTTCACGCACCAGAAGGTGCCCAAGGCACTGCTCGACAGCGCCATCGAGCGCGACTTCCCGCTCGTCGAGGTGCCGTACGAGCTGCCGTTCCTGGCCGTCACCGAACATGCCTTCGCGCGGCTCGTCAACGAGCAGTACGCGCTGCTGCAGCGCTCGATCGCGGCGCAGGAGCGCCTCCAGCAGATCGTGCTCAGCGAACGCGGGCTCGACGCGGTCGTCGCGGCGCTCTCGACGCTGATCGGCGGTCCGGCGCTCGTGTTCGACGGGCGTGGCGAGCTGCAGGCGATGAGGACGTTCCGTCGCGAGCTCGGCGAGAGTCCGCGGTGCTCGAGCTCGGCCGTGAGCTGCGCGACCGCGCGCGCCGCGGTGACGCTCGCGGCTTCGTTCCCGCCACCGGCGGACTGGCCCCGCACGCCCTCGCGCTGCCGATCGGCTCGCCCGACGACTCGCCCGACGGCGGCCTGCCGCGCGCATGGCTCGTCGCCGCCAAGGACGGTGGCGGGCTCGCCGAGATCGACCGCCTGATCCTGCATCAGGCCGTGACCGTGATCGCGCTCGAGCTGCTGCGCCGGCGCGTGGCCGACACCACCGAGCGGCGGCTCGCGGGCGACGTGCTGTCCGCGGCGATCGGCGGGGAGCTCGAAGGGGCCGAGCTTGGTCGCCGGCTCGAGCCGTTCGGCCTGGGCGGGCGCGTCACGACCCTCGTGCTCGCCCCCGGGCGACCGCGAGCGCGACGCGTGCGAGGCCGCGCTCGGCGCCGCGTTGCACGGAGAGGCGATCAGCGGCCTCGTCGCCCAGCACGGTCGTTTCGTCTGCGCCCTGATCCCGGGGTTCCTCGACGACGAGCTGTTCGAGTTGTCCGAGCGGGTGACCGCGCGCGTCGCCGAGGCGCTCGGCTCGCCGCCGGCCGCCGGCGTGGGCCGCGCCGTGACCTCCGGCCGCGCCCGCGAGAGCTATCACGAGGCGCACTTCGCGCTCGAGGCGCGCGAGATGAGCGTGCCGCAGCGCGGGCAGGCCAACGGAAACGGCAGCGGCGGTGCACACGACCACGGCGGCTCGCTCGTCGCGACCTACCGCGACCTCGGATCCTTCCAGCTGCTGCTGTCGCTGCAGGACTCCGACGCGCTCGCGCTGTTCTGCGATTCGCTGCTCGGGCCGATCGAGAACGGCGAAGGCCACTACGGCGGCGAGCTGATGCGCTCGCTCGAGGCGTTCATCGAATGCAACGGGCAATGGGAGGCCGCCGCCCGGCGCCTCTACTGCCATCGCCACACGCTTCGCTACCGCATCCGCAAGGTCGAGGAGCTGACCGGCCGCGACCTCGCCTCGGCCCGCGACCGCATCGAGTTCTGGCTCGCACTGCGCGGCCGCGAGATCGTCCAGCCCGTCCGCCGCGAGGTGGCCCGATGAGGCTGCGTATTCCCATCAGACGACAGAAGGAGTCCCCGTGAAGGTCGGCGCCCCCACCGAGATCAAGACCGACGAGTACCGCGTCGCGATGACGCCGTCCGGCGTGCGCGAGCTGACCCAGCACGGCCACGAGGTGCTCGTACAGGCCGGGGCGGGCGAGGGCTCGGCGATCACCGACGACGACGTACGTCGCCCAGGGCGCGCAGATCCTGCCCGACGCCGACGCCGTGTTCGCCGCCGCCGACATGATCGTCAAGGTCAAGGAGCCCCAGCCCGTCGAGGTCGCGCGCCTGCGCCCCGGCCAGGTCCTCTTCACGTACCTGCACCTCGCGCCCGACCCCGAGCTCACCCAGGGCCTGCTCGCGTCCGGGGCCACGTGCATCGCCTACGAGACGGTCGAGGATCAGCGCGGGCGCCTGCCGCTGCTGGCGCCGATGAGCGAGATCGCGGGCAAGATCGCGACCCAGGCGGGGGCGTTCATGCTCGAGAAGCCGCTCGGCGGCCGTGGGCTGCTGCTCGGCGGCGTCCCGGGCGTCGCGGCCGGCAAGGTCATGGTCATCGGCGGCGGGGTCGTCGGCCAGAACGCCGCCGACATCGCGCTCGGCATGGGCGCCGAGGTCTACGTCTACGACCGCAACATCGACCGCCTGCGCGAGCTCGAGCACATCCTCAACGGCCAGGCCTCGACGTGCTTCGCCTCGACGCTCGAGGTCGAGCAGCGCCTGCCCGACATGGACCTCGTGGTCGGCGCCGTGCTCGTCAAGGGCGGGAAGGCGCCGCACGTCATCACGCGCGCGCAGCTCGGTCTCATGAAGAGGAACGCCGTGCTCGTCGACGTCTCGATCGACCAGGGCGGCTGTTTCGAGACCTCCAAGGCCACCACGCACACCGACCCGACCTACGAGGTCGACGGGATCACGCACTACTGCGTGGCGAACATGCCCGGTGCGGTGCCGATCACGTCGACCTGGGCGCTCACGAACGCGACGATGCCCTACGTCCTGAAGCTCGCCGACCACGGCGTTCAGTCAGCACTGGACGGCGATCCCGGGTTCATGAAGGGCCTGAACGTCGCCGCCGGCAAGCTGACCTACGCGCCGGTCGCCCAGGACCAGGACCTGGAGTACACGGTCCCCGAAGCCGCGCTGGCACTCGTCGCCGCCGCGGCCTGATCCGGCGCTCGCTGCTACTCTCCCCCGTCGCATGCCCACCACCAGCCAGCTCATCCGTAAGGGCCGTACGCCCAAGCCGAAGAAGCTCTCCACGCCCGGTCTCAAGTCCGGCAAGGGGCGCAAGAAGAAGACGGCCGCTCCGCAGCGCCGCGGCGTCTGCACTCGCGTCTACACGACCACACCGAAGAAGCCGAACTCGGCGCTTCGCAAGGTCGCCCGCGTGCGGATCTCCGGCGGCGCCGAAGTGACGGCGTACATCCCGGGTGAGGGTCACAACCTGCAGGAGCACTCCGTCGTGCTCGTGCGCGGCGGCCGCGTCAAGGATCTTCCGGGTGTGCGCTACAAGGTCGTGCGCGGCACGCTCGACGCCGCCGGCGTCAGCGATCGCAAGCAGGCTCGCAGCCAGTACGGCGTCAAGAAGAAGTAGGGGAACCAGCATGCGCCGTAATTCCGCCACCATCCGGCAGGTCGAGCCGGATCCCGTCCACCGCTCACGCCTCGTGCAGCAGGTCATCAACAAGGTGATGCTCGACGGCAAGAAGTCGACCGCCGAAGCGATCGTCTACGACGCGCTCGCGATCCTGAGCGAGAAGACCGGCAAGGATCCCGTCGAGGCGCTCGAGGAGTCGATCAAGGCTCTGACCCCGGCCCTCGAGGTCCGCTCACGCCGCGTCGGCGGTGCGACCTACCAGGTTCCGGTCGAGGTGCCCGCGCGCCGCTCGCGCACGCTCGCCGTCCGCTGGCTCGTCGAGTTCGCCCGCCAGCGCCGCGAGAAGACGATGGCCCAGCGCCTCGCCAACGAACTGCTCGACGCCCAGTCCCAGCAGGGCGGCGCCTACAAGCGCAAGGACGACATCTACCGCATGGCGCAGGCGAACAAGGCGTTTGCGCATTACCGCTGGTAGGGAAGCCGAACGGCCCGGCGTTGCGTCGTCGTTCGCGACGATCACCGCCAGACATCGTCCTCGCCTCACCGATGGCGGTGCCATCGGTTTCGGCTGCGTCCTCCTCTGACGGTGCCGTCGCAAACGACGCCTGCACCGCCGAACCGCTCGACCTCCCTCCCAGCCGGCCGCTGTTGAGATTTCACTAGATGAGCTCGTCGATGAGCAGGTCCATGAGCAGCCCGTCGTGGAAGGTGCCGTCGTGTCCTCGCTCGTACTGGCGCAGTGTGCCGATGGGGCGGAAGCCGATCTTCGTGTAGGCGCGGATTGCGTGGGTGTTGTGGGCGGCCGGGTCGATGGTGAAGCGATGGTGGCCGTGCTCGGCTGCGAGGTGGCGGATGGCGAGTCGCAGGGCCTGGGGGCCGTGGCCGTGACCCTGGTGGCCGGGCGCGAGGGCGATGTCGAGGCCGGTGTGGAGGTAGTCGGGGTCGAGCTCCTCGCTGTACGCGAGCCAGCCGGCAGGCTCGCCGCCGACGAGGATCACGAAGGCCGCGCCGTCATTCCAGAGGCCCTCGCGCAGGTACTCGCCGGTGTCCGCGGGCCCGAACCATTCGCGCACGCCGGGAGACTCGACGATCTCGACAAGCCGGTCGAGATCGTCCTCGCGCACCGGGCGGAGCGTCACCTCCCCGTGGCCGGCGGCCCGCGCCACGGCTACTCCCGGCGGTCGAGGGACGCCAGGACGCCCCCGGCGAGCAGCAGCAGCACGCCCCCGAGCACCTCGGCGAAGGCGCCGACACCTGCGGTGACCGTCCCCTCGACGAGACGCTCGCCCACCAGGCCGTGGTCGCCGATGTCCGGAAGGTCGCCCACGACGGCGATCCCGATCGCGACGAGGCCGCAGACGGCGACGCCGAGCGCGGCCGGACGCGACCCGCGCAGGGCGGCGACGAGCAGCACGAGCGCGACCGCCGCGACGAGCAGCAGCGCCGGTCCGCGCAGGTCCCAGCCGGTCCGGTCGAACGCGGCGCGGACGTGGCCGGCGACCTCGATCCGCCGGATGGGGGAGAGCGTGGCGGCGATCAGTCCGGCGATCCCGGCGATTCCGCAGAGCGCGAGCGCCCCGCGGGCCGCGGACAGGCCCCGGGAGGGGTCTCGTTCGGCGCGATCCCCTCTGCTATATTCGACGTCGCTTCGGTGCGAGGCGCTGCTCACGCACGCCCCCCGCCGAAGTCCTTACGCGCAGATGGATCGCTCGAGCACATAGCGCTGCACCCGGGAACAGACCCTGTTGTGCGCGCGGGCCCGAGTGGCCCGTTTTTCTTGCCCTCACTCACACCGGACTCCCGCTTCTCATGCCCCGCAAGTTCTCCCTTGAAAAGACCCGGAACATCGGGATCATGGCGCACATCGACGCCGGCAAGACGACGACGACGGAGCGCATCCTCTATTACACCGGTCGCACCTACAAGATCGGCGAGGTGCACGAAGGCGCCGCGACGATGGACTGGATGGAGCAGGAGCAGGAGCGCGGCATCACGATCACGTCCGCGGCGACGACCTGCGAGTGGGACGACCACCGCATCAACATCATCGACACGCCGGGCCACGTCGACTTCACCGTCGAGGTCGAGCGCTCACTGCGCGTGCTCGACGGCGCGATCGCGCTGTTCGACTCGGTCGCCGGCGTCGAGCCGCAGTCCGAGACGGTCTGGCGCCAGGCGGACAAGTACAGCGTCCCGCGCATCGCCTACATCAACAAGATGGACCGCATCGGCGCGGACTTCGACAAGGGCGTCCAGACGATGATCGACCGGCTGGCGGCCAACCCGGTGCCGCTGCAGCTGCCGATCGGTGCCGAGAGCGACTTCCTCGGGATCATCGATCTCGTCGAGATGAAGGCCATCACCTACAAGGACGACCTCGGCAAGGACGTCATCGAGGGTGAGATCCCGGCGGAGTACGCCGACGCCGCCGCCCAGGCGCGCGAGCACCTGCTCGAGGAGGTCTCCCACTACGACGACGAGCTCGTCGAGCTGATCCTCGAGGACGCCGAGATCCCGGTCGACCGCCTCAAGGCCGCGATCCGCAAGGCGACGCTCGACATCGCCTTCACTCCCGTGCTCTGCGGCTCGTCGTTCAAGAACAAGGGCGTCCAGCCCCTGCTCGACGCCGTCATCGACTACCTCCCGTCGCCGCTGGACGTGCCGCCGGTCGAGGGCGTGGACCTGAAGACCGACGAGCCGATCATCCGCCACGCGGATGACACCGAGCCGTTCGCCGCGCTCGCCTTCAAGATCATGGCCGACCCGTTCGTCGGCAAGCTGACCTACTTCCGCGTCTACTCCGGCCGCCTCGAGGCGGGCGGCCGCGTGCTCAACGCGACGACCGGCAAGACCGAGCGCGTCGGCCGCATCCTGATGATGCACGCCAACGACCGCGAGGAGCTGCCCGAGGTCCACGCGGGCGACATCGCCGCCGGCGTCGGGATCAAGCAGATCGTCACGGGCGACACGCTGTGCGCACCGGACAAGCCGCTCAAGCTCGAGAACATCACGTTCCCCGAGCCCGTCATCAAGGTCGCCGTCGAGCCCAAGACGAAGTCCGACCAGGAGAAGATGTCGGTCGCGCTCGGCCGCCTCGCCGAGGAGGACCCGACGTTCCAGGTCCAGACCAACGAGGAGACCGGCCAGACCGAGATCTCCGGCATGGGCGAGCTGCACCTGGAGATCCTCGTCGACCGCATGCGCCGCGAGTTCAACGTCGAGGCGAACGTCGGCAAGCCGCAGGTCTCCTACCGCGAGACCATCCGCGGCGAGGCCAAGAAGGTCGAGGGCAAGTTCATCCGCCAGACCGGCGGCTCGGGCCAGTACGGCGTCGTGTACATCAACATCGAGCCGGCTCCCGGCGAGGGCTTCGACTTCGTCAACGCGGTCAAGGGCGGCTCGATTCCGTCCGAGTTCATCCCCGCAGTCGAGAAGGGCTGCGAGGAGGCGCTGGCCAACGGCATCAAGGCCGGGTACCCGATCGTCGACGTGCGCGTGACGCTCACCGACGGCAAGTACCACGACACCGACTCTTCGGAGATCGCCTTCAAGGTCGCGGGCTCGCTCGCGTTCAAGGAGGCCGCGCGCCGCGCGAAGCCGATCCTGCTCGAGCCGATCTTCAAGGTCGAGGTCGTCGTCCCGGAGGAGTACATGGGCGACGTCATCGGCGACCTGAACCGCCGCCGCGGGCGTGTCGACGGGATGAACCCGCGCGGCAACGCCCAGGTCGTGGATGCCCACGTCCCGCTTTCGGAGATGTTCGGCTACGCGACCGACCTGCGCTCTGCAACCCAGGGGCGCGCGACGTACACGATGCAGTTCGACCGGTACGACGAGGTGCCGCCGAACATCGCCGAGAAGATCGTCGAGCATCGCACCGGACAGCCTGTGGCGGCCTGAAAGGCGCACGAGGCGATTCTGAGATAGCTTTCCCTGGTTCGCCGATAGACGGCCCCAGACCCCCTTACGACTGAGAAACAGGAGCGAACAGCAAGTGGCCAAGGAGAAGTTCGAGCGCGACAAGCCGCACGTCAACGTCGGCACCATCGGTCACATCGACCATGGCAAGACGACCCTGACCGCAGCCATCACCACGGTGCTGGCTGAGAAGATGGGTGGCGAAGCCAAGAGCTTCGCGGAGATCGACAACGCTCCTGAGGAGAAGGAGCGCGGCATCACCATCGCGACGTCGCACGTGGAGTACCAGACGGAGAACCGTCACTACGCGCACGTCGATTGTCCGGGTCACGCCGACTACGTGAAGAACATGATCACCGGCGCCGCCCAGATGGACGGCGCGATCCTCGTGGTCTCGGCCGCCGACGGTCCCATGCCGCAGACGCGTGAGCACATCCTGCTCGCCCGTCAGGTCGGCGTGCCGTACATCATCGTGTTCCTGAACAAGGTCGACATGGTCGACGACGACGAGCTCCTCGAGCTCGTCGAGGTCGAGGTTCGCGACCTGCTGTCCGAGTACGACTTCCCGGGCGACGACATTCCGTTCGTCAAGGGCTCGGCGCTGAAGGCGCTCGAGGGCGACGCGGATGCCAAGCAGGCCATCTACGACCTCGCCGAGCAGCTCGACACGTACATCCCCGAGCCCGTCCGCGATCTCGACAAGCCGTTCCTGATGCCGGTCGAGGACGTCTTCTCGATCACCGGCCGCGGCACGGTCGCCACGGGTCGCATCGAGCAGGGCATCGTCAACACCGGCGACACCGTCGAGATCGTCGGCGTCCACGCCACGACCAACACGGTCGTCACCGGCGTCGAGATGTTCCGCAAGATCCTTGATCAGGGCCAGGCCGGCGACAACGTCGGATGCCTCCTGCGCGGAACCAAGCGCGAGGAGATCGAGCGCGGCCAGGTGCTGTGCAAGCCCGGTTCGATCACGCCGCACACGAAGTTCAAGGCCGAGGTCTACATCCTGAAGAAGGAGGAGGGTGGCCGTCACACGCCGTTCTTCTCCGGCTACCGCCCGCAGTTCTACTTCCGCACCACGGACGTGACGGGCGTCGCCAACCTTCCCGAGGGCGTGGAGATGGTCATGCCCGGCGACAACGTCGCCATGGAGATCGAGCTGATCCAGCCGATCGCGATGGATCAGGGCCTCCGCTTCGCCATCCGCGAAGGCGGTCGCACAGTCGGCTCGGGCGTCGTCGCCGAGATCGTCGAGTAGTTCCGCGCGAGGGCGGGGCCATCGCGGCCCCGCTCCCACCGCGCGCCAACGTCAGATACGACAGCAGGACCAAAGGGGTGGGCCCCGGGTTCAACGGGATCCGCCCCTGTAGCGCGCAAGAGACCAGCAGACACTTTCCCCCAGACAGCAGACGGAAGAAGACACGAGAGCAGCCCCATGGCAGCCGCCACACAAAACAAGATCCGCATCCGCCTCAAGGCCTATGACCACCAGGCCATCGAGACCGCTGCCAAGGAGATCGTCGAAACGGCGTCTCGCACGGGCGCGACCGTCACCGGTCCCGTTCCGCTCCCCACGGAGAAGAACGTGTACTGCGTGATTCGTTCCCCGTTCAAGGACAAGGACTCACGCGAGCACTTCGAGATCCGCACGCACAAGCGGCTCATCGACATCCATCAGCCGACGCCCAAGACGGTCGACTCGCTCCAGCGACTCGATCACCTCCCCGCGGGCGTCGACATCGAGATCCGGCTGGCCGGGTGATCTGAGTGGCAGCGATCCTCGCCAAGAAGCTCGGCATGACGCAGCTGTTCCTCGAGGACGGGCGCGTCGAGCGCGTCACCGTGCTCGAGGCCGGTCCCTGCCCGGTCACCGCCGTCCGCACGCCGGACCGCGACGGGTACGACGCCGTGCAGCTCGCCTTCGGCGCCACGAAGGAGAAGCACCTCAACAAGCCCGAGCTCGGTCATCTGAAGAAGGCCGACGCCGCTCCGCACAAGCACCTCGTCGAGTTCCGTGACGAGGCCGGCGAGCTCAACATCGGCGACACCGTGACCGTCGAGACCTTCAACGAGGGCGACCGCATCAAGGTCGCCGGCGTCTCGAAGGGCAAAGGCTTCCAGGGCACGATCAAGCGCCACAACTTCGCCAGCGGCCCCAAGTCGCACGGCTCGCACAACGTGCGCGCACCGGGTTCGATCGGTGCCTCGGCATGGCCGGCCCGCGTCTTCAAGGGCATCAAGGGCCCCGGCCAGATGGGCAACAAGCGCATCACGCAGCGTGGCCTGACGGTCGTGCGCGTCGATGCCGACCAGAACCTGCTCCTCGTCCGCGGTGCCGTCCCCGGCGCTCGCGGCGGTCTCGTGGAGGTCCGCTCCGATGCCTGACGCACCGATCCTCGGCGGTACCAAGAAGGTCGCGCTGGACGATGCCGCCTTCGGCGTGCGCTTCAGCGGCCAGCTCGTCCACGACTCGGTCCGCGCCGAGCTGAACGCGCGTCGTCAGGGAACGTCCTCGACGAAGACGCGCGGCCAGGTCTCCGGCGGCGGCGCCAAGCCGTGGCGCCAGAAGGGCACCGGCCGCGCTCGCGCCGGTTCGTCGCGTTCGCCGATCTGGACCGGCGGCGGCGTCATCTTCGGCCCGCAGCCGCGCCACTTCACGTTCAAGGTCAACCGCAAGGAGCGCCAGGCGGCGCTGCGCAGCGCACTGTCCGTGCACGCCGAGCGCGGCTCGATCGCGGCGCTCGACCCGTCGGCGTTCGACACGCCCTCGACGAAGCAGGCCGTGAAGGTGCTCGGCGACTGGGCCGACGGCGCGACGGTGCTCGTCCTCCTCACGGAGGCGCAGGCCAACGTCGCCCTGTCGTTCCGCAACCTCAGGCGCGTGTCGGTCCTGCCCTCCAGCGAGGCCGGCGTCGCGGACATCATCGGCGCGGGGAAGCTGCTCGCCACCGAGGACGCGCTGACGGAGCTCGCCGCTCGCGCCAAGGGCGAGGCTCGCAGCGCCGACGCCACGGAAGAGGACGCCTGATCATGGATCCCACACAGGTGATCATCCGCCCCGTCGTCAGCGAGAAGAGCTACGTGCTCTCCGCGAACGACAAGTACACGTTCCGTGTCCACCCGGACGCGCACAAGACGCAGATCCGCCACGCCGTGGAGGAGCTCTTCGACGTCAAGGTCGTCGAGGTCCGCACCATGTCGGTCAAGTCCAAGCCCAAGCGCCGCGGCTACACCTCCGGGCGCACCCGGCAGTGGAAGAAGGCGATCGTGCAGCTGCGCGCCGGTGACTCGATCCCGATCTTCCAGGGCCTCCAGGGCCTCGAGGGGTAGCGCACCATGGCCATCCGCAAGCCCAAGCCCACCAGTCCCGGCCGTCGCTTCTCGACGTACCCCGACTTCGCCGAGATCACGAAGACCGAGCCGGAGAAGACGCTCGTCGAGGGTCTGAAGAAGTCCGGCGGTCGCAACAACAACGGTCGCAAGACCGCACGCCATCGCGGCGGCGGAGCCAAGCGGCTGTACCGCAAGATCGACTTCAAGCGTCGCAAGGACGCCATCCCGGCGAAGGTCGCCGCGATCGAGTACGACCCGAATCGCACCGCGTACATCGCGCTGCTCCACTACGCCGACGGCGAGAAGGCCTACATCCTGGCCCCGCAGCGGCTGACGGTGGGCATGAGCGTCGAGTCCGGTCCGTCGGCGGAGATCTCGATCGGCAACTGTCTCCCGCTCTCGAACATGCCGACCGGCACCGTGGTCCACAACGTGGAGCTGCAGCCCGGCCGCGGCGGTCAGCTCGGCCGGTCCGCCGGCACGAGCATCCAGCTGATGGCGAAGGAGGCCGGCATGGCCACCCTGCGCCTGCCCTCGGGCGAGATGCGCCTCGTGCGCGCCGAGTGCCGCGCCACGGTCGGCGCGATCGGCAACGCCGAGCACCAGAACGTCACGGTCGGCAAGGCCGGTCGCAAGCGCCACATGGGCGTCCGCCCGCAGACGCGCGGCGTCGCAATGAACCCGGTCGACCACCCGCACGGCGGCGGCGAGGGTTCCACCACCGCGGGGCGCCACCCCGTCACGCCATGGGGCGTCCCGACGCTCGGGTACCGCACGCGCAAGAAGAACAAGTCGTCTGATCGCTACATCATTCGCGGCCGTCGTCGCGGGAAGGGCAAGAACCGGTGAGCCGTTCCAGTAAGAAGGGCCCGTTCGTCGAGGAGCGCCTCATGGGGCGCATCATCAAGATGAACGACGCCAACACGAAGACGATGGTCAAGACCTGGTCGCGCACGTCGACGATCTTCCCCGAGATGGTCGGTCACACGATCGCGGTCCACGACGGGCGCAAGCACGTCCCCGTGTTCGTCAGCGAGTCGATGGTCGGTCACAAGCTCGGCGAGTTCGCCCCGACGCGCACGTACCGCGGTCACGCCGGGACCGGGAAGGTCCGCTAGTCATGGCCGACGACGAGAAGCAGATCGAGGAGACCGAGGAGGTCGTCGAGGAGACGACTCCCGAAGCCGTCGCCGAGACGCCCGAGGCCGAGCCCGAGACGCCCGAGGCCACCGAGGACGAGACGCCTGAGCCCGAGGCCGAGGCCGCCGAGGACGAGGCGCCCGCCGAGGAGCCGAAGAAGAAGCCGGCCCGTCGCACGCGCAAGAAGACCGAGGAGCCGGTCGTCGCTGCGAAGGCCGACACCAAGAAGAAGAAGAAGCCGGTCGCGGACGGTCCGCCGCCCGTGGTCCACGCACACGCCAAGTACGTGCGCACCTCGGCCCGCAAGGCCCGCCTGGTCTGCGACCACATCCGCGGCAAGTCGGTCACCGACGCACGCGCCATCCTCGCGCACACGCCCCGCGCCGTCGCCGAGGACTGGCAGAAGCTGCTCGAGTCCGCCGTCGCCAACGCCGAGCACAACCACGAGCTGATCGGCGACGAGCTCAAGATTCTCACCGTCAAGGCTGACGAGGGCCCGACCCTCAAGCGCTTCCGCCCGCGGGCCATGGGCCGCGCGTCGCAGATTCGCAAGCGCACCAGCCACCTTTCGATCGCGCTCACGCCGAAGGAGTAAAGAGATGGGACAGAAAGTCCATCCCGAGTCCATGCGCGTGGGGTACATCCACGACTGGAAGTCCCATTGGTTCACGGAGCGGCACTTCGCCGACTACCTGGCCGAGGACGTGCAGATCAGGGCGCACATCGAGACCAAGCTGGCCCACGCCGGCATCTCGGAGATCACGATTCGCAAGGACGCGAACGAGGTCGAGGTCAACATCCACACGGCTCGCCCGGGCATCGTCATCGGGAAGTCCGGCAGCGAGGTCGACGCCCTGCGTCGTGACCTGCACCGGATCACCAACAAGTCCGTGAAGGTCAACATCCTCGAGATCAAGCGTCCCGAGCTGGATGCGACACTCGTCGCCCAGTCGGTCGCCGAGCAGCTGCAGAACCGCGTGGCCTTCCGTCGCGCGATGAAGCGCGCGCTGACCAGCGCGATGCGCTCCGGCGCGAAGGGCTGCAAGATCCAGGTCGGCGGTCGCCTGGGCGGCGCCGAGATGGCCCGCTCCGAGAGCTACTCCGACGGTCGCGTGCCGCTGCACACGCTGCGCGCCGACATCGACTATGGCTTCGCCGAGGCGCGCACGACGTTCGGCCGCATCGGCGTGAAGTGCTGGATCAACAAGGGCGAGATCATGCCCGAGGGCTTCACCGGCGTCGATCTGACCGACCTCGAGGCTCCGAGCCCCTCACGCGACGACCGCGGGAACAATCGCGGCGGTCGCGGCGGCGGCGAGGATCGCAACCGTGCCGGTGGCGGGCCCGGCGGCGCAGGTGGCCGTGGTGGCCGCGGCGGCCGCGGGCGTGGCGGCCAGGGCGGAGGCCCGGGTGCCGGCGGTGGAGGATTCGGCGGCGGCGGCGGCGGTGGCCGCGGCCGTGGTCCGCAGGGAGGTGGGCGCTGATGCTGGCCCCGAAGCGCGTCAAGCACCGCAAGGTGATGCGCGGCCGCAGCCGCGGCTACTCCCGCGGGCAGACGACCGTCCAGTTCGGCGAGTACGGCTTGAAGGCGCTCGATCACGGGCACCTGACGAACCGTCAGATCGAGGCCGCCCGTATCGCGATGACCCGCAAGATCAAGCGCGGCGGCAAGGTCTGGATCAACATCTTCCCGGACAAGCCGTTCACGAAGAAGCCGGCCGAGACCCGCATGGGCTCCGGCAAGGGTTCGCCCGAGGGCTGGGTCGCCGTCGTCAAGCCGGGCCGCGTGATGTTCGAGCTGTCCGGCGTGCCGGACGACCTCGCTCGCGAGGCGATGCGGCTGGCCGGTCGCAAGCTCCCGATTCGCACCAAGATCGTGACGCGAGAGGACCAGTTCTGATGCCGTCGCCCAAGGACCTGCGCGACATGCAGGAGACCGAGCTGATCGAGCAGATCAAGACCGCCCGCAAGGACATCTTCGGGCTGCGTTTCCAGCACGCCACCGGTGAGCTGGAGAACACCGCGGGAATGAGCGCCGCCAAGCGCGAGCTCGCCCGCGCCCTGACCGTCGCCAACGAGCGCGGCATCGACACCAACGGAATTCGCTGATTCATGTCCGACGAGACCACAGAGCAGAACGAGACCCCCGAGGAGCAGGCGCCCGAGGCCGTCGAGGAGACCGCCGCGGCGGTCGCCGACGAGCCCGTGGCCGAGGCCACCGAGGCCGCGGAGCCCGCTGAGGCCCAGCCCTGAGGTTGCGGCGCCGGCGGAGCCCGCCGAGGTCGTGCACCCCAAGGTGAGGCGCAAGCGCGAGCGCGGTGCGCACACCGGTGAGGCGCGCCCGTCGCGCACCCCCGAGGAGCGCCAGCAGCAGCGGGTCTGGACGAGCGCAAGGCGAAGGCCGTCGCGCGTTCGCGCCGGCGCCAGCAGGAGCGCGCCAAGAAGGCGGCGCTGCCCAACGGCGAGGGGACACCCCCGACCGAGCATGAGCCCGGGATCCCGCAGACCCGGCAGGGCATCGTGGTCTCCGAGAAGGCCGACAAGACCATCACCGTCCGCATCGACACCGCCAAGCGCCATCCGCGCTATCAGAAGATCGTGCGCTCGACGAAGACGCTGCACGCCCACGACGAGTCCAACGACGCCCACGAGGGCGACGTCGTCCGCGTGGTCGAATGCCGTCCGATGTCGCGCCTCAAGCGCTGGCGCCTGGTCGAGATCCTGGAGCGTGCCAAGTGATCCAGAACGAGTCACGCCTGAAGGTCGCCGACAACACCGGCGCCCGCGAGATCCTCTGCATTCGCGTGCAGGGCGGCTCACGCCGTCGTTACGCCCACGTCGGCGACGTCATCACCGCGACGGTGAAGACGGCGACGCCGAACGGCACCGTCAAGAAGGGCGAGGTCGTGAAGGCCGTCGTCGTGCGCACGAAGAAGGAGTTCGGGCGCGAGGACGGCACGTACATCGCGTTCGACGAGAACGCCGCCGTCATCATCGACGCGCAGAACAACCCGCGCGGCACGCGCATCTTCGGGCCGGTCGCTCGCGAGCTGCGCGATCGCAACTTCATGAAGATCGTCTCGCTCGCGCCGGAGGTGCTGTAATGGGTATGCGCATTCGTCGTGACGACGAGGTCGTCGTCATCAGCGGAAAGGACCGCGGCAAGAGCGGTCGCGTGCTCCGTGTGGACCCGAAGAAGGACCGGGTCTACGTCGAGGGTCTCAACATCGTGAAGCGTCACCAGCGCCCGACCCAGGTGCAGGGCGCGGACCGGGCGGAGACCGTCGGTGGCGTGATCGAGAAGGAAGGCCCGATCCACGTCAGCAACGTCATGCTTCTCGATCCCAAGGACAAGCAGCCCACCCGTGTCGGAGTCACCCGTGAGGGTGGCGTGCGCAACCGCGTGACCAAGCGGTCCGGAACGAAGCTCGACTGATTCACATGGCCACCACTCAGACACCAGCCCGGCTCAAGCAGCGCTACCTGGACGAGATCCGTCCGGCGCTCGTGGAGAAGTTCGGCTACACGACCGTCATGCAGGCGCCGAAGATCGAGAAGATCACGGTCAACATGGGGGTCGGCGACGGCAAGCAGGACTCGAAGGTCCTGGATCTCGCGGCTGAGCAGCTCGGTCAGATCGCCGGGCAGAAGCCGAACATCCGTCGCGCCCGCAAGTCGATCGCCGCGTTCAAGCTGCGCGAGGGCATGCCCGTCGGCGTTGCGGTGACGCTGCGCGGCGAGCGCGCCTACGAGTTCCTCGACCGGCTCACGTCGGTCGCGATCCCGCGAATCCGCGACTTCCGCGGCCTGCCCGCTCGGCTCGACGGCCGCGGCAACTACACGCTCGGAGTCCGCGAGCAGACCATCTTCCCGGAGATCGACTACGACGCCGTGGATCAGACCCGCGGCCTCGACATCACGATCACCACCAGTGCCAAGACCGATGAGGAGGGCTTCGCCCTGCTCGAGATGTTCGGCATGCCCTTCGTGCGCGAAGGCCGGCCGGGCGAGCAGACGACCTCCCAGGAGAGCTAGACCCGATGGCCAAGACCTCCCTCCGCGTGAAGGCAGCGCGCCCCCCGAAGTACAAGACCCGCGGGTACACCCGTTGCCGCCGCTGCGGCCGCGCGCGCTCCGTGTATCGCAAGTTCGGCATCTGCCGGATCTGCATGCGCGAGCTCGCCCACAACGGGTACATCCCCGGCATGACGAAGAGCAGTTGGTGATCGCATGTCGATGACCGATCCCATCGCCGACTTCCTGACGCGCGTGCGCAACGGCATCACCGCCCAGCACGACATCGTCGAGATCCCGGCCTCGCGGCTCAAGCGCGAGATGGCCCGCATCCTCAAGGAGCAGGGCTACATCGCCGGCTACGACGTGGCGACGCCCGACTCCACCCACCCGGCAGAGGTCCTGCGCGTGCAGCTGAAGTACGCCGACGACCGCCGCAGCGCGATCACCGGGCTCAAGCGCGCGTCGCGCCCCGGGCCAGCGCTACTACGTCGACCACGCGGCGATCCCGAAGGTCCAGGGCGGCATGGGAACCGCGATCGTGTCCACGTCGAAGGGCGTGATGACCGGCCACGAGGCCCGCGCAGCGGGCGTCGGCGGCGAAGTCGTCGCGTTCATCTGGTAGCCCCATGTCTCGTATCGGCAGGAAGCCCATCCCCGTCCCTGCGGACGTCACCGTCACGATCGAGCGCGAGCTCGTCGCCGTGAAGGGCCCCAAGGGCGAGCTCTCCGAGCGCATCTCGCGCGACATCACCGTCGCGCAGGACGGCGAGGTGCTCGTCGTCACGCGCCCGACCGATCGTGGTGAGCACCGTGCGCTCCACGGGCTGACGCGGTCGCTCGTCGCCAACATGGTCGAGGGCGTCACCAGCGGGTACCAGAAGTCGCTCGACATCCAGGGCGTCGGCTATCGCGCCGCGCTGAAGGGCAAGGATCTCGAGCTGGCCCTGGGGTACTCACACCCTGTCAACATCGCGGCTCCCGACGGCATCGAGTTCGAGGTCCCGCAGCCCACGAAGGTCATCGTGCGCGGCATCTCGAAGCAGCTCGTCGGCGAGGTCGCCGCGAACATCCGCAAGCAGCGTCCGCCGGAGCCCTACAAGGGCAAGGGCATCCGCTACGAGGGCGAGTACGTCGCCCGGAAGGTCGGGAAGCGCGCATGACCGTCACCACCAAGCCCCAGCAGCGCCTGCGCCGGCGCCGCCGCGTTCGCGCGAAGGTCACCGGCTCGGCCGAGCGTCCGCGGGTCTCCGTCTTTCGCTCCAACCATGGGATCGCCGCCCAGCTCGTCGACGACGAGCGTGGGCACACGCTGGCCGCGGTCAGCTGGACCGAGGCGGACGTGCGGTCCCTCAAGCCCATGGAACAGGCCGACAAGCTCGGCAGGCTCCTCGCCGAGCGCGCCAAGGCGCACGGCGTCGAGACCGCGGTGTTCGACCGCGGCGGTTACCGCTATCACGGCCGGGTCAAAGCCTTCGCGGACGGTCTCCGCGAGGGCGGGCTCACTGTCTGAGGATCTTCGTATATGAGCATGGAAATCGATCGTTCCGTCAGCCCCGCCGGGCTTGACCTGCAAGAGCGGGTCGTCGAGATCAACCGCGTGGCGAAGGTCGTCAAGGGCGGCCGCCGCTTCTCGTTCACGGCCCTCGTGGTCGTGGGTGACGAGAAGGACGTCGTCGGCGTCGGCTACGGCAAGGCGAACGAGGTCCCCGTCGCGATCCAGAAGGGCGTCGAGCAGGCGAAGAAGAACCTGTTCCGCGTTCCCAAGCACGGTGCGACGATCCCCCATCAGACGACCGGGATCTTCGGGGCCGGCCGCGTCTTCCTCAAGCCGGCCTCGCCCGGTACCGGCGTCATCGCCGGTGGCGGCGTGCGCGCGGTGCTCGAGCTCGCCGGCATCCACGACATCCTCTCCAAGAGCCTCGGCTCGCAGAACCCGATCAACCTCGTCAAGGCCACGGTCGAGGGTCTGCGCGGCCTGCGCACCCCCGACGAGGTCGCGTCGCTGCGCGGCATCTCGATCAACGAGGTGCTCGGCCTGAGCAGCGAGCGCGTCCAGGGCGAGCACATCTCCGCCGAGCGCCCGGTGGCGCAGGACGAGGCGCCGGACGACGCCGCACCCGAGGCCCCCGCGGCCGAGGAGACCTCCGAGGAGGTGCCCGCGTGAGCGCGCTGAAGGTCACCCAGACGAAGTCGAAGAACGGCTCGCAGCAGTACCAGCTGGACACGCTGCGCTCGCTCGGCCTTCGCAAGATCGGCCACACCGTCGAAGTCAAGGACACGCCGCAGGCGCGAGGGATGCTGCACACCGTGCGGCACCTCGTCCGCGTCGAGGAGAACGGCTCATGAGCCCCGCCCCGAAGAAGCCCGAAGAGACCGAGGCCTCTGAGCCGCAGATCGGCCTCCACAACCTGCAGCCCGCCCCGGGCAGCCGCCGTCCGCGCAAGCGCGTCGGGCGCGGCCACGGCTCCGGCCACGGCAAGACCTCGGGCCGCGGCCACAAGGGCTACGGCTCACGCGCCGGCTCCAAGGACCGCGCGCGCTTCGAGGGTGGCCAGATGCCGATTCACATGCGGATGCGCAAGCTGCGCGGCCCGCACATGAAGAAGTCCATGCCGTTCGAGCCGTTCCGCACGCACACCCAGGCGGTCAACCTGCAGGACCTTGAGGCGCGCTTCGACTCCGGCGCGGAGA
The DNA here is from genome assembly GCA_963817295.1 of uncultured Solirubrobacteraceae bacterium. Classification (GTDB taxonomy): domain Bacteria; phylum Actinomycetota; class Thermoleophilia; order Solirubrobacterales; family Solirubrobacteraceae; genus F1-60-MAGs163. The sequence continues at coordinate 164,059 of CAWFOF010000022.1, read as the reverse complement.
TCACGCTCGAGGCGCTGCTGGCCAAGGGCCTGGGCACGCGCAAGGGCGTTCCGGTCAAGGTGCTCGCCAAGGGCGAGGTCACGAAGCCGCTCACCGTGCATGCGCACGCATTCAGCAAGACCGCACGCGCCGCGATCGAAGGCGCGGGCGGCACCTGCGTCGTCGTCGAGGCCTAGCAGTCGATGTAGGCTCCGGCCGCAATGATCTCGACGATTCTCAACGCATTCACCGTCGCGGACATCCGCAAGAAGCTCGCCTTCACGGCGTTGCTGCTCGCGCTGTACCGGCTCGGCGCGCACATTCCCGTGCCCGGCGTGGATACGAAGGCCGTCAGCGACATCCAGCAGCAGTTCGGCGGCGGCGGGATCCTGAACCTGCTCAACACCTTCAGCGGCGGCGGGCTCTCGCGGATCGCCATCTTCGCGCTCGGGATCATGCCGTACATCACGGCCTCGATCATCCTGCAACTCCTGACGGTCGTCGTTCCGTCGCTCGAGAAGCTCTCGAAGGAGGGCGAGGTCGGCCAGCAGCGCATCACGCAGTACACGCGCTACCTGACCGTCGGCCTCGCGTTCGCGCAGGCGATCGGCTACGTGTTCCTGTTCAAGTCCTTCGAGGCGAGCGCGGGCCAGCCGATCATCGCCAACTTCAACGTCGGGACGCTGTTCCTGATCGTCACGGTGCTGACCGCCGGCTGCGTCGTCGTGATGTGGATGGGCGAGCTGATCACCCAGCGCGGCATCGGCAACGGCATCTCGCTGATGATCTTCGCGTCGATCGTCGCGCGCCTGCCGCACGGCATCTCGGCGTGGTGGTCGAACCCCGACCAGGTCTTCAAGGTGATGATGCCGTTCCTCGCGCTGGCCGTGATCGCGGCCGTCGTCTTCATCCAGGAGGGGCAGCGCCGGATCCCGGTGCAGTACGCCAAGCGCGTCATCGGCCGCCGCATGAGCGGTGGCGGCCAGACCTACCTGCCGCTGCGCGTGAACATGGCGGGCGTCATCCCGGTGATCTTCGCGGCTTCGATCATGGCCTTCCCGCCGACCGTGGGGCAGCTGATCAACACGCCCTGGGCGAAGGACGTCTCGAACTTCTTCAGCCCGTCCAGTGCGCCATATCTGATCGGCGAGACGCTCTTCATCATCCTCTTCACCTACTTCTACACGGCGGTGACGTTCAACCCCGTGGATCAGGCGGACAACCTGAAGAAGTACGGCGGCTTCATCCCCGGAGTGCGTCCGGGCAGACCGACGGCGGAGTTCCTCGACAGCGTCCTGGCGCGCCTGACGTTCCCGGGCGCCATCTACCTGGCTGCGGTCGCGGCGTTGCCGACGATCCTGATCAACCAGACGGCTGCCAACTTCTTCTTCGGCGGGACCTCGCTGCTGATCGTCGTCGGCGTCGCGCTCGACACGATGAAGCAGCTCGAGGCCCAGCTGATGATGCGCAACTACGAAGGCTTCCTGAAGTAGGGCCGCGGTGCCGGAGCTGAACCTCATTCTGCTCGGGCCCCCTGGTGCCGGGAAGGGCACCCAGGCCGAGCGCCTGCGCGAGGAGATGCACGTCGCGTACATCGCGACCGGCGACCTGCTGCGCCAGGCGGTCGCGGACGGCACGGAGCTCGGCGCGAAGGCCAAGGCCTTCATGGACGCCGGCGAGCTGGTCCCTGACGACGTGATCATCGGCGTGATCCTGCAGCGCGTCCAGAGCGACGACGCTCGCGACGGCTTCCTGCTCGACGGCTTTCCGCGCACGATCGGTCAGGCCGAGGCGCTCGACGCAGCGCTCGCGGAACTCGGTCGCGACCTGACCGCCGTGCTCTGCGTCGAGGTCCCGGACGAGGAGATCGTCCATCGGATCTCCGGGCGCCGCGTGAGCCCGACCTCGGGCCGCGTCTACCACGTCGACTACGACCCGCCCAAGGTCGAGGGCATCGACGACGTCGACGGCTCCGAGCTGGTCCAGCGCGAGGACGACCTGCCCGACACCGTGCGCAAGCGCCTCGAGGTCTACCACGAGCTGACCACGCCGGTGGAGGGTCACTACGAGGCAGTCGGGCTGCTGCACCGCTTCGACGGCACCGGCAGCCCCACCGAGGTGCACGATCACATCCGCGCGACCATCGCGACGCTCAAGCTCGAAGACGAGCTGTGATCGTCAAGAAGACCCCGGCGGAGATCGACAAGATGGCGGCCGCGGGCGCCATCCACGCCCGCACCATGCACCTCGTCGAAGGCAAGATCCGCGAGGGCATCACCACGCGCGAACTCGACGAGATCGCCGAGAAGTACATCCGCTCCCAGGGTGCCGTCCCGTCGTTCAAGGGCTACCGCGGGTTCCCCGGGCTCGATCTGCGCCTCGCCGAACTCGATGGTCGTCCACGGCATCCCGGGCAACTACCGGCTGCGCGGCGGGGACATCCTGTCCGTCGACATCGGCGTGACGCTGGACGGCTGGGTCGCCGACGGCGCCTGCACCTTCGCGGTCGGCGACATCAGCCCGTCGCCCGCAAGCTGCTCGACGTGACCGAGGCCTCGCTGCTGGACGCCGTCGAGCAGGCGCGCCCCGGCAACCGCATCGGTGACATCTCCTGGGCGGTGCAGTCGCGCGTCGAAGCCGAGGGGATGTCCGTCGTCCGCTCGCTCGTCGGGCACGGCGTGGGCCGCGAGATGCACGAGGACCCGCAGGTCCCCAACTTCGGCCAGCCCGGGCGCGGCCCGCTGCTCGAGGAGGGCATGGTCATCGCCATCGAGCCGATGGTCAACGCGGGCCGCCACATGGTCCGCATGGACGACGACGGCTGGGCGATCTTCTCCCAGGACGGCTCGCTCGCCGCCCATTTCGAGTTCACGGTCGCCGTCACCGCCGACGGCCCGCGGATCCTGACGCCGTGGCACGAGCTCCGGGCCGTCGCTGCATGACCCATCTTCCGGCGCCACAACGGCGTGCTTTGCTACCGTGTTCGCTTCGCGCGTCGTGGCAGGTCCACGCGTGCGCATCCGCGACTGGTAGCGGCGGCCTTCAGCGGCCTCCAGAGCCACTCGCCGGCCCATCGACGAAGAAGGAACGATGAAGGTACGACCGTCGGTCAAGCCGATGTGCGAAAAGTGCAAGATCATCCGCCGCCATGGGGCGGTCCTGGTGATCTGCTCGAATCCGCGCCACAAGCAGCGTCAGGGGTGATCTAGGAGATGGCACGCATCGCCGGGATCAACGTCCCGCTCAACAAGCGAGTCGAGGTGGGCCTCACGTACGTGTACGGGATCGGCCGCTCGACGTCCAACACGCTGCTCGCCGAGGCCGGGATCAGCCCCGACACGTACGTGCGCGACCTGACCGAGGACGAGGTCACCAAGATCCGCGACCTCGTGGAGCGCGACCTCACCGTCGAGGGCGACCTGCGCCGTGAGCGCTCGCAGAACATCAAGCGTCTGATGGAGATCGGCTGCTACCGCGGCATCCGTCACCGCCGCGGCCTTCCGGTTCGCGGTCAGAAGACCAAGACGAACGCCCGCACGCGCAAGGGCCCCAAGCGCATGCAGGTGGCGGGCAAGAAGAAGCCCGGAAAGAAGTAGGGACGACAGATGCCCGCACCCAAGCGCCCTCAGCGCGGACGCCGCAAGCCGAAGAAGAACATCCCCGTCGGCCAGGCGCACATCAAGACAAGCTTCAACAACACGATCGTCTCTCTGACCGACCGCGAAGGAAACGTCATCGCGTGGGAGTCCGCCGGCGGTGCCGGCTTCAAGGGCTCGCGCAAGTCGACGCCGTTCGCCGCCCAGGTCACGGCCGATGCCGCTGCCCGCAAGGGCATCGAGCAGGGTCTTCAGAAGGTCGACGTCTACGTCAAGGGTCCCGGCTCCGGCCGTGAGACCGCGATCCGCTCCCTCCAGGCCGCCGGCCTCGAGGTCATGAGCGTCCGCGACGTGACCCCGCAGGCCCACAACGGGTGCCGCCCGCGCAAGCGGCGCCGCGTCTAGGAAGCGCTGACCGATGGCTCGCGATACCTCCCCCCAGTGCAAGCAGTGCCGCCGCGAAGGGCAGAAGCTCTTCCTCAAGGGCGAGCGCTGCCTGACCGACAAGTGCGGATTCGAACGCCGCGCGTACCCGCCGGGCGACCACGGACGTGGCCGCCAGAAGCAGAGTGAGTACCGCGTCCAGCTTCGTGAGAAGCAGAAGGCGCGCCGGTACTACGGCGTGCTGGAGACGCAGTTCCGCCGCTACTACGACAAGGCCAGCCGCCAGGACGGTGTGACGGGCGAGAACCTGCTCACACTCCTCGAGCGCCGGTTCGACAACGTCCTCGTGCGCCTCGGCTTCGCCGGCTCACGCCGTCAGGCGCGCCAGCTGGTGCGCCACGGGCATTGGACGATCAACGGCCGCCGTGTCGACATCCCCAGCTATCAGGTGCGAGAGGGCGACATCATCGCCCTCAAGAGCGGTAGTCCCGCCGAGCCGTTGATCCGCGAGGCGACTGAGCTCACCGCTCAGGTGCCCGCGTGGCTTCAGGCGGACCACGACTCGCTCACCGCCAAGATCCTGCGCCACCCGGAGCGTCGTGAGATCACGACCCCGGTGCAGGAGCAGCTCATCGTCGAGCTGTACTCGAAGTAGGACCTTCCGTGCTGCGCTGCACCCGCTGAGGCGGGATGCGGCGCCCCACACCGGCGGCCGGCGGACCCGCCGCCGGCCCGATCACGACCACAGGACTCATACGCCCGATGCTCGATTTCCAGATCCCCCGCATCACCAGCGAACAGGTTGACGAGGACCGAGGCTCTTTTGTCATCGAGCCCCTCGACCGCGGCTTCGGCTACACGTTCGGCAACTCCCTGCGTCGCGTGCTCCTGAGCTCGCTCGCCGGTGCTGCCGTCACGAGCGTGCGCATCGAGGGCGTCGCCCACGAGTTCTCCACGATCAAGGGCGTCAAGGAGGACGTCACCGACATCGTGCTGAACCTCAAGGGCATCGTGTGCCGCATGCACTCGGACGCCTCGGAGATCGAGGCGCCGCTCGTCGTCACCGGCCCCGGTGACATCACGGCGAAGGACATCGACCTGCCCGCGGGCGTCGAGATCCTGAACCCCGACGTGCACATCGCGACGCTCGAGAAGAAGACGAAGCTCGAGATGTACCTCACGATCGGCCGTGGCCGCGGCTACCGCCCGGCGGAGGACAACAAGACGCCCGATCAGCCCATCGGCGTCATCCCGATCGACTCGATCTTCTCGCCCGTGCGGCGTGTCGCCTACTCGGTGGAGCAGGCCCGCGTCGGCCAGCGCACCGACTACGACAAGCTGACGCTCGACATCGAGACCGACGGGTCGATCGACCCGCAGTCCGCGCTGCGCGAGGCCGCCGAGGTCCTGATCTCGCAGCTGGCGATCTTCACCGACGCCGACCGCATCGAGGAGCTCCGCGCCGGTCCCGGCGGGGCGCTCGAGCCCGCGGTCGCCGCCGGCGTCGTCAACGGTTCGGCGGCAGCCGCCCCGGGCGGTCCGATGGACGACATCCTCATCGAGGAGCTCGAGCTGGGCGTGCGCTCGTACAACTGCCTCAAGCGCGCCGGCATCCAGACGATCGGCGACCTCGTCTCGAAGTCCGAGGCCGAGCTCAACGCGATCCCGAACTTCGGCAAGAAGTCCATCGACGAGGTCATCGAGACCCTGCAGTCGCGTGGGCTCGATCTCCGTCAGGATTAGGAAGTCATGCGCCATCAGAAGACACGCCACAAGCTGAGCCGCACGTCCTCGCATCGCAAGGCGCTGCTGCGCAACCTGTGCAAGGAAGTCATCGAGCACGAGCGCATCAAGACGAGCGAGGCGAAGGCGAAGGCCGTCAAGCCCGAGATCGAGCAGCTGATCACGCTCGCCAAGCGCGGCGACCTGCACGCCCGTCGTCAGGCGCTCTCCGCGCTGGGCCAGGACAAGTTCATGGTGCACAAGCTGTTCGAGGAGGTCGCGCCGCGGTACGCCGACCGTCCCGGCGGCTACACCCGCATCCTGAAGCTCGGGCCGAGGCGCTCCGACTCCACCGAGATGGTCTACCTGGAGCTCGTCTGAGCTTTGCGCGGGTCTCGCGGCGCCTGAGGCCGTGAAGACTCGGGTCGAGCTGGAGTACGACGGCACCGATTTCGCGGGCTGGGCTCGGCAGCCCGGGCTGCGGACGGTCGAGGGCGAGCTTCGGCGGGCTCTGGCGACGCTGCTGGGTGAGCCCGTCGAGCTGGTGGTGGCGGGGCGCACGGACGCCGGCGTCCACGCTCGCGGGCAGGTCGCCTCGTATGCAGGCCCCGTGGTGCCTCCTGCGGGGCTGAACGCGGTGCTGCCGGCGGACGTGGCGGTCCTGTCGTGCACCGCGGCGCCGGAGGGCTTCGACGCGCGCGCGGATGCCGTCTCGCGGATGTACTGCTACCGCGTGCTGCAGCGGCGTGAGCGGTCGGCCTTCGTGCGCCGCGATGAGCTGTGGTGGCCGCGGAGCATCGATCGCGACCTGCTGCACGAGTGTGCGGCACTGGTCGAGGGCCTCCACGACTTCACGGCATTCACGCCCGCGGACACGACGTACCGCCACCTGCGGCGCACCGTGCGCGACGCTCGCTGGGAGGAGGCCGGCGACCGGCTCAGCTTCCGGATCGAGGCGGACTCGTTCCTGCGTCACATGAACCGTGCGCTCGTCGGGACGATGCTGCAGGTGGCGGGCGCCAGGCGCACCGTCGACGACTTCGCCGCACTGCTCGCCGGGGCGCCGCGAACCCACGCCGGCCCGACCCTGCCGCCGCGCGGGCTGTGCCTGGAGCACGTGCGCTACGAGCGCCATTGAGCCGGCCGCGACTATCCTCGTCAGCACGACGATGAAGGTCCTGCTCACCAACGACGATGGGATCGAAGCCGAGGGGCTGCAGGCGCTGCGCCGCGCCCTGGTCCGCGTTCCGGGGCTCGAGGTCGTCACCATCGCGCCGGACGGCAACCGCTCGGCGATGGCGCGGATGATCACGACACGGCGCCCGCTGTGGGTGCAGGAGACGCCGTTCGAGGACGGCACGGTCGGGTACGCGACCGACGGCACACCTGTCGATTGCGTGCGCTTCGGGCAGCTCGGGCTGGTCGAAGGCTTCACCCCCGACCTGATCGTCGCCGGCATCAACCACGGCTCGAACCTCGGCGACGACATCACCTATTCCGGAACGGTGGCGGCGGCCTTCGAGGGCATCATCCTCGGCATCCCGGCGATCGCGGTGTCCCAGCAGTCCACGGCGCGCGAGATGGACTTCCGGCTCGGCCTGAGCTTCAGCTTCGACGCGGCGGCGATCTTCGTGGCGCGCGTGGTCGAGGAGCTCGAGGACGTGCCGCTGCCGCTCGGGACGCTGCTGAACATCAACGTTCCCGGCCACACGCCCGCCGGTGTCGAGGTGACCCGTCTGGGCAAGCGCATCTACCGCGACGAGCTGAAGCTCACCCACGACGAGGGCGAGGGTCGCCGGCGCTACTGGATCTACGGCACCGATCCGGACTTCCACGAGGAGCGCGGCACCGATCTCGCCGCGGTCGCGGCGGGACGCATCTCGATCACGCCCGTCCACTTCGACCTGACCCACGTCGAAGGGATCGAGGCGCTCGCCGCTCACGATCTGTCGCGGCTGCTCCAGGCCCCGGCGCCCGACCTGCGATGAGCGGGGCGCAGGACGTCGCAGGGCGCGCCGCGCAGCTTCGGGCAGCAGCTCACGCACCACGGCCATCGCTACTACGTCCTCGACGACCCGGAGATCGGGGACGACGAGTACGACGCGCTGCTCGACGAGCTGCGGGCGATCGAGCGCGAGCACCCCGAGCTGCTGACGCCCGATTCGCCGACGCAGCGGGTCGGCGGTGAGCCCGTCGGCGGGCTGGAGAAGGTCCGCCATCCCGAGCCGATGCTCTCGCTGGCCAACGCGCGCAGCGCCGAGGAGCTGCGGTCGTGGGTGCAGCGGATGCGCAACCATCTCGCCCGCGAGGGGATCGACGACCCGCAGTTCCGCTTCGTGTGCGAGCCGAAGATCGACGGGCTCGCGATGTCGCTGATCTACCGCGACGGGCTGCTGGAGCGGGGTGCGACGCGCGGCAACGGCGAGGTCGGGGAGGACGTGACGCACAACCTGCGCACGATCGGCTCGATTCCGCTCAGCATCGAGGATGCGCCGGCGTTCGTCGAGGTCCGCGGCGAGGTCTACATGTCGCTCGCGGACTTCCAGGCCGTGAACGAGCGCCGCGCCGCCGACGGCCGCTCGACGTTCATGAACCCGCGAAACTCCGCCGCCGGGACGATTCGCCAGCTCGACCCGCGGCAGGCCGCGGAGCGTCCGCTGTCGTTCTGGGCCTACGCCGTCGGCAGCGTCGAGGGACTGTCGTTCGCCGGGCAGTGGGATGCGCTCGGCTGGCTGCGCGATCACGGCTTCCCGGTCAACCGCGAGATCGAGCGTCTCGACACCGAGGACGAGGTCGTCGAGCGGTGCCTGCAGTGGCAGGAGCGGCGCGGCGCGCTGGACTTCGAGATCGACGGCGTCGTCGTGAAGGTCGACGACGCGGAGCTGCAGCGGCGGCTGGGGGTCGTCGGGCGCGATCCGCGCTGGGCGATCGCCTGGAAGTTCCCGCCCACGACCAAGGTGACCACGCTGCTCGACGTGATGTGGAACGTCGGCAAGTTCGGCGACCTGCATCCGTTCGCGGTGCTCGAGCCCGTCCACGTCGGTGGCGTGACCGTCAAGCTCGCGACGCTGCACAACGAGGAGGATCTCGCCCGCAAGGACCTGCGACCGGGCGACGAGGTGATCGTCCTGCGTGCCGGAGACGTGATCCCGCAGGTCGTCTCCCCGGCCCCGCACGTCGTCGAGCGGGCGGACCGTGCGCCGGTTCCGCGCGCCCCGCAGCGCTGCCCGGTCTGCGACACCCCGACGGTCAAGCCCGAGGGCGCGGTGTTCACGAAGTGCCCGAACCGCGACTGCGCCGGACGACGCTGGCAGCTGCTCAAGCACTTCGTCTCGCGCGGGGCGATGGACGTCGACGGGCTCGGGGAGAAGCAGGTCGCGCTCCTGCAGGAGGCCGGGCTCGTCAGCACCGCCGGCGACTTCTACCGGCTCACCGCGGATCAGCTGACCGAGCTCGAGGGCCTGGGCGAGATCTCGGCCCAGCGCCTCGTCGAGGCCGTCGCGGCCTCGAAGCAGCGTCCGTTCGGGCGCGTCCTGTTCGGGCTCGGCATCGAGGGTGTCGGTGAGGTGACCGGACGCAACCTGGCACAGCAGTTCCGGACGGTCGACGCACTCCTCGCGGCGACGCCGCACGAGATCGCGCAGACGCCGGGCATCGGCCCGATCGTGGCGGCGCTGATCCACGACCAGCTCGCCGACGAGCGCATGCGCGTGCTGATCGCCGATCTGCGGTCCGAGGGGCTGCAGTTCGAGGAGGCCGGCCCGCCGCCCGCGGACGGTCACCTCTCGGGCAGGACATTCGTGCTGACCGGGACGCTGCCGGACCTCACGCGCGAGCAGGCGACCGAGCGGATCCTCGCCGCCGGCGGGCGCGTGACCTCATCGGTCTCGAAGAAGACCGACTACGTCGTGGCCGGTGACAGCCCCGGCTCGAAGCTCGAGAAGGCCGAGCGCCTCGGCGTGGCGGTGCTCGACGAGCCGGGTCTGCTGGAGCTGCTCGACGCCTAGAAGGCCGTTCAAGAAGTCGCGGGCCGTGGATGCACGACCCGCGCTCATCTCGAAAGACCTTCTCAGGGCGAGCTGTAGCGCGCCAGGGCGCTGACGGCCGCGTCCTGCAGCTCACGTGCGCGCCAGACCGTCGTGTCGTTCATGAGGATGGCGAAGGCGATCGTGTGGCCGCTCGCTGTCACGCACAGCCCGGAGAGGCCGCTGACGCGGTCCAGGGTGCCCGTCTTCCCGCGGCAGGCCCCCGCCGCCGCGGTGCCGCGCAGGCGCTTGCGGAGCGTCCCGCTGACGCCGGCGACGGCGAGTGACGCCTCGAACTGCGGTGCCAGCGGCGAGTTGTGCATCGCGGCGAGCAGGCGGACGACGTCCTTGGGCGACGTGCGATCTCCGCGCGCCAGGCCGGAGCCGTCGATGATCTTGGCGCCGATCCCGAATGCCCGCATCTCGTCGCGGACGACCGCCGCCCCGTCGCTGGTCGTTCCGCCGCCGCCGAAGCCGGCGCCGAGGTCCTTGACCAGCGTCTCCGCGTAGAAGTTGTCCGATGGCTGGTTCGTGCGCCGCGCGATCTCGGCGATGGTGGGCGACTGCACGCGCGCCACCGAGCGTGCGCCCTTCGGCGCCGCACCGGTGCGCGTGCGCCCTGTCACGGTGATCTGCAGGTGTCGCAGTGCGCGCACGAACGCCCGCGCCGCGCCCAGCCCGGGGCCCGCGCCCTTGGAGAACCCGCGGTCGACCGTCAGCGCGCCCAGCACGCCGCCGATGTCGTAGTCGTAGGCGCCGAACGTCCGCGGGCCTCCGCGCCGGGTGTCGAACTGCGACTCGTCGCCGATCACCGAGCCCTGGACGTGGCGCACACCGGCACGCCGGACCATGCGTGCCAGCCGTGCGATCGCGGCGCGGTCGAGGGTCGGGTCGCCGGCTCCGCGCAGGATCAGATCACCGCTCACCGCTCCTTCGGCGTCGAGCTCGCCGGACAGCAGGACCCGCGTGACGAGGCGCGCCGACGGGCCGAAGCGCCGCAGCGCGGTGGCCGTCGTGTACAGCTTCTCGACGGACGCCGGCACGCGTGCGTTGTCGGCGTTGTCGGCGTAGAGGACCTGCCCGGCGGTCAGGTCCTGCACGAACGCGCCGCCGGCGCCGGCGGCGGCCACGGCGCTGTCGAGCTTGACGGCGATCGTGCCGCGGGTGACGGCCTCGGCCGGCCGCGCGACACCCATCAGGAGCGTCAGCGCGCCACCTATGGCGAGCAGGGAGAGACGAGCGGACGCGAAACGGGGGTGTCGCGAACTGCCTTCGGGGCGCGGCACAGGGCCACGGTAGCGGCCGGCGGGGTCGTCGCACGCCGCTTGAGGGTTGGCCTGAGGGTTGGACCAACCACGAAATGGGTGGGAGAACCACGCTGCCGAGGCGCCGGTCGCGGCGTACAATGTGTCTGACCATGGGCAAGGTGGTGAACCTCGACCAGGCCTCGCAGGGACGCGGGACCGCTGCCCGCGGCCAGGCTCGTCCTCGCCGTCGCGCGCCCAAGCGGTCGAAGACCGCGCTCGTCCTCGGCGGCGGTGGATTCACCGGCGCGGTCTACGAGATCGGCGCCCTGCGCGCCCTCGACCTCCTGTCGGTGAACCGCACCGTCAACCAGTTCGACGTCTACGTCGGAACGAGCGCCGGGTCCTTCGTCGGCGCACTGACGGCGAACGGCATCACTCCCGAGGAGATGATGCGCGTCGTCAACCGGCAGGTGCCCACGCCGTTCCGCGACATCGACGTCGGCACGGTCATGAAGTTCAACCTGCTGGGGTTCGCCAAGACCGGTGCGCTGCTGCCCTGGCGTGCGGCGAAGCTCGCGCGCGAGCTCGCGCCGCAGTGGAAGTCGATCTCGGCCATGGACGTCCTGCTCGGCCTCGCCGAAGACCTGCCGTCCGGGCTGTACAGCGGGGCGGGCCTCGAGCGCTACGTCCGCGAGGTGCTCTCCGACCCCGACCGCACGAACGACTTCCGTGCGCTCGAGAACGAGCTCTACCTCGCCGCGACCGACCTCGACACGTGTGAGCGCATCGTGTTCGGCGCCGACGGCTGGGACGACGTCCCGATCTCCTCGGCGGTCAGCGCCTCGGCGGCCCTGCCGATGGTCTACAAGCCCGTGAAGATCCACGACCGGGAGCTGATCGACGGTGGCATCATCTCGACGACGAACGTCGACATCGCCGTGCACGCCGGCGCGAAGCTCGTCGTCGTCGTCAACCCGCTCGTCCCGTACGTGAACGACTTCACGAAGCAGATCTCCGGCCCGTTCGGGACGCGTACGCGCCACGTCAGCGACATGGGCCTCGCGCAGATCGGCTACCAGACGTTCAAGCTGCTCGCCTACCAGCGCCTCCACGAGATGGCTCGTCACTGGGAGGACAAGTACCCCGACGTCGACATCCTGCTGATCGAGCCCGAGCCCGACGACGAGCTGATGTTCCAGACGTCGATCATGGACTTCACGAAGCGCATCGACATCGCGCGCCACGGCTTCCAGTCGGTGACGCTGAAGCTCGCCGAGGACTACGACGCCTACAAGGAGGTCCTCGAGCGCCACGGCATCGAGATCTCCGCGACGCGCGTCAACAAGGTCGTCAAGCACGTCACCCGCGAGAAGGAGAAGACGCGCGCCTGGCGCCGGATCCTCGAGCAGACCACATCGACGCTGCTCCGCCAGTCTGACGTCGACGACTCGGTCCGCCCGGGCGGTGACGTCGCCAACTCGGGTCGCCCGTAGGGCGGCCAGAGTGACGTCGACGACTCGGTCCGCCGGTAGGGCGGCCGAGTCGCGCGAAACACGTGGTCACGAGCCCGGCACCGCCCTGAGCCGCATCAGCGGGATCGTCCGTCCGACGGCCCCGGCGCGGTCACGGTAGTCCGCATAGCCGGCGTACAGGCGGTCGGCCATCGACCACAGACGCGCCTGCTCCTGCGCGTCCTGCACCTGGGCGGCCTCGAAGCGCTCGTCCCCGAGCGCGCACGCCGGATGCGCGATCAGGTTGTGGTACCAGGCGGGGTGGGCCTCGCGGCCGTAGCTCGAAGCGATCAGGATCACGTCCGCGCCGTCGTGGAAGTACAGGACGGTGCACTCGCGCGGAGCCCCGGACTTCGCCCCCGTGGTCCTGAGCAGCGCGCTCGGCAGCGAGAGCCCCATCCCGAGCCGGCCGTCGGTGTGCCGCAGCAGCCATGGGTCGACGCGCGGGGCGATGTTGATCGCGACCCAGCGGCCGGGCGGTGTGCGCAGGAAGGCGACGTAGGCGCGGTGGACCGGGTTGGTCGTGATGCTCGCGGGATCGACATGCGTCAGGGCCATCGGCCGACACTATCCGGGCCACGGCTTGCGTCCAAGGAGCAGGCGCTGACAGACTCGCTCCGACCCCGACGAAGGACTGCTCATGCCGAACGAGCCGCTGACCATCTGCACCGTCGAGGAGATGGAGCACAACGGCACCTGGGCGCTGGCCCGGCGCACTCTCGGCGTGAGCTCGTTCGGGCTGAACGTCGTCGACATCGCGCCGGGGGACCAGATCCCCGAGCACGACGAGACCGGCCGCGATCAGGAGGAGGTGTTCCTGACGCTGTCGGGGGCGCCGACGCTCGTCGTCGACGGGACGTCCCACCCGCTGCCGCAGGGAACGTTCGCGCGCTGCGACACGCACGTCCGGCGCACGGTCCGCAACGACGGCGGGGCCGATGCCCGCGTGCTGATCATGTCGGCGCCGCGGACGAGCGGCTACGAGCCGATGGACTGGGCCTGAGCCAGCGCCTCGGTCCCGGACCGCAGGAACGCGATCGCCTCGTGAAGGCGCTCGAGCGAGTGCTCGGGCGAGCCGCCGTCATCGGCGTCGCGCATGCACCACAGTGCCGCCGTCGCGGCGGCCGCGACCATCCGCGGGCGCATGGCCGTCGCCTCTTCGCCCAGGTCGACGGCGACCGCCTCGGCCAGGACGCCTTCGAAGCGGCCCATCAGGAGGCGCTCGCGGGCCTGGAGCACCGGGCTGGAGGCGATGATGTCGCGCACGAGCTGCTCGCGGGCATCCGGCGGCCCGAGCTCCTTCGTGATGCCGGTCATCCAGGTCAGGAGGGCGTCGAACGTCGGCTGGCCGGCGGGCCGCGCGTGCAGGTGCTCGGCGAGCTCGTCGAACATCTGGTCGGCGTCGCCGAACAGCACGTCCTCCTTGGAGGCGTAGTAGCCGAAGAACGTGCGCGGCGCGATGTCGGCGGCCTGGGCGATGTCCGCGACGGTCGTCGCCTGGTAGCCGCGCTCGGCGAACAGGGCGATCGCGGCGTCCTCGATCGCCTTGCGCGTGCGCTCCTTCTTGACCTGTCGCAGACCCATGACCCGCCTGGACCGTAACAGATGCAGCCGACGCGAGATTGCGCTGAGTGCAAGATTGCGCAGAGTGTGTATTCTCTCCGGCCATGCGCAGCCTCGCCCAATGGTCGTTCGACCGAAACCGACTCGTCATCGGCCTCTGGATCGCCGCCATCCTCGCCGCGGGAGCGCTTGCGAGCGGCGCCGGCGGGTCGTTCTCGACCAGCTTCTCGTTGCCCGGCACCGAATCCCAGCGCGCGGTCGACCTGCTCAAGCACCGCTTCCCGCAGGCCGCGGGCGACACGAGCCAGATCGTCTTCCGCGCGGACAGCGGGACCCTGCGCGATGCCGCGATGCGCGCACGTGTGCAGGATGTCGTCTCGAGCGTCCGCGGGCTTCCGTCGGTCACCGGCGTGCGCGCGCCCGACGCGGCCACGGGCTCGATCAGCCGTGACGGGCGAACCGGGTTTGCGTCGATCCAGTTCGATGCGGCGGCGAACGACCTCGCCAAGGCGGACGTCGAGCGCGTCGTGAAGGTCGCCCGCTCCGGTGCGGGGGACGGGCTGCAGGTGAACCTCGGAGGGCAGGCGATCCAGCAGGCTCAGCGCTCGCAGGGGTCGGCCACGGAGGGCATCGGCGTGCTCGTCGCGATCATCGTGCTCGTGCTGGTGCTCGGCTCGTTCGCGGCGATGACGATGCCCCTGATCGTCGCGTTCGCCGCGATCATCCTCGGCGTCTCGCTCGTCAGCGCGGCGTCCTCGCAGTTCGCGATCGCGGAGTTCGCGCCGACGCTCGCGGTGATGATCGCGCTCGGCGTGGGCATCGACTACGCGCTGCTGATCATCAACCGCTTCCGCGGGGAGCGTGCCCACGGGGCGGACGTCCGGGAGGCCACGCTGACGGCGATGGACACCGCCGGGCGCTCCGTCCTGTTCGCGGGGACGACCGTCGTGATCGCCCTGCTCGGCATGCTCGTGCTCGGCATCGGGTTCCTCAACGCGCCGGCGATCTCCGCGGCGCTCGCCGTCGCGCTCACCATGGTCGGCTCGCTGACCCTGCTGCCCGCCCTCCTCGGCACGTTCGGCGGACGGATCAAGCCCGCCAAGCTGGCCGACACGGATGGGGAATCCCGCGGCTGGGCGCGCTGGACCGGCTGGGTCGAGCGCCGGCCCGGAGTGTTCGCGGCGGGCGGCCTGATCCTCCTGCTGCTGGTCGCCGCCCCTGCGACGGGCATGAACCTCGGCTTCGGCGACGCCGGCAACGACTCGACGACGCAGACGACACGCAAGGCCTACGACCAGCTCTCGGAGGGCTTCGGCCCGGGCTTCAACGGCCCGCTGCTGCTCGTCGCGGAGCTGAAGGGCGACGCCGGTGACCAGGCCGCGCTCGCGCGCCTGCAGAGCACGGTGCGCGAGCAGAAGGGGGTCGCCGCCGTCAGCGCCCCGACGCTCAACCAGACGCGTGACACCGCGACGATCCAGCTGTTCCCGACGAGCAAGCCTCAGGCCACGGAGACGAAGGACCTGCTCGCGCGCCTGCGTGACGACGCCGTCCCGCCGGTGGCGAAGGCGACCGGGCTGCAGGTCAGCATCGGCGGCTCCACGGCGACCCAGGTGGACCTGACCAGCGCGCTGGCGGCGAAGCTGCCGCTGTTCGTCCTCGTGGTCGTCGGGCTCTCGCTGCTGCTGCTCGCGATCGTCTTCCGCTCGCTGCTGATCCCGCTGAAGGCCGGCGTCATGAACGTGCTCAGCATCGGCGCCGCGCTCGGCGTGATCACCTGGGTCTTCCAGGACGGCCATCTCGGCTCGCTGATCGGGGTCGACACCACCGGGCCGATCGAGGCGTTCCTACCGGTCTTCATGTTCGCGATCGTCTTCGGGCTGTCGATGGACTACGAGGTGTTCCTCGTCACCCGTATGCATGAGGAATGGGAGCATCACCGCGACGCGAGCGCCGCCGTGCGCCACGGGCTCGCGCTCACCGGTCGCGTGATCACCGCGGCGGCGATCATCATGATCAGCGTCTTCGCCTCGTTCATGTTCGGAGACGACCGCACGATCAAGCTGTTCGGGCTCGGGCTCGCGTCGGCCGTGTTCTTCGACGCGTTCGTCATCCGGCTGATCCTCGTGCCGGCCCTGATGTTCCTGTTCGGGAGGGCGAGCTGGTGGATGCCGGCGGGTATCGAGCGGCGTCTGCCGCGCCTGTCGATCGAGGGCCCCGAGACGCCGGTCACGGCGACGGAGCCCGCGCGGTAGCGCCGGGGTTCAGCCCTGCGTGAGCGCGCCGGACAGCGCGCGCAGGAACCGGTCCGTCGCCGCGGCGTCATAGATCGACGCGCGGATGTGCCGCGGATCGCCGAGCGGGCCGCCCGAGCGCACGATCACGCTCGAACGGGCGAGGCGGTTGGCGAGCTCGGCGCCGTCCATCGCGCTCGGCGCGATCCACAGCACGTTGGCCTGGCTTTGTCCCACCTCGACCGGCAGCTTCTGCAGGGCGCTGAGCAGCCGCGTGCGCTCGGCGGCCACCCGCCGGGTCGACGGCGCTCGATCGCGGCGGCGCCGTGTCGCACGGCTTCGAGCACTCCGGCCTGGGCGAGCTCCCCGATGCCGAGCGGCGGGCCGATCTCCGTCAGCAGGGCCTCGGCGCCCGGGCCTCCGACGGCGTAGCCGCAGCGCAGGCCCGCCAGGCCCCAGGCCTTGGAGAAGCTGCGGAACACGAGCAGGCGCGGAAAGTCCTCGCAGAGTGCCAGGGCGTCGTCGAGCTCCTCGCTGTCGACGAATTCGCGCAGCGCCTCGTCGAGCAGGACGACGACGCGCTCGGGCAGCGCGTCGAGCAGACGGCGCAGCTCGCCGACCCCGAGCAGCTCACCGGTGGGGTCGTTCGGGTTGCACACGGCGACCACGCGGGTGCGCTGCGTGACGGCCTCGAGGACCTGGTCGACGCCGAAGCCGTGCACCGGAACCGCCGAGCCGCGCGCCTGCCGGGCCATGATCGGGTAGAGCGGGTAGGACGGCCACGGCGTGATCAGCTCGTCGCCGGGCTCCATCAGGGCGTGCGCGGCGGAGGTCAGCAGCTGCGAGGCGCCGTCCCCGAGCACGAGGCGGTCGGGTGTCACGCCCCGCAGGTGCGCGAGCTCGGCGCGCAGCTCGTGCGCCTCGTCCATGTAGCGGTGCAGTCCCCGGCGTGCGACGAACGTGATCGCGTTGACGACCGCGGAGGGTGGATAGTCCGGCCACGTCGTGCGCGAGAGATCCAGCGGGTCGACGACGGCGAGAGCTTTGCGACGGCGCTCGTCGGCGTCCTCCCGGAGCTGCGCGCTGACCTCCTCGGGCGACATCTCCTCGAACTGCCTGTAGTGGTCGAGCAGGCCCATCAGGTGCAGGTCACGGCTGGGGCGGCGGGTTCAGCGAGTCGGCGAGGCCGCCGCCGAAGATGAGCCACAGCGAGAAGAGCGTCGAGCCGACGATCGCCGTGTAGAGGAAGACGCGGCCGATCACGCCTTCGCGCTGATCGACGCCCGAGGCGCGGCGCACCAGCATCCAGGCGCGGTCGAGCTGCTTGAGCAGCATCAGCGCGAGCATCAGCGTTCCGAGGATGCCGATGAACGCGACGAGCAACGCGAAGAAGATGTGGTCGGCCAGGAACGAGATGTGCGAGACGATCCACAGCCACGCGACCGGGATCGGACCCCAGAACAGCAGGTTGATGAAGATCATCAGCGCGAGCAGCAGTCCGGCCAGCAACCGGTCGCGGCGGCGGCGGCGCTCGTCGCCCAGCACCGGGGCCTCGCGGTAGTGCAGCGGCTTCGTGCCGGGACGCCGGCCGACGAAGAGGCCGCCGTTGTCGCTGGGATCCGTCCGCACGGTCAGAAGAGTACGGCTCCGGCGGGTTTCCCCCGCCGGAGCCGCGCAGTCGGCGCCTCGCAGCGCCTACCGCTCGTAGAGCGCGTCGAAGTCGCCGGCGTACTTCTCGTTCACGACGTTGCGCTTGACCTTCAGCGTCGGCGTCAGCTCGCCGGTCTCCTGCGAGAGGTCGTGGTCGAGGATGAAGAACTTCTTGACCTGCTCGACCTGGGCGTACTTGTCGTTGGCCGCGTCAAGGATCCCCTGGATCAGCTCGTGGACCTTGGGGTCATGCGCCAGCGCGGCGATCGACGTGTCCTCGATGCCGTTCTGCTGGGCCCACGGGACGATCTCCTCCTCGTCGAGGGTCAGCAGCATCACGGGGAACGGCCGGCGGTCGCCGTGCATCACGGCCTGGCTGATCCAGCGGCTCTGCTTGAGGTCGTTCTCGAGGTTCGCGGGCGTGAGGTTCTTCCCGCCCGCGGTGATGATGATGTCCTTCTTGCGGCCGGTGATGAAGACGTAGCCGTCCTCGTCGACCCTTCCGACGTCACCCGTGTGCAGCCACCCGTCGACGATCGAGCCGAAACTCGCCTCGGCGTGCTTGTAGTAGCCGCCGAAGATGTTGGCGCCCCTGATCAGGATCTCGCCATCCTCCTCGGCGATGCGGAACTCGACGCCGGGCAGCGGCCGTCCGACAGAGCCGAACTTGTGGGCGGTCGGGGTCGACGTCGTCGCCACCGTCGCCGTCTCGGTCATGCCGTAGCCCTCCATGACCGGGATCCCCGCGCCGTAGAAGAACTCGAGGATCTCGCGGCTGATCGGGGCCGCGCCGGTGACGGCCTCGCGCAGGCGCCCGCCGAACAGGCTCTTGACGAAGTCGGCCTTCGGGGCGAACGGGGCGAACTGCTCTCGCAGCTCGTCCGGGACGGGCTCTCCCTGCTGCTCCAGATCCTGGATCTGACCGCCGATCGTGCGGATCGCGGTGATCTCCTCGGGCGCGAGCTGCTGCAGCGCCAGCGTGTAGAGCTTCTCGAAGATCCGCGGGACCGACGGCAGGTAGGTCGGCTTGACCTCCATGATCTCCGGGACGACGAGCTTCGTGTCGCCGCCGTAGTACGCGATCGTCGTGCCCGTGTCGGTCGACACGAGCTGGATCAGGAGCGCGAACGCGTGTGCCAGCGGCAGGAACAGGTAGACCAGGTCGTCGCCGCCGGCGAGCAGGCCGCGCTGCCCGACCATCGAGAGCACCGAGCGGTAGTTCTCGTGTGAGAGCACACAGCCCTTGGGCGGGCCGGTCGTTCCCGACGTGTAGATGAACGTGTACGCGTCCTGCGGCGTGATCGCCTCGGAGCGGTCGGTGAGCGACATCGGCGTCCAGCGCGCGGCCGCGGGCTCGCACGTCGTCGAGCGTGACCGCGTCGGCGATCTCGCCGCCCGCCGTCGATCACCACGAGGAAACGCAGGTCGGGGAGCGCGCCGCGGACCTCGAGGATCTTCTCGAGCTGGCTCGCGTCCTCGCAGACGACGCCGACCGACTCGGAGTTCCCGGCGACCCACTCGCACTCGTCCGGCGAGTTCGACGGGTAGATGGGGACGACGACGCCGCCGGCGCCGCTGATCGCGTACGACGCGTAGGCCCACTCGGGGCGGGTGTTGGCGAGCATCGAGACCCGTTCCCCGGGCTGCAGGCCCAGGTCGATCAGGCCGCGCCCGATCTCCGAGACGATCTCCCCGACCTCGCCGAAGGAGACGTCGACCCAGACCCCGTCGACCTTGTGGCGTACCGCCGCCTTGTCTGCGTAGACCTCTGCCGCGCGCGGCAAGAGGTCGGCGATCGTCTTGGACCCGGTGGTCGGGGTCGTGCCAGCCTCCATCGAACTCTCCTCCGTCGAACTCTCGGAGAGCGATTCTATGCGCGCGGACGTGCCGCGCGCCAGCGGGTGCGCCAGTGGGCGCCCCGCTTCCGCGCGCTCTAGGACGCGCGGGCCTGCTGCTGACCCATCATCGACGACTTGATGTTGGCCAGGCTGGCCATGAACAGCGTCTTGTCGATGCGGCCCTGGAAGATCGGCACGCCGAGTTCCATGCACTTCGAGATGACCTCGCGGCGCTCGAGACCGGACTCACGGGCGAGTTCGGTGGGCGTCAGGTGATTTGCCATCGGAGCGTTTCTCCTACGGTCGGGGGAAAGCCTGTAACGCCCCGGCAACATATCGCGGCCCGCGGACGCGATTCAATGTCGGATTCCCGCACCGAGCGACTTGCGCAAACTCGATCGGATTCGGCACGTACTAGATCGGATTCGGCACGTCGACGAACGAATGTGCGACGCCGAACCGCTCGGCGAGCAGATCGCCGAGCCGTCGGACGCCGTGCGTCTCGGTCGCGTAGTGGCCGCCGGCGAGGTAGTGGATTCCGGCCTCGTCGGCCTGGTTCATGACGCGCTCGACCGGCTCCCCGTGAGGAACGCGTCGTACCCGCCGGCGATCGCAGGCTCGAGGTACGGCGGACCCGCCGCCCGGAGACGATCGCGATCGTGCGGATCGCGCTCAGGACCACTGGCGAAGGCGAGCGGGTCGCGTCCGCCGGTCGCGACGCACGCGCGCGTGATGAGCTCGTCGATGCCGATGCCGTCGCCCGGCAGGATGCCCGCGACCCCGATCTCCACGAACGGCTCCCAGCGCTCGCAGCCGAGCGCGGCCGGCGAGCAGCGCGTTGTTCCCGACCTGCGGATGGGCGTCGAGCGGCAGGTGGTAGCTGGCCAGGCTGATGTCGTTGTCGAGGAGCAGCTTCAGTCGCCTCGACGGCGGGCGGTCGAGCGCGCGCGGCGGCCCGGCCCAGAAGAGCCCGTGATGGGTCAGCACGAGGTCGGCGCCGGCTTCCACGGCCGTTCGAACAGCCTCGCGCCGGCGGACACGCCCGTGACGACCGTGGCGACGTCTGCGGCGTGCCGGGGACCTGCAGCCCGTTGGGGCAGTGGTCGTCGAACGAGGCGGGCGTCAGCAGGTCGTCGAGGAACGCGATGATCTCGTCGAGGGCGGCCATGCGCGGACGGTACAGTCCCGGCCGTGGCCGGTGACGAGCAGTTCCTGGAGAGCCTGACCGAGTCGAGCCTGTACTCGATCGGCGCGTTCTTCTGCGACCGTCACCCGGACCTCGTCGACGACGTGCTCGCCCAGAGCGTCGCGATCGAGCGCGACGGACTCGCGCGCTGGGCGCGCGACGAGGGCGTCGACGCGGAGTCTGCGTTCCAGACGCTCATGACGGGCCTCGCCGTGCGCTACTACACCGCCGTGGCCTAGCAGCTCTAGCGCAGGTCGCCGGAGAGCAGGTGGACTGCCGCCTCCAGGCGCAGGCGCTCGGTGTGCTCGAGACCGTCGACGAATGCGCGCAGGTCCGCGCGACGGGCGCGGTCGAGGTCGTGCACGATCGCTCGGCCGCGACGCGTGAGGGCCAGTGCCGACGGTGACTCGCCCGGGGCGGCGACGTCGATCACGAGGTCGCGCTCGTGCAGCTGGGCCAGGCCGCGGGCGAGACTGCGCCCGTCGATCGCGGCACGGGCCGCAAGGTCGGCCGTCGGGACGCGTTCAACGAGCGGTCCATGGAGCGCAGCACGCCGGGCGTGGACGGGGGAGAGGCCGTGCGCCTCGATCCGCTCGAGGAACCCCTGCGCCGGTCTGCTCCAGCAGGCCGTCGAGGACCCCGCCGAGATCCTCCGCAAGCTGTGCGGAGGGACTGGAGCTGGGGTTCGGGCCGGTGAGCGTCGTCATCGGTCGATCCCACCAGGGGTTCCTCAATGCGCGATGAAGAGCGTGGTAGAACCGCCTGAGGATCACGGCGCGCGGCGGCGCTCGACGTGTCCTTGGCATAATGGTCCGCGTTCGGGGCGTGGCGCAGCCTGGTAGCGCGCGCCGTTCGGGTCGGCGAGGTCCCCGGTTCGAATCCGGGCGCCCCGATACGTGATGGACGCTGGGACACCGCTCGGGCCACCAGGGGCCCGGGCGCCCGGTCGTAAACCAGGTCCCGAGGAGTCCGATGGAACGCAGGATCGCGTCGTGGCTGATGGACATGGACGGCGTCCTCGTCCGCGAGGAGCAGGCGATCCCGGGTGCGGACCGGTTCCTCGCGCGCCTGCGGTGAGCTGGGCATCCCGTTCCTCGTCCTCACCAACAACTCGATCTACACCCGCCGCGACCTCGCGGCCCGGCTGCGCGCGAGCGGCCTCGAGGTGCCCGAGGAGGCGATCTGGACCTCTGCGCTCGCCACCGCGCGATTCCTCGAGCTGCAGCGGCCGGGCGGGTCGGCGTACGTCATCGGCGAGGCGGGGCTGACGACCGCGCTGCACACGGTCGGCTACACGCTGACCGAGCGCGACCCCGACTACGTGGTGCTCGGTGAGACGCGGACCTACAGCTTCGAGCGGATCACGCGGGCGATCCGGCTGGTCGCCGCCGGCGCCCGGTTCATCGCCACCAATCCCGACGCGACCGGCCCGACGCCCGACGGCCCGCTGCCCGCGACCGGCTCGGTCGCCGCGCTGATCAGCCACGCCACCGGCGTCGCCCCGTACTTCGTCGGCAAGCCCAACCCGCTGATGATGCGCTCCGCGCTCGAACGCGATCGATGCCCACTCCGAGACGACGGCGATGATCGGGGACCGGATGGACACCGACATCGTGTCGGGCCTGGAGGCCGGGCTGGAGACGATCCTCGTGCTCACCGGGGTGACCGTCGCGCGCCGAGGCCGAGCGCCACCCCTACCGCGCGTCGCGGATCGTCGATTCGGTCGCGGACCTGATCGACGAACTCGGCTGAGGCCGCTTCGTACGCGGCGCATCACCGCGCGCGCCGCCACGGCTGCCGCGACGGTCGCGACGAGCACGTCCCCAAGCAGCCGCTCGAGTGCCCGGCGGTCGCGCAGGCCCAGGACGCGCCACTGTTCGGCGGCCGTCTCGGCGAAGGCGATGAAGCCGATCAGGGCGGCGCGCAGCGCCTTGGCGGGCCGCTCGGTGCCGAGGTGGTTGCGGGCGATCCCCAGCGCGATCGCCTCGCGCGTTGCGATGGCGGGTGCACGCACGTCGTCGTCGGCGCTGTGGATGGCGCGCGCGTACAGCATGTAGGTCGCGCTGGGCTCGAGGATCTGGTCGAGATAGGCGGCGATGTTCCGCGGCATCTTCTGCGCGAGCGCTGCCGCGGGATCGACGTCGAGCAGCTCCGCCAGCTCGGCGCACGCGGTGCGCACGGCTTCGAGGTAGAGGTCGTGCTTCCCGCCGGGGAAGTAGTGGTGGATCAGGTTGCGCGTGACGCCGACGTCGTCGGAGATCGCCTGCAGCTCGACGCCCTGGTAGCCGAGGCCGGCGAACGCCGGGAGCGCAGCGCGGATCAGCTGCTCGCGGCGGACGGCCGGGGAGGTGCGGGGTGCGCGCTGGGGCCGTGCCTGCGTCATGGGGACAGAGTATCCGCTACTGTTGACGTCAAGTAAACAACTTCGTCTCTGAGGAGAGCGACTTCCATGTCCCGAAAGTTCATCGCCGCGGCCACTGGCGCCGCATCGCTGCTGCTGTTCGCCGGCTCAGCCGGCGCCACGCCGCCTTCGTGCAAGACGCCGGTCGCCGCCGACCACCACGAGCCGGTCTGCAACCCCTACGTGGGGAGCGACTGGGCAGTGCCGCATCGCAACGCCTACGAGCAGGACTCGACCCCCTACGCCGGGCCCGGGCCCGGTTCGAAGCTCACCACCCAGCACGTCACCGCGCCGAGCGGCGCGCTCGCGTTCCTGCAGTTCTCACCGAAGTACGCCGACGGTCAGCGCGCAGCCTGGTTCTCGATGGTCAGCAACCCGGACGCCGAGCGCGTCGGCAAGATCGACGCCAGGACCGGGAAGCTCATCGACATCTATGACCAGCCGCTCGCCGGGGGCGCCACGCCCAGCGGGGCCTACAACGTGCTGGATCACGCCGGCCGGATGATCGTCGGCAAGGGCGCCGCGGTCAGCGTCTACCAGGACGCCACCGCCGGCGACCGCTTCTCCAAGGTCGCCAAGACGCACACGTTCGAGCTCCCGCAGAGCGCGTTGTGCGGCTCCGATGACCGGCTCGTCGGCATCATCCTGACGTGGGACGGGCAGGTGGCGTTCGCCACCGTCCACGGCGTCGTCGGCGTGTTCCCCGACGACCCCGCGAAGATGGATGCGGCACATGTCAGGTCCATCACCGTCACGCCGCGGTCGACCTGCACCGCCGGCAACGCCTCACGCGAGGAGGTGTCGAACTCGATCGGCGCCGACGAGACCGGCGCGATCTACACCGTCACCAGCGCCGCGCAGTACAAGCACATCTGGAACGGCCGGAGCCTGAAGCAGGCGTGGCGCGTGAAGGTCGCGAGCGACGGGTACCAGGGCGGCATCCGCATCGGGCCGGGAAGCGGCTCCTCGCCGACGCTGATGGGCACCGCCAAGGGTGACGACAAGCTGGTCGTCATCACCGACGGGCGCAAGGTGATGCACCTCGTCGCCATGTGGCGCAACGAGATCCCGAAGGGCTGGAAGGCGATCAGGCCGGGTGCCGACCGTCGCATCGCCTGCGACGTGCCGGTGAACTTCGGCAACCCGTCGATCGCCAAGGCGCAGTCCGAGCAGTCGGTCGCCGTGCGCGGATACTCCGCGGTCGTGGTCAACAACTCGCTCAAGGACACGTCGGCATTCGACCCGCTGCCGGGCAGCCTGCACTACCAGGCCTCGACTCTCGCCAGCGGCGAGCCCGCCAACCAGGCACACGGTGTCGAGCGGCTCGACTGGAACCCCAGGACGCGCAAGTGCAAGGTCGTCTGGGTGAACAAGGACGTCTCGATCCCCAACGCGATCCCGACGATCTCCAGCGCCAGCAACATGTTCTACGCGATCGGTGCGCGCAAGGGCACGTGGGGCCTGGAGGGCCTGGACATGAAGACCGGGCGCAGCAGGCTGCGCTTCGACACCGGCGCCGAGGCGATGCACAACTCGTTCTACGCCGACACCGAGATCGCGCCCGACGGGACCGTCTGGACCGGCACCTACGGCGGTGTGGACATCCTGCGGCCCGACAAGCCGGCGGCGGCGCTGCCGCTGCGGTAGCCGGCGCCACGGCCCCGCCCTCTCCGAATCCGGAGAGGGCGGGAGCCGTCAGTTCTGGGCTTCGAGGGCCGCGTCGACGTCGTAGCCCAGCGCGAGGCCAAGCTCCGGTGCGGCCGAGACGACGCGCGCGAGGCCGATGGCGGGCGCGACGGCGATCAGGGTTCCGACGATCTCGTCCGGGCTCGCGCCCGCGGCGAACGCCGCCTCAACGCTCGCGTGGTACGAGCTGGGCGCCGCGTTGCTGGCCAGCAGGGCGCCCAGCCTCACGAGGGCATGCGTCTTGCGGTCCAGCCGCGAGACCTCGGCGGTGTCCATCTCCATGCCGAGCACCGACTGCACGAAGCGGTCGTCGTTGAGTGCCAGGCAGCGCAGCCGCTCCTCGTATTCGGTCATGTCGCTCCGCGGGGGTTGGGACACCTGCGCAGCCATTCCACAGGACCGCACCCGCGCCGACATCGCCCGGACGGGATGAAGTGTCCCTTGAACCTTCAGAGCAGGCCGACCTCGCGGGCCCGCTCGACGGCGGCCCCGCGGGAGGTGACGTCGAGCTTGCGGTAGATCGACATCGCGTGCGACTTCACGGTGTGGTGGGAGACGAACAGGCGCTGGCCGATCTCCTTGAACGACAGGTGGGTCGTCAGCAGGGGAAGGACGCGAAGCTCGGCCGCCGTCAGGGTGGAGACGCCCGGAGTGTCATGACCGGCGGTGGTCAGCGTCGAGCGCAGCTCGTTGGTCTGCGCGACGAGCGTCCCGAGGTCGGGGCGGCGCCTGAGGACGGCGTCGATGTCGCGCAGCATCGTGCGCGCCCCGGCCGGGTCGGCCAGCGCGAGGTACGTTCGACCAAGCTCGATGCGGGTCTGGACCGCGACGTGCGGGAGCGCGTACGTGAGGTCCACCAGGCAGCGCTGTGCGCTGGTCAGCAGCTCCTGCGCGTTTGCGCCGCGGCCACCGTGAACCGCCGTGCGTGCGCTGACGGCATAGGTCACGGCGTGGATCGCAGCGTGGTCGAGCCGTGACCGGCGTACAACCGCGAGCGCCTCCTCGGCCAGCGTCGTCGGCTCGCACCCACTCCTCACGTTGCATCGCGATCATCGCGCGCTCGGACAACGCCACGCCCACGACGTTCGGTGCCCCGACTCGTGAGGCTTCGGTGAGCAGATCGTCGGCGTCGTCGCTCGTGCCCTGCAGGAGCTCTGCGATCCCGCGCAGGAGCAACGCGGGCGGGTACCACGAGCTTGCCGGTGCGAGCGAACTCGTCGCAAGCTCCGCGTCGATGCGCATCGCCTCGACCCCGTCGGCGCAGCGGAAGGCGCGCATCAAGGCCCACCAGGAGTCGATCGACGCACTGCCGTCGGGGAGCGGCCCGTCGTGACTCCCCTCCTGGGCCGCCGCGGCCCAGCGGTCGGACGCCGCCGCGCGGCCATTGACCGCGTGGAAGATCGCTCCGACCGAGGTCACCGACGGATACCGGCGGAGCACGTCATGAGCCTCGAGCCAGTCGAACCACTGCTCCACCGTGGCGGTGCGCCCGCTGTCGAACACGCTCTGCGCGCAGCGCCCGACCGTCGCGGCGACACGATCGGTGTCACCACCCGCCTGGGCGAGGCGGATCGCCGCGACCTCGCGTCCATTGGCCGCGCACCAGTCCGAGGCGCGCCCGAGCAGCGTCGGGAAGGAGATCGGGCTCGGACCGCTGCAGCTCGTCGATCAGGAGATCGCGTACGAGGTGGTGGCAGCGGTACCACTTCCGGTCGCGGTCGAGTGCAACGACGAAGCGGTTCGACCGCTCGAGTGACTCGAGCATCGCCGCCGAGCCGCGCGTGGCGAGCACGGCGTCGCAGAGCGGCCCCGAGAGTCGCTCGAGCATGCTCGTGCGCGTCAGGAAATGACGCTCGTCCGCGGGGAGGCCGGCCAGGAACTCCGACTGCAGGAAATCGACGACGTACGGGTCGTTTCCGGTGAACGTCGCAAGCCCGTGCCCGGCCGCCTGCGCTCGTCCGGGCCGACAGCGCCGCGAGGTACAGGCCGGCCGGCCAGCCCTCGGTGTGCCGGACGAGCTCCGCGAGCTCATCGTCGGAGCACCTCGATGTCGACGGCACCCAGGAGCTCGCGCGCCTCCACGTCCTCCATGCGCAGCTCGTCGGGCCCGATCTCCAGGCTCAGACCGCGGGCGCGCAGGAGCCCGAGCGGCAGCACGGAGTGGTCTCGCGTCGAGAGCACGAGTTGCGAGCCGGCCGTGAGGTGCCGCGACAGGGCCACGATGGCGTCGATGCAGCGTGGATTGCCGACCGCATGCAGGTCGTCAAGGACGAGCGCGAAGGCACCGTCCATGCCCGCCAGCGCGGCTCCGAGGCGGGGTACGACCTTGACCTCGATCGACGCGCCCGGCGAGGCCAGCGCTTCGAACACGTCGGGGTCGATCGGTGACACGCGATCGAGCGCGGCGGCGATGTAGGTGAGGAGGACGATCGGATCGTTGTCGTCCTGGTCGACCGAGATCCACGCGACGGGTGGGCCGGCCGCTGAGTCGGCCCACTGCGCGAGCGCCGTCGTCTTCCCGTAGCCGGGACCGGCGCACACGATGACGACCGGCGAGCCGTTCGAGCGGTTCGAGCCGGCCGACGAGGGCCGTGCGGGCGACGCTCCGATCGTTGATCTGCGGCGGCCGGAGCTTCGATTCGAGCAGCTCGAACGGCAGTCCGTCGAGCCGGCGACGGGTTTCGGCCGCGCTGGACGTCACGTGATCCCCCGAAACACGAGCCCAACCCTATCCGCTCGCCGACGCGCTCCCGCGCGTCCTGCGTCCGCCCGTCTTTGTGGTTCATCCCATCCGGACGATGTGGCGGACCGGCGTGTGCTTCAGTTTCAGTGGTGTTGAAGGGTCATCTATCGCCGTGACGACACGGCAAGAAGGGAGAACTATGGCCATCGGGCCGGTTCAACTCATCGTTCTGGGCTTCGAGCATCCGGACTTTCACGGTGAGATCATCGAAGAGCTGGAGCGGCTGCGCGAGAGCGACACGGTGCGTGTCATCGACGCGCTCGCCGTCTACAAGGACGCCGAAGGCGAGATCGAGGTCGCGCACCTCAGCAACCTCACCAAGGACGAGGCGGTCGAGCTGGGCAGCGTCGTCGGCGCGCTCGTCGGGCTCGGGATCGAAGGCGACGTGGGAATGGTCGAGGGCGCCGAAGCCGGTGCGGAGGCAGCGGCCGACGGCATCAGCGTGTTCTCCGACGAGCAGGCGTGGGACGTCGTTGAGGAGATCCCCAACGACACGGCCGCCGCGCTGATCCTGATCGAGCATCACTGGGCCGTCGGGCTGCGCAACGCGATCGCCGGCGCTGGCGGGTTCCGCATCAGCGACGGCTTCATCAGCCCGCTCGACCTCGTCGCCGTCGGCCTGGTCACGGCCGAGGAGGCGCAGGAGCTGCACGCCATCGAGACCAGCAAGCCGGGAGCGTAAGCTCCAGTCAGCCCCACCACGAACGGAGAAGCACCATGTTCGCAGCACGCAGAGTCGCCCGGCGCACCTCACGGCGCGTCAGCCGCCGCTAGGCAGTTCACGCGCGCGGCGAGCGGACGGCTCGACCGTCCGCTCGCCGCACGTCGCGTCGCCGGGGAACTACCGACCGTCGCTCAGCGACCACATTCCGCCCGGGAATCCGCTCAGGTATGCGGTGCCCTTGGGACTGATGTGGATCGCGGCATAGTGGTTGTTCCACTGGTTGCCGTTACCGGCCAGTGGCTGAACGGCACGATCGGTTCCACCGTTCGGATGACCCCGGGAGATCCACCTCATGCGGTTTCATCCCCATCGGATGATGGCCGGCGAGCGCGCCGCGAGGGAGTAGGTCTCGCCCGATGACCGACTCTGCATCGTCCGGAAGAGCCCGCGACCGAGCCCGCCAAGTCGACTGAGCCCGCCACCTCCGAGACCCCGCGACCACGGCTGGCGAAGCCACGACGAGCACCCGCGGCCGGCGGATCCTCGTCGAGCTCCTGATCTGGGGCACCACGCTGCTCGCGATCGTCGCGATCTTCGCGATCTGGGCCAATCGCCAGCTGTTCAACCCGGACAACTGGGCGAACACGAGCACGAAGCTGCTGCAGAACAAGACGGTCCGCAACGCGACCGCGAACTACCTCGTGGATCAGATCTACGCCAACGTGGACGTCGCCGGCTCGATCGAGGCCCGGCTGCCCACCGCAGCTCCAGCCGCTCGCCGCGCCGGCGGCGGGCGCGCTGCAGAACGCCGCCATCGCCGCGGCCCAGCGCGCCCTGGCGAACGGGCGCGTCCAGCAGATCTGGAAGGAGTCCAACCGCGCCGCCGACCAGCAGTTCATCAACGTCGTCAACGGCCGCACCGGCACGGTCTCGTCCCAGAACGGCGTGGTCTCGCTCGATCTGAGCAAGATCGTCGGCGAGGTCACGAACCGCCTCGGGCTGCCCGACGTCAGCTCCAAGCTGCCGCCGACCGTCGCGCACGTGACGGTGCTGAAGTCGAACGACCTCAAGCTCGTCCAGAACGGCGGCAAGGCGCTGAAGGGCCTCGCGCTGCTGCTGACGATCGTCGTGCCGCTGCTGTACGCGCTGGCGATCTTCCTGCGCCGGGGCCGGCGGCGCAAGGCGCTGATGAAGGTCGGCTTCGCGATCATCCTCGCCGGCGTGATCGTGCTGGCCGGGCGCTCGCTGATCGAGTCGCAGGCGGTCGACTCGCTGATCAAGAACGATGCCAACCTGCCGGCGGGGCGCAGGATCATGTCGATCGCGACGTCGATGCTGAGCGAGATCGCGGGCGCGTTCGTCATCGTCGGCATCCCGCTGGTGCTGGCGGCCTGGTTCGCCGGGCCGGCGAAGCTCGCCACCAGTGCGACGCAGCGCTGATCGCTCCGTTCCTGCGCGACCAGCCCGTCGCGACGTTCGCGATCACCGGCGCGGTCATGCTGCTGATCTTCATCTGGCGCCCGATCCCCGCGACAGGCCGTCCGGCGGGGATCATCGTGTTCCTGGTGCTCGCGTTCCTCGGGCACCGAGCTCCTGCGCCGGCAGACGGCGCGCGAGTTCCCGGACGCCGGCGGTGCATGCCGAGCCGGAGGTCGGCGCCACGACCGGTGACGCGAGGAGCCGCGGGGCGATTCCTTTCCCCCCATTCGGGTGGAAAGCCGGTCCTTGCGGTTGTCGAGTCGCGCGCACGCGTCGAATGTTGGCGCTGCTCGGCGGCTCCTCCGGCGGGCGATCCCGCCTGACCAACGGGATGCAGGGGAACTCGGGTGCGGGCGTGCACCTCCTCCGCACGCCTGCACCACCCCCCGTTTGTCGGTCGATCGACGGAGAAGGATCCACGCGGCCGGTGGGCGCGCGTACCGTCCGAGCATGGCTGAGATCGCAATCTTCCGCGGGAACGACCCGGACGCGCTCGTCGAGGCCTCGCTCTCCTGCCCGATGTGCCTGCGACGCACAGAGCTCGTCGCGATCGAAGGCGACCTCTCCGACGGACATGCGCGATGCTGTTGCGGGACATGTCAGAGCGAACGCATCGTCGAGCTGCTCCCGGAGCAGTTCCTGCGCCTGTCGCTGACGGGCGCGACGCGCGATGAGCGCCGGCGCGGGCGCCGGCGCGCACATCGCCGCGCTCGACGCGTTCGTCGACGTCCTGGCGAGCATCCCGGACGAGACGGCGCTGAACGACGGCGACGGCCAGTCGTTCTACTCCGGCCTGTGCGCGGCGATCTGCCGGCTGACCGCTGCCGAGCGTGCCGTCATCTTCCGCTACGACGCTGCCCACCGCAAGGTTCGCGCCGCCGGTGCGCACAACCTCGACCTCGCCGTGTTCGACGACGTGTTCATCACCGTCGAGACGCTGGCCGCCGCCCGTCAGGCGCTGGAGGAGGACCGCGTCGTCGAGTTCGACGACCGCGAGCAGATCCCGCCGGAGTTCATGGAGCTCGCCGGCGATCTGGGCCTCGTGGTGACGCCGATGTCCGCCGGTGGGCGCTGGATCGGCGTCGTCATCTCCGACCGTCCTCCGGACCGTCCCGAGCTGTCCGAGTCCGAGCGCGACATGCTGTGGACGCTGGGCAAGACGGCCGCGCTGGCGGCGAGCGCGCGCATCGCGACCTATCAGGCCCAGCGCGCCCGCGAGCTCGAGGCGCGGATCGACATGGCGCGCGAGATCCACGACGGCGTGATCCAGCGGCTGTTCGGCGTCTCGCTCGCGCTCTCGGGGGACGGCGTCCTCGACGACGAGGCCCGCGCACGCTGCTCCGACGAGGTCCAGGCCACGCTGCAGGAGCTGCGCGAGGCGCTGCAGCGCCCGCTGGGCCGCGAGTCGCGGCCGACGCAGTCGACGCTCGCCGAAGAGCTCGACCGGTTGCGCGCCGAGCACGCCGACGTCGGCCTCGTCCTGGAGAGCGGTGACCCGCGGACGGTGCCACCGGAGCTCGAGGCGCTGGCGCAGTCGGTACTGGTGGAGGCGGTGCGCAACGCCCGCAAGCACGCGAAGCCGACGAGCGTTCGCGTGCGCGTCTACGAGGAGGACGGCGCGTTCGTGCTCGAGGTCCGTAACGACGGCGTCAACGGCCGGTCGCGCGGCGGTCTCCGGAATGGGGCTGCGCATCACGTCGCTCGAGGCGCTGCAGTACGGCGGGATCCTGGAGTTCGGCGAGCGTGTGCGCGGCGAATGGCAGGTGCGCCTGGTGGTCGCGGGTGCCGGCTGACGAGGAGAACGGGCAGCGGCGCCTGCGAATTCTGGTGGTCGACGATCACGACGTCGTGCACTGGGGCTTTCGCGTGATGCTCGGCCAGCTTCCGTGGGTCGAGCGGACGCTCAGCGCCCGCACGAGCGCCGAGGCGCTCGCCCTGGCACGGCGCTACGAGCCCCACGTGGCGCTCGTCGACCTGTTCATCGGCAACGAGTCCGGCGCCGAGACGACGGAGCGGCTGCGCGAGCTCGCGGTCCCGCCCAAGGTGCTGCTGATCTCCGGTGCGGGCCGGATCGCGCCGAGCGCCGCACGCGCGGCGGGAGCGGCCGGGTTCGTGCTCAAGGACTGGCCTGCGGCCGACGTCGCCGACGCCGTGCGGACCGTGGGGATGGGGGGGACCGTGTTCCCGCCACAGGAGCCCCCGGCGCGTCTGGAGCTGACGCCGCGTGAGCGCGAGGTGCTCGAGCTGATCGCCTCGGGAGCGACCAACCGCGAGATCGCCGGCTCGCTCTACCTCTCGCCGCACACCGTCAAGGAGCACACCAGCGGGCTCTACCGGAAACTGGAAGTGCGCAACCGGGCGGAAGCGGTGCAGCGGGCTCAGCGGCTGGGTCTCTTGACGTGAGCGCCACCGGCTGACGTGAGAGTCATCACGACGCCGCTTTGCGGCGTCGTGTCCTGGCAGGGGCCGTTACATCACCCCCCGATCGGGTGAGATAACCCCCCAACAGGCCCAAACGGACCCGGATCGGCGCCACTGTCAGTGGCATGGTCACCGATGTAGCGCCGCGCAGCGCGCCGCCCGCCCACAAGCCTCCGCGAGTGCTTCCGATGTCGCGGACGAACCGGATCGCGAACATCCTCGCGGTCGCGATCCCGTTCCTGGCCTCCTGATCGCGCCGATCGTCCTGTGGGGCAACGGTTTCGGCTGGTCGGACCTTGCGGCCTTCGTCGTGATGTACCTGATCACCGGTTTCGGCATCACCGTCGGGTTCCACCGCCTGCTGACGCACCGGTCGTTCGCGACGCGGCCGTGGCTCGAGCGCACGTTCGCCGTCGCCGGATCGATGGCCGTCGAGGGGCCCGTGATCTCGTGGGTCGCCGACCACCGCAAGCACCACGCCCACTCCGACGTCGAGGGCGACCCTCACTCGCCGCACCTGGAGTCCACGCCGCTGCGCGGGCTCTGGCACGCGCACGTCGGCTGGCTGTGGCGCACGAACGGCATGGCCCGCCGGCGCAAGTACGCCAAGGACCTCATGGAGGATCGCGCGATGCGGCGCATCGACCGCTCGTTCCCGTGGCTCGTTGGCCTGTCGCTGCTGCTGCCGGCGCTGATCGGCTTCGCGATCGGCGGCACGCTCGGAGCGGCGCTGACCGCGCTGCTCTGGGGCGGGTTCGTGCGGATCTTCTTCGTCCATCACGTGACCTGGAGCGTCAACTCGATCTGCCACGTGTTCGGCAAGCGCCGGTTCGCCGTCGACGACGAGTCGAGCAACGTCGCCTGGCTCGCGCTGCCGAGCCTGGGCGAGTCCTGGCATCACAATCACCACGCCTTCCCGCGCAGCGCCAAGCACGGCCTGCGCAGCACCGAGCTGGATCCGTCCGCGTGGCTGATCGGCGGGCTCGAGCAGATCGGCCTGGCGACGAACGTCGTGCGCATCGGCGCCGACTCGCAGGCCGCGAAGGAACTCGCACGCGGGCAGGCCGACGCCTGATGAACACCGCCTACCTCTTCCCTGGGCAAGGCGCCCAGGATCGCCGGCGCGCTCGAGCTGGTCCAGCGTGACGCGCCCGACCTGCTCGCCTGCTGCGTCGACCTGATCGGCGACGAGCCGTTCACGCGCTGCGACGAGAGCACCCGCTTCGCGCAGCCCGCGATCCTGCTGACGAGCCTCGCCGCCTGGCGGCGGATCGCTCCCGGCGAGCCGCGGGCATACGCCGGGCACTCGCTCGGCGAGCTGTCCGCGCTCGCCGCGGCCGGTGCGCTCTCGCAACTGGACGCGGTGCGGCTGGCGGTCGTCCGTGGCGAGGCGATGGCCGTCGCCGGCGAGGCCGCGGGCGACGGATCGATGCTCGCCGTCCTCAAGGGAGCGCCCGCCGAGGCGATCGCACTCGCCGACGACCACGGCCTGTCGATGGCCAACGACAACGCGCCCGGGCAGGTCGTCCTGTCGGGTCCGCGCGACGGATCGAGCTGGCGCGCGGCGCTGCCCGCGGGCGCGGACTGCGCGCGCTGGAGCTGAACGTCGCGGGCGCCTTCCATTCCCCGGCGATGGCCCCCGCGCGGCGCGTGTTCGCCCAGGCCGCGAGTGAGATCGAGTGGCGCGCCCCGGACCACCGGGTCTACAGCGGGCTGACGGCGGCGCCGTTCGTCGACCCCGTGATGGAGCTCGGCGCCGCGATCGTCGCCCCGGTCCGCTGGCGTGAGGTCATGCTCGCGCTGCACGCCGCCGGCGCGAACGACTTCATCGACGTCGGCCCGGGAGACGTGCTGGACAAGCTCGTCGCTCGCAACCTTCCGGAGGTGCGCGATGTCGCCGCTTGAGAGCACCGCGACGCGAATGACGCTCGCGGGCCTCGGCACGGCGCTGCCCGAGCGTGTCGTCGCCAACGCCGAGATCGCCGCCGCCGTCGGCGTCGACGAGACGTGGATCGTGAAGCGCACGGGGATCACCGAGCGCCGCTACGCCGCTCCGAGCGATCACCTGCACGAGCTCGCCGCGCGTGCCGGTGCGGCGGCGCTCGCCGACGCCGGGGTCGAGGCTCGCGACATCGACCTGGTCCTGCTGGCCACGAGCACCGCGGACGAGATCATCCCGGCGTGCGCGCCGCTCGTGGCGAACGCGCTGGGTGCTGATCGCGCGGGCGCGATCGACATCGGCGGCGCGTGCACCGGATTCGTCGACGCGCTCGTGCTCGGTGCAGCCATGCTCGAGACCGGGCGAGCCCAGCACGTCCTGGTGGTGGGTGCGGAGATCCTGAGCCGGCATCTGGACCACTCGGACAAGCGCACGGCGATGCTGTTCGGCGACGGTGCCGGCGCGATCGTCGTCAGCGGCTCCGGCCCGGGCGCGGTCGGGCCGGCGGTGCTCGGCGCCGACGGCGCGCTGGGACCGATCCTGCACGCCTCGCGCGGCGACGGCCTCATCCGCATGGACGGGCCCGAGGTGTTTCGCAATGCCGTCGCGCGGATGGGCGACGCCGCCGTCGAGGCGAGCACGCTGGCCGGCACGGACATCCACGACCTCGACCTGCTCGTGTTCCACCAGGCGAACGCCCGAATCCTGCAGTCCCTGATCGAGCGTCTGGAGCTGGATCCCGCTCGCGTCGTGAACGCGATCGGCGAGCACGGCAACACGTCGGCCGCCTCGATTCCGCTCGCGCTCGACCTCGCGCGCCGCAACGGGCTGCTCACCGACGGCGCCTCGGTGCTGCTCGCCGCGTTCGGCGCGGGACTCACGTGGGGCGCGACCGTGGTGCGCTGGGGGCCCGATGCGTCCTGACGGCGCGGTGATGCTCGTCAGCGGCGGCTCGCGCGGGATCGGCGCGGCGACGGCGCATGCGCTGGCGGCCGACGGCTGGGCCGTCGCCCTGACCTACCGGGCGAACGCCGGCGCCGCGGACGAGGTCGTCGCAGCGATCGAGGCAGCGGGCGGGCGGGCGGCGGCACTGCCGCTCGACGTCACCGACGCCGACGCCGCGGCGAGCGTCGTCGAGCACGCGTCGGAGACGCTCGGTGGGCCCGTGCTCGGCCTCGTCAACAACGCCGGCGTGCGCGCCGACGATCTCGCGGTATCGCTCGAGGACGAAGCCTGGGCCACCGTCCTGGACACCAACCTCACAGGCGCCTTCCGCCTGACGCGCAGCGCGCTGCGCGGCATGATCCGGGCGCGCTTCGGCCGCATCGTCAACATCGCCTCCGTCGTCGGCCCGCGCGCCAACGCGGGTCAGGCGAACTACGCGGCCGCGAAGGCCGGGCTGATCGGCTTCACCAAGACGGCGGCGACCGAGGTCGCACGTCGCGGCGTGACGATCAACGCCGTCGCGCCGGGCTTCGTGCGCACCGACATGACCGACGGCGTGCTCGACGACGCGGTGCTCGCCGCGATTCCCGCCCGCCGTGCCGGCGAGCCGCATGAGGTCGCCGCGTGCGTGCGCTTTCTCGCTTCCGACTCCGCCGGGTACGTGACCGGCTCGACGCTGTTCGTCGACGGCGGAATGTCCGCCTGATCCCCCAAACCCCAGAATCAGAGAGGAACCCATGAGCACCGTCACCGCAGAGAAGGTCCAGCAGGTCGTCTTCGACGCCCTTGAGAGCTTCGGCGCCGAGCCGACGAACATCACCCGCGAGGCGACCTTCGAGTCGCTGGACGTCGATTCGCTCGACCTGGCCGAGCTGTCACAGATCGCCGAGGAGGAGTTCGGCGTGCCGCTGAAGGGCGACGACGTGAAGAACATCAAGACGGTCGGCCAAGCGATCGACCTGATCGCCGCGAGGGCGTGAGCCCCGATGCGTGAGGTCGTCGTCACCGGGGTCGGTGCGATCACGCCGCTGGGCGTGGGCGCGCGGACCCTGCACGAGCGCTGGAGCGCGGGCGTCAGTGCCATCGAAGATGGCGAGGCGCCGTGCTCGGAGTTCGATCCGCTCGACACGCTCTCACGCAAGGAGGCGCGTCGCGCCGACCGCTTCTCGCAGCTCGCGATCGCCGCGAGCGACGAGGCCCTGCACGATGCCGGCTGGGACGCCGGCGAGCATCCGTACGACCCGACGCGCGTGGGCTGCATCGTCGGCACCGGGATCGGCGGCCTTTCGACGCTCGAGCACAACCACGAGGAGCTGCTGACGCGCGGTGCGGGCATGGTCTCGCCGCTGTCGGTGCCGCTGATGATGGGCAACGCCGGCTCGGCGACGCTTGCGCTGCGACACGGCGCGATGGGGCCCTGCTGGGGCGTCGTCTCCGCGTGCGCCGCGGGGGCCAACGCGATCGGCGCGGCCGCCCGGCTGATTCAGGCGGGCGACGCGGACGCCGTGATCACCGGAGGCGCCGAGGCGGCGCTGACGCCGCTGTCGCGGGCGTCGTTCGCCGCGCTCGACGCGGTCTCGAAGATCGGCGAGTCGCGGCCGTTCGATGCGCGCCGCGACGGGTTCGTCATGGGTGAGGGCGCTGGTGTCCTCGTGCTCGAGGAGGCGGGCGCGGCGCGCGCCCGCGGCGCCCGGATCCTGGGGACCATCCGCGGCTACGGCGCGACCTGCGACGCCCACCACCTGACCGCGCCCGATCCGGGCGGCGAAGGCGCCGCCCGCGCGATCCTGGCGGCGCTGGCCGACGCCGGGATCGAGCCCGGGCAGCTCGACTACGTCAACGCGCACGGCACCTCCACGCCGCTGAACGACCGCAGCGAGACGATGGCGCTGAAGTCGGCGCTCGGCGAGGCCGCATATGGCGTCCCGGTCTCCTCGACGAAGTCCGCGATCGGGCACCTGCTCGGCGCCGCCGGCGCCGTCGAGGCGATCGCGACCATCCTGGCGCTGCGTGACCACGTCGCACCCCCGACCCTCGGCTGGGACGAGGCCGAGGAGGGCCTCGACCTCGACTACGTCCCGCACGTCGCCCGCCCGCTCGTCGTCTCGGACGACCGGCCACTGCTGGGCCTCTCGAACTCCTTCGGGTTCGGGGGGCACAACGCCGCACTCGTATTGGAAGTCGCATGACGAAGCTCGCGCTGGCCCCACGCATCGACGAACGGCTCTCGCCGCTGGAGCGGCTCGAGGTCCTCTGCGACCCCGGTTCGCTGCAACTCGTGCGCACCGGTGTGCGCTCCTCGCGCATGGGGGAGCGCGCCCGTGACGGCGACGGCGTCCTCGGCGGCACGGGGATGGTCGACGGTCGCCCCGTGGCGTGCTTCGCGCAGGACGCGAGCTTCGCCGGCGGCTCGCTCGGCGAGTCGCACGCGGACACCGTCGT
Source organism: uncultured Solirubrobacteraceae bacterium (assembly GCA_963817295.1). GTDB lineage: Bacteria > Actinomycetota > Thermoleophilia > Solirubrobacterales > Solirubrobacteraceae > F1-60-MAGs163. The sequence goes on along the minus strand of CAWFOF010000022.1, from coordinate 126,407 downwards.
TCGCGTGCTCGAGATGGCCGGGCGCGCGCGCGTCCCGGTGGTCGGCTTCATCGAGTCGGCCGGAGCGCGGATGCAGGAGGGCGTGGCGGCGCTGGCCGGATACGGCCGCATCTTCCGCGCGCACACCGACCTCTCGGGGCAGGTGCCCCAGCTGTCGATCGTCTGCGGCGCGAGCGCGGGCGGCGGCTCGTACGCGCCGGCGCTGACCGACATCGTCGTGATGACCCGCCGGGCGAGCATGTTCCTCACCGGGCCGGGTGTCGTCCAGGAGGTGACCGGCGAGGACGTCGATGCCGACACGCTCGGCGGACCGAGGGTGCAGGCGCGCAACGGCGTCTGCCACATCGTCGCCGAGACCGAGGTCGACGCCGCGCTGGTCGCGCGCGACCTGCTGGATCACCTGCCCCAGCACGCGGGCGAGCCGCCGCAGCGCTGGCCGTCGGTGGATCCGCCGCCCGGGCTCGTCGACGCGGTCGTGCCGGCCGAGCATCGCAAGGTCTACGACGTGCGCAACGTGATCGCGCTGCTCGTCGACGGCGGGCGTCACCTGGAGATCGGCGAGCGCTGGGCGCGCAACATGGTCTGCACCTTCGCGCGCATCGACGGACGCGCGGTCGGCGTCGTCGCCAACCAGCCGCGGTACCTCGGCGGCGTGATGGACTCCGAGTCCGCCGCCAAGGCCGCGCGGTTCGTGCGCATGTGCGACGCGTTCGGCCTGCCGCTCGTCGTCCTCGTCGACACCCCCGGCTTCCTTCCCGGAACCGCGCAGGAGCGCTCCGGCGTGATCCGCCACGGCGCGAAGCTCGTCCACGCCTTCGCCGCGGCGAGCGTCCCGCGCATCACGATCGTCACCCGCAAGGCGTTCGGCGGGGCGTTCATCGCGATGAACTCGAAGGACCTCGGCGCCGACCTCGTCTTCGCCTGGCCGCGTGCGCAGATCGGCGTGATGGGAGCTCAGCAGGCCGTCGGGATCGTCCACCGCCGCGAGATCGCGGAATCCGACGATCCGCAGCGCACGCGCGATCGCCTGGCCGCCGGGTATGCCGAGGAGCATCTTGCGGTCGGCGCCGCCACCGCCGGGGGCTTCGTCGACGAGGTCCTTCCGCCGAGCCACACTCGCGGGCGCCTGATCGCGGCGCTCGACTCACTCGCCGCGGTGCACCGTCCCGGCAGGGAACGCAACGAGAGGAACATCCCGCTGTGAACTGGTCAGCCCCCTTCCACGAGCTCGAGGAGGGCGCGCGCTTCAGCACCCGCGCGCGCACCGTCACCGAGGCCGACGTCGTCCATTTCGCCGCGCTCACCGGCGACTGGCACCCCCAGCACGCCGACGCCGAGTGGTCGGCGAAGGGCCCGTTCGGGCAGCGGATCGCGCACGGCATGCTCGTCGTGTCGTTCGCCGTCGGCCTGGTGCCGCTGGATCCCGAGCGCGTCATGGCGCTGCGGCGGGTGCGCGACGCGGTCTTTCGCCGGCCGGTCTACCTCGGCGACACGATTCACGTCGAGGGCGCCGTTCGCTCCGTCAAGCCGATGACCGATGACGCCGGGCTCGTGACGCTCGCGATCGACGTGCTCCGCCAGGACGGCAAGCGCGCCTGCGCCGCGCAGGTCGAGGTGCTGTGGCGCGAGGATGCCGAGGTCGGCGTGCCGGCCCAGGAGACCGCCGCCGCACCGTGCGGCGAGGACGTCTGGGGCAGCGCCTGATGCTCGAGGGACGCAGGCTGCTGATCACCGGCGTGGTGACGAAGGACTCGATCGCGTACGCGGTCGCGCGTCGCGCGCAGGAACTCGGCGCCGAGGTGGTCCTGACGGGGTTCGGACGCGGTCGCCGGCTGACCGAACGCGCCGCGAAGACGCTCCCCGAGCCGGTCGACGTGCTCGAGCTCGACGTCAACCGCACCGAGGATCTGGAAGCTCTCGCGGCCGACCTCGACAAGCGCTGGGGCCGCGTCGACGGCGTGCTGCACGCGGTCGCGTTCGCTCCCGCCGACGCGCTCGGCGGTGCGTTCATGAGCGCGCCGGCGGCGAGCGCCGAGGAGGCGTTCCGCACGTCGGCGTATTCGTTCAAGTCGCTCGCGCAGGCGCTGCTCCCGTTGATGCGCGGCCGCGACGCCGCGCTCGTCGGCCTGGACTTCGACGCCACGGTCGCGTGGCCCGCATACGACTGGATGGGCGTCGCGAAGGCGGCGCTCGAAGCCGTCTCGCGCTACCTGGCGCGCGACCTGGGCCCCGAGGGCGTGCGCGTGAACCTCGTCTCGGCCGGCCCGCTGGAGACGCTCGCCGCGGGCGGCATCCCGGGCTTCGAGCGCCTCGCCGACGGGTGGGACGCACAGGCGCCGCTCGGCTGGGACGTCACCGACCCGGGTCCCGTCGCGGAGACGGTCTGCTTCCTGCTGTCGGCCCGTTCCGGCGGGATCACCGGGGAGATCGTGCACGTCGACGGCGGGTATCACGCCATGGGCGCGCCCGCGTGATCCTGCTGACCGGCGCCACCGGGTACCTCGGAACGCTCGTCCTGGCCCGGCTGCTCGAGGACGCGGGCGACGGTCCGCAGATCATCTGCCCCGTCCGTGCGGCCGACGACGACGCCGCGCGCGCGCGGATCGCCCACACACTCGCGGGCATCTGGAACGACCCGGGCGCGGCGCGCTCGGCGCGCGTCCACGCCGTCGCGCGCGACCTGACCGGCGAGCTCGACCTCGAGCAGGCCCGTGAGATCACCCATGTCCTGCACTGCGCGGCGGCCGTGCAATTCGACCTGCCGATCGAGGAGGCGCGCGCGGTCAACGTCGAAGGGACGCGCCGCGTCCTGGATCTCGCGCGCCGTGCTCCGGCGCTGGAGCGCGTGGTCCACGTCTCGACGGCCTACGTCGCCGGCCACTCCGAGGGCGTCGTCCTGGAGGACGAGCCGATGGAGGGACCGGCATTTCGCAACAGCTACGAGCAGACCAAGCACGAAGCCGAGCTGCTTGTCGCACAGCACGCGGGGGACCTGCCCGTCGTCGTCGCGCGGCCGAGCATCGTCGTCGGCGAGGCGCAGAGCGGCTGGACCAACTCGTTCAACGTGCTCTACCCGCCGCTGCGCGCGTACCGGCGAGGGATCCTGCGCGCCGTCCCCGCGGCGCCCGACGGGATCGTCGACGTCGTCACCGGGGACTACGTCGCCGACGGGCTGCTCGCCCTGCTGGAGGCGAGTGACGTGTCCGGCACCTACCACCTCGTCGCGGCGCAGGACGCGCTCGCCGTGGACGAGCTGCGCGACCTTGCCGCGACGACGTTCGACCGCGAGCCGGTCGAGCTGCTCGCGGATGACGGCCCGACGGACGGCGTGTTCGCACCGTACTTCCGCGTGCGCTGCCAATTCGACGACCGCCGCGCCCAGAGCGTGCTCGGCGCCGCCGGCATCGTCCGCCCGTCGGTCCGCTATGCGTTTGCGCGCCTGATGGCGTTCGCCGACGACGCCGGGTGGGGCAAGCGCGAGATCGTGCGCGAGGACCGCCTGGCCGGCGTGCGCTGAGTCCGGCCGGCGCGCCGGCGGCGTCGCGCCGGTACGGTTGCCGGCCGACCATGAGAACGCCGACGCTCCAGATTCCGCTGCGCCTCACCGCCGGCCTGCTCGCCGCGCTGATCGCGCTCTGCACGTGCACCGCGGCCGCGCACGCTGCGTACGATCCGGCGGACCCGGCGCAGAAGGCGCAGTACGACGCGGCGCTCGCGCTCGCCTCCCAGGGGTACGAGTACGGCGTTCCCGTGCTGAACATGCAGCGCACGTTCTCGACGTCGACGAGCGTCAACGTCCCGAACGGCCGTGGCGGGGGCTCGGTCAACCGGTTCAGCCACTTCGAGAAGCTCGCCGACGCGAAGGATCGCACCGTCGTCGCGCCGAACGCCGACACGCTCTACTCGATGGCCTGGCTCGACCTCAGCCGCGAGCCGGTGGTCGTGCGGACCGTGAAGGGCACGACGCGCTTCCACGTGCTCGAGCTGCTCTCGCCGTGGGAGGAGAACTTCGCCAACGTCGGCTCGCCGCGCACCGCGCGCGCCGACGGTGACTACCTCGTCACCGGTCCCGGCTACCGGGGCAGGACGCCGAGGGGCCTGAAGCGGATCGCGTCGCCGCAGGACCGCGTGTGGATCATCGGCCGCACGTACGTCAACGGGGCCGCTGATGTGAAGGCCGCCCGCGCGGTCATGGACGGCTACCGGATCACGCCGCTGAGCCGCTGGGATCCGCGTCATCCGGCGGCGTACACCCCGCCGCGGCCTCACAAGGTCGACCGCACCATCAACACGGCGCAGATCCCGGGCACCGCCCCCGGGCAGGACGCCGCCACGTTCTTCGACGCGCTCGGCGACCAGTTGCGGCGCTTCCCGCCGCCGCGGCGCGACGCGCCGATCCTCAAGCGGCTGAAGACGCTGGGAATCGGCCCGGGCCTGCATCCGGCGACCGCCGGCAAGCTCACGGGCGCCCAGCTCCAGGCGCTGCGCGACGCCGTCATCCAGGGCCCGAACGTCGTGCAGGGCAACCTGATCAAGACCTACCTCGCCGGCTTCGACGCGCACAACGGCTGGCTCGTCGGGCGCACCGGCACCTACGGGACCGACTACAGGACGCGCGCCGTCGTCGACAAGGTCGGCCTCGGGGCCCCGCGCCCCGAGGTGTCCGTCTACCCGCTGACGCTCGTCGACCGCGACAAGGGCCCGCTGACCGGCGCGAAGCGCTTCGTGGCCCACTTCCCGGCCGCGCACGCCAAGCCGCCGGTGTCGTTCTTCTGGTCGATGACGCTCTACGACAACGACGGGTTCTTCGTCGACAACCCGCTCAACCGCTACCTGGTGAACGATCGCAGCGGGCTGCGCCACAACGCCGACGGCTCGCTCGACGTCTACCTGCAGCCCGACGCGCCCGTGAGCGCCGCGCAGCGCGCGAACTGGCTCCCGATCCCGCAGCCCGGCGCCGCACAGCCCGCCTTCCGCCTGATGGTGCGCCTGTACGGCCTGTCGGCGGCCGCCATCAGGGGCGTCGTGGACGGCAGCGGCTGGCAGGCTCCGACCGTGCTGCCGTGCCTCGCGGACAACAGGACGCGCGAGGGCGTCGCCTGCGCGAGCTGATCAGCGGTACTCGGGGTTCGGGTGCGCCGGGTGCGCGAGGTCCCAGTCGCGCGTGTCGTTGCCGAACGCCGGGATCCCGCCCGCGTCCTTCAGCATCCGGGCGAGGTGCAGGACGTTCCAGGTCATGAAGACGGTGTTCCTCGTCGTCCATGCGTTGCGCTCGCCACCGGCGTCCGGGTCGAGGTAGGACGGGCCGGGGCCGGCCTCGCCGTTCCAGTAGGCGTCGGACTGCGGAGGGACGGTCAGGCCGATGTGCTGGAGCGCGTAGAGCACCTGCGCGCTGACGTGCTTTCCGCCGTCCTCGTTGCCCGTCGTCAGTGCAGCGCCGACCTTGCCGTAGTAGGACCACTGGCCGGCGGTGTTGACGTCACCGGAGAAGGCGTACAGGCGCTCGATGATCTTGCGCGTCATCGAGCTCTGGTCCCCGAGCCAGATCGGCCCGGCGATCATGATGATGTCGGCCGGCACGACGTGCTCGCGGTAGATCTCCGGGAAGTCGTCCGCCTCGTAACCGTGCTCGCGCATGTCGGGCCAGACGCCCGGCGGGATCTGATGATCGACGGTGCGGACCTCGCTCACCGCGACGCCCAGGCGCTCCATCAGCCCTCGTGAGATTGCGAGCAGGCCGTCGGTCTGGCTCGGCTCTGGGGAGCGCTTGAGCGTGCCGTTGAAGACGACGGCGCGCAGGTCGTCGTAGGTGGTCGGCGCCTCGTCGGCCTGACGGTCGATGAACGACTGGATCGCTGCGGGAATGGACATGCGCGTCCTGTCCCGGCATGCGGCGCGATGTTACGTCGGCGCTGCGCAGCGTATGCGCGCCCTACGGTGTTGGCGGTTTGCGTTGCGTTCGTGGTCGGGCGGGGTGGGGCACCCGACCGGTTCTACGCCCGCCCGGCGTCCCTGTAGCGCGCTCCCTGCCTGTTTCGGGCAACGCCACCGGATCGGGTGCGCCCACCCCGCCCACCCGAGCGCATGCGCCTCCACGTGTGTTGCCTGATCCTGCGGCTTGGGTTCGCGGGTTGTCCGTGACGCTGAGAAGGGCTGGGTGGGGACGTGCGATCCGGTGGCGTTGCCCGACGGAAGCACGGAGAGCCCGCCATCCTGGCTCGGCGGGCGTAGAACCGGTCGGATGTCCCCACCCAGCCCAACCTCCAACGTCCGTCGCCCCACCCGCCCATCCGATACCTTTCGACCGCCGGTCCACACCCCCACGGAAGAGAATCCATGCGCAGCAGCCTTCTCTCCCGTATCGCCGTCGACATCAGCCCGATGCGCGCCTCGCGCGACCTGCGGCTGCTCATCGGCGGCAATGTCGTCTCCGGGCTCGGGACGCAGGCAGCGCTCGTGGCGCTGCCCTACCAGGTGTACGTGGAGACGAAGTCGGCCTTCCTCACCGGCATGCTCGGGGCTGTCGAGCTCGGTCCGCTGATCGTGATGGCGCTGCTCGGCGGCGCGCTCGCGGACCGCCACGACCGTCGCCGGCTGCTGCTGCTGGACCAGATCGGCCTCGTCGCGGTCGCCTCCGCGCTCGCGGCGCTCGCGTTCGCGGGGTCGCCGCCGCTGTGGGCGCTCTACGTCCTGGGCGGCCTGCTGGCCGGCTTCGGGGCCGTGCAGAACGTCACCCGCTCGTCGATCGTCCCCAACCTCGTCGAGCCCGACAAGCTGGCGTCGGCGCTGGCGCTCAACTTCGGGCTCTTCCAGCTGACGATCGTGATCGGGCCGGCGGTCGGCGGTCTGCTGATCGCGGGGCTGGGGCTGGGGAGCGCGTACCTGGTCGACGCGCTGAGCTGTTTCGCCATGGTCGGCGCGGTCGTGGCGATGGCGCCGCAATTGCCCGAGGGAGTCACGGAGGAGCACCAGCACGTCGTCCGGTCGATCGGCGACGGCCTGCGCTTCGTGTTCGGCAACCAGGCGCTCCTGGGCTCGTTCGCGATCGACCTGGCGGCGATGCTGTTCGGCATGCCGCGGGCGCTGTTCCCCGTGCTGGCCGTCGGCGTCTACGGTGCCGGAGCGTCGGGCACGGGGCTGCTCTATGCGTCGGTGGCGGCCGGCGCGACCGTCGCGGCGTTCACCACCGGCTGGCTGCGCCACGCGCGGCGGCTGGGCCTGATCGTCATCTGGGCGGTGCTCGTCTGGGGCGCCGCGATCGCGGTCGCGGGCCTCGCCGGATCGATCTGGGCGGCGGCGGCGCTGCTGGCGATCGCGGGTGCGGCCGACAGCATCAGCGCGGTCTGTCGCTCGACGATCAACCAGTCCGTCACGCCGGACCACCTGCGCGGGCGCATGTCAGCGGCGTTCTCGCTCGTCGTTACGAGCGGTCCGCGGCTGGGGGACGTCGAGTCCGGATCGGTCGCGGCGCTGACGAGCCCGCGGTTCTCGTTCACTTCGGGCGGCCTGGCGGTGATCGCCAGCGTGGGCGTGATCGCGCTCGCGTTCCCGGCGCTGCGCCGCTTCGACGTCGAGCAGGCGCGCGAGGGCACGCGCGCGACGCAGACGCCGGAGCCCGAGCCCGCGAACGCCTGAGGCTGGACATCCGGTGTGGTGCACCCGGCCGCGCCGGTACGCTGGCGCCATGGGACGTCGCGCGCTGTTCACGGCGGTGGTACTTCTGGCTTCGCTCGGGCCCGCGGCCGCGAGCGCAGGCGCCGCCGCCAGACACCGTCCGGTGAAGAAGGCGCACCTGAGCGCCTTCGCGTCGTGCGACGCGCTGCTCAGCTACGCGCGCCTGGAGGCGGTCCGCACCGGCGGCGAGACCGGCGTCCCGTTTCGCGGTGGTCCCGGGACGCCCGTCACGCTGACGCCGCAGCCCGCGGCGTCCAAGGACGTGGCCGGTGCGCCGCAGCCGACGGCGGCACCGGTCGCCGCGGCGCCGGGCACGCAGAGCGGCGAGGCGTTCTCCGGGACGAACGACCAGGAGGCCGGGGTCGACGAGCCGGACGTCGTGAAGACCGACGGCAAGCGGATGTTCGTGATCGCCGGCGGGTCGCTGCTGGCGATCGACGTGACCGGGCCGCAGCCGCGCCAGGTCGGTTCGCTGGCGCTGGAGGGCTCCGGCCAGGAGTTGCTCCTGCGCGGCGATCGTGTGCTGGTGATCGGGACACCGCCGTACTCGGCATCCTCGGGCGGTGACGTGGCGGTCGGCGCGCCCGTTGCGGGCGTGGCACCGCAGCCTGCGCTCGCGATGCCCTATCGCGCGGAGACTCAGCTGACCGAGGTCGACGTTCACGATCCGGCGGCGATGACGATCTCCCGCACGCTGACCGTGGCCGGCTCCTACGCGAGCGCGCGGCTCACCGGCGGCACGGCACGCGTCGTGCTCGACACGCCGCCCGGGATCGTCGCGAACCCCACGACCACGTCCACGACCGCCCGCGCCGCGGCGCGCCCGGGCCTGAGCGCGTTCGTGCCCAAGACCGTGATCCGCAGCCGGATCTCCGGCCGGACGTTCACGCGCCCGCTCGTCGGCTGCACCCAGGTGCGCCGGCCCGACACGTTCTCCGGGCTGGATCTGCTGACCGTGCTGACGATCGACCTCGACCGCGGGCTGTTCAGCGTCGACCGCGACGCGGTGATGGCCGGTGCGCAGGTCGTCTACGCCTCGGACAAGAGCCTGTACGTCGCAAGTCAGCGCTATGTCCCCGGGCTCGACACCGCAGCGGAGGTCCCGCCGCGGATGCAGACGGAGATCCACCGCTTCGACACCTCCGATCCGGGCCGCACGACATACGCCTCGAGCGGGCGCGTGAGCGGGTTCGTCCTCAACCAGTACGCCCTCTCGGAGTACGGGGGAGTCCTGCGCGTGGCGAGCACCGAGGATCCGTTGTGGCTGAACGGCGCTCAGCAGCAGGACAGCGCCAGCGCGGTGACGGTGTTGCGCGAGCAGGGCTCGCAACTCGTGCAGGTCGGCCGGGTCGGCGGTCTGGGGGCGAGCGAGCGGATCTTTGCCGTGCGCTTCATCGGCGATGCCGGGTACCTCGTCACCTTCCGTCAGGTCGATCCGCTCTACACACTCGACCTGTCCCGGCCCGAGGCGCCGCGCGTCGCCGGTGAGCTGAAGATCACCGGATACTCCGCCTACCTGCATCCGATCGCCGACGGCCTGCTGCTCGGCGTCGGCCAGGATGCCAGCGCGGAGGGCCGCCGGGCCGGAGCGCAGGTCTCGGTGTTCGACGTCTCGGACCCCGCCCAGCCGCGGCGGCTGCATCACCGCTCGCTCGGAGACAGCGGCTCGTCGACGGCGGCTGAGTTCGACCCGCACGCGTTCCTGTGGTGGCCGAAGGAGAACACGGCGGTGCTGCCGCTGGAGGACTACAGCGGAGCGACGCCGTTTGCCGGCGCGGTGGGCCTGCGCATCCGCCGCACACAGGGGATCGAGGAGATCGGCCGCGTCAGCCACGGCAACGACCCCTATCCCGCGGCCATCCAGCGCGCGGTCGTCGTCGGCGACCGCCTCTACACCCTGTCCGATCGCGGCGTGGCCGCCAGCCGCCTCGCGACCTTCGAGCAGACGGGCTTCCTGGCCTTCCCGCTGCCCACGGTCACGACGCCGATCCCGCCCGTCCCCGGCCCGGTTCCGCTGGTCACCGCAATTCCGTGACAGACTGTCACGTCGTGTCGCACGACCACGTCCATCCCGCTGCCGACCCGGCCCGCACTCCGAACCCCGGGATCCCCGTGCCGGCCATCGCATGGCCGACGGTCGCGCTGTTCGCGGCCGCGGTCGGGATCGCCGCGGCCTCGACGACGCTCGCCCTCGCCGGCACGATCCCGTGGCCGCTCGGCGTCGCGCTCAACACCGTCGCCTCGTTCCTCTTCTTCACCGTGCTGCACGAGTGCAGCCACCGCACGGCCGGGCACGCCCGAGGCGCTCAACGTCTGGCTCGGGCGGGTCAGCGCGCTGGGCGTGACGCCGATCGCGGCGGCCCCGGTCTTCCGCTACATCCACATGCAGCACCACCTGCACACCAACGAGGACGACGGAAGCGACCCCGACAACTACACGAACGAAGGCCCGGCCTGGTCGACCCCGCTGCGCTGGGCGACGGTCGATCTGGCCTACGTGCCCTTCTACGTGGGGCACATTCGCCGGCGCCCGCGCCGCGAGATCGCCGAGTACGCGATCACCGAGACGCTGCTGATCGGCGCGATCGTCGTGCTCGCCATCAACGGCCATCTCGGCGACGTCCTCCTCTACTACGTGCTCCCGACCAGGCTCTGCGTCCTCTTCCTGGGCTACGCGTTCGACTGGCTTCCCCACCATGGGCTCGACGACATGGTCACCGACAGGTACCGGGCGACGCGGGTGCGGATCGGATGGGAGCGCCTGCTCACCCCGCTGCTGCTCTACCAGAACTACCACCTCGTCCATCATCTGCACCCGCGGATCCCGTTCTACCGGTACATCACGGCCTGGCGCCGCAATGAGGAGGCCTACCTGGCGCACGAGCCCGCGATGGCCACGCCGCTCGGGCACGAGCTGACGGTCGCCGAGTACCGCAGGCTGCGCGGGCGCCGGTGACACCCTCGCGGTCCATCAGGGCGTTGCTCGCGATGGCCGCCGGCCTCGTCGTCGTGGCCGCGGCGAGCGGAGCGCAGAGCGCGGCGGTCCCGCGGATCGCCGGATGCGACGTCTTCCCCAAGTCGAACGCCTGGAATCGTGACGTCTCCGCCGACCCCGTCGATCCTCGATCGGACGCCTACGTCCGGTCGATCGGCCTCGGCGGGCATCTGCACCCGGACTTCGGCTCGGGGCGCTACGGCAACTACGGCATCCCGATCACGATCGCCAAGCGCACGCAGCCGGCGCACGGCGTGCGCTTCACCGCCTACGCCGACGAGAGCGACCGCGGGCCCTACGCGATACCGGCGCGAGCACGCGTCGAGGGCGGGAGCGACCGCCACGTGCTGGTCGTGCAGCGCGGGAAGTGCCGGCTCTACGAGCTCTTCGGGGCGCGGCGCAGCGGCGGGCGCTGGCTCGCCGACAGCGGCGCGATCTTCAACCTGCGCACCGGGCGCGACCGGCCGGCGGGCTGGACCTCGGCGGATGCCGCAGGACTGCCGATCATGCCCGGGCTGGCCCGGCCCGACGAGGCCGACAGCGGCACGATCCGCCACGCGCTGCGGTTCACGGTCTCGCGCACCCAGAAGGCGTACGTCGCGCCGGCGCGTCACTACGCCTCGAGCGACAGCGACCCCGCGCTGCCGCCGATGGGGCTGCGGCTGCGGCTGAAGGCGTCGTTCGACCTGCGCGGCTACCACGGCCAGTCGCTCGTGATCCTGCGCGCACTGCGGACCTACGGGATGATCGTCGCCGACAACGGCTCGGACTGGTACATCGGCGGGAGCGCCGACCACCGCTGGAAGGACCAGGACATCGAGCAGCTCAAGCGGGTCCCGGGGTCGGCGTTCGAAGTGGTGAAGAGCGGAGCCCTGGTCCGGGGCTGACTCGTTGCATCGGCGGGGGCGGGGATGACGTCGTGGCGCGTCGATGCCGGCGCGTCGCCCTCAAGCTTGAGCCCGAGGGCGACGCTGACCGCTGCGACCACTGCGAGTGTCGGCTCGAGAAACGGCCGACATCGCTCAGCTGCGCGTGCGGATCGCTCCCGTGCGCGTGCGGACCGCGATGCGGCCACCGAGGTAGCCGGCACCCAGGAGTGCAGCCGCCCCGCCAACGCCGATCAGCACGAGCGCGATCGTGTCGGGGCCGCCATCGGCGGGCTGCAGAACCGTCTCCTTGACAGGGCTGTTGTGCACGACGGGCTGGGTCGGGGTGTCGGCGGGGCGCGCGGCGGCGGCGGCGGCGATCGCGAGCAGGATGCAGGCCGAGGCGGCCAGTGCGCAGAGACTGCGGGTGAGCCGGCGGGTGAGGTGTGACGGTGCCATGACGGTCCTCCATATGTGGTGTTGGGTGCCCGGCGGGACGCTGGGCGGGGACGCATCGGACCGTCGCGATGGGCGGTAGACGTGCGGCTGGCGCCCGGTTGATCGCGCGCGTTTACCGACCGGCCTCCGTCGTTTACCGGCGGTGGTACGGTCGGCGCAGCGCAAGAGAGGGGCGAACGCATGGAGTTTCATGCCCTGGGTGATCTGGAGGTCGTAGAGGACGGCCAAGCGCTGGCACTTGGGTCTCACCAGCAGCGCGCGGTCCTCGCGCTGCTGGTGCTGTCGGCCGGTGAGGTCCTTTCGTCGGATCGGCTGATCGAGGCGCTGTGGGGTGAGCGCCCACCGGCGAGCGCGGCCAAGACGGTGCAGGTCTACATATCGCGGCTGCGCAAGACGCTCAACGGCGCGCAGGCGGGGACCTCGGCGTCCGGCGGGTTGATCGTCACCGTCGATCACGGGTACGTGTTGCGCGTCGATCCCGAGCAGGTCGACGTGCGCACGTTCGAGCGACTCCTCGATCGCGGCCGCGACGCGTTTGCCGATCACGACTTCGACGCTGCGGCGACGACACTGAGGCAGGCGCTCGGGCTGTGGCGCGGCGCGGCGCTTGCGGACTTCACGTTCGACGCGTTCGCCGCGGCCGACATCGCGCGGTTGGAGGAGCTCCGCCTGGAGGCGCTGGAGATCCGCATCGACGCCGACCTCGCGCTCGGTCGTCACGCGGCGCTGGTCGCCGAGCTTGAGGCGCTCACGACCGAGCATCCGTTGCGCGAGCGCCTGCGCGCGGCGCGGATGCTCGCGCTGTACCGCTGCGGGCGCGAACCCGAGGCGCTGGGGCTGTATCGAGAGACACGCCGGATGCTCGTCGACGACCTGGGGATGGAGCCCAGCCCCGCGCTGCGCGAGCTGCACGACGCGATCCTCCGGCAGGACTCCGCGCTCAAGCCGCCGGCCATGCCGCGGCCGCCGCCCACCGCCGGCAGTGATCCTCGCGGGCGTCCTGGGCGACGAGCCGCCCTCGTGGCGGCGACACTCGCCCTCGCCGGCGGGGTGGCGCTCGTGATCGTGGTGCTCGCCCCCGGGGGCGGGGCACCCGTGCACGTGGCGGCCAACTCCGTGGCGGTGATCGACCCGGGCAGTCGTCGGCTGCTCAGCGTCGTTGCGGTGGGGACGCGGCCCGGGCCGCTGGCCGCGGCGGCCGGATCGGTGTGGGTGGCGAACCTCGACGACGAGACGATCTCCGGGATCGACGCCCGCTCGCGCAAGCCCGCGCGCGTGATCGCGCTCGGGACGCCGATCTCCGACCTGGCGGCCGACGGCGGTGCGCTGTGGGTGTCAGAGGCGACTGCGGGCGTCGCGAAGGTGGAGCCGACACTCGGCGCCGTGGCGAAGCGGACGCGCGTGCGCGTGTACGACCCGGGCGCGAATGAGAGCGTCGATGCGCCCGCGCCCCTCGCGGTCGGCGCGTCCTCGCTGTGGGTCGGCCAGTACGGCGCGGTGACGCGCCTGGATACGACCGGAGGACGGCGGGCGCGGATTGTCGGCCTTGGAAGCGTCAACGCGATCGCGGTCGGTGCCGGCGCGACCTGGGTCAGCGATACCGGCAACAACGTCGTTTCGCGGATTTCGGACCGCAATGTGGTCGACCGTATCCCGACCGGTGACGGGCCCGGCGCGATCGCCGTGGGGGACAAGGCGGTTTGGGTCGCCGAGCGCTTCGATGGCAAGGTCGCACGGATCGACCCCGGCGTCGACCGCGTCACCGCGGAGATCGGCGTCGGCGCAGCGCCCCGTGCGTTGGCGGTGATCGGCGACTCCGTGTGGGTTGCCAACAGCGGCGACGGGACGCTGTCCGAGATCGACGCGCGCACCAATCGCGTCGTGCATTCGGTGTCGATCGGAAACAGCCCCGTGGCGCTGGCGAACGTCGATGGACGGCTGTGGGTCAGCGTGCAGGCCTCGGCGGCCGGCGTCACCTCGCCCGTCGGCGGTGCGACCGGCGGCGTCGCGCGCGTCGCCTTCAAGGACGACCCCGGCAACCTGGAGCCCACCCAATACGGGGACTGGCAGGTCCTCAACGCGACGTGCGCCAAGCTCTACAACTACCCGGACGCCTCCGGTGCGGCGGCCTCGCGGGTCATCCCCGAGGTCGCGCGCGGGATGCCCGCGATCTCACGCGACGGGCTGCGCTACACGTTCACGATCCGGCCGGGCTTTCGCTTCTCGCCGCCGAACGACGCGCCGGTGACCGCCAACACCTTCCGTCACGTCATCGAACGCGCTCTGTCTCCGCGTTGGCTGGTGGAGGCGCCCGCCCTGAACCGCGCCGAAGTTCCCGACATCGCCGGACTGCGCGCATACGAGAGCGGGCAGGCGCGGCACATCTCCGGGATCACCGCGTCGGGCGATCGCCTGGTGATCCGCCTCCTGCACCCCGATGCGATCCTGCCGCAGCGCCTCGCGCTGACGTTCTACTGCGCGGTGCCCGACGACGCCCAGGTGCCCGCCCACCTCCCGCTGCCGATGGCCGGGCCCTACTACGTGACCGGTTACAGCCCCGGCAAGCAGATCGTGCTCGCGCGCAATCCCAACTACAGCGGCCACCGACCCGCCCGCCTGCAGACGATCGACATCACGATCGGCGCCCCGCCCGCGAGCTCGATCGCCCACGTGATCGCCGGCACCGAGGACTACTACGCCGCCCCGGGGTTCTCGCTCAACGTGATGTCGCCCACCGAGGAGGCGCGCCTGCAGGCGCGCTACGGAGCCGAGCGCGGACTCGCCCATCAACGCTTCTTCGAGAACCCGTCGCCGGCCGTTTGGTACCTCACGTTCAACACCGCGCGCGGGCTGTTCGTCAGCGCGCGATTGCGCCGCGCGGTCAGCTTCGCGATCGACCGCAGGGCGCTCGTCGCCGAGCAGGGCGGAGTGGGACCCTCGCGCCCCACCGACCAGTACCTGCCCCCCGGTGTGCCCGGCTCCGGGGGCGCCTCGATCTACCCGCTCGGCGGCGACGTCGCCCGGGCACGGCGGCTGGCCGGTCGGCGCCGTCACCAGGCCACCCTGATCATCGCCAACGTCCCACCGTTCCCGCAACGCGCGCAGATCGTGCAATCGAACCTCGCCAAGATCGGCATCGACGTGCGCATCGTGCCACTGTCGATCACGGAGATGTTCAACCGCGTGCGCGACCCTCACGCCACCTGGGACATCGCAACCACAGGCTGGGCGCCCGACTACCCAGACCCCTCAAACGTCCTCAACCCGCTCCTGCGAGGCCCGTCCGCGTTCAACAAGAACAATCTCGCGCACTTCGACGACCCCGTCTACAACCGCCGCCTCGACGCCGCCGCGCGCCTCAGCGGCCCCGCGCGCTACGCCACCTACGCGAAGCTCGACACCGACCTCATCGCCAAGGCGGCGCCGATGGCGGCCGTCGGCGTCTGGCTCGACCGGGCCCTCTTCTCCGCCCGCATGGGCTGCCAGATCTATCAATCGATCTACGGCATCGACCTCGCCGCCCTCTGCATCAAACGCCGGTGAGTATGCGCACCGCTCGACGTCGTCAGGGGGCGATCGTCGCGCAGACTGCCGTGACCTTCAGGTCGATCGAGTTGTCGATCGTCGTCGAGTTGTTGAACAGCTGCACGCTCCAGCCGGTGCCGTCGGCCGTCGGGACCGACGCACTGATGAGGAACCGGCGCTGGTTCCCGTTCTGGGCGCCGTTCGTCCCGAGGTCTCCACCGCCGCCGATCGCCTTCTTGCCGGCGGGGCAGCTCGCGGTCTTGAACTCACTGAGGCCACGCTGTCCGCCGCTGTTCAGCGCGAACACACCGGTGAAGGGCTGCGACACGAGCTCGTAGCCGCTCAATCCTGGGATGCCCTGAGCGCCGGCGTCGCCCTTTGCGCCCTGTGCCCCCTGTGGACCCTGCGATCCCTGCACCGAACCGTTGAAGTCGCTCGGCGAGAGCGACTTGTCCTTCCGGTTCGTTGTCAGTGCACCAATCCGCGGTCCAGCGCGTACCGCACCAGCTCGGCGCGGGTGGTGCGGCGGAGCTTCTGCTGGATGTGCGCGCGGTGTGATTCGACGGTGCGCACGGAGAGGTGAAGCTGGCCGGCGATCTCCGCGTTCGTGTGGCCCAGTGCGATCAGCCGGAGCACCTCGGTCTCACGCTCGGTGAGCTGGTCCGATGAGGACGACGAAGGCCGCAGCGCGGCGAGCGCGGCTCCGAGGCGGGGGTTGAGGTAGGACTTGCCCTCGGACGCGCGCTGGACGGCGTCGATCAGCTCGCCGTCGGCCGCCTCCTTGAGCACGTAGGCGAGCGCGCCGGCCTGCAGCGCGCTGCGCGCGAACGACGGGTCGTCCTGCATGGTGAGGACGACGATGTTCGTGCCCGGCGAGGCTTCCATGGCGAGGGGGATCGCCTCCAGCGAGGTCATCGAGCCCGGCATGTTCAGGTCAAGGACGAGGACCTCGGGCTTGTGGCCGCGCACGTAGCGCACGGCGCCGTCGACGTCGCCCGTCTCCGCGACCACCTCGAACCCGGGCTCGGCTTCGAGGAGCAGGCGCAGCCCGGCGCGGACGACCTCGTGGTCGTCGGCGAGCACGATGTGAATCTGGTCTGTCACGGGCTCCATGGCGCGGCTGGGAGAGGCATCGACCGATCGTATGCTCCGATCAGACCCCCGGCTTCCGTGAGGGTCCGCGAGCGCCTCCGTAGTATCCCGCAGCTCCCGGCGTGAAGGCGTCAATCGCCGGCGGCCAGGTCGGCGCCGCCGGACGCGGGGATCTGGGCCTCGATCCTCGTACGACCCCCCGGGGCGCTCTCGATCCGCAGGTGCCCGCCGGCGAGCTCGACGCGCTCGCTCATTCCGAGCAGGCCGAAGCCCTTCGTCGGGGTCTCGGGCTCGAAGCCGTCGCCGTCGTCCTCGATGCGGACCGTGATCATGCCGTCGGCCTGGACGACCGAGACGTTGGCCTCGCGCGCCCCCGCATGTTTGACGACGTTCGAGAGGCCCTCCTGCACCAGGCGGTAGATCGTGCTGGCGACCTCGGGATCGAGCTGCGTCTCGTCGACGTGGACGTGCATGCCGACGTCGAGCGGTGTGTGGGCGCGCGTGCGGTCCGCGAGGCCGGTGAGCGCGGCGGCCACGCCGAGCTGGTCGAGCGCCGCGGGGCGCAGGTCCGCGATCAGGCCGCGCAGGCCGTCGATGCTCCCCGACAGCCGTGTGATCGCCTCGTCGACGGCACGCGAGAGGTCCTCCTCACGGCCGGTGCGCCGCGAGGCGGACAGCAGGATTCGCAGTCCCGCCAGATCCTGCAGGCTGTCGTCGTGAAGCTCGCGCGCCCAGCGTGCACGCTCGAGCTCGGCGGCCTCGACTCGCCGGCGCAGCGTGCTCGCCGCGACGCGCTGCGCGATCACGACGGCGGTCGCGGCGCTCGCCGCGAACGCCTCGAGCAGGCGACGGTCGTCGTCGACGAAGCCGCTGTCGCCGTCGATCCGGTCGACGGCGACGAGCATCCCGACGGTCTGCCCGCGATACGACAGCGGCACGAGCATCCCGGCGGCGAGACGCTGCTCGGACGTGAGCGGCCGGCCGAGCAGATCCTCGTCCGCGTTGCCCGCGACGGATCGCACCACCAGCTCGTCGCCCTCGTTCAGCGCGATCAGCATCACGCGCGCCTCGACCAGCGCGCGCCCGCGCTCGGTGACCAGCTCCAGCACGCGGTCCAGATCGGTCTCCGCGCCAAGCGCACGGGCGATCGACATCGTCGCCTCGAGCGCCGCGACGGTCTTCTCGAGCGCGTCGCGTCGCCGGCGCTCGGCGGTGTAGACGCCGGCGTTGCGGATCGCGATCGCCGCCCAGTCGGCGAGGACGAGCAGCGCCTCCTCGTCGCTCTCGTCGAACGGCCCGCTCGGCTTCTCGGTCAGATACAGGTTGCCCCACGCCTCGCCGCGAACGCTGATCGGCACGCCGAGGAACGACGTCATCGGCGGGTGGTGCGCAGGGAAGCCGTGCGAGCGCGGGTGGCTCGAGACGTCGTCCAGGATCAGCGGGGTCGGGTCGCGGATCAGCTCGCCCAGCACGCCGCGCCCGCGCGGCGGGGGACCGATCAGCTCGACGGTCGCGGCGTCGATCCCGGAGGTCAGGAATCGCTCGAGCCCGGTGTGGGCGGCGTCGATGATGCCGATCGCCGCGTAGCGCGCGCCCGTGAGGTCGCGTGCCACCTCGAGCACGCGCCTGAGGATCTCGTCGAGGTCCAGCTCGGAGACGAGCGCGCGGCCGACGTCGATCAGCGGGCGCAGGCGGGCGTCGGGCGTCGACGTCGCGTTCGCTGCGCGGATGTCGTGCTCGGAACCCTCCACTGGGCGCCAGCGTACCCCGCGACCGGGCGGCGCAGAGCGGCTTTCTACTGAAAGAACGCGCCGTGGAAGCCGAGCGGCACGTGCTGGGGCAGCTGCGCGCGAGCGATCTCGGTGAATGTCGCGGCGTCGAGGGCGAGCAGGAACGACGTCTCGCTGCGGCCGTCGAGAACCACCGACAGGGCGACGCCGTCGTCCTCGTCCTCACCGCCGGGCCGTGCGACGAAGACCGGTTCGCCCGGCAGGCATCCATCCTCGCTCCAGGCGGTGAACGCGCCGCCGTCGACGTCGATCTTCACGAGCTGGTCGCCGAGCAGGCCGTCGCGGGCGCCGGGGCGCGTGCCCTTCGTGCTGACGGCGTAGAGCCAGCGGTACGGGCGCCCGTTTCGCCGGCCGTAGTCGATCCGTCCGAGCTCGGCGTTGGGCTCCGTCAGCGGCGTGATCTGCACGGTCCCGGCGGTGGGATCGACGACGCACCGGCGCAGCTCGGCGCCCGGGAGGCCCTTCCCCGCACGCAGCTCGTCGAGCATCAGCTCACCGATGATGTCGCCGTTCTCGTAGGCCGACACGTCGACGACGACGCTGCCGTCCTCGCGGTCGAAGGCGTTGACGTGATGGAAGCTGAAGAACGGCGGGCCCTTCACGGTCGCCCGTTCCGCCCCCGTCTCGCGGTCGAACAGGTGGAAGGTCGAGCCGCGCTCGGGCTGCCAGCGGAACGACTCGGCGATGCTGCCGCCGCCCTTCAGCGAGCCCTTGATCAGCGCCATCTGGTCGATGACGAGCGGGAAGGTCACGAGGATCACGTAGCGCTCGGTGATCGCGAAGCTGTGCATGTACGGGACCTTCTGATCCGGGATCGAGGCCAGGACGGTCGTCTCCTTCGTCGTCGGATCCATGCGGTAGACGTTGACCTTCGCGGTGCGCCCGATCTCGGTGGCGAAGCTGACGACGTCGCCGGTCACCGGGTCGGCGTGCGGGTGGGCGATCGTCAGCGTCCCGGGCACGTGGTCGGCCCAGTCCGAGACGCCGAGCGTTTCGAGCGTCTGCGGGTCGAAGGTCATCGGGATCGGCGTCTCGGTCATCGCGATCGCCTCGCCGGCGAGCTTGACGACGTTGACGTTGGCGTTGTCGGTGAACTCGGGCCGGAACATCGTCATGACGCGTCCGAACAGCGTTCGGCACGGATCGGTGCCGAACTCGGACGCGCTCATGTGCCCGTCCTGCGTGATGCTGCGGTACTGCTTCGTGCGCAGGAAGCGGTTGGCGTAGTCGACCTTCCCGTCGCGCACGCCGAAGCGTGCAGCATTGCGAGACCGTCGAACCAGTGGCGCATCTGCTGGTCGCCGGCATCCCAGCGGGACGGGGACAGCCGCACGAGCGTCCCGGTCAGCCAGGCGGGGAACTCGCCGCTGACGGGGACGTCGTCGATCGCGATCTCCTCGCGCTGCTCGCGCAGCCCTCGGCACAGGATCTCCGTGCCGTCGAGGTTCGTCTGCTGTGAGGACGATGACGTGGCCATAGTGTGAGTAAACACTCACACACTCCAGCTTGTCAAGCTGACGGTCGGGCCTTCTTGAGCAGGCCCAGCCACACCTCGCTGCGCGTCGGGAACGGCGGGACGACGTGCTCCAGTCGTGATACGGGCACCTCGCACGCCACCGCGATCGTGGCCGCATGCAGGAACTCCGCGACGTCGGCGCCGGTGAACGTCGCGCCGACGACCACGTCTCGCTCCGTGTCGATCACCAGGCGACACGGGGCGCCGGTGCCCTTCCCGTGGAAGCTGCCGCCGGCGGTCTCCTGGGCGTCGGCCTCGGCGATGTGCACAGCGATCCCCGCCTCGCGGGCCGACGCCTCCGTGTGGCCGACCGCCGCGACCTGCGGCTCGGTGAAGGTCACGCGCGGTGCGAGCGGTCCGGTCGTCGCCGGCGGCGTCGGCCCCGGGTCACGGCCGAGCAGGCGCTCGGCGACGAGCGTGCCTGGTACTTGCCCTCGTGCGTGAGCGCGGCGATGCCGTTGGCGTCGCCCAGGACGAACAGCCGGTCGAGTCCCCAGCGCGAAGATCCGTGCCGACGCGATCGGCCGCCCGCTGTCCACCTGCAGGCCGGGGACGGACTCGAGCCCGAGGCCGTCCGTCTGCACGCGGCGTCCCGCCGCGACGAGGATCTCGTCCGCCGTGATCGTGTCCCCGCCCGCGATGGACAGCGTCGACCTCGCCGCCCGAGCGGGAGACGGCGTCGACGTCGGCGCCCGTGTGCACGGTGACGCCCGCCGCCTCGAGCCCCTGCTGCACCAGCGCCGAGGCGAACGGCTCCTCGCGCGCGAGCAGGCATGGTGCCAGCTCGACGAGCGTCACGCGCTGCCGAGCGTCACGTAGGCCTGGGCCAGCTCGCAGCCCACCGGGCCGCCGCCCAGCACGATCAGCCGCGCGGGCGTCGCGTGTGCCGTCGTGGCCTCGCGATTCGTCCACGGCCCGGCCTGCGCGAGTCCGTCGATCGGAGGGAGCGACGGCGTCGTGCCGACCGCCAGGATCACGGCGCGACGGGCCTCGCAGCCGCTCGTCGCCGACCACGACGACGCGCTCGCCGTCGAGGCGACCGCTGCCGCGGACGAGCGTGATTCCGCGGCTCTCGATCCACGGCAGCTGGGCGCTGTCGTCGAGATCGTGGATCACCTCGTCGCGCCGCGACAGTGCGGCTGCGGTGTCCAGCGAGCCCGTGACGGCCTGCGCGGCCCCGGGCACGCGCCGCACCTCGTCGAGCGCCTGCGCGGGACGCAGCAGCGCCTTGGAGGGCATGCAGCCCCAGTACGAGCATTCACCGCCGACGAGTCGATCCTCGACGATCGCCACATCGAGCCCGCCCTCGGCCAGCGCGCCGGCGGCGACCTCACCGGCCGGACCCGCGCCGATCACCACGACATCGAAGCTGCGGCTCGTCATGGCCGCCATTGTCTACCCGGACGTGGTCGAGGCTACGCCGCGAGGCGCCAAACCGTCCACCGCCCGGCGCCGGGCGAACAGTCGCGCTGCCATGCTGGAGAGATGCATCGACGCGCCCTCCCCCTGATCCTCACGCCCTCGGCCTCGCCGCCTGCGGCTCCTCGTCGACCGCCGGCGCCACGCAGGAGAGCTGCCGCCGCGCCCGTCTCCGGCGCGACGGCGAACACCACCACTCCGGCGCGGCCGTCGGCCACGGGCGTCCGCCTGCGGCCCGTCGGGCGCTTCCAGTCGCCGCTGTACGTCACGGCGCCGCCCGCCGACACGCGCCGCATCATGGTCGTCGAGCAGGGCGGCCGCATCATGGTCGTCCGCGGCGGACGGACGCTGTCCAAGCCGTTCCTCGACATCCGCAGCCGCGTGACCTCCGGCGGGGAGCAGGGCCTGCTGGGCCTGGCCTTCGCGCCCGACTACGCGAGCAGCGGCCGCTTCTACGTGTACTACACGCGCAAGGACGGCAAGGAGCAGGTCGCCGAGTACCGGCGCGCGAGCGCTGATCGCGCGAACGCCCGGTCCGCGCGCAGCGTCCTGGTCATGGACGATCCGGAGGCCAACCACAACGGCGGACAGCTGAACTTCGGCCCCGACGGCCTGCTCTACATCGGCACCGGCGACGGCGGCGGCGCGAACGATCAGCACGGCTCGCGCGGCAACGCCCAGAACCTCGGCTCGCCGCTCGGCAAGATCCTGCGCATCGACCCGCGCGCGTCGGGCGGGAAGGCGTACAGCGTCCCCGCGTCGAACCCGTTCGTGGGCCGATCCGGGGCGCGCGGCGAGATCTACTCCTACGGCCTGCGCAACCCCTGGCGCTGGTCGTTCGACCGCTCGACCGGCGACATGGTGATCGCCGACGTCGGGACAGAACGAGGTGGAGGAGATCGACTTCATGCGGCGCGGGACGGCGCGCGGCGCGAACTTCGGCTGGCGTCCGTGGGAGGGCCGCCGGCGCAACTTCCAGGAGCCCGCCGACGGGCGGTCTTCCCGGTCATCACGAAGTTCCACAGCGACGGCTGGTGCTCGATCACCGGCGGCTACGTCGTTCGCGACCCGGCGCTGCCGGCGCTGCGCGGGCGCTACGTCTACGGCGACTTCTGCAAGAACCGCATCTTCGCCGCGAAGCTCAGCGCGGGCAGGGCGACCGGTGACCACGCGTTGTCGCTGCCGACGGTGCCGAGCCTCTCGTCGTTCGGGGAGGACGCCCGCGGTCGCGTGTACGTCACTCGCTGAACGGGCCGGTGTACCGCCTGGCGGCGCGGTAGTACGCGCCACGCTACCAGCCCACCCGGCGGTGCGCAGGCTGTCGCGGCGACGGCGGGCCCTGGCGCGCCACGGGGTGGCCGCCGGCGCAGGGAGCACCCGCAGCGCGTCGAGCGCGCGCTCGAGGTCCTGGGCGATCAGCGCGGCATCGGGCACGACCGTCGCGTCGGCGAACAGGCCGGCATGCAGCCGGCCGGCGTACGACACCGCGCCGATCGTCAGCGCGTGGCCGTCGAGCAGCGGCACCGCCGGCCACACCGCCTGCAGCTCGCGCCCCAGCAGCCCGAGCGTCACCGGTGGGCCCGGGACGTTCGAGACGATCACCGTGAAGTTCGCTGCCTGCGCGGCCGCGCGCACGCCGGCGCGCCGCGCGGGGGCGGGGAGCAGGTCCGCGGCGCGCAGCAGCGCGTCCGCCGCCCCGGCGTCGCCGGCGAGCTTGCGTGCGCGCGTGCGTCCGCTGACGAGCTGCAGGACGCGCGCCGGGTCGGGCTCGCCGACCGGAAGGTCGATCGCCAGGAACGAGATCCGGTTGCCGTGCTGCGCGGCGGCCTGAGCTTCGGTCGCGGACGCTCGCCGGGACGATCGCGCGGATGCTCTCGTGATGCTCGCCGCGACGGCGCAGCGCGGCCCCGACCGCCGCAGCCGCTGCCCGCCAGCAGCGCGTCGTTGACGGTGGCGCCGTGGCGGCGCGCGGCCTCGCGCACGTCGGACAGCGGCGTGGCGGCGTAGGCGACGCGCCGCTCGCTCGTCGCCGAGTGGTCGAGTGCCGTTCGCGGGGCTGGGGGCGGCGATCCGGGCGACCTGGCCGGCGGCGTCGCGCAGCGCGCCGGGGCCTCCGGCGGCCGCGCGCACGAGCGCCTGCGCCGTGCTCGCACCGCCGTGCAGCCGTGAGCCGGCGCCCTCGGTCAGGACCCGGGCGGCCGAGGGGCTCCTCGACGGCGCCCAACGTGCCGCGGACGCGGTGGCCGCGTCCTCGAGCTCGTCGAACAGCAGCATCGCGACCTCGACCGCCGCCATCCCGTCGACGAGCGCGTGGTGCGCCTGACCGATCAGGGCGAAGCCTCCGTCCTGCAGGCCCGTGACGAGCGTCATGCGCCACAGCGGGCGATTCGGCGTCCAGCGCGCGCGGAGAGCAGGACGCCGGCGAGGTCGCGCAGCTCGGCCGGGCCCGCCGGGCGCGGCGAGCCGCAGCCCGCCGACGTGGCGCGCGATGTCGAAGCCGAGGTCGTCGGCCCAGTGCGCGTCGCCGATCCCGAACGCGGGCTGCACGACGCGGCGACGGAAGCGCGGGACCGCGCCGAGCCGGCGCGTCGATGTGACGGCGCAGCGCCGCGACGGACGGCGCCGACCCGCGAAGCGCATCGTCCAGCCGACGATCAGCGGCGACCGCGCGGTCTCGAGGTCGAGGAACGCGGCGTCGAGGGCAGCTGAGGCGGTCGGGGATCGCACTGGGCACGGACGTCCCATCCTCGCACGCGCCACGGCGCGCGGTAGCCTGGGCGCGATGCGGGACATCGAGCTGGTTCGCGCCGACAACCCGGGTCCGTTCACGCTCGAGGGCACGAACACCTGGCTCGTGGGCTCCGGTCCGTGCTGGATCGTCGATCCCGGTCCGGCGCTTCCCGCCCATCAGGAGCAGGTCGCGCGCGACGCGCAGGCGCGCGGCGGGGTCGCGGGCATCGTGCTGACCCACGACCACGCCGACCACGTCGAGGGCGTCCCGGCCCTGCTCGCGCTGATCGGCGAGGTGCCGGTCGCCGCGGCACGCTGGGAGGGTGCGACGCAGACGGTCGCCGACGGCGCGCAGATCGGCCCGTTCACGGCGATCGCGACGCCCGGGCACGCTCCCGACCACATCGCGTTCATGGCCGACGGCGCGCTGTTCAGCGGCGACTCGGTGCTCGGCCACGGAAGCGTCTTCATCTATCCCGACCCGGGCGCGCTGAGCGGCTACCTCGCCGCACTCGAGCGCCTGATGGCGATCGATCTCGAGCTGATCTGCCCAGGGCACGGGCCGCTGGTGATGGAGCCGCGGGCCAAGCTCGAGCAGTACCGCGAGCACCGCCTGGACCGCGAGCGGCGGTTCGTCGAGGCGCTCCGAGGCGGGGACCGCACGACCGACGAGCTGCTCGACCGGGTGTGGTCCGACGTGCCCTGCAGTCCTGCGGCCGGCCGCGGCCGTCACGCTCGCCGCACACCTGGACAAGCTGGACGAGGAGGACCGCCTCCCGGCGGGGGTGGACCGGCCCCGGATCCCACTGTACGGTGCGCCCTGAGCGGCCCGGCTGGAGCGACGAGAGGACAGGACATGGCGGCGGAACAGCGAGTGACGATGTGCCGCATCTGCGAGGCGCACTGCGGGATGGTCGCGACGGTCGAGGACGGCGTCGTCACGAAGCTGCGCCCGGACAAGGAGCACCCGCTGTCCGCGGGCGAGGCGTGTCCCGAAGGGCATCGCGATGACCGACGTCCAGAACGATCCCGACCGCGTCACGCACCCGCTGCGCCGGCGCGCGGACACCGGGGAGTTCGAGCGCGTCTCGTGGGAGACGGCGATCGCCGACATCGGCACGCGCCTGCGGGCCACGATCGCGACCACCGGGCCGGCCTCCGTCGGCTGGTACTTCGGAAATCCAGGGGCGTTCTCCTACTCGCATGCGCTCTGGGTCAAGGGCTTCATGGAGGGGCTCGGCTCGCCGCACTACTACACGGCCTCCTCGCAGGACGTGGCCAACCGCTTCGCCGCCAGCGCGATGCTCTACGGCTCGCCCGCGCTGATCCCGATCCCGGACCTGCAGCGCACGAAGTTCCTCCTGATCGTCGGCGCCAACCCGTTCGTCTCGCACGGCAGCGTGCTGACCGCGCCGAAGGTCAAGGAGCAGCTGCGGGCGATCGTCGGCCGCGGTGGCCGCGTCGTCGTCGTCGACCCGCGGCGCACCGAGACCGCGCGCAACTTCGAGCATGTCGCGGTGCGGCCCGACAGCGACGCATGGCTGCTGCTGTCGATCCTGAACGTCCTGGTGGAGGAGCACCTCACCGACGAAGCCGCGCTCGCGCGGCAGAGCACCGGCTGGGCGGCGATCCGCGACGCGGCGCGCGCCTTCGCGCCCGAGACGACGGCCGCGCGCACGGGTGTCGCGGCCGCGACCGTGCGCGACATCGCACGCGGACTGGCGGCGGCCGACGGCGCAGCGGTCTACGGGCGCACCGGGTCGTGCCTCGGGCCGCTACGGCACGCTCGTGTCGTTCCTGCTCGACGCCGTGAACATCGCGACGGGGAACCTGGACCGCGCCGGCGGCAACGTCTTCGGCCGGCCGGCGATCGCCTTCGACGAGGTGGCCGCGCAGGCGGGCCTGGACACCTACGGCAAGATCCGCTCGCGCAGCGGCGACTTCCCGGACGTGCTCGGCGCGCTGCCCGCGTCGCTGCTGGCCCGCGAGATGACGACGCCGGGGGAGAGCCAGATCCGCGCGTTCTTCACGAGCGCCGGCAACCCCGTGCTGAGCTGCCCGAACGGCGACGAGCTGGAGGCCGCGCTCGGGACGCTCGACCTGTTCGTCTCGCTCGACATCTATGTCAACGAGACCAACCGTCACGCCGACTACATCCTGCCGTCGACGACGTGGCTCGAGCGCGACGACCTGCCGATCGCCTTCCTGGGCTTCTACACGACGCCGTTCGTGCAGTACTCCGAGGCGGTCGTCGCGCCGCGCGGCGAGGCGCGCGAGGAGTGGCAGGTCATCGACGCGATCTCACGCGAGATCGGCGTGCATCCGTACGCGCTGCCGGCGCTGCGCCGGCTGTCGCGCCTGGGGTACCGGATGACGCCCGCAGCGGATGATCGACCTGCTGCTGCGCACCGGGCGCGAAGGGGACCTGCTTCGGCCTGCGCCGCGGCGGGCTGAGCCTCGAAGAAGCTGCGTCGCCGCCCGCACGGCGTCGTCGTGGACGACTGCGATCCCGACCGGCGTGCTCGGCGACCGGATCCGGCACGAGAGCGGCAAGGTCCGGCTCGACCCGCCCGCGATCGTGGCCGAGATCGCTCGCCTGGAACACGCCGACGACGATCGCGACGCGGCCTTCCCGCTGCGCCTGATCGGCCTGCGCGAGCTGCGCTCGCACAACTCCTGGATGCACAACTCGCCGCTGCTGATGCGCGGCGGGCGCGACCAGCCGCTGCGCGTGCATCCCGAGGACGCCGAGCGCTTCGGCCTCGAGGACGGCGGCGTCGCCAAGCTCGCATCGAAGTCGGGCGACATCGAGCTCGCGGTCCGCGTGACGGACGAGATGATGGTCGGCACAGTCGCCGTCCCGCACGGCTGGGGCCACCGCGGCGGCGGATGGCGCACGGCCAACGCGGCGGGCGGCGTGAACGTCAACCTGCTCGCCAGCTCCGCCCCCGAGGACCTCGAACCGCTCGCGGGCATGGCGTTCCTCAACGGCATTCCCGTGCGCGTCGAGCCGGTGTCGCGGCTCGTCGCGGCGAGGTCGTTCAGGACGAGGTGCCGGCGACCGCCTGAGTGGCGTCGGGGACGACGACGGGCTTCGCGGCGGCGGGCACGCTCGCCTGCGTCGTGGCGCCGTCCGGCGACCCGGTCGGCGGCGTCACGGCGGGTTGCGCGACCGCGGGCTCGGTGGCGGGCTGCGCGTCGTCCACCGGTTCGTCGGGTGCGATGGCGCCGCCGGTGACGTTCGGATCCTCGGGCGGGAGAGCCTCGCCGCCGCCCGCGGGTGTCGCCGGGTCCGGTGATCGGCGCGGGCGCGGGCGCCGGAGGATCCGCGGGCGATGCGGATGCCGGCTTGTGTGCGACGGCGTGCCCCCGATCACCCGAGGCGACGAGAGGCTCGGCGGAGGCGGTCGCCGCGGCCGTGATCCGGTCGGCCGGGGCGGCCGCCGCCGGCGTCGCGGGCGATCGGCCCCCGGCCTGGTGGCGGGCCTCCAGGCGTGTCGCCCCGCCTGCCGTGACCGCCACGCAGCAGACCGCGATCGCGACCTTGGTCGCCGTCGCCGCGGCGACTCCACCGCCCGCGACCGCGCCTCCGGAGAGCGCGCCGCCCGAGACGGCGCCGCCACCGAAAGCGGCTCCCGAGCCGCCCAGCCCGAGCAGCTTGCCGAGCGCCGCGATGGGCCCCATGCCGGGCTCCAGGGCGCCGAGGCCGCGCGCGCCCGTGCGCAGCGCGTGGCGGTAGGCGCGGCAGCCGGTGCAGTCGTGCAGATGGCGACGCGCGCGGCCGCTCATCCTCACGCCCCTGTCGCACGAGCGCGCCAGATCGGCGCGGATGTCGACGCAGGCGGCGCTGCGGGCCTCGCCCGCCTCGGCCAGGCTCATGCGCGCGCGGACGAGCAGCGACTTGATCGCCGGCAGCGTCACGCCGAGCGACAGAGCGATGTCGGCGTAGCTCAGCCCCTCGAGCTCGCGCATCAACAGCGCCGAGCGCTGCTGGTCGGGCAGGCGCCCGAGATCGTCGACCAGGCGGCGGAAGCTCTCGCGGCGGCCGGCCTGGACGACCGGGTCGTCGCGCTCGGACGTCGCGACCTCGATCTGCTCCGCCGGCGCGGGCGCGGGGCGGCGCAGCTCGTCGATGCAGCGGTTGTGCGCGATGCGGTAGAGCCAGGCGCGCAGCGAGATCTGGCGCTCATCGGTGCGCAGCGCCCTGTAGGCGCGCAGGAAGACGTCCTGGGTGACGTCCTCCGCCTCGCCGGGGATCATCCGGCGTGTGTAGGCCAGGACGCGCTGGCGGTAGCGGTCGTGGATGACGGCGAACGCATCGTCGTCGCCGGCGCGGAACAGCGCGACCAGTTGGTCGTCCGAGCGCAAGCGCAGCAGGAGGCTGCACGGACGACGGACCGGAGCGTGAAGAGCTGAAGCTTCCATGCTGACCATCACCCACCGTAACGGGTTCGCCAGCGCCAAGTTGCAGGTTCGCCGGGCGCGGCGGCGCCCGGCGAACCCTCAGAAGCCCTAAGCCTCGATGTTCGACATCACGTGCTTGATGCGCGTGTAGTCGTCGAACCCGTACATCGAGAGGTCCTTGCCGTAGCCGGACTGCTTGAAGCCGCCGTGCGGCATCTCGGCGACGATCGGGATGTGGGTGTTGATCCAGACGCAGCCGAAATCCAGGCCCTTGGCCATCCGCATCGCGCGGCCGTGATTCGCGGTCCACACGCTCGAGGCCAGCCCGTACGGCACGCCGTTGGCCCACTTCAGGGCCTCGGCCTCGTCGCTGAACTGCTGCACGGTGATGACCGGCCCGAAGATCTCGTTCTGGATCATCTCGTCGTCCTGCTTCAGGTCGGCGACGACGGTCGGCTCGTAGAAGTAGCCGCCTCCGTTGGCCGGGGCGTTGCCGCCCGCCGCGACGCGTGCGTGGCTCGGTGTGCGCTCGATGAAGCCCTGGACGCGCTCGCGCTGGACCTGGCTGATGACCGGGCCCATGTACGTGTTGTCGTCCAGCGGATTGCCGAACACCGTGGCCTTCGCCTGCTCGGCGAGCGCGTCGACGAAGTCGCCGTAGACGCCCGGCGCGGCGAGCACGCGGGTCGCCGCCGTGCAGTCCTGGCCGGCGTTGAAGTACCCGGCACCCGCGATGCCCTCGGCCGCGGCCTCCAGATCGGCGTCGTCGAAGACGACGACCGGAGCCTTGCCGCCGAGCTCGAGGTGCACGCGCTTGAGCGTGTCGGCGGCCGCCGCGGCGACGGCCTTGCCGGCCCGCACGCTGCCGGTGATCGAGACCATGTCGATCCCCGGGTGGCGGACGAGCGCCTCGCCGACGTCGCCCTTGCCGAGCACGACGTTGACGACGCCGGTCGGCAGGTGCTTCTGCAGCAGGTCCGCGAGCCAGAGGGTCGAGAGCGGCGTGTTCTCCGAGGGCTTGAGAACGATCGCGTTGCCGGCGGCGATCGCCGGGGCGAACTTCCAGATCGCCATCATGAACGGGTAGTTCCACGGCGTGATCTGGCCGCAGACGCCGATCGGCTCACGCCGGATCGATGAGGTGTGGCCGGCCATGTACTCGCCCGTCGCGCGGCCTTCGAGGTTGCGTGCCGCGCCGGCGAAGAACCGGATCTGGTCGACGCCCGGCGGGAGCTCCTCGCTGATCGTCAGGGCGAGCGGCTTGCCGGTGTTCTCGGACTCCAGGCGCGCGAGCTCCTCGCCGCGGGCCTCGATCTCATCGGCGATCTTCAGCAGGGCGAGGCTGCGCTCGGAGGGCGTCGCCTGACCCCATTCGAGGAATGCGGCGCGAGCGGCGGAAACGGCGGCATCGACGTCCGCCTGGCTCGAGATGCCCATCTCGGCGATGACCTCGCCCGTCGCGGCGTTGCGCACCTCGTGCACGCCATCGCCGCTGGTCGGCACGCTCTTGCCGCCGATGAAGTTCTGAAGCTGCTGAGTGGTGGTCGACACGGTGTCCATCTCCTTCTGGGGGGCTCGTGCGAAACGTACCAACCCGTACCCTTCCCGACCGGACAAGCAAACAGCCAAAGGACCGCCAGCGTGACCAACGTCGTCATCTCATCCGCCGCGCGCACCGCGGTGGGCTCCTACGGGAAGTCCCTCAAGGACATCCCGCCCACCGATCTCGGTGCGACAGCGGCTGCCGCCGCGATCGAGCGCGCCGGCATCCAGCCGGCTGCGGTCGACCACGTCGTGTTCGGCAACGTCATCCACACCAAGCCCGAGGACATGTACATGGCGCGTGTCGTGGGCATCAAGGCGGGCATCCCGAAGGAGACGCCGGCCTACACCGTCAATCGCCTCTGCGGGACCGGCGTGCAGGCGATCGTCTCGGCGGCCCAGGCGATCCAGACGGGCGAGGCACAGGTCGCCCTCGCGGGCGGCGCCGAGTCGATGAGCCGCGGGCCGTACTGGCTGCCCGACGCCCGCTGGGGCGCGCGCATGGGGGAGACCAAGATGATCGACCCCGTGATGGGCGGCCTGACCGACCCCTTCCAGAGCATCCTCATGGGCGTCACCGCAGAGAACCTGGCGGAGCAGAAGGGGATCACGCGCGAGCAGCAGGACGCGTTCGCCGTGGAGTCCCACCGGAGGGCGCTGGAGGCCCGTGAGGCCGGGCGCTTCGACGGTGAGGTCGTTCCGGTGGACGTGCGCGTGAAGCGCGAGACGGTCGCGTTCGACCGCGACGAGCACATCCGCGAGAACGCGGACCTCGCGTCGATGGCGAAGCTCCCGACGGTCTTCAAGGAGGAGGGCGGCACCGTCACCGCGGGCAACGCGTCGGGCATGAACGATGCCGGCGCCGCCGTCGTCCTGATGGACGGGGATCGTGCAAAGGAGCTCGGCGCGCCGGTGCGCGCGCGGATCCTCGCCTACGCATCCTGTGGCGTCGACCCGTCGATCATGGGCATCGGGCCGGTCCCAGCGGTTCGCAAGGTGATGGAGCGGGCGGGCCGCACCCTCGATGAGGTCGGCGTGATCGAGCTGAACGAGGCGTTCGCCGCGCAGGCGCTCGCGGTGATGATGGACCTGGAGCTCGACCCGGCAAAGGTCAACCCGAACGGGGGAGCGATCGCGCTCGGGCATCCGATCGGCGCGACCGGCGCGCTCATCACCGCCAAGGCGCTGGCCGAGATGGAGGACAAGGACCACGAGCTCGGCCTCGTCACGCTGTGCATCGGCGGCGGTCAGGGCATCGCCCTGCTGCTGGGGCGCGAGTAGCGTCCTCTGCGGGCGCCGAAGGGTTATCCTCCGGCGCCCGCGGGGCTCCTCTCCGCGCCCCGGGCTGACACGCTCAGAAAGAGGTCACGTGCCGCACTTCAAGGACGATCGGGAGGTCTACGCCGCGCTTGGCCGCCTGTTCCAGGATCTGCTCGCCGACGAGTCCGTCGCCGGGCAGCTGCGCCGCGTCGACGCGATCGTCCAGTGGCAGTACCGCGATCCGGGCGCGGCGATCACCACGAAGCTCGTCGCCGAAGAGCCCTTCGAGCTCGCACTCGGGGCGACGAACCTGCGCCCGGGCGTGATCGTGGCGATGTCCGCGGACACCGGCCATGAGTTCTGGCTGGGCCACGTGAACATCACCGTCGCGCTGTCCCAGGGGGACATCAAGGCCAAGGGCCCGGTCGCGACGATCCTGAAGCTCGTGCCGCTCGTGAAGCTCGTCGCCCCGCGCTACCAGGCGCAGCTCGAGAGCGCCGGCGCTCCGCAGGATGCCCCGGCCGAGGAGGCCGGCGAGGAGGCCGTGACCGAGCCCGAGGCCGTTGAGGAGGAGGAGGTGGCGGTCGTCGAGGAGACGGTCGTCGAGGAGGAGCCGGCCGCGGAGGAGCAGCCGGCCGCGGAGGAGCAGCCGGCCGCGGAGGAGCAGCCGGCCGCGGAGGAGCAGCCGGCCGCGGAGGAGCAGCCGGCCGATCAGTCGTCGTAGCCGGGCTCGCCCGGCAGCAGGACGCGGGCGACCTCGCCCTCGATCACGACGCGCGGCTCGACCGCCCGCACCTCGCGACTGGTGGCGTAGGCGATCAGCTCGTCGGCGCTGGCGAACGGCGCGAACTGCTCGAGGTGCTTGATCGTGGGGAAGACGAGCGCGATGCGCTCGTCGCGGTGGGCGTCGAGCGCACCCTGCGGCGTGAACCACTCGAGGTCGACGATCTCGTCCCCGTCGATGGCGGGCTCCTGGCCGGCCGGCAGGTGGGCCAGGAAGAAATGGGTGTCGAAGCGGATCGCGATCACGGCGGGCGTGATCCACTGCGAGAACTTGACCAGCGAGGCCGGGTCGACCCCGCTGATCGCGGCCTCCTCCTCGAGCTCCCGCACCGCGGCGCGCCGGTGCGCCTCGTCGCCCTCGCCCTCGTGTGCGTCCACGGCGCCGCCGGGAAACACCCAGACCCCACCCATGAATCGCGCGTGCGGCGTGCGCTGCACGAGCAGCAGCTCGAGGGCCTCGCTCCCGCCGCGCAGCAGCACGACGGAGGCGGCCTGGCGCGGAGGAATCACCTCCCCCGTCGTGTTCAGATCTTCACCGGGGCCCGGGCGGTCGACGTCCACCGGCCCAACCTACCAGCGCCACCCGCACGGCGTGACACGCTGTCAACCGGTCGTTGACCGGTTCGCTACCGTACCTCGTCAATGACTGATGCTGAGACGATCACCCGCTGGATCTGCGAGTCCTGCGGCTACATCTACGACCAGGCCGAGGGCGATCCCGACGGAGGTATCCCGCCCGGAACGGCGTTCGAGGACATTCCCGACACCTGGTTCTGCCCGGTGTGCGGAGCGCGCAAGAAGGACTTCGTCGCGTACGAGGATTAGGCGCCGACCCCGTGCCCAAAAAGGACGAGACGAAGGCGGCGAGGCGCGACCGGCGCGCGGCCGAGGCCGTCGCGACGTACGCCGAGGCGGCGCGGCAGCAGGCTGAGGCCGCCGCACGGGCCGCACGCGTCGCCGAGGCGGTGGCGGCGGACCTGGAATCCCGGCGCGAGCGCGCAGCCAAGGACGCGGCCAAGGAGCAGACCGTGGAGGTCGCGGCGGCGGCCGGCTCGCCCGGGCCGGCGCCGATCACCGCGCCCACGGAGGCGATGCTCGCCGGCGGCGGCGCCGGAGGGCGCCTGGGGCTGACACTGCGCTCGGTGATCGAGCGGATGCAGGGCACGAGCATGTGCTTCGGCGAACCGGTCGAGTACGAGGGGCGAACGGTCGTTCCCGTCGCCCGCGTGCGAGCGCGCGGGGGACTGGGCTTCGGCAGCGACCCGCTCGGTGGCGGCGGGGGTGGCGGTGGCGGGCTGCTCGATGGCACGCCCGTCGGGTTCATCGAACTGGACGCGGCCGGCTCGCGGTTCGTCCCGATCCCCGACACGAGCGGCCCCGCACGCACGATTCGCGCCGCGGCAGTCGCCGCGGGAGCGCTGGCCGTGTCGTTCGCCGCGTCGAGGCGCCTGCTGCGCGGCGGATCGCGCCGCACGCTGCCGCGCGGCCCCTTCTGAGGTCAGGCCGGTCAGGCCGCGGCGGGCTCGGCGGCGCGCGCTGAGGGCACGCCGGTCGCGACCGCGATCGCCTCCGCCGTGACCCTGACGAGCCGCGTCAGGTCGGCGTCGCTGATCGCCAGCGGCGGCATCAGCACGATCGTGTCGCCGAGCGGGCGGATGATCGCGCCGCGCTCGCGGGCGGCGAGCGTCACCTGATGGCCCATCCGGGCGGCCAGCGGGAACTCGGTCAGCTCGATGCCGGTCATCGTGCCGCGCCGGCGGATCTCCGCCACGGCGCCCAGCGGTGCGACGTGCTCGTCGAGCAGGTCTCCCAGCAGCGCGATGGTGCCCTGCAGGCGCTCGAGCGTGCGCTCCTCCTCGAACACGTCGAGCGTCGCGAGCGCGGCGGCGCAGGCGAGCGGGTTGCCGGTGTACGTGTGGCCGTGGAAGAAGCTCTTGAGCTCGTCGAACGAGCCGAGGAAGCCCTCGTACACGCGCTCGCTCGTCAGCGTCGCGGCGAGCGGGAGATAGCCGCCGGTGATCCCCTTGGCGAGCGTCATGAAGTCGGGCGAGACGCCCTCCTGCTCGCAGGCGAACATCGTGCCCGTTCGCCCGAAGCCCGTCGCCACCTCGTCGCAGATCAGGAACACGCCGTGGCGGTCGCAGAGCTCGCGCACCGCCCGCAGGTAGCCCTCCGGGTGGACGAGGATCCCGGCGGCGCCCTGCACGAGCGGCTCGACGATCACCGCGGCGAGCTTGTCGCCGTGCTCCTTCATCAGGCGCTCCATGTCCGCGATGTCGCCCGGCTCGGCCTGCCACGTGTCGAACAGCAGCGGCCGGTAGAGCGAGTGGAACAGGTCGATCCCGCCGACGGAGACGGCGCCGATGGTGTCGCCGTGGTAGCTGTTCTTCAGGCAGATGAAGCCGGAGCGCCACCACTCGCCGCGCTGGTGATGCCACTGATAGGCCATCTTCAGCGCGATCTCGTTGGCCGTCGAGCCGTTGTCGGAGTAGAAGACGCGCCGCAGCCCGTCGGGCGCCAGGTCGACGAGCCGCGCGGCGAGCTCGATCGCCGGGGGATGGGTGAGGCCGAGCATGGTCGTGTGGGCGACGCGGTCGAGCTGGTCCCGAACGGCCTGGTCGATGCGCGGGTGCCGGTGGCCGTGGACGTTGCACCACAGCGACGAGACGCCGTCGAGGTAGGCGATTGCCGTCCGCGTCCCACACGGTGCAGCCCTGCGCGCGCTCGATCACGAGCGGGACCTCGTCGTTCCACCCCTGCTGCTGGGTGAACGGATGCCAGAGGACCTGGCGATCGAGGTCGGCGAGCTCGGCGGCGGTGCGAGGCGGCATGTCCGGCACGGTAGGACGCGGAGCGGACGGGCTTCCTGCGCGGTGCTCCTAGCCTGTTCTGGGTGGACAACCCGACCGAGCACCGCCGCCTGATCGTCGCCATGGTCGCGGTCGTCGGCGCCGCCTCGCTCGGCGCGGAGATCGCGGCGGCCCGGCTGCTCGCTCCGTGGTTCGGTGCATCGACGATCGTCTGGGCGAACACGATCGCCACCGTGCTCGTCGCCCTCAGCATCGGATACTGGTTCGGCGGGCGCCTGGCCGATCGTGACCCGACGGTCCACGGGCTCGGCCGCGTCGTGCTGCTGGCGGCGGGCCTGATGGCGGTCGTGCCGTTCGTCGCCGGGCCGTTCCTGCGGGTGTCGGTCGACGCGCTGGACAACGTGCAGGCGGGCGCGTTCGCCGGCTCGCTCATCGCGGTGCTCGTGCTGATCGCCGTCCCGGTCCTCGTGCTCGGGGCGGCGGCGCCCTACGCGGTGCGGCTCAGCGTGCACGCGGTCGACGAGGCGGGCAGCGTCGCCGGCCGCCTCTACGCGATCTCGACGCTCGGGAGCCTCGCCGGCGTGTTCCTCAGCGCGCTGGTCCTGATACCGCTGCTCGGCACCAGGCGGACGTTCCTGTTCTTCGCGCTGGCGCTCGCGCTCTCCGCCGTCCCCGCGGTCGGCCGGCGCTCGCTGGTCGCGCCCGTCGTGCTGCTCGCGCTGTTCGTCGTGCCGGTGGGCACGATCAAGAGCGCGAACGCCGCACGGGTGATCTGGGAGAAGGAGACCGAGTACCAGTACGCGCGCGTCGTCCAGTACTCCGACGGCGAGCGCCAGCTCGAGCTCAACGAGGGCCAGGCGGTCCACTCGACCTGGCGCCCCGGGGCCTACCTGACCGGCAACTACTGGGACGAGGCGCTCGTGCTGCCATGGGCGGCGAGCGCGCGGCCGCCGCGATCGATCGCGATCCTCGGGAACGCGGCGGGCACGGTGGCTCGCGCGTACGGGCACTTCTACCCCGGGGCGCGCGTCGACGGCGTCGAGATCGACGGAGCGCTGAGTGATGTCGGCCGGCGCCTGTTCGGGCTCAGCGGCCCGCATCTGCACCTGCACACCGCGGACGCGCGGCCGTTCCTGCGCTCGTCCGGCCGGCGCTGGGACGTGATCCTCGTCGACGCCTACCGCCAGCCGTACATCCCGTTCTACCTCGCCACGCGCGAGTTCTTCCAGCTTGTGCGCGATCACCTGACGCCGGGCGGCGTCGTGATGGTCAACGTCGGGCATCCCGAGGGTGACGCGAAGCTCGAGAAGGTGCTCACGGCCACGATGCGCGACGTGTTCCCGGTCGTCCTGCGCGACCCCGCCGAGTCGGTCAACACGCAGCTCCTCGCAACGAGCGCCCCGGCGTCGGCGGCCACCCTCAGGCGCGCGGCGAACAGCGGCGTGATGCCGTCCGCGCTGGTTCGGGGCGCGCGCGAGACGGCGGGGCGGATGGGCCCGGGGCTGCCCGGCGGCCGCGTCTACACCGACGATCTCGCGCCGGTCGAGTGGCTGATCGACGGCTCGATCCTGAAGGTCGCGGCGCACGGCGAGCGCTGACCTGCCGGCGCGTCGGCGGCGTTCGTCTTCTAGCCTGGCTCCTATGCACAGACGCACCCTGCTCGCCGCCTGCGCGGCCCTCGTCCTTCCGGTCTCCGTCGCGGCTGCGACGCCGCCGAAGGCGCCCGCGCCGACCGGCGAGGTCGTCGCCTACTACGACGGCGGCGGCTTCAAGACGGATGCCGCAGCGGCATTCGCAAAGGCGCGCAGGGCGCTGGACCGCGGGGTGAAGGCGCTGCCCAAGGGCAAGCGGGGGGCGCTCGTGCTCGACATCGACGACACGGCGCTGTCCAGCTACGCGTGCGAGAAGCCGGTCGGGTTCGGTTCGATGCAGCTGGCCGGTTGCGTGCTGGCCGGGAAGCTCCCGGTGCTGCGACCCGCGCTGGACCTGGCGCGCCGGGCACAGGCCGAGAAGGTGAAGGTCGTCTTCATCACCGGCCGGCCGGAGGGGATCCGCGGGCTGACCGAGGCGAATCTCAAGGCCGCCGGATATCGTGGGTGGCTGAAGATCGTGATGCGCCCGGCGACGAACACCGACGCGTCGCTCGTGCCCTTCAAGAGCGCGGCGCGCAAGGCGCTCGAGAGGCACGGCCTGCGCGTCCTCGTCAACGTCGGTGATCAGCAGAGCGACCTCACGGGCGGCGCCGCGCGCGTCGCAGTCAAGATTCCGAATCCGATGTACTTCACCCCCTGATGCTCGTCGTGACGACCACGTACACCGCGCCGCTCGAGGAGGTCGACCGCCATCGCGAGGCGCATCTGGCGTGGCTCGACGACCGGATCGCGGAGGGACGCATCCTGGCCGCGGGCCGTCAGACGCCGCCCGTCGGCGCCGTGCTCCTGCTGTCGACGATGCCGCCGGACGAGGCACGGGCGCTGTTCGCGCAGGACCCGTACGCGCTGGCCGGCGTCGTCGAATACGGAGCGCCGACGCAGTTCACGCCCGCCAAGCGCGCGCCCGGCCTCGACCTGCTGGCGGATCAGCCCGCCGCGGGCTGATCGAGCCAGCGATCGAGCGGCAGCGCGGCGCCGGCGGCGGCAAGCTCGCCGGCCTGCAGGCCGGTGGCGGCGAGGACGGACACCTCGACCCGTCCGAGCGCGGCGATCGTCTCGCGGTTGGAGACGCTGGGCCGTGGACGGCGCGCCGGGCCACGGAGTCAGGACGACCCCGGCGACGGTGAGGCCCGGCCGCGCGGGCCGATTCGAGCGTCAGCAACGTGTGATTGATCGTTCCCAGGCCCGGACGGCGCGGCGACCACCAGCGGCAGGCCGAGATCGAGCGCATAGTCGCGGATCAGGTAGCCGGGGGTGAGCGGGACGAGCAGGCCGCCGACCCCTTCGGCCACGAGCACGTCGGCAGCCTCAGCGGCGGCGTGTGCGTGTGCGACGAGCTCGGACGGCTCGACCACGACCCCGGCGAGCTGCGCCGCGAGGTGCGGCGACAGCGGCGGGCCGAACGTGAGGGTCGTCACCGCCGCCGATGGGCCGCCGCCGGCCGCCGCGGCCAGCAGCTCGTGATCGGGAGGATGGCCGGGCTCGGGCTCGTCGAGGCCGGTCACGACGGGCTTCACCGCTGCGACGTTCTCGCCTCGCGCCCGCAGCGCCGCGGCGATCGCGGCGGCGACGATGGTCTTGCCGACGCCGGTGTCGGTTCCGGTGACGAGGACGCCGCGCAGGCTCACGCCGCGGCGCGGTCCTCGGCCAGGTCCCCGGCGGCGGCGACGGGCACCCCGGCTCCGGGCCGGAACCCCGCCTGCAGCGCTGCACGCCCCAGCACGCGCGCCGCCTCGCGAAGCTCGTCCTTGGAGTGCGTGCCCATGACCGCGATCCGCAGCCGCGACGTCCCCTGGGGGACGGTCGGCGGCCGGATCGCCTGCGCGAACACGCCGTTCTCGATGGCCTGCTCGCAGATGCGCATCGCCAGCGAGGCGTCGCCGATCACGAGTGGGACGATCTGGGTCGCCGAGCCGGAGACGTCGAAGCCCTCGCGTGCGAGCTCGCCTCGCAATGCCACGCTGTTCGCCTCGAGACGCTCGACGCGTCGCGGCTCCTCGATCAGCAGCTCCAGCGCCGCCAGGGCCCCGGCCACGGCCGGCGGCGACGGTGCGGTGGAGAAGATGAACGGCCGCGCCGTGTTGACGAGGTAGTCCGCCATGTCCTTCTCGCAGGTGACGTAGGCGCCGTACGAGCCCAGCGCCTTGCCGAGCGTGCCGATGACGACGTCGACCTCGTGCTCCAGGCCGGCTTCGTGCACGACGCCCCGTCCGCCGGGACCGACGCAGCCGACGCCGTGGGCCTCGTCCACCGCGACGCGGACGTCATGGCGGCGGGCGAGCTCGACGATCTCGGTCAGCGGCGCGATGTCGCCGTCCATCGAGAAGACCGAGTCCGTGACGATCAGTGCCCCGCGGCCCTCCGCGCGCTGCAGAGCCCAGGACAGGTGGTCGACGTCGTTGTGGCGGTAGACGAACGTCTTGGCGCCGGAGAGCTTGCAGCCGTCGATGATCGAGGCGTGGTTCAGCTCGTCCGAGAAGACGATGTCGCCCTTGCCCGCCAGTGCGCCGATGACGCCGATGTTCGCCATGTAGCCGGAGCCGAAGAGCAGCGCGGCGCGCGCGCCCTTGAACGCCGCGAGCCGCTCCTCGAGCTTGCGGTGGATGCGCATCGAGCCCGAGACGAGGCGCGACGCCCCGGCCCCGACGCCCCAGCGCATCGCCGCATCGGCGGCCGCCTCGCGAACGCGCGGATGGTCGGCGAGCCCCAGGTAGTTGTTCGAGCACAGCAGCAGGACCGGCTTGCCGTCGAGCACCACGCGCGGGCCCTGCGGCCCGCTGATCAGTCGCAGTCGCCGGTGCAGCCCGCGGTCCTCCAGGTCGTCCAGATGGCGCTCGATGTCCACGGCGCTCATGAGAGCGCCTCGGTCTGACGCGCCTCCGGCCACGCGTTGGACGCCCCGTCGGGGCGCTCGGGAGTGCGTCTTGTCCTTCGCCTTGAAGCGCAGCTGCTTGGACGGATCCCACAGCCGCACCTCGAACGTCGCGCCCAGATCCTCCGGGACGATGGTCCCCGCGTCGTCGAGGTAGGTCTCGACGATGTCCGGCGTCTGGCCCTCGAGCCAGCCGGAGCGATTGTCCGGGCGCGGGTTGGACCCGTTGTCGGGCTGGCGCGCGATGTTCAGCCCGAGGTCCGTGAACATCTCACGGTCCTCCGCCGGCGTGTTGCCGAGCGTCGTCAGGAAGTTGCCCATCATGACCCCGTTGACGCCGGCCTTGACCGCCAGCGGCTGGAGTTCGGCGAGGTTCTGCACGCGTCCGCCGCAGAGCCGGAACAGCGCCTCGGGCAGGATCAGGCGGAAGATCGCCACCCACTGCACGGCCTCCCATGGATTCATGATCTCGCGGTCGCCGAACTTCGTCCCGGCCTTCGGGATCAGCAGGTTGATCGGGACGCTGGTCGGATTGACCGCAGCGAGCTGGAACGCCATCTCGACGCGCTGCTCGGGTGTCTCACCCATGTTGAGGATGCCGCCGACGCAGGTCTCCAGGCCGGCCTCCTGGACCGCCTGGATCGTCCGCAGCCGCCCCTCGTACTTGACCGTCGTGGCGACCTCGTCGTAGTAGGACTCGGCGGTCTCGACGTTGTGGTGCACGCGCTGGACGCCGGCCTCCTTGAGCTGTCGCGCGCGATCGACGCTCATGTGGCCGATCGAGGCGCAGCGCTTGAGATTCGTCTGCTCGCTGACGAGCCGCACGCCCTCGAGGTACTTCTCGAAGTCGCGCTTCGACAGCCCCTGGCCCTGGGTGACCATGCAGAACCGGTGTGCCCCGGCGGCCTCGGCGGCGCGCGCGTGCTCGAGGATCTGCTCGGGCTCCATCATCGCGTGCATCGGCGTCTCGGCGTCGGCGAAGCGCGACTGCGCGCAGAAGCCGCAGTCCTCGGCGCAGCCGCCGGACTTCGCGTTGACCAGCGAGCACATGTCGGTCGCGTCCCCGAAGTGCTCGAGCCGCGCCTGCCAGGCGCGCTCGACGAGCGCCTCGATGTCCTTGGGGTCGGTGAGCGCACCGAGCTGGAGCGCCTCTTCCTGAGTGATGAGCGGAGCCATGGCCAGCAGCCTGCCACCGCTGGCGGACGGTGTTACAGAACGGCCTGGAAGACCCCACCGGATCGCCCGTCAGCCCCAGCCCCGCGAGCACCTCGTCGAGGTGGCGGAAGAGCACGAAATGACCGATGCCGGGGACGACGGTCAGCGTCGACGCCGGGAGCCGGTCGTGGAGGAACCTCGCGCCTCGGCCATCGGCACCAGCGCATCCTGCTCGCCCTGCCACAGCCGCACCGGAGTCGCGACGTCCTCGAGCGCGAAGCCCCAGTCCATGACGAGCGCGCGATAGTCGTCGACCATCCCGCCCGTCCCGCTGACGCGCGCCCGTCGTGAACCACGAGCGAAGCTCGCCGGGATCGAGCGTCCCCAGGACCGCGCGGTCGCCGTCCGAGCGGACCTCCTTCAGCATCTGGCGCATCCCGATCCGCGCCGGGAGCAGCCGCCCGGGGCCCAGGATGGCGCGACCCAGCGGCGGAGCCCAGCGGGCCACCGGGAACAGCACGCGGTCGAGGCCGAGGCCGAGCTCCGCGACCGAGGTGCGGTCGGGCGGGCCGGCGCCGCCGGCCGTCGCGGCTGCGCTGACGCGATCGCCCAGCGCGTGCGCGCAGGCGAGGACGTAGGGTCCGCCGGCGGACCAGCCCAGGACGGCGAAGCGCTCCAGGCGCAGCGCGTCCGCCAGCTCCTCGACGTCATGTGCGCAGTCGGCGACCCGGTAGTCCCGGCGACGGTCCGACAGGCCGATTCCCGGACGGTCGGGCGCGATCAGCCGGATGCCGAGCTCGACGGCAGCGGGCGTCGGCGAAGCCGCACGTCGCGGCGGCAGCTGAGCCCGCCGTGGTGGTAGACGAGCGGGCGACCGCGGGGTCGCCGTACTCGGCGTACCCGAGCGCGCGGCCGTCCGCCAGCCGGAGCACGGCGTCGCTCACGACGGCGGCTCCAGCTCCACCAGCAGCGGTGCGTGGTCGCTGGGCTTCGTGCCCTTGCGGAAGTCGCGGTCGATCCCGCAGGCGCGCAATCCCCGCCGCCAGCGGCTCGCCGACGAGCAGCAGGTCGATCCGCAGCCCGAGCCCGCGGTGGAAATGGCCCTGGCGGTAGTCCCACCACGTGAACTGCTGCTCGTCGGGATGCAGCTCGCGGTAGGCGTCGGTCAGCGCCCCTGCGCGCTCGATCACCTGCAGTCGCGAGCGCTCGTCATCGGTGACGTGCGTCGAGCCGACGAACGCCGCCGGGTCGTAGACGTCCTCGTCGGCCGGCGCGATGTTGAAGTCCCCGCCGACGACGAGCGGCTGACCGCGCAGTGCGCCCGCGCGGCGCGCGAGCGCGTCGAGAAACGCGCAGCTTCTCGTCGAACGTCGGGCTCCCGACCTCACGGCCGTTGACGACGTAGACACTGGCGACGCGCACGCCGAGGCCGGCGACAGCGGCCTCGATCCAGCGCGCCTCCTCGGGGCGCGCCTCGCCCGGCAGGCCGGTCGTCGCCTCGGTCAGGCCGAGGCCCGAGCGGGCGAGGATCGCGACGCCGGCCCACTGTCCGCCGCTGTGATGGACGGCGTCGTAGCCGGCGTCGGCCAGCTCCTGCGCGGGGAACTGGTCCTCGGCGACCTTCGTCTCCTG
This sequence comes from uncultured Solirubrobacteraceae bacterium, assembly GCA_963817295.1. Taxonomy (GTDB): domain Bacteria; phylum Actinomycetota; class Thermoleophilia; order Solirubrobacterales; family Solirubrobacteraceae; genus F1-60-MAGs163. The sequence goes on along the minus strand of CAWFOF010000022.1, from coordinate 84,231 downwards.
GAGCAGGACGACGTCCGGCTCGTGCGGCCGCGACGAACTCGAGCACTCGCGGCAGCGCGCGCGCAACGAGTTGACGTTCCAGGTCGCGAGCTTCACGGGCCGATGTCCCACCCGGCGGACCCTAGCTCTCCTGCCTCTGCGAATTGCCCCTGCGCCACGCTTGCGGGACATCACGGTCGCAGGGGTAGGGCCAGCGGATGTGTCGTCGTTCGCGCTGTGGGAGCGTTGAGCCACGATGCGCGCATCCCGTCCGGTCCTCGTTCTGTCCGTGCTCGTGCTGCTCGTCCTCGCGGCGGGCGCGTCACCCTCGGGAGCCGCGCCGCTCTCGGGCGTGCTGGCGACCGACGCCGCGGGCGGCCCGATCGCGGCGTACTCGAACACCGCGGCGTGGAGCCGCTGGGACGACGCGGCCGCGGTCTACCGGGTCGTCGTCGATCGCGGCGGGACGGTCCGCACCCTCAACGTCGCGCCGTCGCAGCGTCCGCTCGAGCTCTCGGCGGGACGCGGTCCCGACGGGCAGACGTGGCTCGTGTGGTCACGCTGCAGCGGTGACCCGACGAGCACGCCGACTGCGTGCGACATCGAGGGCTACGACCTCGGCACGCACTCCCCGAAGTCGTTCCCGTTCGCCGCGCGGCCCGGTGTGGTCGAGCGTGCGCCGGCGATCCGCGACGATCAGCTCGTGTACGTGGCCGGCGGCTCCGCCGGCGTCGGGCGAGTGCACCTCTCGAAGACCGACGGCACGAACGACCGCATCATCGACGTCCTGCCCCCCTCGACGTGCGAGCTCTCGATCTACCAGGAGTGCTTCACGGTGACCAGGGCCTCCGCCATCTCGTCAGCGCTCCGCGGGGACCGCGTCGCCGTGACGTCACGCGTGAGCACCTCGGGCGGCGACTTCGGCATCTGCGGCCTGGCGACCGTCCGGCTGCTGGACCTGCGGACGAGCGCCGTGCGCACGCTGGACAGCGCGGTCTGCGGGCTCAGCGGCCAGGGAATGAGCGACGTGTCCTTCGACGCCGACGGCCGCCTGTGGTGGCGCCAGAGCTGCGACGGCGACCTGAGTGCCTGCGAGGGCACCCGCGGTGGCCCGTTCCGGCAGACCGAGGCCGGCCCCCAGCGCCTCGTCACCGGCGCCGCCTCCCGGCTCGCGGGCGTGGCCGTCGCCACGCGGGTCCCGATCATCGCCACCCAGGGGCCGCGCGCCACCGCGGCCTGCTGGAGCGGCCCTCTCATGAGCGCCGATCGCTGCGGCACCGTGACCGCGATCTCCAAGCCGTCCTACCAGGACGTCAGGCCGCCGCGTGAGTCCCTCCCGCCGCCGGGCTACGTCACAGCGAAGGGCACGAGCCACCTCCTGGTGCTCCGGCCGCCGTCCGAGATGGCGTGCTCGCGCGGCGACACGCACCCGAAGGCGGGCGCGACGCTGTGGGCGGGCGTCAGTTGGATCGACGGCCAGCGCCGCAAGTCCGGCGCCGCCGTCCCGCTCACGGCGACGTCGGGCGGGCGCACGCTGAAGGGCACCGTGCCGAAGGGCGCCGCAAACCACGAGGGTCAGGTCACGACGACGCTCGATCTCGGCGGGACGTCGAAGGCCTGCGACCGCACGTGGACGTTGACCTACCGCCCGGCGGGGACCAAGCCGATCACGTTCAAGACGCGCGTGCTCGCGCGCTGACCGTCAGCGACGCTCACGGCGCGGTATAGGCCCACACGCCGTAGGTGTTGCCGGCGGACGTCGTGTAGAGGGCGAAGCCGTGCGTGCGCCCGGCATCGGCGTCGTAGGTCGCCGGGAACAGATCGCTGCTGGCGAGCGAGGCGGTCGTGCTCTTCTCGTAGACGCAGACGTATCCGGGATCGGCGCGCGGCGCTGCGACGTCACCCGGACAGTCGGCCCTGCCAGCGGGGAGCGCGCTTCTCGCCGAACGCGCGGACGCCTTCGAGCATGTCCTGCGACGCGAAGCACTCCTGCCGCAGCGCGATCAGCTCCTGCTCGGTCTGCGGATCGAGCTCGCCCTCGCGCGGCGAGCAGCTCGCGGATGACGCGCTTGTTGCCGCGGACGCTGAGCGGCGCGTTCGCCGGCGAGCTCCTGCGCCCAGTCCAGCGCCGTGGCCTCGACGCCCTCCGGCGCGCACCACCTCGTTCACGAGTCCCCACGCGAGCGCCGTGTCCGCCGGGACGCGGCGGCCGACGAGGAACAGCTCGCGCGTGCGCGGCGCGCCGATCGCGTCGATGAAGCGCCGCAGCCCCGTGTGCGAGTAGACGAGGCCGAGCTTCGCGGGCGGCATGCCCACGGTGATCCCCTCGGCGGCGACGCGCAGGTCGCAGGCCAGCGCGAGCTCGAGCCCGCCGCCGATCGCGGGGCCCGTGATCGCGCACACCGTCGGGACGTCGGTGGCGTCGAGCGCGTCGAGCGCGTTCGTGAACGGGTGTGCGACGAGCTTCTCGGCCTCGACCGCGAACACGTCGTCGGGGATGTCGCCGATGTCGTAGCCGGAGGAGAAGTGGGGGCCTTCGCCCGTCACGACGATGCAGCGGGCGTCGGTGTTCGGCCACCGCCGTCGGCCAGCGAGTCGAGGATCGCGTGGTCGAGCGCGCCACGCTTGTCCGGGTTGGAGATCGTCAGCCGCAGGACGCCGTCCGACGGCCGGTCTTCGTCGAAGTTCTCCGGGCATCGCCCGGACCCTATTGGCTCCCGCGTTACTCGAGAACGACGAGGGTGTCGCCCTCGTTCACCGCCTGGCCCTCCTCGCAGAGGATCTCCTTGACGGTGCCTTCGTCCTCGGCCTCGACGGGCATCTCCATCTTCATGGACTCGAGGATCACGACGGTGTCGCCTTCCTCGACCTTGTCTCCGACCTGGCATTCGATCTTCCACACCGTGCCGGTGATGTGGGCCTCGATATCGGGCACGAACCTGTCCTCCAAGGGCAGTGGAACGGGGGTGGTCTGCCACGATAACCCGCGCCATGGACGCCTCCCGCCTCATCGTCGTGATCGCCGCCCATCGGGAGGCCGATCGCATCGGTGCGACGGTGGAGGGTGTGCGCCTGGCGTTCCCGGGCGCGCGCGTGATCGTCGCCGACGACGGATCGCCGGACGACACCGCGGCCGTCGCGCAGGCCGCCGGAGCGGAGGTGGTGCGCCTGGCGACGCGCACCGGGAAGGGCGGCGCCGCCTCGCTGGCCGCCGAGCGGGCGCTCCAGCACGATCCGGAGCTGATCCTGCTCTGCGACGCGGACCTCGCCGCCAGCGCCGGGCGGCTCGCCCCGCTGCTGGAGGCGGTCGACGACGGGACGACGGACCTTGCCGTGGCGATCTTCGCCCGCAAGGTCGGCGGCGGCTTCGGTGTGGCCGTCGGCTTCGCGCACTGGGCGATCCAGCAACCTCACCGGGCTGGACCTGCAGGCACCGATCAGCGGCCAGCGTGCGATGCGCGCCGAGGTCCTGGCCGCCGTGACCCCGTTCGCCCCCCGCTTCGGGATGGAGATCGGGATGACCGTCGACGCGGCGCGCGCGGGGTACCGGGTCGCGAGGTCGCCCGTCGACCTGGAGCATCGCGCCACCGGCCGGACGTGGCGCGGGTTCGTCCATCGCTTCCGGCAGCTGAAGGACTTCGTCGCCGTCTGGGCGAGCCGGCGGCGCGGGTCGCCGAGCTGAACGACCACGGGAGCGGGCAGGCCGACACCCGGGCGGTGTGTCCCCCACCGCCCGGGTTATCTCGGCCCCGTCCCCTGCCGGGGACGCTCTGGCGTGGAGGGTCAGGCCACGCCAGAGCGCCTACGCGACCGAGATGCGAGCGGCTCATGCGTCACAGGAGGAGACGTGTGCGGAGTCACCGTTTGCATCACTTCGATCACGGTTGGAACGGTACGGCCACGAGACCTTCTTCCACACCGACAGTCGGTCGGAAACTCGGCACCAGCTTTCGCCCGCCGGTCGAACGCCGCAGCGACGTGATCTACGCTCCCACCGTGATTCTCGCCATCGATCAGGGGACGACCGGGTCGACGTGCCTCGTCTTCGACGCGGGCGCCGAGCTCGTCGGGCGCTCCTACCGCGAGTTCGGCCAGCACTTCCCGCGGCCGGGCTGGGTCGAGCACGACGCGGCCGAGATCTGGGACGTGACGCGCGCCGTGGCGCTCGAGGCGCTGGAGGACGCCGGGGTGCGCCCGGGGGAGCTCGCCGCGGTCGGGATCACGAACCAGCGTGAGACCGTCTGCGTCTGGGATCCCGCGACGGGCGAGCCGCTGCACCACGCGCTCGTCTGGCAGGACCGCCGTGGCGCCGCGCGCTGCGACGATCTGCGCGCGCACGGCTACGAGCCGCTCGTGCGCGATCACACCGGCCTCGTGCTCGACCCCTACTTCTCCGCGACGAAGATCGAGTGGCTGCTGCGCGAGGTCGACGGGCTCGCCGAGCGGGCGCGGGACGGGCGCGCGCTCTTCGGGACCGTCGACTCCTGGCTGATCTGGAACCTGACGGGCGAGCACGTCACCGACACGTCGAACGCATCCCGGACGATGCTCTGCGACCTGCGCACAGGTGCCTGGGCCCCGGATCTGCTGCGAGCTGTTCGGCGTCCCGGAGCGGGCGCTGCCGCAGATCCGGCCCTCGATCGGGGCCTTCGGCAGCGTCCGCGAGGACGCGCTGCCCGGCCATGGCGGCGTCCCGGTCGCCGGCGTCGCGGGCGATCAGCAGGCCGCGCTCTACGGGCAGGCGTGCCTGGACCCGGGCCAGGGGAAGAACACCTACGGCACCGGGCTCGTTCGTCCTCGTCAACACCGGCGGCGACCCGCCGCCCCCGCCGCCGGGCCTGCTGGCCACCGTCGCCTGGTCGATCGGGCAGCGCACGGTGTACGCGCTGGAGGCCTCGATCTTCGTCACCGGTGCGGCCGTCCAGTGGCTGCGCGACGGCCTCGGCGTCGTCAAGGACGCGGCCGAGACCCAGGCGCTCGCGGAGTCGCTCGAGCTCGAACGACGGCGTCTACTTCGTCCCGGCCCTGACCGGGCCTCGGCTCGCCGCACTGGGACCCGTACGCCCGCGGGACGATCGTCGGGCTGACCCGCGGGACCGGCCGCGCGCACCTCGCCCGCGCGGCGCTCGAGGCGATGGCCTACCAGACCGTCGACGCCGTCCGGGCGATGGAGGTCGCCTCCGGCCGCCCGCTGGAGAGCCTGAAGGCCGACGGCGGCGCGACCGTCAACGGCTGGCTCATGCAGTTCCAGGCCGACGTGCTCGGCGTGCCGGTCGTCCTGCCGGACATCGCCGAGACGACCGCGCTCGGGGCGGCGCTGCTCGCCGGCGTCGGTGCCGGCGTCTGGACGCAGAGCCGCGTCAGCGAGCTGTGGCGGGAGCGCGCGCGCTACGAGCCGCAGATCTCCCAGGACGAGCGCGAGACCCTGCTGCACGGCTGGAACCGCGCCGTCGAGCGCGCTCGCGGCTGGATCGAGACGTAACCGCCGGCGCCGCTCCGGTGTTCGCTGAGGTTGATGAGCGATACGCAGCCGCAGCGCCAGGCCGAGCAGGATCCGGGCCTGATGACGATGAAGGAGCAGGTCTACAAGGACCCGCGCCCGCTCGACGAGCTGCAGAAGTACTACGACTGGCCGCTCACCCACAAGCCGGACTGGGTCTACGACGCCGTCCGCATCGTCATGTCGCTGTACGCCTGGGTGGCGTTCCGCACCTCGACGATCGACTCGCAGAAGATCCCGACGAGCGGCGGCGTGATCTTCGCGCCCAACCACTTCTCGAACATCGACCACTTCTTCCTCGGTGCGGCGACGCGCCGCAAGGTGCAGTTCATGGCGAAGTCCCAGCTCTACAAGGGCTGGTTCGCCTGGGTGATGAAGCACGGTGGGGTGTTCCCGGTCCGCCGCGGCTTCCGCGACGATCAGTCCTTCGAGATCGCGCTGTCGATCCTCGAGCGCGAGGGCAGCATCTGCATGTACTGCGAGGGAGGCCGCTCACGGACGGGCAAGCTCGCCGAGCGGGCGAAGGGGGGCATCGGGCGGGTCGCGCTGCAGAGCGGGACGGTCGTCGTTCCGGTCGCGATCCACGGCTCCCAGCGCGTGCGCAACTGGCGCCGGCTGCAGTTCCCGAAGGTGACCGTCCGCTACGGGGATCCGCTGCGCTTCGACGTCGTCGCCGACCCGACGCGCACGCAGCAGCAGGAAGCCGCGGACCAGATCTTCGCGGAGATCAAGACGCTGTACGCGAGCCTCGATGAGCGCGGCGCGAAGGCCGTGCGGGCCGAGCAGCGCGCGCTGCGCACGTCGTCGTAGCTCCTAGCGGTTGACGTGCTCGCAGTCGGCGGCGACCTCGTCGGTCGCGTCGGCGTAGACCGTGTCGTCGCCGGGGCCGCACGCGACGCGGTCGAATCCGCCGCCGACGACCTGGATGCGGTCGTCACCCTCGCCGCCCTGGATCGTGTCGTTGTCGAGGTTGCCCTGGATCGTGTCGTTGCCGGGCCCGCCGTCGATGTTGTCGCTGCCGCGCTCGCCGAAGATCCGGTCGTTGCCCTCGTTGCCGTAGATGACATCGTCGTCGTTGCGCCCGTGCAGCTCGTCGTCGCCAGGGCCGCCGTGCAGCTCGTCGTTGCCGTTCTCGCCGTCGACGTAGTCGTTGCCGTCCTGCCCGTAGAGGATGTCGTTGCCGTCCGCGCCGAACAGCGAGTCGTTGCCGGGCGTTCCCGTCAGGATGTCGTTCCCGGACGTGCCGGGGATCACGTTCGTGGTCGCGGGCCCGTCGTTGGCCGGCTCGGCCGGAATCCTGATGACGGTCTCGCAGTTCGACAGCAGGTCGCGCGTGGGCGCGTCGTCCTCGACGTAGACGGTGTCCTTGCCGGGGCCGCAGTCGACGGTGTCCTGATCGCCGTCCGCGACGCGGATCTCGTCGTTCCCGGTCCCGCCGGTGATCGTGTCCTCGCCGGTGCCGCCGACGATCGTGTCGGCACCGTACGAGCCTGAGATGGTGTCGTCGCCGGAGCCTCCGTCGAGGTCGTCGTTGCCGTAGGACCCGGAGATCCGGTCGCTGCCGGCGTCGCCGGTGACGGTGTCGTTGCCCTCGCGCCCGAACAGCTGGTCGCCGCCCGTGCCGCCGTCGATCGTGTCGTCCCCGGTCCCGCCGTCGATCGTCTCGGACCCCGAGCGGCCGAGCAGCGTGTCGTTGCCCTCGCCGCCGAGGATCCGGTCGGTGCCGCGGCCGCCGTCGACGTAGTCGTTTCCGGGCCCGCCGTCGAGCAGCTTGTCGTTGCCCAGCTGCGTCTCGACGATCTTGTCGTTGCCGGCCCCGCCGGTGATCGTGTCGTCGCCGTCGCCGCCGTCGAGATAGTCCGAGTCGTCGCCGCCGTCGAGGATGTCGTTGCCCGTGCCGCCGTTCAGCGCGTCGTTGCCCGGTCCGCCGATCAGCCGGTCGTTCCCGGACTTGCCAGACCCACGGTCGTCCCCGGCGCCGCCGTCGATGAGGTCGTCCTCGGTGCCGCCGTCCATCGTGTCGTTGCCGTCGCCGCCGAAGAGCTGGTCGAAGCCGCGGTTGCCGCTGAGCGTGTCGTTGCCGCCGAGCCCCTCGAGCAGGTCGGCTCCGCGCGTGCCGATCAGCACGTCGTCACCCTCGGTTCCGCGCTGAACGGCGAGGCCGGACTGGACCACGATGGCCCGCGGACGGGCCCCTGCGGGCAGCGTGACGACCTTCAGGCGCTTGAACGACAGCCCGCTGAGCACCGACAGGGTGCCGCCCGTGCCGTCGGCGACGTAGAGCCGCGTGCCGTCCGCCGACGTCGCCGTGGCGCCGGGGCCGCTCCCGACGCGCACCCGCGTCGTCAGGCGCCCGGCCTGCAGGTCGGCGATCGCCGCGACGCGCGAGCCGCGCGAGCCGCCGGCGATCGCGTGGCGCCCGTCGGGCGCGATCGCCAGGCCGCCGCCGATCCCCTTGCCGAGCGCGATCGCGCCCAGCGCGCGGCCGAACAGCAGGTCGACGCGCACCAGGCGCCCGCCCTTCTTGCCCGAGGCGAGCACCCAGCCGCCGCCGCCGGGGGAGATCGCGACGCCCGTCGCACCGGCGACGGCGACGCGGCGCGAGACGGTGAGCGTCGTCAGGTCCAGCACCGCGACCCGCTTGCTGTCGAGCAGGACGAGGGCGCGCAGCCCGTCGGGTGCGACGGCCAGGGCGCGCGGGCGTCGCGCTGGAGCCGAGGTTGATCGTCGCGAGGCGTGCGACGGAGGGGATCGTGGCCAGGACGTCGACGGCTCCGCGGCGCGCCGCGAACACGCGTGAGCCGTTCGGGGTCGCGCCCAGCGCCAGCGGCGTGCCCGTCAGGGCGACGGTCCCCTGCGTCGTGCGGGAGGCGAGATCGACGGCGACCACGCGCCGCCCGGTGGCGACGTAGCCGCGTGAGCCGTCGGCCGAGGAGGTCACCGCGGTCGTGGTCGGCCGCCGACCGGGATCTGGGCGCTGACCGTGTTGCTCGTGACGTTCACGAGCGTCAGGACGCCGTTTCCCGTGGCGATCAGCGCGTCACGTGCGAGCGCCGCCGCCGGAGCGGCTGAGGGCGAGCAGGATCGTGCCGAGAACGGCTGCGAGGACGCGAGGCATCACACCTAGGAACCGCTGCGAGGGGTCAAGGTTGCGCTTGGAATGCTCTGCAACGTCTTATCCTTCGCCGCCGATGACCGAGATCCCGCCACCACTGCTGCGCAGCGGGATCCTCAGCGGTGTCGATCTCGTCGTCGCCGGCGGCGGCGATTCGGTCGCCGGCGCCTGCGCGGCGCTCGGCGCGGACGTGCACCCGCTCGCGTGCGACCTGCTCGACGAGGCGGCGACGACCGCGCCGCCGAGAGGCCTCGAGGCCGCCGACGTCCTCGTCTGCGACGCCGGCGCGCCGTTCCGCGTGCTCGGCGGCGGCGCGGTCGCGCTCGGCCGCGGCCGTGCAGGGGACCTGGAACGCGACCCGGGCGGTCGTCAACGCCCGCAACGCCCGGCCGGCTACGGCAAGGTCGTCCTGCTCGCGCCGCGGCCGGGGGATGGCCCGACGCCGGTGCCGCGCGCGCCGCGCTCGAGAACCTGGCCCGCACGACGTCGGTCGAGTGGGCTCGCCTGGGCATCCGGGTCGTCGCCGTCTGGCCCGGCGACGCGACGACGACGCGAGCCGTCGCCGACCTCGTCACGTACCTGGCCTCGCCCGCGGGCGACTACTTCTCGGGCTGCGTGCTCGAGCTCGGCGCCGGCTCCGCTCAGCCGAGCGGCAGCTCGTAGATCCGCCAGTCGCCGGGGATGCCGCCGACGCGGTCGTAGACCTTCTGCGCGCGGTGGTTGTCCAGCGCGGTCTCCCAGACGAGCGTGCCTGCGCCGTGCTCGCGCGCGCGATCGGCGCAGACGCCGATCAGCTCGTCCGCGAGGCCGGTGCCGCGTGCGTCCGGGTCGACGTAGAGGTCGTTCATCACGCCGGTGCGCCCGGTCTCGAGCGTCTGCCACGTCCAGAAGATCGTCGCGAAGCCGACGGCCCGCCCGGTGGCGTCGCGCGCGATCAGCTGCACGCCCTCGTGCCGGGGGTCGGCGATCAGCGCGCGCGACATCGCCAGCAGGCCGTCGTCGGGCGGCGCGACCTCGTAGAAGTCGCAGTACGCCCGCATCAGCGGCAGGAGGTCGTCGAGGTCGTCCTCGCCGACCGTCGCGATCGTGCAGTCGCTCATCAGGTCGTCATTCCCGTGAACTGCCCGCCGGTGATGTTGAGCACCTGGCCGTGGACGAAGTTGCTCCACGGCGAGGCGAGGAAGAAGACGCCGCCGGCGGCCTCCTGCGGCGTGCCGGGGCGGCCGAGCGGGATCAGCATGTTCGCCATGCCGCGCATCTGGTCGGGGATGCCGAGCTGCACCTTCTCGCCGTCGATCTCCATCGTGTTGTCGTCGACCTTCGAGGCGGTCAGGCGCGTCTCGATCCAGCCGAACGCGACGGCGTTGCAGTTGACCTTGAACTGGCCCCACTCCTTGGCCAGCGTCTTGGTCAGGCCGACGACGGCGGACTTGCCGGCCGAGTAGTTCGCCTGGCCGGCGTTGCCCATCGTGCCGGAGATCGACGAGACGTTGATGATCTTGCGGAACACCTCGACGCCCTGCGCCTTCTCGGCCTTGGCGGGCTCGCGCAGGTGCGGGGCGGCCTCGCGGATGATCCGGAACGGCGCGACGACGTGGATGTCGAGCATCCGCTGGAACCAGTCGTCGCTCATCTTGTGGATCGGCGCGTCGAGCGTGTAGCCGGCGTTGTTGACGATGATGTCGATCCTGCCCCACGCGTCGATCGCGGTCTGGACGAGCTCGGCGGGTGCGCCGGGCTTCGTCAGGTCGCCGGCGTAGACCGCGGTCTCGCCGGCGATCTCGCCCGCCGTCTGCTTCGCGGCGTCGCCGTCGAGGTCGTTGACGACGACCTTCGCGCCGTGCTCGCTGAGCAGCTCGGCGGTCGCGCGGCCGATGCCGCGGGCCGATCCGGTGACGATCGCCACCTTGTCGTCGAGAACTCCCATGCCGTCTCCTGAGATCGGGTTCGAAATGCCGACGCGATCCTACGGAACGAGCGCGGGCCCCGGTCTCCCGGGGCCCGCGTGTCGCGATTGTCCGTGGCCGGTCGGTCAGTGATCCCAGCCGTGACGCGGGGCGTCGTCGCGGACGACCTCCCACGTGGTGTTGTCACCGTGCTGCTGGGTCCAGAACAGCCGCCAGCCGTCGTGGAACACGCTCGGGATCTTGGCGCCCAGGATGCCGAAGCGGCCGGCGTCGCCGTCCGACGCGTGGATGCCGGTGATCTCGTTGTCACCCTCGTTGCCGGCGACCAGCGGACCGCCCGCCGAGTCGATCGTCGCCGACGGGTCACGGCCCTCGGCGATGAAGCGCACCGGCTGGGGTGCGCCCGGCGCCGAGTAGTCGACCCGCGTGTCCAGCACGTACGCGGAGTCGAGCGCGTTGCGCTGCGCGTGGAGCGTGTCGCCGGCGTCCTCGACGAACGCGATCCGGTTGCGCGACAGGAACGTCGCGTTGTCGAACCCGGCGCGCGCCTGGTCGCCCCGGTAGAACAGCCGCAGCGTGCCGGTGTCCGCGGACGGGCTCGACTGGTCGAGCCGCTGCACGCCGCCGAACCCACCGAGGTTCGGGATCGCCTGCGAGCGGTTGTCCGTGTCGCCCGTCTCGTCGAAGAAGAACGTGCGGAAGCCGGTTCCCGGCTGGAACTGGCCGTTCTCCGGGCGCTTGAACGGCGTCGCCTTCGCCGTCTTCGCGGCGGCGTTGGCGTTGAACGGCGCAGTGCCGTCGGTGGCCGTGTCGTGGATCGTGACCCACTTCGTCGCGAACGTGTGGCCGTAGGTGTGCAGGTCCTGCGTGTCACCCGACGTGATGTCGGCGTCGGCCTGCGCGCCCGTCGGGCTGCCGGTCGACGGGCCGTTGAAGGCGATCGGCTGGCCGGCGTTGCGCAGCGAGCCGACCTGCAGCGCCTGCAGCTTGCCGCCCTTGGTCAGGTCCGTCGGATCGACCGGCTTGAACCGGTAGACGAAGCTGTTCGGCGCCTTGGCGAAGGTGTTCACCGTGCCGTTCTTCCCGCCGACGTCCTCGACGATCCAGACGTTGCCGGCCGAGTCGTTCTGGATGCCCTCGTAGCCGCCGATGCCCAGGATGCCCTGAAGGTTCACGACGGTCGACGGAACGTCGGTGGTCGCCTGCCACACGCCGCCGGAGGTGAGGCTCTCGTTCGTGAACAGCAGACGCTTGGCCCACGGATCCCACGTCGAGCCGTCGATGTTCGGCAGCGGCGTCGTGCCGTCCTTCTCGGTGGTCGCGAGCAGCGTCACGCGGTGCGCGGCGTCTGCGTCGAGGTTGACGCGGGTGATCACGCCCGGGCTGCCGGTCTCGTGGCCCTGGAACAGGAAGTGGGTGCCGTAGTCGTAGCTCGGATCCGCGCCCTTCTGCCAGCGCAGCGTCAGGTAGGTGTTCTTGTCCGGCTCCGTCTTCGCGGCCTCCTGGCCGGAAGGCTGGACCGGCAGGAACGGCGCCTGCGCCGAGCAGTCGGACGAGCCGGGGACGTGGGCGTCGTAGCCGTAGTACTGGACGCAGGCGACGCCGTTCTCGAGCTTGTCGGAGCCCTGCGCGACGGCGAACTCGTTGAGGCCCGGCGACAGGACGTTCGCCAGGGCGATGCCCGGCGACTTGGGCTGGGCGGGGACCGAGGCGAAGTCGGCCGGATCGCCGGGCGACGCTGCGACGACGCCGGCGGTGATGCCGGCTGCCGCCAGGGCGCCGGCCGCGAGCGCGGTCGCGCGTCGGGTGCGGATACGCATTGGGTGTGACCTCCCGGATGGGTGGAGTGATGGGGAGATCCCATCCCACGTCACCGCCCGTCGCGACGTGTCACCTTGCTGTCACCCTCGTGTGATCAGGGTGAAAAGAGTCGTGACGATCCTGTGATCGCCTCGAGTCCGGGTGTTCAGAGCCCCATCGTGCGCCCGAGGATCTCGCGCATGATCTCGTCGGTGCCGCCGCCGATCGGTCCGAGGCGGGCGTCGCGGGCGGCGCGCTCGATCCCGTACTCCTTCATGTAGCCGGCGCCGCCGTGGATCTGCAGGCAGGTGTCGGCGACGTCGAAGGCGGCGCGCTGCGTGGCGAGCTTGGCCATGGTGACCTCGCGGATCGCGTCCTGGCCCTCGGTGAACAGGCGCAGCGCGTGGTAGGTCAGAGAGCGCCCGGCCTCGATCGTGGTCGCCATCTCGGCGAACTTGTGGCGGATCGCCTGGAAGTTGCCGATCGGCCGTCCGAAGGCGACGCGCTCGTGGGCGAACTCGCAGTGTGCGGTCGAAGCACGCCTGCATCCCCGCGACGGCGCCGAGTGCCATCGACAGGCGCTCCCACTGGAAGTTGGCCATGATCAGCTTGAAGCCGCCGTGCAGCTCGCCGAGCAGGTTCTCCTGCGGGACGAAGACGTCGTCCATCGCGATCAGGCCCGTGTCCGACGCGTGCCAGCCGAGCTTCTCGAGCTTCGTGGCGGTGTAGCCGGACTGATCGGTGTCGACGAGGAAGAACGAGATTCCGCCGTGGCCGCCCTCGGGCGTCGTCTTGACCGCCATGACGACGTAGTCGGCGCGCACGCCGTTCGTGATGTACGTCTTCGAGCCGTTGATCACCCAGCCGCCGTCGACCTCCGTGGCGCGTGAGCGCAGCCCGGCGACGTCCGAGCCGGCGTCCGGCTCGGTGATGCCGAGCGCCGCGATCTTCGTGCCGGCGATCGAGGGCACGAGGTAGCGCTGCTTCTGGTCCTCGGTGCCGAACTTCCAGACCGGGGGAGTGGCGATCGTGATGTGCGCGCCGAGGCCGGCCGCCACGCCGCCGGAGCCGCAGCGCGCGAGCTCCTCGGCGAGGACCGCGTCGTGCATGTAGCCGCCGCCCTGGCCGCCGTAGCGCTCCTCGTACTTCAGCCCGAGGAAGCCGAGCTCGCCCATGCGCGGGAAGAGCTCGCTGGGGAACCAGCGCGCGTCCTCCCACTCGGTCGCGTGCGGCAGCAGCTCGCTCTCGACGAAGCGCCGCAGCGATTCGCGCAGCTCCTCGTGCTCCTGCGTGAACGGCGGCAGCAGACGGCGCTCGCTCGCCGCCGGGACACCCTTGGCATAGCTCGTGGACACGAACGGAGCCTAATGCGGATGCCCGGCGGCGGGCGGTGACGGGCTCAGGAGGTCGAGCTCTGCACCGGCGCGGGAGCGGGAGCGGGCGCCGGTGCGGGCGCTGGGGCGGAGCTCTGGACCGGAGCGGGCGCGGACGCGGGCGCAGGGCTCTGGACGGTGACGTGCTCGGGCGCGACTTTGCGAGCGTGCGAGCGATGATGCGTGCGGGCGCGAGTCCGATGATGCTTTGCGACCGCGGCGACCTGTGCCTTGGGCGCGCCGAGCGCGGGATCCTGGCCCTGCGCCATGCGCACGCCGAGAAAGCCGAAGGTGGCGACGAAGGCGGCGAGGGTTCCGGCGAAGACGGGGAGCGGACTCGGCTTGTGAGTCCGCCGGCGGGGAGACGGCGGCGTGGTGTCGGTATCAGTCATTGTCGTCGTGTCCTTCCTTGGCGGTGCGGGCGACCGCGCCGGTGCTGTTGCTCAGCGCCTTGACGGCGTGCGTCGTGCTGATCGAGGCGCTCGCGGGCCCGGCGTCGCGGCTCTGCTCGGCGCGCAGCCCGATGGACCCGAAGACCGTCGCGAACAGCGCCAGCGTCGTGCCGTACACGGCGATCGCGTTGCGTCCCAGCAGACGGGGCTCGGTGAGTTGGAGCGCTTCATGGACAGGACAGTGCCACGACGCTGCGAAACCCCCAGGCAAGCCGCGGGAAAGCCGCGGCAAAGCCTGAGGCCCCCCCTGGGGCGGGGGCCTACAGCTTCTTCTTCAGCAGCCCGAAGATGCCGCGCACGACCTCTTTCTGCATCTGCTTGCCCTGGCGGCTGTTGAGGAAGTCGCCGATCGCCTCGGCACCTCCGCCGACGGCCGTGGCGGTCTGCTTGTGCTCCGGCGCTGGGGAGTCCGCCTTGGCGGTGGCGGTCGTCTCGGCGCCGGCGAACGCGTTCGTCACGCGCGCCGCGAGCATCTCGCGCGCGCTCTGGCTGTCGATGCGCGTCCCGTAGGTCGCGTACAGCGGCGAGGCCTTCGCGGCGGCGTCGACGTCGTCGGCCGGATCCATGCGCGAGCGCGGCGCGGGAAGCCGGCTGTGGACGACGGGCGTCGGGATGCCCTTCTCGTTCAGCAACGTCACCGCCGCCTCGCCCGTGCCCATCGAGGTCAGCAGCGTCTCGATGTCGTAGAACTCGCTCTTGGGGTAGGTCTTCGCCGCCGAGTTCAGCGCCTTCTGGTCGTCCGGCGTGAACGCGCGCAGCGCGTGCTGCACGCGGTTGCCGAGCTGGCCGAGCACGTCGCCGGGAACGTCCTTCGGGCTCTGCGTGATGAAGAAGATGCCGACGCCCTTGGAGCGGATCAGGCGCACCGTCTGGGTGACCGACTCCAGGAACGCCTTGCTGGCGTCGTTGAACAGCAGGTGCGCCTCGTCGAAGAAGAAGACGAGCTTGGGCTTGTCGACGTCGCCGACCTCGGGCAGCTCCTCGAACAGCTCGGCGACGAGCCACATCAGGACCGTCGAGAACAGCTTGGGCTTGTCCTGCACCGCGGCGAGCTCGAGGCAGCTGATGACGCCGCGTCCGTCCGGCGTGACGCGCAGCAGGTCGCTGATCTTGAACTGCGGCTCCCCGAAGAACTCGTTGCCGCCGCCGGTCTCCAGGGCGACGAGGTCGCGCAGCAGCACGCCGACGGTCGCCTTGGAGAGCCCGCCGATGCCCTCGAGCTCGGCCTTGCCCTCCGCCGAGTCCAGGAAGGTCAGCAGCGCGCGCAGGTCGCTGAGGTCCAGCAGCGGGAGGGCCTTCGTGTCGGCGTAGTGGAAGACGAGCCCGAGGCTCGACTCCTGGGTCTCGTTGCTGCCCAGCACCTTCGCCAGCAGCGTCGCGCCGAAGTCCGAGACGGTCGCGCGGATCGGCACGCCCGGGCCGAGGCCGCCGATCGAGAGGAACTCGACCGGGAAGGCGGTCGGCTCGTAGGGGATCGCCGAGCTCGGCGTCGCGCTTTGACGCGATGCCCTCCGCGTCGCCCGCCACGGCCAGGCCCGAGAGGTCGCCCTTGATGTCGGCGACGAACGCCGGCACGCCCTGCGCCGAGAGCTGCTCCGCCATGCCCTGCAGCGTCTTCGTCTTGCCGGTGCCCGTCGCGCCCGCGACGAGCCCGTGGCGGTTCATCATCGACAGCGCGATCTGGACCTTCGCGTCCTGGGCCACGACGTCCTCGAGGACGCCGCGGCCGAGATCGATCGAGGCGCCCTCGACGGCGTACGCCGCGGCGATCGTGGAGGCGAAGTCGGTCATCTGGGCTGTGACGCTACCGCGCGGGGCGAGCGCCCAACAGCCGGCTACAGACCGTACGAGCGGCCGATCACGTCGAGCATGATCTCGTCGGTCCCGGCGCCGATCCGGTTCAGGCGCATGTCGCGCCAGACGCGCTCGACGCCGTACTCCTTCATGTACCCGGCGCCGCCGTGGATCTGGATGCACTCGTCGGCGACCTCGACCGCGATGCGCGCGGAGTAGAGCTTCGCCATCGAGATCTCGCGCACGGGGTACTCGCCGTTCTGGAAGCGCCACGCCGTCATGTACACGAGCTGGCGCGCCGCCTCGATCTTCGTCGCCATCTCGGCGAACTTGTGGCGGATCACCTGGAACTTGCCGATCTGCCTGCCGAACGCCGTGCGCTCGAGCGCGTACTGCAGCGTGCGGTCCATGCACAGCTGGGCGCCCGCGACGGAGCCCGCGGCACCGATCAGGCGCTCGCCCTGGAGCTCCCACATGATGTGGTAGAAGCCCTTGCCGACCTCGCCGAGGACCGCGGTGTCGGGCACGCGCACGTCCTGGAAGGCGAGCAGCGCCGTGTCGCTGGCGTGCATGCCGAGCTTCTCCAGCCGCTTCTCGCGGATCACGCCGGGGGCGTCCATCGGGACGAGGAACAGCGTGAAGCCGTCGTAGCCGGCGTCCGGATCGGTCTTCGTGACGAGCACGATCACGTCGGCGCGGTGGCCGTTCGTGATGTACGTCTTGGAGCCGTTGATGACGTACTCGTCGCCGTCCTTCACCGCGCGCGTCTTGATGCCCGCGACGTCGGAGCCGGCGTCCGGCTCGGTGATGCCGAGGCAGAGGATCTTCTCGCCCTTGATCGCCGGAACGACCCACTCCTGCTTCTGCTCCTCGGTGCCGAACGCGAGGATCGGCGGCATCGCCATGTCGGTGTGGACGGCGATGCCCATCGCCAGGCCGCCGGACTGCGCGTGCGCGATCTCCTCGGCGAGCACGAGCGCGGAGTAGTAGTCGCCGCCCTGGCCGCCGTACTGCTCGGGCTTGTCGAGGCCGAGGAAGCCCAGCTCGCCCATGCGATGGAAGACCGAGTCGGGGAAGGTCGTCTCCTCCCACTCGTCGGCGTGGGGCGCCAGCTCCTTCTGGGCGAACGAGCGGATCGACTCGCGCAGCTGCTCGTGCTCGTCGGTGAAGATGAAGTGCTTCTTCTTGGCGGCGTAGTCGGGCTTGATGACCGACGAGGCGGTGGCCATGGGGACTCCTTGGGCGGCGGGTGGGGTCCGGGACGCTACCGGAGGTCGCCCCAAAAGTGAACAGTGGCACGTCCCACTTCTCGCTGGTCGTCGCCGACGCGCGACGGCGGCGGCCGCCGCGACACGGGTCGCGGCGGCCGCCGAGCGTCAGCGCGAGCCGCTAGGCGCGCCGAGGTACGCCAGCGCGTTGTGCACGAGCTGCGCGCGCGCCGCCGCGCCGGTCACGCCCTCGAGGCCGAAGCCCCAGTAGAGCGAGCGATCCGTTCGCACTCCCGGGCCGTCGACGTATCCGACCGACGCGGTCTGCTCCCAGTCGTCCGAGTTGCCCGGGGATCCCTCGGGCGCACCGGGAACGGTCCACCCGTCGAGCCCGGTCTCGAAGCCGGCGAAGTCGGCCACCGCGGCGTCGACGCTGAACGTCGCGTCGTCGACGAACGCTCCGAGCCCGTGTGTCGCCGGGTCGGTGATGTACGTGATCGAGACCTCGACGTCCTTGCCCTTGTAGGCGCTCAGGTCGACCTTCCAATCCTGGAAGCCGGCGGAGTTGCCGGTCGCCGCGTTCCACGCGCCGGTCGTCCCCGTCGGGTCGCACGTCGCGTCCGCGCTCCCGCCGGGCGGGCCGTTGTAGGTCTCGTAGTGCGTCACGAACGGGTGCAGCTCCACCATCGGGATCTGCGGGCAGCTGAGCCCCAGATCCTGGGAGGTGTGGCCGTTCACGTCCGGGAGCGTCGTCCAGTCGTCCTGGCCCGCCGTGTGCGCCTCGACGAACACGTAGTCCCAGTCGGGCTCCGTGTCGTAGGACAGCTTGAACGACAGGTCCGCGCTCGTCGCGCCCGCGGGCACGCTGAACGTCTTGGCGAGCCGGCGGTAGGACTGATCGCCCGACCGCGAGAACGCGTAGCCGCTCCCCGTCGGCGGGTCGTAGGCCGGCGGGCGGTCGAGCTTGATCGCCTGGTCGCTCTTGAACTGCGGGTAGGTGGCCGGCTTCAGGATGCTCGACGTCGTCAGGAACGTCGTGACGTTGTCCTGGTTCTGTGCCGAGTCCGCGCCGTTCACGCCGAACGCGAGGTCGCCGACCGGCGCGACCTCCCGGAACGGCAGCGCCGCCGCCGCGTCGACGTCCGCCGCCGCGTTGACCGGGATGTACGCCCCGAGCCAGTACTGCTGGAAGTCGTTGGAGACCGCCACGCAGTTCTCGACCTGTCCCGGCGGCACGTCGCCGTCGCCCTGCGTCTGGTTCGACGCACAGGGCGGGCCGGGTGGCGAGCCGAGCGGGTTGTACAGGAACCCGTCCCAGGCTCCCTGGAGGGCGTACTTGCCGTTGATGAGCGCCTTCCCGCCCTCGTTGAGGTAATCGCGGACGTTGAGGATCTCGTCGTCCAGCAGCTTCGACACGCCGGTCCCGCCGGGCTGGCCGGGCTCGCGGGTGTAGAGGTCCTCGCCGGTGTACCAGACGACGGCCTTGTAGTGCGAGAGCACGCCGAGGTTCGTCGGCGCGGTTCGCGACCGGGCGTCGACGTCGTACACGTCGAAGCCCACGTGGGCGTCGGCGAGTGCCTGCTGGAACGTCGCGAGGTACGCCGGTCCCGAGGTGTCCTGCACCGGGCTGGGCCCGGTGTAGTCCTCCGCGGACATCAGCAGGACCTTGTTCGAGCTGTCCTCGCGCGACCGTGTAGGTGAACGGGCGCGACTGCGCGCCCTTGGCGGCGAACCACACCGTCACCTTGTCGCCCTTGTGGGCTCCGCGGACCTGCGCGCGCAGCCGGTGGTAGTAGACGCCGGGGGCGCCGTAGCGGTCCCCGCCGGCGAACTCGGCCGGTCTTCGCCGAACGCGTCTGGCCGCCGTTGACGCGCCAGTACGCGCGCACGTCGCCCAGCTCGCGCTTGGCGTTGACCTCGACGGTCTGCGGGTCGCCGTAGGAGATCGCGAACGTCGTCGGGACGAAGTCCGGCGCCGTGTTGCCCAGGTGCGAGACCGGGTTCGCCGGATCGCCCGCCGACTTCGCGAGGTCCAGGGCGAAGTCGAGGTTCTTGCGGAACTCCGCCTCGACGGCGGCCTCGTCGTCCTGGAAGACGAACCCTCCGGGTGAGAAGGCGTCGTCGGAGTTCGTCGTGCCGCCGACGTCCGGGCCCTCGCCCCCGGACAGCTCGACCGTGTACGCCTGCGTCCCGTAGGTCGTCAGGGCGTCGTCGGTGATGTCGCCGTTGGTCGTGTAGAGCTCGGCCGACACGTCGGGGTCGAAGCCCGCGACTGCGGGGTTGCGGTCGTCGCCGGCGAGCGCCTTCATCAGCGGCGCGTCGGTCGACTCCGTCTCGACCTGCCAGCCCTCCGGGTAGAGGATCAGCTTGGCGAACGAGTGGTAGTCGATCTGGAACTTCGCTCCGATGCGCTTCTCCAGCGCGCCGAGCGCGCTGATCTCGGGCTCCGAGGCCGGTCCCGAGCCGTGGTAGGTCTCGGTCGTCGGGTCGTCGCTCGCGCCCTCGAGGTCGTAGTTCCACGCTCGGGCCAGTTGCGGTTGGGGTCGACGCCGTCGGCGTTGGTGATCTGCCCGTCGCCATTGACGTCGCGCAGGTTCTTGCGCCACAGGCGCGTGGCCTTGGAGCCGAACGTGTAGTCGTAGCCGTCGGGATTCGCGATCGGGACGACCCACAGCTCGCGCGTCTTGAGGAGCTTCGGCACGCCGCTGGAGCGGTCGTCCTTGTGCTGGAGGAGGTAGCGGAAGAGGCGCCGGTTGGTCTCGGCGGCGATCCACTCACGCGCGTGCTGGACGGCGTCGTAGATGACCGCGGGCCGGCCCGGGTGGCGCTCGCCGGCGCCGTCGGTGATCCGGTAGGCGACGAGGTCCTGGCCGAGCACCGACTTGCCGTAGACGACCTTCTGGACGATGTCGCGGTTGCGCTTTGCCAGGTTTTCGTACCAGGTCTTCAGCGGCACCAGCGGCGTCGAGCACGTCGTCGGGCATGGGGCCGGCTTCAGGCTCCACGGGCGGAAGACGTCGTAGCCGTGCGTCGGCTGCTGGAGCGGCGAGGACGGAGCGGCGCGCAGCGCGCGAGCGGTGCCGAACGGCGCGATGACCGTGGCGCCCTTGTCGCGCAGCGACTGCGCCTGCGCGGGCGTGGCGACGATCGAGAAGCCCTTCTTGTTCCCGGGCAGCACGGCCTCGCTGAGATCGTAGCCCTGCCGGGCGAGCGTGTCGCCGCTGATCTTCCCGCTGACCACGTACTGGTTCAGCGGCTCCGCCGGTTCGCCGGCCGCCAGTGCGGCCGGGGCTGTCGCGCCGCTGACGGCGACCGCCGTCGTGACGCATGCGAGCATCCATTGCCTGAAGTGCATGGGTCTCCTCTCCCTGGAGTTGCGGACGCCGGCCCGGGGGGACCGCGTCCCGTGTGCTGCGGCGAACCTACGCCGGGTGGGCAGGCGCCGCAAGTCCGCTTGGGCTACCCGCTCGGCGAGCGGCGCAAACGTCGCGCCGGGAGGCTTTCGGGCCTCGTGCCGTGGGTCTGCGCGGCGACTCGGATACCGTGCCGGTCATGTCCGACGCAGCGGTCCTCTATGACGTCGCGGACGGCGTCGCCACGATCACCCTGAACCAGCCCGACACGCGCAACGCGCTCAGCGACGAGCTGCTCGACGGCCTGCTCGAGGCCTTCGGGCGCGCCGAGGCCGACGACGCGGTCCGCGCGCGTCGTGCTCGCCAGCTCGCACGAGAAGGTCTTCTCCGCGGGCGGCAACCTCGCCGGCTTCGCCGCCGAGGTCCCGCTCGTGCACAAGCACCTCGGCATCGAGCGGTTCCCGCGGCTCTTCGAGCTGATCGGCACGCTCGGCAAGCCGACGATCTGCGCGGCCGGCGGCCACGTCCTGGCCGGCGCGCTCGGCGTCGCGCTGGCCTGCGACCTCGTGATCGCGAAGGAGAGCGCGCACATTCGGCACGCCGGAGATCAACGTCGGCATCTTCCCGTTCATGATCATGGCGCTGATCTACCGCAACGTCGGCCGCAAGAAGGCGACCGAGCTGCTGCTGCTGGGCGAGCGGATCGACGCCGCCGAGGCCGAGCGGATCGGGATCGTCAACCGCGTCGTCGCCGACGAGGACTTCGACGCGGCCGTCGCCGACTGGGCGGCCAAGCTCGCCGCGAAGTCGCCGGTGATGATCCGCATGGGCAAGGACGCGATCTGGCGCCAGCAGGACATGGCGCTGCTGGACGCGCTCGACTACCTGCGCGCGCAGCTCGCGATCGCGTTCTCCACAGAGGACATTCAGGAGGGCGTCGCGGCCTTCTTCGAGAAGCGCGACCCGCACTGGAAGGGCCGGTGAGCGCGCGCATCATCGGGCTCCTCTGCCGGACCTCCGAGCGTGAGCGGCCTCGTGCGCGGAAGGCGCGCGCACCCTGGCCGAGCTGATCGGCGCGGGCTCCGGCCAGGACGTGCGGATGGTCGGGTCGCCCGGCGAGCCGCGCGAGACCACCTACGAGGAGGACGTCGTCGACTCGCGCGGCTGCCTGCTGGAGGCCGGCGGCCAGCTCGCCGACGCGCTTCCACGACGACGCCTTCCCGGTGCTCTGCGCCGGCGCGTGCTCGATCTGCCTGACGACGCTTCCCGTCCTGGCGCGCGACCGCCCCGACGCGTTCGTGCTGTGGCTCGACGCCCACGGGGACTTCAACTCGCCCGACACCTCGCCCTCGTCCTTCCTGGGCGGCATGTGCCTCGCCGCGGCGTGCGGCGTGTGGGACGCCGGGTTCGAGGGCCCGCCGCTCGACCCGTCCCGCGTCGTGATGTGCGGCGTGCGCGACCTCGACGGGGGCGAGCGCATGCTGCTCGAGACCCACGGCGTCTCGATGATCGAGCGGCCGAGCCGCCTCGCCGACGCGCTCGCCGGGCGCGAGGTGTTCGTGCACCTGGACGTCGACGTGCTCGACCCGTCGGTCGTGCCGGACGTCGGCTACCCGGTGCCGGGCGGCTTCAGCGCCGCGGGGCTGGCGCGGATGCTCGGCCGACGTCGCCGGCGTCGCAACGGTGATCGGCGTGGAGGTCACGGGCTGTCCGGGCGACGGCGCCGCGCGGGTCGTCGCGCCGGTCGTCGAGGCGCTGCTGCCGCGGCCGTCGGCGCGACGTAGGCTCCACGGCCATGAGCACACCCGACGCCACCGCCCCCAGCATCCTGCGCCCGCTCGTCGAGGAGCTGCACGCCCGCCGCGTCGCCGCGGCAGCTCGGCGGCGGCGAGGAGAAGATCGCCAAGCAGCACGCCGCCGACAAGCTCACCGCGCGCGAGCGGATCGCGCTGCTGATCGACGAGGGCACGTTCAGCGAGCTCGGCATCCACGCCGGCATCCACTACTCGGTGCGCGCCTTCGAGGGCAAGGAGGCGCCGGCCGACGGCGTGATCACCGGCTACGGCAAGGTCGACGGGCGCCTGGTCGCCGTCTGCGCCTACGACTTCACGGTGATGGCCGGCTCGATGGGGATGACCGGCGAGATGAAGGTCGCGCGGCTGCGCGAGCTCGCGCTGACGAAGCGGATCCCGTTCGTGTGGCTGCTCGACTCCGCCGGCGCGCGCATCCAGGAGGCCGTCGGCTCGCTGTTCGCCGGCTCGGGGCACCTGTTCCGCGAGGAGGTCGTGATGAGCGGCGTCATCCCGCAGGTCGCCGCGCTGATGGGGCCGTGCGCCGCGGGCACCGCGTACATCCCCGGCCTCGCCGACTTCGTTCCCGATGGTCAAGGGCCGCGGCTCGATGGCGCTCGCCGGGCCGCACCTCGTGCGCGCCGCGGTCGGCGAGGACGTGACGCAGGAGGAGCTCGGCGGCTCGCGCGTGCACTGCCGCAAGTCGGGCGTCGGGCGACCTCGAGGTCGGCTCGGACGAGGAGTGCATCGAGCGCATCAAGCAGTACCTCTCGTACATGCCGACGAACTGCGAGCAGGCGCCCGCCGATCCTGCCGGCGAGCGACCCGATCGACCGCGCCGACGAGGAGCTGCTCGACGTCCTGCCGGAGTCCAACCGCAAGCCGTACGACATGTACGAGGTGATCCGGCGGATCGTCGACGACGGCGAGTACTTCGACATGAAGCCGCAGTTCGCCAAGACGATCATCACCTGCTTCGCGCGCTTCGGCGGCCGCCCGTGCGGGATCGTCGCCAACCAGCCCCGGCACCTCGGCGGCATCCTCGACAACGACTCCGCCGACAAGGCCGCGCGGTTCGTGAACCTCTGCAACGCCTACGGCATCCCGCTGCTGTTCCTGCATGGACGTGCCGGGGTTCATGGTCGGGCACGAAGGTCGAGGAGGCGGGCATCATCCGCCACGGCGCGAAGATGCTCTACGCGGTCGCCAACGCGACCGTCCCGAAGATCACCGTCGTGCTGCGCAAGGCCTACGGCGCCGGCTACTACGTGATGAACGGCCGCGCCTACGAGCCGGACCTGATCGTCGCCTGGCCGAGCGCGGAGATCAGCGTCATGGGCGCCGAGGGCGCCGTCGAGATCGTCATGCGCCGCCAGGTCGAGGAGGCCGACGACCCCGCCGCCAAGAAGCAGGAGCTGATCGAGGCCTACCGCGAGATCATCGACGTCTACGTCGCCGCCCACAACGCGATGATCGACGACGTGATCGACCCGCGCGAGACGCGCCCGGTGATCTGCCGCGCCCTCGAGATGGCCGAGGGCAAGCGGATCGAGCGCCCGTGGAAGCGCTCGGGCGTCGTGCCGGTCTAGGAACCCGAGCGCTACTTCTCGTTCTGGGCCGCGACGGCGCGGACGTCGAGGTCGGCGAGCGTCAGCGGGTGCGCCGGCGGGTCGGGAAGGACCGGTCGTGACGTGCGGCTCCAGGTCGAGCCCGACGTGCAGCAGCTGCGCCGGGCTCGAGCGCATGCCAGTCGCCGCTCGCCCATCCGCTCGCTGGCGACGGCGATCCCGGGCGCTGGGATGTCGACCCCGAAGCGCAGCCGATGGCGGCGGTCGTGGCGCGTCGGGGATGTGGACGCTCGCGCTCGTCGAGCCACAGCAGATCGTGCGTGTCCGGGTAGCGCAGCGCCCAGAGCCCGTCCGGGGTCGCCAGCAGGATGTTCACCGCGTAGAGCGGCAACTCGGCGGCGATCCAGGTCGTGGCCGCCACCAGCCCGGCGGTCACGTCACCGCCGTGGTCGTCGATCTCCTGGGTGACAAGTGCGAAGACGCGCTCGGAATCGGTCTCGCCCGCGACGAGCGAGCGGTACTCGGGCCGCAGCCGCGCCTCCAGCTCGTCGAGTCCGTGCACCACGCCGTTGTGGGCGAAGATCCGGTCGTGCTGGACGAACGGGTGTGTGTTGCGCTCCAGGTCCTCGCCGTTCGTCGCGAAGCGGATATGCGCCACGAAGATGCCGCGAGCGCAGCTCATGGGCCTCCTGCGCGAATCGCCGGTCGAGATAGGCCGCCTTGGCGCGGCGGACGACCTCGGCACGCCCGGCCTCGGTGAACGTCCCGATCCCGTAGCCGTCGGGCTCGCGCCGGCTCTGGGCGGCGAGGCTGTCGTCGGTCTCCAGGAACCCGAACGTCGCGGGGTAGGGCTGCGCGGAGATGCGGGCGAAGAGTCGGCACATGGGCGCAGACTAGATGGCTGATCCCACGACACCGCGGCGCGTGGACGCAACCTCGCGGCGGCGGATCACGCTGCGCTGGTCGCGGACGTGCCACCGGCACGCCTCGCGCCCACCGCAGCGCGCCCGCCATCCACGATCTCGGCGACCACGCATCCACGCCGCCGTGGGATCAACCATCTCTCTCAACGGAAGGGTCGCTCCTCCCACCACGGGAAGAACTCCGGCATCCCGGTGCTGACCGTGAGCGGGAAGTGCGGCTCGCGCTTCTCCAGGAATGACATGACGCCCTCGACGGCGTCGGGCGACACGCCGCGGGAGGCGATCGCCCGCGAGTCGACCTTGTGCGCCTCCATCGGGTGGTCGGCCCCGGCCATGCGCCACAGCATCTGGCGGGTCAGGGCGACCGACACGGGCGAGGTGTTCGAGGCGATCTCCGCGGCCAGGGCGTAGGCGGCGGGCAGCAGGTCGTCCGGGGCGTGGACGCTGCGCACGAGCCCGCCCTCCAGCGCCTCGGCGGCATCGAAGATGCGCCCCGTCATGCACCACTCGAGGGCGCGGCTGATGCCGACGATCTTCGGCAGGAACCAGCTCGACGCCGCCTCGGGCACGATGCCGCGGCGTGCGAAGACGAGGCCGAAGCGGGCGTCCTGCGAGGCCAGGCGGACGTCCATCGGAAGCTGCATCGTCACGCCGACGCCGACCGCCGGCCCGTTGATCGCCCCGATCACGGGCTTCAGGCACTCGAAGATGCGCAGCGTCACGATTCCGCCGCCGTCACGATGCAGCTCCTCCTCGTCCGGCGCGAAGGTGTCTCCGCCGGACGAGAGGTCCGCGCCCGCGCAGAATCCGCGGCCGCTGCCGGTCACGACGACGGCGCGGACGTCGTCGTCGGCGTCGATGAGGTCGAACGCCTCGATCAGCTCCCGGCCCATCGTGGCGGTGAAGGCGTTGAGCTTGTCCGGGCGGGCGAGTGTGATCGTCGCGACGTGGTCCGAGACCTCGTAGGCGATCTGCTGGAAGCTGCTGGGGTCGGTCATGGCGCGGGAGCGTACCCTGAGGGCCATGACCGTCACCGCCGCAGACCTGAAGACCGTCGGCCACTGGATCGAAGGCGCCCCGGAGGCCCGCGCCGAGCGCTTCGGCGACGTCCACGACCCTGCCACCGGACAGGTCACGAGGCGCGTCGCCTTCGCCTCGGCGCAGGACGTCGATCGCGCCGTCCTCGCCGCACGCGCCGCGTTCGCCGGGTGGAGCACGGCGTCGCTCTCGAAGCGCACGACCGTGCTGTTCCGCTACCGCGAGCTGCTGACGGCGCGTCGCGACGACCTCGCGCGGATCGTCACCTCCGAGCACGGCAAGACGTTCGACGATGCGCAGGGCGAGGTGCAGCGGGGCCTGGAGGTCGTCGAGTTCGCGTGCGGGATCGCGCACCTGATGAAGGGGGAGGCCTCCGAGCAGATCTCGACGCGCGTCGACTCCGCCAGCTACCGCCAGCCGCTCGGCGTCGTGGCGGGCATCACGCCGTTCAACTTCCCGTCGATGGTCCCGATGTGGATGTACCCGATCGCGATCGCCTGCGGCAACACGTTCCTCCTGAAGCCCAGCGAGAAGGACCCCTCCGCGGCGATCTTCATGGCCGAGCTGCTCGCCGAGGCCGGGCTGCCGGCCGGCGTCTTCAGCGTGATCCACGGCGACAAGGTCGCGGTCGACGCGCTGCTGACCCACCCGGAGGTCGACGCCGTCTCGTTCGTCGGGTCGACGCCCGTCGCGAAGTACATCTACGAGACGGCGACCGCGCACGGCAAGCGCGCGCAGGCGCTCGGTGGTGCGAAGAACCACGCGGTCGTGCTCCCCGACGCGAACCTCGACGTCGCCGCCGACGCGATCGCCTCGGCCGCGTTCGGCAGCGCCGGCCAGCGCTGCATGGCGATCTCGGCCGTGGTCACCGTCGGCGACGAGACGGCCGACCGGCTGGCCGCCGCGGTCGTCGAGCGCGCACGCGCGATGACCGTCGGCCCCGGCGCCGACCCCAAGAGCGAGATGGGCCCCGTCATCACCGCGGACGCCCAGCAGCGCGTGACCTCGTACGTCGAGCGCGGCGGAGCGCGAGGGCGCCGACGTGCTGCTCGACGGTCGCGGCCTGAAGGTCGAGGGTCACGAGGAGGGCTTCTTCGTCGGGCCGACCGTGATCGACCGCGTGACCGAGCAGATGAGCGTCTACCGCGACGAGATCTTCGGTCCGCTGCTCGTGATGATGCGGGCGTCGTCGTTCGACGAGGCGCTCGAGCTGATGAACCGCAACGAGTACGGCAACGGCGCCGCGATCTTCACCTCGGACGGAGGTGCGGCGCGCGAGTTCCGCAGCCGGGCGACGGCCGGCATGATCGGCATCAACGTCCCGATCCCGGTGCCGATGGCCTACTACAGCTTCGGTGGCTGGAAGAACTCGCTGTTCGGCGACCTGCATGTGCACGGCCGCGAGGGCGTTCTCTTCTACACCCGCGGCAAGGTCGTCACCGAGCGCTGGCCGCAGAAGGCGCACGGCGTCGACTACGGCTTCCCGACGCAGTCCTGATCGCGGAACGCGAACGGGCGGCCTTTCGGCCGCCCGTTCGTCTCCAGTTGCGCTGTCACACGCTTGCCCTGCGGGGATGCAGCCTGGGGGGTGGCCGCCTGCCTCGGGTATCGGCAGATCACCGCACGGCTTGAGCCCCGGGGCGCGCCCGCTGGACGCCTGATCGAGCCGAGCGGCATCCATCGAGCGGCGGGCGGTGGGAACCGCACGGCCCGGCGGTGACGGCCGGCTTGACGCTCCGCGGCGCGATCCGTCACAGTGGGTAGTGGCACGTCCCACTTCCCACGGAGTCCCCAGCGTGAGCCTCGAGCACCCGGTCGTCATCACCTGCGCCATCTCGGGCGCGATCGCCAACCGTCAGCAGTGTCCCGCGATTCCCTACACGCCACAGGAGTATGGCGCGGAGGCCAAGCGGATCGTCGACGAGGGCGGCGTGATGATCCACATCCACGCGCGCCGGCCGGACGGCACGCCGTCCTACGAGATCGAGGACTTCCGCGCGATCACCGAGGCGATCAACGATGCGGTCGACGACGTGATCATCAACTACTCGACCGGGACCATCGGCGTGCCGGTCGAGAAGCGGATCGCCTACCTGCGCGAGCTGAAGCCCGACGTCGCCGCGCTCAACATGGGCTCGATGAACTACGCGAAGTACTCGCGCTCGCGCAAGGAGTTCGTCTTCAACATGGTCTTCGAGAACTCCTTCGACGAGATCGTCGAGCTGCTGACCGCCATGAACGAGCTCGGCATCAAGCCCGAGCATGAGTGCTTCGACATCGGCCACGTCGGCAGCCTCGAGCCGCTGATCGACATGGGCGTCCTGAAGACGCCGCTGCACGTCGACTGCGTGATGGGCGTCGTCGGCGGGATCCCGCCGACCGCGCGCAACCTCGCGGCGATGGTCGACAACATCCCCGCCGGCAGCCACTGGGGCGTCGTCGGCATCTCACGTGCGCAGTGGATGCTGATCGGCGCCGCGCTGTCGCTCGGCGGCTCGATCCGCGTCGGCCTGGAGGACAACCTCTACCTGCCCGGCGGCGAGATGGCGCGCTCCAACGGCGACCTCGTCGCCAAGGCGCGCCAGATGGTCACCGACGTCGGCCGGCGCCCGGCGACCGTCGCCGAAGCCCGCCAGATCCTGGGGGTCACACGATGAGCCTGCCGCTCGAGGGCATCCGCGTCCTGGACCTCTCCCGCCTGCTGCCCGGCGGATTCTGCTCGCTGCTGCTGGCCGACTACGGCGCCGAGGTCGTCAAGGTCGAGGACATGGGGATGGGCGACTACGTGCGCTGGTCGCCGCCCTTCTACGACGGCGCCGAGGAGACGGCGAAGGGCGCGCTGTTCCTCGCGCTCAATCGCAACAAGACCTCGGTGCGGATCAACCTCAAGGACGATGCGGGCCGCGAGGTCCTGCTGCGCCTCGTGCGCGAGGCGGACGTCGTGCTCGAGTCGTTCCGGCCGGGCGTGCTCGACCGCCTCGGAGCGGGG
The DNA here is from genome assembly GCA_963817295.1 of uncultured Solirubrobacteraceae bacterium. Classification (GTDB taxonomy): domain Bacteria; phylum Actinomycetota; class Thermoleophilia; order Solirubrobacterales; family Solirubrobacteraceae; genus F1-60-MAGs163. Next base: position 55,442 of record CAWFOF010000022.1, on the reverse strand, counting down.
TACGAGGCGATGAAGGCCGTCAACCCGGGGATCGTCTACTGCGCGATCAGCGGCTACGGCCAGGACGGGCCGATGCGCGACCGCTCGGGCCACGACATGAACTACCTGGGCCTGATCGGCCTGCTCGGCATCACGGGCGAGGCCGACGGCCCGCCGGTCCAGGCGGGCGGGCAGATCGCCGACCTGGGCGGCGGCGGGCTGATGGCCGCGTTCGGCATCATGGCGGCGCTGCGCGAGCGCGAGCGCTCCGGCGAGGGCCAGTTCGTCGACGTCTCGATGGCCGACGGCGCCCTGTCGTGGCTGGCGATGGTGGCCGGCCAGTATCTCTGCGACGGCGTCGTGCCCAGGCGTGGAAACCAGATCCTCGCCGGCAGCGTCCTGTGCTACCGCCCGTACCAGTGCGCGGACGGCTGGGTGACGCTCGGCGCGCTGGAGCCGAAGTTCTGGCAGAACTGGTGTCGCGGCGTCGGTCGCGAGGAGCTGATCGAGGTGCAGTTCCAGGCGCCCGGCACCGACGCGCACGCGAAGGTGCAGGCGGTCTTCATCGAGCGCACGCGCGATCAGTGGACGGCGTTCGCCGCCGAGCACGACTGCTGCCTGGAGCCCGTGCTCGACCTCGACGAGGCGCTCGACTCCGAGCTCGTGCAGGCACGCGAGATGGTCGTCGGGCTCGACCAGCCGGGGGCGGAGAAGCCCGTCCGGCTGCTCGGCCTCCCGGTGAAGCTGTCGCGGACCCCGGGCGAGACCAACCGCCTGCCCGGGCCGGCGCTCGGCGAGCACACCGACGCGGTGCTGGCGGCGGCCGGCTACGACGCCGGCGAGATCGCGGCGCTGAAGGCCGCCGGGGCCGTCGGCGGCCCGGCCCGCGAGGCGACGGGGTCGTTCCTGTCATGAGCACGCGGCCCGCGACGGAGGGGACCGACGGGCTGCTGAAGATGCGCGAGCTGGCCGAGCGCTCGGGCGTCAGCGCGGGCACGATCAAGCACTACCTGCGCGAGGGGCTGCTCGACGGCGGCGACGAGGTCGTGCGCACCTCGCGCAACATGGCCTACTACCCGCCGTCGTTCGTCGATCAGATCCGGCTGATCAAGCGACTGCAGGAGGAGCGCTTCATGCCGCTGCGGGCGATCCGCACCGTGATGGAGCGCGGGCCCGGGCACGCCGCCGCGCTGGTCGAGCTGGAGGACCGGATCCTCGAGCGCGCGCTGGAGGCCGAGCCCGGCGAGCGGATCAGCGCCGCCGAGGTCCGCCGGCGCTACGAGATCCCCCAGAACGTGCTCGACCGGCTCGCCGAGCTCGAGGTGCTGACGCCCGACGGCACGCGGTTACGACGTCAACGACGTGCAGATCATCGACGCCATGTCGCGCTTCCGCGCCGGCGGGTACGACGAGGCGCTGGGCTTCACCGTATTCGACACGCTGCGCTACCGCGAGGCGCTCGCGCCGCTCGTGGCCGAGGAGGTCCGCACGCTGCTCGACCGGCTGGTGGGGGAGGTCAGCGTCGATCGCGCAGGCGAGATCATCGCGAGCGGCGCCGAGCCGCTGCGCGAGCTGATCGGGGCCATGCACTCGAAGCTGCTTGCTGGCCGAGCTGCGCCGCCAGCGCGGCGGCGCCGCCAGTAGGGGTATCCCCCGACGCAAGACGCCGGGCCGCGGGATGGATTCTGCGCGACCGAACAGCGACCATGCTGACGATGAGCACCGCCACTGCCCAGCAGCCGACGGTCGCCGCGCCCGCGGCGGATCCTGCGTCGCCGCGCAAGCGCGGGCTGGCGGCCACGATCGCGCGCGACACGCTCTACCTGCTGCTCGGCCTGCCGATGGGCATCCTGACCTTCACGGTGATCGTCACCGGCTGGTCGACTGCGATCGGCTCGCTGATCACGTTCATCGGCGTGCCGGTCGCGATCCTGACGCTCTTCGTGACGCGCGGCCTCGCGTGGATCGAGCGCCGGCGCGCCGTGCTGGTGCGCGACGAGCCGATCGAGGGGCGCTACCGGGTCACGCTGCCCCTGGAGCGCGCCGACTGGCGTGAGTGGCGCCCCCTCTGGGAGCGCATGAAGGGCATCCTGCTCGACGGCCAGACCTGGTGGGACACGCTGTATGGAGTCCTGCTGCTCGTGATCGGAACCGATCGGATTCACCCTGACGGTCGTCTTCTGGAGCGTCACGCTGACGCTGATCAGCATCCCTGCGTGGTGGTGGACCGTCCCCGCCTCCTCGCAGGCGAACATCGGTGACTGGCGGCTGGACAGCTGGCAGAACGCGGGGCTCTGCTTCGCCGTCGGCGTGATCCTGCTGCCGGTCACGCTCGCCGTCGTGCGCGGCTGCGCGAGCGCGAGCGGCGCCATCGCGAGCTCGCTCCTGGGCTGCCGGCGCCAGGACCTCGAGCAGCGCGTCGAGCACCTCACCGAGACGCGCGCCGGTGCCGTCGACGCCGCCACAGGCCGAGCTCGAGCGCATCGAGCGCGACCTGCACGACGGTGCGCAGGCGCGGCTCGTCGCCGTCGCGCTGGACCTCGGACTGGCCGAGCAGCGGATCGCGGCCGGGGAGGACCCGGCGAGCGCCGCGGCGCTCGTGCACGACGCGCGCCTGGAGACCCAGCGCGCGCTGGCCGAGCTGCGCGACATCGCACGCGGCATCCGTCCGGCGATGCTGGCCGAGCGCGGGCTCGAGCCGGCGCATCACGTCGCTCGCGGCGCGCGTCGGCGGCGTGCCGACCTCCGTCACCGTGGACGTCGCGACGCGCCTGCCGACGGCGGTCGAGACGGCGGCGTACTTCGTCGTCGCCGAGTCGCTGACGAACGTCTCGCAAGCATTCGCGGCGCCTCGACGGCGAGCGTGCGGCTCGTGCGCCGCGGGAACCTCGCTGGAGATCGACGTGCACGACGACGGGCGCGGCGGCGCGAACCCGAACGGCACGGGGCATCGACGGCCTGCGCGAGCGCGTCGAGGCGCTCGACGGGACGCTCACGCTCGACGAGTCCGCCCGGCGGCCCGACGCACCTTCACGGCGGAGCTTCCGTGCGCGTCGTGATCGCCGAGGACCTGGCGCTGCTGCGCGACGGGCTGACGCGGCATGCTGGAGGACAACGGCTTCAGCGTCGTCGCCGCGGTCGAGGACGGCGACGCGCTGATCGAGGCGGTCGAGCGCGAGCGGCCCGACGTCTGCGTCGTCGACGTGCGCCTGCCGCCGACCTTCCGCGACGAGGGGATCCGGGCGGCGCTCGAGGCCCGCCGGCGGGTCCCGGGCCTGCCGGTCCTGGTCCTCTCGCAGTACGTCGAGCGGGTGTTCGCCAAGGAGCTGCTGGCCGACGGCAGCGGCGGCGTCGGCTACCTGCTGAAGGATCGCGTCGCCGAGATCGGCGACTTCGTCGAGGCCGTGCGGCGCGTCGGCGGGCGGCGGCACCGCGATGGATCCCGAGGTCGTCGCGCAGCTCGTCGCCGGCCGCGGCCCGGCGCGCCTGGAGGAGCTGACGCCGCGCGAGCGCGACGTCCTGTCGCTGATGGCCGAGGGGCGCTCGAACTCGGGCATCGCGCGCGAGCTCGTCGTCACGGACGGCGCCGTCGAGAAGCACGTCTCGAGCATCTTCGGCAAGCTCGGTCTGCCGCCCAGCGGCGACGATCACCGCCGTGTCCTGGCCGTCATCGCCTGGCTCGGGGAATAGGAGACGAAGTCATGCAGCAGCGCGTCAGCCTGATCACCCTCGGCGTCGCCGACCTCGCTCGCGCGACGGCCTTCTACGAGGCGCTCGGCTGGACGCACAGGCCGATCCCGGGAGCGGACGTGACGTTCTTCCAGGCCGGCGGCATGGTCGTCGGGCTCTGGGGGCGCGACCAGCTCGCACAGGACAGCGGCGTGAGCGACGGCGGGGGTTGGGGCGGGGTCACCCTGGCCCACAACGTCGGCTCCGCAGCCGAGGTCGACGCCGTCATCGAGGAGGCGCGCAGCGCGGGCGCCGCGATCACGCGCGAGCCGGGTGCGACCTTCTACGGCGGCTACTCCGGCATCTTCGTCGATCCCGACGGACACCCCTGGGAGGTCGCGCACAACCCGGGCTGGACGCTGAACGACGACGGCACGATCTCGCTCGGCTGACCGCCTACCAGCGAACCTCGTGCCACTCCATGACGCCGAAGCCCTCGGCGAGCTCCACGCCGCCGGGCAATGAGCCCGAGAACGTGCCGAACGGCTGGCGATAGTCGCTGCGGAACACCTTCAGGTCGTCGCTCTGTGCGCGCTCTGCCTCCGCCACGAAGTCGAGCCGCGCTCGCTCCTCTGCGAACGTGACCCCGTCGAGGTCTCCCGGGAAGCCGACGGGGCCGACCTCCTGCGCGGCGCCGTCGATCCAGATCGTCCGCTCGCTCGCGCCCGGCGCGTCGTGGACGCCGGCGACGAGGTTCCAGGCCAGCGCCCGGCCGTCGACGGCCGTGCCGACGCCTGCCGACCAGCGCCACGCCGTCTCGCGGGCGTGGTAGCCCGCGGAGGCGTCGATCAGGCCCGCGGAGTCGATGCTCCACGTCCGCCCACCCGCCGCGACCGTCCCCAGCGCCCGGACCGGATCCTTGCGCGTCCAGATGTACGAGTCGCCGTGCGGGCTGACGATCTCCATCGGCGCGCCGGCGGGCGCCAGCGCGAGGTCGATCTCGATCCCGCGGCCGTGCACCGAGAGGTGCCCGTCTCCGACGGCGACGAGCCCCGGCGTGAACACCGTCCGCTCGTGCAGCTCTCCGGTGGCGCGGTCGAGCACCGCCCAGAACGCCTGAGGGATCGGGCCGATGCGCACGGTCGCCGCGCAGAGCATCACGTCCTCGCCGTAGACGCCGACGTACCGCCAGCGCTTCAGCGGGCGGCCGTCGCGCAGCAGCGGCATCCGCGCGGGCGGCAGCGGGAGGCCCTGCGGACGGACCGAGCCCGTCGCCGCGCGCCGGAAGGCCGGCCGGCACGGTCATGGTCGGGTTGCGTTCGAGCGGGTCACGAGCCCGCAGACCCTATCGGCGGCTGATGGGGGCTATGGTTCGCATACGAGATTGACTGGTCAGTCAATCTCGAGGAGAGATCACCCGTGCGCGCCGCCGCCATCCAGCTCACCGCCACGCCCGACGTCGCAGCGAACCTCGCGTCCGCCGACCGGCTCGTGCGCGCCGCGGCGGCCGACGGCGCGTCGCTCGTCGTTCTGCCGGAGAAGTGGAGCGTCCTCGGGCCCGGCGAGGCGCTGCGCGCCGGGGCGCAGCCGCTCGACGGCGAGGCGATCGGCTGGGCGCGAGAGAGCGCGCGCGAGCTCGGGCATCGACCTCATCGCCGGCTCGATCTCCGAGCGCGTCGACGGCGAGCCGAAGCTGCGCAACACCTCCGTCCACATCGGCCCCGACGGTGAGATCAAGGCGGTCTACCGCAAGATCCACATGTTCGACGTCGAGGTCGACGGCACCGTCTACCGCGAGTCCGCGCACGAGCAGCCCGGTGACGAGGCGGTCCTCACGACGCTCTCCGACGGCACCGTCGCCGGCATGAGCGTCTGCTACGACCTGCGCTTTCCCGAGCTCTACCGCGTGCTCGCCGGTCGGCGGCGCGCGCGTGCTGCTGGTGCCGGCCGCCTTCACGCTTCCCACGACGCTCGACCACTGGGCGACGCTCCTGCGCGCGCGGGCGATCGAGAACCAGTGCTTCGTGGTCGCCGCCAACCAGATCGGCGAGCATGCTCCCGGCCTTCGGTCCGGCGGGCGGTCGATGATCGTCGACCCGTGGGGCCTCGTGCTCGCGCAGGCCGCCGACACCCAGACCGTGATCACCGCCGACCTCGACCTCGATCGCCAGGACGACATCCGTCGCCGGCTGCCCGCGCTCGACGGGCCGCCGGCCGGCGGCCTACCACCTGCACGGCGCGGAGGCCATGGCCTGATGGCGACGCGCAACCCGCAGCAGGCCGCCGAGAAGCGGCGCCTGATCCTCGACGCCGCCGTTCGCGTGTTCGCGCGCCAGGGCTTCCACACCTGCCGCGTGTCGGACATCGCCGACGAGGCGGGCGTCGCCTACGGGCTCGTCTACCACTACTTCCGCTCCAAGGACGAGGTGCTCGACACGCTGTTCCTCGAGCGCTGGGGCGTGCTGCTCGAGGCGATCCGCGAAGTCGACGGCAACGACGCGATCACCGCGCGCGAGAAGCTCCACGCGATCGCCTCGTTCATCGTCGACTCCTACCGCCACGACCAGGACCTGATGAAGGTCATCATCGTCGAGGTGACGCGCGCCGCGAACTCGTTCGGCCGCGAGCACCTGGCGCAGATCCGCGAGGCCTACGACCTGATCGCCGTCGATCGTCGAGAAGGGCCAGGCGTCCGGGGAGTTCAAGGACACGGTCACGCCGGCGTTCGCCGCGATGGCGTTCTACGGCGCGATCGAGCAGGTGCTGACCGGCTGGATCTTCGACCTGCTGCCCGGTGCGCCCGGGGACTACGACGAGGCCAAGTCGTTCGTCGTCGAGACGATCTGCGGCGGCCTGGACAGCACGCCGGCGAGCAGTTGAGCGACCGCGTGTAGCTAGGGTCCCATCAGATGCAGAACGAGCTCGTCAAGCGGGTGGCCTGGATGGGCCTCGTGGCCGGAATCGAGGCGCTGGCCAGCATCGCCGCCTTCCGCGTCGCCGCGCTGATCTACCGCCGCGTCTACGGCGAGGAGCCGCCGGAATGAGCACCGAGCCGCTCAACACCCCGCCGGCCCCCGAGCCGCTCCGCCCCCGCCGCTGCCCCCGGTCGAGCCCAAGCGCCCGATCACCGAGACGCCGTCCCGAGATCCTCGTCGGCGGCGCGTTTCTCGGCGGCATGATCCTCGCCAAGCTCATCGGTCGTCGTGGCCGGTAGTCCCGCAGACACCGCCGCCGTCGTCCAACGAGACGGCCATGGCCGAGGCGATTCAGCGCGTCACCGCGCACACGCAGGCCCTCGTCAAGGACCAGGTCGACCTGGCGAAGCTCGAGGTGCAGAAGAAGGCGATGGTCTTCGGCCGGGGCACGGCGATCGGCATCGCCGCCGGCGTCTTCATCGTCGGTGCGCTCGATCCTGATCCTCGAGGGCCTCGCCTGGCTGGCGTGGTACGAGCTGTTCCCCAACGACCAGTTCTTCTGGGGCTTCTTCCTCGTCGCGTTCATCCTGATCGTGCTCGCCGCGCTCGCCGGATTCATCGCGGCGAAGATCCTCAAGAAGGCGCAATCGCCGGTGCCCGGAGCAGGCGCTCGCCGCCGCGCGTGAGACGCAGGCGACCATCAGCGGCGAGACCGCGCTGCTCAAGGAGCAGGTCCGCGAGGTCGTCGTCAAGCCGGAGGACCAGCGACCGTGAGCACCAATCCCCGCACCCCGGAACAGATCCGCGCGTCGATCGCCGAGAACCAGGCCGGGCTGGCCAGTTCGCTGACCCAGTTGCGCGGCGAGGTGGTCGCGGTCGCCGACTGGCGCCGCCAGATCAATACGCATCGCCCGCAGGTCATCGCCGGTGCGGCGATCGCCGGCTTCGTGATCGGCGGCGGGATCGCCGCGATCTTCGGGCGCAGCCGCCGCCGCTAGACGCTCTACGGGCGCAGCAGCGCGGGGTCGATCCCGCCGACGCCGATCAGCCCGGGGCCCGCGTGGGTGCCGATCACCGGCCCGATCTCCGAGCAGAACAGAGGGTCGCTGTCGAAGACCTCGCGGCCGCGCTCGATCAGACGCTCGGCCTGCTCGGATGCCTGGATGTGCTGGACGATCCAGGCGGTCGGCGCCGTCCGCCTTGCGGTCGCGCAGGTAGTCGACCATCCGCTCGAACGCGCGCTTCTCCGTGCGAACGCGCTCGATCGGCGTGACGCCGTCGTCGAACGTCATGATCGGCTTGATCTTCAGCGCACCGCCGACCCATGCCTGCGCGCCGCCGATCCGCCCGCCGCGGCGCAGGTACTCGAGCGTGTCGATGGCGAACCAGATCCGCGCGTTCTCGACCGCCGCCGCGGCGCGGTCGACGACCTGCTGGACGTCGGCGCCTCCGCCCGGCGGCCGCCGCGGCGGCGAGGACGATCAGGCCGAGTCCGGCGCAGCAGCTGCGCGAGTTCACGACCTCGATCCGCCGCTGCCCGCCGCGGGCGGTGACGTCGGCGGCCGCCTGGCGAGCGGCCTCGCAGGTTCCGGAGATTCCGGCGCCCAGGTGGATCGAGACGATGTCGTGCCCGCTCTCGATCAGCGGCTCGTAGACCTGGAGGAAGTCGCCGATCGATGGCTGCGACGTCGTGGGAAGGTCGCGCTGGGTGCGCAGGCCCTCGTAGAACGCGTCGAAGTCGGCCATGTCCGACTCGCGAATCAGGTTGCCGCCCGAGTTGACGTAGAGGCTGACCTCATGGATCCCTGCCGCCGCGATGATCTCGCGAGGCATGTAGTGGGTTGTGTCGGTGACCACGGCGACAGGCATGCTTCCAGCGTAATGGAGCCCGGCCTGCGGAGGCCGGCGCCCGGTCGCGGGGAAGGGTGGGACACTTCGCGCGTGAGCGTCACCCTTGTCACCGGCGCGACCGGCCTTGTCGGTTCGCACGTGGCCCGCCAGCTCGTCGAGCGTGGAGACCGGGTCCGCGTGACCATGCGCGCCGGATCGCTCGCCGAGCAGCTCGAAGGCCTCCCGGTCGAGACCGTCCGCTGCGACATCCTCGATCGCCAGGCGGTGCGGCGCGCGATGCGCGGTGTCACGCGCGTCTTCCACGTGGCGGGGCTGACGTCGCTGCGCGCGGGTGCCGACAGCCTTTTTCGCGTCAACGTCGACGGGACGCGGATCGTCCTCGAGGAGGCCTTGCGCGCCGGCGTCGAGCGTGCGGTCCACACCTCGTCGGTCGCCGCGATCGGCCCCGCGCCGCGCGGGACGACCGCCGACGAGACGCAGGTGTTCCGCGCCGGCCGCTACGGCCTGCCGTACGTGAGCTCCAAGCACGAGGCCGAGAACGAGGCGCTGCGGATCGCGGCACATGGTCTGCCGCTGGTGATCGTGAACCCGGCGCACGTGCTCGGGAAGGGCGACGTGTACCGCTCGTCGACAGAGCTCGTACGCCGCTACATGCGGCGTGAGATCCCCGCCTACGTCGACGGCGCGCTGAACATCGTCGATGCGCAGGACGTCGCTCGCGGGCACCTGCTCGCCGACGAGCTCGGGCGGCTCGGCGAGCGCTACATCCTGGGCAACCGCAACTTCACGCTCGACCGGCTGTTCGCCGACCTGGGCCGCCTCTCCGGCGTCGCGCCGCCCGCCGTCAAGCTCCCGGTGGGCCTCGCGCTGCAGATGGCGGCCGCCGCCGAGGCGCTGCCCGGGAAGCCGGTCGTCACGGTCGGCGAGGTGCGCGCCGCCTCGCTCTGGTGGGCGTACCGCTCGACGAAGGCCAAGCGCGAGCTCGGGTGGAAGCCCTCGCACCACGAGGACACGCTGGTCGACACGATCGAGTGGTATCGCAGCCGCGAGCCCGCGGCGCTCGCCGCCCCCGGAACCCAGCAGCCGATCGGCCTGCGGCTCGCCGGGTTCGGCGTCCGGCGGGTCGGCGGTCTCGTCTCCACCCTGACGCCCTGATGGCCACGCTCTACCGCTGCCGCACGCCGACGAACAGACTGTGCCCGTGCGGCCGCGTGGCGCGCGAGCTCTCGCGCCGGGGGATCGAGGCGGACGAGGTGCGGGTCCCGTGGCGCAGGGCCGGCCGCGACGAGGTCGCCGAGCTCAGCGGCCAGCGGATCGTCCCGCTGCTCGTGATCGGCGGCGAGGCGATCTGCGACTCGCGGCGGATCGTCGAGCACCTGCGACGGGCCCCGGCCGGCCGGCCCGTCCAGGATTCGCCCGGCGACGTGTAATCTGCGTCGCCGGCGGATCGCCCACTTGGCCTTGAGCGCCACCGAGCGTTCGACCGGGAAGCGTGCCGGCCCTCGGGCCGGCGGACAGCCCCGGTGGCCAGGAGTGTCAAACCGCCCAGGCAAGACACACCGTCCTGGGACGTAGTAATTCAGCGGTGATCCATGACCGGGGGAACCCGGGATTCGCTCAAGCGGATCCCGGGACAACCCCGGGGCCGACGACGAGCGCCTTGATCGCCTCGCCGCTGCGCGCGAGGTCCAGTGCCCGCCCGGTCTCCTCAAGCGCGAGGCGGTGCGTCACCAGCGGCGCCGGGTCGACCCGGCCGCTGCGGATCAGCTGCAGCGCTGCGCGCATGTCGGCCGGTCCGGCGGAGTAGGAGGCCCGCACGTCGACCTCGCCCCGGTAGAGCCGGAGCCCGTCGACGTCGAGCAGATCGCCCGGATACGGAGGTGCATAGAGGCACAGCACGCCGCCCGGGGCGACCGCGTCGAACGCGACCCGCCGGGCCTCGGGCGCCGGCGTGCAGACGAGCGCCACGTCGACGAGCTCGTTGCCGTGGCGCTCCGCGCCGAGCGCGATCGCCCGCTCGAGCCGCTCGTCGCGCGGATCGCGAACCCACACCGCGTCGACCGCGCGGGCGTGCGCGGCGGCCACGGCGAGCAGGCCGCTCGTCCCGGTGCCGAGCACCAGCAGGCTGTCGCCGGCCTTCAGGCCCGCGCGATCGAACGCGCGCAGCACGCAGGCGAGCGGCTCGACGAACGCCGCGCGCTCAGTGTCGATGTCGTTCACGACGAGCAGCTCGACGGCCAGCTCGGCGGGGACGCGGATCAGCTCGGCGAATCCACCGGGATCGATCGCGCTGGCGCGGAACGCCTCACACAGCGTCTCGTGGCCGCGCCGGCAGCGCCGGCACTCCCCGCACGGGGCGTGATGGTGGATGACGACGCGGTCGCCGACGACGCACGAGCCGACCCCGGGACCGACCGCGGTCACCTCACCGACGACCTCGTGGCCCAGGACGACGGGCACCTTCGGGGCGACCCACGCCTCGCTGACGTCCGAGCCGCAGACGCCGCACGCGAGCATCCGGCAGATCACCTCACCAGGTCCCGGACGAGGATCCGGGCGCTGCTCGACGCGGATCGCGGCGGGGGTCACCGACAGCGCGACCCTCATGCGAGCAGCTGCGCGATCGTCGAAGGCGACGGCGGCGCGGCCACGCCGCGTTCGGTCACGATCGCCGTGATCAGGGCCGCAGGCGTCACGTCGAACGCCGGGTTGCGCACGCGCGTGCCGGGCAGCGTGACGAGCGTGCCGCCGGCCATGCGCACCTCGTCCGCTCCGCGCTCCTCGATCTCGATCTCGTCACCGGCTTCCAGGCCGGGGTCGATCGACGAGGTCGGCCCCGCGACGACGAACGGGATCCCGGCCGCCCCCGCCGCGAGTGCCAGGGGGTAGGTGCCGACCTTGTTGGCGACGTCGCCGTTCGCGGCCACCCGGTCGCAGCCGACGATCACCGCGTCGACCTCGCCTCGCCGGATCAGGCCCGCGGCCGCGCCGTCGACGACGAGCTCGTGGGGGATCGCGGCGCGCGCGAGCTCCCACACCGTCAGCCGTGCGCCCTGGAGCAGCGGTCGCGTCTCGCACGCCAGAACCTCCACCGGAGTGCCGCGTGCGTGCAGCTCGTAGGCGATCGCGAGCGCGGATCCCGATCCGCCCGCGGCGAGCGCGCCCGCGTTGCAGTGCGTCAGGAGGCGTCGCGCGCCGTCCAGCAGGTCGGCGCCCGCGGCGGCGATCGCGACGCTCGCGGCGTCTTCGCCGGCCTGGATGACCTGTGCCTCGGTGCGGGCCGCCGCGGCCATGCGCGTGGGCCCGGCGGCGAGCGCGGCCGCGTGCACCCGGTCGACGGCCCAGGCGAGGTTCACGGCTGTGGGACGCGCGCTGCGCAGCTCCTCCCAGGCACGCTCCAGGGTTCCGAGTCCGGGCATCGCCGCGATCTCCATGGCCAGCCCGTAGGCGGCCGCGATGCCGATCACCGGCGCCCCGCGGATCTGCAGGAGGCGGATCGCCTGCGCCGTGTCCGCCGATCCATGCAGGGTCAGCCACAGCTCCTCGCCGGGCAGCCGCGTCTGGTCGATCGCGTGGAGCCGCTCCCCGTCCCAGCGCAGCGCTGCGTGCCCGATGGTCCCGGCGGCCATGCGGCGATGCTAGATGGAACCGCCCATCCCCGAGACGCCGATCGACTACCGTCACGGCCCGTGGTCCGTCCAGCCGCCCTCCTCGTCCTCGGTTCGCTCGCCTTCGCCGCCTCGGCCCAGGCGGCCGGGGCCCCGATCATGCCGCTGGCCCAGGTGCATCCCGGGATGCAGTGCACCGCCGCGTCCGTCGTGCGGGGGACCGACATCACGACGTTCTCCGCGGTCGTCGACGACATCGTCGCGGGGGGCAGCGACCCGCGCGCCGCACGGGTGATCGTCACCGTCTCCGGCCCGGCCATCGATGCCACGGGCGTCGGACCGGGCTTCTCCGGATCGCCCGTCAGCTGTCCGGGCCCGGACGGATCGCCGCTCGTCATCGGCGCGATCTCGGAGACGATCGGCGCGTATGGCGGGAAGACCGTGCTCGTGACGCCGATCCAGGCGATCATCGGCGAGCCGGTCGACCCGCCGCAGCCGGCGAAGACCGCCGCCCTGCGCGCCCGCGGGGCTGCGCTGCTGCGCCGCGCCCGCCCGATCTCGGAGCCGCTCAGCTTCTCCGGCCTGGCGCCGGCGCTCGGACACGCCCTCGAGCAGGCCGCCCGCCGCGCGGGCCGCGTCCTGATCGCCGCGCCGGCCCGAGCACGCCGGTCGCAGGCCACGCCGCCGCTGCGTCCCGGTTCGGCGATGGCGGTCAGCCTCTCCACCGGGGACATCTCCGCGGGCGCCATCGGCACCGTCGCCTACGCCGACGGCGACACGATCTGGAGCTTCGGCCATGCGTTCGACGGTGTCGGCCGCCGCGACCTGTTCCTCTCGGGGGCCTACGTCTACACCGTCGTCAACAACCCGATGGCGACCGAGGAGGCCTCGACCTACAAGCTCGCCGCACCGACCGAGAGCATCGGGACGCTGCGCCAGGACGGCATCAGCGCGGTCGTCGGCCGCCTCGGTGCACTGCCGCCCAGCTTCCCATTGATCGTCAACACGCGAGACCTCGACACCGGCAGGGTGGCGACGCTGCGCGCGCAGGTCGCCGACGAGCGCTCGGTCGGCCTCCCGACCGGCGTCTCGGCGCTGACCACGGTCGCGGCACCGGCCGCGGCGCAGGCGGTCTACGGCGCGTTCGACGGCTCTCCGGCGCGTCAGAGCGACGAGCTGTGCCTGCGGATCTCGGTCCGCCAGCGGCCGCGGCCGCTCGGGTTCTGCAACACGTACGTGGGTGGCGGGGGAGGCATCGACGCGCTGCTGGGCGGGCCGCTCGTCGGCGACGTCGGCGCCGCGACGCAGATCCTCGACCTCTACGACGCGACGAACCTCGACATCACCGGCGTCACCGCGAACGTCCGGATCACCCGCGGCCTGCGACTCGCGACGCTCGCGCAGCTCAGCGGCCGGCCGGCCGTGCGGCGCGGGTCGGACCTCGTCGTCCACGCGAGCCTCCTGCGCCCCGGCGGAGGGAAGCTGGAGCGCACGTTCAAGATCCACGTGCCCAAGGGGATCCCGACCGGGCCACGTGACCTGCTGCTGAAGGGCACCCCGGCCGACTCGGGAGCCTCCGGCGACTCGGGGACGACGACGATCGACATCTCGAGCCTGTTCGAGCCGGCGGGCGACGGGACGAGCGGGCCGGCGAACGTCAAGGAGCTCGCGCAGGCCGTCGCCGATCTGCACCGCTACGACGGCGTCACGTCGCGCTGGCTCCCGCCCGGCGCCGACGCGCCGCAGGAGCTTCCCGGCGGCGCGGAGGGCGTCGCGCAGCGCTCACGCCGCGTCTACCGCGATCCGCAGCTGCGGATCGCGGGCCTCGCACGGCTCCCGGTGATCGTGCGGCGCTAGCGTTCCGGGGTCACGGTCGAGTGACACGGTACGTGAGGTGCGTGCAGACCGGCGAGACCTCGACGGAGGTCTGCTCGAGCCGATGCCGTCCCACGCGGTCGAACAGCGGCGTGCCGGCGCCGAACACCTCGGGTGTGAGGTGCAGGCGCAGCTCGTCGAGCAGGCCGTCGCGCAGGCACGAGCCGATCAGCGCGCCACCTCCCATGACGAAGACGTCGCGCTCACCGGCTGCGGCCCGCGCCCGCGCGATCGCCGCCGCGGGACCGTCGAGGACGAAGGTGAAATCGTGCGAGTCGGCCAGCCGGTACGACGCCGGCTCGCGGCGCGTCACGACGAAGAACGGGGGCCGGCCGTCACGGTCCGCGCCGTAGCCGCGCGTCGTGCTCCACGCGCGGTCGACGGTGTCGAATGTGCGGCGTCCCATGACCACGGCACCCGAGTCCGCGGTGTGCCGCTCCAGCACGCCGCGGTCGACGGGGTGGTCGCTGTCGAGCGCCCAGGCGTGGAAGCCGTCGGCGTCGTGACCGAGACCGTGGTCCGGGTCCGCACCCGGGCCGGTCACGTAGCCGTCGAGCGAGATCGTGATGTCACCGATGATGAGGGTCATGAATGTCCAGACCATGGAGGAGACGCAGCATGGACCGATTCACCGGCGGTTGCCTGTGCGGCGACGTCCGAATTGTGGCGTCGGGGCTCCCATACCGGGTCGGCATGTGTCATTGCCTCGACTGCCGCAAGCATCATGGGGCCCTCTTTCACGCGTCCGCGGTGTTTCCTCAGGATGAGGTGACGATCGTGGGCGAGACACGCGACTACGGCGGGCGGTTCTTCTGTCCCCGTTGCGGCTCCTCCGTCTTCGGGCGCACCGCAGACGAGATCGAAGTGAACCTGGGATCGCTGGATGCCCCTGACCAACTGATGCCGACCTACGAGAGCTGGATCATCCGTCGCGAGTCCTGGTTGCCGCCGTTCCCGCTCGAGAGGCGATATGACCGCGATCGTGACGCTACGGGTCGCATCGAATGACGGGCCGCGTGACACGCCCGACGAACGTGCCATCTGCCCTTGACGTTGGGTGAGCGAGGGTGCAAAAGTTCCTCCTTGAAGGTCAGAGCGACTTGATCTGTGGAGGGAGTCGCGAGCATGGAGCAGACGAGAAACATCGCCGCTCGTGCGGGGCGCTGGAGCGCCACCCATCGCAAGACTGCGATCTGGGGCTGGCTGGCGTTCATGGTCGTCGCGTTCGCGGTCGGCGGCGCGGTCGGGACGAAGATTCTCCAGCAGGACCAGCTCGGGGTGGGCGAGTCCGGACGCGCGGCCCGCACGATCCAGGGGGCGTTCCCGCGAAGCGCCGACGAGCTGGTCCTGGTCCAGAGCGATGCGGCGACGGCGACCGACCCGGGCTTCCGTGCCGTTGTCGCGGACGTCCAGCGACGTTTGGCGAAGGTGCCCTACGCCCAGGCCGTCGAGAGTCCCTACGCGGCGGGCAACGGCGGGCAGATCTCCAAGGACGGCCGATCGGCTCTGATCCGCTTCAAGATCGCCGGCGATGACACGCAGACGCAAGATCGCGTCGGCGCGGCGCTGCAGGCGGTCAGTGCGGCGCAGGCGGCACATCCGGACTTCACGGTCGCCCAGTCCGGCGACGCCAGCGTCAACAAGCAGATCAACGAGTCGATCAGCGACGACTTCAAGCACGCGCTGTTCACGTCCCTGCCGATCACGCTGTTGATCCTGCTGATCGCGTTCGGCGCTCTGGTCGCGGCCAGCGTGCCGCTGCTGCTGGCGCTCACCGCGGTCATCGCGACGATCGGCCTGATGGGTCCGATCAGCCACCTCAGCGCGGTGGACACCTCGGTCAACGAGGTGATCCTGCTGATCGGCCTCGCGGTGGGAGTCGACTACTCGATGTTCTACCTGCGCCGCGAGCGCGAGGAGCGCGAGTCCGGACGCAGCGAGGAAGCCGCGCTGGCGGCCGCGGCGGCGACCTCCGGTCGCGCGGTGATGATCTCCGGTCTGACGGTGATGGTCGCGATGGCGGGCATGTACCTGGCCGGGGCATCGACGTTCCAGTCGTTCGCCACCGGCACGATCCTCGTCGTCGCGGTGGCGGTCGTCGGCTCGCTGACCGTGCTCCCGGCGACCCTGGCGTGGCTCGGAGACCGGATCGAGAAGGGCGGCGTCCCGATCATCAAGAACCACCCGTGGAACGCCGGCGAGAGCGCCATGTGGTCGCGGATCCTGAACCCGGTCCTGCGCCATCCGGCCGTTTCGGTCCTGGCCGCCGGGGGCCTGCTGGTGGTCCTCGCGATTCCCGCGTTCAGCCTTCACACCGCGAACCCCGGCGTCGAGACGCTGCCGCAGGACCTGTCGGTGATCAAGACCTACAACCGGATGCAGGACGCGTTCCCGGGCGGACCGATCCCGGCCGTCGTCGCGGTCAGCGCCGACGACGTGACCTCACCCGAGGTCCAGGCCGCGATCGCCGATCTGCGCAGCAGGCCGCTTCGAGCCCGCATTTCAAGCAGCCGATCACGATCGAGGTCAGCGCCGACCACACGGTCGCGCAGGTCAGCATCCCGCTGGCCGGTGACGGGAACAACTCGCAGTCGACCGCGGCGCTGGCGGCGCTGCGGGACACGATCATCCCGGCGACGATCGGCACGGTCCCGGGCGTCACCGGCGACGTGACCGGCTACACCGCCGACTCGAAGGACTTCACCGACACGATGAAGTCGCACGCTCCGCTGGTGTTCGGCTTCGTGCTGCTGGCCGCGTTCGTCCTGCTCCTGTTCACCTTCCGCTCGATCGTCATCCCGTTCACGGCGATCCTGCTCAACCTGCTCTCGGTGGGAGCCGCCTACGGGATCCTCGTCTGGATATTCCAGGAGGGCCACCTGGAGTCGGTGCTCGGCTTCGAGTCGACCGGGGCGATCGTGTCCTGGATGCCGATCTTCCTGTTCGTGGTCCTGTTCGGGCTCTCGATGGACTACCACGTGTTCATCCTGACGCGGATCCGCGAGGCGTTCGATCGCGGAATGCCGAGCGACAAGGCGGTGGCACACGGGATCAAGACGACGGCCGGCGTCGTGACCAGCGCCGCGGTGGTGATGATCGCGGTGTTCGCGATCTTCGCCACCCTCTCGCTGCTGATCTTCAAGCAGTTGGGCGTCGGACTGGCGGTGGCGGTGCTGATCGACGTGACGATCATCCGCGCGGTCCTGCTGCCGGCGACGATGAAGCTGCTCGGCGATTGGAACTGGTACCTGCCCGGCTGGCTGGAATGGCTGCCGCACCTCCCAAGAGCCCGAGCTGGAGCCCTTCGAGCCGGGGAAGGCGCAGGCCGACCGCCAGCCCGGGAGGAAGCCCGCGGAGGCCTGACGAGCCCGGGCGCCATCAGCCGCTCCTGATCGGCATTAGCATCGCGGCATGAGAGTGCAGGGTCTGGGGATCGCCGCGGTGCTCGTCGCAGCGGCGGCCGGCCTCGCGACCGCCGCGCCGGCCGGTGCGAGTCGCTGGCCGGGTTCGGTCGTGACCTACCGCAACGAGACCGGCTACCCGCAGCAGGTGCGTCGCGCGGTGGCGCTGTGGAACGCTGTCGGTCACACGGCCGAAGCTCGTGCCCGCGCGGGGGAGGCGCGCGCAGATCCGCATCCTCCCGAAGATCAACCCCTCGAGCGGAGACCCGACGCGGGCCTTCGGCTACTACCCGCCTGACGGGCGGGTCTTCATGACGCCGTCGTGGCGGCGCGCCTCGCCCAGCGCGCCCGACGACCCATACGAGCTGGGTCGCGTGAACCTCGCCGCGCACGAGATCGGCCATGCCCTCGGCCTGCCGCACGGGCCGGGGTGCCGCCTCATGAACGGGGCCGCGCTGCCCAACGTGGACGTCACGCGCGGCCCATGCCGAGCGGCCTCACGACGCGTCCCGCAGGCTGTGGTCCTTCTGCGGGCCCCAGCGCACCGATGCGAGCGCGGTGGCTCGGCTGTACGGCGGCCGGGTGCGCTCGCGCGCGCACTTCGGGCTGTGCCGGCCCCAGGCGTTCTCGCGCCCGGCGGGAACGGCCGGCGAACTCGTCGCGCCGGCTCTCCCCGCTGTGGCTCGCGCCGCGCCGCGACCCGTCGGTCACCGTGACCGTGCGCAACACGGGCTCCTGGACGTGGGGCCGCACGACCGCCGGGTCCTACGGGCGCGAGCAGGACGACGTCCAGCTGCGGCTCATCGAGCCCGACCCGTACCGCGACTGTGGCCCGCTGCGCCTCCCGGCAGAACTTCGGGGTGCGGTACCCGACGGCGAGCACCACGTACCAGCGCGAGGCCATCGGCAGCAGGACGGTGAAGCCGGGGGGCACGGCGGACTTCTTCATCTCGCTGTGTGCGAACCCCGACGGCGGGGAGCGCGCCGTCCGCCTGCGGCTGGAGTCGATGGGCCCTGGCGGCACGACCGCCGGGCCGCTGTTCTCGATCGCCATCCGCCGTGACGAGCCCCCGGCGCCCGCGTTCAGCTGGACGCCCGCCACCGACCCGATCCCGGAGGGAACCAGCGTGCAGTTCACCGACACCTCGACCGCCGACCGGGGCATCGCCGGCCGCGCGTGGAGCTTCGGCGACCCCGGCTCCGGCGCAGCGGACGCGTCCGACCAGGCCGCCCCCGCACACACTTTCGCCGTCGCCGGGACGTACGGGGTCGTCCTGACGGTGACGGATGCCGCGGGGCGCGAGGCGAGCACGACGCAGTACGTCAACGTCGCCGCGCCGGAGCCTCCGCCCGCGCCGTAGCAGGCCGCTCAGCGGCGCCGGCGCACGAGGCGAAACGCGCCGACCGCCGGCTTCGAGGCGTTCCCGGCGCCGTCGACGGCGGTCACGAGCACCCGGTAGCGCCCGGGCGCGAGCGCTCGGCGGCGCGAGAGTCGTCCCGTGAACCGCACCTGGCGGGCCCCGGCGCGCAGGCCGCGCAGGACGATCCGGGCGCCTGTGACGGAGCGCCAGCGGCGTCCGGCGCGCACCCGGAAGGTCAGTGACACGGTCGCGCGCTCGCTGAGGCGGAAGCGCAGGCCGGGCGACGCGGCGGCGAGCACCGCCGGTAGACGACGGTCCAGGCGGATCACCGGCGTGACCCGCAGGGCGCCGACCACCGGGGCGGTCTCGTCCGCGCCGCCGGTCCCGCTGCCGCCCGCGCCGGTCCCCGGGTCGGCCGGGAGCGTCCCCGGGATCGCCCGGAAGACCTGGGTGTCGTTCGGGGAGACGTACGTCGTCAGCAGCAGCCCGGCGGGGGCACCCGGCGCCGCTGCGACGTCGTCATAGCCGTCCCTTGCGTTCGGGACGTCCGTCAGTGCGCGCTCGAGCGGCTGCAGGGTCGTGCGCGAGAGCCGCGCCGCGATCGCCGAGCGCTGGATCTGGGTGCCGACCAACGGCAGCTGCAGCCCCGAGACGAGCAGCGCCCCGGGCGCCACGGCCATCCGGTCGAGGCTCTCCTGCACGCCGGGCACGAGATCGACCGGCGTCTGGGTGAGCCCGCCACCGTCGGGCCCCACGCGCATGACCATCGACTGCGAGCTGACGCCCACGACGCTCTGCGAGCCGACGCCGACGAGCGTGCCGTCGACGACCGCCAGGTCGCGGCCGTAGGTCATCGCGGGCGTCGGCAGGTCTCCGTCGCCGGAGAAGCCCGCGTCGTCGGCGCCCGCCGAGGTCAGGACCCGGAGCGCCGTGCGCGGATCCGGGTTGTCGATCTCGCCGCCGGCGTTCCAGCGGTACCAGACGGCGATGCGTCCGTCGCCGAGCGGGACGATCGCGTCACCGAAGTCGGTGTGGTCGATCCCACCGCCGTCGAAGATCCGGAACCCGGCTGTGCCGAAGCCGGCGTCAGGCAATCCGCCCCAGGTGATCGCCGCGACGAACGTGTCGGCGATCGCGCCCTGGGTGGCGAACGAGTCACCGGTGACGAGGAAGCGCTGCGTCGACGGGTCATAGGCCAGGCGCATCGGCGTCTCCACGCCGGGCCCGGCGACGACCGCGACGCCGTCGCCGGCGAACGCGGGGTCCGGGCTGCCGTCGGGGCGCACGACCTCAATGGCCAGGTCGCTCTCGCCGGTGACCACCCGGCTGCTGAGCACCGCCGCGTCGCCGTTGGGCAGAACCACCACGTCCCAGCCGTACGCGCCGCCGTCGGACGGGCCGATGTCGATCGGCAGCTCGCCGTCACCGGAGAACCCGGTGTCCTTCGTGCCGCCAGGCTGGAGGGCGGTGAGCACGCCGCCCTGGTTCGTGACCGAGGCCTGGTTGGCGAGCACCCAGATCCGCTGGTCGTCAGCGGCCATGGCGCGCGGCCCCTGGTCGCCGAAGGCGAAGTCGTGCCCGAACGGCGCGGCCGGCCAGGCGGGATCGACCACGAGCCCGATCTCGGCGCGTGCGGCTGGCGCGAGCGCCAGCGCGAGCACAAGACAGGCCAGGAGCCCGGTTCCGGCGACGATCCGTGCGCGTCCCCTCATCCCGCCGGGAGCGTACGCCCGCCGCGGCCCGCGTGCCAGGTTCTCGTCGCGGTGTAGGGTCGGCGTCCTGCGAGGAGCGAGCGCAGCCGGGAGCGAAGAGGGGAGACCGACGTGGTTCGTATGTCGCAAGGGCGAGCGTTCCGCATTTCAGTGTGCGTCGTGGCGTCGCTGCTCGTGTTCCTCGGCGCGTGGCCTGCCGCGCACGCCCGTGGTGCAGGCATCCCGTTTGCGGCCGGCCAGCGTTCCTACTACAAGGTCACCGCGGTCGACTACACGGCGACCGCCGGGTTGACCGGTGCCGTCGCCCCGGATTGCGTCGGCACCGAGATCTGGAGCGGGAAGGTGAGCAGTGAAGGCGAGCTCGTTCCTGCGGACGCGTCCGTGACGCCTGCTGTGCGGCTGGTCGTCCATGCCCACGGATCGACCGGCTTCGGGCTCATGCACCTGGCCCTCAAGTCGAACCTCTACGACGCGTCCGACCGGCTCACGACCGCGTGCCAGGACGGCGGTGAGTCCGCGTTCTCCCTCACGCCCTGCACGAAGACGCTCGACGGGCAGATGTCGGTGGCGGTGGGCATCAGCGGCGGGGTCGGCACGCGCCTCAAGCTGACATGGAACTTCATTCCGCACAGCCTGGTGCCGAACGAGTTCCGCTGCGCGCAGCGGGGGTTCGACTTCCCCGATGCGGACAGGTGCACGACGCGCGCCACGCTGAGCGGGTTCAACCACAAGTCGGTCACGCTGCCGTTCCGATGCTCCTCCGGCACCGCCGTCCCGCCGCCCTCGAGCGGATACGTCACCTTCCAAGCGAACGCGAGCGTCGTGGGCGCGGTCCACCTCAGACGCGCGCCCTGGCCGCCCAAGGTGCGCGCCCCCTGAGGGAGCCTCGTCCCTACGACAGGCGGTTCTCGATCTGCAGCGGCGGCGCGCCCTCGGCCTCGCCGGCGGGAGCCTCGGCCGGCGCGTCGGCCGGCGGCTCGACGCCGAGGACCTCGGCCAGCTCGCCGGTCTCGTACATCTCGGTGACGATGTCCGCGCCGCCGACGAGCTCGCCCTCGACGAACAGCTGCGGGATCGTCGGCCAGTTCGAGATCGCGGAGAGCTCCTGGCGGATACGCGGGTCAGGCAGCACGTCCACGGCCGCGAACGGCACGCCGGTGGCCTGCAGCGCCGCGACGGTGCGCGCCGAGAAGCCGCAGGCGGGCTGCTCGGGCGAGCCCTTCATGAACAGGAGGACGTCGTTCTGGGCGATCGCCTCGGCGATCGCCTCACGCAGGGGGTTGTCGGTCTGCTCGCTCATGGTGTCTCCGTCTTGATGGCAAGGGCGTGGATCGGTCCGCCGAGCTCGCCGGGCTCGAACAGCCCGTAGACGAGCTGGTGCTGCTGCACACGGCTCAGGTCGCCGAACGCCTCGGCGACGATCCGGGCGCTGAAGTGGACCTCGTCCTCGGTCTGGACGTCGGCCCGGGCGCCGGGGATTCCGGCCTCGATACGCTGCTTGAGCTCGTCTGCGGTGGGCATTCCAATACAGGGTAGACGGTCGCTATACTTCCTGAAGTATGAGCACTGAGGTCACCTTCCACGCCAAGGGCATCTCCTTCACCGAGCAGGGCGCGCAGAAGGTTCGCGAGTTCCTCGCCGGGCAGGACGCCGACGTCGCGACCGCGGGCCTGCGGGTCGGCGTGAAGGGCGGCGGCTGCTCCGGCTTCCAGTACCAGCTCGCGTTCGACGAGCAGCGCGACGGCGACGTGGTCTTCGAGGATCACGGCGTCAAGCTCCTCGTCGACGCGCAGAGCCTCGCCTACGTCGACGGCTCGCAGATCGACTACGTCGAGTCCCTCCAGGGCGCCGGGTTCAACGTCGTGAACCCGAACGTCGTCGCGGCCTGCGGCTGCGGCTCGTCCTTCCGCGTGAAGGACGAGGAGGAAGAGGCCGTCTCCGCCCTGTAGGTCCTCGCGCGCGCCGGCTCAGGTGGGCGCGTTGTCCAGCGAGCGCCACAGGACGCGGCACGCGACCGAGCGGTACGGGCTCCACGGCTCGCCCGAGCGTGGTCAGCTCCGCGCGGCGTCGGCAGCTTCGGCATCCCGTAGGCGATCTGCGCGCCGCGCCGCACGCCGAGGTCGCCGACGGCGCAGCACGTCCGGCCGCTCGAGCTGGAACATCAGGAACATGTGCGCCGACCACACGCCGATGCCCTTCACGGCGGTCAGCTCGCGGACCAGCTCGTCGTCCGGCAGCGTCGAGACGTGATCGAGGTCCAGCTCGCCCGACAGCACGTGCTCGGCGAGCGAGCGCAGGTAGCTGACCTTCGCGCGCGAGAGCCCGACGGCGACCTTGCAGCTCCTCGGGGTCGTCGTCGAGGATCTGCACGGGCGTCGGCGGCACGCCGCCGAAGCGGTCGAGCAGCCTGCCCCAGATGATCCGCGCGACCGTGCGTCGAGAGCTGCTGCCCGACGATCGCGCGCAGCAGGGCGGGGTAGTGGTCGAGCGAGGCCCGCTCGGGGCGTCGGCTCGAAGTCGGGCGCGCCGTGGGTGTCGATCAGCTCCGCCATGACCGGGTCGGCGGCGCGCAGGTGCGCGAGCGCTGCGGCGGGATCGAACCCGACCCCCGTCGTCCCTGCCCCGGTCGCGGCATCAGCTCGGGCCCGCTACGCGATCTCGTCGCGCTGACCGGCTCGCCGTCGAGCGCGATCAGCGCGCGCTCGACGGACGCGCGGATGCAGGTGAAGCTCGGCGTGTCGCGCTCGGTGTACGCAGAGGCCTCGGTGCCGCGCAGCTCGTGCACGAGGTCCATGAACGCGCCCACGTCGTCGGTGTCGAAGGCGACGACGAACTCCTGGTCGTCGAGCCCGAAGCAGTACATCGTGTGGTTGTCGACGTTCGGGTACGTCTTCCCGATCTTGATGTGGTCCTGCATGACGCGCCAGCGCTCGTCGGCGGGCAGCGCGTACCAGTCGCGTCGCTTGACGAACGGGTAGACGAACACGTACTTCCCGCGGAACGGGCGCGGCGATCAGCCGCTCCTCCTCGGAGTACTCCGAGCCCTTGCGCATCCCGAGGAAGCTGTACGGGGTCGTGCACCACTTCATCAGGCCGCTCTGGGCCAGGACGACGTGGAACTCGTGGATGCGATCGAGGTTCTCGGCCTCCATCTGCAGCACGAAGTCCGCGTCGCCGCGTGTGCCCGGCCAGCGTCAGCGCCTGCAGCAGGTGGTCGGTCCGCGAAGTCCTCGCACGCGGCGAGGAACTCCTGCTTGTCCTGCGGTGCGCTGCGCGATGTCGAGCCGCTTCCAGGCGGGGTCGACCTGCAGGAACGTGTACTTGACGAAATGGCGCTGGGGCATGGGAGAAGCCTGCTCTCGGATGGGTACGACCGGCTACCGGTCAGAATAGTGCGCGATGCCCGCCCGGCCCCGTACCGTGGCGCGCCGTTTCCTGCGAGCCGTCCCGCTCGTGACGGCGCTCGCCTTCGGCCTTCTCGTCGATGCCAGCCCTGGCCCAGGACGGCCCGATCGCGACGATCGCACCACCGGGCAAGCGCGTGCTGATCGCGTTCCTGCCGCTCCCCCCGGTCCCGGCCACGCCCGACCCGATCGCCGAGCCGCCGCTGGAGGTCGAGCCCGTGCTCACCCGCCTGGACGCGCAGCGTTCGCTGTCGATCGGCCTCAGCAGCGCCGCGCAGGGCACGTACGACCCGACCCAGGCGCTGCTCGACATCACCCAGGGCACGCGCGTCTCGCTGACCGGCTACAAGCCCAAGCGGCCCGGCCCGCTGGTGTTCGTCCAGGCCGGCGAGGGCGGGCTCTTCGGCGGCTGGTTCGACGCGGTCCAGCGGGCCGACGGCGCACCCGCCGAGCTGCATCCGGGGCTGCTGGCGGCCTCGGTTCCCGGCGGCGCCGCGTACGCCGGCGTCAGCGGCCGCGCGCAGCAGGAGGCGATCGTCGCGGCCAACCGTGCCGGCCGCGTGTCGCTCGCGTCGATCGGTCCGGCGGCCGACATCGCCGCACGGGCCCAGGCGCTGCTGCAGCGCCGCAGGCTCGTCGTCGCCGGGCTTCCGACCGGCACCCCGGGGGACGTGGCGATCAGCCAGCTGATCGCCAAGCGACGCTCGGACGAGCTTCTGATCGTCACCCAGTCGCCCCCGGTCGCCGGCGGCCCCCAGCTCCTGCCGATCGGGACGCTCGGGCTGGGCGGGCCGGGCCAGCTGACCTCCGAGACCACGCACCTCGACGGCATCGTCGCCGGGATCGACATCCTCCCGACGACGCTCCGGTGGATCGGCCGCCCGGTGCCCTCCGAGGTCAAGGGCCAGCCGATGCGCGTGGTCGCCGGGACGCGACGCCGCCGGGCTGGAGTCGCTCGCCGATCGCCTGCGCGTCGTGCTGCCGCGGCGGCTGCCGACGCTCTGGACCGTCGTCACGGCCTGGCTGGTCGTGCTGCTCACTGCGATGCTGATCGCCGACCGCCGCGGCCTGCGCTGGGCGCTGCGGATCGGCCCGCTCGCGGTGCTGTGGATCCCCGCCGTCGTGCTGATCACCGCCGCGCTGCGCCCGGCGCGCACGCTCGAGCTGCTCCTCGTGGCGGTGATCGCGCTCGTGTTCGCGGCGTTGACGGACGACCTCGCCGGATGGCCGCGAGGCCCCGCGATTCCCGCGTTCGCCGGCATCGTGGCCTATCTCGTCGACCTGGCTTTCGGCTCGCCGCTGCTGATCCAGTCGCTGCTGGGCCCCAACCCGCTGTACGGCTCGCGCTTCTACGGGATCGGGAACGAGCTCGAGGCGACGCTGCCCTCGCTGTTCCTCGTCGGGCTGGCCGCGGTGCTCTACGGCCGCGGGCGGTCGCGTGCCGGCGTGGCCGCGTTCGCGGGCGGCGGCGTGGTGCTCGGGCTGATGATGGGGGCGGGGCGCCTGGGCGCCGACGTCGGCGGCGTGATCACCGTCGGCGCGGGCGCCGCCACGGCGGCGGTGATGATGCTGCCCGGGGGCCTGACGAAGCGCGCGATCGCGGCCGTCATCGCGGCCCCGGTGATCGGGCTCGCGCTGCTTGCGGCGATCGACCTGGGAACGGGTGGGGACTCGCACTTCACGCGCACCGTCCTGCACGCGAACGGGTCCGGGCGCTCTGTGGGACATCTTCATCCGGCGCTACGAGCTGGCGTTCAAGGCGCTGCGGCGCGGGTTCATGCCCGTCGCCACGGTGCTCGCGCTGCTCGCGCTGGCGCTGGGCATCGTCCGGCGCCAGCGGCTGCTCACGACCGTGGGGGGCGATGCGGCGTACGGAGCGGCCCTGTGGGGGCTCGTCGCGATCGGGCTGGCCGGCGCACTGTTCAACGACTCCGGGCCGGTGCTGCTGCTGTTCGCCGTGTTCCTCGCGCTGAACGTCGTGCTCTACCTGCGGGGCGATCCGCGCCTCGCCGAGCCTCCGGAGTAGGACCGGCCGCCGGAGCCGCCGGGCCCATGCTCTAGAGTCTGCCTTGCGATGCGCATCGCCTTTGTCTCCCCGTATTCGTGGACGTATCCAGGGGGGGTGACGCGCCACATCGAGGCTCTCGCCGACCAGTTGTCGGCCGACGGGCATCACGTGCGCGTCCTCGCCCCCTACGATCCGCCCGACGCCCGCAGCGCCCGGCTGCACCGCGGCGCGGTGCCGCAGGCCCGCGAGGCCCCGGAGTACCTGATCCCACTCGGCCGAACGCTGGGCATTCCGGCCAACGGCGCCGTCTCGAACCTGTCGCTGTTTCCGTCGAGCGTGTTCGCGCTGCGGCGTGCCCTCGCCGAGGGCGACTTCGACGTCGTCCACGTCCATGAGCCGATCGTCCCCACGCTCAGCTGGGACGCACTGGAGTACTCCGGTGCCGCGCTCGTCGGGACCTACCACACGTATGGGACCAACCCGATCACGCACAACCTCGGGAATCTCGCCGGCGCCCGGCGGCGGATGCACCGCCTGCACGCCCGCATCGCCGTCTCCGAGGCCGCCGCGTGGACCGCGAAGCGCTTCTTCGGCGGGGCCTACCGGATCGTGCCGAACGGCGTCCACGTGCCGGCAGAGGTGCCGGTGCACGCCCCCGGCGAGGTCGGGCGGCTGAAGATCGCGTTCGTCGGCCAGGCGGTCGAGCGCAAGGGCCTGCCGATGCTGCTCTCCGCCTTCGAGGGCCTGCGCGAGCACGTCGACGCGACGCTGACCGTCGTCGGCGCGACGAAGGAGGAGGTCGAGCACCTGCTGCTCGACGGGCGCGGCATCACGGTCCTCGGTCGCGTGTCCGACGAGGAGAAGACGCGCGTCCTGCGCGAGGCCGACGTGCTCTGCGCGCCGTCACTCGGCGGCGAGAGCTTCGGCATGGTCCTGACGGAGGCCTTCGCGCAGGGCACCCCCGTCGTGGCGAGCGACATCGCCGGATACCGCGACGTCGTGCGCGACGGCCGCGATGGCGTCCTCGTGCCGCACGGCGACGCCGTCGCCCTGGCCGAGACGCTGCGTGACCTGGCCCTCGATCCGGCGCGCCGCGCGGCCATGGCCGCCGAGGCCGCGGTCGCATGCGCGCCGCTACGACTGGCCGCGCGTCACCGACGAGGTGCTCGCCGTCTACGAGCAGGCGATCGCCGCGCGCGCCGCTGCCGCCCCGGCGACGCGCGCCCAGCGCGTCGGCCGGCGCCTGGCGCTGACCGCCGCCGACGGCAAGCCGAAGGTGCTGCCCCAGCGCCTGGCGAGCATCGAGCCCGAGGTCGTCGGCGGGCGGCGCACGCAAGACCCGCGCGCTGTTCCGCCGCGCCGGCCTGGGCATCGCCGCGCTGACCGGCCTGCTGCTGACGTTGCTCGCCCTGCAGCGCATCGGCGTCGACCGGGTCGCCGAGAGCCTGCTGAAGTCCAGCCCGCCCTGGGTCATGGCGGCCGTCGGCGTGATGTGCCTGTCGATGGTGATGCGCGCGATCTCCTGGCACGCCATCCTGCGCGCCGCGCTCCCGAGAGCCGATTGTCGAGATTCGCCGCGCTGCAGGGCACGTCGATCGGCGTGCTGATGTCCGCGACGCTGCCCGCGCGCCTGGGTGAGCCTTCGCGCGCGATCGTCGTGGCGAGGCGTGCCGGGCGCCCGCGCGAGACGCTCCCGACCGTCATCGGCACGCTCGTCTCGCAGACGCTGCTGAACGTCCTGGCGCTGATCATCCTCGGCGTCTTCGCCTTCTCCTCGGTGCACATCTTCGACGATCACCACGGCGCGCTCGTGGCCGTCGCGATCGCGCCGGCGGTCCTGCTCGTCGCGGTGATGATCGTTCCGATCCTCTTGCACGCCGGCGGCACCGAGCGCTTCGGCCGCCTGCACGCGATCGTCAGGCCGATTCGCGCCGCCGCCTTCCAGATGCGCCAGGGCCTGCGCGTCTTCCGCCGCCCCAAGGACGGCCTGATCGCCACCTCCGCCCAGCTCGGCGCATGGGCGCTGCAGGCACTCGCCTGCTACCTGCTGCTGGTCGCGATCGGCCTCGACGGGCACGCCGGCGTCGGGCTCGCCGCCGCCGCGGCGGTGCTGCTCGCCGTCAACGTCACGGCGGTGCTCCCTGCGACGCCGTCGAACGTCGGCGTCTTCCAGGCGGCCTGCGTCGCCGTGCTCACGGGCGCCTTCGGCGTCAGCGCCGCCGACGCGCTCGGCTACGGGATCGTGCTGCAGTCGGTCGAGGTCGCGACGGCCGTCATCATGGGCGTGCCGGCGCTGCTGAAGGAGGGCCTGAGCTGGAGCGACGTGCGCCTGCGGGCGATGCACTCGACGCCGGTTCGCCTGAAGCCGCTCCCGGCGCGCAACCCAGCGCCCGCCGAGGGTCAGGTCGCCGTCATCGACGCGTAGGACCGTGGCGCCCGGCGCCGAAGACCCGTTCATGGCCTGGGTCTACATGCTGCGCTGCTCGGACGGCAGCCTCTACACGGGCTGGACCGTCGACCTCGAGCGCCGGCTCGCCGCACACGCCGCCGGGACCGCGAGCCGCTACACCCGCAGCCGGCTTCCGGTCAGCCTTGCCGGCTCGTGGGAGATGGCCGACCGCACGGCGGCGCGGCGTGAGGAGGCGCGCATCAAGCGCCTCCCGCGGCCGGCGAAGCTCGCCCTGCTCTCGTAGGGGCCTCTACGCCGGGGCGGTCTCGGCGGCCAGCACGTCGTCGACGGGATCGTCGTCCGGGATGTCGGCGAAGCGCGCGGGATCGCGGTCCGAGCCGGCGATCACGTCATCGCGCCGTTGGCGGTCGTTCTTCGGCAGGAAGCCCGACTTCATCCCGAAGTAGGTCGCGTCGGGGTGGTGGGCCACCATCGCGAGCGTCGACTGCTCGGGCTCGGGCGCGAAGCCGTCGGTCAGCGTCATCCCGATCTGCGAGAGATCGAGCAGCTGATCGACCTTCGTGTGCTCGGACTGCTCGGGCACGGCCGGGTAGCCCCACGAGTAGCGGCGCCCCTGAGTCAGGGCGATCCCGAAGTCCTCGCGCACCTTGCCGTGCAGCCACTCGGCCAGGCCCTCGGCCGTCTGCACGCCGAGGCCGTGCACGAAGAGCTGCTCGGCGTACTCGCCGTCGGCCTCCAGACGCGCCATCAGGTCGGTCACCTCGGAGCCGGCCGTGACCGCCTGCAGCGCGATCACGTCGAGCTCGCCGCTGTCCTTCGGGCGGTAGAAGTCGGCGACGCAGATGCGGTCGTGGCCCGGCTGACGCGGGTTGACGAAGCGGACGAGCTCGGTCTCGCGATCCTCGGGGTCCAGGACGACGACGTCGTTGCCCTCCGAGTAGCACGGGAAGTAGCCCAGCAACGCCCGCGGGCGCAGGTAGTCCTGCTCGGCCCACATGCGCTCCAGGCGCGGGCGGAAGTCGTCGCGCAGCAGCGCCTGCCAGGCGTCGCCCTTGACCCCGCGGCCGCCCCAGTGGAGCTTGAACAGCACGTGCGTGTCGAGGTGGTGGTACAGCTCGTCCATGTCGACGGGGATCTCGCGAACGCCCCACCAGGGTGGCGTGGGCACCGGAACGTCGGTGCGAGCGGCCGAGCGCACGGTGTCGTCGTCGGTCGGCAGCGCCTCGGGCTCGGGGCCCTTCTCACGCAGCCGGATCGCGTCGCGGCGGATCTCCTCCACGAGCTCGGCGCGGCGCTCGGGCTCGACGATCGCGTCCATCTTCGCGAGGCCCTCGAAGGCGTCCTTGCAGAAGAACACGCCGGGGGCGTAGACGTCGTCGGACTCGCGGCCGTGGGGGTACAGCGCCCGCAGGCCGAAGTCGCGGTTGATGGCGGCCCCGCCGATCAGGACGGGATATTCCAGGCCCCGCGAGTGGAGCTCCTGGATGCAAGCCGGCATCTGCTTGGAGGTCGACACGAGCAGCGCGCTGAGCCCGATGGCGGTCGCGTCGTGCTCCACGGCGGCGTCGAGGATCGTGCCGATCGGAACCTGCTTGCCCAGGTCGATGACGGTGTAGCCGTTGTTCGTGAGGATCGTGTTGACCAGCGACTTGCCGATGTCGTGCACGTCGCCGAAGACGGTCGCCAGGACGACGGTGCCCTTCGTGTAGCCCTCGATCCGGTCGAGGTAGTTCTCCAGGCGTGCCACGGCGCGCTTCATGACCTCGGCGGACTGCAGCACGAACGGCAGGATCAGCTCACCCGCGCCGAACTTGTCGCCGACCTCCTTCATGGCCGGCAACAGGACCTCGTTCAGCGTCGGCACGGCGCCGATCTTCTCGACGCTGCGGTCGATCCAGTCCTCGACGCCGTCCTTGCGCCGGCGCAGGATGTGAAAGTGCAGCGCCTCCTCGGGCTCCATGCCCTCGGTCGGATCGGCCGCCGTCGCGGCGTCCTCCTCGGGCCCCTGGGCCTCGAAGTGCTGGATGAACTTCTCGAGCGCGTCCTCGCTGCGGTTGAACACGAGGTCGTCCGCGAGCCCGCGCTCCTCGTCGGTGATCTCGCCGTACGGCGTGATGTGGTTCGGGTTGACCATCGCGAGGTCCAGCCCGGCCTCGACGCAGTGGTGCAGGAAGACCGAGTTGAGGACCGCGCGGGCACCGGGGGAGACGCCGAAGCTGACGTTCGAGACGCCGAGCGAGGTCTTCACACCGGGGATCTCGGCCTTGATCCGCCGGATGCCTTCGATCGTCTCGACCGCGGACGGACGCCACTCCTCGTCACCGGTCGTCAGCGTGAACGTCAGCGCGTCGAAGATCAGCAGCTCGGGATCGAGGCCGTGCTCACCGCAGCAGAGGTCGACGAGGCGCTGGGCGATCTCGACCTTGCGGTCGGCCGTCTTGGCCATGCCGACCTCGTCGATCGTCAGCGCGATCAGTGCGGCGCCGTGGGCCGTCGCCATCGGGACGACGCGGTCGAGCTTGTCGCGGCCGGCTTCGAGGTTGATGGAGTTCACGATCGCGCGCCCCGGAATCTGCTCCAGGGCGAGCTCGATGACCTCGGGCTCGGTCGAATCGATCTGGATCGGGGTGGGCTGCGAGAGCGAGACGCGCTTGGCGACGACGCGCATCTGCTCGTCCTCGTCCTGGCGCTCGGTCAGTGCGACGCAGAGGTCGAGCACGTGCGCACCGCCCTCGACCTGATCCTCGGCGATCTGCACGAGGCCGTCGTAGTCGTCGGCCAGCAGCATCTCCTTCGCCTTGCGTGAGCCCTGCGAGTTGACGCGCTCGCCGACGAGCGTGGGGGAGGGGTCCTGCACCAGCGGCGCGGCGGTCATCATCGAGCTCAGGCGCGGCGCGCGCGGCGCCGGGCGCGGCTGAACCGGCAGGTCGCGGCATCGGTCGGCGATCGCCTTGATGTGCTCCGGCGTCGTGCCGCAGCATCCGCCGACGATGTTCACGCCGTAGCGCTCGACGAACTCGCCCAGCGCCTCTGCCAGCGGCTCGGGCTTCTCCGGGAAGATCGTCTCGCCGTCGGGGCCCTGGAGCGGCAGGCCGGCGTTCGGGATGCAGTGCACCGGCAGCGACGAGAACTCACCGAGGAAGCGGATCGCGTCGCGCATGTCCTCGGGGCCGGTCGAGCAGTTGAGCCCCAGCGCGTCGACCTTGAGCGCCTCCAGCGTCGTCAGGACGGCGTCGATGTCCGTGCCCAGCAGCATCTTGCCGCCGTTCGGCAGCAGCGACACCGAGCACTGGATCGGCACCGCGCGCCCGGTGGCCTTGAAGGCGTCGCGGGCGCCGAAGATCGCCGCCTTGACCTCGAGGATGTCCTGTGCGGTCTCGATGATCAGGAGGTCGGCGCCGCCCTGGACCAGGCCGCGCGCCTGCTCCTCGAAGATCTCGCGAAGCTCGCGGAACGTGATCGAGCCGAGCGTCGGGTCGTCGGAGGCGGGAAGGTGGCCCGTCGGACCGATCGATCCGGCGACGAATCCGTGCTCGCCGACCGCGCGGCGCGCGATCTCGGCGGCCTTGACGTTGATCTCGAGCGTGTGCTCGCCCAGCCCCCATTCGTCGAGCTTCAGACGGCTCGCCTGGAACGTGTCCGTCTCCACGACCTCGGCCCCCGCGGCGACCATCGAGGCGTGAACGCCCTCGATCACGTCGGGGCGGTTGAGCACGAGCGCCTCGTGGCACTTGCCCGGCAGGCCGCCGTAGTCCTCGGTGCTCAGGTCGAACTGCTCGAGGGTCGCGCCCATGCCGCCGTCGAAGATGACGACGCGTTCACGGATGGCGGCCAGGTAGTCACGCGGCATAGCCGCAGGCTAGCACGATTTCGGCCAACCTTGACATGAGTGTGTCAGGGTTGAGGACGAGCGTTCAGCGCACCGTGGCGTGGCGGATCACGAGCCGTGGCTGACGATTGCCGGCCGCATCCTCGGCGTAGCAAGGAACCACGCCGTCCCGCGCGCGACCCGGCGGAACCGGCCTTCGTAGAGGTCGCCGGCGATGCGCCGCGCCGTGAGCGTGCGCGACGCTCCGCGCCGCGGCAGCAGGGTGATGCGAACCCGGCGCACGCCCGAACCTCCGGCGCCGTCGGTCGCGCTGATCCGCAGCGTGCAGGTGGTGTGCCGGCAGCGCAGCGAGCGCAGCGCGGAGCGCGGTGCGGTCGTGTCGGGGACGGTCACGTGCGGGGTGGCCGCCGGCGGGGTACGGCCGGTGCGGGCGCGGGCGGTGCGAGCACCGGATCGCCGGGCGGCGAGACGGCGACGGCCGCGCCGCGAGCATCGCGGGCGCGAACGACGCAGACGACGCGGCGGCCATCGTCGCCGCGGTCGGGACGTACACCGGGTCGGCCGCCCAGCCGCGCAGCGCCGTGCCGGCGGTGTCGCGAAAGCGGTAGTCGATCTCCGGGGCCGGCCGCGCCGTCCCACGTTCCCGGGGCGCACGTCTGCGGCTCGCCGGCCTTGGCGACGCCCGTCAGAGTCGGCGGGCGACGTCGACGACGGCGGGTGATACTCGTCCCCGGCGATCGCCGGTCGGGTCACGGACGTACGAGGCGATCGCGCTCTGCGCCAGCTCGGTGTAGACGCCGGGGGCGCCGCTGGGATCGGCGCACGGACGGCCCCGACGCTGACGAGCCCGATCAGCGTCCGTCGTCGAGCGTGAGCGGCCCTCCGCTGTCGCCGAAGCACGAGTCGCGCCCGGGAGCGATCGCGCACAGCTCCGTCGGTGCGTCGATACGCGTTCGGCACTGAACGCGGCGCAGGCGGGGTCGCTCACCGTCAGCAGGTCGGCCGCGTTGCAGCGTCGTCGTGGCGAACGGCGTCGTCCCGTAGCCGCTGACGCGTGTCCGCACGCCCGCGGGGGTGACGTCGCCCGACGCGGTGATGACGGCGGGTCGGACCCCGCGGCGGTCACGTCGAGCGGGGTGGTCAGCGTGGCCACGGCGGCGTCGTTCGCGAAGAGTCTGGACATCGAACGCCGGCATCGCGTCCACGATGCGATCTGGATGCGCTGTGCGGGCGGCCTCGGGACGCTGAGGTCGCCGGCGCCGGCGACGACGTCGCGCTCGCTCGGGTCGTCGACGTTGCCGTCCTCCGGCTGGACGTCGAGGCAGTGCGCGGCCGTGATCACGTGCAGTGCGTCGCGGATCACGCCGCCGCAGAACTGCCCGGCTCCCGGCATTCGGCTGGGAGTGCAGCACGATCGCCACCTGCCACGGGAAGGCTCACCGACATCGTGGCCCCTCCACGACGACTCGCGGCGCGATGGTCGCGCCGCGACGGATGTGAGTGCCCCGCCGTCGTGAGCGCGAGCGCGACGAAGACGGCGGACCGGTGCCGTGGACGCTCGAGACCATCGCGATGCACGGTAGACCAGGCCCTCGTCGCGTGCGCCGAACGGCGGCGGCCCGCCGCCCGCGAGGGCGCCGGGCCGTCGGCATCGGTGCGTCGTGAGCCGCTGAACTACTTGATGAACAGCATCTCCGAGTACTTCGGCAGCGGCCACAGGTCGTCCGCGACGAGCTTCTCGAGCTTGTCGGCGGACTCGCGGGTGGCGTCCATCGCCGTGATCACCTTGTCGCGCATGAACCTCGCGAGCTCGAGACCCTCGACGGACGGGTGGTCTGGCGTTGGCCTTCTCGAGCGCCTTCAACCGCTTGACCAGCTCGTCGGTCACCGTCTTGACCTCGGCGGCGACCGTCGTGAGCCCGGCGGCCTTGAGCTCGTTGAGGTAGCGCACGGCGGCCGGCAGGATCATCGTCCGGGCGATCGACGCCGCGACCTCGGCTTCGATGTTGAGCTTCGTCGAATACTGCTCGACGGCCACCTCGAAGCGCGACTCGAGCTCGCGCTCGGTCAGGACCTCGTACCGCTCGAACACCTCGATGGTCTGCTTCTCGACGAGCCACGGCAGCGCGTCCGGCGTCGTGCGCAGGTTCGCGAGCCCGCGCTTGGCGGCCTCCTTGTGCCAGGTGTCCGAGTAGCCGTCACCGTCGAAGATGATCCTCTTGTGCTTCTTCCAGACCCCCTTGACGACCTCGAGCACGGCCTCGTCGCGCTTCTTGCCCTTTGCCTGCAGGGCCTCCGCCTTGTCGACGAGCTCATCGATCGCCTCGGCCGCGATCGTGTTGAGGGTCGCGTTGACCATCCCCAGCGACATGCTGGAACCGAGCGCGCGGAACTCGAACTTGTTGCCCGTGAAGGCGAACGGTGAGGTCCTGTTGCGGTCGCCGCCGTGCAGCGGCAGCGGCGGCAGCACCGGGCTGCCGAGGCCCAGGAAGTTGCCTGAGACATCCTCGGCCGCCTTGCCTGCCGCAACGGCGTCGAACGCGTTCTCGAGCTCCTGTCCGAGGAAGATCGAGATGATCGCCGGGGGCGCCTCGTTGGCGCCGAGGCGATGGTCCTGGCCGACGTTCGCCACGGTCGCCCGCAGCAGCTCCTGGTGCTTGTCGACGGCGGCGATCACGGCAGCGCAGAAGAACAGGAACTGCAGGTTCTCCGCCGGCGTGTCACCGGGATCGAGCAGGTTGTGCCCGGTGTCGGTGCCCATCGACCAGTTGTTGTGCTTGCCGGAGCCGTTGACGCCGGCGAACGGCTTCTCGTGCAGGAGGCAGACCAGCCCATAGCGACGGGCGACATTCTGGAGCACCTGCATCGTGAGCTGCTGGTGGTCGGATCCGACGTTCGAGTTCTCGAACATCGGCGCCAGCTCGTACTGCGCCGGCGCGACCTCGTTGTGACGCGTCTTCACCGGCACGCCCAGGCGGCGCAGCTCGTGCTCGGCCTCCAGCATGTACGCGAGCACGCGGTCGGGGATCGAGCCGAAGTAGTGCTCGTCGAGTTCGTGGCCCTTGGCCGGCTTGGCGCCATAGAGCGTGCGGCCCGTCGTGTACAGGTCGGGGCGCTCGTAGAAGTACTGCTCGTCGATCAGGAAGTACTCCTGCTCGGGGCCCACCGTGGTGAAGATGCGAGCCGACGTCTTGTCGCCGAACAGCTTCAGGGCACGCAGGGCGACCGTGGACAGTGCGTCCATCGAGCGCAACAGCGGGATCTTCTGGTCCAGCGCCTCGCCCGTCCAGGAGACGAACGCCGTCGGGATGCACAGGTAGGCGCCGTTCGGGTTCTCCAGGATGAACGCCGGCGACGTCGGATCCCAGGCGGTGTAGCCGCGGGCCTCGAACGTCGCGCGGATGCCGCCTGTCGGGAACGACGAGGCGTCCGGCTCGCCCTGGATCAGCTCCTTGCCGGAGAACTCCGCGATCGCGGTGCCGTCGCCGACGGGGTTGAAGAACGAGTCGTGCTTCTCGGCGGTGAGGTTGGTCAGGGGCTGGAACCAGTGCGTGTAGTGGGTGGCGCCCTTCTCCATCGCCCACTCGCGCATCTCCTTGGCGACCTGGTCGGCGAGCGCCGGATCAAGGGCCGAGCCCTTGTCGAGCGTCGCCTGAAGCTTCTTGAAGACCTCCTTGGGCAGCCGGGCCTTCTGGACCGCGGGGCTGAAGACGTTCTCGCCGTAGTGGGCGGCGCCCGGCTCCATGAGGTCGGTCTGACCACTGGCGTCGCCGTTGGCGGCCCACTGGGCGGCGCTGACGTTGTGCTGTCGTGTCTTGCTGGCCATCGTGCTCTGAAATTCCTCCTGCGGGCTCTGGTCGCGGTGCCGCTCACCCATGAGCGGGACGCGCGCGGAAATGACGCACCGGTACGACTCGCAGGCTAGGCGCGTCGACGACCTCGCACCTTATCCCGATGTCCAAGATCGCGGCAGGCTTGTTCGCCCTGCGGTCTCACGCGTTCTCGACCGGCGGGCGAAAGGGGTCCGGCGATCTTTCGACACCCGTCCAATGTGGCATTGCCAGGCCGGCCGCAGACTGCGAGGCGCACTTCGACTCAGGAGGATCAATGAGACGTTCGTTCGTCGGCCGCGCACTGGGCGTGGGCCTTATCGCAGCATCGCTGGTGTTCCCGGCGACATCCATGGCAGACACGTTCGATGCCGCCGGCGCGGGCGTTCTGCCCGAGTCCGTCGGCATCAACTCGCTGTGGGTGCTCGTCGCCGCAGTTCTCGTGCTGTTCATGCAGGCCGGTTTCATGTTCTTGGAGATCGGTTTCTCCCGTGGAAAGAACGCAGGCACCGTCGTCGCGAAGGTCCTCACGAACTTCTCGATTGCGGCGATCATGTACTGGGCGATCGGATTCGCCTTCGCCTTCGGTGGCGCGACCGGGAAGGTCATCGGCGACACCGGTTTCTTCCTGCGTGACTACGGTGACCCGCTGACGGCATTCCCGATCATGGGGCTGTCGGACGCGACCATCGAGTCCAAGTGGATCTTCCAGTTCGCCTTCTGCGCCGTGTCGCTGGCGATCGTCTGGGGGACGACGCTCGAGCGCATCAAGTTCGGCGTCTACATCATCTACGCGATCGTCTTCGCGGGCTTCATCTACCCGATCGTCTCGGGTTGGGTGTTCGGCGGCGGCTGGCTGCAGGTCAACCTCGGCATGCAGGACTTCGCCGGTTCGACGGCGGTCCACCTCATCGGTGCGACCGGCGGCCTGGCGGTGCTGCTGTTGCTCGGTGCACGACGGGGCAAGTACGACGCGGATGGGAATCCGCGAGCGATCCCGGGCCACAACATGCCGCTGTTCGGCCTCAGCGTCATCATCCTGCTGATCGGCTGGTTCGGGTTCAACCCGGGCTCGACGCTCGGCGCGATGGACGGCCGCTTCACGGAGGTCGCGCTGGTCACCCTGCTCGCCGCCGGTGCGGGCGTGCTGGGTGCGGTGTTCACGAACCTCGCGATCACGAAGACGATCGACATCGGCATGGCCGGCAACGGCATGATCGGTGCGCTCGTCGGCATCACGGCAGGCTCCGGCTACGTCGCCCCCTGGGCCGGCGTCGTCATCGGCCTGATCGCGGGCATCATCGTGCCGCTCGGCGTGTACGCCATCGACAAGAAGCTCGACGACCCGGTCGGTGCACTCACGGCCCACGGGCTGTGCGGCATCTGGGGGACGCTCGCCTGCGGGCTCTTCACGCTGCCGGCGCTGGCGAAGTACAACGCCGTCGGCGACCCCGGCCTCGTGTACACGGGCTCGTTCCACCAGCTCGGCGTGCAGGCTCTCGGTGTCGTCGTCGTGTTCTTCACGGTGCTGATCTCGAGCTACCTCGTCTTCTGGGCGATCAAGAAGACCTACGGCCTGCGTGTCACGGCCGAGGAAGAGGATGCCGGCCTGGATATCTCCGAGCACGGCATGTACGGCTACCCCGAGCAGTTCATCCCGGCCCCCGAGCTCGTGGGCTACGGCGCCGCACCGCAGTACGGTTCGCCGTCAGTACCGAGCACGAGCACAACGGAGGTCACGGCATGAAGAAGGTCGAGTCATACATCCGGCATGAGGCATTCGAGCCGATCCGCATGGAGCTGCTGGACCTTGGGTTCCCTTCGCTGACCATCAGCGAGGTCAAGGGATCCGGACGGCAGAAGGGAATCGTCGAGACGTACCGCGGTGCGGTGCTGACGAACTACCTGCGGCCGAAGGTGAAGCTCGAGTGCGTGGTCGCGGACAAGGACGTGCAGACGATCGTGGACACGATCCTCAAGCACGGCCGCACGGGCGCCGTCGGTGACGGCAAGGTGTTCGTGCTTCCGGTGGAGGAGGCCTACCGCGTGCGGACGGGTGAGTCCGGCGAGGAAGTCCTCCAGGCGCACCCCGACGCGGCGGCGACGGCCGCCTGAGGTGACGTGACCGGGGCGGCGGGATCGACCAGCGAGCCCGCCGCCCCGCGTTCGTCGAGCCCGGGGCAGCTGGTCGCGCGTCTGCGCGACCTGCACCTGCAGATGGTCGACGCCGTCCTGGCGGGGGACGGCCTCGAGCGGGTGGCCGGGCTCGCGGCCGATGCGGCGGGGGGGCCGGTGGCGATCGTCGTCCCCCGTCTCGGGGCGGCGGCGATCGCCGGCGGACCGCCGGCGTGACCACGACCGTGCGCTCGGCCTGTTGCGGCGCTACGTCGCAGACCGCGTCGGCGACCGGCCGGCACGGGTGCCCGAGGAGATCGCGGGCGAGGCGCCGATCGCCATGGGCGACGACCTCGTGGGCGTCGTCGTGCTGCTGCGCGGCACGGGCCCGCTGGACGCCGACGCCGCCGAATACCTGCACATCGCGGCGGTGGCGTGCCTGACCGAGGTGGCCGTCGAGGAGGCACGCGAGGAGGTCGAGGAGAACCTGCGCGGATCCTTCCTCGAGGACCTCCGCTCCCGCTCGGACCTTGATCCGCGCGACGTCGTGCGCCGCGCCGGGCGCCTGGGCTGTGACCTCTCGCGCGGCGTCGTCGTGCTGTGCGCGGAGCTGACGGCCGACCGCCCGCGCCACGTCGTCGCCACGATCGCCGGCGACCATCCCGGCGCGCTGGCCCAGCACATGGAGGGCCCGGCCTCCGAATCCCCGCGCGTCTATGCCCTGCTGCCCGCAGTCGGAGCGGACGACGCCCCCGAGCAGACGATCGAGCGGGCGCGCGCGCTCGCCGGCCGCCTGGGCCGCCATGGCACGGTCGGCCTCTCGAGCTTCTACGCGGACCCGGCCGAGCTCGGGCGCGCGATCCAGGAGGCCGAGCTCGTGCTCGACGTGCTCAAGCGCGGCGACGGCCCGTCGGCCGACGGGCTGCAGGACATCGGCACCGGCACCTACCGGCTGCTCTTCCGCGTGCTCGCCTCGCATCCCGAGGAGGTGCGGTCGTTCTACGACGACACCGTCGCGCCGCTCGTCCACTACGACGACCAGTACCACACCGATCTGGTCGGGACGCTCGAGGCCTACCTCGAGCACAACTGCAACATGAACGCGACGGCGGCGAACATCTACGCCCACCGTCACACGGTCGCCTACCGGCTCGACCGGGTGAAGGAGCTGACCGGGCTGGACCCGACGCAATCTGAGGATCGCGAGCGCCTGGGCCTGGGCCTGAAGGCGTTCCGGATCATCGCTCCCCAGCTGCCGCGGTAGCCGGAGCCACCGCGAGCCGCGTGCCCGCTACTGGCCCTTGGTGATGACCTGGCCGGTCTTCGGGTCGACGTACGAGATGCGCGGCCGGCGCGTGACGCGGACCGTGACGGCGCCCTCTGGCACCGTGTCGTTCGCGGTGACCGCGCGCGCCTTGCCGTCGGTGCCGGCCGCGACCCGGTAGCGCAGCGTGTGCGTGCCCGCGACGGTCGCCGTGACCGACCACTTGAAGATCTTCGTGGCGCCCGGCGCGCAGCGCGCCGCCGGTCCACGTGCCGTTGTACGCGGTGACTCCGCCCGTCGGGCCGCGGTTGACGATCCAGACCGGGCGCATCGGATCGGCGACGTCCGGCTGCGTCGCGCGGTCGTAGAAGCCGTCGACGGTCACCGCGACGTTCGGGATCGCCTTGTCGCCGATGTTCTTGACGATCACGCGGAACGGCAGGGTCTCCGCCAGCCCCTGCAGCCGCGGGAACGCGGACGGGAGGACGCGGACCGGGTAGGAGCCGTTCGGTTCGTTCTTGTCCTGGCGCTCCGCCGCCGCAGCCCGCGGCGAGGCCGGTGGTGGCGACGAGCACCGTCGCGACCGCCGTTCCTGGACCCCGCAGAAACCCGAGCCTCCTCACGCCGCGCGACGCTACCAGAAGCGTCCGGCATCGACAGCGCAGATGATCCCCGGACTGCCTGCCTCCGCGCCACGCAGCCGCCGCCACCGGACGGCGGCGCGCCACCCGCGACGGTTGCCGTTTGCGACTGATCCGTCCGCTCCCGTAGAGTGGCCGTCGTTGCGTCTGCGGGAGAGCGGACGGGGCGTCACAGGGAGAGGAGGGGAATATGGTTCGCAGCACCGCCGATCGGGCGATCGCTCCTGCAAGGGAGTTGTTCGAGGAGATCGGCGACATGATGATCCTGACGGGGAAGACCCTGGTCTCCGCCGTGCGCCCGCCCTACCCCTACGGCGGCGAGTTCATCTCGCAGTTCCTCTTCGCACTGCGCCTGTGCTGGTTCCCGCTGCTCGTCTCCACGATCGCGTTCGGCTACGGCGCCCCAGGGCTGCAGGCCGCCAACTTCCTCGTGCTGTTCGGCGCGCTCGACCGCCTCGGCGGGTTCTTCGTGCTGGCGTCGATCCGCGAGTTCGCGCCGTTCGTCACCGCGATCGTCCTCGCCGGCGTCGCCGGCACCGCGATCACCGCCGACCTCGGTGCGCGCAAGATCCGCGAGGAGCTCGACGCGCTGCAGGTCCTCGGCGTCGACCCCGTGAAGAACCTCGTCGTCCCGCGCTTCCTGGCCCTGATGCTCGTCACCGGCCTGTTCGACGTCTACGCGCTGCTGTTCGGGATCTTCGGCGGCATCGTCGCGACGCTCGTCAACCAGGCGCCGCTCGGCCCGTTCTGGGCGACGTTCTTCACGAACGCCTCGGTGACCGACCTCTGGGGGTCGGTCCTCAAATGCCTGATGTTCGGCGCGATCATCGCGATCGTCTGTTGCTACAAGGGCATGACCGCGTCCGGAGGCGCCGCCGGCGTCGGCCGGGCGGTCAACCAGGCCGTGGTGATCGCCTTCCTCGGCGTGTTCGCCTTCAACTACGTGTTCACGCAGACGCTGCTGGCCACGCATCCGGAGATCAACGTCATCCGCTAGCGGATGACGACGACGATGCCGACCAGCTGGCTGAGCGTTCCGAAGGACTGGATCTCCTCGTTCGGGGAGATCTCGAAGTTCTGCGGGCGCATCCTCGGTGAGGTCCTCTCCCTGAAGGTCATGAAGTTCTTCGGCGAGGCGCTGCGACAGGCCGGCCTGCTGATCGTCTCCTCGACGATCGTCATCTGGGGCCTCGTGTTCATCATCGGCCTGCAGTGCGGCATCGAGGGCGCGTACTTCAACCGCTCGGTCGGAGCGCCCGCCTACGCCGGTGTCTTCGCCGCCTGGTGCGACCTGCGTGAGCTCGTGCCCTACGCCTTCGGCTACATGATGGCCGCGAAGGTCGGCACCGGCATCGTCGCCGAGCTCGGATCGATGCGGATCTCGGACGAGATCGACGCGCTCGAGGTCATGGGCATCGACTCGATGACCTTCCTGTGCGCCACACGCCTGCTGGCGGCGTGGATGGTGCTCCCGTTCATGTACCTCGCGGCGATCGGTGCCGGGTTCTTCGCCAGCTACCTGGCGGTGGTGGTCCAGATCGGCGAGGTCTCCCAGGGCGGGTACTCGCTGATCTTCTGGCAGTTCCAGAACCCACCCGACCTCTTATTCAGCCTGACCAAAGCCATGGTCATGGCGACGATCATCGTCCTGGTGGGCTGCTTCTACGGCTACACGGCCAGTGGCGGTCCGGTCGGAGTCGGGACGGCGACCGCGAAGTCGATGGTGCTCAACATCGTGCTCGTGCACCTGATCGGGATGCTCGGCACGCAGCTGTTCTGGGGAGCGAACCCACGCGCCCCGATCGGAGGATGACGGAGATGTCGCAGGACAACGGGTCGGACTACATGGACGAGGCCGGAGGCACGCCGGCCGACGAGCTTCCCACCAAGGATCAGCTGGCCGGTCTGTCCGCTGAGCAGCGCGCCGACGAGCGCGCTGCGGCATCCGAGGTGGCGGGGCAGTCCGGGCGCGTCTCGGTCGTCAAGGAGCCCGAGGGCTCCGCCGACGACGAGTACCGCTGGCACACCGGCCTGAACCGCCCGACCGGCGTGCCCGATGCCGTCGAGTTCATCAACGTCCACAAGGCCTTCGGGCGCAACAAGATCCTCAAGGGCCTGAACATGGGCCTGCCGGAGGGGAAGATCTCGATGATCCTGGGGCCGTCGGGCACCGGGAAGTCGGTCTGCATCAAGCACATGGTCGGGCTGCTGTACCCGGACGACGGCGACATCGTCGTCCACGGCGAGTCGGTCCCGAACATGCGCGACGAAGAGCTGTTCGACATGCGGAAGAAGTTCGGCGTGCTGTTCCAGGACGGTGCGCTGTTCGGTTCGATGAACCTACTGGACAACGTCGCCTTCCCCCTGCGCCAGCACACGGACAAGGGCGAGGACGAGATCCTGGAGATCGTCGGCCGGCGCCTCGCGGAGGTCGGCCTCGGGGAAGCCGGCGACAAGTTCCCGAACGAGCTCTCGGGCGGCATGCGCAAGCGTGCCGGCTTCGCCCGTGCGCTCGTGCTCGACCCGGACATCGTGCTGTTCGACGAGCCGGATTCGGGCCTGGACCCGGTTCGCACCGCCCTGCTGTGCGAGCTGATCCAGGAGATTCACGAGGAGAACGGCGGGGCCTACACGGTCATCACGCACGACATCATGAGCGCGCGCCGCGTGGCCGAGTACATCGCGGTCCTGTGGCGCGGGCGCATCGTCGAGTCCGGGCCGGCGGCGGAGCTGTTCAACTCCGACAACGCGTTCGTCCGCCAGTTCCTCTCCGGCGCGGCCCAGGGGCCGCTCGGAATGGAGTGACGTCGGCCACGCAGGCGACGATCCTCACGCAGAGCACCACCCACCGACCGACCACACAGCCGACCATTCACCGTCCCGCCACATCACGCCGCGCGATCCCCCGGAGGGACGCATGACCGCCGCGCGCGCCGCGACGATCGGTGCGCTCGCGATCGTGGTCGCCCTCGTGGCGATCCTGCTGTTCCGCGGGAACGGCACGCACATGTACAAGCTGACGTTCCAGACGGCCGGCCAGCTGGTCAACGACAACGACGTGCAGATCGGCGGCCGCCGCATCGGCTCGGTGAAGAACATCAAGCTCACCGACAACAACCAGGCCGAGATCGAGATCGAGGTCCAGGAGCCCTACGCGCCGCTGCACGAGGGCACGACCGCGGTCATCCGCGCCACCTCGCTCTCCGGCGTCGCCAACCGCTACATCGCCCTGTCGCCGGGCCCCGACAGCGCGCCCAAGCTTGCCGACGGCACCGTGCTCGCCGCGGACAAGACGACCACGATCGTCGACCTCGACCAGCTCTTCAACACGCTCGACGAGCCGACGCGCAAGGGTCTGACCGACACGATCAAGGGCTTTGCGACCTGGTACGTGGGGAAGGGCCTGAAGGCCAACCAGGCCGCCAAGTACTTCTCGCCCGCGCTCTCCTCGACGCGCGCGGTGATCGAGAAGCTGAACGCCGACACCCCGGCGCTCGAGGGCCTGGTCCAGGACACCTCGAAGGTCGTCACCGCGCTCGGCAGCCAGAGCGCGACGCTGACCGACCTCGTCTCCAACGCCGACACCAGCCTCGGCGCGATCGGCAGCGACACGGCGTCGCTCTCGCAGGCGATCGCGCTGCTGCCCGCGACGCTGCGCC
This sequence comes from uncultured Solirubrobacteraceae bacterium, assembly GCA_963817295.1. Taxonomy (GTDB): domain Bacteria; phylum Actinomycetota; class Thermoleophilia; order Solirubrobacterales; family Solirubrobacteraceae; genus F1-60-MAGs163. Next base: position 11,911 of record CAWFOF010000022.1, on the reverse strand, counting down.
GCGGGAGCACGACGTTCGTGGACCTGCGACTCGCCCTGGACGACCTCGACAAGCTCGTCGCCGCCTCGAAGCCCGCGACGAAGAACCTCGCGCCGTTCCTGGCGACGCTGCGGCCGCTCCTGGCCGAGTCGCAGCCGACGCTCAAGCAGCTGACCACGCTGCTGCGCCAGCCCGGGGCCAGCAACGACCTCACGGACCTGCTGAACGACTCTCCGCAGCTCGCCAACGTCGCCTCCACCTCGTTCCCCAACTCCGTCAACGCGCTGAACAAGTCGCTGCCGGTGTTCAACTTCATCCGGCCCTACACCCCCGACCTCGTCGGGTGGCTGCGCGACTTCGGGCAGGGCGCCTCGAACTACGACGCCAACGGCCACTTCGCGCGCGTCGCCCCGGCGTTCAACGCGTTCTCCTACAACGCGACCACGAACGAGCTCACCCCGGTCCCGCCGTCCGACCGCGTGCCCGGGCTGGAGAACGGCGCGGCGATCGTGACGCGCTGCCCCGGGTCGGCGATCCAGCCGCCCGCCGACGGCAGCGCCCCGTGGCGTGACACGGGCGGCCAGCTCGACTGCAACCCCGCGAACATCCCGCCCGGACCGTGAGACGCGTCGTCGCCATCCTCGCCGTCGTGATCGCCGCCGTCGCGCTCGTGGTCTTCGCCACGGGCTCAGGCGACGACAGCGGGACCTATCGCGTGCGGGCGATCTTCGACAACGCCGCGTTCGTCATTCCTGGGGAGGACGTGAAGATCGGCGGCGTCAAGGTCGGCTCGATCGAGTCGCTCGATGTGACGCCCAACAAGAAGGCCGCGGTCGTCCTCAACATTCAGGACACGGGCTTCCAGGACTTCCGGCGCGACGCGACCTGCACGATCCGCCCGCAGTCGCTGATCGGCGAGAAGTTCGTCGAGTGCCAGCCGACGAAGCCGCGCGTGCCCGGGACGCCGCCGCCCCCGCCGCTGCCGCGGTTGCGGCGCGGTCCCGGGAAGGGCCAGTACCTGCTGCCCTCGACCAACACGCGCAAGGCGATCGACCTCGACCTGATCAACAACATCGCGCGGCTGCCGCTGCGCCAGCGCTTCACGATCATCATCAACGAGTTCGGCACCGGCCTCGCCGGCAACGGGCAGGCGCTGAACACCGCGCTGCACAAGTCCGACCCCGCACTGCAGGCGCTCGACGACGTGCTGCGCGTCCTCGCCGAGCAGAACAAGACGCTCGCGACGCTCGTCGACGACGGATCGGCCGTGCTCGCACCGCTGGCCCGCAATCGCGCACGCGTCACCGGATTCATCAACTCGTCGGCGAAGACCGCCGAGGCGACGGCCGAGAAGAGCGCCGCGCTCGAGGAGGACCTGCGGCTGCTGCCGAAGTTCCTCGCCGAGCTGACGCCGACGATGGACCGCCTCGGCGACCTGTCGACCGCGTTCACGCCGATCGTCGAGGACCTCGGGCGCGCCGCGCCGGCGCTCAACACCTTCACGACCGGAACGCCCGGCTTCACGAGCGCCGCGACCACGTCGCTGACGAGCCTGGGCAAGACGGCCGAGACCGGCGGCCCCGACCTCGTCGCCTCGCTGCCGCTCGTCAAGGACCTCGGCACGCTCGGGAAGCATCGCGGTGCCGCTGACGCAAGAACCTCAACCTGCTGCTCAGCTCGCTGCGGGCGACCGGCGGGATCAACCGCCTGATGGACTTCGTCTTCTACGGTGCCGGTGGCATCAACGGCTTCGACCAGTACGGCCACTACCTGCGTGCACGGCTCGTGCTGACGACCTGCCAGACGTACGTCCAGGTCAACCAGCTCGGCTGCACCGCGAACTTCAACAAGGATCTCGGGGCGACCACGTCGCCGCCGGCCAGCGGCCTGCCGGCGAGCACTGCCTCGGCGTCTCGGCCGCGACCGTGGCGCAGACACCTCCGCGGGGTCGAAGGCGGGCGAGCGGCGGTACGTCGCCCGCGGCCGCGGCGAACGCGATCAAGCTGCCGAAGACCCTGCTTCCCGGCGATGACGGCGTGCAGCGCGGTGCCGGCGCCGCGCCGCGAACCGCCGCGCCAAAGCGCGCTCCGGATCAGCGCTCCGTCCAATCCCTCCTCGACTATCTCCTGGGCCAATGAGGAAGCGCAGCGGAGCCGCATCCATCGCAGCGAACCCCGTGCTGATCGGCGCGGCGACGACGCTCGTCGTGATCGTCGCCGTCTTCCTCGCCTACAACGCGAACTCGGGCCTGCCGTTCGTCCCCACCTACGACGTCAACGTCGAGGTGCCCAACGCGGCCGGCCTCGTGCGCGGCAACGAGGTCCGCATCGGCGGCACGCGGATCGGCCTCGTCTCGGAGATCACACCGCAGACGCGGGCGAGCGGTGCCGTGACGGCATTGCTGAAGCTGAAGCTCGAGAAGAAGGCCGAGCCCGATCCCGACGGACACCACCGTCCTGATCCGCCCACGGTCCGCGCTCGGCCTGAAGTACGTGCAGCTCACGCGCGGCACCGGGTCGCAGAACGTGCCCAACGGCGGCACGCTGCCGCTGCGCCAGGCCCATCCGCTCCCGGTGGAGCTGGACGAGGTCTTCAACATGTTCGACGACAAGACGCGGGCGGCGATCGGCGCGAACCTGCTCTCGTTCGGTAACGCGTTCGCCGGGCGCGGGTCGGACCTGAACTTCGCGATCCACGACCTGGACCCGTTCCTGACGCAGCTCACCCCGGTGATGCGCAACCTGTCGAGCAAGCGGACGGACCTGCGCGGGTTCGTCCAGGGCCTTGCCCAGAGCGCCGCCGTGGTCGCGCCGGTCGCCGAGACGCAGGCGCAGCTGTTCAGCAACCTCGACTCGACCTTCTCCGCGCTCGCGGTCGTCGCCAAGCCGTACATCCAGGAGTCGATCACCGGCGGCGTTCCGGCGCTGCAGACGGCGATCACGGACTTCCCGAAGCTGCGACCGTTCCTGGCGAACACGGCGAGCCTGTTCACCGAGTTCCAGCCGGGCTTCAACTCGCTCGCCAACGCGGCGCCGGACCTGGCGAGCACCGTCACCGTCGGGACGCCCGTGCTCGAGCGCTCGCCCGCCTTCAACGCCGGGCTCGCGACGACGCTGAACTCGGTCAAGACGTTTGCGACGGACCCGCTCGTCAAGCTCGGCGTCACGGACCTGACGACCGCGGCCGGCTACCTCGAGCCGACGGTCGCCTTCCTGACGCCGGCGCAGACCGTCTGCAACTACCTGACGCTCGCGCTGCGCAACGCGTCGAGCCTGCTCAGCGAGGGTGGGTCGAACGGCACGCTCCAGCGCTTCTCGATCATCGCGGCGCCGACGGGCCCCAACAACGAGGGCGGTCCGTCGTCGGCGATCGCCAACGGCGGCGGCACCGACCCGACGAACTTCCTGCACTCCAATCCCTACCCGTTCACGGCTGCGCCGGGACAGCCGAAGAGCTGTGAGGCGGGCAACGAGACCTTCATCAAGGGCAAGGCCGTCGTCGGCAACGTCCCCGGCATGGCTCCCACGACGCTGCACGAGAACACGACGAAGTGATGCCGAGCATGCGCCGCAACAAGCACGGGAAGGCCCGGGTCCTGCGCAAGGACCGCACCGGACGCAATCCGTTCGTCGTCGGCCTGCTCGTGATCATCGCGGCGCTCGTCGTGACGTACTTCGGCTTCACGAAGGACATGCCGTTCTCCCGCGGCTTCCAGTTCCAGGCGGTGTTCCGCTCGGCCAACTCGATCCGCCAGAACTCCCCGGTCCGCATCGCCGGCGTGAACATCGGCAAGGTCGTCAAGATCGAAGGTCAGGAGGGCACCGACAACGCGATCGTCACGATGGAGATCAAGAACGACGGCCTTCCGATCCACAAGGACGCCCGGCTGAAGATCCGCCCGCGCATCTTCCTCGAGGGCAACTTCTTCATCGACCTGCGGCCGGGCACGCCCTCGGCGCCGACGATCTCCGACGGGGACACGATCCCGGTAACCCAGACCGCCTATCCGGTTCAGCTCGACCAGGTGCTCACCGCGCTCCAGCAGGACACCCGACGCGACCTGCAGGTCACGCTTCAGAGCCTCGGCACCGCCTTGACCGCCTCGCCGACCCCCGCCGAGGACGCGAACCAGCCGCCGGTGAACCGCGGCAAGACGGCCGCCGAGTCGCTGAACAGCGCGATCGACTTCGGCAAGCCGGCGCTGAAGAACAGCGCGATCGTCAACCAGGCGCTGCTCGGGCTGGCGCCGAACGACCTGAGCAACCTCGTGCGAGGCCTGGCCGCGACGGGCGCCAAGCTCGCAGACCGCCAGCGTGAGCTCGTCGGGCTCGTCGACAACTTCAACACGACGATGGCCGCGGTCGCCTCGCAGCAGAGCGCCGTGCGCGCTCCGTCCGGCTGCTCGGGCCGACGGTCCAGACGGCCTACAACTCGCTCGGCGCGCTCGACGCCGCGCTGCCGAACGTCCGCAAGTTCTCGCTCGACATCATCCCCGGGGTCGAGCAGACACAGCCGACGATCGACGCGGTCACGCCCTGGATCGCGCCCACGCGCGCGCTGGTCTCCCAGGATCAGCTCGGCGGCCTGCTGGGCAACCTGCAGCCCGCGACCGCGAGCCTGGCGAGCGTGACCCACGACAGCATCCCGCTGCTCCAGCAGGGCGACCTGCTCGCCAAGTGCGTCAGTCACGTGATCCTGCCCGCCGGCGACGTGAAGCTCGAGGACGGCGCCTTCTCGACCGGCAAGGAGAACTACAAGGAGTTCTGGTACTCGATGGTCGGTCTCGCCGGCGAGGGTCAGAGCTTCGACGGCAACGGCCAGTTCGTCCGCTTCCAGACCGGTGGCGGCCAGTATCCCGGTCAAGCTGACCGGTGGCAACCTCGGGCACCGGCGGCACGCTGTTCGGCAACTCGATGGGCCGCCCGCTCGGCACCCGCCCGGCGTGGAACGGCGGCAAGAACCCGCCGTACAAGTCGGACGAGCCGTGTTACAAGCAGCAGATCCCGGACTACAACCAGGCGAGCTCGCTCGGGCCGTCGGACGCTGGGTAGCCCTCGATGAAGCTCGCGATCCAAAAGCACCTCAAGGACTTCATCGCGATCCTCGCGATCGCCACCATCGGCATCCTCGTCGCCGGGTACATCCTGTCCAACCAGCGCTTCTACCTGCCGTCGTGGGTGCCGCTGGTCGGCAGCACCTTCGTCGACTACAACATCGAGCTCGAGACGGCGCAGGCCGTCACGCCGGGCCAGGGTCAGACGGTCCTGATCGCCGGCGTCCCGGTCGGCGAGATCGGACAGGTCCACCTGAAGGACGGGCGCGCCGTCGTCTCGGTGAAGATGCAGAAGAAGTACACGCCGATCTACAAGAACGCGACCGCGCTGCTGCGACCCAAGACCGGCCTGCAGGACATGGTCATCGAGCTCGACCCGGGGACGAAGGCCGGCGGCGAGATCCCGGCAGGCGGAACGCTCCCGGTCTCCCAGACGAAGCCGGGAGTGAACCCCGACCAGTTCCTCGAGGGCCTCGACGTCGACACGCGCGCGTACCTGCGGCTGCTGGTTGCCGGAGCGGGCCAGGGGCTGAAGGGCAACAGCGCCAACCTGTCGGCCACGCTCAAGCGCTTCGATCCGACCGCGCGGTCGCTGGCGCTGATCGGCAAGGAGCTCGGAACGCGCAGCAAGAACATCCGGCGCTCGATCCACAACTTCCGCCTGCTCGCCGACGCGCTCGGCCAGAAGGACACGCAGCTCGCCTCGTTCGTCGACAACTCGAACCGCGTGTTCCATTCGTTCGCCAGCCAGGAGGCGAGCCTGCGCGAGGCGCTCGGCCTGCTCCCGACGGCGCTCGCGAGCACGGACGCCGCCCTTGCGAAGTCCGAGACGCTGTCGAACGAGCTCGGCCCGACGCTGGGCGAGCTCACGCCGACCGCGAAGGGCCTTGCCCCGGCGCTGAAGTCCTTCCAGAGCTTCGCCAAGGACACCCAGCCGGTGATCGAGAACCAGCTCACCCCGTTCGTCAAGCAGGCGCAGCCGGTGGCGACCGCGCTTGAGCCCGCCGCCGCCGACCTCGCATCGGCGGTCCCGAACCTCGATTCGTCGCTCAGCACGCTGAACGTGCTGTTCAACGAGCTCGCCTACAACCCCACGAGCGGCGCGACGAAGGGCAAGGGCTACCTCTACTGGCTGGGCTGGCTCAACCACGCCGGTGCTTCGATCTTCGGATCCGAGGACGCCAACGGCCCGACCCGCCGCGGCCTCGTCTACGGCTCGTGCGCATCGCTGGCGACGCTCGAGCGCATCGGCTCGGTGAACCCCGTGCTCGGCACGCTCGCAGCACTGCTCAACGCGCCGAGCACGGCGTCGGTCTGCCCGCAGCTCTCCGCCACCGGAGCGAAGGCGGCGAGCGCCAAGGCCGCCTCCGCCAAGGCGTCGCCCGCGGCGACGCCGGCGGGCCTGTCCGCGACGCCGCCCGCAACCGGCGCCAACGCGACCCCGGCGAAGGCCGCCGGACGGTGAGGCGCTGAGTGCAGAAGCAAGCTCCCAGCCTGGGGCGGATCCTCACGATGGTGCTGTTCGCGCTGTCCTGCTTCGGGCTGCTGCTGTTCCTGTGGGTGGCCTTCGGCGGGTCCACGCCGCTGCGGCCCAAGGGCTACCGGGTCACGATCCCCTTCAAGGAGGCAGGCCAGCTCGCCCAGGAGGCCGACGTGCGCATCTCCGGCGTCACGGTCGGTCGCGTGAAGAAGATCGAGGCGAGCTCGAAGACCGGCAACTCGAACGTCACCATCGAGATCAAGGCGAAGTACGCACCGATCAAGCGCGACTCGCGCGTGATGCTGCGCGCCAAGACGCTGCTCGGCGAGACCTACGTCGAGCTGACGCCGGGCCGCCCGAACAGCCCGGACGTGCCCGGACGGCGGGAACGCTGCCCCAGGGCGTGATCGCGCAGACGGTCGAGCTCGACGAGATCACGCGCGCCTTCGACGCACCGACCCGCGCCGCCTTCCAGGTCTGGCAGCAGCAGCAGGCGCTCGCCGGCCTCGGTCGCGGCCAGGACTTCAACGACGCGATCGCCCAGTTCGCGCCGCTGGAGGAGGAGGCGACGCAGCTGCTCACCGTCCTCAACCAGAACGCGGCGTCGTTCAGCAGGCTGGTGCGCAACACGGGCGTCGTGTTCGGCGCGCTGAGCGCCCGCGACCGCCAGCTCGCGAGCCTGATCACGAACTCCAACCGCGTGTTCGCCGTCACCGGCCGGCTGAACACCCAGCTGGCGCAGACGTTCGTCGCGCTGCCGACCTTCCAGAAGGAGTCGGTGCTGACGCTCAACCGCCTCGTCCAGTTCGCGGACGACACGAACCCGCTGATCAACCAGCTCAAGCCCGTCGCAACGGAGTTCGGCCCGACGATGCAGGAGCTCGAAAAGCTCGCGCCCGTCCTGAACGGCCTCGTGACGAACCTCGATCCGGCGATCAGCGCCTCCACGAAGGGCTTCCCCGCGATCAACTCGTTCCTCACCGACGCCGCCCCGTTCTTCGCCTCGCTCGATCCGTCGCTGCAGCAGCTCACGCCGCTGCTGCAGTACGTCGGCGCCTACCCGAGCGAGCTGACCGCATTCTTCGCCAACGTCACCGCGGCGACGAATGCGCAGGCCGACGTCAACGGCAAGAACTTCAAGTACCTGCGCACGACGAACCCGCTCAGTCCGCTGGCGCTCGCCAGCTACCCGGCGCGTCCGCAGTCCGATCGCCCGAACCCGTACACCTACCCGCGGCCGTTCGACAAGCTGGCGACCTCGAACATGCCGCTGTTCCAGACCTCGCAGTGCACGACCGGGATCACGCCGTTCCTGGCGCCGACGACCGCCGCGCACGATCGGGCAGACGCTGACCGATCGGATCAACCTGTACGCGCTCGGCGGCAACCCGTCGAACGTCCCGGCGCCCACGTGCCCGCAGCAGGGGACGTTCACCGCGAGCGGCAAGACGACGCAGTTCCCGCAGGTCGCGGCCAACACCACGCCGCCGCCGCTGAAGTTCGGCTCGCCGTGAGGCGGGCGGCCACGATCGGCGCCTGAGCGTCCTGCCCGCCGGTAGCGTGTCCCCGATGCTTTCGCGGCTGCTCGGGCGGCTCATGGGCCTGGCGGTGCGCCGGCCCGTCGTCGTCGGCGCGACTGTGCTCGTGCTCGCCGCTGCGGGCGCGGGCGCGGCCCTGCGCCTCGAGCCGAGCGCGGACACGAGCACGCTGGTCGGGCCGCTCGACGACCCGGCTACGCGGCCACCAACACGCTGCACCAGCGGTTCGGCGACGACGCGGTCTACGTCGTCGTGCGCGAGCCCGTCAAGTACGTCGTGCTGACCGCCGACCTCGGGCGCGTCCTGGGCCTCGAGGGGTGCCTGTCGGGCAACGTTCCGGCCGGTCGCACGCCACCGGGCGGGGCAGGCGGCCCGTGTGCCCGGCTGGCCGCCACCAAGCCCGTGAAGGTCGTCTTCGGGCCCGGGACGTTCCTCAACGAGGCCGTCGGTGAGATCTCCGACCAGCTTCAGGCGGCCTCCACCCAGCAGAAGGCCCAGTCCCAGAAGGCCGGCGACGCCGCCTACCAGCTCGCGCTCGCACGCGGACGGACGAAGGCTCAGGCGCGCGCGCTGGGCCAGCAGGCCGCGCAGCTCGTGACCGCGAAGTTCACCGCCCAGGTCGTCGGGCTCGCCCTGCGCTACGGGCTGACCTCGGCGCCGAGCCTCAACGATCCGCGCTTCGTCGCCAAGCTCGTCTTCGACGACACCCGGCCGGCCGGGACTCCCAAGGCGCGTTTCGCCTCGATCTTCCCGGGCTCCCAGGGAGCGCTGATCCAGGTGCGGCTGAAGCCCGGCATCGGCGAGCGGGCGCGCCGCGCGGCGATCGCCGACATCCGCGCGGCGACCGCGATGCCGAACTGGCGCCTCCGGCCGGCGGCTACGAGGTGACCGGCGCGCCGGTCGTCGTGCAGGAGCTGACGTCCGCGATCTCGCACTCGATCCTGATCCTGCTGCTCGCCGCCGTCGTGGTCATGGCGCTGACGCTGCTGCTCGTGTTCCGGGCGCGTCTGCGGCTCGTGCCGCTCGTCGTCGCACTCGCTGCGACCGCGCTGACGTTCGGCGCGATGGGCGTCGCGGGCGTCCCGCTGACGATGGCGTCGATCGCCGTGATCCCGGTGCTCATCGGACTCGCCGTCGACTACGCGATCCAGCTGCAGTCACGCGTGCAGGAGGCGGGGCCGCAGGGGTCGCTGGAGGAGCGCGTGGCGGCGCGTGGCGAGGCACCGGCGCCCCGACCGTCGTCGATCGCGGCGACCGCGACGGCCGCCGGCTTCCTCGTGCTCGCGCTGTCGCCGGTGCCGATGGTCCGCGGCTTCGGGATCCTGCTCGTCGCCGGGATCGCGCTGGCGCTCGTCTGTGCGATGACGCTCGGCGTGGCCGCGCAGTCGCTCGCCGAGCGGCGCGCCTCGAGTGCATCGCCCGAAGACCCAGGCGGTCGCCGCGCGGCGCTGCGCGGCGGCGCAGCGGCCGTCGGCGCCGCGTGGAACGGAGCCGGGGAGATCGTCACGGGATCGCTGATCTGGGGGCGCGGCATCGCACTCGTGCGGCGCGCCGGGCACGCCGCGCTCCGTGCGGCGGGCGCCCACCCGGGCCGCGTCCTCGGGGTCGCCGTCGCGGTCGCCGCCTGCGGCTGGGTGCTCGACACGCAGACGCGCGTCGAGTCCGACGTGCAGAAGCTCGTCCCGCAGAACCTGGCCGCGCTGCGCGACCTGCGCGACCTGCAGAAGATCAGCGGCGTCGGCGGCGAGGTCGACGTGCTCGTCGAAGGCCGCCGGGTCACCGACCCGGCGGTCGTGAGCTGGATGACGCGCTACCAGGCGAAGGTGCTCAAGCGGCTGAACTTCAGCGCGCGCCGCGGCTGCGGGCGTTCGGACATCTGCCCGGCGTTCTCGCTTCCGGACCTGTTCACGAGCAAGGCGTCGCTCTCCTCGCGCAAACGCGTCGAGGGCCTGCTCGACGCCGTTCCGCCGTACCTCTCGCAGAGTGTGATCACGCCCGACAGACGGACGGCGACGCTCGCGTTCGGCCTGCGGCTGATGCCCCTGGAGCGCCAGTTCGAGGTGCTGCGGACGATGCGCTCGGAGCTCGATCCGCCGCCCGGCGTCACGGCGCGGCTGGCCGGGCTGCCGGTGCTGGCGGCCGAGGCGAACGACCGCCTGGCCTCGCCGTGGCGGCGCATCGCGACGCTGCTCGCCGGCCTGCTGGCCGTCGGCATCGTCCTGCTGGCCGCGCTGCGCAGCGCCCGCCGTGCGCTCGTCCCCCTGATCCCGATCGCGCTCGCGACCGGCTGGTCGGCACTCGTGCTGTTCGCGATCCGGATTCCGCTCAACCCCATGTCGATCGTGCTGGGCGCCCTCGTGATCGCGATCGCGACCGAGTTCAGCGTGCTGCTCAGTGAGCGCTTCAGCTCCGAGCGCGCCGCCGGGTTCGACGTCGACGAGGCGCTGCGGCGGACCTACCGGTCCACCGGCGCGGCGGTCGTCGCCTCGGGCGTCACCGCGATCGCCGGATTCGCCGTCCTCGTGCTCTCCGACATCAAGATGCTGCGCGACTTCGGCTTCGTCACGGTCGTCGACCTCGCGGTCGCGCTGGTCGGCGTCCTGATCGTGCTCCCGGCGGTGCTCGTGCTCGCCGAGCGCGGCGCCCTCGTCCCGCGAGCGCTGCGCGCGCGCCGCGGCGCTCGCGCAGCGGTCGAGCGCGCGCCTGCCGCGTGAGCACGGACTCGGACGGGCCGCTCGGCTTCGGGCAGGACCCCGAGCCTCGGGCCGACGCGCCGCCGCGCCGCCCCCCCGCCGCCCACGCCCCCGGAAGCGCCTCGCGCGGCGGCGCACGGCACCTTCCGCACGCGCCTGCCCGGAGTGCTCCTGCTGGTCGCCGGCGTCGTGCTGCTCGCGGTCGTCGGCTACAACACCCTGCGCACGAGCGGCGGGTCCTCGAGCGGGCCCGCCACGGGTCGCCAGGCGCCGCCGTTCGCCGCGCCGCTCGCGACGGGGCCCGTCGAAGGCGACGTCAACGTCGCCCGCCACAGCGGGCAGGGCGCGGCCGGCGACCGGCCGGCGTGCTCGGTCCGCGGCGCAGGCATCCTGAATTCGTGCGATCTGGTTCGCGGGCGCCCGGTTGCGCTGGCGTTCTTCGTCGCGGGCACCGCGCGCTGCACCGATCAGATCGATGCGCTGGCGCGCGCGGGCGCTCGCCACCCGCAGGTTCGGCTCGCGGCGGTCGCCGTGCGCAGCGACCGTGGCGACGTGCGCGATCTTGTGCGACGGCGTGGATGGAGCTTCCCCGTGGCGTACGACCGTGACGGGGGCTTGGCGAACCTCTACGGGGTCGCGGTGTGCCCGCAGGTGACCTACCTGCTCCCTGGCGGCGTCGTCCAGGGCTCGACGGTCGGCACGCTCGCGGAGGCGGGCCTCGACCGGCGGCTGGCCGAACTGCAGGCCGCGGCGCGATGAGCAGCGAACCGCGGCTCGAGCGAGGTCATGTCGACGAGGCGCTGGCCGCCGAGTTCCCGGGGCTCGCGATCCTGAGCTGCGACGCACAGGCGCCGGCCCGTCCCAGCGACCCTGGCGTCGTCGAGCGGCTCGAGCTGCTCGCGGACCGGCTTCCGGGGCCGCCGTGCCGTCGAGCTGCGGCGCGAGCCCGTGCCGGCCGCCTACCGCGTCTTCTTCCGGCAGGTGGGGCTCGATCCCGACGTGCAGCGCACGCCGGTCGAACACGCGGCGATCACGCGGCTCGTCGAGGGTGGCTACCTGCCGGCCGGCCGCCTCGAGGACGCGCTGCTGCTCGCGCTGCTCGAGACCGCGGTGCCGGTCAGCGCCTTCGACGAGGCACGCGTCCGAGGCCTGCCCGCCTGCGACTTTT
>CAWFOF010000021.1:0-143906 GCA_963817295.1 uncultured Solirubrobacteraceae bacterium | reverse complement strand
CCACCGATCTGCGACGCCGCCGGACAGGCCGAAGGACCCTTCGAGAGCAGGTTTCCGTCGGTCGCGTTGCACGTCTTGAAGTCACTCGAGTTGACGTTCGCCTTCGGGAACTGGAACGTGAACTTCTCAGTGATCGGCAGGTTCTCCTGGCCGCTGCTCTCCACGACCTTCGCCCCGAGCAGCAGGTTCACGGCCCACGGCTGCCCCTTGGGCTGATCGAGCAACTGGGCGCCGATGTCGAGCTGGTTGGTCACCGAGGCGCTGGCCGCCGTGGCCGTGAGCGCAGCGAGAGCCGCGCTCACGGCAAGACAGGCGACAACGCGCCTGCCGTACGAATTCTTCATGGGTCTCCTCCTCATGGAATGGACGGTGTTGCGGATGCTTTGAGCTGCGGGAAGAGCGTGCCCCCGCCGCGCGCGGAGCTCTGGACGCACGGCGGGCCGATCGGCGTGCCGTCCTTGAAGACGAGCGTGCGCAGGTTCTCGATCGTCTGCGGGCTGACGCCGGGGCCCTCGTTCAGCGTCGGCCAGGGGCGGCCGTCGCACTGGCTGGTGATGATGCTCGTGCGCTGCTGGGTCACCGAGGTTCCCGGGGGGGCATACGGGTTCGTGCGGTTCGACGAGAGCTTCGTCTGGTACTGGGCCATCTGGTCGGGCGTCAGCGTCACGAGCGTGCGCAGGTAGTGCGTCGGCGCGGTGCCGTCCCCGAGGATCACGCCGGACTGCGTGGCGGCCGCGACGTTGACGAAGAACGATGTGAGGTCGGCCGTATACGAGTTGACGTAGCCGAGGATCGGGGTCAGCTCGCTGAGCGCCGGAGGCAGCGCCGACGTGAACTGCTGCACGCCACCGAGCACGCGGTCGGTCGCCGGGAGGCCGTCCGCCCCGCCTGCTGCAGCGGACCGAGCGCCTGCGCCAGCTCGCTGAGCTCGGGAGCGACCTTCGCGGCCTCCGCGAACGTCGGCCCGGCCTCCTTCGCCACGCCGTGCAGCTGCGTGACGAGGCCGTTCGCCGACGCGGCCGTCTGATCGAGCTGGTTGAGCGTCTGGATCGACTCGCGCTGGAAGGTGGGCAAGGCGACGAAGGTTGCCGCAAGCTGCCGGTTGAGCTTCCCGGTCGTCGAGAACACGCGGTCCGAGTTCTCGATCAGATGCGTGAGCTGATGATCGCGCGCGCTGATCGCGCCGAAGACGACGCCGGTGTTCGCGACGAGCCGGCTGAACGACGCCGAGTTGCGGTTCAGCGTCGTGAGCAGCCCCGTGGCCTCCTCCTCGAGCGGTGCGAGCTGCGCGATCGCGTCGCTCGTGCTGCGACGCGCGCCCGGTGACGGCGAGCGCCTGTTGTTGCTGCCAGACCCGGAACGCCGCTCGCGTCGACGGATCGAGCGCGCGCAGCGCCTGGTCGAGCTGCGTGGTCGGCACGACGTTGCGCTGGAGGATCTGCCCGCCGTCGGGAATCGGTGGCAAGCCCGGCCTTCCTGGCGACAGCTCGACGTACGTCTCGCCCGCGAGCGACTTGGCTCGCAGCGTGGCGCCGGCGTCCTGCGGCAACGGGGCGTACTGCGGATCGATCTGGATCGTCGCGCGCGTGAGGCCGTCGGGCGTGGCCTTCAGCTGCACGACCCGGCCGACGGGGACGCCGCTGATCCGGACCTCGGCCTGCACGGCGAGGGTGGTCGCCTGGTCGAACGACGCCGTGATCCGGTAGCCCTGAGCACGCAGCGGCACCGAGCCTCCGAACGCGCTCCAGAGGAACACCAGCAGCAGGAAGCACGACAGCGCGAACGCCGCGACGACGGCGATCTTCGGCAGCAGCTGGTTGACCGGAAGCACGGACTGGGACCCTGCAGCTCTCTCCTCAGCCGGCGAACTGACCGCTCGGTCGGCGGTGGGCAGCGTACACGTCCAGCACGGCGTTGCCCGTCGGTTCGCTGCGCCATGCCTCGACGTCGGCCAGCATCGCCGCCGGGAGGTCAGCCTCGGTCAGCGCGTCCGGAGGTCCATAGCCGTCGGCGAACAGCACCGGAGCCGCAAGCGCGGCGAACGCCAGGTCGGCGGCCGTGAACCTGCCGCCGACGAGGTAGGGCGAACCTGGCTCACGCGCTGCGTCCGCCTCGGCGAACACCGCGCGCACGAGCGCCGCCGACTCCGCACGAGTGTCCGCGTCCACAGCGAAGCGCCGCGCGATCAGAAGCCCGATCACGGGCCGTGAGACCGACACCGCGGCACGCTCCCAGCTCGGGGCGCTGACCTTGGCCATGGCGGTCAGCAGCGCCGGGTCGCTGAGCGCCCAGCTGTAGAACCAGCGCCGCGTCTGCGGTCCGAGCCGCTCGTCGGCGATCGTCAGCCAGCGTCGGACCTCGTCGCGCTCGGCCGCATCCTCCGGCATCAGGTCGCTCGCGCCGTGTGCGGTCGCGTAGTCCAGGATCGCGTCGGAGCCGCGTAGCGTCCCGCCGCCGGGCAGGTCGAGCACGGGCGTCGTCTCCGAGCGCCGGCGGACGACGTGCGGCAGGTGGAGAGCCGGTGCGTGCCCCGACTCCACGTACGGGATCCGCGCGTGGTCGAGCGCCCAGCGACCCTTCTCGCAGTAGTGGCTCATCGAGATCGTGATGAGCCGCGCTCGGCTGGGAGCGATGACGCTCAACCGGGTACGTCGCCGACGCGACGCAGTTCCGCGGTCAGCTTTGAGAAGGAGACCCGAGCGGGAAACCGTTGACCGTCCCCCTGTCCCCGACAGCACACGTCGCGTCGTCGATTGGGCCCCATGGGACCGTGCACGCTGGTACGTACCCGAATGTCGCACGCTGTGGGGTCTGCGACTCGTCGACGACCATGCGTGCGAGCCGGAGCGCTGCCGTCCGAAGTGATCGCGGGGCTTATCTGAGCTGGCCTTCAATACGGCACAGGCAACGGCGCGGTCGGGGTGCCGCCGCCGGCGGCGTCGATCAACCTTGTCGTGGCTGGTGGCGCCCCGCAGGCGGTCTCGATCGTCGACCTAAAGCTCAACCGGAGATTGAGAGAACCCTGGATTGTCCCCGTCATGAGGTTGGCGAGGCCCAGCCGTGTGCCGCCTGCGCCGATGCTCACTCCCGCGACATCGGCGCCCGCTTCCCTGCTGCTTGTCGCGCCGATCGCTGGTCCGCTTGGGCACGCCGGGTCGAAGTCGGAGATGTCGAAGGGCGTTCCGTGCATGCCGATCCGTTGACCCTGGCTGGTTTCGAGGGCGCCGAGCACGCCGTAGCCGCTCGTATCAGCGCCGAATCGCCATTGCATCGTGAAGTTCCCGGTCAATGCTGTCGTGACCGACGGCGAGGGTGCAAACCCGAGCGGTCCGGCGCCATCGAGATCGGGCCAAGGGGCCGTCTGCGTATCCCATGTCAGCCGCAGCGCGTCATCGCTCGCTGCTGGCTGGCCGCTGGTGTCCATCACCGGATTGAGCCGAACTGTGATCGGAAGATCGAAGTCGACCAGCGCTGCCTTCTTGAGAAACCCGGGGCGGAGCACCAGCCGCGGATTGCGCCGAATCTGCCGCCCGAGCGCGCGCTGCCGACGCGCGCGTTCGGCCGCGCGGAGCGAATGATGGGGAGCGTGCGGACCGACGCGCACGGCACGGTCGGCGACTCCTGCGCGGGCTGTGGCCACATCGGAGGCGCCGATCGCCGCAGCGACAACAATTGCCGCCGAGACGAAGAGTCTTGAACTGTGTGTGGTTCGAGGCACCAGACCGCGTCCTTGCGCCCCGCGTTGCGCCACTCGTCTGCCAACGTGGTTCTCAACGCCGGAGCACCTCTCGTGGGACGGGCGACTGTAACCCACGAGCGCCGCACGGCGCGGAAGTTTGCCCGCACACCGGCCACAATCGCCCAGTAGCCGCCGGATCGTCGCAAACAAGTTCATCCTTTCGGATGATGCGCCGCCGGGTTGGGGCGAGATAGCCTGCCCGACTGGCAGGGGGGGAAAGGTCCAACCATTCAAGGAGGAGTTTGTGTCCCTGAGAAGGCACGTACTTCGTGTCGTGGCGCTCGCCACGGCCGTTGCGATGGTCTTCGCAGCGTTCGCCGGTTCGGCGTCCGCCAAGAAGATGTCGCCCAAGCAGAAGGCTCATGTTCGGGCCGAACTGCGCAAGCAGATCAAGAAGAACCCCAGGGCCCTGTACCGCAAGTCGTTCTTGCGGAAGGCCCGTTCGGTCGACTTCGTGCTGCCGGCAACAATCCGCGTTGGCCGCGTCACCGGCGCGGGCGCGACTGGCTACCAGTGGAGCGGTCAGGGCGGCACGGCGAGCCTGGACCTCGGTCCGTCGCTCGGCACCCGCACGATCGGGCTCGCAGGGAGCCTGCCGGCGGAGATCGAGTTCAGCGACTCGTTCGACGGCGGGGCACTGGGCAACGTGAAGCTCAGGCTCCTTTCTGGCGGCAACGCCGACATGGGCCTCAAGAGCACGTCGCTCCCGCTCCTGTCCAACAGCAACACCACGGCCGCGAGCTTCGGGGGCGGCACGCCGAACAACTCGCTGAACCCGCAGCAGGGCTGCAACGGCTGGACCGCGGATCCGTGGGGGAACCCTCCGCTCGCTGACGACCCGGCAAGCCTCGGGTTCAGCACGGACCCCGGCTACAACAACCTGGGCCACGGCCCATACTCGCCGGACAACGCAGTCGCTGACACCGGAATGGGCGATGTCGTCCTGCGGACGGCGCCGCTCAACCTGACCATCGCAGCGCCGAACGCCGCCGGCGTCACGCTGCCCGGAGGCAACACGAGCGTCACGATCGGCCCCTCGGGCGGCGTGGCGAATCTGTTCGGTCAGATCCCCGGCAAGACCAGCAGCAGTGCCGGCAACAACCAGATCGACGTCACCGCGAACCTGCAGACGAAGATCAACTCGATTCTCCGTGAGACCGATCCGGGTCCCGCGGTGAGCAACTACCCGGCCAACCCGGCGGTCAACAAGGCAACGCTGTTCGCCTGCCGTCAGGCGATCACGGGCTCGACGAACAACTACCTCCTGGGCGTCCGCCTCGGAGGGAACCTGCGCATCAACCCGGCCATCACGGCTGACGGGAAGCTGCGCATCGCCACGGCGAACCTCGTGAACCAGGGTTCGACGCGGATTTCGGTTGGAGCGTGCCTCGTGCCCCTGACCGGGTACGCCAACAATGTGGCACCCACTACCGCGCTCGGGGCGACCGACATCATCACGTCGTTCCTGACGAGCACGGCGCTCCCGGCGACGACGAATGAGATCGCCGCAGGCCACAAGAACGTGTACACGGATACACCGTTCGGTGGCGGTTCGCTCATCAACAACACAGCATGCAACGCCACGCCCGACCCGATCGTCGCGGGCCTCGGTGTGAGTGCACTGCCGCTGTCCCCGGGTGCTGGCTACAGCACCACAGACAACGGTTCGCAGGTGAACGTGTCGGCCGAGATCACGTCCCTCGCCCTCAAGGCCGAGGTGCTCGTGGGCGGCAACCAGACGGCCCCGGTGCCGCTCGGGTAGCCGCTAGTAACGCCAGAAGGATGAAGTGGAGCGCGGGCGAGCCCTGGTCCGATATGTTCGGACTGGGGCTCGCCCCGCCTCCTACGAGGCACCCGCGGCAGGAGCCCGGGTAACGACGGATGAGGATCAAGGATGCGTCCCAACTCTCAAACTGCAAGCGCCATAGTCGGCACCCTCGCGGTCGCTCTGCTTACGGCGATCCTCGCAACGCCGGCCGGAGCCTCGCATTCTGTCCCGCGCGGTGGCCCTGGCCCTGTGGCTGACGCTTCCGCGACATGCAGCGCCTACATCCGGAAGGGGACGAAGTTCGTACCCCTCACGACACTGACCCTCAAGTACAAGTATGTCCGGCGCAAGGGGGGAGGCTTTCGACGGACCATCGTCCGCGTGCGTGTCCGCGTCCGCAAGACGTGCGGCAAGGAATGCGTCGTGAGCGTGAGGAAGCGCGGCAAGTACCGGCCGGTGTACACCGTGCAGCGGGTCAACGTCCGAGTCAAGAAGCGCGGCAAGATCGTCACGGTCAAGCGACGCAAGCGCGTGTACAAGTACGGCAAGTGTCCGGCCAGCGTGGATACAGGGGCTCTCGGCGTTCCCATCTCGGTCAACGTGCTCGACGGCAGCTTCGCGCTCCTGGACTTCGGTGCCTTCCAGCGCCAGGCCCCGGTAACCGGCAAGTTGCGAGGCTTCTCGGAAGGGAAGATCAAGCTGAACTCGGACATCCAGATGCAGCTCAACCGCGGGACGCTCAACCTCGGCCAGACGGCCGTGTTCATTGATGACGCCTGCAACGGTCAGGTGTCGTCAGCCATTCGAACCGGGAACCCGACGGTGGTGTCGCTCGACCCCACCAGAACGAGCACGGCGACGTTGTTGGCCAGCGGGAGCGTCACGTCAATTGCCTACACCGTTATCCGACTGCCGCTCGAATTGCGCAACGGAGATCTGGGATGCAACAAGCCCTACCTCTCGACGGGATATCGCGAGTTCAACAAGACGTTCTTTCTCAAGGGGAAGGTCGGACCGGGCGGGCTGACGCGGCTGAATCTGACGAGCGTCGCTGACACGCTCTCTGTGGAGGCATGTCTGGCTCCCGGGTCGCCAACGCTCCCATGCAACGGCTTCGCGATTCCACTGCCGATCCTCGTCAGCGTGAAGCTTGTCGTCGCTATCGACCTCTCAGGGAAGTAGCAGCAGCGATGTCGTCTCCCTCGGCTTCGGGGTGGGCGCCTTTCCTGGGCATGATTGTTGGCGTGCTCACGTTCTCGTTTGCAGCCGCGCCCGCTCAAGCATCGCCTACCGCGAAGGTGCTCGTGAGCGCACCTTCCGCCGCCGTACTTCCGCCGAACGCTCGGTTCGTCACTGAGCTTGCGCCCGGCCTGCGGGCCTACACCCTGCCGGTTCCCGTCGGACGACTCGCCGCGGGATACGCACACGAGGTCGCGCGTCGCCGCGGAGTCCTGGGAGCACAGCCCGATCGTCTCCCAGTCCGACGCAAAGCGATCTTCGGGCTTTGTGCAAACGCGCCGGACTCTGTGCTCACCAACGTTCCCGAATCGGCAAACGCCCTCGCCACGCCGCAGGTGCCCACGACGAAGCCGATCGCCGTCCTTGACACTGGGGTCGCGCCCGAGACTCCCGAGCTGGCGGGGCGCGTGATGCAGGGGTACGACGCAACGCGCAACGTAGCCGGCAGCGGCGATCTCGACGGTCACGGAACTCAGGTGGCAGCGATAGCCGCTGGCGCACCCGGACGGTTCCGTGGTCTCTCGCCGAGCAGCCCGGTCTATCCGATCCAGATCTACAATTCTGAGGGCAACACCTCCGCAACTTGGATCGTCCGAGCGATCAAAGCGGCCGTGCGGACCCACGCCGGCGTGATCAACATCTCGGGATCCAACCCCGTTACGGCAGTCGAGCCGGGTGACATCACGGTCGTCCAACAGGCGATCGCCGCAGCGTACGCTCAAGGCACGATCACGGTCGTCGCCGCAGGCAACGAGGGCAAGGCCGATCCGACGGTGCCAGGCAGTCTGCCTCACGTGCTCAACGTGGGATCAGCGAACCTCGACGGCACACGCGACGGGTTTTCGAACTTCGGGCCGTTCCTGGACCTCGTCGTCCCAGCGAACAACCTGGTCGTGCCGGCACCGCCAAATGTCTGCGACAGCGGCTTTGGGATCGCGACCGGGACGTCGTTCTCAGCGCCCGCAGTCGCGGGTGCGACAGCGGTCCTGCAGGCCCTGCGGCCGAAGCTGACGACGGAACAGCTGTTCGACCTCGTGCGTACCGCCGCGGTGACCCCCTTCGGCTCGGGTGGGCGAACTGACGACACTGGGTTCGGCGCGTTGAATCTGGCAGCCGGCGTCGCCGCAGCGGCTCCTGCCAACGAGCCACGGGAGTTGGACGATGATGTCTTCTGGCTCAAGGGGTTCTATGCAAGGACGCACCCTTCGTATTTGAAGCGGACCTCCACGATGCGGCTCAGCGGTCGTGTGAGTTCTGCTCGGGATCCGCAGGACGTCGTTCCTGTGTTTCTGCGCAAAGGCGAGCTACTCACGGCGTCCGCGAAAGCGAGCCCCGGCGACGCGGTTATCGACCTTGGCGTCTGGAACACCAACACCGGATCGTTCGACATCGGTGCGGGACGCACCAACTCACTCGTTGCGGACGCTGCGGGCCTCACGAGCGAGCCGTTGGCCCACTACCGGGCCAAGCGGACCGGGACCTTCTTTGTGAGCGTCGAGGCACCAGACGTCCCGGATCCGACAGACCCGCAGGCGAGCCTGGACTTCAAGGTGGAGCCGGAGATCGGTTACCGGCTGACGCTTCGCAAGAGGCGGCGGTAGGACATGCGGTACATCGCCGCCGGATCTCTGGTGTTGATGGTTCTTCTGTTGACGGCGGCGAGTGCGTCGGCTACCCCCTCACCGCCGGCTCTCACCCAGCCGGCTCAGAACCAGATCGTGGGGAAGACACTGACACTCGGCGCCACCGCTGGGATGGACGTCGTGCGCGTCGATTACTTCGTTGCTGGGGCCCCGGGACCGGTTGCGAGCGGAACCGCCCCCGACTTCACGGCAGTCATCCCCGACATTACGGCCCCACCGATCTCAGCATCGCCGAGTGGCGTCTACGACTTGTACGCCGTGGCCTTTGATGCCGCGAATACGCCGAGCCTCGCCTCGTACCCGATGCGTCACATCGGGGTCGACACAACGACGAACGTCCGACTCGCCGGCCCGTTGACCACGCCGCAGCGCACAGCCGACGTCGAACTCGGCGCAGTCAACACCGACCCTGACGCAACGTGCATCCAGTGGCGGGTCGACTCGAGCTCGCCGGCAGACTGGACCGACTGCCAGGATCCCGGAACGACCGGAAGTGCGACCATCCCGGTCGGAGGATTCAGCGTGGCGGCGGCTGGGACACGCCTGACGCTTCTTGGCCCTCCAGAGGGCTCGCACGTTGTGAGCGTACGGGTCCGTGACGCGCTGCTCAACGAGGCAACGGCGACAGGGACCGTGGTCATCGACCGAACGCCCCCGGCGCTCGCGATCACCGTGGGTCCGCCGGAAGGCAGCACGATACGCGCCGGAGGAACGACGTTCGGGTTCGTTGCGGAGACCGGGGCAACGATGCTGTGCGCGTGGGACGAACCCATCAGCTACCTGCTGTGCGGGACGCAATCCAGCGACCACACGGGGGGCCTCACGGACGGGAGCCACGCTTTCACCGTTCGAGCCGTTGACGCCGCAGGGAACGCGTCCGAACTCGTCCGCAACTTCAGGGTGGCGTTGCCGCCGGTCACCGACGACTCGACCGACGCCGCGGGGTTCGCGCCGAGTTCGACGGGAATCATTCCCTCGACTTCCCGCAAGCGCGTCGGCGCCCGCATCTCGCTCAAGACCACTCGCGGGTCGCCGCGAAACAAGACGCTTCGCCCCGTCCGCAAGCCGTACCTCACAGTGACCAAGACGAAGAACGCCACGCGGATCACGATTACATGCAACGCCCCGAAGGGACGGCGTGCGGCCTGTCCGTTCAAGACGAAGCGCTACACGGTCACGGACGGACGCAAGAAGATCGGCAAGGCGTGGGCGCGGAGGCGCTTGCCGACAGGCACCACCATCACTATTCGGGTGACCGGGCCCAACGCCATCGGCCGCGCCGTGAAGTACACGGTCCGTAGCTACAGGCAGAGTCCTCGCCGACAGATCTACTGCTTGAGGGCGGGCTCGACGGTGCTCCGCCGCGGGTGCTGACAAGTGGTCAGCGCGCACCGGTAGATCACCACCGAGGATTGGCCGCGTTACCCTACGAGCGCGTGGTACCGCGCCACGGCCTCGGTGCGATTGGTGGCATTGAGCTTCCGCAGCACCCCGCGCACATGCGACTTCACGGTCGCCTCGCTGACCACCAGCGCGCCGGCGATCGCCTGGTTGCTCGCGCCGCTCGCCAGCAACACCAGGACCTCGCGCTCACGCGGCGTCAGCTGGCCGATCAGGGCACTATCCACCGGCGCAGCCGCACCATCGCGCGCCCACCCACCGGGAACGTCGGCCAGCGTGTGCACGAGGTGCGCCAGCTGTGTCTCGACGAAGTTGCCCGGGCTCGCGGCCAGCCGTGACTCGCCGTCGTACATGTGGGCGACCGCGGCGTCGCGCATCGCCCAGCCGAGGCCGGTGGCGAAGATGAAGAGCAGCTCGCAGTCGAGCTCGGTGATCGGCTCGGCGCTCGCGCAGCGGTCGGCGAACAGCAGACCGATCACGAGCCCGGTGTGCACGATCGGCGCGACGACGTAGTCCGAGCGCGCCGAGCAGCATCGTCGCCGAACGCAGCACGGCGGCCCGCGGATCATCGGCGCCGCGGACGATCACCGGGAGCTGGGTCGTGACCGCCTCGAGCTCCGGCGGGGCGTCGACGAGCTTGGCGCGCGCTGTGCGCGTCAGCCGGGCGAACTGCTTCGCGCGCTCCGGGTCGCGCGGGTTCGCCGTCGACGCGACGGCGATGTGGTCGTCACGGACGTGGCAGAGCAGCGCGCGATCGAACCCGACGGCCTCGCAGGCCATGCCGGGCGCGAGCGTGACGAGTTCCAGCAGCGACGTGTCGGCGCGCAGACCCGCCGCCGCGCGGTGGACGCGACGGATTCGATCCGCCGCGGACTGCTCAAGCGTGACCGCGCCGACCTGACGTGTGATTCCGACCGTGGACATAGCAGCAGCGCCCTCCCCCTAGCGCCGGACCGGAGGAGAACATATCCGCGCCGGCGACGCGCAGTCAACACGAACTCTCCAAAAGCCAGACTGACCGTTCGTCGGCGGAACTTCGCCGCTCAGCGCGGCGAACCGGCCTCAGGCGTCGGCGCGCGCCGTCGGCGCCCACTGCGCCTCGGCGAGGTTGCCGGTCGGCATGCCTTCGGGCGTCGGGACGAGCGGGTTGTCGCGCAGGTACCACTCGGCGTCCAGCGCCGCCTGGCATCCGGACCCGGCCGCCGTGATCGCCTGGCGGTAGGTGTGATCGACCAGGTCGCCGGCCGCGAACACGCCCGGAACGCCGGTGCGCGTCGAGCGGCCTTCGGTGATGACGTAGCCCTCCTCGTCGACCTGCACCTTCCCGCCGGCCAGCTCGGACTGCGGCTCGTGGCCGATCGCGACGAACGCACCGTCGACCGGCAGCTCGCGCGTCTCACCGGTCTCGGTGTTCTTCAGGTGCGCCGTCTTCAGCGCGCCGCCCTCACCGGGCTCGAAGGACTCGACGACGTACGGCGTCAGCCACTCGATGTTCTCGATGGCCTTCGCGCGCTCGAGCATGATCGCGCGACGCGCGGAACTCGTCGCGGCGGTTGACGATCGTGACCTTCGAGGCGAACTTCGCGAGGAAGATCGCCTCCTCCATCGCGGAGTCGCCGCCGCCGACGATCATCGTCGTCTTTTCCGCGAAGAACGCCGCATCGCAGGTGGCGCAGTAGGAGACGCCGCGACCGCTCAGCTGGTCCTCGCCGGGCGCGCCGATCTTCTTGTGCTCGGCGCCCATCGCCAGCACCACCGCCCGTGTCTGGTACTCGTCCTCGCCGACCCACACCTTGTGGATGCCGCCGGACTCGGCGGACAGCTCGACCTTCGTCGCGAGATCGGTGATGAAGCGCGTGCCGAAGCGCTCGGCCTGGTCGCGCATCGCCTGCATCAGCTCCGGGCCCTGGATGCCCGGCGGGAAGCCCGGGTAGTTCTCGACCTCGGTCGTCTGCTGCAGCAACCCGCCCCACAGCCAGCCCTCGATCACGAGCGGCTTGAGGTTCGCGCGCGCCGTGTACAGCGCGGCCGTGTACCCGGCCGGCCCGCTGCCGACGATGATCACGTTCTCGATGTCGCCCATGCGCTCTGGTCCTCGCTGAGTCCGGTCGTTACTGCGTTTGCAGGGTCACTTCACTTTGTATAGTAGCGGGCTGGCCCACGCCCTCGTCCTTCCAGCGCTGCACCGTCTTGCGCAGCTGAAGGTACGCCAGGGCGCCCGGGATCGTCGGCAGCCAGAAGGAGAATGCGCGGTAGGTCAGCACCGACACGATCGCCAGGCTGCTCGGCACGCCGAACGCGATCAGCGCGCCGATCATGCCGCCGTCGACCCCGCCGATCCCCCCCGGCAGCGGCAGGAGGTTCGCGACCATGCCGACGAAGTAGGACATCACGAGCACGAAGAACGGCGGCGGCTGGCCGAACGCGTGGAAGGCCGCCCACAGGCAGCCGATGTCCGCGTACCACCAGACGATCGCGCCGAGCGCGCCGCCGTCGCGCTCGCGCACGATGGTGATCGCCTCGCGAACGCCCGCCGACACGGCCGCCGGCGCCTTCAGCAGCTTCGTGACGAGCGCCGCGACACGGCCCGAGCCCTTGGCCCACTGCTCGAACCGCGCGTCGATCTGGGTGGGCACGAGCGTGAACGCGAGCGACACGCCGATGACGACCGCGCCGAAGATCGCCGGGATCATCGTGATCGCGAAGTCCGCGCCCCCGCTCAGCACACCGAGATACAGCCCGATGCCGCAGAAGAGCATCGACAGCATGTAGACGCCGTAGAGGATCACGTACTGGGCGACCATCCTCGTCGCGACGATCCGCGCGGGCATTCCGGAGCGGCGCAGCGCCCAGACCGTGAGTGCGGCGCCGCCGGCGCCCGGCCGCCGCGAACAGCCGCGTCGCAGCGAGGCCGGCCATCGTGATCTCGTAGCTCGCGCGCCAGTCGATCCGATTGCTCCCGCGCAGGAAGACCGTGCGGAACAGCCACACGTAGCCGCCGAACGAGATCAACTCGAACACCAGGCACGCGAACAGCCACTTCGGGTCGCCGTCGCGGATCCGGTCCCAGGTCTCGTTCAGCCCGGCGATCTGCGGCAGGCCGAAGTACAGAAACGCGACCGCGGCGACGACGAACACCCCGAGCAGCGTCGCCTCGCGCCGCGAGATCCGCGCGCTCGGCATCTCGACGTCGTCGTTGTCCTCCGGGTCAACGTTGTCGACGTCGACGGGGGCGCTGCTCATCCGCGAGCCCGCCGTTCGAGAGCCTGCACTCCCCGTGAGAAGGCGCTCAGCAGTGGCGAGGCGCGGGGCCCCGCACGGCGGATGCCCTCCGCCAGCGCGGCACCGGCGAGCAGGTCGATCACGTAGTGCTCGCCGAGGTACACGAGCGCGAACCCGAGGGTGCTCGCGTACGTCCATCCGATCGCGCCCTCGACGGGACCCACGTCCGACAGGACGTGTGCGGCCATCACCGACGTGGCGAAGTGCAGAGAGGGCATGGCAGCCAGCGGATTTCCTCCGAGGCCATCGTAAAGCGTGGCCCAGCGTTCACCCCAGAACTGTTCGCCGTAATCGAGCATCATGCGCCGCAGCCGCAGCTCGGAGCCCTCCGCCGACGGGCCCATGCGACCCTTCTGCGCGGCGTACCACGGCGGCGCGGTCGGGATCAGCCAGTAGCACAGCACGCCGAGATCGAAGGTCGCGTAGATCATCACCGCGGCGCGCGGGAAGTTGGCGCGGCGGCGCAGCAGCACATAGGTGAGGGTCCCGTGCGGGACGAGGAACCAGATCCAGTGCGAGAAGACGAGCACCTTCTCGGGCAGACGGATGTTCGGCGGGTCGGCGAAGCGCCGCTGCAGGCGGATGCCCGGCAGCTCCCCTGCGCCGAGGAAGCGGTCGATCGTGACCGGATAGTCGACGTGCGTGCGTGCTTCGAGGGCGTCGTGGTCGTCGGCGGGCATCTCGTACGTCGCGAGGTATGCCCACATCTGCAGCACGCAAGTCGCAAGATCCCGCCGGCGGCTGCGCGGCACGGCGACGCACAGCGCGACCGGGGCCGACCAGGCGGCCGCGGCCACGGCCGCCTTGCGGGATGGTGACCCGGCGGCGCGCGAGGGGTGCCGCGACCCCGACGGCGACGAGCGCCCATGCGGAAACGCGGAGGGCTCTCGACAGGCGCACTGGCTGGCGAGTATAGGTTCCGCAATGGACCGCACGAGCTTCGCCGCCGGCAGGCTGCCGCTCGCTGCACTCGTCCTGCTCTACCTCACGGCGGTCGGCGTGTACATCCTGCTCGGCAGCGAGCAGTTGCTCCCGCAGGTCGCCCCGGACGAGTACACCTACTCGGCGCTGGCACGCTCGCTGGCCGCCGGCGACGGGCTCACGTGGCGCGGAGGCTCGGCCGGCATTCGCGCGGCGCTGTACATCTACGCGATCGCGCCCGCGTGGCTCGTGACCGGCAACCTCGTCCACGCCTACGCGGTCGCCAAGGCGATCGGCGCCGCGCTCGTGTGCACCGTCGTCTTCCCCACCTGGCTGCTCGCGCGCCGCTCGCTGCCGCCGCTGGCCGCGCTGATCCCCGCGGTGCTGATCGTCGCGGGCTCGTGGATGACGCAGTCCGGCCAGATGATCACGGAGAACCTGGCGCTGCCGCTGGCGACGGCGGCGCTCGCGGCGCTCGTCGTCGCTGTGGTCAGGCCGGGGTCGCGCTGGGGCTGGATCGCGCTCGGCTTCGCGGCGCTTGCCACGTGGTCGCGCATGCAGCTCGCGGTGCTGATCCCGGTGATCTTCCTCGTGCTGGCCGTCGACGCCGCGACCGAGCGTGGACATGGTCGTCAGCGGCTGCGCGGCAACGCGTGGATCATCGCCACCAGCGGCCTGATCGCATTCGCCGGCGGCGTGATCGTGCTCGCCAGGCCGTCCGTGCTCGGCGTCTACGGCGGTCTGCGGGCGCAGACCGACCTCGGCGCCGGCATCCCGCTGCTCGGCAGGCAGTCGCTCGCCTTCGTGGCGATGGCGGGGGTGCTGCCGTTCATCCTCGCTCTGGCGATCACGGCACGCCGCGACGCCCGGCGGGCGGCCGAGATCCGCGCCCTGTTGCTGGTGCTCTGGACGGCGACGCTCGTCGTCATCGTCCAGAGCGGACTGCTGAGCACCGCGTTCGACGTCACGTGGAGCATCCAGCGCTACGTCGAGTACGGCCTCCCCGTCCTCTACGTCCTCGTGATCGCCGGGCTCTGGCACGGCCTGGTGTCGTGGCGCCTGGTCGCCGGCGCCACGCTGCTCGTGGCCGGCTGCCTGCTGCTGACCCCGGACATCCAGAACATCCAGGAGCAGCGCGGCCTGTTCGGGATCATCCGGCGCGGCGACGAACTGCTCGGGGCATCGCCGGGCCTGGCGATGGCACTCGTGGCGCTGGTCACCGGCGGCGTGATGGCGGCCGCGGTCGCCCTTGCCGGGAGGTCGCGCAACGCCCGGGCGCTCCTGCTCGGCGTCGCGATCGGCCTGACAGCCGTCGTCTTCGCCGTCCAGGACCAGGCCGGATGGCACTGGCAGCAGACCCAGTCGGCGGTCTGGCGCGCCGGCTTCCCGAAGGACCTCTCGTGGATCGACCACGCAAGCGACGGGCCCGTCGCCCGGCTCGTGACCTCGTACAACCCGTTCAAGAGCCCCCAGACCGAGTTCTTCAACAAGCGGCTCACGCGCGTGTATGCACCGTCGTCGCCCGTCGGCGGGACGCGGATCGGCGGAAGGACGTGCCGGTGGGGCGCCGATCCGGCTGGAACGCTGTTGTTCGGCACGGCGTGCGGCCCGGTCCCGACGCGCTTCCTGCTGAACGACGACCAGGCGAAGACGACGTTCTACGGCCAGCGCGTGATCGACGATCAGCCGCTGATCGGGCGGCTCGTCGACGTCCCGCTCGACCGATCGGGACGCCAGCGGCTGAGGGCCTCGATCGTCCCGCCGTGCCTGGCACCGATCGCCACCCAGAACCCCCGGACCGGTCACATCACGCCGCCCAGGGCCACCTGCTTCAGCCGGACGAGCGGCACCCTGTACCTCGACGCTCCGGCGATGCTCGTCATGAGGTTCAGGGGCGGGCTGCGCGACCAGGTGCTCAGGGTGACCGGAGCATGGGACCACGTGCCGCACGCGTACACGATCCCCAAGGGCACGACCTCGGCGCTGAGGCTCGCCGTGCCGGCAGGCACACAACGCTATTCCGCGGCCCTCGGCTGGGCCGGCTCCCCGCCGAGCATTCCGCAGCTCACGTCCGTCGAACTCGAGCAGCGGGGAACGCGCACGGAACTGCTGTACTGAGCGGCCATGGACCTCTTCGGAGCGCGGATCGCCGTCACGGGTGCGGGCGGCTTCATCGGGCGCGCCGTGTGCGAGCGCCTGTCCGCCGACGGCGCGCTGCCGGCCGGGCTCGACGTGCGCGCCGACGCGCGAGCGGCGGTCGAGTCGGCGGGGGCGACGTTCATCCAGGCCGACACGACCGATCCGGTGGCCGTGGCCGCCGCGCTCGAGGGCTGCCACGGCGTCGTCCACACCGCGGCGCTGCTCGGCGACCGTGGCGGGATGGCCGACCAGATCCGCGTCAACGTCCGCGGCACCCTGCACGTCCTCGACGCCGCCCAGGCCGCCGGCGTCCAGCGCGTCGTCCATCTCTCATCGGTCGCGACCTGGGGCTATGAGTTCACGCGCGACCTGCCGTCCGAGGACGCACGGCCGCGGGTCTGCGGCGCGCCCTACGTCGACACCAAGACGGCGTCGCAGGAGCTGGCGCTCCGGCGCGGCGCGGCGGTCGTGCGGCCGGGCGACGTCTACGGCCCGCGCTCGAACCCATGGACGATCCGGCCGGTCGAGAGCCTGATCGGCGGGACGTTCGCGCTGCCCGGCAAGGGCGACGGCATCCTGACGCTCGTCTACATCGACGACCTCGTCGACTGCATCGTGCGGGCGCTCGTGTCCCCGCAGGCCGCGGGCCAGGCCGTGACGGCGTGGGATGGCGCGCCGGTCACCACGAAGGAGTTCTTCGGCCGCTACGCGCGGATGCTCGGCCAGGACGACGTGCGCACCCTGCCCGCCCCGGTGGTGAACGGGGCCGCCGCGCTGATGGAGTTGCGGGCGCGCGTGACCGGCCGCCCGGCCGAGGTCACCCGCGAGGCGATCCGCTACATCTCGCGCCGCGCGGTGTATCCGAACGACCGCGCGAGGGACCTCCTGGGCTGGGAGCCGCGAATCGATCTGGACGAGGGAATGCGCCGCACGGAGGATTGGCTGCGCTCAGAGGGCCTGCTGTCGGGTAGAACCCCCGCGTGAGCGACTTCGCCCCAGGCGACATCTTCGCCGGGCACCGCATCGAGTCGGTCGCCGGCCGCGGCGGCATGGGCGTCGTCTACCGCGCGATGCAACTGGACCTCGATCGCCCGGTGGCGCTGAAGGTCATCACGCCCGCGCTCGCGCAGGACGAGGTCTTCCGCGACCGCTTCGTCCGCGAATCGCGGGCGGCCGCGTCGATCGATCATCCGAACGTCATCCCGATCTACTACGCGGGCGAGAACGACGGCGTCCTCTACATCGCGATGCGCTTCGTCGAGGGCCCGGATCTGCGCTCGCTCGTGCGCGCGCACGACCACCTGATCCCGGAGCGTGCAGCGCGGATGACCTCACAGGTCGGTGCCGCGCTCGACGCCGCGCACGCGCGCGGGATCGTGCACCGCGACGTCAAGCCCGAGAACGTCCTGCTCAGCACCGAGGACCATCCGTACCTGACCGACTTCGGGTTGACGAAGCGCGTC
Organism: uncultured Solirubrobacteraceae bacterium; assembly: GCA_963817295.1. Taxonomy (GTDB): domain Bacteria; phylum Actinomycetota; class Thermoleophilia; order Solirubrobacterales; family Solirubrobacteraceae; genus F1-60-MAGs163. The sequence continues at coordinate 126,311 of CAWFOF010000021.1, read as the reverse complement.
GATTCGCTCGGCGGCGGGCAGACACGCCCCGGCGGTTGGGTCGGGACGCTCGGCTACGTCGCGCCTGAGCAGATCCGCGGCGAGCGCGTGGACGCGCGCGCCGACGTGTACGCGCTCGGCTGCCTGCTCGTGTTCATGCTCACCGGCCGCGCGCCGTTTCGCCGCGAGACCGAGGAGGCGACGCTGTGGGCGCACCTCAGTGAGGAGCCTCCGAAGGTCAGCGGCGACGTCCCGGGTCTGCCGCCCGCCTTCGACGCCGTCGTCGCGCGCGCGCTGGCCAAGGAGCCCGCCGAGCGCTTCCAGTCCGCGGGCGACCTGGGGCGGGCCGCGCTGGCCGCGGCCGGCATCCCGGCGAGCGAGCCGCACGAGCGCAGCGTCGCGACCGGCGCCGCGGCCTGGGAGCAGGCGTCGACCGCCGCCGAGGGCGAAGGAGCAACGCTGCCGGCCGGGCCTCCCCGGACGCCCGGGACGTCGCCGACCCCGGTCCGCCCCACGCCCGCGACCGGCAGTGCCCAGCCTGTCGCTCCCCACGCCGGCAGGAGCCCGCGGTGGTTGGTCGCCGCCGTCCTTGTCGCGCTGGTGGTCAGCGTCGGAGCGGCGCTCGCGCTCGTGCTCTCCAGCGGCGGGGACGGTTCGGGCGGATCGCCGGCGGCGACCACCGCGGCCGCCGCCGCACCCGTGAGCCTCGAGGTCGGAGGCAGGCCGAACGGCATCGCGCTGGCCGGCGGCCTGGCATGGGTGCTGCGCAACCCGCTCCCGAAGCTCGCGACGATCGACGCCCGCACGGCGCAGCGGGCGGCCTGGTCGCCCAGCGTCGGCGCCGCGCCCTCGGCGATCACGTCCGCGTTCGGGAAGCTGTGGGTGGCGAACCCGGGCCTCGCTCGGCTGATCCCGATCGATGCCGCCACCCACCGCCAGGACGGCGCCGCAGCCCCGCTGCCGCCCGGGCGCCCGGTGGCGGTCGCGGCCGACGACCGCTCACTCTGGGTCGGGCTGCGCAGCTTCGGCGGGGCGACGCTCGCGAAGATCGATCCGGTCAGGCGCGCGGCGGTCGCCGTGCTGCCGCTGCCCTACGGCGTGCAGTCGCTGACCACCGGCAACGGCGCCGTCTGGGTGCTCGAGCGCGACAAGCGCCAGGTCGTGCGCATCGACGTCTCCGACGGATCCCGCCGCGCGGTCACCGTCGGGCGCGAACCCCGTGGCATCGCCTTCGGCGCGGGAGCCGTGTGGGTGACGAACAGCGCCGACGACACCGTCACCAAGATCGACGCCGGCTCGCTCAACACGAGCATCGTCGGCGTCGGCAACGGGCCCGAGGGGATCACGGTCGGTGACGGCGCCGTCTGGGTGGCCGACCGCGCGGGCAACACGTTGACGCGCATCGACCCCAGCGGCGCGACGCAGCCGCAGACGACATCGCTCCCCGCGGAGGCCGAGAACCCGTACGCGATCGTCGCCGGCGGCGGCTTCGTATGGGTCACGAGCCCGCCCCGCGCGACGGTCACGCGCGTCCGCGCGCGCTGATCACAGCTCCCTGCACCGACAGCTCCCCGGACTGCAGCGCATCGGCGACCAGCCGGGCGCGCTTCTGGTTCTGCGGCAGGTCCTCGATCCCGAACCGCCGGTAGAGGACGCGCAGGTGCGACTTGATCGCGTCGAGGCTGAGGTGCAGCTCCTCGGCGATCGCCTGGTTCGTGGCGGGCGTCGCGAAGTCCTCGTGCTTGTAGGGACGCGCGAGCGCGACGAGCACCGCGCGCTGCGCCGTCGTCAGCGGCGCGTCCGTGCCGCTCCCACCCGCCGGCACTCTGGTCGGCGTCGCCGAGCCGTCGCCGTCCGGGCGCCGGAAGGCGATCCGCGTGCGGCCGACCCGCAGCACGTCGCCGTCGCGCAGCCGGTGGCGGCCCGCGATCCGCAGCTCGTTGACGTACGTGCCGTTGCGCGAGAGCCCGTCGTCCGTCACGGTCCACTCCCCCGCGATCGGCTCCATCTCCGCGTGCAGGCGCGAGACCTCGTCGTCCCACGGCAGCGCGACGGCGTTGCCGGACCCGCGCCCGACGCTGATCCGCTCGCCGACGAGCGTGACGATCACCTGCGCCGCGCGTTCATTGCGGTAGACGAGGAACGGTGCCCCCTCGCGCTCGGCGGCGATCCGCTCGCGCAACTCGGCGGGCGTCGCGGTATGGGCCTGCAGCGGCGAGTCCGACATCGGCCCCCAGAGTGCCAAACCGGGTGGACACGGGCCCCGCGCGGGTGTGGTGCGGTTCACACCCAGGGTGGCTGGGCGCGGGCGCGGATCTGCCCGAAGCTGAACCCATGCCCACCATCGACCTGCATGCCCGCCGCGCCGACGCCGACCTCGTCGCCCTCGTCCGCCGCGGAGACGACGCCGCCTTCACCACAATCGTCGCGCGCTACCGGCCTGCGCTGATCGCCCACGCGCGGCGCATCGTCCGCTCGCCCGAGGATGCCGAGGAGGTCGTGCAGGACGCGTTCGTCAAGGCGCACCGCGCGCTGCTCGGCGACGAGCGCGAGATCTCCCTGAACGCCTGGCTGCACACGATCGTCCGCAACCGCTCGTACGACCTCGTGCGCCGTGCGCGCCCCCAGACCGGCCTCGACGCCCTCGCCCCCGTGCTCGCCGACCCGGCCGCGGGCCCCGCCGACGCCGCCGAGCAGCACGCCGAGCTGGCGGACCTCGTCGGGAGCCTTCACGCCCTCCCCGCCCGCCAGCGCACCGCGCTCGTCCTGCACGCCTTCGAGGGTGCCTCGCACGAGCGGATCGGCCGCGAGCTGGGCGTGTCGGCGAACGCCTCGAAGACGCTCGTCTGCCGCGCGAGGACGGGCCTCAGGCGCGAGCTGGCGGCGGCGTAGTCCGCCTCAGGCGACGCGCTCCGCCCGCGCGGCCGCGCATTCGGCCACGAACGCCGCGATCACGCGGCTGTCGGGATCGACCTCGGGGTGCCACTGCACGCCCAGGACGAACCGCCTGTCGGGCAGCTCGATGGCCTCGGGAAGCTCATCGAGCTCGGACAGTCCCGTCACCTGCAGGCCGTCGCCGATCTCATCGACGCCCTGGTGGTGGTGCTGCTTGGTGGTGTGCAGCTCCTCGCCCGCCGTCCGCGCCGCGAGCGAGCCGCCGACAAGGCGCACGTCATGCTCCGAGCCCTCGAACGTCCCGGGCGTCCGGCGGTGGCCGTCGTGGCCGTGTGTGTCGGGCAGGTGCTGGTTCAGCGTTCCCCCGCGTGCGACGTTCAGCACCTGCATCCCCCGGCAGATGCCGAGCAGCGGGAGGTCCTGATCGATCGCCGCGCGGGCGAGCGCGATCTCGCTGGAGTCGCGACTGGGCACGACGCCGGCGGTCATCGGATGTGCCTGCGCGCCGTAAGTGGATGGGTCGACGTCGGAGCCGCCGGCCAGGATCAGGCCGTCGACCTGCGCGAGAAGCTGCTCGGGGACGAGGCCGAACTGCTCGTCGGGCGGAACGATCAGCGCGAGCCCGCCGGCGCGCTGTACGGAGCGCACGTAGTCCAGCGGCGTCAGGATCGCGGCCGAGTCCCAGACGCCCCAGCGCGCCTGCTCGATGGCGCCGCAGATGCCGATGACGGGGCGTTCGGAGGCCATGCGGCAAGGGTATCCATAGGATGCCGCGCCATGACCGACTTCGAGCTGGCGCACGAGTACGAGACCGTCAACCTCTGGCGCGGCGGAGGCGCGGCGAAGATCGAGCTCAACCGCCCGGAGCTGCTGAACGCCTGGAACGGGGAGCTCAGCGCCGACCTGTTCGCGGCCTTCGAGGCCGTGCGTGACGACGATGACGTGCGCGCCGTGCTGGTGACCGGCGCGGGCCGCGCCTTCTGCTCGGGCGCGGACCTCACCGACCTGCAGGCTCGCGACGTCACGCCCGACGGCAAGCCCGACCTGCAGAGGTCGCTGCGCGAGCGCTACCACCCGGTGCTGACCGGTCTGCGCCGCCTGCCCAAGCCCGTCGTCAGCGCCGTGAACGGCCCCGCCGTCGGCGTCGGCATGTCGCTCGCGCTTACCGCCGACCTCGTCTACGCGCGACCGTCGGCCTACTTCCTGCTGGCGTTCGTGAACATCGGCCTCGTGCCCGACGGCGGGTCCTCAGCGTTCGTCCCGGCCCGTGTCGGCGTCGCCCGGGCCGCCGAGCTGGCGATGCTCGGGGAGCGGCTGCCGGCCGCCAAGGCCGCCGAATGGGGCCTGATCAACGGGGTCGTCGACGACGAGGCGTTCGACGCGCACGTCGGCGAGCTCGTCGCACGCCTGGCCGCCGGCCCGACCCAGTCCTACGCCGGCACGAAGCGCCAGCTCAACAGCTGGGCCTACGGCAAGCTCGACGAGCAGCTCGAGCTCGAGGCCGCGATCCAGCAGGAGATGGCGGCCACCGGCGACTTCGTCGAGGGCGTGATGGCATTCGCCCAGAAGCGCCAGGCTTCCTTTACCGGGCGTTGAGCCACGCACCGTTCCGGCCGATTCCCGTATAGGATCCCGCACGCCTTGCGAGTTCTCAGCCGCCTCCTCCGTGCCCGCAGCGTCCTAGCGCTCGGCGTCCTCACCTCCGCCGCGCTCCTGCTTCCGGCGAGCAGCGCCTTTGCCGGGCTGATCGCCCCGGATCCCGGGCAATCGCCGAACGCCGACGCGATCCGCCAGCTCTACCTGATCGTGTTCGGGCTGGGCATGGTCATCTTCTTCGGCGTCGGTGGCCTGCTGCTCTTCACGATGCGCAAGTACCGGGCGCGCAAGGGCGCGGTCGCGGCGCAGATCCACGGCAACACGCGCCTGGAGATCGGCTGGACGCTCGGCGCCGCGCTGCTGCTCGTGCTGATCGCGGTGGTCACGTTCGTCAAGCTCGACGCGATCGAGAACCCGCCGAATTCAGGCCCGGGCGGCCTCCCCGTGACGAAGAACGGCTCGTTCGTCGCCAGCGGCGCCACGCAGCAGCTGCCGCCGAACGGCAGGACGCTGGCGATCGAGGTCAACGGCCAGCAGTACATCTGGCGCTACACGTACGAGGACGGCGACAAGATCAACCTGAACAACGTCTTCGCCTACGAGCAGATGGTCGTCCCGACGAACACGACGGTCACGCTGTCGATCCGGGCGCAGGACGTCCAGCACTCCTGGTGGATCCCGCAGCTCGGCGGCAAGTTCGACGCCGTGCCCGGATACACGAACTTCACCTGGTTCAAGATCAGCAAGCCGGGCACCTACCGCGGTCAGTGCGCCGAGCTCTGCGGACGCAACCACGCGAACATGATCGCCTCGGTGAAGGCCGTCACGCCGACGCAGTTCGAGGCCTGGTACGCCGCCCAGAAGGCCGCGATCGGCGCAGCCGACACACAGGCCGCCGCCGGGCGCCGCGCGCTGCTCGCCGCGGACGCCGCGAGCGTCGCCAGGGGCAAGGCGCAGAACGCCGCCGGCGGCGCGACGGGCACGACCGCCGCCCCCTCAGCCGCCACCCAGCTCGCCGAGGCCAAGAAGCTGTTCGTCGCCGGCAACCCGTCGACCGGCGCGCTCGCCTGCGGCGCCTGCCATACCTTGAAGGACGCCGGGACGGCCGGTCAGACCGGGCCGAACCTCGACAAGGTCCTGAGCACCATGTCGGCCGCCGACATCAACACGTCGATCACCGACCCCAACGCGAAGATCGCGACGGGCTTCCCCAAGAACGTCATGCCGCAGGACTACGCGCAGACGCTCACCAAGGCACAGGTCGACGCTCTCGTGGCGTACATCTTCAAGAGCACGCACGGGAAGTAGAGCCATGGCCACCACGCAGATCGACGCCCCCACCGCGACCGCCGCTCCGGTCCCCGAGCTCGTCGCCCATCAGGTCGAGACCCCGCCGACCGGCTGGCTCTCCTGGCTGACGACGACCGATCACAAGCGGATCGGGATCATGTACCTGGTCGCCTCGTGGATCTTCTTCGTCATGGGCGGCGTCGAGGCGCTGCTGATCCGCCTGCAGCTCGCGCAGGCCGACAACACGCTGATCTCGCCGCAGACCTACAACGCGCTCTTCACGATGCACGGGACGACGATGGTCTTCCTGTTCCTCATGCCGATGATCGCGGGCATGGGCAACTACCTCGTGCCGCTGATGATCGGCGCGCGCGACATGGCCTTCCCGCGGCTCAACGCCCTGTCGTTCTGGCTCTTCATCGCCGGCGGCCTCGTGTTCTACGGCTCGCTCCTGTACAGCCCGGCCGAGTGCGGCTGGACGTGTTACGCGCCGCTGTCGGAGACGACGTACTCGCCCACGAGCGGCGTCGATTCGTGGATCTACCTCGTCCACCTGACCGGGATCGCGTCCTTCATCGGCGCGATGAACTTCCTCGTGACGATCTCGAACATGCGCGCCCCCGGCATGGGCTGGGGCCGCATGCCGTTGTTCGTCTGGACGATGTTCACGCAGGCGATCCTGCTCGTGATCAGCATCCCCGTGATCGCCGGCGCCGTCACGCTGCTGCTGACCGATCGCCACTTCGGCACGCACTTCTACGACCCGACGAACGGCGGCTCGCCGCTCCTCTGGCAGCACCTCTTCTGGTTCTTCGGACACCCCGAGGTCTACATCCTGGTTCTGCCCGGCTTCGGCGTCATCTCCGAGATCCTGCCCGTGTTCTCGCGCAAGCCGATCTTCGGGTACAAGGCGATCGCGGCGGCCACGCTGGGCATCGCCTTCATCGGCTCGCTCGTGTGGGCCCACCACATGTTCACGACGCCGCTCCCGTTCGCCGTGCTCGTGTTCTTCTCGCTCGCGACCTTCCTCGTCGCGATCCCGACCGGCGTCAAGATCTTCAACTGGATCGCGACGATGTGGCGCGGAACGATCGAGTACCGCGTCCCGATGCTGTTCGCCTGCGGCTTCCTCGGGACGTTCCTGCTCGGCGGCGTGACCGGCATCTTCCTCGCCGTCTTCCCGATCGACTGGCAGCTTCAGGACACCTACTTCGTGGTGGCCCACTTCCACTTCACGATCATCGGCGGAGCGGTCTTCCCGATGATGGCCGGCCTCTACTTCTGGTTCCCGAAGATGAGCGGCAGGATGCTGGACGAGCGCCTCGGGAAGCTCAGCTTCTGGCTGATGCTCGTCGGCTTCTGGACGACGTTCCTGATCCAGCACTCCGCGGGCCTCAGCGGCATGCCGCGACGCGTGTACGAGTACTCGGACGTCGGCCATCTGCAGCTGTACAACGAGATCTCGACGGTCGGCTCGTTCATCCTGGCGCTCGGCATCCTGGTCTCGATCGTCAACGTCGCCCGCAGCGTGAAGAAGGGCGCCGTCGCCGGCCCGGACCCGTGGAAGGCGAACACGCTCGAGTGGTTCACGACGTCGCCTCCGCCGGTCAACAACTTCGACAGCGTCCCGCGCGTGCGCTCGGTGGAGCCGATGAAGGACATCCGGCGCCAGGTCGAGCGTCAGACCCGCGAGCCCGCCACCGCCGGCGCGCCCGCGGGCTCCTAGGCGCAGGGGGCGCTGCCCACCGTCATGGAGGCCACCCCCGTCACCACGGCCCACGCGGCCGGCCTCTCCGGCGCCCGCCAGGTCGTCTCGGACTACGTCGCGCTGACGAAGCCGAAGGTCCAGAGCCTGTTGCTGTTCACGACGGTCTGCGCCATGTTCATCGCCGGGACGCCGTCGGTGGCGCTCGTGTTCGCCACGCTGATCGGCGGCTACCTCTCCGCCGGCGGCTCGGGTGCCATCAACCACTGGTACGACCGCGACATCGACGTCCAGATGGGCCGCACGGCCGACCGCCCCGTCGCCTCGGGCCGCGTCTCCCCGCGCGCCGCGCTGACGTTCGGCCTCGTCATGGGCGCGGCGTCGCTCGTCTGGCTGACGGTGCTCGTGAACCCGCTCGCCGCGGCGCTCTCGTTCAGCGGCTTCCTCGGCTACTCCGTCGGGTACACGATGCTGCTCAAACGGCACACGTGGCAGAACATCATCTGGGGCGGAGCCGCCGGCGCCGTCCCGCCGCTCGTCGGCTGGGCCGCGGTCACCGGCAGCATCAGCGGCATGGCCGTCTTCCTGTTCGCGATCGTCTTCTTCTGGACACCGCCGCACTTCTGGGCGCTGAGCCTCCTGATGAAGGACGAGTACGCGAAGGTCGGTGTGCCGATGCTCCCCGTCGTGCGCGGCGAGGACGAGACGCGCAGGCAGATCCTGCTCTACACCGTCCTGCTGTACGCCGTGACGCAGCTGCCGTTCTGCGCCGGCGGGCTGAGCGCCTTCTACATGGTCGCGTCGCTCGCGCTCGGCATCCCGTTCATCGTCCTGGCCGTCCAGCTGCGGCGCCGCAAGGACCGCGCGTCGGCCCTGCGCGTCTACCTGTTCTCCCTGGGCTACCTCGCGGCGCTGTTCGCCGCTATGGTGGCCGACGTCCACCTGTTCTGACCCACGAGCCCTGAACCCATGGATCGAAATCTCGCCAAGAAGAACATCCGCAGCGGCCTGATCATCACGGCCATCGGCTTCTTCATGTTCGGCATCACCTTCGTCGCCGCGGCGCTCTACATCTCATGAGCGAGAACCTCCCGACTCCGCCGCCGGTCAAGGAGCAGATCCACCTGCCCGGGCCCAGCGTCAAGCCCGCGCTGGCCGCATTCGCGCTGACGCTCGTCGTCCTCGGAGTCGTCTCGAAGCTCTACCTCACCGTCGCCGGCGTGATCCTCCTGGTGTACGTCGCCGTGCTCTGGATCGCCGACACGCGGAAGGACATCCGCGAGCTGCCGCACCACGACTGACGGCCCGCTGACGTCGCCCTCGAAAGGTGCAGTAGGTGCGCGTCGCGCACTGACTGAGACCGTCCCGAAGCGACACAGAGCGCTGAAGCACCACGGTCCCGGCAGAGAGTAGCGACGCAGGCCCGGCGCTGGCGCATGACGGCGCCGGCGTGCACGTCCGCGTCACCTGAACGCGCGCAGGACGAGACGCCCGCCCGGCGCTTCGCTTCGTCCGTCGGGTTGTGCACGGTCCGCCTGCACGAGTCGCGGAGGACGTCGGGGTGCATCCGTCGCGCGTCGTGCATGGTGACCTGCATGAGTCGCAGGACGGCTTCACACATCTCTGCCGCGGGCCGCGCTGACTCCCACCGCCCCTGTGTCCCTTCGGGACGGTCTCAGTAGTGCGCTGCGCGCACCTACTGCCCTTTCGAGGGCGATGTCACCTAGACGGCTCGCAGCCCCCGCCGGGACTCTGCGTGCGCTCCCGGTCCGGCGACGCTCGCGGGCAGCTCGCAGATCGAACCGTCCTCGGTCCAGCAGCGCACGACGTCGCGCATCGACAGCACGCCCGCGAGCTCTCCGCCGTCGACGACGATCAGATGGCGAAAGCCGCGACGCACCATCGTGACGGCCGCCTCCTCGAGCGACCAGTCCGGTGCGGCGTAGACCGCCTCGCCGGACATGTGCTCGCCGACGAGCTCGGTATCCGGGTCCTGCCCCTCGCCCAGCGACCGCGCCAGGTCGCGCTCGGTGATGATTCCGGGCCCCGGCAGGTCCGGGTCCATCACGACCGCCGCGCCGACCTTGCGCTGCGCCATCAGCCCGCGGCCTCGCGCAGCGTGTGCCCCGGTCCGACCATCAGTACCACCCGGCTCATCCCATCCCGCACGTGCATCCGCACCCCAATCTCTTGTGACGATTGATGCAATCTAGCACGAGATAGATCATGTCCACCCCGATCAGGTAGCGTCTACGCGCCACAAACGTCTCCGTTCGCGCAATCGTCATCCAGCGGGCACCGCGTGGCGTATCCCAAACACGATGCAGCGTCCCGCCACAGTCCGACTTCGAACCAGCCTCTACGAGGACGCGCTCGCGATCATCGACGCCGAGTACGCCCAGGACCTGAGTCTCGACGACATCGCCCACCGCGTCGCCTCGTCGCGCCGCCAGCTCCAGCGGTCGTTCGCGGAGATCGGGGGCACGACGTTCCGCGAGCACCTCACCGGACGTGCGGATGGACCGTGCCGCGGAGATGCTCGCCCACCGCGACGTGACCGTCCGCGAGGTCGCCAACCGGGTCGGGTACCGCCAGCCGGCGCAGTTCGCCAAGGCGTTCCGCCGACGGCACGGCTCAGCACCATCCATGTACCGCAGCCAGGTCCGCTTCGCGGCCGCTCGCGACGCGGCGGCGGCCCCCGCCTACGAAGCGGCCTGAGCAGTCGCTTCGGGCCTGGTGAAACCCCCGCGAACGCTGGGGATTTCGCCGGTGGGGAGCGCTGACGTGCGCGCCGCGCCGATGGCTTGCGCGCCGGGCTTCCAGGGCTGATTGCGCCGTGTCCCCGTGCCTGTGTAATGTCCCGCCGCGATGGGAGACGACGCACGGCGGGGCCCCGTAAAGGCCCGTACGTGGGCGAGCCTCATCGCGATAGGCCTCGCGGCCTCCGCGGTCGGGATCGCTCTCGGGTTATCAATCAGATGGTTCCCTGCGCAGGGATCCACGATCGCGCACAAGATCGACACGTTCTGGGACGTGCTGATCATCGTGTCCGTGCCGATCTTCGTCGGCGTCACCCTGATGGTGCTGTTCAGCATCAAGCGCTGGCATCAGCGTCCGGGCGAGGAGCTCCTCGACGGCCCGCCGATCCACGGCAGCACGAAGCTCGAGGTCATCTGGACCATCGTCCCGACGGTCATCATCGGCGCTCTCTGCGCGTACGCCACCGTGCTGCTGCTCGACATCCAGAGCGCGCCGGCCAAGGGCACCCGCGTGGTCAACGTGTACGGCGAGCAGTTCTCCTGGACGTTCGAGACCCGCGAAGGCGGCAAGTCGATCAAGACGGCGCAGCTCACCGTCCCCGTCGGCGAGGCGATCAACTTCAAGGTGCACTCCAAGGACGTCCTGCACGACTTCTGGGTTCCGGAGTGGCGCCTGAAGGTCGACGCCGTTCCGGGGATCACCACCGGCTACTCGCTCACGCCGAGCAAGGTCGGCCGCTACCAGGTCGTCTGCGCCGAGCTCTGCGGCCTGGGCCACGCCTTCATGCGCCAGTGGGTCAACGTCCTCTCCCCCGGCGCCTACGCGGCATGGGTCCGGCGGATGACGGTGCCGGCCGCGGCGGCGGGCGGCGGCGCCGTGGCAGCCATCGACGGCAAGACGCTGTTCGTCGCCGGCAAGCCCTCGACGGGCGCGACCGCCTGCGGCGCCTGCCACACGCTGAAGGCCGCCGGCACTTCCGCGCAGACCGGCCCGAACCTCGACAAGGTGTTGAAGCCTGACAAGGCCGCTGCAATCCTGGAGTCGACCGTCGATCCCGCCAAGGAGATCGCGACCGGATACGCCAAGGGCATCATGCCCGCGAACTACGCCCAGACGCTGAGCAAGCAGGAACTGGACGCGCTCGTCACATACATCGACAAGAGCGTGCACGGAGGGTAATCGCATGGCCGCAAAGCTCACCAGGCCCGGGTGGTACCGGGCGATCTGGCTCACGATCGCAGGAATCCTCTTCACGCTCGGCATGAGCACCGGCCTGCGCGCCGCATTCGGCGTCGACCCGGTCTACTCCGGCGAGGCATGGCTGCAGGTCGCCCTGCTGATGACGCCGTTCTTCTTCCTCGTCGGCATCGGCTGCTTCGACTACTGGTGGCGCTGGGCCCGCGGGCGCCAGGTGGTCGACGACCACGCCGACCACGGTGCGCACAGCTGGAAGGACTACTTCAAGGTCAACACCGATCACAAGGTGATCGGGATCCAGTACATCTGCGTCTCGTTCTTCTTCATGTTCGTCGGCGGCCTGATGGCCATGCTGGTCCGCGCGGAGCTCGCGCAGCCCGGCCGCCAGTTCGTGGATGCGAACACCTACAACGGCCTGTTCTCGATCCACGCGACGCTGCTGATCTTCCTGTTCGTCATCCCGGTGTTCGCCGGAATCGCGAACTACGTGCTGCCGCTGATGATCGGGGCGCCGGACATGGCGTTCCCGCGTCTGAACGCGCTGTCGTTCTGGATGCTCCCGGTCGCCGGCGTGATGATGCTGCTGTCGTTCGCGGCCCCGGGCGGCTCGTTCGCTGCGGGCTGGACGGCCTACGCCCCGCTCTCGGTGCATGCGCCGATCGGGCAGACGTTCTTCACGATCGCCGTGCAGTTCGCCGGCGCCTCGTCGATCGCGACCGCGCTGAACTTCCTGGTCACGATCATCACGATGCGCGCGCCGGGCATGACGTTCTTCCGGATGCCGCTGCTGGTCTGGGCGAACTTCTCGACCTCGCTGCTCGTCGTGATCGCGACGCCGTTCATCGCCGCCTCGCAGTTCATGGTGCTGCTCGACCGCGCGCTCGGGTTCAACTTCTTCAACCCGGTCAAGGGCGGTGACGTGCTGATGTACCAGCACGTCTTCTGGTTCTACTCGCATCCGGCCGTGTACATCATGATGCTGCCGGGCTTCGGCATCATCAGCGAGGTCCTTGCGACGCGTGCGCGCAAACCGATCTTCGGCTACCGCATGATGGCGTTCTCGCTGCTCGCGATCGTCGTGCTCGGCTTCACGGTCTGGGCCCACCACATGTTCGTCTCCGGGATGCAGGACTGGATCCGCATTCCGATGATGATCACGACGGCGATCATCGCGATCCCGACCGGCATCAAGATCTTCTCGTGGGTGGCGACGCTGTGGCAGGGCGTGCTGAAGATGGACACGCCGATGCTGTGGGCGGTCGGCTTCATCACGATGTTCACGCTCGGCGGCATCTCCGGCGTGATGCTCGCGATGGTCCCGCTCGACATCCACGTCAGCGACACGTACTTCATCGTCGCGCACATCCATTACGTGCTCTTCGGCGGCTCGATGTTCACGATCTTCGCCGGCATCTACTTCTGGTTCCCGAAGATGACCGGGCGGATGTACAACGAGCGCCTCGGCAAGATCCACTTCTGGCTGACGTTCGTGGCGTTCAACGTCACGTTCGCGCCGATGCACCTGATCGGCGTCCAGGGGATGCCGCGTCGCGTCTCCGACTACGCCCAGCAGTTCGCGACGTGGAACCTGATCATCTCGCTCGCGTCGTTCGTCCTCGGGCTGTCGTCGCTGATCTTCCTCTACAACGTCGTCACCTCGTGGCGGAGCGGGCCGCGTGCCGTCGCCAACCCGTGGCGCTCGCTGACGATCGAGTGGCAGGTGTCCTCTCCCCCGCCGATCTTCAACTTCGACGCCACGCCGTCGGTCGTCGGCGGCCCGTACGAGTACGGCGTCCCCGGCGCCGTGCATGCCGTGTTCGGCGATGCGGAGCTGCCGCCTCCGGTCCCTGCCGGAGTCGGCCTGTCCCCGACCCCCGCGACGCAGGAGTAGCCGGCGATGCGCACGATCCTCGTCGTCGCCAACGAGACGCTGACCGGTCCGCGCCTGCTCGAGCGCGCCCGCGAGGAGGCCGCCAAGGGCCCTGTGCGCGTCGTGCTGTGCGTGCCGCGCAAGCCGCCGACGCACGGCAACCTGATCTACGCCGACACCGTCTATCGAGGCCGCGCAGGTGCGCGTCGACCTCGGGCGCGGCGTCCTGCGCGAACTCGGGATCGACTGCGTCGGCGAGGTCGGCGACCCCGACGCGTACTCCGCGGCGACAGACGCCGTGGCCGAGTACCGGCCCGACCACATCATCGTCTCGACGTTCCCCGAGGCCACGTCCGGATGGCTGCGTCGTGACCTGATCGAGCGCATCGAGGACTCCGTCGACGTGCCGGTCGAGCACATCGTCGTCGACCCCCTCGACGAGACGCCGTTCGACATCACGCTCGTCGTCGCCAACCGCACCACGAACAGCGAAGCGCTGATCACCGAGCTGCGCGCGATGGCCGACGCCGAGCCGTCCGGCAAGGCGCGCCTGTTCATCTTCGTCGTGCCGCTCGAGGGCGGCGACGGCGTCGCCGCCAAGCGAGCCCAGGCCCGCCTGGCCCAGGTGGTCGACCGCGCCCGCGCCGCCGACCTGCTCGCGGCGGGCATGACGGGCGACCCGGACCCGTACACCGCCACGATGAACGCGCTGAACTTCTTCGACGTCGACGACATCGTGATCTCGACGCTGCCCGAGACGCGCTCCGGGTGGCTGCGCGCGCACCTGATCGACCGGGTCCGCAAGGCCTCGCAGAAGCCCGTCAAGCACTTCATTCAGACCGAGGACGCTCAGGTCACCGCCTGAGCAGGAGATTCGCCATGGAAGCCGCCGCGATCCCCGCCGCCGTCGCCCACGACGACCATCACCATGGTCCGCCGATCGCGAACCGCAGCTCGAAGGTCGAGCCCGAGGTGCTGGGCATCCTGCTGTTCATCATCTCCGAGCTCATGCTCTTCGGAGCATTCTTCGCGGCCTACTTCTTCATCCGCGTCGTGGCCGCCGGGGACTCGATCTGGCCGCCGGCCGGCGACCTTCCCGTCGCCGTCGCCGCGACGAACGCCGTGATCCTGCTGTCCTCGTCCGTGACGCTGCACTGGACGGAGGCGGCCTGCAGGCGCAACAACGCCTTCGCCATGCGCGCCGGGATCGTCACGACCTTCCTGCTCGGCGCGACCTTCCTGTTCGTGCAGATCAACGAGTACCTGACCCTCGGTTTCCAGCCCAGCACGAACGCCTCGGCGTCGATCTTCTTCGGCCTGACCGGCCTGCACGGCGCGCACGTCGTGATCGGCCTGCTGCTGCTGTTCATGTCGGCCGTGCGCATCTTCAAGGGCAAGGTCAACTCCGAGTCCCACAAGGGCCTCGAGGTCGCCGGCATCTACTGGCACTTCGTCGACGCCATGTGGGTCGTCGTCTTCACGACGATCTACCTGCTGTAACGCCCGCGGCGGCATGCTCAACCCATTTCGCTCCGAGCCGGAGGCGTTCCGCTTCCTGCTCTACGTCGTCGCGGTCTTCGCCGTGATCATCGCCGTCGATCCTGATCTCCCGCGCCCTGTAGCCGCGCTGCGCCGCGCCTCCGGGCCGGCGCGAAGCTGCGCATCGACACGCGCCGCCCGCAGGGGGGTGGCCCGTCTCGGGACGTATGCGGTGGTCGGGACGGGCCACCCCCCTGCGGGTCGGCGGTGACGCCCGACGGCGCGTCGGCGGACGACCGCCGCGGGGACTTGCGGGTGCGGCGCCCGGCAGCGCTACTACTTGACGGTCAGCTTGCCGACCATGCCGCCTGCGCGGTGGCCGGGGACTTCGCAGAAGTACGTGTAGGTGCCGGGCTTCAGCGTGCCCGATGCCTTCGCGACGCCGCTCTTGATGATCGGCGTGGCGATGCTCGTCGCCCTCGATCGCGAGGTTGTGGTCGATTCCGGACTTGTTCGGCATCTGGATCTCGATCGGGCCGGCGGTCGCGGTCGCCGTGGACGACACGTAGGCGAGCTGGCCGCCCGGGTCCGCGGCGATGCTTCAGCACGCCGTTCGCCTCGACGGCGGGCTTGCCGCCGCCGGGCGCCTTCACGGCGGTGGCCAGCAGGCCGGCGTCCTTGCCCGGCTTCGCGGCGACGGCGGAGACGTAGTCGGCGACGTCCCTTGCGTCATCGCCTGTCACGAGGTTCGCGGGCATCAGCGTGCCCTTGCCCGGGAAGCCGATCTGGCCGAGGACGACGCCGCGGATCGCGTTGTCGCCCCAGCCCTCCTTGCGGGCGACGCGGAACGCGTCGTCGAGGTTCGGGCCGACGACGCCCTTCGTCCCCGCTCGCGCGAGCGTGTGGCATGCGCCGCACTTCTTCACGAAGAGCTGCTTGCCCGCGATCGGGTTCGATGTGTCGGCGCTGCCCGAGTTCGTGCAGCCCGAGATGACGACGGCGGTGGCCGCGAGCGCGGCGATGCCCGCCGCGCGCGCCACCCGAGAGATAGCGACGTTCCTGCCCATGGACGCTGCAATCTAACGACTGAGGCGGATCGGATGCCACCTCGTGCGAGTGGGTGCGCGCCCGGCCCGACGAGCGGCCGCATCGACCGATACGATCCGCCCATGGCGTCTGGTCAGCTCTACCGTCTGCGCAACCCCTCCAACGGCGAGGAGATCCTGCTCGAAGCCACCCCCGGGACGATCTACCGGGACGAGTACACAGGCGAGATCCTGGAGATCGTCGGCAAGGTCCTCCCCACCGCCCCGTCGGCCTCACGGCTGCCCTGGGCCGTCGAGAACCTGCGGTTCTGCAACTGGTGCGACCAGATGGCCCAGAAGGACCTGAACGACTGCCCGACGTGTGGGCGCCGTATGGCACCGTTGTCCTGACGGCTCGGTACTCTGGCGCTTATGCGCCCTGCGCTCATCGTCTCTTCATGCGTGCTCGCCCTGGCGGGCACCGTCGGTCTGTCCGCCTGCGGCGGCGACAGCAGGCCCTACGACAAGGTGCCCGACCTCGGCCCCGGCACTCGTGCCGCCGGCCGACGCAAACTCGCTCGCCGGGTCCGGTGGGACGAGCACGACCGGTACGACCGGGACGACCGGCACGAGCACGACCACGACCACGGACACCACGACGACCGCCGAGCACCGGCGGCGCCACGAACACCGGCGCCGCGACGCCGAACACCGGCGGGACCACGACGCCGAACACCGGCGGGACCACGACGCCCAACACGGGCGGGGCGGTCCCGAACACCGGCGGCGTCTCGCCGGACCAGAACGCCGGCGCCGGCTCGTTCTCGAAGTTCTGCCAGGACAACCCCGGCGCCTGCTGACGCCGGGGGCTGCGACCTGAGGACGACTACTTCGTCGTCTTCGTGGTGGTCGTCTTCTTCTGGTCGCGTCCTTCTTCGTCGGGTTGGGCACCGGGTCCGTGATCAGCGTCGCGCTGTAGGTCAGCCGCGCGGTCCGGTACAGGCAGTAGTACGACGACAGCTGGTTGGGCTGCAGCTGGGCGCTCTGAACCTGTGTGTCCTCGCACCCGCCCTTGGCGCGCGAGGCGCGCCACGACGTGTCGCCGCCGAGCCCGGAGGCCAGCGCCGGGGCCCAGGTCGGGACGGTGATCCCGATGACCTGGCCCTTCTTGACGGGAATCGACTTCTGCAGCGGGAACTGCACCGTCTGGCCGAAGTAGGGCTGCAGCTTCACGGACTCGCCCTGAGCGACCGCGCGGGCGCGCAGCTTCGTCTTCAGGTCGAGAATCGTCAGCTGAGCCTGCGACTCACCGCCGAGCTTGCCGTTGAAGAAGGCGATCTGCTTGGCGCCGGGGTTGCCGAGCGCGAGCGTCCAGGCGACGATGCGCCCGTCCTTCGGAACGGCCATCAGGCCCCTGGTCGTGCCGACCTTGGCCTGGTAGCCGGTCGTGCGGGGGACCGCGTAGCACGGCTTGTCCGGGCAACCCGGCTTGGTCGTCGGCTCGATCTTGCCGATCTCGATGACGGCGGCGGAAGCAATGGTTGGAAGGGCGAGGGCGAGGCCGGACAGCATCGCGGTCGCCACTGGAAGGCGTCGTAGCATCACGTCTATTGAACACGCTCGCACCGCGTTTTGTTGCGGTACACGATCCGTAATTTGGTATTTCCACGCCCGATCGGACGAGTTCCGAGGGCCCGACGCAATCCGCTTCGACCGGTCAGACGACGCTCGGATCCGCCCTCGCGGATCGCACGAGCGAGGTGCTCGTGCACGGCCTGCGCCGTCGCCGCCTCGTTGTCGGTCATGAAGATGTGGCCGGCGTCGGGGATCCACGCGTGGTGGGCCCCGGGGATCAGTCGCGCCAGCTCGCGTCCGCGCGCCGGGCGGGATCAGGCCGTCCTCGTCGCCGTGCAGGATCGTCACCGGCAGGCCGGCGAGCTCGTGCAGCCGTGAGCGCGTGTCGTGTGCGCCGACGGCGCGCAGCTGGGCCAGGAACGTCGCCCCGGGCGTGCTCTCCCGGGCCCGCATCGCGAAGTCCTCGCGGATGCGCTCAGGATGTTCGCGCCGCGTGCGCCGTGCGTACAGCGCGGGAACGATCAGGTCAAAGGACTTCGCCGGCGCGACCCCGCGGATTCCCGAGGCCGCCAGGAGCCTCCAGGGCGGGACGCCCGCACGGCTGTTGGGCGTGGTGCAGCCGAGCAGGAGCGAGCTGACGCGCTCGCGATGATCGAGCGCGAGGTGCTGGGCGATCATCCCGCCCATCGACACGCCGACGACGTGCGCGCACTCCACCTCGGCCGCGTCGAGGACCGCGAGCGCGTCGCCGACCATGTCATCGAGCCCGAGGCTCCCGCGGATGCGGTCCGACTGGCCGGTGCCGCGATTGTCGAACGTGATCACGCGCGCTCGATCGGTGACGTGCGGGAGCAGGCGGTACCACGCCCGCGAGCTGCCGCCGAGGCCCATGATCAGCAGCAGCGGCTCGCCCTCACCCTGCTCGCCCCAGTGCAGGTGGACGTCGCCGTGCTCGGCCCAGTTCACGCTCAACGACCCTCGAACGTCGCCTGGCCCGGGCCGTCGGTCAGGAACGACCGCACGGCACCCTTCAGGTCCTCGGTGGCGAACAGCGCGCCGGCGACGCTCCGGGACGAGCTCGTCCGCGGCGCGTGGCCCGCCGGCGCTGTGAGCGCGCACGAGTCGCTTCGTCGCCGCGTGGGCGAGCGTCGGACCGCCGGCCAGGCCGCAGGGCGAACGCGCGCGCAGCGCCGTCGAACCCCTCGTCGGGCAGCACGCGGTTGACGACGTTCCAGCGCTCGAGCGTCGCCGCGTCGTACAGGTCGCCGGTCATCACGAACTCGCGCGCCCGCGCGGCGCCCGCGCGGTCAGCGAGGCGCTGCGTGCCGCCCATCGCCGGCGTCAGCCCGACGACGCGCTCCACGAGGCCGAACCGCGCCGACTGCGCCGCGAGCAGGATGTCGCAGGCCAAGCGACAGCTCGAACGCGGCCGTCAGGCAGAGCGCGTGCGCGGCGAACACCGTCGGGAACGGAAGCTCCTCGACCGTGTGCGTGATGTGCAGCAGCCCGCGCCAGAGGTCGGCCCCCTGCTCGGCGCGTCAGGCCTTCGAACTCGTGCACGTCGACCCCACCGCTGACGACCCGGCCCTCGGCGCGGATCAGCAGCCCGCGGGGTGCGTCGGACGCCACCTGCTCGACGGCGGATCGGACGGCGGCGGTCATCTCCCCGTCGAACAGGTTCAGCGGCGGCGCGCAGAGCGTCATCACGGTGAGCGGCCCGTCCTGCTCGAGCCGGACGGGAGCCTCGGGCGCGTTCATGACGGGCCCCGCAGCTCGGCCGCCGCGGCGGCTATCTCATCCATGTCACCGGCGTGCGGGATCCACGGCAGCTGCAGCGGGTCGTCGTGGTAGCGCGGGATCACGTGCACGTGGTAGTGGAAGACCGTCTGCCAGGCCGCCGGACGGCACGCGTTCAGCAGGTTGATCCCCTCCGCACCCAGCCGGTCGCGGGCCACGACGGCCAGCCGCTGGGCGGCGACGGCGGTCGCCGCGACGTCCAGCGGGTCGGTGTCATAGAGGTCGGCCGAGTGGACGCGCGGGATCACCAGCGCGTGGCCGCGCGTGGCTGGGTTGATGTCCATGAAGCTCACCGTGCGCTCGTCCTGGTCGACGATCTGCGAGGGCAGCACGCCGTCGAGGATCTTGCAGAACAGGCAGTCGGGATCATGATCGCTCATGGCCGCAGAGCCTATTGGGAGCTGCAGGCGGCGAGGTATAGGCTGCCGCCATGCGCTCCCAGGCCCGGATCCGGAACACGCTGCTCATCGCCGTGGCGGGCGTTCTCTGCCATCGCCCCGACGGCGGGCGCCACCGTGCCCGCGGGCAATCTCATCCTCAATCCCGGAGCCGAGGCCGCCGCTGGTGCA
This sequence comes from uncultured Solirubrobacteraceae bacterium, assembly GCA_963817295.1. Taxonomy (GTDB): domain Bacteria; phylum Actinomycetota; class Thermoleophilia; order Solirubrobacterales; family Solirubrobacteraceae; genus F1-60-MAGs163. The sequence continues at coordinate 106,574 of CAWFOF010000021.1, read as the reverse complement.
CCGTCCGCCGGTGAGAAGGTCGTCACCCCCAACTGGGCGCAGACGACGACGTTCACCGCGGTCTCCTACGCGGCCGGGGGCGGGTTCCCCGACGCGGCGGAGGCGACGCGCATCGGTGGCGGGACGAACTTCTTCTCGGGCGGGCCGGACAGCGAGACGGCGACCGGGACCCAGGACATCAACGTGGCGGGCGCCGCCACGGAGATCGACGCGCACGCGGTCACGGCCAGCCTCTCCGCGCAGCTCGGCGGCTTCGAGAGCCAGGAGGACGCGGCCACCGTCGGCGTCGCATTCCTCGGCGCCGCCGGCAACGACCTCGGTGGCCCGGCCGTCATCGGACCGGTCACGGCTGCCGACCGCGCCTCCAAGACCCTCTTCGTGGCGCGCTCGACGACCGCCGCGGTCCCGCCCGGGACCCGCACGATGCGCGTCACGATCACCGCGTCCGCAAGAACGGCACCTACAACGACGGCTATGCCGACAACCTGTCGCTGACCCTCACCGGGCCTGCCCCGAAGCCGCTCCCGCCTGCTGCGAAGGTCGTGCAGCTGCCCAGCGCGAAGGCCTGCTTCAGCAAGCGCAGCTTCCGCATCCACCTGCGTCAGCCCGGCGGGCTGAAGATCGCCAAGGCCGACGTGTTCGTCAACGGCAAGGCCGTCAAGGTGGTGACGGGCGCCGGGTCACCGCGCCCGTCGACCTGCGCAACCTTCCCAAGGGCCGCTTCACCGTCCGGATCAAGGTGACGGCGACGGACGGCCGCACCCTGACCGGCACCCGCAAGTACCGCACCTGCGCCAAGAAGCGTCGCGGCGGCAGTCCGAAGCTCTGACCTTTGACGGCGGTCGCCGACACACAGCTGCGTGAGCTCGCCGAGGAGGCCATCTTCCACCTGGCGTCGTTCGACCACCCCTCCGCGTCGGACGGTGAGCGGCGCGCGGCCGAGTGGATCGCCGGGCGCCTGTCGGCCGAGGGCTGTGACGTCGCACATCGACGAGGAGCGCGCGCACGGCACCTATTGGTGGCCGCTGGGCCTCCTGGCGTTCGGCGCCGGCCTCGCGTCGTTCAGCCGGCACCGCTGGCTGCGGGCGCTCGGCGGCGCCATCGCCGCGGCCGGCGATCGCCGACGACATCTCCGGTGGGCGCCTGTGGTTCCGGCGGGCCGGCCCTCCCCCACCGCCCCACATGGAACGTCGTCGCGCAAGCCGGCGACGCCGAAGCGGGCGACACCGTCGTCTTCGTCGCGCACCACGACGCCGCCCATTGGAGCCTGCTGTTCGCCCCGCAGGTGACCGAGTTCGTCGGGGAGCGCTTCCCCGGCCTGCTGGAGCGTTCGAACACGACGCCGCCGGTGATGTTCCCGGTCTTCGGCGGACCGGCGCTCGTCGCGCTCGGCGGGCTGACCGGCTCGCGCCTGCTGACCCGCGCCGGCCGGCTCGTCGCGTTCGGTACAGCGGCGACGATGGTCGAGATCGGCTCGCGGTCGGTGGTCCCCGGGGCGAACGACAACCTCACGGGGGTCGCGACGCTGCTCGGCCTGGCGCGCATGCTCCGCGAACAGCCGGTTCCCGGCCTCCGCGTCCTGCTCGTCTCGACGGGCTCGGAGGAGTCGTTCATGGAGGGGATGCAGGGGTTCGCCAGACGCCACTTCGGCTCGCTGGATCCGGCACGCACCTCGTTCGTCTGCCTCGACACCGTCGGCTCGGACCGCCTGATGCAGCTCGAGGGCGAGGGGATGCTGTGGATGCGCGACTACCCCGAGACGTACAAGTCGCTGCTCAGCGCCTGCGCCGACGAGGCGGGAGTCGAGCTCGTGCGCGGGCTTCGCTTTCGCAACGCCACCGACGGGCTGCTCGCGCTGAAGGCCGGGTACCCGTCGGGGATGATCGGTTCGATCAACCGCTACAAGGCACCGTCGAACTACCACTGGCCGACCGACACCGCCGAGAACGTCGACTACGGGACGGTCGTCGAGGCGATGCTCGTCTGTGAGCGCCTGGTGCGGCGGCTCGCCGCAGACCCGGCGGCCGGGCGTTAGTCCTCATCGAGCAGCGTCCGAGCGAGCGCGACCGCGCCCTCCGCGCTGTCGACCTCCCCCGCGAACCGTGCCTCCGCGATCTGCGCGAGCAGCGCGCCCGAGCTGCGGGCCGGGCTCGATGCCGAGCCTCGAGGCCAGCACGTCCCCGTGGATCAGCGCCTTCGGCGGCCCCGCGGCGCGCCATGCGAGCGCCTCGTCGACCATCGGGAGGGCCACCTCGAGGTGCGCGGCGATCGCCTCGTCGGCCTTGCGCCCGCGTGTGGCGAGGCGATCGGCGATCGTCAGGAGCGTCACGTCGAGCCCGACCGGCTCGCATGCGCTGAGGTAGCGGTACACGGCGCGGCGATCGAGCGGACGCTCGTGGACGAGAAACCCGAGGCGCAGGTGATGACGCGCGAGCGCCGCGACGTGCGCGCGCAGTCGCTCGCTGGTCCGCAGACGCTCGAGGATCGCCCGCGACATCCGTGCACCCTCGCGGTCGTGGTGCGGGAATCCCACCCGTCCGTCACCGAAGTCGGTCCGCGTCAGCGGCTTGGCGATGTCGTGCAGCAGGGCGCCCCAGCGCAGCGCCCCGCCGCGCGTGAGCCCATCGGCCAGCGGTTCGGCGAGCACCGCGGCGACGCCCTCGCCCGCGGCCGGGCCCGAGCACGGTGGACGGGTCGCGTTGCAGCGCGATCACCTGTTCGAGGACCTCGAGTGTGTGATCGTGCACGTCGAGGTGGTGGTAGACGGTCTGGTCGACGCCGCGCAGGGCCTCCAGCTCGGGCAGCACCGCCGCGGTGGCCCCGAGCTGCTCCAGCAGCGCCACGCCGCGCAGCGCGTCGTCGCTGTCGATCGTGCGGCGCAGCTCGGCGAAGACGCGCTCGCCGGCGACGCCGCGCAGCGCGCCGGCCTCCGCTCGCGCGGCGATGACGGTGTCCTCGTCCGGCTGCATTCCCAGCTCGACCGCCAGCCTCGCCACGCGCAGCACGCGCGCCGGGTCCGCGGAAAAGCGACGTCGCACCGACCATCCGCAGCCGGCCTGCGCGCAGATCGCCGATGCCGCCGGTGGGGTCGAGCGGCTCGCCGCCACCGAGCGGCTCGGCGATCGCGTTGATCGTCAGGTCGCGCGCACGCAGGTCAGCCTCAAGCCCATCCGCGTGCAGCGGCATCAGATCGACCTGCCAGCCTGCTCGGGACCGACGATCCGCCACGCGCCAAATGCGTCTGAGAGCTCGAAGGCCGCGGTCCCGGGTGGTGCGGCGGCCGCGCGCACCGCCGCGCCGCCTCGCGTGTGTCCCCGCTGACGACGATGTCGAGATCGAGCGCGGCGTCCGGGTCCGCGCGATCCAGCAACCGGTCGCGCACGGCGCCCCCGACGAGCCATGCCTGCGAGCCGGCGAGCGCACTCCGCGCGACGGCGAGCGGGCCGCCGGCCACGGTCACGCGGCCTCGGCCGGCGTGACCGTCGCGGTGATACGCAGCGCGGGATGCGCGGGCCCAGCCCGCACGTGACCTCGTAGTTGATCGTGTCCAGCCGCCGCGCGATCTCCTCGGCCGACACGCGCTCGCCGCCACGCTCACCGATCAGCACCGCCTCATCGCCCACGCGACGCCGGCGCCGCCGGGGCCGAGATCGACCGTCACGTTGTCCATGCTGACCGTCCCGACGAGCGGGCGGCGGCGGCCCCGATCAGCAGGTCCGCGTCGTTCGTCAGCGCGCGCCGCCAGCCGTCTCCGTAGCCGATCGGGACGGTCGCGATCGTCGTGTCGGCCGGCGCGATGAACCGGCGGCCGTAACCGGTGCTCTCGCCCTCGGCGCAGGACTTGACCTCGGCGACGTAGGAGCACAGCTCCAGTGCCGGCTGAAGCCCCCGCGCCGCGGCATCGTCACCGAACGGATCCATCCCGTAGACGCGATGCCGGGCCGCACGAGATCGAAGTGCGCGGCGTCGTCGCGCATCGTCGCCGCGCTGTTGGCGGCGTGCAGCAGGACGCCCGGATACTCCGCGCGCAGCGGCTCCGGCCCACGCGTCGAAGCGCGCGAGCTGCTCGCCGAAGAAGACGTCGCCGAGCTCGTCGGCGGTCGCGAAGTGCGTCATCAGCCCGACCAGCTGCACGCCGGGCGTCCGCGCCGCCGCGGCCGCGACGCGGCGCGCCTCGTCCGGGTCACGGGTTCCAAGGCGACCCATGCCGCTGTCGAGCTTGGCGTGCACGCGGCCCCCGCCCAGCGCCGCGACGCTCGCGACGAACTCCTCGCGCCATCCGACGACATCCGCGTCCGCCCTCCAGCGCGACCGCGAGCTCCTCGGCGCTCAGCGCCCCGAGCACGAGCACCGGCCCCTCCAGCCCGCCGGCTCGCAGCTCCGCGCCTCCTGTGGCGGTCGCAACCGCGATCCACGATCGCGCCGCCCGCCAGCGCCGCGCGCGCCGACGGAAGCGCGCCGTGCCCGTAACCGTCGGCCTTGACGACGGCGCACACCCGCGCGCCCGCCGCCGTGTCGCACAGCAGCGCGACGTTGCGCTGAATGGCCGCGAGATTGACCCGCGCAACCGCCCGAACCGTCATCACGCATGAGCCTACCCTCAGGCCCGGGCGCGTGGCAGCGCCGCGATCACGTCGCGTGCGATCACGCCGTCCAGGCCCTGCGCGGCCGCGGCGTGGACCCCCGCGCGGGCGTGCAGACGGACCGCGCCGCAGGCGGCGAGGAACGGGTCCAGGCCGCGCGAGAGCAGCGCGCCGGCGATCCCGCTGAGGACGTCGCCGGTTCCGGCAGTCGCCAGTGCGGGGGTGGCACCCGGGACTGACGGCCACGAGCCCGTCGGGGCGTGCGACGAGCGTGTCGTCGCCCTTCAGCACCACGATCGCCCCGGAGATCCGCGCCGCCTCGCGCACGTGGTGCAGGCGACGGGCCTCCACCTCAGACGAGGGAACGCCGAGCAGGCGCCCGAGCTCGCCGGCGTGCGGCGTCAGCACGGTCGGACCGGCGCGCGCCGCCAGCGCGTCGAGGTGGCCGGCGTGCGCGTTGAGGCCGTCGGCGTCGAGCAGCAGCGCGACCGGGGCCTGCGCCGCCAGCTCGCGGGCGAAGGCGACGGCGCCGTCCGTGGTTCCGATCCCCGGCCCGACCACGAGGGCGCCGGCGCGACGGCCGGCCTCCTCGAGGACGGCGGCCGCCCCGGCCGCGACGTGATGCCCGTCGTTCTCGGCGAGCGCGACCTGCATCACCTCGACGAGGTGCGCAGCGACCAGCGGCTGCTGCGAGCCGGGTACGCACGCGCTCACGTAGCCGGCGCCGGTGCGCATCGCGGCCTCGCAGGCGAGCACCACCGCCCCGGTCAGCCCGCGCGACCCGCCGGCGACGAGCACGTGGCCGCTGGTGAACTTCGTCCAGCCCTCCCCGCGGCTCGGAATCCGGTCGAGCAGCCCGTCGTCGTCGATCAGCCCGACCTGGGCCGCCGGAGCCGGCGCCGCGTCCGGAATGCCGATGTCGATCGACCTGGATCGTGCCCGACCGGGCCTTTCCCGGATTGATCCAGAGCCCCGGCTTGGCACCGTGGAACGTCGCGGTCGCCGCCGCCCGCACGGCCTCGCCCGCGACCTCGCCGGTCGATGCGTCGACGCCGCTCGGGACGTCCGCCGCGACGACCGGGAGCCCGCACGCCGCGATCGCCGCGATCGCCTCGCCGACAGGCCCGCGCGGCGTGCCCGAGAACCCGGTGCCGAGCAGTGCGTCGACGACGACGGCGGCACCCTCGAGCTCGTCCGGCGGCGAACGGGCGCGACGGGGTGCCCGGCAGGAGCGAGCGCTGCGTGAGCGCGTCCCCCGTCAGCGCCTCCGGGTCCGCTGGCGTGCAGCACGCGCACCTCACGGAACGCCTCGCGCAGCAGTCGCGCGGCGGCGTAGCCGTCGCCGCCGTTGTTCCCGCCGCCGCAGACGACGGCGATCAGGCCGTGCGGCGCGACCTGCTGCGCGAGCTCGGCCAGGCCTTCGGCGGCGCGCTCCATCAGCTCCAGCGACGGGATCGTGCGCCTCGTCGATCGCCCAGCGATCCGCCGCGCGGGAGCGCTCCGCGTCCCACAGAGGGTCGAGCCAGCCGGGAGCGGTCACGCGGCCACCGCGACGGCGCCGGCCATCCCGCGCTCGTGCGTCAGCGACAGCGCGATCCGCACGCCGAGCTGCTCCGCGCGGGCCGCCGCGGCACCGTGCAGGACGCACCTGCCGGCGCGCCGCCGTCCGGGCGGACGACCTCGATCTCCAGCGGGCGCAGCACGTCGAGCTCCAGAGCCTTCGTCACCGCCTCCTTTGCGCAGAAGCGCGCCGCGAGGTGCCGCGCCGGCCGTGCGCGCGCCGCCGCGTATGCGCGCTCGCCGTCGCTGAACAGGCGCCGCGCGAGCCCCGGGCGACGGGCCAGCGCACGCTCCAGCCGATCGATCTCCAGCAGGTCAAGGCCGACGCGGTGCACGCCCGCGAGCCTAGTGCACGTGGCCACAAGTTCTGCGGGTTTCGGCGACGTGCGCTCGCGCCTGAGTCTCGTCGGCGTCCGGGCCCGTGCCCCCGGCACGAAGCCGGACCACCGCCAAACCTCAGATCACAACCGCACGCGCCCCGAACTCCCAACAGAACTTCCGGCCACGCGCACCAGTACAGCGCGACCTATTCGACGGTGACGGTCTTGGCCAGGTTGCGCGGCTGGTCGACATTCAGCCCGCGCCGGCGCGCGATGCGGTAGGCCAGCAGCTGCAGCGGGATGACGGCGAGCAGCGGCTGGAACATCCAGTCGGTCTTCGGGATCCTGATCACCGACTCTGCGTGCTCGCCGATCTCGGTGTTGCCTTCGGTCGCGACGGCGATCACGTGCGCGCCGCGTGCGCGGACCTCCTGCATGTTCGAGACGACCTTGTCGAGCAGCGGCGAATCGGTCGCCACGGTCACGACGGGCGTCGACTCGCTGAGCAGCGCGATCGGCCCGTGCTTCATCTCCCCCGCGGCGTACGCGTCGGTGGAGATGTACGAGACCTCCTTGAGCTTCAGCGCGCCCTCGTCGGCCACGGCGACGCCCGGCGTGGCGCCCGAGGTAGAGGAAGAATCCGGCCTGCCAGACCTGCGCGGCGATCGCGTCGATCGCCGGGTCGACGTTCTCGAGCAGCTCCTCGACCAGGCGCGGTATCCCTTTCAGCTCGCGAACGAGCAGTCCCGAGGCGCTCCGGCGCGAGTGTCCCGTGCAGCTCGGCGAGGCGCAGCGCGAGCAGGTACATCACGGCGACCTGGCAGATGAACGTCTTCGTCGCGGCGACGGAGACCTCGAGCCCGGCGCGCGTGTACAGCACGCCGTCGGCGTCGCGCGTCGCCTGCGAGCCCATGACGTTCGACACTGCGAGCACGGTCGCGCCGCGCTCCTTGGCGATCCGCATCGCTGCGAGCGTGTCGGCGGTCTCGCCGGACTGCGTGATGCCGATGACGAGATCGCCCGGACCGACGATCGGATTGCGGTAGCGGTACTCGGAGGCGATCTCGACCTCGACGGGAACGCGCGCGAGCTCCTCGATCGCGTAGCGCCCGATCAGGCCGGCGTGGTAGGACGTGCCGCAAGCCACGATGACGATCCGCCGCGCCCCGACGAGGACCTCGTCGCTCGAGCGCGCCCTCGTCGGCGAGATCGACGCCGTCGTCGCGCACGGTGCGATCGGCGATCGTCTCCGCGATCGCGTCCGCCTGCTCGTGGATCTCCTTGAGCATGAACGTCTCGTAGCCGCCCTTCTCGGCGGTCTCCTCGTCCCAGTCCACGACCGACACCTGACGCTCGACGACGTCGCCCGCGGGCGTGAGGATCGTCGCCTCGCCCGGCCGCACGACGACGATCTCACCGTTCTCGATGTACTGCACGCGGCGCGTCTGCGCCAGGAACGCCGGGACCGCCGAGGCCAGGAACGCCTCGCCGTCGCCGATGCCCGGCGATCAGCGGGCACTCCTTGCGCGCGCCGACGAGCATGTCCGGGTGCGTCGAGGCTCATCGCGACGAACGCGTAGTGGCCCTGGAGCTCGGCGTACGCCGCGCGGACGGCGTCGGCCAGGTCGCCGCCGGTCGCGTCGAGATGCGAGGCGATCAGGTGCGCGATCACCTCGGCGTCGGTCTCGCTCGTGAAGACGGCGCCGTCGCCGCGCAGGCGCTCGCGCAGCGCGAGGTAGTTCTCGACGATGCCGTTGACCACGACGTGCACGCGGTCGCCGCTGTCGAAGTGCGGGTGGGCGTTCTGCTCGTTGACGCGGCCGTGCGTCGCCCAGCGGGTGTGGCCGATGCCGATCGTCGCCTCGCGAGCGAGCGTGGCGACCGCCCCCTCGCCGTCGCGCTGGGCGCTGACGGCCTCGCGCAGGTGCTCGAGGTTGCCGACCGACTGCACCGCCTCGATCGAGCCGTCGCGCATCACCGAGAGGCCCGCGGAGTCGTATCCGCGGTACTCGAGCTTCGTGAGGCCCGCGAGGAGCAGCTCCTGGGCCGGACGCGCCCCGACATAGCCGACGATTCCGCACATGGGCGAACAGGCCGTAGCCGTGCGTCGTCAGGCCGCAGGACGGACTCCACGATCTGCAACGAGACGGCCGCACACGTCCTCGCATTCGGCGGCGGTCGGTGCCTCGACCATCACGCGGACGAGCTGCTCGGTGCCGCTCGCGCGGACGAGGACGCGGCCGCGGCCCTCCAGCGCGGCGTTCTCCGCCTCGGCCGGCGCGGCGACCGTCGCCATCACGGCGTCCTTGTCCGCGACGCGGCAGTTCACGAGCGTCTGCGGGAGCTTGTCCATCACCGAGCGCTCGGCGAGATCGTCGCCGGCGAGCGCCTCGAGCGTCAGCAGCGCGCTGGCGATCCCGTCGCCGGACGGCACGAAGCCCATGTCGATGATGTGGCCGGACTGCTCGCCGCCGAGCGTCCACCCCTTCTCGCGCAGCGCCTCCAGGACGTAGCGGTCGCCGACGCTCGTGATGGCGACCTCGACGCCCGCCTCGCGCATCGCGGTGTGGAAGCCGTAGTTCGTCATGACCGTGACGGCGACGCCGCCGCCGGGCAGGCGGCCCTCGGCGCGCAGGTGCAGCGCGGCGAGCGCGATCAGCTCGTCGCCGTCGACGACGCGGCCCGTGCGGTCGACGGCGAGCATGCGGTCGCCGTCGCCGTCGAAGGCGAAGCCGACGTCGTGGCCGCCGGCGCCGACCGCCTGCTGCCAGCGCCTCGACGTGCGTGGAGCCGACGCCGTCGTTGATGTTGCGCCCGTCGGGCTCGGTGCCGATGGTGGTGACCGTCGCGCCCAGCCGGCGGAAGATCTCCGGGCCGACGCGGTAGGTGGCGCCGTGGGCGCAGTCGAGCAGGACGCGGCGGCCGGTGAGGTCGAGAGCCTGGAAGCGCGTCTGCAGCGCCCGCAGGTAGTCCTCCTGCGTCCCGTGGAGCGCCCGCACCCGCCCGATCCTCGCCGAGGGGGCGAAGCCCGCCTCCAGGCGATCCTCGATCGCGTGCTCCTGCTCATCGCTGAGCTTGAAGCCGTCGGCGCCGAAGAACTTGATCCCGTTGTCGGCGTACGGGTTGTGCGAGGCCGAGACGACGGCGGCCAGGTCGAAGCCGTACTGGCCGATCAGGAGCGGCGCGGCCGGCGTCGGCAGCACGCCGCCGAGCAGCACGTCGCCACCGGCCGCGGTGACGCCGGCCGCCAGCCCGGCCTCCAGCATCTCGCCCGACTCGCGCGTGTCGCGGATGACGAGCACCTGCGGGCGCGCGGCGGCGGCCTGATCGGTCGTCGCCCGCCCGAGGGCGACCGCCAAGCTCGGCGGTGAGCTTCTCGCCGGCGACGCCGCGAACGCCGTCCGTGCCGAACAGCTTGCGAGCCACGAGGCTCCGGACTAGCGCTTGCTGAACTGCGGCCGCTTACGGGCCTTCTTGAGGCCGGCCTTCTTGCGCTCCTTGGCGCGCGCGTCGCGCGTCAGGAAGCCGCGGCGCTTGAGCTCGCCGCGAAGGTTCGGATCGGCCTCGAGCAGCGCCTTCGAGACGCCGTGGCGCAGCGCGCCGGACTGCGCGGAGACGCCGCCGCCGTGCATGCGGGCGATGACGTCCATGCGCTCCTCGTACCCGACCGTCTCGAGCGGCTGGCGGATGATCCGCTGCAGCGTGGGGCGCGGGAAGTACTCGTCGAGCGACTTGCCGTTGATGATGTACTGGCCCGTGCCCGGCTTCAGGATCACGCGCGCGACGGCGGTCTTGCGCTTGCCGGTCGCGCGGTAGCGCGCGTCCGCGGCGAGGTCGATCACGGCGGTGATCGGCTGGTCGTCGACGACGTCCTCGGCCTCGATCAGCTGACCGTCCTCGTCGTACTCGTCGGCGTCGTGGGAGAACGGATCCTCGCCCTCGACGACGATGTCGACCTCGAGATCGGCGCCGGGGATCGCCGGCTTGACGCGCGGGGCCGCCTCGACCTCCTCGATCTCCTCGACCTCCAGCACCTCGCCGTCGGCGTCGTTCTCGACGGCCTCGACGACGATCTCGCTCTCGGCGGCGACGGGCTCCTCGGCGGGTGCCTCCTCGGCGACCGGCTCCTCGGCGGGTGCCTGTTCGACCGGCGCCTCCTCGGCGACCGGCTCCTCGGCGGCGGGCGCCTCGACGGCGGGCGCCTCGGGCGCCTCGGCCTGCGGCTGCTCGTCGGGGGTCTGCGGCTCGTCGGTCGGGGTGCTCTCGTCGGTCATCAGGACGCGATCTCCATCGGGGTGGGCTTCTGCGCCACGTGCGGGTGCTCAGGGCCGGCGTAGACCTTCAGCTTCGTGATCTGCTTGCGGGCCAGGCGGTTGCGGGGCAGCATGCCCTTGACCGCGATGCGGATGACCTCTTCGGGCCGGCGGTCGAGCATCTCCTGGAGCGTGCGCTCCTTGAGGCCGCCCGGGTAGCCGGAGTGGCGCCGGTACAGCTTCTCCTGGCGCTTGTTGCCCGAGACCGAGATCTTCTCCGCGTTGATCACCACGACGAAGTCGCCGGTATCGACGTGCGGCGTGTACTCCGGCTTGCGCTTGCCGCGCAGGACCTCGGCGATCTGGGTGGCGAGGCGCCCGAGCGTCTGCCCGGTCGCGTCAACGATGACCCAGTTGCGCTCGCGTGTTTCTGAATTGGCGACGTACGTCTTCATGGCGTGAGGAATTGCACCGCGGGCAGAGGAAAGCGCGGCGCGAGCGCACATGGTAGCGGGGTTGGGCCGCGAGAGCCGCGCGAGCCGCCGGCGGATCGCCTCAGTCGTCCGTGCCCCACCAGCCGGGCACCGGCTCGGCGTCGCCCGCGCCGGTGCCCGAGTTGCCGAACGCGAGCATCCTCAGGCCCTCCGGCCCCGCCTCGAACGCGCGGATCGCGTGCGGAGCGACGCGGATCGCATCGAGCGGCCCGACCTCGGCCTCGGCGGCTCCGACGCGCACCCGCCCGGCTCCCGAGAGGATCACGTAGATCTCCTCCTCACCGCCGTGGCGATGGCCGAACGGCTGGCGCTCGCCGGGCTGCGATCGACTGCAGGCTGAGGCCCGAGCGCTCACATCCCGAGCGGATCGCGCGCTCCGCGGAACGACAGGCGCGTCGAGGCCGAACTTCGGCGCCTGGTCCTCCAGGTCGCGCGAGCCGCACGACGGCGAAGTCGGGCATGGGCGCGAGCCTACCCCGATCCTGGCAGTGCAAACACCGGCCCGCCGGACCTAAGCCGGCGAGCGGAGCCTCGCGGGAAGTCAGGTAGGCGTCGAGGGCCGCGCTCTTCTCCGTGTCCTCGTAGACCTCGTACTCCTTCAGCAGACCCCACGCCATCCGTCCCCAGATCACGTAGCGGTTCTCGTAGACCGTCGCGCCGTCGGCGCGTCCTTCAGGTGGTCGGTGCCGCGCACGCAGAGCGTGACGTTCCACGGCGGGCCCTGGGCGATCACCTCGTCCGGCTGGATCTGCAGGCCGGCATCGACGAAGCGCCGCAGCCAGCGCTCGAGCTCATCCTTGCCCGTCCAGCTCGGTCGCCCACGAACTGCTCCCGGGGAACCGGAACCGGATGTCCTTGGCGTCGAGGCGCAGGAGCGGCCGGTAGTCGCCCGCGCTGATCGCCGCCATGTTGCGCTTCAGCATGTACATCGCAGACCCGGACACGGCATTCCTCCACGCGGCGATCGCTCCAGCGAAGCATCGCCGTCACCCCGCGATACCCGCGACTACTCCCATCGATGGCCCGGGGGCTTCGACGTGATGTCGAGCACCACGCGGTTGACGTCGCGCAGCTCGTTGATCATGCGCGATGCGATCTGCTCGAGCAGGTCGTACGGCAGGCGCGCCCAGTCGGCGGTCATCGCGTCGTCCGAGGTGACCGCGCGGATCACGACGACGTAGCCGTAGGTGCGCTCGTCGCCCTGGACGCCGACCGTGCGGACGTCGGGGAGCACGCAGAAGGACTGCCAGAGGTCGCGGTAGAGGCCGGCGTTGCGGATCTCGTCCTGCAGGACGGCGTCGGCGTCGCGCAGCAGGTCGAGACGCTCCTTCGTGGCCTCGCCGCCGACGATGCGGATCGCGAGGCCGGGGCCGGGGAACGGCTGGCGCCAGACGAGCCGCTCGGGCAGGCCGAGCTCGGCGCCGACGGCGCGAACCTCGTCCTTGAACAGCGCGCGCAGCGGCTCGACGAGCTCGAACTCGAGGTCGTCGGGCAGCCCGCCGACGTTGTGGTGGGACTTGATCGTCGACGTCCCGGTGCCGCCACCGGACTCGATCACGTCGGAGTAGAGCGTGCCCTGGACGAGGAACTTCGCGCCCTCGAGCTTCACCGCCTCCTCCTCGAAGACGCGGATGAACTCGGTGCCGATGATCTTGCGCTTGCGCTCCGGGTCGCTGACGCCGGCCAGCTTGTCGAGGAAGCGCTCCTCGGCGTCGACGGCGACGAGCGGGACCTTGAAGTGGTCGCGGAACGTGGCGACGACCTGCTCGCCCTCGTTCTTGCGCATCATGCCGTGGTCGACGAACACGCACGTCAGCTGGTCGCCGATCGCGCGGTGCACCAGCAGTGCCGCGACCGACGAGTCGACGCCGCCGGACAGGCCGCAGATGACCTTCGCGTCGCCGACCTGCTCGCGGATCGCGGCGATCTGCTCCTCCACGATCGACGCGGCCGACCACGCCATGTCGCAGGCGCAGACGTCGCGCAGGAAGTGCGTGAGGATGTCCTGCCCGAACGGCGTGTGAACGACCTCGGGGTGGAACTGGATGCCGTAGACGCCGCGCTCGGCAGACTCGAACGCCGCGACGGGCGACTGCGTCGAAGAGGCCAGCGCCGTGAACCCGGGCGGCGCCTCGTAGACGGTGTCGCGGTGCGACATCCAGCACGGCTGCTCGGTCGGGAGGCCCGCGAACAGCGCCCCGGGCTCGTGGACCGTGAGCTCCGAGCGGCCGTATTCGCCGACCTCGGCGCCCTCGACCCGCCCGCCGAGCTCACGGGCGACGAGCTGCATGCCGTAGCAGATGCCCAGCACCGGAATCCCGAGCTCCAGCAGCTCCTTCTCCAGCGCCGGCGCGCCGTCGGCGTACACCGAGGCCGGGCCGCCCGAGAGGATCAGCCCCTTCGGCTTGCGCCGCGCCACCTCCGCGGCACCCACGTGGTGCGGAAGCAGCTCGGAGAAGACGCCGCACTCGCGCACGCGGCGCGCGATCAGCTGCGAGTACTGGCCGCCGTAGTCCAGGACGACGACCTCGTCGACCGAGCGCGGGATGTCGATCGGCGCGCTCTCGTCGACGAGCGTCGTCGCGGCGACGTCGGCGGTTACGACGTTGTGCTCATCATGCACGCGCGGTCACGCAGGCGTCGTCGACAGTGCGCCCGACTTGTCGGCGGGCGATCCGTTGCTCGGCGGCGCCGACCGCGATGCGGCGGCTCCGCGACTGCCCATGCCGACGCCCTGCGAGGACTGCAGCTGCTTGCCCTCGGTCTGCAGCGACGGCGCGATCATCAGCTCGGCGCGGTTGAACTCCGCGATGTCCTGGTACCCGCAGGTCGCCATCGACGTCCGCAGAGCGCCCATCAGGTTGAACGTGCCGTCGTTCTCGTGCGCCGGCCCGATGAGGATCTCCTCGAGCGAGCCGTTCTGCGTCGTCTGGACGCGCGCGCCGCGCGGCAGCGTCGCGTGGAACGTCGCCATGCCCCAGTGGAAGCCGCGGCCCGGGGCCTCGTAGGCGCGCGCCAGCGGCGAGCCGATCATCACGGCGTCGGCGCCGCACGCGATCGCCTTGGCGACGTCGCCGCCGGTGCGCATCCCGCCGTCGGCGATGACCTGGACGTACTCGCCGGTCTCGAGCATGTGCGTCGAGCGGGCGCCCGCGACGTCGGCGATCGCCGTCGCCTGCGGTACGCCGAGCCCGAGCACGCCGCGTGTCGTGCATGCTGCGCCCGGCCCGACGCCGACGAGCACGCCGGCGGCTCCGGTGCGCATCAGGTGCAGGCCGGTGTGGTAGCCGGCACAGCCGCCGACGACCACGGGGATCGGCTGAGCCGGGATGAACTCCTTGAGGTTCAGCGGCTCGGACGTCTTCGAGACGTGCTCCGCGGAGACGACGGTGCCCTGGATGACGAGGATGTCGAGCCCGGCATCGAGCACGAGATCGATGTGCTCGGTCACCTTCTGGGGCGTCAGCGAGGCCGCGGTCACGACGCCGCTGGCCTTGATCTCCTCGATGCGGCGCTTCATGAGCTCGGGCTTGACCGGCTCCTGGTAGATCGCCTGCATCTCGCGCGTGGCGACGTCCTTCGGCAGCGTTGCGATCCGCTCGAGCATCTCCTCGGCGTCCTCGTAGCGGCTGAAGATGCCCTCGAGGTTGAGCACGGCGAGGCCGCCGAGCTTCCCGATCGCGATCGCCGTGCGCGGCGACACGACGCCGTCCATCGCCGAGGCGAGCAGCGGGAGCTCGAAGCGGTAGGGCCCCAGCTTCCACGAGATGTCGACGTCGTCGGGGTCGCGCGTGCGCCGTGAGGGCACGATCGCGATGTCATCGAATCCGTAGGCGCGGCGGGCCTTCTTCCCGCGACCGATCTCAATCTCCATCACATGATCCTAGGCTTCGAGGCGGACGAAACGACCCCGTGCAGACGGGGTCGGACAGGCGATACGGCGAGCATGTGGCGGCGGCGGCAACCACCCCATCGACGATACCACCCGCGCCCCGCGGACCCCGCTGCTGTCAGACCGGCTCGGCGGACGGCTCGAGGCGCTGGACGTCGACCTCGGAGAGCAGCCGCTCGACGCCCTTCGGATCGACCAGGCCCGCTCCGAGCCGCTGCGTGGACTCCGCGCCGCAGGCGACGCCGAACCGCAGGCACTCCGCCGGGGCCGACCCCGAGTAGCGCGCTGCGACGTAGCCGGCGAGGAACGCATCGCCGGCGCCGACCGTCGCGACGGCGTCACGCGGCTCGATCCAGACGCGGTGCAGCACCGGGTGCCCGGCGACGTCGACCGTCGCCACGCAGCCGTCGGGAAGCGTCACGATCGCCTCGCGCGCGCCGAGCTCGGTCAGCTCCGAGACGGCGACGACGCGGTCCTGCTCGTCGTGGAACTCGTGGCCGACGAGCTCCTCCGCCTCGGTGACGTTCGGCGAGACGACGTCAGGCTCCGCGCGCACGGCGAGGCGCATCGGCTCGCCTTCGGCGTCGACGATCGTCTTGATGTTCATCCGCCGCAGCTCGTTGACGAGCTCGGCGTAGATCTCCGGCTCGACGCCGCGCGGAAGCGACCCGGCGAAGACGCAGATGTCCGCGCCGCGAGCAAGGTAGAGCAGCTTGTCGCGAAACAGGCCGACCTCCTTCTCGGTCACATGGGGCCCGCGCTCGTTGATCTCGGTCTCGGTACCCGTCGTCGGATCGTGGACGGACGTGTTCGTGCGCGACTCCTCGCCGATGCGCACGAAGTCGTTGAGGATCGATTCGCCCGTGAGCGCCTCGACGATCCGCGTCCCCGTCGCACCGCCGGCGAACCCGGTCGCGATCACGGGCTGCCCGAGCGTCTTCAGGGTGCGCGCGACGTTGACGCCCTTGCCGCCCGGCATCGTGCGCTGCTCGACCGTCCGGTGACGGCGGCCGAGCTTGAAGTTCGGCACCGACAGCGACTTGTCGATCGCAGCGTTGAGAGTGACGGTGATGATCACGCGGTCTCGCTCCTCGCTCTGCTCCGGCGCCGATGGCGACGGTTCCGCGTGCTCAGGCTAGCGACCAGGCAGCGCCGAGGACGATCAACGCGAGAATCCCCGAGCAGCGGCCCGAGCCAGGCGTGGCGCTGCCAGAAGCCTGCGCGCGCGACGGCCGCCGCGGTGACGAGCGGCACGCGCGCGACGATCCGGCCACGCCGCACCACCCGCACCTCACCGACGCGCGCGCCGGCGGCGAGCGGACCGCCGACCTCCTTCGGCAGGCCGGTCAGGACGGTTCGCAGGCGCTCGCCGCGGCGCTCGACGACGCGCGCGGTGCGGGCGGGCACGATCCGGACGGTGGCGTCCTGATCCTTCACGGGCAGCCTGCGCGGCCGTGCGGCCCGCGACGACCGGGGTCGCTCGGCGGTAGCGACTGAAGCCGTAGTTCATCAGCGCGAGCGTGTCGGAGTTGCGTGCGCCCTCGCTCGGCGTGCCGAGCACCACGCTGATGAGCGGCACTCCGCCCCGGCTGGCCGAGCCGACCAGGATGTACCCCGCGCTCTGCGTGTGCCCCGTCTTGACGCCATCCATCCATGGCACTGCGGCGACCAGCGTGTTGCGGTTCTCGAGAACCCGCGTGCGATCGCCGCTGCGCAGCACCGCGCGGGGCCGGTCCATGACGCGGCGCGCGAATGCGTTGCGCCGCACGAGCAGCGCGAGCTTCGCGAGGTCGGTCGCCGTCGAGTAGTTGCGCGGGTCGTCGAGGCCGATCGGGTTCGCGTAGTGCGTGTCGCGCAGCCCGGCACGGCGGGCGCGCTGGTTCATCAGCCGGACGAACCCGCGCTCCGACCCTCCGACGTTGACCGCGATCGACGCGGCCGCGTCATTCGCGCTCGCGAGCAGGAGCGCACGCAGCATGTCGGCCGCCGTGAGGCGTTCGCCCGCGCGGAAGCCGGCGATCGACTCTGCCGGGAGGCCGTTGTAGGAGACCGCCGTGATCCGGTCCGTCAGCCTGCGGCGCTCCAGGAGCAGCAGCGCGGTCATGAGCTTCGTGGTCGAGGCGATCGGCCGCCGCTGGGTCGCGCGGCGAGCCTCGACGACATCTCCGGTCTGCGGCTCGACGAGGATCGACGACGGCGCCGAGATCCGCGGCACGCCGGTCGCGGTCACGGTCGGCCGCCCCGGCCACGGTCGGGAAACGCGGCGCGAGCACGACGGTCGCGGCGATCAGCGCGGCGATCCGGCCCTCACCAGCGGAGCTTCAGGCGCTGTCCCGGCTGCAGTGCCTGGACGTCGACGTTCGGGTTCAGCGCCTGGATGCGCGCGATCGAGACGCCGGTGTCGATCGAGATCGCCGACAGCGTGTCCCCGCTGCGCACGATGTACGTCTTCCGGCGCGACACGGCCTTCGTCGTGGTGGGCTTCGTCGTGACCTGCTTCTGGGGAGTCGTGGAACCCCCGCCACCCTTTGAGTCACCGGGGTTGACGATGGCCGCGCACGCTCCCGCGACGGCGAGGACCGCGAGCGGGGCAAGCCAACGTGATGGCGATCGACGGGGCACCGGAGCGGTGAGGATAGGGATCGCGGGGCGCCCTTCCCGCAACTCCGCGTGCCGGTCGTCCGGTGTCAGACCAGGGCCCATGCGCCCGCCCGCAGCCGTTCCGCTTCGGCCCTCGCGGCCGCCGCCGGCGTCTCCCGGGGCATGCTCGTGCGCGAAGACGATCGATCGTGACGCGGTGATGAGGCCGCCCGCTGGCCCCGGGGCGAAGGCCGGGGCGACGTCCTCGACCCGACCTCCCTGGGCGCCGATCCCGGGCAGCAGGAAGATCGTGCGGGGCATCAGCTCACGCATCCGCGCGACGTGCTCGGGGGCGGTCGCTCCGACGACCGCGCCGATGTCGCTCAGCGGACCGTCGTCCTGTGCGCCGAGGTCGTCGACGATCGACGCGACCCGTTCCCAGACCGTTCCCGCCGCCGGCGAGCTCGAGGTCCTCGACGTCGGCGGCACCGGGGTTCGACGTGCGGACGAGCACGAAGACGCCCGCGTGGGCGCCGCGCGCCGCCGCCGCGAGCACCGCGAGTGTGTCGACTCCCATGTAGGGATTGACCGTGAACGCGTCGGCGCCGAGCCCCGCGACCGTGCCGAAGGGCGTCGGCGTGCCACCGACCAGCGCCTGGCCGTACGCGGCGGCAGAGACGTCGATGTCCCCGCGCTTGGCGTCGGCGAGGACCAGCAGGCCCGAATCGCTGCGCGTGATCGACGACCGCGGCAAGTGCGGCCCAGCCCGGCGCGCCGAGGCGCTCGAAGCAGGCGAGCTGCGGCTTGACCGCAACGCACGCCGGGCCGGCGGCGTCGATCACCGCGCGGCAGTGCGCTGTGACCGCCGCGGCTGCGCGATCGGCCGGGTCGCATCACCGGCGGAGCGGGCGCCGGCGTCGACCGGCCACAGGCGCGACGGATCCGGATCGAGGCCGAGCACGACCTGGGTGCCGCGGGCCTGGCACCGACGCTGCGAGCCGTTCGGCGAACCTGTTCCTCACGCTCGCTGACCTTCGAGATCGCGGGAGGCCGGGCGGTCGTCGGGCACTCCTGAGACGATACGCGGCGTGTCCCTGCAGCGCATCGCCTGGCTGGTCACCGTCGGGATCTGCGTCGTCGGCGCAGTCATGCTCGTGATCGCCGGGTACCAGGGGTACGCGGCGCTGTCGGTGGCGGTCGGGATCGCCGGCGCCATCAACCTGACGTAGACGGCGCCGGCGTCGGGGCGCTTCGCCCGACGGTCCGCGCGGGCTCGGTGTGGACGACGACCTCGGCGATGTCCGGGTGGGCTGCTCGGGCGCGCGTCTCGATCTCGCCCGCCTTCTCGTGCGCCGCGGCCAGCGTGTCCGTGGCGGGAAGCACGACGGTGACGAAGGCCACGAGCCCGCGCGGCTCGCGGTGAACCTGCATCTCGAGCGGGTCGGAGCCCGTCACGTCGCGGACGATCGAGATGATGACCTGGCGATGCTCCTCGTCCTCGCCGGGCGTCGGCGGCCGCGCGGTCAGCGGGTCCGAGCAGCGGCTCCAGGTGGACGTGGACGCGGTCGATCTCCGGGTGCCGCGTCGAGGATCGCGTGCTCGATGTCGTCGGAGATCTCGTGCGCGGTCGACAGCGGCTCCTCGGGCGGGAGCTTGACGTGCAGGCTCAGCTCGTTGCGCCCATCGAGGATCACCGTGCGCACGTTGTGGACCTCGCGCACGTCGCGCACCGACAGGGCCGCACCCGTCGCCCGTTCGCGCAGATCGGTGCTCGCCCGCGGTTCGATGTGAATCGTCACGTCGCTGCCGGGGAGCGCGCGGCGGACGGCACCCTCGACGTTGTCCGCCACCGCGTGGCCCTGCTGGACGGCGGCGTCCGGCGCCACCCCCAGCACGACGTCGACGAAGTGACGGCCGGCGGCCTCGCGAACGCGCAGGCGCCGCAGCTCGGCGCGCGGCTCGGCGGCCTCGATCGCGGCTCGCGCGGTCTCCGACGCGCCTTCGGGAGCGCGATCCATCAGCACCTGCACGTTCTCGCGCATCAGCCGGACGGCCGCGCCGATCACGAGCGCGGCGACGATCAGCGCGGCGATCGCGTCGGCGTTCCCGTATCCGGCCCGCACGAGGATCAGGCCGGCGAGCACGGCGAGCGAGCCGGCGAAGTCCGAGGCGAAGTGCACCGCGTTGGCGGCCAGCGCCGGGCTCCCGTGGCGCTTCGCCGCGCGCCATGAGACGACGGCCCGGCTGACGTCCACGACGAGCACGATCCCGATCACGGCGAAGGCCCACCACGCGGCGTCGACGTGGTGGGTCGAGGTGCCCACGAGACGTGAGATCGACTCGAAGACGATCAGGCCGCTGACCATCACGAGGAACCCGGCCTCGCCGAGCGCGGCGAGGTGCTCGGCCTTGCCGTGACCGTAGGGGTGCTCGGCGTCGGCCGGGCGGCTGGACACGCGCAGCGCGAAGAACGTCAGGAGCGCAGCGACGAGGTCGGTGCCCGAATGCGCCGCCTCGGCGATGAACGCAAGCGATCCACTGAGCAGTCCCGTGACGAGCTTCAGCGCGACAAGAAAGACCGCCGCGACGATCGACAGCAGCGCCGTGCGCTGCGGCGCGGACATCTCCCCGCCTGCAGCAGGCTTCGGGGCGCGCGTGTCGGCGGTCAGCGCGTCGCCAGCCATGCCTGCAGGTCCCGCACCGCCCGGCCGCGATGACTGATCGCGTCCTTCTCCCGCGGGGCGAGCTCCGCCATCGTGCGGTCGGTGTGGTCGTCGTCGGGCACGAAGACCGGGTCGTAGCCGAAGCCCTCCTCCCCGCGCGCCTCCGCTGCGAGCGTCCCGCGGCAGCGCCCCTCGAAGACGCGCTCCTCGCCCCCCGGCTCGACATACGCCAGGGCGCACACGTAGGTCAGCGCGCTCCCCTCGTACGCCTCGCGCATGAGCTGCTCGACGTTGTCCTCGTCGGTGGCATCCTCGCCCGCGAAGCGTGCGGACCGCACGCCGGGCGCACCGCCGAGCGCCGCCGCCTCGATGCCCGAATCGTCGGCGATCGTGACCCGGCCCGTGGCGGCGGCCGCCGCGCGCGCCTTCTCCAGGGCATTCTGCACGAACGTCTCGCCCCGCTCCGGCGGGAGCTCGACGTCATCCGGCAGCCGGTCGACGTCGATCGGCGAGAGCAGGATCGAGAACTCGCGCAGCTTGTGGGCGTTGCGTGTCGCGAGCAGCAGTCTCATGGCGCTCCGGCTGCGATCGCCGTCTCCTGCGCCTCCCGCAGGCCCTCGATCCCGTGGGCGGCCAGCTCCAGCAGCTCGTCGAGGTGGGCCCGCTGCAGGGGGGTGCCCTCCGCCGTGGCCTGGACCTCGAGCAGACCGCCGTCGCCGGTCATGACGACGTTGGCGTCGACCTCGGCGCTCGAGTCCTCGCGGTAGTCGAGGTCGAGCAACGCCAGGTCGCCGACGATGCCGCACGAGACGGCCGCGACCGCGCCGGTCAGCGGGAGCGCCGGAATCCTCCCCTCGGCCACCAGGCGCCGGCAACCGAGTGCGAGCGCGACATACGCGCCGGTGATCGACGCGCAGCGGGTCCCGCCGTCCGCCTCGAGCACGTCGCAGTCGATGTTGATCGTGAACTCGCCGAGCGCGGCGTAGTCGACCACGCCGCGCACCGAACGCCCGATCAGGCGCTGGATCTCCACGGTGCGGCCGTCGAGCCTGCCGCGGGTGGCGTCGCGGGCCTTGCGCTCGCCGGTCGACGCGGGCAGCATCCCGTACTCGGCGGTGAGCCAGCCGAGGCCCTTGCCGGCCCGCCAGCGCGGAACGCCCTGCTCGATCGACGCTGTGCAGATGACCCGCGTGCCCCCGCAGGCGATCAGCGCTGATCCGGTCGCGGTGCTCATGAAGCCGGGCTCGATGCTCACGGGCCGCAGCTCGTCGGCCGCGCGCCCTCCGGATCGCTCGACGATGCTCGGAGCGCTCATGCGGCCACCTCGGTGTGGAGTCGGACCTGCTCGACGGCGCCGAGCGGGAGTTGCAGGAACCGCGTGCCGAGCGCCCGGAAGGTCTCCGGATCGCCGGTCGACAGGAAGCGGTAGTCGCCTTCGACGCTGCGCGGGTTCGCCAGGCCGCGCGACCCGAGCGCGTGCTCGACCTGGCGTGCGAGCGCCGCCCCCGACGTGACGATCGAGACGCCCCGGCCGAGCATCCGCTGGAGCATCGGGCGCACGAGCGGGTAGTGCGTGCACCCGAGGATCACCGTGTCGACCTGGGCGTCGCGCAGCGGTGCCACATACGCGCGGACGACCTCGACGACCTCCTCGTCGAACGGGAACCCGGCCTGGATGATCGGCGCCAGATCCGGCGCGGCCACGGCGATCAGGTCGACGTGCGGGTCGGCCGCGTGCACAGCGCGCTCATAGGCGCCGCTCGCGACGGTCGTCGCGGTGGCCAGCAGGCCGATGCGGCCGTTGCGCGTCGCGGTGACCGCGTGGACCGCCTCGGGCCCCACCACACCGAGGACGTCCACACCGAGGGTCGTCTGCATCATGCGTTCCCGCAGCGCGGGCAGGGCCGCCGCCGTGGCCGAGTTGCAGGCGACGACGAGCAGCTTCGCGCCACGCGCCAGCAGCTCCTCGGCGACCTGCAGGCTGAACCGCCGCAGCTCGTCCGGCGAGCGGTTGCCGTAGGGAAAGCGCGCTGTGTCGCCGAGATAGACGAAATCCTCATGCGGCAGCTGCACGAGCAGCTCGTGCAGGACGGTGAGGCCGCCGACGCCGGAATCGAAGACGGCGATCGGCCGCTCTCGCGGATCGCTCGGGCGGGGCACGGAATCAGCATACGGCGGCCTCGGGCGGGAATCACTTCGAGCCGCCGACGTCGTCGATCGCCGCCTTGAGCTTCGCCACCACCGTCTGTGCGATCCCGCCGCCCTTGAGGCCCTTGCCCGCCGCGATCACGCCCACGAGCACGCCGGCGACGAGCAGGATGAGTGCGACGTATTCGACGGTTCCCTGTCCTGCCGTCCCCTCCAGGCGGCGCCGTCCGGTGTGCAGGCTCGTATGGATGCGGCCCAGGATTCTGTAGCCCATGGTCCCTCCTCAGGGATGTCGTTCACGTGGTCGCCGAGGAGTCTGCGACGGGTCGTGTGACGTGACCACCGCGCATGCGTGGAGAATCAGCGTCGAATGCGCGCGCTCGTCGTCACGAACATGCAGCCGTCCGCGTCCGAGCCCGGGCGCGGAAGCTTCGTCCGCGATCAGGTCCGCGCGCTGCGCTCGCTGGGTGACCCGGAGCTCGAGCTGGAGACCTTCGACTTCCTCCCGGGCGGCTACCTCGCCGCCGGGCGCGCGCTGCGCCGGCGCTTCGGCTCGCGTGGGCTGGACGTCGTCCACGCCCATTTCGGCCTGACGGCGTGGCCATCGCTCGCCGCCCCGGCGAGGATCCACGCGGTCACCCTGCACGGCACCGATGTGCGGCATCCACGCTCGCGCGAGATCACACGAGCGGTCCTGCCGTTCATGGATCTCGTGGCGACGGTCAGCGCCGATCTGCAGTCCGAGGTCCCGCGCGCGCCTGGTCGCAGGCGGACGGCCGTGCTGCCGTGCGGGGTCGCCGTCGACCGTTTCCGGCCGCTCGAGCGAGCCGCTGTTCGCACGCGGCTCGGCCTGGAGCCGGACGAGCGGTACCTGCTGTTCGCGGCCGACCCGGCGCGCGCGGGGAAGCGCCACGATCGCGCGCTCGCCCTCGCGCACCACACCGGGGCGACGCTGCTGACGCTCGGCCACACGGACCCCGAGGAGGTCCCCCTGTGGGTCAATGCGGCGAACGCCGTGCTGGTTCCGTCCGACCGAGAAGGGTTCGGGCTCGCCGTGCTCGAAGCCCTCGCCTGCGACGTGCCTGTCCTCGCCACGCCGACGGGGATCCACGCCGAGGCGCTGGAAGGGGTGCACGGCACGCTCTGCGCGCCGTTCGACCTCCAGGTCTGGAGCGCCGCGCTGCAGCCGCACCTCGCGGCCGCCGACTCGCGCATCTCTGGACGCGCCGCGGCCGAGCGCTACGGGGCCCCGCGCATGGCAGAGCGGGTCCTGCGGACCTGGCGAGAGCTCCTGGGTATGCCGGTAGACTGGCGCCGCGGCGCGTCCCCGACGGCGCCCGCGACCGACCCATGGGGCTGAAAGACCGCATCTTCCAGCGGGGCGCGGAGCAGGAGTCCGCCGCCCCCGCACCCGAGCCGGCTGATGCCGGTGACGAGCCCGTGGTGCCCGACGACCTGACGGTCATCCGGCACGTGGACGACACACCGGGTCCCGACACCGATGTGCCCGAGGACCAGCCGACGCTGATCCAGGACGCCGCGACCTCCGAAGCCGATCCCGATCCCGAGCCCGACCGCGAACCCGAGGCGCCGGCCGAGGCCGCGCCCCAGGGCGCGCCCGAAGGGTTCATCGTCGACCTCGGAGCAGTGGCGGCCGTCCCCACACGGCCCGGATTCCGCGAGCGCGGGCGCATGCGGCGACGTCTGCGGTACCTGCGCGAAGTTCGCGAACTCGGGTTCCGCGACCTGGGCGGCCTGGTCTTCGACCAGCACCGCTTCCAGCGCCCGAACGAGGCGCTCGTGCACGGGAAGGTCGAGGCGATCGACGCCGTCGACCGCGAGATCCGGGCGATCGAGGCGGTGCTCGGCAACCAGATGCCCTACGCCGAGCTCTTCATTCCGGGCGTCTCGGCGTGCCAGCGTTGCGGTGCCCTTCACGGCAGCGACGCGCGGTACTGCCCGAACTGCGGCCTCGCGTTCACCGGTCCGCGGACGATCTCCGGGATGGCGCCGGGTCAGAGCTCCTACGGAGCACCGGGAACCCCGTCACCCGGTCAGGCGGCGCTCTTCGACCCGCACACCGGCGCCCAGGTCCAGCCGCCGCCGGCGCCCGCCCCCGTCCCGGTCGCGGCTCCCGCAGAGCAGCCCGACTGGACCGCCGGCGAGCCCCAGCAGCCGTGAGCGTCATCCCGCCGCCGCTCCCGCCGCCCGAGGCGCTGGCGCCCGGGACGCTGAGATGCCCGCGCTGCGGGGAGGTCCTGGCCCCCGACCAGGACTGGTGCCTGCGCTGCGGCGACCCGGCCCGCACGGTGATCGCGCCGACACCGCGCTGGCGGCGTCCGATCGTGGCCCTGCTCGCGCTGGCCGCGCTGGCGCTGGGAATCCTGGCCGCCGCGTTCGTCGCGCTGACGAACGACGATCCGCCCCCGCCACAGGTCTTCACGAAGACCATCACGACGCAGCCCGGTCAGCCGCTGCCGCCCGGCGTCACGCCCGCTCCGACGACGGGCGGCACGCCGACGACCGCCGGTGGCACGCCGACGACCGCGGGAGGCACCCCGACGACTGCGGGCGGCGCCCCGGCGACGACGATCACCTCCACGACCACGACGACCACGACGCAGACGCTCACGACGCCCACGACGACGAACTAGCGCCGGTCCTACACCCAGCGGGTGAGGCGACGCGCGGCCTCGTCGGCCAGCGGGTGGGACGCCACCGGGTCCGCTGCGAGCCGGCCCGGGTCACGGGCGACGGTCTCCAAGGTCGCTGCGACCGAGCGCGCAAGTGCATCGAGGTCGTACCCGCCCTCGAGGATGATGCCCAGCGGCGCATCGGCCTCCGCGCTCGCGCGCCGCATGCTCGCCGCCATCGTGGCGAAGCCGTCCTCCGTCACGGTGCAGCTGGCGAGCGGGTCGGCGGCGTGTGCGTCGAAGCCCGCCGAGATCAGCACCAGTTGGGGTTCGAAGGCGCGCGTCGCCGGGACGACCACGTGATCGACGAGCGCCGTGTACACCGCATCTCCGCTGCGAGAGGGAACCGGAAGGTTCACGGTGTAGCCGAGCCCGGCGCCTGAGCCGATGTCCCACGTCGCGCCGGTCCCCGGCCACATCGGCCATTCGTGGATGGAGATGAACAGCACGCGCGGATCCTCGTGGAACAGGTCGTTCGTCCCGTTGCCGTGATGGACGTCCCAGTCGAGCACGAGGACCCGCTCCAGGCCGTGGGCGTCGAGTGCGCGCTGCGCCGCCAGCGCGACGTTGTTGAACAGGCAGAAACCCATCGCGCGGGAGGCCTCGGCGTGGTGCCCAGGCGGGCGATGCAGGGACGCGCCGACGTCGGCGGTGCCGGTGACCAGCGCGTCCACGATCGAGGAGGCACCACCGGCCGCATGCAGCGCCGCCTCGTAGGAGCCGGGCGAGACGATCGTGTCGGCATCGAGCGCACGTCCCGCCGCACACGCCGCGGCGATCGTCTCGACGTACTCCGGAGGGTGGATCGCGTTGAGCAGCGCGGCGCTCGCCGGCGGCGAGTCCTGGACGTCGTACCCGAGCCAGTCACGGGCGGAGAGCTCGCGCTCGATCGCGACGATCCGGGCGGCGCGCTCGGGGTGCGCGCCCGTCTCGTGGCGCAGCGAGGATTCGTGGTGGAGGATGAGCGGGCGCACGCCCGGGTACCGTACCCCGGCAATGGCCGTGGACGGGGTACCCGAGACCATCGACGCGGAGATCGTCGTCGTCGGCGCCGGCGCGGCGGGGCTGTTCGCGGCGCTGACGGCAGCCGAGCAGGGAGCGCAGGTCGCGGTCATCAGCGCCACGCCGCTCGCGCAGACCGCCAGCTACTGGGCGCAGGGCGGGTTCGCCGCCGCGCTGGCCCTCGACGATTCACCAGAGCTGCATCTCGCCGACACGGAGCGTGCGGGTCGCGGGCTGATGCGTCGGTCGGCCGGTGAGGTGCTCGTCCACGAGGCTCCGGCGATGATCGCCGAGCTGCGCCGCCTGCGGGTGCGGTTCGATGCCGATCGCCACGGCAACCTCGCGCTCGGTCTGGAAGGTGGCCACTCGCGGCGGCGCATCGTCCACGCCGGCGGCAGCGCGACCGGCCGCCGCGTCGTGCGGCAGCTGTCCGCCGATCTCGTCCATCACGACAACATCACGGTCTTCGAGAACACCCGCGCCACGAACCTGTGGCTCTCGGACGGACGCGTCGTCGGCGTGATCTGCGAGGACGGGCGCGCCGTGCGTGCCCGCGGGACCGTGTTGGCGACCGGCGGCGCCGCGGCGCTGTGGAGCCGGACGACGAACCCGCCGGGCTCGATGGGCATCGGCATCATGCTCGCAATGGCGGCCGGGGCGGCGGTGGCCGACATGGAGTTCGTGCAGTTCCATCCCACGGCCGTGACCGGCGTACCGGGCCGCGAAGGCTTCCTGGTGACCGAGGCGATCCGCGGTGAGGGAGCCACCCTGCACGGCCCCGGCGGCGAGCGGTTCGTCGAGGAGCTCGCGCCGCGCGACGAGGTCGCTCGCGCGATCTGGGGCGTCATGCAGGAGCAGGGGGTCCCGTCCGTCTCGCTCGACATGCGCAGCGTCGATGCGACCCGCTTCCCGAACGTCGTCGAAGCGCTCCAGTCCTCGGGCCTGGACCCCACCCGCGAGCTCGTCCCCGTGGCGCCCGCCGCGCACTACGTGATGGGCGGGGTGGTCACCGACCTCGTCGGCGCCGCCGGCGTCCCTGGCCTGTACGTCGTCGGGGAGTCGGCGTGCACCGGCCTGCACGGCGCGAACCGCCTCGCGTCCAACTCGCTCTCGGAGTGCGTCGTCCTGGGAGCGCGGGCGGCCCACGCGGCCTTCGACGAGCCGCCGGCCGGGCCCGGGCCGCCGACGCGGCCACCGTCGACGCCGCTGCAGCTCCCGGGGCCCGAGACGCGCGACGCCCTGTGGCGCGACGCGGGGATCGTGCGCGATCGGGAAGGGCTGGAGCGCCTGCTCGGCGATCCACACCCGCTCGCCCGGATCGTCGCCCGCTGCGCGCTGCTGCGCGACGAGACCCGCGGCGCGCACGTCCGCCGCGACCACCCGCGGACGGACCCGAGCCTCGACCGCATGCACGCCGTCGTGCGCGACGGCGACCTCGCGTTCGAGCGCTGGGAGTAGGCCCCACCACGCCGCTCGGCGTCGCCCGTCCGCCGCTCACCCGCGAGCGGAGGACTCACAGCGCTTAACACGAACTTCATCTTCCGTGTGTTCCAGGGTTCACACGGAGGACGGATACTCGCGCCGAGCGAGGGGTACGCGACGGAACGCACAACGGGGTCCACCAGGAGGGTCCAGACGATGTATCAAGTCAGCAGGGCGATCTACCGCGAGCTCTCTCCGGAGATCGTGACCGGACGAGAGGGTCATGCCGAAGTGCTGCGCGCCTGTGAGTGCGCAGTTCAGCGACTGGCCACCGACCGGCATTACTTCGCATATCCCGCACGGAGCCTCTTCCGGGACATCCGTGGCAACTTCTCACTCCAGGCCCAGACCAAGGTCTGGTTCGTCGTGCGCGACTACGTCGCCGCCGCCGAACGCCTCCTGGACAGTCTCAGCACCCGGGGGCGCGACGTCTTCGGCAATCCGCTGCAGTGCCGGGCGACCACGCGCCGTGGAACCGCATGCCAGCGGATCCCGGTGCACGCGAACGGGTACTGCCCGTCGCACCAGCACCTCGCGATGACCGAAGAGGTCGAGATCGCGTCGCAGCTGGCCATCGCCGCCTGACCCGGAATCTTCGGGGGTAAGCACCGCCGGGGCCGCCAGAGTGCGGCCCCGGTTGTAGCTTGCGTCCCATGCTGCTCGGAGTCGACGTCGGCGGAACGTTCACCGACGCGGTGATCGCCACGGGAGGCCGCGTCGTGAGCGCCAAGGCGCCCACGACGCCGGCCGACCAGTCGGTCGGCGTGATGGCGGCCATCGAGGGCGCACTGCGCGCGGCCGGTGCGAGCGCCTCCGACGTCACGGCGTTCGCGCACGGAATGACCGTCGCGACGAACGCGCTGCTCGAGGGCACCGGCGCGCGAACGGCGTTCATCGCCACCGAGGGCTTCACCGACGTGATCGAGCTGGCGCGCCAGAACCGGCCCGAGCTCTATCGCCTGTGCGCCGCGCGTGCCGCGCCGCTCGCTCCACCGGAGCGCCGTTTCGGCGCGCCCGAGCGCATCGGGCCGCGCGCGGTGCTGCGCGCGCTCGAGCCGGCCGACGCCCAGGCGCTGGCGAGCAGGGTCGCGGACGCCGGACCGGAGGCCGTCGCGGTCTGCCTGCTGCACGCCTGGCGCGATCCCGCGCATGAGCTGCTGATCCGGGATGCCCTGCGGGTGCAGCTCGGCGAAGGGGTCTGCGTGTCGCTCTCACACGAGGTCGTCGGGACGTTCCGCGAATACGAGCGCGCGGCGACGACCGAGGTCGACGCCGCGCTGACGCCGCTGCTGCGCACATACCTCGACCGGCTCGCCCGGCGCACTCGCGACGCGCGGCTCCCCGAGCCGCAGGTGATGCAGTCGAGCGGCGGGCTCATCGACGCACCCACGGCGGCGGGCCACGCCGTCCTGACCGTGCTCTCCGGGCCGGCCGGCGGAGCCGCGGCGGCGGCGCTGATCGCGCGAGCCTGTGACGAGCCGAACCTCCTGTGCTTCGACATGGGCGGCACGTCATGCGACGTGTGCGTCGTCGAGGACGGCCGGGTCCGCGAGAGCGCGGGACGCGAGATCGCCGGCCGGCCGATCGCTCTGCCCATGGTTGACATCCACACCGTCGGCGCCGGCGGTGGCTCGATCGCGTGGCGTGACGGGGGCGGCGCGCTGCGGGTCGGCCCGCGCTCAGCGGGCGCGGTCCCCGGCCCCGCCGCGTATGGCCGCGGCGGCAGCGAGCCGACCGTGTCGGATGCGCACGTGGTGCTCGGGACGCTCGCGGCCGACCGCCCGCTCGCCGGCGGCATCCACCTCGACGCGGCGGCCGCGCACGCTGCTGTCGGCGCGCTCGCCGAACAGCTCGGCCTGAGCTGCGAGGCGTGTGCGGAGGGCATCGTGCGCGTGGCCGACGCGGAGATGGTGCGCGCGCTGCGCGTGATGACCGTCGCCCGGGGCGTCGATCCGCGCGGCTTCGCGCTGCTCGCCTTCGGGGGTGCCGGACCCCTGCATGCCGCGGCGATCGCCGACGAGCTCGGGATGCGCCGCATCCTCATCCCCCGCGCCTCCGGGGTTCTGAGCGCCCTGGGACTCGCCGCCGCCGACCGCCGGGTCACGCGCCAGCACACGGTCCTGCTGAGCGGGCCCGGCCTCACCGACGCCGCGCTCGCGGCGGCCCGGGACGACCTGCTGCGCGAGGCACGCACGATCCTGGGCACGACCGGCGAGCAGTCCAGGGTGGCCTGCGACATGCGCTACCGCGGACAGTCGCACGAGCTGACCGTCGCCGCGGGCGCGGCGATGCACGCCGACGAGGTCTGCGACGCATTCGAGGCCGAACACGAGCGCCGGTACGGCTGGCGCGAGCCGAGCGCCGGAATCGAGGTCGTCACGGTCCGGGTGACCGCGGTGGAGCCCGGGCCGCGCGTCGACCTCGCCGGCGACGACGCCGTGATCGAGCCCGTCCGCGGACCTGTGGTCCTGCATCTGCCCGAGACGACCGTGCTCGTGCCGCAGGGATGGGCGGGAGCGCCGGACCGGAGCGGGACGCTGGTGCTGGAGCGCACAGGATGACTGGGCTCGACCCCATCGATCTCCAGGTCATCACGGGGGCGCTGCGAGCCGCCTGCGAGGAGATGGGCGCCGTGCTGGTGCGCTCGGCGCACTCGGCGAACATCAAGGAGCGGCGCGACTGCTCGACGGCGCTCTTCGACCCTCACGGGCTGATGATCATGCAGGCCGAGCACATTCCGGTGCATCTCGGCGCGATGCCCGCCGCGGTCGCCGCCGTGGCAGGGCGTGAGCAGCGCGCCGGCGTCTCATGGATCCTGAACGACCCATACGCGGGCGGCACGCATCTGCCGGACATCACCGTCATCACCCCCGCGTTCTGTGGCGGGGAGCTCGTGGGATTCGCCGCGAGCCGCGCGCACCACGCCGACGTCGGCGGGCGGACGCCGGGATCGATGCCCGCGGACTCGACGACGCTCGAGGAGGAGGGCGTGGTGATCCCGCCGTCGGTCCTCGACGACGCGCTGATCGATGCGCTCGTCGGCCGGATGCGCCAGCCGGAGCAGCGCCGCGCCGACCTGCGCGCCCAGGTCGCGGCCAATCGCACGGGAACGATGCGGCTCGCCGCCCTCGGCGAGCGGATCGGAACCGGTGCGCTGCGAGAGGCGACGGGCGCGGTGCTCGACTATGCCGAGCGGCGCACGCGTTCCTGCCTGGCCGCGCTGCCCGACGGCGTGCACCACGCACGCGACGTGCTGGAAGGCCGCGACGGCGACATCGAGTTGCAACTGACGGCGACGGTCCTGGGCGACGAGCTGACGCTCGACTTCACCGGGAGCGCGGGCCAGGACCCGGGCAACCTGAACTGCCCGCTCGCGGTCACGTTCTCCTCGTGCCTGTTCGCCCTGCGGGTGCTGACCGACCCCGACATCCCGGCGAACGCGGGCGCCGCCCGCCCGCTGCGGGTGGTGGTCCCGGACGGAACGCTGCTGAACGCGCGCCACCCGGCGGCCGTCGCGGCGGGGAACGTCGAGACCTCGAGCCGGGTCGCCGACCTGGTCCTCGGCGCCTTCGGATTCGCTCTGGGCCAGGGCACGATGAACAACCTGACGCTAGGCAATGACGGGTTCACGTACTACGAGACGCTCGGTGGCGGGCAGGGCGCCTGCGAGGACGCCGACGGCCCGTCGGGTGTGCACGTCGCGATGTCGAACACGCTCAATACCCCGATCGAGGCGCTCGAGATCGAGTTCCCGCTGCACGTCGTCACATACGCGCTGCGCCGCGGCTCGGGCGGGGCGGGCAGACATCACGGCGGTGACGGCGTGACTCGTGAGGTCGAGGCGCTCGAGCCGATGGAGTACTCGCTGATCACCGAGCGCCGCCGGCATGCGCCGCGGGGCGCCGCCGGAGGCCGCGACGGCGCACCTGGGCGCAATTCCCTCAACGGCGACCAGCTGCCGCCGAAGATCGCCGGCCGATTGCAGCCAGGCGACCGGCTGCGGATCGACACCCCCGGCGGTGGCGGCCACGGGCCGCCCGCGGACCGCCGCTGAGCCCTACGATCGGGCGATGCGCGTCGCCTTCCTGGGCCTCGGGATCATGGGATCCCGCATGGCCGCCCACCTCGTCAGCGCCGGCCACGACGTCACGGTCTGGAACCGCACCGCGCGAACCGCCGAGGCGTGGGCGGCCGAGCATGGCGTCGCCACGGCGCCGACCCCCGCTGCGGCGGCGGCCGAGGCCGACGTCGTGATCACGATGGTGGTCGACGGACCACAGGTGGAGGAGGTGCTGCTCGGCCCCGGCGGAGCCTCCGGCGGCGCCCGGCCGGGAACGCTGTTCGTCGACATGTCGACGATCGCGCCGGCGACCGTCCACGCCATCGCGGCACAGCTCGCCGAGCGCGGCCAGCACCTGCTCGACGCCCCGGTGACGGGCTCCTCGCCGGCTGCGGACGCCGGCACCCTGACGATCATGGTGGGCGGCGAGCAGGCCGACCTGGAGCGGGCGATGCCGCTGCTGGAGGCGATGGGCCGCACGATCGTGCACGTCGGCCCCCTCGGCCACGGGCAGCTGGTGAAGCTCATCAACAACTCCGTTGCCGCCGCGAACACCGTGACGGCCGCCCAGGCGCTCGTCGCCGGTCGCGCAGTGGGCGTGGACCTCGAGCGCCTGGTCGAGGTGATGGGCGCGGGCTCGGGTGCCAGCGCCGTGCTCGCGCTGAAGGCCGAGCCGATGCTCACACACGACTACCCTCTACTTTTCAAGACCGCACACATGCTCAAGGACGTTCGGCACTGCCTGGACGCCGTCGGGGCAGCGGGCGTGCCGTTCCCGGCCGCCTCAGGCGCGGGTGATCTGCTGGCGGCGACCGTCGACCGCGGGCTCGCCGAAGAGGACTACGCAGCCGTGATCGAGGCCGTCGAGGACGCCGCCGGACTTCGGCTCTGAGCGTCCGCTCAGCGCACACCTGCTGCCATTCGGCGTCCACAAGCGTCCATGCAGGAACGCGAATCATGGACGGAACATGCATCGCAAATGGAGGTTTCGAGGCGCAACGTGCGCAAATGCTCGCCCCGCCGCTGAACGCGGCCATCGGTCCGTAAAAAGGCCCAGGTCCTATGCATTCCGAGCACTCCCCCCAGCTCAGCGCATCGTCCCCCGCCGGCAAGGGCGGCGCGGTCATCTCGTTCGCCGACCGCCAGCGCACCCGCAGGGCATCGACCGCCGACGCCGCCGCCGCGCATACACCGGCCGCCGCCGACCTCACCGTCCGTGCGCGCGTCGCCGCGCTGACCGACACCTGCTGGTGCTGCCGCAATGAGGCGCGCGCGATCGTCGGAGTCCTCGTCGAGCCGGCCCACACGCCGGACGGCAGCGGGTTCCTGCCGCTCGAGGCGATCGACACGGCGCTGATCGCCGCACTCGACGGCGTGGCGCTCTCGCGGCGCGGCATCGGCGAGCTGCGTCATCGAGACAGCCCCGGCGTCCAGGGCGGCTACATCGCCAACGGGTGTCTGGAGTGCGACGCGCTGATCGGGCGCTTCCACCTTGAGGATCTCCTCACCGACCACCGCAACGCCGGTGGCTCGGACAGCAGGCTCGACACGGGCATCGCCGTCGAGCTCACGCTGCAGGCCGCCGAGCGCCGCTCGGGCCTGTCCGCACTCGGCTAGTTCGCCGCCGGTCGTGTGAGCTGGCTCACACATCGCCTGTGAGGGTCCGTGGAAACCACTCAGGACGACGGCATTCGGCCGCAATTGAGCCCCGCTTTAGGCCCTGAAAAGCGCCAATTTGCAGGGACATTTGTGGAATGTCGGACCGTTTGCCAGAATGGAAACATCCCGTCGCCCCGGCTGCCCCGCGCAGCCTCTCGGCGCGGGATCCTTTTCTGTCACCAACGACTCGGTCCCTATGCCAATTGCCTTGAAAGAGTGGGCGGTCACCGTCCGCGCACTCGCCGAAGGAGAGCAGCTCCTGACCCTCCGCAAGGGAGGGATTCGCGAGGAGAACAAGCACTTCGAACTCGAGCACGATCGCTTCTTCCTGTACCCCACGTTCGACCACCAGCGCAACGACGTCGTCCGCGAGGCGCACATGCCCGAGCTGCGGCGCGCGCTCGAGGAGGGCGTCTGGCCCGACGGCGAGCCGCCGACGAACGCGCTCACGCGCGACGGCGGCATCCCCCAGCCCGAGCGCGTCCGCGTCCGGGCCTGGGCCGAGGTGGCGGCGCACTACACCGTCACGGATCCGCGCGTGGTCAACGACCTGTCGCCGTTCTACATCTGGACGACGGACTACGCCGAGAAGCGGCTCAACTGGAAGCCGCGTCACCCGCTGCACGTCGTCCTGCTGCGCGCCTACCGCATCCCGCGCCCCGTCACCGTGCGGGTCCGCGGCGACTACGGCGGCTGTCGCTCGTGGCTCGAGATCGCCCGTGACCTGCCGTTCGAGGGCACGCCCGTCCTGTCCGACGACGAGTTCGGCCGCGTCCAGGAGAAGATCGAGTCGATCGTCGCCGGGCGCGTCCCGGCGTTCGCGTAGCTCTGGCCTCCTCCGCCGCCGACGAGCTGCTCACCCGCGCCTCCGGCGTCCTGGTGATCGGCATCGGCGGCGGCGGTGACGTCGTCGGCGCGCTCGCTGCCGCCGGCCTCGCCGAGCGGCTCGGCACCCGCGCCGAGCTCGGCGGGCTCACCTGGGAGCGCCGCCCGGTCGACCCGCTCCCAGGTCCTCGGACGATCGGCGAGCTCTCGGGCGCGCAGCCCCTGCATGCGGCGAGCGCGCTGGCGCACCCGGCGACGTGCGGCCCCGGGGGCTTCCTCTTCGCCGAGAGCCGCATGGCCGGCATCCTGGGGCGGCCGACCGTCCTCATCGACCCCAACGGGGGACCCGCCGCGGCCGCCGGGGGCATGCTCGCCGCGGCCGCCCACCTGGCCTGCGACACGATCGTCCTGCTCGACGTCGGCGGTGACGTCCTGGCCCACGGCGACGAGCCGGGGCTGGCGAGCCCGCTCGCCGATGCGGTGCTGCTCGCCGCAGGCCCGGCCGTGGCCCGCGGCGGGGTGGCGATCGTCGGCGCCGTGTTCGGCGCCGGCTGCGATGGGGAGCTGACGCCCGCCGAGGTGCTGGAGCGGCTGACCGAGGTCCGCGACGCCGGCGGCTGGCGCGGGACCGACGACCTCGACGCGGACATCATCGACCGCCTCGAGGACGCCGTCGGCCGGGTGCCGACCGAGGCGAGCGCGATGGCGACCCGCTGCGCCCAGGGAGAGACGGGGCGCGCGGAGATCCGCGGCGGTCGGCGGACCGTCGAGCTGACGGCCGACGGCGGCCGGGTGCACTGGTTCGACCCCGCCGTCGCGATCGCGTCCGCCGCGCGCGCCGCGCACGCCGTTCAGCGCGCGGACAACCTTCTGGAGGCCGACTCGATCCTCGCCGGCATGGGCATCCGCACCGAACTCGCATACGAGCGCGACGCGGCGAGCAGGTGACCTGGGTCGAGACCGACTCGCCGAACTTCTCTGCACGTCACGCCGAGCGGGACGCGCAGGACGTCATCGGGGTGCTCGAACAGCTGGAGGGCACGCGCGAGCGGCTCGCGACGATCTTCCCGGTGGTGCCTCACGATCTCGCCGTCGTGGTCCATCCCACAGCGGGCCAGCTCACCGTCGCCCAGCCCGCGGTCCCGATCCTGCGCCGGCTCACGGCACCGGCGGCGCGTCGCTACGTCGGCGGCTGGTTCAACGCCAGGGAGATCCACGTGCTCGCCCCGCGGCTGCTCGAGGCGCGCGCATCGAACGTCCCCGGCTCGCGGGAGATGCTGCTCCTGACCCCCGCGGCCCTGTACGCGCAGCTCGCGACCGGGCTCAGCAATCCCGCGCTGCCTCCGCCGTTCCGTCCACGCAGCGCTGCCACCTACGTGCGCTGGGCATGGCTCGCGGCCGGTGCGGGCCAGTGGTTCTCCGGGCAGACGGCGCACGCCCGGCCCGCAATCGGGCGACGCCTTCGCGAAGGCGGCAAGCCCCGGTTCCCACCGGGTCTGCGCGACGCGCAGCTGCTCGGAGGCACCGTCTTCGACCTGCTGGCCCGCGAGGAGGGCGAGAGCGCCGCGGCCCGCCTGGCGGTTCAGCCTCCAGAAGATCCGCGACGGACGCTCGAGCACGCATTCCGCGGGCGTGCCTTCGTGCACACCGAGGGCGCCTGGCGTGCCCATCTCGCGCGGCTCGCGGGGACCTGAGCGCCCACTGGACATCCGCCCGGCGCGGATGCGAGCATCGCGCTCCCCGCACGAGGAGGAGCAGGTGAAGCGCACCGACGAAGGCCGTACCGCCCTGATCGCCGCCGCCGCGCTGGCGGCGCTCTACGTCGCCGGCGCACTGGCCGTCCCGGGCCTGCCCGGCCCCAGCGCGGACGAGGCGGAGGTGCACCGCTACTTCGTCGCACACGCGGATGCCGTCGCCGCGTCCTCCTACCTCCTGGTCGCGGCGCTCGTGCCGCTGCTGATCTTCGTGGCGGCCGTTCGCCGACGGCTGCTCCAGGGCTCGGGGGTCCTCGCCGACACCTGGCTCGCCGGCGGGATCCTGCTTGCGGCCGGCGGCGTGATCGCCGTGATGATCCAGCTCGGACTGGCGCTGCGGGCCCCCACGACGCTCCCGGCCACGGCCAGGACGCTGCTCGACGTCGCGTCCTTCTACGCGCCGGTGGCGACCGCCGCGGTATTCACGCTCGCCGCGAGCGCCGCACTCGGCGCCCTGCGCGACCACACCCTCCCGCGCTGGGCGGGCTGGATCAGCGCGGCCTACGCGGCGTACGAGCTGCTCGAGAGCCTCACGATCTCCGGCAACGAGGGAGCGTTCGGCCCCGGCGGGACGATCAACGCGATCGGGACGGGGCTGTTCCTCGCGTGGGCGATCGTGATCGGCATCGGCGCCTCGCGCCCGCTGCCTGCCCCGCTCACGCCGTGAGCAGCGAGCCGATCCACACGATCAGGCCGGCGAGGGCGAACGCGCCGAGCAGCCCGGCCAGCAGGCGCGCCGGCCTGGGCCCCGTGCCCGCGCTGTGGCGATCGTGCATCTCGACCTGCAACAGGACCTCGCGGGCCGTGACCTCGCCGGAGACCGGCACCAGGACGTCGCGCGGGCCCGCGGCGAGCATGTCGGGAACGTCGAAGCCGCGCGAGCGGCGAACGAGGCTCGGCACGCCCTCCTCGAGCAGCAGGTTCGCGATGAAGTCCGCCTCCGCCTGATTGCGCCCCGTGGCGACGGTAACGAGCTCACCCTCGCTGTACTGGCGCTTGATCTTGCGTGCGCGCTCCTGACGCTCGCTCACCTCGTCGCGAACCCCGCCCTGATACGTCAGGGGCATTCCGCAGTCCGGGCAGAACCGCTCGTCGAGTCCGTGCGTCGTCGCGCACCGCGAGCAGACGAGCGGCTCGCCGTCAGCCATCAGACTCGACCTGGACCCCGGCGTCCTCCACCCGTCCGCCGTCGATCAGATAGCTGCGCACGTCGCTCTCCCCCACGCCCGACTTCGGCAGACCCACGATCAGCCACTCGACTCCCGGCCACGCGGCCGCGAAGTTCACGTCGGTCTGCGAGGGGTAGGGCGCCGAGCGCGTGTGCGAGTGGTAGATCGCGCCGAGCTCCTCACCGCGATCCTCGATCTCAGTCAGCAGGTGGTGCAGGTCGAGGCCATCGACCTCGAACCGCAGCGGGCTCGCCGCGGTGTTGCGCATCTCATGGATCGCGATCGCGCGGCCGTCCCTGGTGGCGATCAGGCCACAGCACTCGTTCGGGTGCTCGCGGCGCGCGTGCTCCTCGACGGCGCCCAGAAGTTCAGCAGAGATGCGCATCTCCGCCGAGACTAGTGCAGCCGTGAGGGCTTACTCGGACTTCGCCTTCAGGACCGGCTTCTCGAGCGGCTCGTCGTGATCGTCGCTCGCTCCGCCGATTCCCTCCTTGAACTCGCGCATGCCCTTGCCGATCGAGCGCCCGACCTCGGGCAGCTTCTTCGGGCCGAGGACGATCAGCGCGATCACCAGGACGATGATGAGTTCCATGGGGCCGATGCTGGGCATACCCAAAGGGTACGCCCTCCGGCGGCTTTCTGTAGCCGATCAGACGATCGGCACGGTCGTGGCTACCACCAGAGCGTCGACTCGAGGTCGGCGACCTCGTCGACGGGCAGCGTGTAGATGCCGCTGGAGAGGTATTTCCAGCCGTCGTCGCACACGATGAAGACGACGTTCCCCTCGTCCATCTCGCCCGCGATGCGGACGGCGACGCGCGCGATCGCACCCGAGGAGACACCGGCGAACAGCCCCTCCTCGTCGAGTAGCTTGCGCGTCCACAGGACGGCGTCGCGGTTCGTCACGAAGATCTTGCGATCGAGCAGCGAGAGATCGATGATCGGCGGGATGAAGCCGTCGTCGAGCGAGCGCAGACCCTGCACGGGCTCGCCCTGCATCGGCTCCGCGGCGACGATCGTCACGCGATCGCCCAGCTCCTCCTTGAACCGGCGAGCGTGGCCCATCAGCGTCCCGCCGGTTCCCAGCCCCGCGACGAACGCGTCGACATTGCCCTCGAGCTCGAGCAGGATCTCCCGTGCCGTGCCGTCGTAATGGGCACGCGGGTTGGCCTCGTTGCCGTACTGGTAGGGCATGTAGTACGAGGGATCGGCGGCCGCCATGTCGAGCGCCATCGCGACCGCGCCGTTGGAGCCCTGGTCGCCGGGCGAGTACACGATCTCGGCGCCGTACATCTTCAGCAGCTGCGTGCGCTCGGGCGTCACGTTGTCCGGCATGACGACCTTCAGGCGGTAGCCCTTGCGCGAGCAGATCATCCCGAGCGAGATGCCCGTGTTCCCGGACGTCGGCTCGAGGATCGTCTGGCCCGGCGAGATCAGCCCCTTTTCCTCTGCGTCCTCGATCAGGGCCTTCGCGACGCGGTCCTTCACCGATCCGGTCGGGTTCCTGCTCTCGAGCTTGGCCCAGATCCGGACGCCCGGCTTGGGCGACAGGCGCTTGAGCTCGACCAGCGGCGTGTTGCCGATCGACTCGATGAGGTCCGTGTAACGGCCCCCGCAGGGACGCGTCTCGAGCGGCGGATATGCCATGGCTTCAGGAAATATAGCGAGCGCCAACGACCGGCAGGACCGGTGCTACGCGCCCGTCGCCCAGGCGGCTCGCAGCCGCTTCAGGCCCTCGGCGATCTCGTCCGGCGGGTGCGTGGTGAACGAGAGTCTCAGGGTGCGCCGGTCGGGTTCGCCGGCGAAGAACGGGGAGCCCGGGACGAAGGCGACCTCGTGCCGCAGCGCCTCTGCGAGAAGCGCCTCGGCGTCGTGGCCCTCGGGGAGCCGTGCCCAGACGAACATCCCGCCCTGCGGCCGGTTCCAGGCGCTGCCGGGCGGGAGCGCGTCGCCGAGCCCGGCGAGCAGCGCGTCACGCCGCTCGCGATAGACGACGCGAAGGTGGGCGATGTGGGCGGCCAGGTCGACCTCCGCGAGCCACGAGGCCGCCGCCGCCTGGTCGATCGTCGACGAATGCAGATCCGAGGCCTGTTTGGCGACGACCAGCGTCCGGAGCAGGGCCTGTGGCGCGCGCACCCAGCCGATGCGCAGGCCGGGCGCGGCGATCTTCGACAGCGTCGACAGCGCGAGCGTCCGGTCGGCGGCGCCGTCCAGCGCGGCGATCGGGCCGAGCGCCTCACCGTCGAAGCGCAGCTCGCCGTAGGGGTCGTCCTCGACGACCCACAGGCCGTGCTCGGACGCGATCTGCGCGACGGCCGCGCGCCGGTCCGCGGGGAGCGTGCGGCCCGTCGGATTCTGGAAGGTCGGGATCGTGTACAGCGCCACCGCTCCCTCGCGCCCGGCCACCGTGTTCAGCGCCTCGGGAAGCAGGCCCTCGTCATCGCACGCCACAGGGACCACGCGCGCGCCGGCCAGCGCGAAGCACTGCAGTGCCGCAAGGTACGACGGCTCCTCGACGAGCACCACGTCGCCCGGCTCCAGCAGGACCGTGGCGATCAGGGTCAGCGCCTGCTGCGAGCCGCTCGTGACGAGCACCTGATCGGGCTCGGTCGGCAGCCCGCGGGCATCCAGCAGCTCGGCGATCGCGCGGCGCAGGCGCGGGTCGCCCTCGGTCGTGGAGTACTGCAGGGTGCGCGCGGCGCCGGCTCCTGACAGCACGCTCGCGAACGCCGTCGCCAGCCCGGAGACGTCGAACAGCGCAGGGTCGGGCAGCCCGCCGGCGAACGAGATGAAGCCTGGCTGCTCGGTCAGCGCGAGGATGTCGCGCACCGGTGACGAGGCCACGCCCCGCAGGCGGGCGGCGGGCTCGCGCAGCTGCGGGATGCTCAGCAACCGCCCGCCATCGCGGGCAGGATCACGAGCGAGTCCGTGTCGCCGACCTCGGTCTCGAGACCATCCAGCACGCGCACGTCCTCGTCGTTGAGGTAGACGTTCACGTAGCGGTTCAGGTCGCCGTCGGCGCCGAAAAGCTGCCCGCTCGTCTCCGGGTGGGCGTCGGCGAGGTTGCGCAGGACGTCACCGACGGTCGAGCCGTCGGCGCTGACCTCGCGCTCACCGCCGACCGACGGGCGCAGGACAGGGGGGATTCGGATCGTGGCCATGGACCGGGAAACCTATCCGGCTGCGGCGCAGAACGCCTCGTAGTCGGGGAACACGCCCATCTCCTCGTCGCTGATCGCGTCGGGCTCACGCGAGCAGATCGGGCACTCGGGGTCGCGGCGCACCTTCAGCTCGGTCACCTCGGCCGCCAGCGCGTCGTACATCAGCAGCCGGCCGATCAGCGGCTCGCCGGCACCGATGATGAGCTTGATGACCTCGGTCGCCTGGAGCAGTCCCATCGTCCCGGGCAGCACGCCCAGGACGCCGTTGGCGCCGCAGGACGGCGCGAGCTCGGCGGGCGGCGGCTGGCGGAACAGGCAGCGGTAGCACGGGCCCTCGTAGGGCTTGAACACGCTGAGCTGGCCCTCGAAGCCGAGGATCGCCGCGGAGACCACCGGGATCTGCAGGCGGACCGTCGCGTCGTTCAGGAGATAGCGGGTCGGGAAGTTGTCGACGCCGTCGACGATGATGTCCCAGCCCTCGATGATCTCCATGATGTTCGAGGCGTCGAGGCGCGTGCGGTACTTGACGACCTTGACGTCGGGGTTGAGCTCGTTGATGACCTGCTCGGCCGAGTCGACCTTGGGGATGCCGATCCGCGGCGTGTTGTGGATCACCTGGCGCTGAAGGTTCGACAGATCGACGACGTCGTCGTCCACGATGCCGAGCGTGCCCACGCCGGCCGCGGCGAGATACAGCGCGGTGGGCGACCCGAGACCGCCGGCGCCGAGCAGGAGCACCTTCGCGTCGAGCAGCTTCTGCTGCCCGTCGAGCCCGACCTCGGGCACCAGCAGGTGACGGCTGTAGCGCTCGCGCTGCTCCGGCGTCAGCGTGCGCGGCACCTCGACCTCGTAGCCGCGGTCCTTCCAGAGCGTGATCCCGCCGGTCATCGACTCGACGTGCTCGTAGCCGAGGTCGCGGATCAGCGTGTTGGCGGCGAATGCCGAGCGGTTGCCGGCGGCGCAGTAGAGGATCACGCGCTGTGAGCGGTCGGGGACGACGCCGTCGATCCGGCTCTCGAGGTACCCGCGCGGCACGTGGATGGCCCCGGGCAGCTTCCCTGAGGTCAGCTCCTCGCTCTCGCGCACGTCGATGACGGGCACACCCTCGCCGATGAGCTGCGACACCTCGGAGGGATCGACCTCCGTGATCTGCTCCTTCACACGGCGCAGATGTTCGCTGCCTGAGATGCTCACCTGAAAACCACCTGATCTCGGATCGGTAATTGGTACTTCAGAAAGGATAGCGAAGCGCGTTCGGCTCGAGATCAGGCGCCGAAACGAGAAAAGGCGCCTCCCCCGCTGCCGGGGAGGCGCCTTTGCCCTTTGTGGAGGCCAAGCGCGGATCAAGGGGGAGGATCACGGTGCGCCTGCGGTCCTTGGGGGCTGCAACAGGGGTATCGGACGCGCGGCGCGGCGCCGATATGGGGTCTGGACCCCAATGCGTCGCTTTCGCCTGCCCATGAATCGTGCTTCGCGCCTGAACCGGCCATCGCTGATGGTGCAGGTCCTGAGCGTCAACGCCGTGCTGATCGCTGCGACCGTGCTGGCCGCGAGCCTCGCGACGGACTGGCAGGTCACGGGCGTGGTCGAACAGCGTCGCTCGCTCGTGCTCGTCGCCGCGCTGCTCGCCACCGTGCTCGTCAACGCCTTCGTGCTGCGCCGGCGCTTCGCCCCGCTGGAGCGGCTGATCACGACGATGGAGCAGGTCGAGGTCGCCGACACGGCCGGCCGCCCGACTCTCCCCGGCCGAGACCGACGAGGTGGCGCGCCTGCACCAGGCGTTCGACCGGATGCTCGACCGCCTCGAGATCGAGCGCGCCCGCACGGCCGGCGCCGTGCTGCGCGCGCAGGAGGACGAGCGTGCGCGGATCGCCCGCGACCTGCACGACGAGGCCAACCAGGCGCTGACCGGCGTTCTGCTGCGCCTGCAGGCCACGACGCACCATGCCCCTGAGGCATTGCGACCGGAACTGCGCGAGACGCAGCGCGCAGCGACCCAGGCGATCGAGGAGCTGCTGCGCCTCGCGCGCGAGCTGCGGCCGGCGGCCCTGGACGACCACGGCCTGGCCGCGGCGCTGCGCACGAAGGTCAGCGACTTCGCGCGCCAGACCGGCGTGAGCGCCGAGCTCGACCTCGCCGGCACGGACGTGGAGCACCTCGGCCCGGACGAGCAGATCGTCGTCTACCGCGTCGTCCAGGAGAGCCTGTCGAACATCGCCCAGCACGCCGGCGCCGAGCACGTCCGCGTGGCCTTCGCCTGCGAGGACGGGGCGACCGTCGCCCGCGTGCAGGACGACGGCCGCGGCTTTCGCTCCACCCCACACGAGGGCCACGGCCTGACCGGGATGCGCGAGCGGGCCGCACTCGCCGGCGGCTCGCTGAACGTCCGCTCGATCCCGGGCTCCGGGACGACCGTCGAACTGCGGCTCGGGAGCGCCGTCGCCGCATGACCACGCGGATCCTGATCGCCGACGACCACGGCATCGTCCGCGGAGGCCTGCGCCTGCTGCTGGACCGCCAGCCGGACCTCGACGTCGTGGGCGAGGCCGCCGACGGCGCCGAGGCCG
Source organism: uncultured Solirubrobacteraceae bacterium (assembly GCA_963817295.1). Lineage (GTDB taxonomy): Bacteria > Actinomycetota > Thermoleophilia > Solirubrobacterales > Solirubrobacteraceae > F1-60-MAGs163. The sequence continues at coordinate 63,709 of CAWFOF010000021.1, read as the reverse complement.
TGCAGCTCGCACTCACGCTGCGCCCCGACCTCGCCATCCTCGACGTCTCGATGCCGAAGCTGACCGGCCTGCAGGCCGCCCGCGAGATCAAGGCTCACGCACCCGAGATCGACGTGCTCGTCCTGTCGATGCACGACGACGAGCGGTACGTGTTCGAGGCGCTGAAGGCCGGGGCGTCGGGCTACGTGCTCAAGCGCGAGGCGGACCAGGACCTGGTCGACGCCGTCCGCTCGATCGGCCGCGGCGAACCCTTCCTGACCAATGCGGCGACCGAGACACTCGTTCGCGAGTGGATGGCCGACGAGACCACGGGCCCGCGCGAGCCGCTGAGCCCACGTGAGCAGGAGGTGCTGAAGCTGATCGCGGAGGCCCACACCAACCGCCAGATCGGCGAGATCCTGCACCTCAGCGAGAAGACCGTCGAGTCCCACCGCGGCAACATCCTGCGCAAGCTGGGCATGCGCGACCGCGTGGAACTCGTCCGCTACGCCATCCGCCGCGGGCTCGTCGAGGCGTAGCTCAAGGACCGCCGCAGACTCGTACCCTGGAGGCATGCACCCGCGCGTGCGCCTCACGCTGATGGCCGTCGCCACGATCGCCCTCGTCGGGATCCTGGCCTTCGTGGCCCTCAGCGACCCCAACAGCGGGGCCAGCGGCCAGGTGCCGCACACGCGCTTCGCCGGGGCGATCCGCCCGGCGGCCCCGCCGCAGAACTTCGTGCTGCGCGATCAGGACGGCCGATCGGCGCAGCTCGCCGACGCGCGTGGACAGGTGACGGTCCTGACGTTCATGTACACGACCTGCCAGAACGACTGCCCGACGATGGCGGCCCAGATCCGCGGCGCGCTCGACGACCTCGGGCACGACGTGCCCGTGCTGGCGGTCAGCGTCGATCCCGCACACGACACCCCGGCCCGCGCGCGGCAGTTCCTGGCCAGGCAGCGGCTCACGGGCCGGATGCGGTTCCTGCTCGGCGACGAGGCACAGCTGCAGCGCGTGTGGCGCGAGTACGGCGTCCAGCCGCAGAGCAACAGGCTGGAGCACTCCGCGTCCGTCGTGCTGCTCGATCGCACCGGTCGCCCCCGGGGTCGGCTTCCCCCTCAGCGAGCTGACGTCCGAGGGCGTGACGCACGACATCCGCGTCCTCGAAGGCGAGCCGGCGCCGAAGCAGGCCTAGCGGTCCTCGGGGTCCTCGCGCTCGCGGCGCTCCTGCCGGCCGCTCCACCACAGGCCGAGCCCGATCAGCACGATCGGGGCGATGTACAGCAGCACGTGATACCAGTGGCCGACGTGTGCGAACGGCGGGGTCATTGCGATGCAGCCGAGAGTAGCCACAGGCCCAGACAGGTGAACGCGACCATCACGAGCAGCATCCAGTACTGCGAGCGCGTCGCGGTCCGCGGGTTCTTCCAGGTGGACAGCGCGCGGTCGTGGGCGAGGATCAGGCCGGCGACGTGGCCGCACACGAGCGCGGCGACCTGGACGTACCAGATCCCGTTCGCCGAGACGACGTTGTAGTCGATCGTCGCCGACGATGTGCCGAGCAGGTCCGAGCCGTCGCCGAGCGGATCCGACGCCAGGTAGGCGAGCGCCTGGCCCTGGTAGGCGAGCAGCGAGAAGTAGTGGGCGACGATGTAGGCGAACGCGATCGGGATCAGCGTGTGTGCGAACAGCCGCGCGAGCTCGTCGGTGCTGTGGTCGCGCCCGACCGAGCGCATCCCGGTGATCGCGAGCCGGTACAGGCCGAAGACGAGCGCCACGACCACCGCGAGGCCGACCGTGTAGGCACACTGCACGGAGAGCTCGAGCCCCAGGCCCGCGCCGTGAAAGGCATCGGTGAGCCGCTGGGCCGCCCCATTCGTCCCGGTCCAGATGCCGCCCTGGGAGAAGCCGTCGAAGCTCGTCGTCCCGATCATCACGCACACGAGCGCGACCGCCCCGGGCGGCGTCGGCATCCGCGGCGCGCCGGTCAGCGGAGGCCGCAGCGACACGCGCCGATCGGTCCAGTGCAGCGGCGCCAGCAGCGCGAACAGGCCGAACAGCACGCCGAACGCGTCCGCGTTGCGGGTCCACGCCTCGACGCCGTAGAGACTCATCCCGACGAGCATCACGACGGCGTAGGCGACGGCCATCGCGGCCAGCGCGTTGGGGTGATCGCGGTTGACGTAGACGAGTTCCACCCAGGTGAAGGCCAGGATCCCCGCCACGGCGGGCCAGCGCCCCAGCCGCTGGGGATAGGACATCGGCTCCGGGAGGGCACCGCGCCCCACACGCGCCGCCGCCCAGCCGGTGGCGCGTCCCACCGCCCGCCACGGGTTGAAGGCGCTGAAGACGTCGCCGAGGAGCACCGACAGACACGGGATGCCGACCCAGAAGATCACGAAGATCGTCGTGGGAGCGAGATTCGCCGTCGCCGTCTGGGTGCCGGCGAAGCCCGCGTAGACGACGATCGCGAAGGCGGCCACCCCGAGGATGCCGGCGAGGATCTCCAGCGCGACGGGCACGGTGAAGAGCGGCCGCTCACGGATGCGCTCCAGCACCGGGCGCGGCCACAGGACGGCCAGCGCGACGAACGACGCCAGCAGCACCAGCGCGGCGCCCCAGGCGAACAGCCACTCCGGGATCGGCAGGTCGGCACGCTGGGCGATGCCGTGCGCCGATGCGCTCGCGGGCAGCGCGAGCGCGGCGAATGCGGCCAGCGAGGCCGCGAGTGGCAGGCGCGCGGCCCGGGACGTCATCGCGGAAAAGATACGGGGCGGGCCGATGGCCCGCCCCGTACGAGACGTTTCGGTCAGTGTCTGACCGGTGTCGCCGCCGCTACTTGCAGGCCTGCGTCACGTCGATCTCGTTCGACTTCGTGCCGTCGGTGTACTCACCGATGTAGCCGAAGTTGAGCTTCTTGGCCGTGCATCCGGCCAGGCCGATGTACGGGGTCTTCTTGTACGTCGCCTTGATCGTCGTGTCGAAGTCCGTCAGCGTGGCGATCGCGCCGGGCGCCGGCTGCTGCAAGTCGTCCGGGACCGGGACCTTCAGCAGGTAACCGAACTTGCCGGTCTTCTTCGTCAGCGTCCCCTCGATGACGCTGTTGATGACCAGCGGCGAGCTGCCGCGGACGAGCAGTTCGACCTTCTTGCCACCCGGGCCGTTGTAGATGTCGACCGTCAGCTTCTCGACGAGACCCAGTGCCTCACCGGCAGCGGTGCCCTTGCCGACCTTGGAGCCGGTCGGGCAGGACGAGCCACCGCTGGACAGCGTGGCGGCCTGCGTGCACGACGGGAACTTCTTGCCGTTGAAGACGATGTTCTTGTCGAAGAACACGTTGGCGAACTTCGTCGCGAACGGCGCCGCAGCGTCGGCCTTGATGTCCGCGAAGTACGGGCGGACCTTCAGCGTGACCGCGGTCGGCTTCTTCTTCGTGCCCTTCTTGGCGGGCGAGACAGAAGCCTTGAACAGCTGCGTCGAGTTGATGGCGAAGGCCGATGAGGCCGGGATGAGCGCAGCCGCAACGACGACCAGCGCGAGGAGAGAGATTCTCCGCATGGATTCCTCCTGCTAAGGGGCTTGGATGCGTATGAATACCAGTTGGCGCACGTACCGTGCGCCACCTCACACATGGGCGCGTCGGTTCGTGCCCTTCTCGAGCGTGAACCGGATGACGTCGCGGCGCCGGCCCCGCAGAGAGATCCCGCCGCGCACGAGATCGCCGCGTACGAAGCCCGCGTTCTCCGCGACGCGCTGGGAGACGAGGTTCGTCGGCTCAGCGTAGAGATTCAGCCGCGGGAGCCCGAGATCCGCCAGCGCCCATGCCGACAGCAGCTGCAGCGAGCGCGTCGCGACGCCCCGGCGCCTGGCCCAAGGCGCGGTCCAGTAGCCGATCTCCCCTCGCCCGCGGTCGACGTCGACCGCATGCAGTCCCACCGCGCCGAGGACCGTCTCGGGCTCGCCGTCGGCGACCACCGCGAGCGGCAGCCCCACCTCCGTGCGCCCCGCGTGGACGAACAGACGCGCATCCTCGGGGGTGTACGGCGCGGGCACCGACGTGTAGCGCCGCGTGAGCGGATCCGAGCATGCGCGAACCAGGGCGGGTACGTCGGACTCCTCCCAGGCGCGCAGGGCCACGACACCGTCCTGAAGCGGTGGGTCCGGCAGGGCGATCAATCACGGCTCCCTGGGATTCGATGAACATCCCGGCGGCGCCGGGGCGGCGATGGTAGCGTGGCCCGGACCACCTCATGCGCCCGCCGGTCGACACCATCGTGGCGCCGTCGTTCCCGAAAGACCTGGTCTGGGTCAACGTCGCCCCGCTTCGCATGGAGAAGCAGGCGACACGCCCCGTGCTGATCGAGTTCTGGGACTTCTGCCGCCCAAGCTCGCTCCGCACCCTTCCGTACGTGAAGGCGTGGCACGAGCGCTACGCCGACGCGGGCCTGCGCGTGATCTCGGTGCACGCCCCGGGCTTCCCACCGGGGAACGACGAGCAGGAGGTGCGGGCGGCGGTCGAGCGCCTCGGCATCGAGCACCCGGTCGCGATCGACACGGACTTCCTCCTCTGGCGGGCCTACGCGAACCCCGGCTGGCCGGCGCGCTACCTGTTCGCCCCGCGGCTGAAGCTCGTCGACGTCCACCACGGGGAGGGCGACTACCACGGCACCGAGCGCGTGATCCAGGAGCTGCTCGGCGTCGCCGGCGACCTCGTCGAGCTCGTGCGCCCGAGCGATGACGACGACGCCCCGATCGTCGTACCGACGGCCGAACGCGAGGGCGCCTACAGCGGTCCGTATGAGGCCGGCGAGGTCTGGGTCGTCACCGGCGGCAGCGGGACGCTGCGCGTCAACGGCGGCGATGTCGCGCTCGGCCATCCCGGTGCCCACCTGCTGATCCGGCACGAGCGTCACGAGGCCGGCGTGCTCGAGCTCGAGCCGGGCCCGGGCCTCGAGGTCTACGCGACCTCGTTCGGACCCGGGCTCGCACCGTAGCCGCGGTCGGCCGCCGTCAGACGACGTGCGGCGTTCCGAAGTCCTCGGTGATCCGTACGAGGCGCGGTGGCCCATCGTCCTCGAGCAGGACGCCGCAGCCCGGGCGGTAGGGGCTTCGCGGGTCCGCGGTCGGGATGTGGGGCTCCTCGGTCCAGCAGCCGGCGTTGACGAGATCGGTGCGCTCGTTGACGCGCCACTCCCCCGGGTCCATCCACGCCATCGGCCCGGCGCAGTGCGTGTGACCGAAGATCACGTGTGGTGCATCGATCCCGAGCAGCTCGACGACGACGCCCATCGAGCTGATGCCGGCGCGGCGCAGCTCGTCGGAGTCGAGCTTCGAGCGGACCGGCCCGAGCCCGGCGAGGTTCAGGCCGGCGATCCCGAGCGGCAGCATGGCGGCGAGCGCCTTCCCGCGCAGCGGAGCACGGCCGTCCGCGGAGCAGGAGCGACCACGCCTTTGCGGTCGCCGCACCGGTCGCCCAGCGCCCGCCGGCCGCGCGGCCGTTGGCGATCTGGTCCAGCCAGGCGTACATCGGCGCCAGTGCGGCCTCGAAGTCCTCGCTGGTCGCGCGCGCGCCGTTCTCCGGAAGCTTCCCGACGACCCGGGCCATGCCTCCGGCGGCGATCCGCTCGAACGTCGGGATCGTGATCACGCGGTCGGCGTAGTGCCCGTGCATCGCGTACACGTCGTCGCGCAGCCAGACCCCCGGGTACGCGACGGAGACCCGCACCCGGTCGCCGAGCGACTCCGCGATCGCCGTCATCGCGACCGAAGCCGAGGCGTCGGTACGCGTCTCGAGGCCGAGCGGCGGCGGCTCCTCGAGGGCCCCGCGCGCGGCGAGCCACGAGGCGACGAGCGCGTAGTCGTGGTTGCCGGCGGTGATCACGACCTCGGCGTCCGCGGGCAGCGCCGCCCCGATGGCCTCGAACACCGGACCGGCTGCGTGGAGCGCCTCACGCAATGGGCCGTGGCGCAGCTCGAGGACGTCGCCGAGCAGGACGAGGCGATCGATCCGGGCGAGCCCGGAGCACAGCGCGTCAAGCGGCTCAGGGCGCCGGAGGATGTCGACCGGCCGGCGCGAGCCGAGGTGCAGATCGGAGATGACGAGCGTGCGCATCGGCGACCGCCGCGAGCGGGTCGAGGGCGCCTCAGGCGCCGGGCGTGGCCGCCATCGCCTGGCGGATCGCCTTGGGGAGCATGAAGCGGACGTCCTCCTTGACCACCTCGAACTCCTGCACGTCCGTGGTCCCGCGATCACGGAAGGATTGGACGAGCCGCTGGACGAGCTCCTCGGGTGCGCTGGCACCCGAAGTGATGCCCATCACGGTCACGCCCTCGAGCCACGCCTCCTGCACCTGTGCCTCGTTGTCGATCAGGTGCGAGTCCGCACCGTGCTCGCGCGCGACCTCGACGAGCCGGTTCGAGTTCGACGAGTTGCGCGAGCCGATGACGAGGACCAGATCGCAGAGCGGTGCGAGCTGCTTGACGGCGGCCTGGCGATTCGTGGTGGCGTAACAGATGTCGTCGGTACGCGGCCCGGTGATGTGCGGGAAGCGCTCGCGCAGGCGGTCGATGATCACGCGCGTCTCGTCGACCGAGAGCGTCGTCTGGGTAGATGTACGCGAGCTTGTCGGGGTCGGCGACCTCGAGCGCGTCGACGTCCTCGACCGTCTCGACGAGCACGATCGCCTCGGGCGCCTCGCCCATCGTGCCGTCGACCTCGTCGTGACCCTCGTGGCCGATCAGCACGATCGTGTAGCCGTCACTCGGCGAAGCGTGACCGCCTCGCGGTGGACCTTCGTCACCAGCGGGCAGGTCGCGTCGATGGTCTGCAGGCTGCGGCGCTCGGCGGCGCTCGTGCGACCGCCGGGGAGACGCCGTGGGCGGAGAAGACGGTGATCGCGCCCTCGGGACATCTTCGTCGAGCTCATCGACGAAGACGGCGCCGCGCTCGCGCAGCTGCTCGACGACGTGCTTGTTGTGCACGATCTCCTTGCGGACGTAGACCGGGGCGCCGTGGAGCGTCAGCGCCCGCTCGACGGTCTGGACGGCGCGGTCGACGCCGGCGCAGTATCCGCGGGGCGCGGCGAGCAGGATCTTCTCGGGGGCGGTCGGCATCGCCGTCCAGTGTACGAGCCGTGAGGGAGGCTCAGCGCTCGCGCCGCAGCAGCTCGGTGACCGCCTCGCCGCTCGCGTCGATGCTGCGCACGGAGAGCTTGTCGAGCGTGTCGCAGGTGCGCTGCCAGCACGGGTAGTCGAAATCGATCAGGTCGATCGCCGGGATCCCCTTGTCGCGGAACGGGGTGTGATCGTCCATGATCGCCCCACGCGTCCCGGCGGGAAAGACCGCGCCGACGCCGACCGACGCCGCTGCGGCGCGCAGGCGGCTCCAGAGCCCCTTGTCGCTGGCCGCCTCGCGCGGGATCCGCAGGCCGCGCTGACCCACGAAGTCCAGCACGATCACCGAGCGGGCCGTGCGGCCGAGCACGCCGGCCGCCGCCGCCTTGGACCCGCGCAGCGCCGTCGCGGCGAAGTCCTGCGGCGGGTAGTCCGGCGCCTCCTCCCCGTCGGTCAGCAGGAAGACCACCGGCGGCCCGCCCGGCGCACGCCGCAGCCGCCGCGCGATCTCGACGACCGTCCCGACCGCCGCCGCGGAGTTGTTGGCGCCGACGTACCCGGGCACCGGCGTCGTGTCGTAGTGCGCGATCACGACGATCGGCTTCCCCGTCCCGCCCACGCGCCCGACGATGTTGCGCAGGCCCGGATGACCGGGGATGTCCTCGAAGCGCCCGCCGGGCAGCAGCGGGCGCAGCATCTCCGAGGCGGCGCGGGCGCCCGGCGAGCCGGCCGGCCGCGGGCCGAGCGCCACCAGCGCCCGTGCCGTGGCGAGCGCCCGCGCACCGTCGAAGCGGTCGACGCGCGCAGCGGGCACCACCGCCGCCGCCGGCGCCGCGACGGGCTGCGTGGCCGGGCGCGGGCGCAGCGGCTGGGCGTGGCGACCGCCGCCGACGAACGGCCACCCCTCGAGGGCGAAGTAGATCGCCGCCCCCGCGAAGACGAACTGCACCACGAGCACGATGACGAGCACCCGCACCGGCAGACGCGAGCGGGCCTCCTTGCCCGAGGGCATCGGATGTGCCGTCTCAGTCGTTTGCCGTCACCACTTCGAGGATGTCGGCGAACTTCTGGCGCGACGCGGCGCGCCTGGTGGGAACGTGCTCGCTGGGGACGCCGTCCGCGGGCGGCTCGTACCCGCGCAGAATCCGGCGCGCGACGCTCTCGCGGTGAACCTCGTCGGGACCGTCGTAGAAGCGCGCGCCGCGCGCGTAGCGGTACATCGCCTCCAGCGGCATGTCGGTCGAGTAGCCGAGCGACCCGTGGATCTGCACGGCGCGATCGATCACGTCATGCATGACTCCGGCGCCGAAGAACTTGATCAGCGAGACGTCGCTGCGCGCGGCCGAGGCGCCCTGGGTGTCCATCTTCCAGGCCGCGTGGAGCGTCATCAGCCGCGCAGCCTGCATCTGCGCGGCGGAGTCAGCGATCCAGTTCTGCACCGACTGCTTCTCGCCGAGCGTCGAGCCGAACGCGTAGCGATGCGTCGCGTACTCGCACAGCATGTCGAACGCGCGCTGGGAGACGCCGAGCCAGCGCATGCAGTGGTGGATGCGCCCCGGGACGAGGCGATGCTGGGCGATCAGGAACCCGGTTCCCTCGCCGCCGAGCAGGTTCTCCGCGGGGACGCGGACGTTCTCGTAGAGGATCTCCGCGTGCCCGCCGAGCTTGCCGAAGCTCTCCTGCGGGTGCTCCATCGTCGGAACGTCGCGGACGATGTTCACGCCCGGCGTGTCGGTCGGCACGATCAGCATCGAGGCTCGCTGGTGCGGGCGCGCATCCGGATCGGTGACCGCCATGACGATCAGGAAGTCGGCGATCGAGGCGTTGCTGGAGAACCACTTGTGGCCGTTGATCACCCACTCGTCGCCCTCTTTGACGGCGCGCGTCTTCAGGAGCGTCGGGTCGGAGCCGGCGTTCGGCTCGGTCATCGAGAACGCGGACTTCAGGTCGCCGCTCAGCAGCGGGTGCAGCCAGCGCTCCTTCTGCTCGGGCGTGCCGGCCAGCGCGAGGATCTCGCTGTTGCCCGAGTCCGGCGCCTGGTTGCCGAACGCGTTCGGGGCGAACGGCGAGCTGCCCAGGATCTCGTGCATCAGACCCAGCTTGACCTGGCCGAAGCCCTGGCCCCCGAGCTCGGGATCGAGGTGCGCCGCCCACAGTCCGCGAGCCTTGACCTGCTCCTGCAACGGGGCGTAGATGCGCTCGAGCTGGGCCTGGCTGAGGGAGTCGTAGATCGGCTCGAGCGGCCAGATCTCCTCACGGACGAAGTGCCGCATCCATTCGAGCTGCTCTTCGAACTCTGGATCAGTCGAGAAGTCCCATGCCATCGCGCAGTCCTCCGGTGCCTCGGGGTCACCGGCATCTTCGCAGGCGCGCCGAAGGGCGTTAGGGTTCGGCCATGGCCCAGGAGCATTTCGACCGGCTGACTGCGGTGGACGCGTCGTTCCTCGTCCAGGAGGGTCCTTCGTCGCACATGCACGTCGGCGCCGTGACGATCTTCGAAGGTCCACCCGCGCCGTTCGGCGACTTCCTGGACCAGATCCGCGAGCGGCTGCACCTGGTGCCGCGCTACCGCCAGAAGCTGAGCTTCCCCCCGGTCGAGGCGGGCCGGCCGGTGTGGGTCGACGACCCGAGCTTCAACGTCGAGTACCACGTCCGCCAGACCGCGCTCCCCCGTCCCGGGACCGAGGCGCAGCTCTACCGGCTCACGTCACGGATCTTCTCCCAGCAGCTCGACCGCTCGAAGCCGCTATGGGAGATCTGGCTGATCGAAGGACTCGAAGGCGGTCGCTGCGTCGCTCGTCACGAAGACCCACCACGCGGTGATCGACGGCATCGCCGGGGTCGATCTCGCCACGGTCCTGTTCGACCTCGCACCCGAGGGCACGACCGTCGAGCACCCGGATGCCGCGTGGGAGCCGTCCCCCGAGCCGACCAACGCAGAGCTCGTGGCCTCCGGCGCGATCGGCTTCGCCCGCACCGCCGTCGGCTCGGTCCGCCGCCTCGGGGGTCTCGTCACGCACCCGAACGAGGTGCTGGCCGAGGTCCGCGAAGGGCTCGAAGGCGTCGGGGAGATCGCCTGGGCCGGTCTCAACCCGGCGCCGCAGACGCCGCTGAACGTCGAGATCGGTCCCCACCGGCGGCTGCGCGTCGTGCGCGCCGACCTCGCCGACTTCAAGCTCATCAAGAACGCGCTCGGCGGCACCGTCAACGACGTGGTGCTCACGGTGGTCAGCGGCGCGCTGCGCGAATGGCTGCGCTCACGCGGCGTGCGAACCGAGGGGTTGGAACTGCGCGCGCTCGTGCCCGTCTCGATCCGCGCCGAGGACGATCATCAGAGCCTCGGCAACCGGATCGCGGCGATGCGCGGGCCGCTGCCCGTCTACGTCGACGACCCCGTCGCCCGGCTGCGCGTCGTTCGCCAGTCGATGGACGGCCTGAAGGAGAGCAAGCAGGCGCTCGGCGCCGAGGTGATCGCGGGCGCGCAGAGCTTTGCGCCGCCGACGATTCTCGCCCAGGCCTCGCGCCTGAACTTCTCCACGCGGCTGTTCAACCTGATCGTGACGAACGTCCCCGGCCCGCAGTTCCCGCTCTACGTCGCGGGCAGCCGGATGCTGAACGTCTTCCCGGTCGCGTTCCTGCCGAAGAACCACGCGCTGGCGATCGCGATCATGAGCTACGACGGCAGGCTGAACTTCGGCCTGCTCGGGGACTACGACGCGCTGCCGGACATCGACACCATCGCGGGCGGGATCGACCGCGCGATCGGGGAGTTGCTCGAGATCGCCAAGGAGCGCAGCGCCGAGGGCGCGGCCCTCAACGGCGCAGGCCGCTGAGCATCGGCGCGCTCAGTACCCGAGCGCGAACTTCGCGTCCTCGCTCATCTTGTCCGGCGACCAGGGCGGCGTGAAGACCATCGCCGACTCGACCGACTCGACGCCGTCGAGCTCGGTGACGAACTCCTCGATCTGCTCGGCGACCATCGGCCCGATCGGACACGCGGGCGTCGTCAGCGTGTAGGTGACGTGCACGTCACCGCCGTCGACGGTGATGCCGTAGATCAGTCCGAGCTCGACGAAGTCCAGGCCGAGCTCCGGGTCGATCACGTTCGTCAGGGCTTCTTCGACCTCTTCAACACTGGGCATGTGCCGAGTGTAGATGGGTGATCCACAGCTCGCCTGGAACACGCGGCTGCATGAGGTGGAGCGTTTCGCTAGCGTGCGCGCATCGTCTCCCTGAGCGACAACCCAGCGGTCCTGCACTGCTCCGGAGATGAGGACCGTTCGACCCAGAGCATCCGCCGACAGGCGATGTCGCGCGCGCTCGGCGTGCAGTCCGATCTCGTCGTGGACTTCACCTCACTGTCGTTCGCCGACGCTTCGCTGATGGTCGACCTGGCGATGGTCGCCCGCCGGCTGCGCAAGGCCGGACGAGCGATGCACCTGCAGGGTGCGACGCCGCAGATCCACACGCTGATCGAGCTCGTCGGCCTGCACCGCCTGCCCGGCGTCAGCGTCGAGCCCGCCGTCGTCTGAGGTTCCCGCGCGGCTGGCTACCCTGTGAGGGGCAATGGTGCTGCTCCTCGGACTGCTGTTCCTCCTCGTGCCACTCGCGGAGATCTGGGCCCTGATCCAGGTCGGGCAGATCGTGGGCGTGTGGTGGACGATCGCACTGCTGCTGCTGGATTCGCTGCTGGGCGTCTGGCTGCTGCGCCATCAGGGACGGCGGTCGTGGCGGCGCTTCACCGGCACGCTCAACGCCGGCCAGATCCCCGCGCGCGAGGTCGCCGACGGCGGGCTCATCATCCTCGGCGGCGCGCTGCTGCTGACGCCGGGCTTCCTCACGGACATCGCCGGCTTCGCACTGCTGATCCCGCCGACGCGCGCCGTGATCCGGCGGCTCTTCCTCGGGCCGATAATCAGCGCCGGTGCTGCGAGCTTCGGCCCCGCCGGCGTCTGGACGGTGCGCGGCGCGCAGTGGGGCACGCGCGGTGCCAACGCCTATGCGGGCCGCCGGCGCTCGTCCGGCCCCGACTTCGACGTCGACGGCACCGCCACCGACGTCCCGCCTGAGCCGCCGGCAGAGCTGCCACGTTGAGCTCCATCGCCGATCTCGAGGCGCCGCGGCCGGCGCCGAGCGACGCGTTCAGCGATGCGGTCACGATCGCATTCGGCGACGGGGCGGCCGGGCTGTACGGCACGCTGCGCCTCGGCCTCGCCGGCGGGAGCACCGCCAGTGGGCTCGTCCTGCTGTTCCACGACGGCGAGCTCGTGACCGTGTCGGCCGAGGGCGGCCTGCCGGTCGACGACCCGTCGTCCTGGGCGAACGTCAGCGCGGCAGGCCTGGACATGGAGACGATCGAGCCGCTGCGGGCCTGGCGCGCGCACTACGCCGGCGACGACGCCAGCCTCGACCTCGAGATCGAAGCCTCCGCACCGCCGTGCGAGTTGCTCGCGTCGGATGACGTCGCCAAGGCGGGCGGCATGCTCGGGTTCGATCAGCCCGTGCGCGTGCACGGCCGCGCCGAGGTGGGCGGTCATCACATCACGATCGACGCAGTCGGCCAGCGCGGCCGCTCCTGGGGCGCGCCGGATTGGACGAGCATCGAGCGCACACGCGTCGCGGGGGCATGGTTCGAGGACGGCGCCATCTCGCTTTCGGCGATCCTCCCCGAGGGGTCGCGCGGCCACGGCGACGAGGCGCTCAGCGCCGTGATCTTCGAGCCGGAGGCCGGCGAGGAGGGCTTTGTGCGGGTCGGCGACCCGCGGCTCTCGGCGACCTACGACGCGGAGGGCCGCCAGGGGCGCGCCGCGCTGGAGCTCTGGGTGACCGACGACGGTCCGCCGCGACGGCTCTGGGGGGACGTCGTCTGCGGGACGACGCTCGATCTCGGCCGGCTGCGACTCGACTGCTCGTTCGTGCGCTGGCACATGGCCGGCGTCGAGGGTGTCGGGCGCTTCGATGTGCTCCGCCGTGCACCGCAACCGGACGATCCCGCGTGAGCCCGCTCACCGCGGTGATCAGCGACTTCGGCGGCGTGCTGAGCTCGCCGCTGGCGGACGCGTTCGCCGCCGTGCAGGAGCAGTCCGGCATCCCGTCCGCGGCGATCGGCCGCGCCATGGCGCAGATCACCGAGCGCGATGGCGCGAACCCGCTGTTCGAGCTGGAGTGCGGGCGCATGAGCGAAGCCGACTTCCTCGCCCAGATCGGCCGCGAGATCGAGGCGGAGCTGGGGCGCCCCGCTGCGATGCACCGCTTCGCCACGCACTACTTCGCCGCATTGCACCCGAACGCCGAGATGATCGACCTGATGCGCGGAATCGCTGAGCGGGGGCACCGGATGGCGATCCTCACGAACAACGTGCGCGAGTGGGAACCCCTCTGGCGGTCGATGCTCCCGGTCGACGAGATCTTCGAGCTCGTCGTCGACTCGGCATTCGTCGGCCTGCGAAAGCCCGACCCGAAGATCTACCGCCTGACCTGCGACCGGCTCGGCGTCGAGCCGCAGGCGTGCCTCTTCGTCGACGACATCGAGATCAACTGCACCGCCGCCGAGGAACTCGGCATGACCGCGGTGCACTTCCGGGAGACAGCGCAGGCTCGGCGCGAGATCGAGGCGGCGCTGGGCTGAGGCGCTGCTGCGGGACGTTGTGTCCCTTTGGGACGATCTCAGGAGTGCGCTTCGCGCACTCCTGACCCTTTCAGGGGGACGTCACACCTAGTTGTCGGACCCCATCCGGTCCCAGAGGTAGAGATCGAGGCACTCCTCCGCGAGCTCCATGCAGCGCTCGCGACCGAGGGCGGGCAGCACGGTGTCGAGCGCCTGCTCCTCGGAGACGCCGGCCTCGAACGCCTCGTCGCCCCGGAAGCCGGCGGCGATCTTCAGCGCCTCGCGGCGATTCTCGCCCAGCGACGGGAAGACGCCGACGAGAAAGTCGCGGTTGGCGATCGGCTGGCCGACCTCCAGCGACGCGTGCCAGGCGGCCAGCATCGACAGATCGTGCTCGTCGAGGTCCGCGATCGCCTTGACGTAGTGCGACTCGAGCTCCTGCTCCGGGATCGCGTCCACCCACGCACGGACGACCTCACCCAGGAGCTGCCGCCGGGCCTCACGGCCGACGGATTCGGCGATCACGCGGATCGCGTCCTGCGGTTCGATGAAACAGAGCTGCATCGCCCGCGAAACGTACGCCGCGGCTCGGACGGCATGGCTACTCGAAGCCCAGCTCGCCGCCTGCTGCTGCGGGGGTCGACGCCGCGGGAGCGGGCGTCGAGGAGATCACACGTGCGGGCGCCGCGGGGGCTGCCGGCGTCAGCGCGGGAACGACGGCCGATCGCCGCGGCGCGGCGGCCTGCTGCTGAGACGCCACCCGCGACTGTGCCGCCCGCGCGCGGCGCGCGTGGGCCGCGTGCCGGTGGTCGGCCACACGCCGGGCGGCGATGGTGTGGGCGCTGCCTCTCGCCTCCCCGGGAACCGCGGCGCGACCGATCGGCGCCACCGCGGTGGCACGAGCCGCGCCTTCGACCGGCGCCGTGACCTGCTGGACCGCGACGGCCCCTCCCCCGGCCACAGCCGCCGCCGATGCCGCGACCGCGGTGGACTTCACCGCCGACCCCGCGACGGCCTCGACGAGCAGCTGCCCGCGCACGAACGACGATGCGGCGCGCTCGCTGAGCCACGTGCTGGTCGTCTCGTAGACCTTCATGAAGACATGGCTCGCAGGCTCGGCATGGTCGCCGGCCAGCAGCACGACGCCGACCGGGAAGACGACCGCCAGCGGCGCGCCGGCGCGATGCAGCTCGCGCACCGAGGCCCGGCAGGACGCGCAGCGCTTGAGGTGCGGCCGCAGCTCGAGGAGCTCCTGCGGGCTCGCCTCCCCGTCGACGAGTGACGACAGCGACGACTCCCAGCGGCGGCACTCCTCGCCCGACTCGATCCCCGCATAGCGCTCGAGGAAACTGCGCCGGCCCTCGTAGAGACAGCGATTCACCTTCGTCCGCGTCCACCCGGTCAGCTCCTGGATCTCGTCGTAGGAGTTCCCCTGGGCGCGGAGCCACAGCGCGCGGACCTCCTGAGGCTTGAGCCGCTGCAGCGCCTCGGCGGAGCGCGCGACGTGTTCGAAGCCGATCGCCTGATCCTCGGGCGACGGGGTCGTGGCGGCCTCGAACTGATCGAAGTCGGTCTCAACGGTGCCGACCTCACGCAGACGCCCGCGCCGGACGGCCATGGCTTCATGCTTCACGACGGTGCGCAGCCACGCCGGCGCGCGCTCGCGATCCAGCCGCCCGGCGTGGCGCAGGAAGATCTCCAGGCCGCGCTGGTAGGCGTCCTGTGCGTCATCGGCGCACAGGCTGTGACGCCGCGCGAGTCGCAGGAGGCCGTCCGCGTGCAGCCGAACGACGTCGACCACGAACAGTTCCAACTCGTCATGCGTGAGCTCGCGGCCCGCGGGCGGGTCCGCCAGGGCGGTGTCGTCCATGCCTTCGCCAATCTTCCGTACTGCGCCGATTCCGTTCGGCAGAGGCGCCACTATGGCGCAACGTCTCCCCCCGCCGCGTCGCGGGTGCCTGCGAAAGCCCGCAAAGTGCGCGTGAATCGTGTTGTGGTAGACACCCGGGCATGTCGCACCGCAAGCACAAGGAATCCTCATCCGCCAACCGGGCCGAGGCCGCTGAGCACCTGCGCGAGATCGCCGACCAGATCGAAGCCGGCGCGCTCGACATGGAGGGCTCCTCGATCGAAGTGCCCGACGAGCTCGAATACGAGTACGAACTGAAGATGGAGGACGGGCACGACGGCGTCGAGTACGAGCTCGAGGTCGAGCTGAAGTGGGTCGACCCCGACGGCGACATCGAGGACGCCGAGACGCCGCACGGCACCTCGCTCATCGTCCCCGACGAGGACGACCTGCCCGAGCTCGAGATGTAGCGACCGCGGCCACTCAGGCCGCGAGAGGTGCGTCGTCGTCCGGCTCGTCGTCGTCCGGGCCGGCGAGGCCGAGGGCGTCGCGCACGAACTCGACGACGTCGGGATCGGGCGCCACGGACGAGCCCGAATCGATCCGGCCGCCGTCCGGGTCATCGGTGAGGCGGGCCCAGTTGAGCAGGCCCAGATCGAACGCGCCGATCGGCACGCCGGTCGCCGCGAGCAGCTCGCCGGCGCGCCGCTGCACGAGCAGCACGTCGCCGATCCCGAAGACGCGCTTGGCGGCCGTCAGGGTGGGGTCGCGCGGATCGGCGAGCAGCTGCAGCGACGAGGCGCGCAGGTCGGCCAGCCCGAGGGCGCCGCAGGTCAGCAGGAACTCGTAGCGCGAGCCGCGCAGCAGGCCCGGCAGTGCGAGCCGCTCGAACGCGCGCTCGAAGCGGCGCTCGGCGGTCCATCCATCCTGGCCGGCCAGCCCGGCGGCCTGCGAGCCGGCGCGGGCGGCCCAGGCGCGGTAGGCGACCAGCGTGTCGGTGCGGCGCGCCGCATCGTGGGCGCCGCGCGGGCCGACCCGCACGTCATCGAGGCCCGGGAGCTCACCGCCCTCCCACCGAACGCGCACGCGGTCGATCTCCGCGAACGGGTCGTCCTCGCCCGTGAGCGGGCCCAGGTGGGCGATCAGGAAGGCCAGCCACAGACCCTCCTCGCCGCCGAGGCGCTGCGCCTGGCCGTAGAGGCCGGGCGGGGATGCGCCACCCAGCTCCTCCAGGCGAGCGGCGGCGAACGCGAGCTCCTGCGCGAGGCGCTCGGCGTCCGCGCTGGAGCGCAGGCCGGGCACCAGGTCGCTGTGGAAGCCGTCGTCCTGCGCCCGCGTCAGGCGCCGGACCCGGAGGTCGCCGGACCCGCTGCGGCGGGAGGACGAGGACGCCCGCCGCGGGCTTGACGAGCGGCCCGTGGCGCGCGCCGGGCGCCGGGCCCGGGCCGCCTCCTGCTCCTTGGCCTTGAGCTTGCGCGAGCAGATCGGGCAGCTCGTCTCGAGGCGATTGTGGCGGCAGAACGTCACGGGACCGCCAGTGTAGGGCGGCATCCTGAGGACGAGCCGGGACCGGCGCTACGCGTCCCGCAGGCGCTCGAGCCCGGGGACGAACACGGCTGTCAGCAGGCCGACCGCCTCGTCGATCTCCGGCGTGCCGTCGTCCAGGAGGCGCACGCCGACCTCGAAGCCCGCGCCGATCATCGCGGCCGCCATCAGCCCGGTGTTGTGCGGCGGCATCACGCCGGCGGCGATCGCTGCATCGAGGTCCTCACGCAGCTCGACGGTGCCCGCGCCGACCGACGGCTCGTCGAACATCGCGCGGATCGTGCCGGCGTTGCGGCGCAGCAGCTCAAGGCGCAGCGGATCCTCGACGAGGTACTCGAAGTACGCGCGGAAGGCGCCGTCGATGAAGTCGGCGATGGTCGTCGCGCCGACGCGAGCGGCGCGCACGCGGGCGCGCGCCTCCTCCGCCGTCTCCTCGAGCATCTCGTGGAGGACGGACTCCTTGTCGGGGAAGTAGTTGTAGAACGTCCCGGTCGCCAGATCGGTCCGGCGGATGATGTCCCGCACGCTCGCCGCGCCGAACCCGATGTCGGCGAACACCTCCGCCGCCGCGGCGAGGATCGCGGCGCGATTGGCCGCCTTCGTCGCCTCGCGCTTGCCCGCCGGGACGGTGGTGGTCGCGTCGCTCACGCCGCTGCGGCCTCCGTGTGCGCGACGCGCGCCGGGACGGGCAGCGCGTAACCCGCCGCGCGGGCGCGCTCGGCGCCGCGCCGGCGCTCCTTGGCGAGGTCGTACAGGTAGTCGTCGAAGTCCACCTGGATCGTGTGGCGCTTGGACGCCACGTAGCGCTTGTGCATCGCCGCCTGGTCCTCGGCCATCTCGCGCAGCAGCTGGTCGCGCGGCGGGAGGGCGTACTCGCCGCGCAGGTGATCGGCGATCCACCGCCCCTGGGCTTCGGAGAGCGGCATCACGGCGCCGAGTGGCTGCAGCAGGCCGATGAAGAAGAGGTTCGGGACGTCCGGATGGACGACGCGCCGGTACAGCTCGATGTGGTTGTCCGGAGCCGAGACGAATTCCTCGTCGAAGAACGGGAAGGTGATCTTGTAGCCGGTGCAGTAGATGACCACGTCGGCCTGCACGCGGCTGCCGTCGGCGAAGACGACGCGGTCCCCGTCGAGACGCTCGATGTTCGGCTTCGGCGTCACCGCGCCGTGCGTGATGCGGTCGAGGATGCGGCCGGAGACCGTCGGGTGGGCCTCGCCGAACTCGTGGTCGGGCTTGGGCAGCCCGAACTTCTCCGGCGATCCGATCGTCGTCTTCATGATCCCCTGCATCACCTTCTGGCGGATCTTGAACGGGATGCGAGGGTCGTTCCTGAACTGGTCGGTCGGCTTGCCGAACAGGTACTTCGGGACGATCCAGGCGCCGCGGCGCGCGGCCAGCACAACGCGATCGGTGACGTACGAGGCCTCCACGGCGATGTCCATCGCACTGTTGCCCATGCCCAGCACGACGACGCTCTTGTCCTTCAGGAAGTCCGGCGACATGTACGCGTGCGCATGCATCTGCACGCCCTCGAACGTGTCGGACCCGGGGAACGCGGGCTCGGGCCAGCGCGGGTTCCAGTGGTGGCCGTTGGCGACGAACAGGACGTCGAAGCGCTCGCTCGCGCCGCCCTCGAGCGTCAGCTCCCACGTCCCGTCCTGCAGGCGCTCGGCGTGCTCGACCCGCGTCTCGAAGCGGATCCGCTCGCGGATCCCGAAGTGATCGGCGTAGGCGTCGAAGTAGGCGGCGATCTGGCGATGATCCGGGTAGTCCGGATAGTCGCGCGGCATCGGGTAGTCCGAGTACTCCATGCGGTCGCGCGAGGTGTTGATGTGGAGGTCGCGGTAGCACGCCGACATCCCGTTCGTGTTCTCGAAGACCCAGTTGCCCCCGATGCGGTCCGAGGCCTCGAAGCAGGTCGCGTCGAAGCCCTTCTCCAGCAGGCTCTTGAGGACGGCGATGCCGGACGATCCGGCGCCGATGATGGCGGCGGTGGGGAGCTGCTGGGACATTCGGGACGAGCCTCTCTGAGCGGGCGGACGACGGGAGGGGCGCGATGCTACTGAAAAAATGACGCAGGCGTCAAGTTTGCTACTCGACCGTGACGGCGCCCTGAGCGTGCAGCGGCGGGCCCTCGGGGCCCTCGTCCGCATCCCCCACGCCCACGAGGACCGGCTCCTGGTGGTCGAGCGAGCTGAGGTGGCGATCGACCATCCGGGCGCACTGACGGCCTTCGTTGATCGCCCAGACGATCAGCGACTGCCCGCGGCGCGCGTCGCCGGCCGCGAAGACCCCCGGCTGCGAGGTCTCGTAGGTCGCGGCCTTCACGTTCCCGCGCGGATCGAGCGAGCAGCCGAGCTGCTCGACGATGCCCTCCTGCTCCGGATGGACGAAGCCCATCGCCAGCAGCACGAGGTCGGCCTTCAGCTCGCGCTCGGTGCCGGGCAGCGGGCCGAACGGCGGGGCGGACTGCGCCTGCGCGATGTGCTGCCCGCTGACGCGGCCGTCGGAGCCGGAGAAGTGGGTCGTGACGACCGAGAAGTCCTGCTCGCCGCGCCCGATGTCCTTCGCCTCCTCCATCGCGTACGAGAGGCGGAACTTCTGCGGCCAGAGCGGCCACGGCGTGCGGTCGTCCGGACGGTGCTCGGGCGGCTCCGGCAGCAGCTCGAGCTGCGTCACCGACAGGGCGCCCTCACGGATCGAGTTGCCGACGCAGTCGGCCCCGGTGTCGCCGCCGCCGACGACGACGACGTGCTTGCCCTTGGCGGTGATGACGGGCAGGTCGGGCTGGGCGACCTGCGGCTCGGGCCCGACCTCGCCGGCGACGAAGCGGTTGCGCACGTACAGGTAGTCCATCGCGAAATGGATGCCGTCGAGCTCGCGGCCGGGGACCGGAAGGTCGCGCGGCACGCGTGAGCCGATCGTCAGGACGACCGCGTCGAACTCCTCGCGCAGCTGCTCGCCGGTGACGTCGACGCCGACGTTCACGCCGCAGCGCAGCTCGACGCCCTCAGCCACGAGCTGCTGGACGCGCCGCTCGACGATCCACTTCTCGATCTTGAAATCCGGGACGCCGAAGCGGACCAGGCCGCCGGCCGACTCGTCGCGCTCGAAGAGGACCACGCGGTGGCCCGCACGGCGCAGCTGCTGGGCGGCCGCCATCCCGGCGGGCCCGGAGCCGACGACTGCGACGCTGCGACCGCTCTCGTGCTCGGGCGGCTCCGGCACGACCCAGCCGTTGTCGAACGCCGTGTTGATGATCGCGGCCTCGATCTGCTTGATCGTGACGGCATCGCCCTCGTTGATCTCCAGCACACATGCCGCCTCGCACGGGGCGGGGCACAGCCGGCCGGTCAGCTCTGGGAAGTTGTTCGTCGCGTGCAGCTGGGTGATCGCGCTGCGCCAGTTCCCGCGGTAGACGAGGTCGTTCCAGTCCGGGATCAGGTTCCCGAGCGGGCATCCGTTGTGGCAGAACGGCACGCCGCAGTCCATGCAGCGCCCGCCCTGGGCCGAGAGCTCCTCGTCGGACCGCTGGATCATGAACTCGCGGTAGGGCTCCACCTCGATGCGCTCGAGCGGGTCCTTGTACGGGATCCCGACGCGATGGATCTTCAGAAAGCCTCCGAGCTCGCCCATCAGGCAGCCACCTCCGTCGCGTCTTCCGCCGCGGCGAGCTCGGCGAGCACGCGCTTGTAGTCGGTCGGGAACAGCTTCACGAAGCGGCCCGCGAGCGTGTCCCAGTCGTCCAGCACCCGCCGGCCGAGCGTCGAACCCGTGCGCCTGACGTGCTCGGCGACCAGCAGGCGGACCTCCATCACGTCCGCCTCGTCGAGCGGCTCGATCTGGTCGAGCATCATCGGGTTGAGCTTCGAGCGCAGCTCGTCGTGCTCGTCCAGCACGAACGCCAGGCCGCCGCTCATGCCGGCGGCGAAGTTGCGGCCGGTGCGCCCCAGGACGACGACGCGCCCGCCCGTCATGTACTCGCAGCCGTGGTCGCCGACGCCCTCGACGACCGCGCTGGCCCCCGAGTTGCGCACGGCGAACCGCTCGCCGGCGAGCCCGCGGAAGAAGGCGCGGCCGCTGGTGGCGCCGTACAGCACGGTGTTGCCGACGATCACGTTCTCCTCCGGGCGCGAACGTCACGCCGTCGGGCGGCATCACGGCGACGATGCCGCCGGACAGGCCCTTGCCGGTGTAGTCGTTGGCGTCGCCGTGCAGCGTGAACGTCACGCCCGGTGCCAGCCAGCCGCCGAAGCTCTGCCCGGCGGAGCCGCGCAGCTCGACCTTCACCGTGTCCTCGGGCAGGCCCTCGGCGCCGTGGAGCTGTGCGATCTGGTTCGACAGCAGGCCGCCGACGCAGCGGTTGACGTTGCGCACCGGCGTCTCGAGCTCGACCGGCTCGCGATGCTCGAGCGCCCGCTCGGCGCCCTTGATCAGGCTCCAGTCGAGCGCGTCGTCGAGCACCGACGGCGGCGGCTGCAGGCGTCGCAGCGGCGTGCCCTCCGGCAGATCCGGCTGGTGGAGGATGTGCGTGAGGTCGACCCCGCGGGCCTTCCAGTGCTCGATCGCCTCGTCGGCGACCAGCAGGTCGCTGCGTCCGATCAGCTCGTCGAGCGTGCGGACGCCGAGCGAGGCCATGATCTCGCGCAGCTCCTCCGCCACGAAGAAGAAGAAGTTGACGACGTGCTCGGGCTTGCCCTTGAAGCGCTTGCGCAGCTCCGGGATCCTGCGTCGCGATGCCGACCGGGCAGGTGTTCAGGTGGCAGGCGCGCATCATGATGCAGCCCGTCGCGATCAGCGGCGCCGTCGAGAATCCGTACTCGTCCGCGCCGAGCATCGCCGCGATCGCGACGTCGCGGCCGGTCTTCAGCTGACCGTCGGTCTGCACGATGATGCGCGAGCGCAGATCGTTCTTCAGCAGCGTCTGCTGCGTCTCGGCCAGGCCGATCTCCCACGGCACGCCGGCGGAGACGATCGAGCTGAGCGGCGACGCGCCGGTGCCGCCGTCGTGTCCGGCGATCAGAACGTGGTCCGCGTTCGCCTTGGCGACGCCGGCGGCGATCGTGCCGACCCCGACCTCGGAGACGAGCTTCACCGACACCTGGGCGCTCGGGTTCGCGCAGCGCAGGTCGTAGATCAGCTGCTTGAGATCCTCGATCGAGTAGATGTCGTGGTGCGGCGGCGGCGAGATCAGGCCGACGCCGGGCGTCGTGTGCCGCACCCAGCCGATGTACTTGTCGACCTTGTGCCCCGGCAGCTGCCCGCCCTCGCCGGGCTTGGCGCCCTGGGCCATCTTGATCTGGATCTGGTCGGCGTTCGTCAGGTAGTGGATCGTCACGCCGAACCGCCCGGAGGCGATCTGCTTGATCGCCGAGCGCCGCAGGTCGCCGTTGGCGTCGGGCGTGAAGCGGCGCGGGTCCTCCCCGCCCTCGCCCGTGTTCGAGCGCCCGCCGAGGCGGTTCATCGCGATCGCCAGCGTCTCGTGCGACTCGGTCGAGATCGAGCCGAGCGACATCGCCCCGGTCGCGAAGCGCCGGACGATCTCCTTGGCCGGCTCGACGTCCTCGATCGGGATCGCCTCGACGTCCTTGCGGAAGGCGAGCAGGCCGCGCAGGGTCGCCCGTCGCGCGGCATCCTCGTTGACGAGCTTGGCGTACTCGCGGTACTTGCTGAGCGCATCGCCGTTCCCCGACTCGATGCGCACGGAGTGCTGGAGCAGCGCGATCGTCTCGGGGTTCCACATGTGGTGCTCGCCCTCGCGGCGCCACGCGTAGACGCCGCCGACGGGGAGCAGGTCGTCGATGCCGCCGGGCCAGGCACGCGCGTGCCGGTCGAGCGCCTCCTGGGCCAGCAGGTCGATCCCGACGCCGCCGATCCGCGACGCGGTCCCCGTGAAGTGACGGTCGACGAGCTCGCGCTCGAGGCCCACCGCTTCGAAGATCTGAGCGCCGCAGTAGGACTGGATCGTCGAGATCCCCATCTTCGAGATCGTCTTCAGCAGCCCCTTGCCGAGTGCCTTGACGATGTTGCGCTCGGCCGTGTCGACGTCCTCGACGCCGACCACGCGGCCGTCGGCGACGAGCTCTCCGACCGAGTCCAGCAGCAGGTACGGGTTGATCGCGCTGACGCCGTAGCCGATCAGGGTCGCGAAATGGTGGACCTCGCGCGGCTCGCCCGACTCCAGCACGAGGCCGGCCCGCAGGCGGTTGCCCAGCCGCACGAGATGGTGATGCACCGCCGCCACGGCCAGCAGCGACGGGATCGGCGCACGGCCCTTGCCGACGCGCCGGTCGGACAGGATCACGATGTTGACGCCGGCGGTGATCGCGTCATGGGCCTCGTCGCAGACGTTCGCCAGCCGTGCCGCCATGCCCTCCGGCCCGTCGGCGATGGGCCACGTGATGTCGATCGTGTGTGCACGGAAGACGTCGCTGGAGACCTGGCGCAGCGTCTCGAGCTCCAGGTTGCGCAGGATCGGCTGATCCATCACGAGCTGATGGGCGTGCTCGGGCGTCTCCTCGAGCAGGTTGAGCTCGGAGCCCACGCCGGTCCCCAGCGACATCACGAGCGACTCGCGGATCGGATCGATCGGCGGGTTCGTGACCTGCGCGAAGAGCTGCTTGAAGTACGAGAACAGCGGCGGGCGCGTGTCCGAGAGCACGGCCAGCGCGGCGTCGTTGCCCATCGAGCCGATCGGCTCCTCGCCCGTGCGCGCCATCGGGACCATGAGGATCCGCTGATCCTCCTGCGAGTACCCGAACGCGAGCTGGCGCTGTCGGGTGGGCAGCACGCCGGTCATCGTCACGTGCGCCGGGTCGAGGTCGTCGAAATGCACGCAGTTGCGGCCGAACCACTCGGCGTACGGCGCCTGTGTGGCGACCTCGCGCTTGACCTCCTCGTCCTCGACGATCCGGCCCTGCTCGAGATCGACGAGGAAGATCTTCCCCGGCTGCAGGCGGCCGAGCCGCTTGACGTTCTCCGGGCGGATGCCGAGCATGCCGGCCTCGGAGCCCAGGACGACGAGCCCGTCCTTCGTCTCCACCCAGCGCCCCGGGCGCAGCCCGTTGCGATCGAGCGTCGCACCGACGACGCTGCCGTTCGTGAAGCAGATCGCGGCCGGGCCGTCCCACGGCTCCATCAGGCAGGAGTGGAAGGCGTAGAAGCCCTTCAGCTCATCCGAGAGGTCGGTGCGGTCCTTGTAGGCCTCCGGCACCATCATCATCACGGCGTGCGGCAGCGACCGCCCGCTGAGCATCAGCAGCTCCAGGACGTTGTCGAACGTCGCCGAGTCCGAGCCCCCCGGCCGCACGATCGGCATGACCTTCTGCAGGTCGCGGCCGAAGAGCTCGCTCGCGAGCGAGCTCTCACGTGCGCGCATCCAGTTGATGTTGCCCATCAGCGTGTTGATCTCGCCGTTGTGGGCGATCACGCGGAACGGCTGCGCCAGTTCCCAGCTCGGGAACGTGTTCGTCGAGAACCGTGAGTGCACGAGCGCGAGCGGCGAGGTGAAGCGCTCGTCCTGCAGGTCCGGGAAGAACCCGGTCACCTGGCGGGCGATCAGCATGCCCTTGTAGACGCAGGTGCGCGACGAGAAGCTCGGTGCGTAGAAGTCGGGGCCGGCCGCGAGCTCGACGATCCGGCGGATCACGTAGAGCTTGCGCTCGAACGCGTCCTGGTCGGTCTCGAAGCCCTTTCCGGCGCCGATGAACAGCTGGCGGATGTGCGGGCGCGAGCGGTCCGCCGTCTCACCGACGTGGCCCGCGTCGACCGGCACGTCGCGCCAGCCCAGCACGCGCTGGCCCTCGACGCGGACGTTGAGCTCCAGCAGCTGCTCGATCTTGCGGCGCAGCGCCGGGTCACGCGGCAGGAAGCAGACGCCGACGCCGTAGCCGCCGGCCTCGGGGAGCTCGAACGGACAGACCTCGCGGAAGAACGCGTCCGGGATCTTGACGACGATGCCGGCGCCGTCGCCGGTGTTGACGTCCGCGCCCTCGGCACCGCGATGCTCGAGATTGTCGAGCGCCTCGAGCGCCCGGATGATCACGTCATGCGAGGGCACGTTGTCCAGCCGAGCGACCATCGCGACGCCGCAGGCGTCGTGTTCGAAGCGAGGGTCATACAGACCGTCGGCCTTTGGCGGCTTGAGCATCATCGTCATAAAGAGGTCCCGTGGGGCTGCGCGGTTGGGGGCCTGTGAGGCGGAACGCGTGATTTTACGCACGCGGCGCACATGTGGAAGGTCCGGCTCCCGGCCCTTTTCCCGCCTGGTGACCGCTCAGGACGTGCGGCGGGGCTTCGCGGCGGCCTTGGCCGCGGGCTTCTTGGCCGCGGCGGGCTTCTTCTGCGCCGGCCGGCGAGCCTTCTTCGGGGCGGGCGCCGGCGGAGTCTTCTCGCGCGCGGCGTCGAGGCTCGCCTTGAGCGCGCTCATCAGGTCCGGGACCGGGCTCGACGCCGCCTCGGCCGCGGCCGGGATCTCGATCTGCTCGCCCTGGGCCTTGCGCTCCACGAGGTCCAGCACGCGTTCGCGGTACTCGTCCTTGTAGCGGGAGTGGTCGAAGTCCGCAGCCAGCGAGTCGATCAGCTGCTTGGCGATGTCGAGCTCGCGGGCGGCCGTCTGGACCTCGTCCGCGGCGGCCAGCTCGTCGAGCTTGGCGGGATCCACCACCTCGTCGGCGAACAGCATCGTCGACATCTCCAGGACGCCGCCGGCCGGCCGCAGCGCGACGAGGTACTCCTTCGTGCGCAGCACGATCCGGGCGATCCCGACCTTCCCGGTCTGGTCCATCGCCTCGAGCAGCAGCCGGTAGGGCTTGGCGCCGCCCTCGGCCGGAGCGACGTAGTACGGCGTGTCGTAGAAGATCGGGTCGATCTGCGAGCCCTCGACGAAGTCCTCGATCTCGATCGTGCGCGTGCGCTTGGGGTCGATCGCGTCGAGCTCGTCCTGCGTGATCACGACGTAGCGGTCCGGGGTCAGCTCGTAACCCTTGACGAGCCGGTCGTACGGGACCTCCTCGCCGGTCCGGCTGTTGACGCGCCGCTGCTGGATCCGCGCGTTGTCCTCCCCGTCGAGCTGGTTGAAGCGCACGTTCTTGCGCTGCACCGCCGGGTAGAGCTTCACCGGGATCGTCACGAGGCCGAACGTGAGCGTCCCGCTCCAAATCGCGCGAGCCATGCGCACAGGATGCCCGATCGGCGTCGGAACGGAACCAGCCGCAAGCGTTCTTGCCGTGCGTCAGTCGCTCGGCCGCCGGCCGCCGGGCGGCAATGGCGCGTGCAGACGCCGTTCGAGCGGCAGGATGAACCAGAAGCCGAGCAGGAAGAGCCCCGTGCCGACACCGACGATCTTCGCCACCGTGTCGTTGTAGATGAACTCGGTGGCGAGCGAGATCGCCGCGGTCATCGCAACCGCCAGCGCCCCGAGCCCCGCGAGCGTCAGGCGATTGCCCGTGCGGATGATGTACTCGCGCTGATGCAGGTGGAACAGGACCCGATGGATCGACGCTGAGGCCACGAAGAGCGCGCTGGCGAGCGCGGAGGACAGCAATGCCGTGTAGTACAGCGTGCGCTCGCTTCCGGTGATCTCCGAGAACCGGCTCTGGAAGGGGAGTGCCAGCAGGAACGCGAAGAGGACCTGAACCCCCGGCATGGCGACACGAACCTCATTGAGGAGCTCAATCAACTGGCGCTGCGTTCGCGCGCCGTCGGTCTCTTCGCCCCAGAAGGGCTGCTCGGGCTCGGCGCTCATCGTCCGCGCATCATCGCGCACGACGGGGCGGCGCGCATGAGCCGGCTCGGACGGGTCTGGCACCCGGTCCGCGACTGGTGGCGCAGGGTGATCAAGCCGACCGCGGCCTGGCGCGCGCTCGTGCGGCTCGAGTCCGACACGATGACCGACAGCGCGGCGACGCTCAGCTACTACGCGATGCTCTCGCTGTTCCCGGGCCTGCTGCTCGCCATGACGATCATCGGGCTCGTCGGCGGCGAGGGGCTCGTGAGCGACATCGTCTCGTTCGCCCGCGACCAGGGCGCCGACTCCGCGACCGCGACGGTCGTCGAGACGGTCGCGCGCAGCGCGACGAGGATCTCCTCGGGCGCGCTGACGGTCAGCCTCGTGCTGTCGACCGTGCTGCTGATCAACTCGGCCTCGGGGATCTTCCATGCGGCCGGCCGCGCGGTGAACCGCGCCCATGACGTCGAGGAGGACCGCGGGTTCGTGCGCCGCCGGATCGTCGTCGTCGTCCTGACGCTGATCGTGGTCCTGCTGCTCGTCGTGTCGATGATCGCGATCTTCCTCGGCGGCAAGATCGCGACGGACGTGTTCAGCCGGATCGGGCTGGGCAGCGAGGCGCAGGACGTGTGGTCGATCGTGCGCTGGCCGGTGGCACTCGGCCTGGCTCTGGCGGCGGTGTCGATCGTGCTGCGCTACGCGCCCGCGGAGGCCGCGCAGCGGCGCCATCTGGTGACGTCTGGCTCGATCGTGACGGTCGTACTGTGGGTGATCGCGTCGGCGGGCTTCTCCGTCTACGTGCAGGGATTCGGACGCTACGGCGCGCTCTACGGCGTCTTCTCCACAGCCGTGATCCTGTTGCTGTGGGCCTACCTGATGGCGCTCGCGTTCCTCTACGGAGCCGAGCTCGACGGCGAGCTGCGCCGTCGCCGGGCAGCGCGCGACGAGCGGCAGGAGGCGCCCGGCGTCACCTGATCACGGCTCAGAACAGCGTGGCCTGTGCGCCGTCCGCCGGCCCGGCCGGCGGCTCGCCGGGGTCGGCGCGCCCCGTCAGCTCGTCCGGGTGCGAGCACAGGCCGCCGCGCCCCGGGCACGTGCCGCAGAGCCCGGCGTGCGGCCGTGGTGAGACCGGATAGTCGCCGCGCATGAGCCCGCGCGAGGCCTCCTGGAGGGTGGCCTGCAGCGCCGGGACGTCCGCGGCCCTGAACGTCGCCGTGACCGGTTCCCCCGGGCGTTCGAGGTACAGGTGGACCACGTCGACGACCGGCGCTCCGGCGCGCAGGACCGCGAGCGCGTAGACGGCGCGCTGCACGCCGTACTCCGTGGCCACCCGGGCCTCGAGGTCGTCGCCGTCCTGGAGCGCGTCGGTCTTGTAGTCGACGACGAGCGCTCCCGCGTCGGCCTCGCTGCCGAGCGCGTCGATGAAGCCGGTCAGGATCGGCGAGCGCGGATCGGACGGGTCGAGCGCGAGCGCGAACCCGAGCTCGCGCCCGGCACCCGCGAGACGCTCCCTGAGCGGCCCGTCGAGCACCGCCTGAACGAGCCGGATCTGGTCCAGCTTCTGGGGCTCGTCAACCGTCATCCCGACGGCCGCCGCCGTCGCCTCGACGTCCGCCGGCGACGGCGCGCGAGCGTCGCGCCCGAGATCCGCCTTCTCGAGCAGCGCATGGGTCAGGACGCCGCGCTCGCGCGGGGAGATCGCGCCGCGCGGCAGCGCTCGCCCGGGCAGATCGTGCTCGTCGCGGTCCGCCATCCCCAGCACGCGCTGCAGATACCAGCGATATCCACAACGTGCATAGGCCGAGAGCGAGCTGTAGCTCAGCGTCGGCGGAGGCGCGGGCGGCGGCTCGGGCGTGGGCGGCGACGACGCGTGCACCGGAGCCGGTGCCGGGCCGGGCGCGGCCAGCGGCGGGGACGGCGCGTCGATCGCATCGAGGCGCAGCACCTCGCCAATCGTCCGAGGAGCGTTGACCATCAGCCGCACCGGGGCTGCAAACGGGTCTCGGCGCACGTCGATCACCTCGTCGACAGCGTCGTTCAGGAGGTCCATCCCGGGGCCGTCACGCAGGATCCCACGCCCCATCCAGGCGATCGGCGGCCCGTGAGGACCGGGACTCGGCCACGCGCGATCAAAGCGCAGCGTGGCGGACAGGATCAGCAGCCGCTCGGCGCGCGTCACCGCGACGTGCATGATCCGCCGCTCCTCCCCCTCCTCACGCCGGCGGCGCTCGGCCTTCAGCTCGTCGTAGTCGAACGCGCCATGACGCTCGCGCTCGACGCTGATCACGCGCAGTCCCACACGCCCGCCCTCGACGAGGATCCGCGGCACGCCGCCGGGCGGCGTCCGACCGAGGTCGGCGACGACGACGACGCCGAACTCGAGGCCCTTGGCACCGTGGACCGTCATCAGGCGAACGGCGTCCACATCGCCGGCCGCGACAGGCGCGTCCGGGGTCGGAACGTTCGCTTCGAGCTGCGCGGCCGCGTGATCGACGAAGGCCCGCAGCCCCCCACCACGCCGCAGCTCGTGGGCGCGGGCCAGACGCACGAGCTTGCGGACGTTCGCCAGGCCGCGCGGGCCGCCGGCACGACGGACGACCTGGACGTCGTAGCCGGTCTCACGCACGACGCGCTCGAGCAGCGTGCCCGCCCCCGCCCACGCGGAGGCCTCACGCTCGCGCTCGAGCAGCACCGCGTACGCCGCCAGCCGTGCGCGCTCGGCGGGGTCGATCGCGCTCGCCGGCCCGTCGCCGCCGCCGGAGACCGCGCGCTCGACCGCATCCCACGCGTGTCCCCCGGCCTCCCGGCGCTCGAGCGCCAGCAGCGCGAGCGTGTCGGGCCCGGCGCCCACGAGCGGCGAGGCGAGGGCGCCGAACAGCGCCTCCTCGTCCTGGGGGTTGAGCAGCACGCGCAGGTGGTGCAGCAGGTCCTGGACCTCGAGCCGTCCCCACCAGCCGCGTCCCTGGGCCGCGACGACCGGCACGCCGGCGCGCTCCAGCGTCCGCTCGTACAGGGGCATCTTGGCGCCCGCGCGAACGAGCACGGCGACCTCGCCGGCCGTCGCGGAGCCGTCATCGATCAGCTCACGGATCCGCTGGGCGATCAGCAGCGCCTCCGCGGCGTCACCCGGGCGCGTCGCCGCAGGCAGGCCGGCGAGCAGCTCCGGCGGCGCCGGCTCGAGCTCTCCCCAGCCGCTGCTGTCGGTGACCAGCAGCTCGACGCGCGGACTGACCGCGGGCGCCTGAGCCGGGGCTTCGAGCGGCACCCAGTCCCCCTCGTGCGCCTCGGCGAACGCGGCGTTGATGAGCGCGAGGATCTCCGGGTGCGAGCGGAAGTTGCGGCGCAGCTCGGCGTACGCATCCTCACCGCGATGCGCGTCGCGCTCCTCGCGGAACAGCTGCACGTCCGCGTTGCGAAAACCGTAGATCGACTGCAGCGCATCGCCGACCATGAACTGATCCTCGATGCCCAGGGCGGCGAGGAGGTCGAGCTGCAGCCGGTTGGTGTCCTGGAACTCGTCGACCATCACGCGCTTCAGGCGGCGGCGGTAGCCCGCCGCGATCGCCGGGTGATCGCGCAGCAGATCGCGCGCGCGGAGCGTCAGGTCGGTGAAGTCCAGGCCGCCGGCCTGCTCCTTGGCCCGCCCGTACTCGTCCGCGAACAGCTCGAGGAGCGTGCCCGTCATGAGCAGCAGCGGGCGCGCCGCGTCGTTCGCCACGGCGTCGTGCAGCCTGCTGACCGCGGCGCGGTACGCCTCGAGCGGCGGGTCGCGCAGCGCGGCAGTCGTCCGACCGACGCGCCACCTGCCGACCTGGGCGGCCGTCACCGCCGCGTCCATGGCCAGCGCATCGCGGCACGCGCGCAGGAGCTCGCGCGCCTCGTCCATCCGCTGCCCCTCCGGCCGCCCCTCGAGGTGCGCCGCCGCGCGCTCGGCGGCCTGCGCGAGGACGGCGCGCGCCGCGCTGACGTCAGGTTCCGGAGGCTCCGGAAGCCGCACTGGAGCATCGGCGTTGCGCAGGCGCTCGTGCACATCGACGATCGCGTCGTGGAGCTGGTCGTAGCCGAAGCCGCCGACGAGCCGCAGCGCGACGTCGTCGGCGCTCTCACCGTCCCCGAGCAACCGCCCAAGCGCACGGTCGAACGCCGCGTCCAGGAGCTCGCGGGTCTGCGCGTCGTCCAGCACGACGAAATCGGGGTCCAGCCCGGCGACCACCGCATGCGTGCGCAGGACTCGCGCGCAGTAACCGTCGATCGTCGAGATCCACGCCCCCTCGAGGTCACGGGCATCCTCGTGCGCCCCGAGCTCGGTGAAGCGCTCTCGGATCCGGCGGCGCAGCTCCCCGGCCGCCTTGCGCGTGAACGTGATCGCGAGGATCTGGCGGCAGCCGATCGCCTCGCCCTCCCCGCGCTCGGCCGCCGCCCGGCTCTCGATCACGTCGCGGACGAAGCGCTCCACGAGGACGGTCGTCTTGCCCGCGCCCGCGTTGGCGGACAGCAGCATCCGCCCGTCGCGGCGCTCGACCGCGACCGCCTGCTCGCCGGTCAGCAGAACGCCTGCGGAACCGGCCGGACGGCCTTCCGCGTCGTGGAGGATGCCGGTCATCGATCGCACCGGCAGATCCCCGGGTACGCGCACCCGGAGCCGTCCCACGCGCAGGACTCCGGCGTCGGCTCCAGCTGTCCGGCGCGGATCCCGTCGACCACGCGCAGGGCGGCCCGGCGGATGTCGCCGAGCAGCTCCTCACGCTCCGCAGCCGTGACGCGATCGCCTTCCTTGACGTCGAGGCGGCCGACGTCGGCGTCATCGCGCAGGAAGCCGCGCGGCGCGTCCGATGACGGGTCGGCGCCGAGCGGCTGGTAGAGCGCCCCGGCCACCTCGACCTCCGGCTGCAGCGCCTCGAGCACGAGCGCGTAGAGCCCCGCCTGGAGCTTGCCCTTGGCGAGCCAGGCGGTCCACGAGTCCTGCGTCGCACGGCCCTTGTAGTCGACGACGATCGCGCGGTCGCCCGGCGGTGAGAGGTCGACCCGGTCGATCTTGCCTCGGATGGACAGGCCGTCCGCCACGGCGACCGCCTCACGGTCGCTGTCCGGCAGCCCGAAGGAGAGCTCGAAGTGCGACGGCAGGTAGGACGAGCCCGACGCGGCGGCCCCTTGCAGGTATCGCGCAAGATCCGCCTCCAGGCGGTGGCGGGCGGCGACGCGGCGGCGGGGGTTGACCGACAGCGGGTTCGCCGCCTCCACCTCGGCGAGCGCGCGGCGCATCAGCGCGATCGCGCGCCCGGCGCTCTGCGGCGTGAGGGGCTCACCGAGCTCGCGCAGCGTGTGCTCGAGCGCCGCGTGGGCGACGGACCCGCGGCCCAGCGGCTCGGCGTCGGGGTCCAGCGAGGCGGGACGCAGGAAGCGCTCGATGAACCACTTCACCGGGCAGCTCGCATAGGCCTCGATCTCGGTGGCCGAGAACGCCTCGCGCGCACCGAGCTCCGCGAGGACCACCGGGTGCTCGAGCCCCGCGGCGGCCGGGCGCGGCGCCGACGTCGCGGCCATCCCGTCGTCGGCTGCGGCGGAGAGCTGCGCCTGGTGGGCGCTCACCTGCGCCTCGGGCCCCCAGGTGATGTCCCCGAGCCGGCGCGTCGTGACCGCCGGACTGGGTGACAGGCAGTCCAGGACGTCGTCAACGAACGGCGAGCGAACCTGCGCCTCGCCGTCGTCGTCGCTGACATGCCACGATAGGACGAGCAGCGCGGTCGGCCGCGAGACGGCCGAGTACAGGAGGTAGCGCTCCTCGTCGAGCGTCGTCTCATGCCCGCGCAGGGCG
Organism: uncultured Solirubrobacteraceae bacterium; assembly: GCA_963817295.1. GTDB lineage: Bacteria > Actinomycetota > Thermoleophilia > Solirubrobacterales > Solirubrobacteraceae > F1-60-MAGs163. The sequence continues at coordinate 31,068 of CAWFOF010000021.1, read as the reverse complement.
AGGCCGGAGGCCAGCGCCAGCCCCACGCGCTCGTCATCCGCCAGGAACGGATCGGGACGGCCGGCCTGCGGGAAGAGCGGCTCGCGCAGGCGGCACAGGAACAGTGCGTGCACGCGCCGGGCCCGCAACGCCAGCGGGCTGGCGATCGTCACCGCGCCCGGACGGGGCGGCAGGCCGGCGCGGACCTCGGCGGCGGCCAGATGGTCGTGCAGCTCGCGCACCCCCGGGGCCAGCGGCGGGGCCGTGCGCGCAAGCACGGAGAGCTCGTGCAACCGGTGCAGGAGCGTCGCCGCGGCGCGTGCCTCGAGCGCCTGCGCCGCGCTGAGCACGGGTGCGGCGCCGCGCCCGTCGCTGCGCCAGGGCGCGTGCAGGAGGCGCCGCACCTGCGTCGCCAGAACGGCCGTGAGCCGCGCAGGCCCCGCACCGGCCGCCGCGCGCAGCTCGTCGATCGCGTCCAGCGGGAAGCCGCCGAGCCCGAGCCACACCGCGCGCGCCTCGTCGACGTCGGTGACACCGCCGCGGCGCAGGTCGCGCTCCAGCCGGTCGAGCCTGGCTGCCGCGGTGACGATGCCCGGGCTGCGGAGCCATTCGAGCAGGTCCGCGACGCCGCCGCCGAGCACCGCGCAGCGCAGCAGGGCGAGCAGGGCTCGACCGAGCCCGGTGTCGGCGACCCCGACGCGGCGCTCGAGCGCGATCGGGATCGCCGCATCGGCGAACACGGCCTCGATCAGCGGGGCTGCGTCGCGGGCGTCGCGCACTGCAACCGCGATCTCGTGGAGCGCGACGCCGTCGGCCCGCAGCCGCGCGATCCGCTCGGCGACGAGCTCGAGCTCGGCCCGTTCCCCGCCGCCCTCGAGCAGCTCGATGGCGTTGCCCGGATCGACGTGCTCCGCGCCGGGCTCGAGGAGCGCGCGCTCGACGCCATGCAGCGCCGCGCGCGAGGCGGCCTCGTAGTGCTCGGGGTTCGCCTCCAGGCGCAGCTCGCCGCCCGGCCCGGCGAGTGCGCTGAGCTGCTGGTAGGCGCCGGCCCGCCCGACGAACGCGGCACGGCCCGGCTCATACGGGAGTGAGACGGTGACGCCGGCGTCGGGCACCGCCGCGAGCGTCTCGATCGCGTCGAGCTGCGCGGGCGTCAGATCGTCGAACCCGTACAGGAACACCGGGCGCGGACCCCAGAGCTCGGGGGCGACGCGCAGCGCGTCGCTGACGGCACGCGCGTGGCGGGCGGCGTCGGTCCGCCCGATGCGCCCGAGCGCCGCGTCGTATGCGCGGTAGAGCGCGGCGAGATCGCGGGTGAACGGGCCGCGACCGGGCTCGATCCGGGCCCAGTCGGCCAGCGCGGCGGCGAACCGCTGCGGCGTGACGCCGGCCTCGCCGAGCTCACCGGCGAACCGGGCCAGCGCAGCGGCGAAGCCCGGCGTACGGGCCGAGTCGGCGAGCGCGGGCAGCGCATCGTGCTCCACGAGCCCGGCGGCGGCGACGCGGGCCAGGCGCTCGGCGCCGAGCCCGGAGAGCGGGCGGGTCGTGACGCCGGCCCGGCCGGCCATGAGTCCGAGCAGGCCGTCGAAGCGCTCGATGCTCACGCCGAGCAGGACGCCGTCGCCGGCGAGCTCGCGTCGATAGGCCTCGAGGTCCGCCGCGGTCGGCACGACCAGGATGGGGTCGCGGCCGTCCGCCGCCGCCGCCCGGACGCCGTCGAGGACGACGCCCGCCTTCTCGGCGTTCGCCGGGCCGGTGACGAGCTTCAGGGGCATGCTCCCTCAGGGTCCCGCACGAGGCGGCGGATCTGACGCGCCGGCGGGCTACGCCGCGGCGGCGCCGTCGCCGGCGCCGGCAGCCTCGGCGACCGCGGCGATCCTCGCGGCCTCGACCTCGGCGTCGTCGGCCTCGGGAGCCTTCGCCCCCTCCTTCGCCCACGCCTCGTCGAACTCGACGCGCCATTTGCCGTCCACGGACTGCTCGAGCGCGAGCTTCGCGCGGAACGAGCGCCCGCTGCGGCCCTTGAAGCCGGTCACCGGCTTCTCGGTGCGGCCCGTGGCGATCAGCTCGCGGGCGACCGGCGCGGCAAGCTGCTTCCCGGCCTTGGCCTTCCAGATGACGAACCCGCAGCCTGGATCCTCGCGCGCCCAGCACGAGTACCCCTTGCGATTCTCGATGATGTCGTGGCCGCAGACCGGGCACGGGCCGAGGTTGGCCCGCGGGATCCGCACGTCCTTGAGCTTCGCGTCGATCTCGCCCACCGTCGCGCCCGCGAACTCGGCGATGTCCGCCATGAACTTCTTGCGCGTCTCGGTGCCCTGCTCGATCTCGTCGAGGCGCTTCTCCCACTCGCCCGTCAGCGCCGGCTCGGTCAGCGGATGACCGTCGAGCAGGCGGATGACGTTCAGGCCCTTCTCCGTCGGGACGAGCGCACGGCCATCGCGCTCGACGTAGCCGACGTCGATCAGCCGCTCGATGATCGCCGCGCGCGTGGCCGGCGTCCCGATGCCCGAATCCGTCATCGCCTCGCGCAACTCGTCGTCGTCGACGAGCTTGCCGGCACCCTCCATCGCACCCAGCAGCGACGCGTCCGAGTAGCGGCGCGGCGGCTTGGTCTCCTTCTCGAGGACCTCGACGTCCTTCGCGTCGGCGGCCTCCCCCTTGGCGAGCTTGGGAAGCTGCTGGTCGCGACCCTCGTCCTCCTCGGAGGCGGTTCCCTCGCCCTCGGGGAGCTCGCCGTAGACCCCGCGCCAGCCGGGCACGATCAGAACCTTGCCGCGGGTGCGGAAGACGTGCTCGGCGACCGTCGTCTCGACGCGCGTGTTCTCGAACTCCGCGTCCGGGTGGAAGATCGCGAGGAAGCGCCGCGCGACCATGTCGAAGACGCGGCGATCGTCGTCGTTCATCTTGTCGAGCCTGTGCTCGGAGTTGGTGGGGATGATCGCGTGGTGGTCGCCGACCTTCTCGTCGTTGACCACGCGGCCGAGCGGAAGGACGTCGAGGCCGGTGATGTAGGACGCCGCCTGGGCGTACTCCGGCCGACGACCGACCAGGCCGGCCGTGGGCTTGATCTCCGCGACCATGTCGCTCGTCAGGAACTTCGAGCTGGTGCGCGGATAGGTCAGCGCCTTGTGCTCCTCATAGCAGCGCTGCGCGGCCGCCAGCGTGCGGCGCGCGGAGAACCCGTAGCGCGTGTTCGCCTCGCGCTGCAGCGAGGTCAGGTCGTAGAGGAGCGGGGCCTTCTCGGTGCGCTTGGTCTTCTCGAGCTTCGTGATCTCGCCACGCTGCCCCCGCACCGCACCGGCGATCTCCTCGGCCTCCTCGGCGGCGGACAGCCGCGGCTGCGCGCCGAGGTGGTAGCGGCCCTCGTAGCGACGGCCGTCGTCGGTGGCGAACTTCGCGTCGACGAGCCAGTACTTCTCGGGGACGAACGCGCGGATCTCGACCTCACGCCGCGTGAGGATCGCCAGCGTGGGCGTCTGAACGCGACCGAGCGACACCGCACCGTCGAAAGAGGACCGAAGGCGGATCGTGGCGGCGCGCGTCGCGTTCATGCCGACGATCCAGTCCGCCTCCGAGCGCGAACGCGCCGCCTCCTCGAGGCTCTTGCGCTCCTCGGCGGGGCGCAGGTCCGCGAGCGCGTCGCGCATCGCCGACTCGGTCATCGACGACAGCCAGAGGCGCTGGACGGGCTTTGTCGCACCGGCCTTCTCGTACAGGTAGGCGAAGATCAGCTCGCCCTCGCGGCCGGCGTCGCAGGCGTTGATGACCAGGTCGACGTCGTCGTCGCGCAGCAGGCGCCGCACGACCGTCATCTGCTTCTGCGAGCGCTCGTCGCGGACGATCAGCTTGAACGAGCTCGGGACGATCGGGAGATCGGCCATGCGCCACTTCTTGAACTTCTCGTCGTACTCGTCCGGCTCGGCGAGCTGCACGAGGTGGCCGACGGCCCAGGTGATGATGTGATCCGGGCCCTCGAGCCAGCGAACCGTCTTCTCGCCGGTGCCGGTGTGCTTCTGAAATGGGCCGGGGAGAACGCGGGCAAGGTCCTGTCCGACGGACGGCTTCTCGGCGATGACGAGGGTCTTGGGCATTCGCGGGCCAGACTAGCGCCCGTGGCCCCGTGGCTCGCCGCCGGCAGTGCCCAGCCTGCGCAAGGCGATGCAGGCTCGGCACACGCCTGCGTCGAAACTCCAGGGAACGGATTAGTCTGGTTTCCGAGGAGATTCAGTCGGTGAGCGATACGGGCAGCACGCATCGGGGCGAACGCGGGCCTGCATCGAGCACGGCCACCGCTCCGCGTGGCACACCCCGCCCCGCCCTGGACGAGCGCCGCACGCGCATCCGCCGGCGCGCGATCCCGGCGGTGGCGCTCGCCGGCCTGGCCTTCGTCGTCGGCGCCGCCGTGGGCGCGGGAAGCGGTGATGACGGCCGCGATGCGGTCAGCACGTACGCCACCGCCTGGTCCAAGGGCGACTGGGCGACGATGCACGCGCAGCTGACCGCCAAGGCGAAGGACACCACGGCGCTGCTGCCGTTCGCGCAGGCCAACCGCGCCGCGCTGGCGACCGCGACCGCGAGCGAGATGTCCGTCGAGACCGGGAAGCCGAAGAAGCAGGGCGACGCGACGTGGCGCGTCCCCGTCACCGTTCGAACGCGCGTCTTCGGCACCGTCAAGGGATCGGTGCTCGTACCCGTCAAGGAGGACGGCGGCTCATTCAAGGTCGCCTGGGTCCCCCGGCTCGTCTTCCCGGGCCTGCGCGACGGAGAGCGGCTGGAGCGCCAGACGTCGATGCCCGCCCGCGGGTCGATCCTGGCGCGCGACGGCACGGCGCTGGCCCAGGGCCCGGACCGGACGTCCACGATCCCGGATGTCGCCGCGCAGGTCGTCGGCAAGCTCGACACGGCGCCGCCCGACCGCGCCGAGGAGCTGACGGCGCTCGGCGTTCCGCCCGATGCGAAGGTCGGCGTGAGCGGGCTGGAGCGGATCTTCGACGTGCGGCTCGGCGGCGTGCCCTCGGGCACCCTGACCGCCGGCGGGCGCGTGCTCGGCCGTGCCAACGGACGCCCCGGCGAGAGCGTGCGCACCACCATCGACCCGAACATCGAGCGCGTGACGACCGCCGCGCTCGGCGGGCGCTACGGCGGCGCGGTGGCGCTCGATCCGTCGACCGGCGCCGTCTTCGCCTTCGCCGGGGTCCCGTTCTCGATCCTGCAGCCGCCGGGCTCGACCTTCAAGGTGATCACCACAGCGGGGGCGCTGGACGCCGGGATCGTCAAGCCGACCGACGCGTTCCCGTACGCCTCCACGGCCGTGCTCTCCGGCGTCCCGCTGGCGAACGCCGGCGGCGAGGTCTGCGGCGGGACGCTGGCCAACGCGTTCGCCGTCTCGTGCAACTCGGTGTTCGCACCGCTCGGGGCCAAGCTCGGAGCCGAGGCGCTCGTCAAGACGGCCGAGCGCTTCGGCTTCAACCAGCCGGGGGCCTTCCCCAGCGTCGCGCCGAGCACGATCCCGCAGGGGAACGAGATCGGCGACGACCTGGCCGTCGGCTCCTCGGCGATCGGCCAGGGTCGCGTCCAGGCCACGACGCTGGAGATGGCGGAGGTGGCGGCGACGATCGGGAACGGCGGCCGGCGGCCGAAGCTGACGCTCGATCTGGCCCAGGCGCGCGCAGCCAAGCGCGGCGGCGGCGTGCGCGCCATCAAGGCCCGCACGGCGCGGCAGATGCGCGAGCTGATGCTCGGCGTCGTCCGCTACGGGACGGGCACCGCCGCGCAGATCAGCGGGGTCCCTGTCGCCGGGAAGACCGGCACCGCCGAACTCAAGTCACGCGAGCCCGGCGACACGACCACCAACCCACAGGACACGGACGCGTGGTTCGTCGCGTTCGCCCCGGCGCAGAAGGGCCGCCGTGCGCGCGCCGCGGTCGGGGTCATGCTGGTCGGCGCGGGTGCGGGCGGCGACAGCGCCGCGCCCGTCGCGCGTGAGATCCTCGCCGCGACGCTGCGGCGCTGATCAGACGTCGAGCCGGACGCTCGACTCGGCCTTCGGCACGAGCGTGCTCGAGAACCCGAGCTCGAGCGGGCGGAAGTCCAGTGCCGGCAGCTGGAGCTTGAACAGCAGCAGCGCGCCACCGGGCGGCGTGCTCGTCGCCACGCTGTTGAGCAGCGGATAGACGCCGCCGGGAAGCACCGGGGTCGAGCGGTAGGCGAACGGGTTGATCCGCTGCAGCTGGATCGGCTTGAAGACGCGCCCGCGGGTGTCGACGATCTTGAACTCGTCGGCGCCCTTCCCGATGTTGTCCGACTTGTTCGTGATGCGCACCCACACGGCGAACCAGACCTCGTCGGGCTTCAGGCCGCGGTCGGCCGGCGGGATGCCGACGAGCAGCGCGCGGTCCCCGACGTCCGCCTGGTTCAGCTGGCGCGAGAGCTGCACCTGGTACTGCATCTGGCCGAGCGTCACGAACTGCGCCTCGGACTCGCCGTGGGTGATGGTCTTCTGCTTGTCCCCGCAGGCCGCGAGAGCGAGGGAGGACAGGGCGAGAAGGATGAGGAGAAGACGACGCGTCATGGCGACGCGGGAGTCTAATTGATCATCCGACGGGTCGGCGGCTAGCGTCTACGAGACGGGCAGGCGCGTCGCGGGCTTGCGCGGGCCGCCGGCGATCGTCGCGCGCCCGCCGCGCAGCCGATCCTCCTCGAGGATCAGGCGCAGGCGCTTCAGCGCCCTGCGCCAGTGACGCCTCATCGCGCGCTTCTGCCCGAACGACTCGAGCAGCTTGTCGGTCGGCAGCTCCGGACGAGTCTCGACCGTGACCTCGACGCGGGTCGACCGGCCCGCCGCGGGCCTCAGGTGGAACACGGTCAGCGTGCGGACGCGGTTGAACTTGCCGCTGCGGCCGGCGAGGACCAGCGTGCGCGGCTCGTCCGCCTCGACGATCGACCAGTCGCCCCACGCAAACCGCGCGAACGGGAGCTTGGCCTCGAAGCGGCCTCCGGCACCCAGCCCGTAGGTGTCCTCCCGGGTCATGTGCCAGTCGTTGAGGAAATGGTCGGTGAACTCGGGGTGGTTCGCGACGTCCAGGAGGTACTCGAAGATCTCCTCGCTCGGACGGGCGATGGTCGTGTCGAGTGTGAACGGCTGCATCGGCGCGGCGCAGTCTACCGTCGCCGCGGCGACTTGCCCGGCGCGGTCAGGCGGCGCGCGTGACCGGGTAGCGCCGCACGCTGACGCCGTGCTCGACGTGGTGCACGAGCTCCGTGCGCGAGGGCGCATCGCGGTGGCCGGCGCGGCAGAGCGTGCACACCGCCCCGGACTCGTAGCGGTGAACGGTCTCCCCGATCAGCGGGTGACGACCGCAGTCGACGCACTGAACGCCGCCGGCGGCGCGTGCGGTCACGCCCTTGCGCAGCAGGGCGCGTTCGAGGTCCGGTTCCGCGAGTCCGAGCAGGGGGCGCAGCATGGGATCGTTTTCGGCGCCGGGAGCTCTTGTCCTTCGAGACGCGCAAAATCGTGCAAACACCGGATTTTGAACCAATCGACGATTGACCTCCGCGCTACTCTCTGATGAAGCGACCGGGTGTGGTGTGCACCCGAGAAGCGGAGGGAACATGAGTGAGAGCACGCGTGTGGTGGAGTCTCTGACCTCGGGAACCCTGGCCGGCATGGGGTCCTTCAGGTGTCAGCAGTGCGGCTATGTGGTGTCGCTCGAGACCGAGGACGCGCTTCCGCCGTGCCCCGGCTGCACGAGCAACAGGTTCGTCCGAGCCTCGCTGTTCTCCGGTGAGACGAACATCGGCAGCGTGCGATCCGCTTCGCCGGTGAGCTCCGAGCCGCAGGACCGGCTGGACATGCTCGACGTCGCGCGCGCAGACATGGAGGGCGAGGGCCAGTACCTCGTGTTCCGCGACGAAGCCGAGGTGCGCGTCGTCCCGCTGACCCGCGAATGGACGCGGATCGGGCGCAGCCTCGCCGCCGACGTGCGCTTCGACGACCCCACCGTCTCGCGGCGTCATGCGCTGATCGTCCGCCAGCCGGACGGCGTACGCGTGCTGGACGACCGCAGTCTCAACGGCGTGTTCGTCAACGGCCGGCGCATCGAGTGGCGCACGCTGGTCGACGGTGACGAGATCGCCGTGGGGCGCTACCGCCTGCACTTCGTCGACGTCTCGGTCGCCCAGCCGCAGACCGGACCCGTCGCCGCGCTCGACCTCGAGCCCTGAGGTTGAGTGGCCGTCTAGACTCACCGTCTCGATGGCGCTGAAGATCGCGGTTCTCTCTCAGAAGGGCGGCACCGGCAAGACGACCGCGGTTCGGCACCTCACCGAGGCGTTCCGCGACGGTGGCCTGAGCGTGCTCGCGATCGACCTCGATCCGCAGGGCAACCTCTCGGACTACTTCGACATCGAGCCCGAGGCCGAGCCGACCATCGGCGACGTCCTCGGTGGACGTGCCACGGCCACCGAGGCGATCCACGACAACGTGATCCCGGCCAACCTCAGCCTCGCCGAGGCGGAGCTGACGCTGGCGGGCAAGATGGGCCGCGAGCTGACGCTGCGCCGCGCGCTGGCCGACATCGACGACGCCTACGATGTCGTCTTCATCGACTGCCCGCCGGCGCTGGGCCTCCTCACCGTCAACGCCCTGGTCGCCGCCGACTACGCGCTGCTCTCCAGCGAGGCGCAGTACTTCGCCCTCCAGGGCGTCGAACAGGCGCTCGAGGTCATCCAGCTCGCCCGCGAGAGCCTCAACCCCGGGCTCGAATGGCTCGGCGTGCTGTTCAACATCGCCGACATGCGCACCGTGCACTCGCGCGAGGCCTACGAGTCGCTGAAGGAGCACGTCGGGGACAAGCTGCTCGAGCACTCCGTGCGCCAGTCGATCGCCTACGCCGAATCGGCCGAGCGCGCCGTCTCGATCTTCGACCACCGGCCCGACCTGGGCACCGACTACCTGCAGGTGGCCGAGGAGCTGCTTCGCCGCCTGGGCCTCGACGGCCCGCGCGCGAAGATTCGCGCGCTGATGCCCGCCTGAGGGCGCCTCAGAGCTCGCGAACGTCCGCGCCCACGGGCTCGAACGGCACGCGCAGTACCGCGGCCCAGTCCCCGACGGCGGCTCGCGCCGCCTCGATCACGCCGCCGGTCGCCTCGTAACGCGTCCACAGCAGGACCGTCGGGCCGGCGCCGGAGATCGTCCCGCCGAGCGCACCGAGCTCGTGGGCGCGCCGGACCAGCTCCATCGAGCGCGGGTACAGATGCGCACGGCGGTCCTGGTGCAGGCGGTCGGCGAGCCCGCGTGCGACGAGATCGAGGTCGCCGGAGGCGAGCCCGGCGGCGAGCAGGGCGCCGTGCGCGACGTTGAAGACGGCGTCGGCCATCGGCACCTCGGCGGGCAGCAGGTCGCGTGCGAGCTTCGTGCGCACGTGCTCGTGCGGCACGACGAGCACGGCCTCCAGGCCGTCGGGCGCCTCGAAGCGCACGGCCTCGCCGTCGGCGCAGATCACGATCCCTCCGCGAAGCGCGGCGGCGACGTTGTCCGGGTGACCCTCGCAGGCCGTGCCGAGCTCCAGCAGGTCGGCGTCGAGCTCGAAGAGATGGTCGGCGGCGACGAGGCCGGCGACGAATGCCGCCGCGCTGGTGCCCAGCCCGCCCGAGAGCGGGATGTCCGACGTGATCCGGAAGGTGAACCCGTCAGCGGGATGCAGGCGCTCGAAGCCACGGACCGCGAGGTTGCGCCGGTCCCTGGCGATCGCGAGGTCGGTCTCCACGGCGAAGACCCCGGGCGTCTCGATGACCTCGAGCTCCATGTGCAGCGAGAGCGCCGCGCAGAACGTGTCGAACCCCGGCCCCAGGTTGGCGGAGGATGCGGGAACGCGGACGAGCCGGCGGCGCTGCATCGGGCGGCTCGGCTAGCCGAGGACGGCGCGCTCGACGGCCGCCAGCTCGGGTTCACACGGGACGACGGTCCCGGCCTGCTCCAGGGCCGTCTGCGGATCCTTCAGGCCGTGGCCGGTGAGGATGCAGACGATCCGGTCGACGCCGTCCGGCACGCCGTGAGCCAGCAGGCCCGCGACCGGCGCGGCGCTCGCCGGCTCGCAGAAGACGCCTTCGCGCTGGGCGAGGAGGCGGTAGGCGTCGAGGATCTGGTCGTCGCTGACCGCCTCGATGCGGCCGCTGGAGTCGCGGACCGCGGTCATCGCCTCCTCCCAGCGCGCCGGGTTGCCGATCCGGATCGCGCTCGCGACCGTCTCGGGCGCGTCGACCCGCTTGCCGGTCACGAGCGGCGCCGCGCCCGCGGCCTGGAAGCCGAGCATCCGCGGTGCCTCGTCCATCTCGCAGAAGCCCTTCCAGTAGGCGGTGATGTTCCCGGCATTGCCGACGGGGATGCAGAGCGCGTCGATCGCCCCGATCTCCTCGAGGATCTCGAACGACGCGGTCTTCTGGCCCTCGATGCGGAACGGGTTGACGGAGTTCACGAGCGCGATCGGGTGCTTGGCCGTCATCTCGCGCACGAGTTCGAGCGCCTGGTCGAAATTGCCCCGCAGCGCGATCACGCGCGCACCGTGCATGAGTGCCTGGGCGAGCTTCCCGGTGGCGATCTTGCCCTCCGGGACGATCACGGCGCCGGTCAGCCCCGCACGGCCCGCATAGGCGGCGGCGCTGGCGGCGGTGTTCCCCGTCGAGGCGCACATCACCGCCGCGGCACCCTCACGGACGGCGGCCGAGACCGCGCAGGTCATGCCGCGGTCCTTGAACGAGCCGGTCGGGTTCGCACCCTCGATCTTCAGCCACACCTGCGCCCCGACGCGCTCGGAGATGTGGTCCGCGTACACGAGCGGCGTGGAGCCTTCCTGCAGGCTGACGACCGGATCGTCCGGGCCGAAAGGGAGGCGGTCGCGGTAGCGCTCGATGAGGCCCGCCATCAGCTGGTGAACTGCTCGTCGATGACGCGGATCGCCCGCGGGCGCGCACGCACGAAGTCCAGGCCGGCGATCAGGTCGCAGGCCGCGAAGAACTTCGACTCCAGCAGCGGGTGCGTGACCATGACCAGGCGCGCGTTGTCTCCGAGGCCCTGCTGCACGACGGACTTGATCGACGCGCCCTGCAGGCCCAGCAGCTGCGCGACCTGTGCCAGCACTCCGGGCCGGTCGGCGACCTCCAGGTGCAGGTAGAACGCGGACTCGACGTCCTGCACCACCTCGAGCCGCTCCGTCGTCTCCGGCGTGGAGGCCGGCGGGATCATCGCGCTGATCACGTCGCCCAGGACGGCGCTGGCCGTCTGCGGGCCGCCCGCCCCCGGGCCCGAGATCGTGATCTCCGTGATCGCCTCGGACTCGATCGTCACGGCGTTGAACGGGCCGTCGATGGCCGCCAGCGGGTGCCCGGCGTACAGGAACGCCGGATGCACGCGGACCGACAGGCGCCCTTCACCGCAGCGCTCGGCGGTGCCCAGCAGCTTGAGGCCGAGGCCGAGCTCCTGCGCGTACGCCATGTCGTCGGCGGTCAGGTGCTCGATCCCCTCGCAGACGACCTCGTCGATGTGGACCGGCGTGTTGAACGCCAGCCGCGCGAGGATCGCCATCTTCGCCGCCGCGTCCTTGCCGCTCACGTCCTCGCTCGGATCGGCCTCGGCGTACCCGAGCGCCTGCGCCTCGGCCAGCGCCTCCGAGTACGGCGCGCCGGTCGCCGCCATCTGGCTGAGGATGAAGTTCGTGGTCCCGTTGACGATCCCGTGGATGCGGTCGATGTGCGCACCGGCGAGGGACTCGGACAGGACGCGGATGACCGGGACGACCCCGGCGACGGCCGCCTCGAAGCGCAGCTGGACGCCGTTCTCGCGCGCCACGGCCCACAGCTCCTCGCCGTGCTGGCTGAGCAGCTGCTTGTTGGCGGTCACGACGTGCTTGCCGGCCCGCATCGCGCGCAGCACGTAGTCGCGCGCGGGGTCGATCCCGCCCATGACCTCGACGACGAGGTCGCTTGCCGCGAGGATCTCGTCAACGTCGCCCTCCGTGCGGCGCAGCACTCCGACGATCTGCGGGCGCAGGCCGGTGAGCTCGGCGATCCGGTCCGCGCGCGCGGCGACGAGCGTCTCGAAGGCGGATCCGACGGTGCCGCGGCCGAGCAGGCCGATCCGGAACACGCCGGGCTCAGCCGACATCTCGGGCCACCAGATCCTCGTGGGTCTCGCGGCGCACGACGAGGCGCGCATCGCCGTCCTTCACGAACACGACGGGCGGCCGCAGCGCCCCGTTGTAGGTATTGGCCATCGCATGACCGTAGGCGCCCGTGGCGGGCATCGCCAGGATGTCGCCGGCCCGCGGGTCGTCCAGGTCGGTGTCGCGGACCAGGATGTCCCCGGATTCGCAGTGCTTGCCGACGACGTGACAGCGGGTGCCGCCCCCGAAGCGGTCCGCGACCTGGACCTCGTAGCGGGCGTCGTAGAGCATCGGCCGCAGATTGTCCGACATTCCCCCGTCGACGGCGACGTAGGTGTCGACGTTGCGCTTCACGGACTGGACCTCGTAGAGGGTCACGCACGAGTTCGCGACGAGTGCGCGCCCCGGCTCGTCGAGGATCCGCTTGCCGGGCCCCGCGACCTGCCGCACCGCGTCGACCTTGGCGGCCACGTAGTCCTCGATCGACGGCGGCGCGTCATGCGCGCCGTACGCGACGCCGAGCCCGCCCCCGAGGTTGTAGGCGTCGAACTCGCCGAGCACCGCGAGCCGCTCCAGCGCGACGCGGAACGGCTCGAGATCCATGATCTGCGAGCCGATGTGGAAGTGCAGGCCCTTCAGGTCGACGGCGTCCGAGTGTCGTGAGCGCTCGATCGCGGCCGGCGCGTGCGAGAGGTCGAAGCCGAACTTCGTGTTCGGGCCGCCGGTGGAGATCGCGGGATGGGTCTCGGGGCTCACGCCCGGCGCGATCCGCAGGAAGACCGGCTGCCGGCGCCCCTCGGGCACGAGATCCTCGAGCAGCATCAGGTCGCGCATGTTGTCGACGATCACGTCGCCGACGCCGACCTCCATCGCGTACGCGATCTCCGCCGCGCTCTTCGCGTTCCCGTGCAGGTGGATGCGGGCCGGATCGACCCCGCCGGCCAGCGCCAGCGAGAGCTCACCCCCGGACGCGACGTCGCACCCGATCCCCTCCTCGAACAGCAGGCGGTAGATCGCCGTGCACGGGAATGCCTTGGATGCGAAGACGACCTCGAAATCGTCGGTGCGGGAGGCGAAAGCCTGGACGAAGGCGCGAGCGCGGGCGCGGATGTCGTCCTCGGCGACGACGAAACACGGGGTGCCGAACTCGCGCGCCAGCGCGAGCGCGTCGCACCCCCCGATCTGCAGCCGTCCGCGCGCGTCCAGGTGGCTCCCGAGCGGGTAGACGTGCGAGAGCTGTTGCGCCGCGGCCATCGGCGGCGCATCATGCCATGCCGTGCGCACCGTCAACGTCGAGCCGCCCGCGGACATCGGGCGCTGCGACGGCCTCGCCTACGCGCTGTTCCTCCCGGACGGCGCGCCGCGCGGGGGCGTCGTGATCCTGCACGGCGCCGGGTCCGCCAAGGAGTCGCACTACGACTTCGCCCGGCGCTGCCGGACATACGGGTTCGCGGCGATCGCGTTCGACCTGCGCGGGCATGGCGAGAGTGACGGGGCGCTCGACGGCCGCGCCGTCGCCGACGTCGTGCGGATCGCCGGCCTGCTGCCGGACGGCGCGCCGCTCGCGCTGCGGGGATCGAGCATGGGCGGCTACCTCGCACTGGTCGCCGCCGCCGCCTGCGACGCGCGTGCCGTGGTCGCGATCTGCCCGGCGAGCGCCGGCGGGCTGCGGCGCGGCGTGCGCGACGGGCGGCTGGACTTCCGCGCGGCCGACCCCGGGCTCGACGCCTTCCTCGCCGAGCACGACGAGATCGCGGCAGCAGAGGATCTGGAATGTCCGCTGCTCCTCCTGCACGCCGAAGGCGACGAGGTGGTGCCGGTGGCGCATTCGCGGCAGCTCAACGCGGTCGTCGAGCACAGCCGTCTCGTGGTCGTCCCCGGCGGCCACCACCGTTCGATCCAGCACGACGGGGAGCTGCAGGATCTGAGCGTGCGGTTCATACGCAAGGCGCTGGGGCGCCCCGCCTGAGGAACCGGACCGCGGCTCAGGACGGCGCCGGCTGGGCCACGACCGGCGCACGCGTCACGCCGCGCGGGAGCAGCACGGAGCCATGGCGGCGGCGGATGATGAGCAGCCAGACCACACCCGCGATCATCATCGCCACGCTCTGCAGTTGCGGGAGCGTGAGCCCCAGCGCGGCGATGTCGTTGCGCCGCAGGAACTCGACGAGCAGGCGCTCGGTGCCCGCGCCGACGAGCCACAGCGCGAACAGCGCGCCGGGGCGCACGACGTCGCGCAGCGTCCACAGCAGCCAGGCGATCAGGCCCATCGCGAGCGTCTCGTAGATCGGCGTCGGATGCACTGTCACGCCCGGATCGGTCGGGACGGTGCCGTGCGGATACCCCATCGCCCAGGGCCCGTTCCACGCCTTGCCGTAGTCGCCGTCGCCCGACAGCTGGCAGCCGATCCGCCCGATCGCGTTGCCGAGCGCCAGCGGGACGGCCGCCATGTCGAGCGTGTCGAGCCCCAGCCAGCCGCGCCAGCGCGCCCAGAGGCAGACGAACAGGGCACCCCCCAGGACGCCGCCGTACCAGACGAGTCCCGAGCCGGAGAAGATGCTGCCCAGCACGTCGCCCTTGACGCGGTCGAGGTTCTCCAGCATCCAGATCAGGCGCGCGCCGACCAGCCCGCCCAAGAGCGCCGCGAAGATCATCTCGTAGGCCCAGTCGCCCGGGAGCCCCTGCTCCTTCATCCGGCGATGGATCACCGCACCGGAGGCCAGGAAGCCCAGGGCGAACATCAGGCCGAAGGTCTTCACGGGAAGACCCAGGACGTCGATCTCAGGCTGCACCCGGTGCAGGCTAGATGATCGCCGTCTACAGGTAGTTCAGCGGGTTCGTCACCGCACCGTTGATGCGGACCTCGAAATGCAGGTGCGCGCCGAAGCACAGGCCGGTGCATCCGGAGATGCCGATCACCTGACCCTTGCTGACCTGCTGGCCCACGCTGACGCCGATGCTCGACTGATGCGCGTAACACGTGGAGAGCGAGGCGGTGTGCTGCAGGCAGGTGTAGTTGCCGTAGCCGCCCGTGGGCCCGGCGAGCGCGACCCGGCCACCGAGCGCCGCGCGGATCGGCGTGCCGCTCGGGACGCCGATGTCGATGCCGGGATGGCAGGCCTCCCAGGCGCGCCGCTCGCAGAACTGCGAGGTGATCGGTCCGTTGACCGGCCAGATCATCTGCCCCGACCCGCCGCGGATCGGGCCGGCCGGCAAGGACCCCACGGGGCTGTTCAGGATGCCCTGGATCTTCGCCTGCGTCGCCTTCATCTGGGAGAGCGAGCCTTCGAGCTTCACGCGCTCGGTCTTCACGTTCGCCAGCGCCCGGGCCTTGCCCTGACGCGTCTGGTCGTAGCCGACGCGCGTGTCGATCAGCTCCTGCTTGATCGACGCGACGGCGTCGCGGCGGCTCGTGATGCGCGCGGTGACCTGCTGCTGGCGGCCTTCGAGCTTGTCGAGGCGCTGCGCGTTGTCCGTCGCGTCGGCCTTGGCCCCGGCGACGGTGCGGATGATGCGCTCGTCCTGCTGGTTGATGCGCTTGAGGAACTCGCTGCGCTCGAGCAGCTGGGCGAACCCGTTCGAGTTGAGGATGACGGTGATGATGTCCGGCGCGTCGGCCTGGTAGCGCTCGACGAGGCGCTTGGCCAGCAGGCGGCGCCCCACGGCGAGACGCACCTTCAGCCGCGCCTGGCGCGAGCGCTGGAAGCGCAGGTCGCTCTGGATGCGCTGCAGGTCGGAGCGGGCACCGTCGAGATCGGACTGGATCGCCGATTCACGCGACTGCAGCGAGCCGATCCGGCCCTGCAGGCGGTTGATCTTCGCCGTCCAGGCCGCGATGTCGCTGCTCAGGACGCGCTCAGTGCCCTTCTTGCGCCCGATCTTGCCCTGCGTCGTCTCGATCTTGTGCTGCAGGTCGCTGAGCTTGGTCTGGTTCGTCGCGCCGCTGGAGACGAGCGGCAGCGCCGCCCAGAGCAGCAGCGGGAGGATCGCGATCGCGATCAGGAGACGCAGGCGCACGGGGCGCGGGAAGGTACGAGTCGGACGTCGCATCGGTCAAACGCTGCAATCCGGCCTGCGAGGTGAGGAGGACGCTGCGTCCTCAGGTGGATTCCCCGCTTCTGCCGGGCTTTCCAGCAGAAATCGGCCGAGACCGAGCGTACCAGCGCTACGATCGTTCAGTCCCCGTTTAGGGTTATCGGCAAGGATTCCTGCATGCCCCGTACGACCTCAGCGATCGGCCGCGACGCCGGGCTCCAGGCGCGCATGCTCCTGACCCTGTTCCTGCTCGGCCTGCTCTACGTCGCGTTCATGGTCGCGCTGTTCGCCGCGGGCGCCGGCGTCGTGCTGATCGCGGGCTTCGCCGCCGTCCTGCTGGCGGTCCAGTTCTTCGCCTCGGACAAGATCGCGCTCGCGTCGGTGGGCGCCCGCACCGTCACGCCCGAGGAGCAGCCGACGCTGCACGCGACGATCGACCGGCTCTGCCTGCAGGCCGACCTGCCCAAGCCGCAGGTCGCCGTGATGCAGTCCTCGATGCCCAACGCGTTCGCGCTCGGGCGCTCCCCGAAGCACGCGACCGTCTGTGCCACGACGGGCATCCTCGACCTGCTCGAGCCGGCCGAGCTCGAGGGCGTGATGGCGCACGAGCTCTCCCACGTCGCCAACCGCGACGTGGCGATCATGACGCTCGCGAGCTTCTTCGCCTCGCTGGCCTCGATGATCCTGCAGTTCAGCTTCTTCTTCGGTGGTGGCGGGGATGACGACGACGGCCCGGGAGTCTTCGGGATCATCGTCGCGTCGATGGCCGTCTACGCGATCTCGTTCTTCCTCATGCAGGCGCTCTCGCGCTACCGCGAGTTCGCCGCCGACCGGGGCGCCGCGGTGATGACCGGTCGCCCGAGCGCGCTCGCCTCCGCACTCATGAAGATCGGCGGCGAGATGGATCGCGTCCCCCAGCGCGACCTGCGCGCCCACTCGGAGATGAACGCCTTCTACATCTTCCCGGCGCGGGCGAAGAACTCGGTGTTCAACCTGTTCTCCACCCACCCGCCGATGGAGCAGCGCCTCGCGCGACTCGCGGAGATGGAGGCCCAGCTGCAGGGCACCTCCGGAGCGGCCGCGGTCGCCATCCCCGCCTGAGCGGCCGCTCCGGCGTAGGCTCCGGCCGATGGGACTGTTCGACGCGATCAGCGGCCGGCGCAAGGTCAAGGGCCCGGCTCCCGACCGCCTCTTCGCGATCACGACGGCGGCGATCTCGCTGGAGGCGGCGCACGGCATCACGACGCGCGGGAGTGCGGCGATCGTCTTCCAGCCTCTGGCGACGGGCGACTTCGAGCAGATCGTCCGCGACATGGAGGACGTGCTGCGCGGGACGGGCGACGAGACGGGCTCGACGATCGACACGCACGACGACGAGTTCGGCTACCGCTGGATGATCGTCCACGACGACGACGTCGACGACCTCGCGGTCGGGATCAACGCGGTCAGCGACCAGCTTGCGCTCGACGGCTACGGCGAGCGCCTGCTGTGCGCGGTCTTCGCGTTCCAGGATGCGGGCGGCGCGCCTCTGCACTTCATCTACAACTACAAGCGCGGCACCTGGTACCCGTTCGCTCCGAAGGGGACCGCCCAGGAGCGCTCCACCGAGCAGGAACTGCGCCTGCGGGCGATCATCGGCGACGACCTGCCGGTCGAGCCCGAGCTGTCCCGCTGGTTCCCGCTCTGGGGCATCCCGATCTGACGGGATAGTCTGACCTCAACGCTCACGTTCACGATCAGCAGAAGGAGCAGCCATGGCCGGTCTCGGCGGACGGATGTCCACCGTCATCAAGGCGAAGGTCTCGAAGATCCTCGACAAGGCCGAGGATCCGGGGGAGACACTCGACTACAGCTACCAGAAGCAGCTCGAGTCGCTGCAGAACGTCAAGAAGGGCATCGCGGACGTCGTCACGGCGAAGAAGCGCCTGCAGATGCAGTCCAAGAAGCTCGAGGAGTCGGTCGTCAAGCTCGACACCCAGGCGCGCCAGGCGCTCTCGCAGGGCAACGAGGAGCTGGCCCGCGTCGCGCTCGAGCGCAAGAACGTCGCGCAGACCGAGCTCCAGTCGCTCGACGCGCAGGTCGCCGAGCTCGAGACGCAGCAGCAGAAGCTGATCGACTCCGAGGCGAAGCTGCGCGCGAAGCTCGAGGCCTTCCGCACGAAGAAGGAGGTCATCAAGGCCCAGTACTCCGCCGCCGAGGCACAGGTGCGGATCTCCGAGGCCGCCACCGGCGTCGGTGAGGAGATGGCCGACGTGGGGCTCGCGATGCAGCGCGCGGTCGACAAGACCGAGAACATGAAGGCCCGCGCCGACGCCGTCGCCGAGCTCGAGGAGGCGGGAACGTTCGAGGACCTCACGCAGCTCGGTTCCGGCGACGACGACATCGACCGCCAGCTCAAGGAGCTGTCGAACAAGAGCGTCGTCGACGACGACCTCGCCAAGCTCAAGGCCGAGCTGGGCCAGGCGCCCGCACCCGAGCAGATCGGCGCCGGCGAGCCCGCCGTCGACGGTGAGGCGGTTGAAGCCGAGCCGGCCGCCCCGGCGGACGCAAAGGAGCAGCCGTGATCGTCAGGATCTCCGGCGAGGGGCAGTTCCACCTGTCCGACGACGCGATCGCACGGGTCAACGAGCTCGACAACGCGGTGGTCGCGGCCGCCGAGGCCGGCGACGAGGCCGCGTTCGCGTCCACGTTCGCGGAGCTGCTGTCACTCGTCCGCGCCGAGGGCACGGAGCTGGCCGGGGATGACCTCTCCACCTCCGACGTGATCCTCCCCGCGCCCGAGACGACGCTCGAAGAGGCCGCCGAGACGTTCACCGGCGACGGCCTGATCCCGGACTGAGACCATCTAAGGGCTACAGACCGACGGGGTGGCGCTGGCGGTATCCGCTGTCGGACTTGCGCAGCGGGCGCCAGCGCGGGCCCTTGCCGCCGTGGCGGTCGTCGGCGGCGCTGGTGTCCAGCCGCAGGCCGGCGATCACGGCGTACGCGTGACCGGGGTTCGTGAAGACGGTGATCCAGGCGCCCTTGCCGCCGGCGCCCCACTTCAGGAACGACGACGAGTCGAGCGGGCTGGAGAGCAGGTCTGCGCCGCCGAGCGCATGCGAGACGGTCCCGGAGCAGTCGTAGGCGGTGTCCTTGAAGCTCTTGTGCCCGCCGCCGTAGCGATAGGGCAGGCCGATGATCTCGTTGGCGGCCCAGATCGCCTGCTGCACGGCGTCGGGCGCGTTCTCCGGTGCGGCGGCGAGCCCGGTCGGCAGCAGCTTGGCGGTGTCGCCGGGGACGGTCGGCGTCGCGGCGAGGTTCGGCTGGCCGAAGGCCTGGCCGCCGACGATGCCCTGGGAGTCGGCGAGCGCGGGATCGCTGGCCTGCTTGACGGCGAACGCCGAGGCCGGCGCGATCGCGCAGCACGCGACGGCGGCAATGGCGGCGATCGTGGATGTGCGAGGGCGCAAGCGGTTCAGACTCTCGATCAGCGCCTACGGGGTTAGCTGACGGGCTAGCGCGGAACGATCTGCGCTTCGCACGGAGAACCGTGCAATTCGCCCCAACCTTCTGGGTCCCCCGATCCCCGGGTTCCGGAGATTCGGCGTATACGGTGCGCAACTGTACAGAACTCCGCCGACGGACATGCCGGAGCGGATACCGAGAACGCCGCCGACCCCGCAACACGCGGCTTTTCCAGCCAACCGGCGGTTCCCCGCGCGCCCACCGATACGCTCGCGCCGGATGGCCTCCTCGACCCTGCGCCCACATCCGGCCCTGCTCGCCGTCGCCGCGATGGCCGTGGGTCTCGCGGGCTGCGGCGGCGGCGGCTCGTCCTCCCCGGCCACGTCGAGCGCTGTCACGTACGCGCCCGCGCCGGTGGTCCCGCCGGCCACCGTCGGGTATCCGACACTCGCGACGAAGAACACGACGCGCGTCAGCACGGCGACCTCGACCGCCACGGCCGCCGCGGTGGCACGGATCGTCTTCCCGGGCGGCGCCGGCGGCCAGCAGGTGACGGCCGTCGCACTGGCCGACAAGGACGACTGGCGCGCCGCGCTCGCCGGATCCGTCCTGATGGCGGCGCCGCTGCGCGCGCCGATCCTGTTCACCGACAACGGGGAGACGCCGAAGGAGACGGCCGACACGCTCGACGCGCTCGCCCCGAAGGGCTCCCCCGCCGCGGCCGGGGCGCAGGCCATCCGCCTGGGGACCGGCGGCGACCCCGGCGGGCTGCGCACCGTGTCGATCGCCGGCGATGACCCGTTCACGCTCGCCCACAACATCGACGTCTACCGCGCACGCGTGGCCGGCCGTGAGAGCCGCAGCGTCCTCGTCGTCCCGGCCGACCAGCCGGCCTACGCGATGCCGGCCGCCGCGTGGGCCGCGAAGTCCGGGGACAGCATCCTGTTCACCCAGCGCGACGTGCTCCCGGAGCCGACCCGGTCGGCGATTCTGCTGCACGAGCGCCCGCGCATCTACGTGCTCGGCCCGCGGTCGGCCATCTCGGCCGGCGTCGTGCACGCAGCTCGGCCGTCTCGGTGCGGTGACCCGCATCTCGGGTCCGAGCCCGCAGGCGTCCGCGATCGCGTTCGCGCGCTTCGCCGACGGCGCGTTCGGGTGGCGAGTCGTCGATCCCGGCCACGGGTTGGTGTTCGTGAACCCGGACCGGCCGAGCGATGCCGGCGGCGCGGCCGCCCTCTCGGCCAGCGGGACCTACGGGCCGCTGCTGCTGACCGACGCCGATGGCGGCCTGCCACAGGCGACCGCCGCGTTCCTGCTCGACATCAAGCCCGGGTACTCCAGCGACCCCGTGCGCGGGGTCTACAATCACGGCTGGATCGTCGGCGACCCCACTGCGGTGTCGGTCGACACGCAGGCCGCCATCGACGGCCTGCTCGAGATCGCCCCAGTCAAGCCCTGAGAGCAGCGAGCACCCGTGAGCGAAGCCGAAGACCCGAACGTGCGCGAGAAGGACCTGACCGGCGTCACCGTCGACGACGTCCGCAAGCTGATGGGAGCCTCGACGCCGCACTTCGCGCTCCAGCTCCGCAACCGGATCAAGCAGCTGATCCGCGGCCTGCCCGCCGACCACCCCGCGCGGATCGAGGGCGAGCGCGAGATCCTGCGCCTGGACCAGCTCGGTGCCGAGGGCGAGCAGCGTGGCCACCGCGCCGAGCCGGGGCTCGAGCCGCTCGCCTCGGTCGACGACCGTCACTGAATGAGCGAGCAGCCCGCGCGGCCGGACGGCGTCATCGGCAGCGAGCTGCCGGGCCCGTTCGCCGTCGGGCGCTATGCGAACGAGCTGCGGGACTTCCTGCGCCAGCGCCCCCGGGTGCAGGTGTTCGGCGAGGTCTGGAACTTCAAGCTCGCGCGCACCCGCGCGTTCTTCGAGCTGCGCGACACCGACGGCGCCCTGCCGTGCGGGATCTGGCGCACGAAGCTCGAGAGCATGGGCCTGCCCGTGGAGGGCCTGACCGACGGCGCGCAGGTCGTGATCGCGGGAGGGCTTGACTACTACCCCGGGAGCCGCACGGCCTCCCCCGGCTTCTCGTTCGACGTCAGCGCGCTGCGGCTCGCCGGCGAGGGCGACCTCCTGGCCCAGCTCGTCGAGCTGCGCCGGCGTCTCGACGCCGAGGGCCTGTTCGAGCCCCAGAAGGCGCTGCCGCGACCCTCGCTGCCGCGCACGATCGGCGTGGTCACCGGGGAGAGCGGGAAGGCCCGCGACGACGTCCTCGCCGCGCTGCGGCGGCGCGGATGGGCGGGGCGCCTGGTGTGGGCGTTCGCCCCGGTGCAGGACCGCCGCGCGGCGCCCGCGATCACGCAGGCGCTGCAGGATCTCGCAGCGATCGACGAGGTCGACGTCGTGATCGTCGCGCGCGGAGGAGGATCGCTGGCCGACCTGTTCGCCTTCTGCGACGAGACCCTGTGCCGCACCGTCGCGCTGCTGCGGGTGCCCGTGATCGCGAGCGTCGGCCACCACACCGACCGGACGCTGATCGACGACGTCGCAGCCGTCAGCTGCTCGACCCCGACGCACGCCGCCGAGGCGGCGGTCCCGCTCGACCTCGTGGCCGAGCACGAGCGTCTGCGGCGCGGCGCGCGGCGTCTGGCCCAGCACGGACGGGCGGCGATCGTGCAGCGGGCGCGCCGTCTGGCCGGCCTGGCCCGCGTGCCCGGCGAGCACATCGCCCGCCGCCGCCGCGAGCTGCACCAGATGCTCCGTGAGCTGCGGGCCTCGGCGACACGCCGCCGTGACGATGAGCTCGTGCTGGCGCGCACGCACACGGAGGTCCTGCGCCGCAAGGCGTACGCCGCCGCGGGCGCCGAGGCGCTGGCGCGCCGCCGCACGGTGCAGAGTCTCGCGCTCGCGCTGGAGGCCCACGACCCGCGGCGCGTGATCGAGCGCGGCTACGCGATGGTCGAGGATCGGGACGGCGCGCTGGTGACGAGCGCGGCACGGGCCCGTCAGGTGCGCGACCTGCGGATCACGTTCGGCGACGCCTCCGTTGATGCAAGGATCGAGGAACCATGAGTGAGCCTGACCAGTTGACCTACGAGGCGGCGACCGCGCGCCTCGAGGAGATCATCAAGCGCCTGGACTCCGGTGAGGCCGGGTTGCGGGAGACGCTCGACCTCGTCAAGGAGGGCCGCACGCTCGTCGAGTTCTGCGCCGGCGAGCTGGACGCCGTCAGCCAGGGTCTGGAGGAGCTGCGACTCGACGAGCTCGTCGAGCGGCTCGATCGTCAGGCACCCGCCAAGCTGCCGGAGGCACTGTGAGCACGTACGACCGGCTGGCCGCCCTGCCCCTGCTGATCGAGGGCTACACGCTGGAGCCGCGAGAGCAGAACGTCTCCTCCGGCTTTCTGCGGCGGACCACGACGTTCCGCCTGGCCGGCGGCGGCCATGAGGGGCAAGGCGAGGACGTCAGCTACGACGGCGAGGACCAGGACGCGCTGCAGCGGGCCGGGGCATCCCAGCCGCTCACCGGCACATGGACGCTCGGGTCGTTCTGCGAGCACATCGAGGCGCTCGACCTGTGGCCGGAGCCGGCCCGCCACGCGGCATCGATGCAGTACCGGATCTGGGCGTACGAGTCGGCTGCCCTGGACCTGGCGCTGCGCCAGGCCGGCGAGACGCTCCACGGCCTGCTCGGCCGGGAGCTGCGCCCGGTCACGTTCGTCTGCTCCAAGCGCCTCGCCGATCCCGGTGAGCCCTCCGACCTGGCGCCGCTGCTCGACGTGCTCGCGCGCTACCCGACGCTGCGGTTCAAGCTCGATCCCCAGCCGGACTGGGACGAGGCGCTGATCGGCCGGCTGCTCGCCACGGGGGCCATCGACTCGCTCGACTACAAGGGGCTCTACGAGGGGACGGCGGTCGACACGCCCGCCGACCCGGCGTACTACCTGCGCATCGCCGAGGGCTTCCCGGACGCCTGGCTCGAGGACCCGAAGCTCACGCCCGAGATCGACGCGGCGCTCCGCCCCCATCGCGCGCGCATCACCTGGGACGCGAACATCCACTCCGTCGCCGACATCGACGCGCTCCCGTTCGCCCCGCGCATGGTCAACATCAAGCCCTCGCGGTTCGGGCCGTTGCACAACCTGTTCCACGCGTATGACACGTGCTCGGAGCGCGGCATCGGCATGTACGGCGGAGGACAGTTCGAGCTCGGTCCCGGCCGCGGGCACATCCAGTACCTCGCGTCCCTGTTCCATCCCGACGGGCCCAACGACGTCGCTCCGACCGGGTACAACGAGCCGCTCCCGCCGGACGGCCTCCCCGCCAGCCCACTGGCGGTGGCCGCGCACGACCTCGGGATGCGCTGGGGATGACGCTCAACGGCTGGCGGTTCTCGCACGTCGACCGCGTGCGCTTCGGCGACCTCGACGCGATGCGCCACCTGAACAACGTCGCCTTCCTGCAGTTCTTCGAGTCCGCCCGGATCGCCTACATCACGACGCTCGTCCCGAGCCACCGCCCGACGGAGCCCGAAGGCGACTGGGGCCTGATCTTCGCCGAGTGCCACATCAACTACCGCTCACCGGCGTTCTACGACGAGGAGATCCGCACGCACGTGCGGCCCGAGCAGCTGAAGCGCTCGAGCGTGCGGATGGCGTTCCTGATGGCCAGCGAGACGGACGGGCGCGTGCTGGCCGAAGGCTGGGGCGCGCTCGTCGGCTACGACTACGTCGCCGGGCGGGCCGCGCCGCTGCCCGCGAGCCTCGCCGCGGAGCTGCGAGCGCAGGGAGCGCGGGACGGCTGAGCCTCAGGCGGCCAGCGCCGCCAGCTCGTCGCCCAGCCAGTCGATCAGCAACCGCGCGTCCGGCATCTGCTCGCGGTCGGTGACGATGCCGAAGTCGAGCTGCCCGCAGTAGCTCATCACCGTGATGTTCAGCCCCATGCCGTCCGTGATCACGGAGACTGGGTAGTTCGCCACGAGCCGTGCACCTGCGCAGTAGAGCGGGATCGGCGGCCCCGGAACATTCGAGATCACGAGGTTCCACGCGGGGCGGCCCGCACCGCTGGTGGAGAGCCGGAACGTCAGCTGCGCCGCGCGGGCGAAGACGGCGGGCGGGATGAAGTTGTTGGCGTCCTGGAGCAGCTCGGCGGGCAGCGCGCGGTGGCGCTGCTTCATCTCCGCGAGCGCGTCGTGCGTACGCAGCAGACGCCGGACCGGGTCGGCCTCGTCGGTGAACAGCGGCGCGCTCATCAACAGGATGCGGTTGCCGTACGTGCCGACCTGGTCACCGGTGCGCACCGACACCGGGATCTGCGCGACGAGCGGATCCGCGGGCAGCTCGTCGTGCGCGACGAGCCAGCGCCGCACGGCGCCGGCGCACATCGAGACGATCACGTCGTTGACGGTGCAGCCGTGGGCGTTCTTGACCGCCTTGACGTCGTCGAGCGGGAGGCGCCCGAAGACGAAGCGCCGGTGCGCCGAGATGCGGCCGTTGAACGTCGTCTTGGGCGCCTCGTAGCGGCTGCGCTCCGGGGCTGAGGATTCGCGCAGGACGACGGTCTGCGCGCGGCCGCCGAGACGGCCGATCAGGCCGGCGCCGGGCAGCGTGGCGAACGGGGTGTCCTCGATGTTCGGGATCGCTCTCGGAAGGGCGCGCAGCGCGCGCAGCGGGTAGAGCGGCAGGCCGGCCAGTCCGCGGCCGAGCATCTCCAGGTCGCTCGGCGCGCGCTCGCCGCCGGCCACGCCGACCGAATCCGGCAGCTCGCGGCCCTCGGGCTCCAGGTCGAGCAGCAGACCCATGATCTCGGCGCCCGACATGCCGTCGATCAGCGCGTGGTGGATCTTGGTGAGCATCGCCACGTATCCGTGCTCGAGCCCGTGGATCAGATACAGCTCCCACAGCGGGCGCGCCCGGTCGAGCGGGCGCGCCATGATGCGCGCGACCTGGTCGGAGAGCTGGTCGTCGTTGCCCGGCGCGGGAAGCGCCAGCTCGCGGACGTGGTACTCGACGTCGAAGTCCAGATCGTCGACCCAGTAGGGGTAGTCCAGCCCCAGCGGCACCTCGGCCAGCGTCCAGCGCAGTGGCGGCAGCAGTGGCAGGCGCTCGGTGACGAGGTCCTGCATGTCGGTGAGGCCCAGTGCGCCACCCGGGACGGTCGACGGATCGAGGACCGCCAGGCTCCCGACATGACCGGTCTGGCGCGCGCTCTCCAGCGCGAGGAACTGCGTGTCGAGGCTGGTGAGCTGCCGCATGCGCCGATCCTCTCCGATTCGGCGCATCCGTGCGGGCGGCGGCTTGCGCGGCCCCCGCGGTCTTGGGCTATCCCTTGCCGGAGAGCAGGTCCCAGGCGCGCTGCAGCTTGCGCGTCAGCGCCCCGGGCGGCGGCTCATCGCCGGTGGCCTCGAGCACGCCCGGGCCGGGATCAGGGCGGTGAAGCTTCCCGCAGGCGGTGGTCGACAGGTGCAGCATGACCCCGTTCTCGTAGAACTCCGCGACGTCGGGCGCATCGACGAAACGCGCGCCCCCGGCGCCGATCGTCGTGTCGACGAGGATGCCGTCGAAGATGTCGACCTGCTCGTCGGCCAGCACGTTCATCAGCGTGCCGACGCGATCCTTCTGTTGTGAGTAGACGGGGATGCCCCGGCCGGCCGTGACATAGCTGGCCGGGGCACCGAGATCGAGGCTTGCTTCCATGCCTCAGAGGATACGCGCGGGCTCCCGCGCTACAGGCGCTGGATCAGCGTGCCCGTGCCGAGCCCTCCGCCGCAGCACATCGTGACGAGGCCGATCTCCTTGTCGTCGTCCTCGAGGGTGTGGAGCAGCGTCGTCAGCAGCCGCGCGCCGGTCGAGCCGAGCGGGTGGCCCAGCGCCATCGCGCCGCCGCGGACGTTCACGCGGTCCATGTCGGGGTTGTGCTCGCGCTGCCAGGCCGCGACGACCGGCGCGAACGCCTCGTTGATCTCGATCAGGTCGATGTCGTTGATCGTCATGCCGTTGCGGTCGAGCAGCTTCCGGGTGGCGGGGATCGGCCCTTCGAGCATCTTCACCGGGTCGCAGCCGACCGACGTCTGGTCGACGATCCGAGCGCGCGCCCGCAGGCCGAGCTCATCCGCCTTCTCCCGGCTCATCAGCAGCACGGCGGCGGCGCCGTCGGAGATCTGCGACGCGTTGCCCGCGGTGATCTTCCCGTCCGGCTTGAAAGCCGGCTTGAGCTGGCTCAGACCTTCGAGCGACGTGCCGGGCCGGATGCCCTGGTCGGTGATCAGCGTCTCGCCATCGATCGTCATCTGCGCCATCTCACGCTCGAACAGCCCCTCCTCGGTCGCCTTCTGCGCGAGCGCGTGGGAGCGGACGGCGAGCTCGTCGAGCTCGGAGCGGGGGATCTCCCACTGGTCGGCGATCATCTCGGCGCCCAGGCCCTGACCGACGATGTTGTGCTTGTCCATGAGCTTCGGCGTGAATGCCGCGCCGAACTCCTGCTGGGTCTTGAGGCCGGCGGAGAACGGGATGTGGCCCATGTGCTCGACGCCGGAGCCGATGATCACGTCATGGATCCCGGCGGCGATCAGCGCGGCGGAGAATCCGACGGCCTGCTGCGCCGAGCCGCACTGCAGATCGACCGTCGAGGCCGACGTCTCGATCGGGAGCCCTTCCTGGAGCCAGGCGTTGCGCGCGATGTTGAACGCCTGCTCACCGAACTGCTGCACACAGCCGGCGATGACGTCCTCCACGACGAGTGGATCGAGGCCCGTGCGGCTGAGGATCTCGGTGTACGTGCGCCCCAGCAGGTCTGCCGGATGCGTGTCCTTGTAGTAGCCCTTCTCCTTGTGCCCGCGCCCGATCGGGGTGCGGACTGCTTCGACGATGACGACCTCGCGACCCTGCTGTGCCATTGGGTTCTCGATCCTCCGATTGGATTCGTGACGCCTGCGTCACAAAATCGTATCGTCTATGTTCCGCCGCGCTTTGACCGAACGGATCGCCATCGCCGGAAGCGGCGCCATCGCCTCCGGACTGGCCGCCGTCGCCGCGCAGGTGGGCGACGTCCTGGTCCTCGCTCGCAGCGACGCGTCGGCCGAGCGCGCCCGCGGGGCGATCGAGCGGGCGTGCCAGAAGGTCGAGGCGACCGGCGGGGTGCACGTGACCACGACCGCCGCCGAGCTCTCCGGCGCGACGTTCCTGGTCGAGGCCGTCGCGGAGGACCCGGCGGCCAAGGCCGGCGTCCTGGGAACGCTGGCGGCGGTCAGTGGGCCGGACGCGATCATCGCGACGACCACCTCCTCGCTGTCCGTCGGGGACCTCGCGGTCGCGACCGGGGCGCCGGAGCGCTTCGTCGGATTGCACGTGTTCAACCCGGTCCCCAAGATGCGGCTCGTCGAGCTCGCGTTCCCCACTCGAGCGACGCAGGACACGCGTGCACGTGCACTCGCCCTGTGCGAAGCGCTGGGCAAGGAGGCGGTCGTCGTCCCCGACATGGCGGGCTTCGTCGTCAACCGCCTGCTGTTCCCCTACCTGTTCTCCGCCATCGAGCTGCTCGAGCAGACCGGGATGCCCGCCGAGGACGTCGACCGGTGCATGACCCTCGGAGCCGGCCATCCGATCGGCCCGCTGGCGCTGCTCGACTTCGTCGGCCTGGACGTCGCCGAGGCGATCGGCCGCGAGATCGGCCGGCCCGCGCCGCCGCGGCTGCGCGAGCTCGTCGGCGAGGGCGCCCTGGGCCGCAAGAGCGGTCGCGGGTTCTTCACCTACGCGTGATCGAGCGGTAGCGTCGCGATCCGATGCCCGGCGATCCGCAGGTGTACCGCGTCCAGCACTCGACGAACGTCGAGCGGGTGGCGCTGGCGATGGCGCACAAGGGCCGCGAGATCGAGTGGGTGGACGTCGACCCCGACGATCGCTCCGTCGTGGAGGAGCTCAGCGGCCAGGACCTCGTCCCCGTCCTGAGGGCCCCCGACGGGACGGTGATCCCCGACTCGATGGCGATCGTCGCATGGGTGGAGCGCGAGACGCCGGAGCCGGCGCTGTGGCCGTCCGATCCCACCGGCCGGGCGCAGACCGACATCTTCGTCGAATGGTTCAACCGCGTCTGGAAGGTCCCGCCGAACGCGATCGCCCAGGAGCGGTCGCGCCTCGTCCCCGACGACGCCCTGATCGCGGGCTGGATCGCCGAGCTGGCAGCCTGGCTCCCGTGGTTCGAGGCGCTCCTGGATGGGCGTGAGTTCCTGCTTGGGGACAGCCTGGGGGCGGCCGACGTCTGCGCGTTCCCGTTCCTGAAGTTCGGCGTTCTGGCGCCGCCCGAGGACGACGAGGACCCGTTCCACGCCGTCCTCGCCGAGACCCTCCCGATCCACCCACGGTTTCCGCGGCTCGAGGCCTGGGTGCGGCGCATAGACGCGCTCCCGCGCGCCTGAGGACGGTTGAGAAAGACTGATCGGACCTTGAGGGCCGATTGAGGTTCCGGGAGCACCATGGGTTCCCTCAGGGAACACAAGAGACGCGCTTGCAGCGCACCTCCTCCAGAGGCACAGAACATCGAACGGCCCGCTTTCCCCCGGCGGGCCGTTCGCCTTTCTCCCAGACCCTTAGGAGATCGGTAGAGATGCTTTAGGAAGCGTTGAGGCCCGCCCTGAATACTTCGCCAGGCGAACGTACCTCGCAAGTGCACCTCCTCCCAGAAGCACTGACCGGCCCGCGATAGCGGGCCGGTTGCGTTGTGGGGAGGGTCCGCCCCCGCCCGTCAGGCGACGCCGGGCGCCGCCGGACCGACGGTCCCGCGCCGGCGCAGCCGCACCGCCTCCACGCGGTTCTCGCGCACCGACTCGACGCGGATCGACCAGCCGTCGGCCTTCACCGTGTCGCCGCGCTTGGGAAGCCGGCCGAGCTGCGTGAACACGAGGCCGCCGATCGAGTTGTACGCGTCGTTCTCGGCCGGCAGCTCGATCCCGTGGTCAACGAGGTCGGTGAGCGCGACATGCCCGCGTACGAACCAGTCGCCGTTGGCCAGGCGCCGCACCGCGCCACCGGCCGGATCGGTCTCGTCGTCGATCTCGCCGACCACCTCCTCGACGATGTCCTCGACCGTCACCAGGCCCGCCGTGCGACCGTATTCGTCGACGACGACGGCCAGCGACGAGCGCTCACGCTGCAGGTCGGCGAGCAGATCGTCCAGCGGCTTGGTCTCCGGGACGATCAGCGCGGGCTTCACGAGCGACTCGATCAGCGCCTTCGGCCCATCGGCCATGTAGAGGCGCGCCAGCGAGTTGGAGTGGACGGTCCCGCGCACGCGGTCCGCGTTCTCGTCCTCGGTCACCACCAGGCGGGTGTGGCCCGAGGAGACGCAGCGGCGCAGAGCCGTCTCGACGTCGTCGGCGACGTCGACCGTCACGACAGCCGGGATCGGAGTCATGACCTGGCGCGCCTCCTGCTCGTGCAGATGGAAGACGCCGACGAGCATCCCCGCCTCGCCCTCATCGAGGGTGCCTCCGATCCGCGCCTGGGAGATCAGGATCTTCAGGTCGTCCGGGGTCCCGCCCTCGTCGAACTCGGCGGTCGCGTCGATCCGCATCAGCCGCAGGATGCCGTTGGCGGCCGAGTTGAGCGCACCCACGAATGGCCGCGTGACCATCTCGAAGACTCCGAGTGGCCCCGCGCAGCGCCGGGCGACGTTCTCGGCCTTGACGATCGCGTAGATCTTCGGCACCTGCTCGCCGAGGATCACGTGGACCGCCGTCACGACCACGTAGGCGATCGCGACCGCGACTGCGACCGATGCGGCGTGCGACAGCGGACCGCCGAGCAGCGGCTCGAACAGCGTCGCGATCGCGGGCTCCCCCAGGAAGCCGATGCCCAGCGAGGCGAGCGTGATGCCGAACTGGCACGCCGCGAGGTACCGGCTGAGGTCGTCCTGCTGCTCGACGGCGCGCGCCGCCCCCCGCACGCCGTTCGCACGCTGCTCCTCCAGCCGGCCGCGGCTGGCCCGCACGAGCGAGAACTCGGCCGCGACGAAGAACCCGTTGACCAGCACGAGCAGCAGCACCGCGAGGACGAGCAACGCGGTCATGGGGCCGCGGCCTGTGAGCCGCTACTTCGAGGGAGATCGTCGGGCAAGAGGGTTCGCCGCGGCGAATGTACCAGTGTGGGTCACCGGACCAGCCTGGATCCTCCGCCCCGCCGCCGCGCCTACCATGAGGCCGGCATGCGGATCGTCAGCCTCGTCCCCCACGCAACGGAACTGCTGTTCGCGCTCGGCCTCGGCGACGACGTCGTCGGGGTCACGCACGAGTGCGACCATCCGCCGCAGGCCGCCGGCCTGCCGCGGCTGACCCGTGATGAGCTCAAGCCGGGCCTGAGCGCGGCCGGGATCGACGCCGCGGTGCGGGAGCGCACGCAGGCCGGCGAGGCGATCTACGCCCTCGACGAGGACCTGCTCAGCGCGCTCGAGCCCGACC
>CAWFOF010000020.1:0-241934 GCA_963817295.1 uncultured Solirubrobacteraceae bacterium | reverse complement strand
ATCGACCAGTCGCTGCGCGACGGGCAGCAGAGCCTCTGGGGCATGCGGATGCGTGCCGGGCACGTGCTCCCGGTCGCCGATGCCATCGACAGCGCTGGCTACCGCGTCGTCGACCTGACCGGCAGCTCCCCGTTCGAGGTGCAGGTCCGCTACAACGTCGAGGATCCGTGGGTGGGACTGGACGCCGTGCGTGCCGCGCTCCCGAACACGGTGCTGCGCGCCGGCTCGCGCTCCAACAGCATCGTGGGGATGGGCATCACGCCCGATTCGATCATCGAGCTGTGGATCCGGACGCTGGCCAAGCACGGGATCCAGAGCTTCTGGATCTTCGACTGCCTGCATGGCGTCGAGAAGATGCTCGGCCTGCGCGAAGATCGCCCGCGACGCCGGCATGGCCCCCTCGCCGCAGCTGAACTTCAGCATCTCACCGGTGCACACCGACGAGTACTGACGCCGGGATCATGAAGCAGTTCGCCGCGAGCGACATCCCGGCGACGATCATCCTCGGGGACGAGGCGGGCGTCATGACCCCGAGCGCGCCCGCAGGTGGATCCGGCTGATGCGCGAGAGCGCCCCGGACGCCGTCCTGGAGATGCACTTCCACAACAAGACCGCGATGGCGACGCTGAACCACATCATCGGGGTGGAGGAGGGCATCACGATCCTGCACACCGCCGTCAGCTCGATGGCGAACGGCCCGTCCGACGCCGTCGACCGAGGTCGCCGTCGACAACATGCGCCGGCTCGGCCACGATGTCGCCCTCGACGACAGCCGGCTCGCCGAGGTGTCCGACCATCTGGCAGCGCTGGCGATCGAGCTGGGGCACCACATCGGCGAGCCGACGGAATACAGCCTCGCCACGATCCAGCAGCAGTTCCCCGGTGGGATGACGGGCACGCTGCGCAACCAGCTCGTGACCTACGGCATGGAGGACCGGCTGCCCGAGGTGCTCGAAGAGGCGATCCGCGTGCGCGCCGAGATGGGCTATCCGCTGATGGCGACGCCGTTCTCGCAGCTCGTCGGGATCCAGGCGCTGCTGAACGTCGTCCAGGGCGAGCGCTACGCGACGATCCCCGACGAGAACCTGATGTTCCTCGCCGGCCACTACGGCCCGGCGCCGGGTGAGATCGACCAGGAGCTGCTCGATCGCGCATTCGGGACCATCCGCGGCAGGACGGTGCTCGAGACGCCGCCCGCGCAGCCGTCGATCGCCGAGATCCGGCGCGAGTACGGCGAGCGGCTCTCCGACGAGGAGTTGCTGCTGCGCTACCTCATCCCCGGTCCCGACGTCGACGCGATGTACGCGGCGGGCAACCCGATCGAGCCCGTCTACCCGCTCGGCGGCCCGCAGGGCCTCGGCTGGATCAAGGACGTGCTCGACACGACCTCCGCGCGCTCGGTCACCGCCTCGCGCGGCGACGTCACCGTCGCTCTGCGGCGCTGATCGCGGCGCGCCCGCCCGTTCTGGCTCCACAGCTCGGTGTCCTTCAGGTAGTCGTGGATGACCTTGCCGTGGTACAGGTCGAAGTCGTAGACGCCGTACCAGCCCTGCACGATCTTCGTGGGGGCGAGCAGGTGCCACGGGTCGACGGCCGAGCGCGCGTCCATCGTCACCGAGGCGCGGCCGGTGTACAGCTCGGGCGTGCCGTCGGCGCTGCGGTGCAGCGGCGCCTTCACGTCCAGGCGCACGAGCTCGGCGACCGACGGCGGGCTGTCGGCCTCGGCGCTCGGGATGATGCGCGTCGAGAGCACGGGCAGATCCTCCAGCTCGGCCGGGTCGGCGAGCTGCTCGCAGGCCATCGAGATCGTCATGATCCGCTGCCCGCGCGGGCGCTCGACCGTGAACAGCATCTGCTCGCCGAACGCCTCGCCGTCGCCGCCTGAGCTGCGCTTCATCGTCGCGAGCTTCTTGGCGAAGCCCCAGATCTCGCGGCCGGCGACGAGCGGGATCTCGTTGTCGGTGAAGATGAACGGCTGGTAGAGGTACGTCTGCCCCTCGAAGTTCGCACGGATCATCACGTACGCCTCGTGGTAGGGACCGAAGGACGAGAACGGGATCCAGCGACCCCAGGCGATGCACACCGGCACCTCGTCCGCGGCCTCCATGCCGGGCGGCAGCAGGGCGTCGACGCCCTCGGGGTCGGCTTCGTAGGCGACGAAGATGTCCTGTACGCCGCGGTACAGGTAGGGCGGCGGCGCGTACGCTCCGCCGGGGCCGATCGGCTGGGAGAACGAGTCCCTGAAGGCTGCGGGGTCCATCTGCCACTCCTGAGTTCGGGTCCGGTGAGCCTCGCGCGTGCCCGGCGTGCGGACAACCCCGCCCGCGAGCGGGTTTGTACGAATCCCCGACGCGTGGCACCGATCCTCTGCTTCACGCGTGCGCGCGCGTGAGGATCAGGCTCCCAGCCACCGACGCAAGGAGCACACATGGAACTCGTCCACGAGTTCTCGTACACCGCCACCCTGAAGGCGCCCGTGTCGATCGGGCCCGGGCCGTTCGGCGACCGCACGATCTTCGAGGTCCTCGACGGGAAGGTGACGGGCGAGCGCATCCACGGGAGGCTCGGGACCGGCGGCGCCGATTGGATCCTGGCGGGTGCGGACGGGTGGGGCCGCCTCGACGTGCGCGCCACGCTGCACACCGACGACGGAGCGGACATCTACGTCCAGTACTTCGGTGTCCTCGAGTACACGGAGGCGGCCCTGGCGGCCGTCGGCGGGGAGCGCTCCAGCGACTACGACCAGCACTACTTCCGGATCGCTCCGCGACTGGAGACCGGCGACGAGCGCTACGCATGGGTCAATCAGACCCTGTTCGTGGCCGAAGGACGCATCCATCCGGGCCCGATCGTCGAGTACCGCGTCCACCGCGTGACATGACGCCGGGAACCAGGTGCTTAGTGGATTCTCCAGCGGGGCCGGAATCAACTGCGACGTGCGAGCCACCCCGCCGCTTAGCCTACTCCCGCATTCGCAGCGCGCCCGTTCGCAGCGCGCTCCATCCCGATGAGGAGGTCGCACATGCAGGGTCAGGAAAGCAGAGGAGCGCCGCGGGGGCGCGCGCGATGGTTGATGGTGACGGTTGCTGTCGGTCTTGTCGCGGCGCTCGCGCTGTCGGCTTGTGGCAGCTCGAACAACAGCAGCACGTCGAGCGGCTCGAAGACGACGGCGGCCGCAAAGCCGACGGGGACGCCGATCACGACGTACACGTTCGCTGACGTCAACACCCAGGGTCCGCAGTACAAGAACATCGCTGAGACATCGCGGATCTACGCCGACTACATCAACGCACACGGTGGTATCGCCGGTCACCCGCTCGTCGCCAAGTTCTGCGACATGCAGGGCACGCCGACGGCAGCGACCGCATGTGCTCGCAAGGCCGTGGCCGACAAGGCCGCAGCGGTCGTGGGCTCGTTCAGCTTCACCGGTGACGCGATCCTTCCGGTCCTCGAGGCCGGCAAGACCGCGTACTTCGGCAACTGCTGCGCGATCTCGCCGAAGGAGTACACAAGCCTGAACTCGTTCCCGATGGGCAACCAGCCGCTCTACGCGGTCGGCCTCGTCAAGCGCGCGGTCCAGGACGGCTGCAAGAAGATCAACGGCGTCATCATCCAGGGCGCCGAGGCGTTCAAGCCGCTGATGGACAACGCAGCGAAGGCGCTGAACACGAAGATCAACAAGTACGTCACCTTGCCGGCGACGGCCAAGGACTACAGCCCACAGGTGGCAGAGGCGACCGGTGGTGGGGCTGACTGCCTTGTGATGATCGTGTCCGAAACGCCATACATCGCGTGGATGCCGGCCTTCGCCCAGTCGGGCTCCAAGGCTCGCATGTATGGCCCTCAGGGCAACCTGAACGAGAAGGCCGTCAAGGGCTTCGAGAAGCTCACCACGGGCTCCGTCGTGGCCGGTATGTACCCGGACATCTCGCTGCCGCAGTGGGCCGACTACCGTGACGCGCATCAAGCAGTACAAGGCCGATCCCGCACAGGACTACAACAGTCTCGGCGGAATGGGCACGTGGGCCGCGTACAACGGGTTTGCTCAGATCGTGAAGAGCATGAAGGACCCGATCACGGCAGCGGCGTTCCTGAAGGCCGCGTCCACGGCGAAGATCAACCTCCCGGGGATGGTCCCGCCGCTGGACTTCTCCAAGCCGTGGAACACGACCGGTGGGCCTCCGGGCTTCGACCGGCTCGTCAACCACTCGGTGGTCTACAGCAAGCTCGACAACGGCAAGCTCGTGCCGCTGACGACCGATTTCGAGGACGTGACGAATCTCGCCCTCGGAAAGCCGCAGTAGCCAGTAGACAAGAGTCGCCACACGTGCACTCCGGCCCCGGGCACACACCGCCCGGGGCCGGGGCGCCGGCGAACCACAGGAGAAGAATCAGTTCATGCAAGAGGTCATCCGGTTCGCGCTTCTGGGCTTCGGGGTGGGCGCGCTGTACGCGCTCGCATCGCCAGGGTCTGATCGTCATCTACCGAGGTTCAGGGGTCCTGAACTTCGCTCTCGGCGCGATCGGCATGGTCGGCGCC
This sequence comes from uncultured Solirubrobacteraceae bacterium, assembly GCA_963817295.1. Classification (GTDB taxonomy): domain Bacteria; phylum Actinomycetota; class Thermoleophilia; order Solirubrobacterales; family Solirubrobacteraceae; genus F1-60-MAGs163. The sequence continues at coordinate 237,394 of CAWFOF010000020.1, read as the reverse complement.
TATGTCGAATGGGAACTGCACACGAACCACGGCTGGGCCTTTGCGCCGGCCCTGATCCTCGGCATCCTCGCCTCGGCCGGCATCGGAGCGCTCACCCACCTGGTGATCATGCGCCCGCTGCGCCAGGTCTCACCGATCGTCCGCGTGATCGCGACGCTCGGCGTCCTGATCACGATCCAGGCGATCGCGGTGCTGCGCTACCAGGCCAACGCGAAGTTCGTCCCCAGCCAGCTCCCGACGGACGTCTGGCACATCCACGGCACGATCGTGATCTCGGCCGATCGCATCATCCTGCTCGGCGATCGCCGCGGTGCTGACGCTCGGGCTCTGGGCGCTCTACCGCTACACCCGCTTCGGCCTCGGCACCAGCGCGGTCGCCGAGAACATGCGCGCCGCCGCGTCGCTCGGCTGGTCCCCTGACCGAGTCGCCGCGATCAACTGGGCGCTCGGCTGCGGCATCGCCGGCCTCGCCGCGATCCTGATCGTCCCGATCGTCACGCTGCAGCCGGCGGTCCTCACCAACCTCGTCCTCGCCGCGACCGCCGCCGCGCTCGTCGCGTGCTTCCGCTCGTTCCCGATCGCGCTCGCGGCCGGCATCGTCATCGGCGTCCTGCAGACGGAGATCGAACCGCTATGTCACGAACCCCACCGGGCTCGGCCAGGCGGTCCCGTTCCTGCTGATCGTCGTGTGGCTGATGGTCCGCGGCCAGGCGCTCCCGCTGCGCGACTACCTGCTGCAGCGCCTGCCGACGATCGGCAGCGGCCGACCTCATTGGCCGGGGATCATCTTCGGTGTCGTGCTCGGCGTCTTCCTGATGACGACGACCACGCCGATCTGGATCGACGCGTTCACCGTCACGCTCTGCGTCGGCGTGGTCCTGCTGTCGATCGTCGTGCTGACCGGCTACACGGGGCAGCTCTCGCTCGCCCAGTACGCGATCGCCGGCTTCGGCGCGTGGGTCGCCGGGCGGCTCATCTCGACGCAGGACATCCCGTTCTGGGTCGGGGCCATCATCGGCGTCCTCGCGACGATCCCGCTCGGGGTGCTCTTCGCGCTGCCGGCGGTGCGAACACGAGGCATCAACCTCGCGATCGTCACGCTCGGCCTCGGCACGGCGATCGAGCTGATCCTGTTCTCGAACACGAAGTACACGGGCGGCATCGCCGGCACGCAGATCGCTGAGCCGCCGCATCTTCGGCTTCAACATCGACGCCGCCGCGCACCCGACGCGCTACGGGCTGTTCGCGCTCGTCTGCTTCGTCATCGTGGCCCTTGGCGTCGGGAACGTCCGCCGTGGCCGCACCGGGCGCCGTCTCGTCGCGGTGCGCACGAACGAGCGCGCCGCCGCCGCGCTCGGGCATCAGCGTGCCGAGCGCGAAGCTGTACGCCTTCGGGCTGTCGGCCGCCATCGCGGCGCTCGGCGGCATCCTGATCGCGTTCCGCAGCACCTCGATCACCTACACGGACTTCACGAACTTCACGTCGATCACGTACGTCGGCTTCGCGATGATCGGCGGCCTCGGCTACCTGATCGGCCCGATCATCGGCGGGACGCTCGCCCCCGGCGGGCTCGACGCGCGGATCTTCGACGCGCTCGGCTCCGGCGTCGCGAAGTACGTCCCGCTGATCGGCGGCGTCTCGGTGATCCTGCTCGTCCTGCTCAACCAGAACGGCATCGCCAAGGAGTCGATCGCGCAGATCGCGTGGGTGCGCGAGAAGCTCGGCAAGCGCGCTGCCCTTCCTGCGCTCCGCGCGCGCAAGGGGGTCGAGCTGCCGCCGTTCGAGGGCGTCGAGCGCGTCCCCGAGCACACGCTCGAGGTGCGCGACATGACCGTCCGCTACGGCGGCACCACCGCGGTCGACACCGTCTCGCTGACGGTCAAGCCGGGCCAGGTCGTCGGGCTGATCGGGCCCAACGGCGCCGGCAAGACGACGCTGATCGACGCCGTCACCGGGTTCACGCGCATGTCCGAGGGCTCGCTGCTGCTCGACGGCGAGGAGATCCGCGGCTGGTCGCCGGTCAAGCGCTCGCGCGCCGGCGTCGGGCGCTCGTTCCAGTCGCTCGAGCTGTTCGAGGACTCGACCGTGTTCGACAACCTGCGCGCCGCGAGCGACCCGCGCGACTTCGGGTCCTACGTGCGCGACCTCGTCTGGCCGATGGCGCCGCCGCTGCCCGGGCAGGTCGTCAGCGCGATCAAGGAGTTCCGCCTCGAGGACGACCTCGACCGCGTGGTCGAGGACCTTCCCTACGGCCAGCGACGGCTGCTCGCAATTGCGCGCGCCGTCGCCACCCGGCCGAGCGTCCTGCTGCTGGACGAGCCGGCGGCCGGCCTCGGCGACGTCGAGACGGCCGAGCTCGCCCACCTCGTCAAGCGCCTCGCCTCGGACTGGGGCATGGCGGTGCTGCTGATCGAGCACGACATGAACTTCGTGATGTCGGTCTGCGACGAGATCGTCGTCCTGGACTTCGGACGCAAGATCGGCGAGGGATCACCGGACACGGTGCGCAACGACCCGGCCGTGATCGCCGCGTACCTCGGCGAGGAGGAGAAGGACGTGTCCGATGGTGACGGCCCAGCCGCCGTCCCGCAGGGCAGCGGGACGGAGGAGACACGATGACCGCGGTGATCGAGACCCGAGGGCTGTGTCGCCGGCTACCTGGGCCAGCCGGTCGTCCACGACCTCGACCTGACGGTCGAGGCGGGCGAGGTCGTCGTCATGCTCGGCCCCAACGGGGCGGGCAAGACGACCACGCTGCTGACGCTCGGCGGGCGAGCTTCCGGCCATCTCCGGAGAGGTGCTGTTCGACGGAGAGCACGACGCACGCCCCGCTGCACCGCCGCGCCCGGATGGGCATGTCCTACGTGACCGAGGAGCGCTCCGTCTTCAAGGCGCTCGACGACGCGCGACAACCTCCGCGTCGCCGGGCTCGAGGCCGACGAGGCGCTCGCAGTTGTTCCCCGAGCTCGAGAAGCGGATGAGCGTCCGCGGCGGTCTGCTGTCCGGCGGTGAGCAGCAGATGCTGACGCTGGCCCGTGCGCTCGCGCGCAAGCCGCGCATCCTGCTCGCGGACGAGCTGTCGCTCGGCCTGGCGCCGCTGGTCGTCGACCGCCTGCTGCAGGCGGTGCCGCCAGTCGGCCAAGGAGCAGGGGACCGGCCGTCCTGATGGTCGAGCAGCACGCCCACAAGGCACTGCAGTACGCCGACCGCGCGATCGTGATGCGCCGCGGCCACGTCGAGCTGGCGGTCTCCGGTGAGGAGGCGCGTCAGCGGATCGGCGAGGTCCAGGAGGCGTACCTCACATCGAGCGGCTCTGTCGCCGCGGGCGAGGCCGACATCAAGGCCGAGCAGCTGGCGGAGTGAGGGCCGGTCGAGTCGCGGCTCAGTCCGCGCTCAGCACGTGGACGGACATCGCGGCTGAGTCCTCTTCCAGCCAGCCGCCGCCGTTCTGCGTCATCGCGATGCGCGCGCCGGCCACCTGGCGCTCGCCGGCCTGCCCGCGCAGCTGCCAGGTGGCCTCGCAGATCTGCGCGACGCCGGTCGCGCCGATCGGATGGCCCTTGCTCAGCAGGCCGCCGCTGGTGTTGACCGGCAGGTCGCCGTCGAGCCGCGGTGCGCCCGGAGGCCAGCAGCTCGGGGCCCGCCGCCGGGCGGCGCCAGCCCGAGCTGCTCGTAGATCATCAGCTCCGCCGGTGCGCTCGCGTCGTGCAGCTCGACGCAGTCGAGGTCCTCGGGCCCGAGTCCCGGCCTGCTCGAAGGCCGCGTGCGCCGCGCGACCCGTCGAGCCGGCGGTCGGGTCGGCCTTGTCGTGGCGGTTGCCGGAGAACACGACGGATGCGCGGATGCGCGGACCGCTGACGCCGAGGCCGCCGCGCCGCCTGCTCGGAGACGAGCACCACCGCCGCGGCGCCGTCGGAGATCGGCGAGCACATCAGCAGCGTCAGCGGGTCGACGACCGTCCGGCTCGCCAGCACGTCCTCGACGCGTCATCTCGGCTCCGTACTGGGCGCGCGGGTTGCGCGCGCCGTTGTGCTGGTTCTTGACGACCACCGAGGCGAAGTCCTCCGCCGTCGCGCCCGAGAGCGCCATGTAGTCGCGCGCCATCCCGGCGTAGATGTCCATGAAGAACGAGCGCCCGCCGCTGCTCGCGGCCGACCCGAGCTGCTCGGCCATCTCGGCCTGCATCTCGACGTCCACGGCCGTGCCGATCGCCGCCATCCCGACGCTCTTGTCCTCGTGCGAGAGCTTCTCCGCCCCGAGGCAGAGCACGACGTCGTTGGCGTCCCGAGGCGACCGCCTGCCAGGCGAGGTGCAGCGCGCTCGACGACGACGCGCACGCGTTCTCGATGTTGAAGATCGGGATCCCCTCGATCCCCAGCGGGCGCAGCATCACCTGGCCGCGGATCATCTCCTGGCCCGGTGACGAGGCCGGCGACGGCGTTGCCGACGTAGGCGGCCTCGATCGCGCCGACCTCGAGGCCCGCGTCGTCGAGCGCCGCCTGCACCGCCTCACCCGCGAGATCGCGGAGCGTCCGCGTCGACTTGGCGAACCGCGTCATGCCGACGCCCGCGATCAGCGCGGTGTCCATCAGATTCGCCGCCTCAACCGACCGGGACGAGCGCGGCGCGCTCGGTGTCCAGTGCGCTCCAGTCGTCGTGACGGCCGTGGTGGTAGGGGAGGAACGTGTCCGCGTCGACGGTGGCGATCGCCTCGCAGCGCGCGATCAGGTCGCACTCGACGTAGGCGCCGCGCAGGATCGACACGACCGGGATCTCGTCGAGCGGGTCGTGGACGGTGCCGCGCAACACCAGGCTGCCCGTGCCCTGGCGGGCGGTGCGGACGATCGTCTGGAAGTGCGCGCGGGTGAGGATCGCGTCCTCCTCGAGGCCGATGCCGTTGGCCGCGGGGCGGGCCTTGAAGTTGAAGTTCACGCCCTCGCCCTCGGCGCTGCCGAGGTCCTCCGGAAGGTCGGCGCGCAGCTCCATCAGGCGCACGCCGCCGCGGTCGAGCCAGGCGCTGAAGTGCTCGCCCTTGCGGTTGAGCCCGCTCGTCGCGAGCTTCTTGGGCTCACCGAAGAGGTCGCGCCCGTAGATCGTCGGGACGTCGCCGTCCATGTACATCGCCAGCACGTAGTCGCCCGTCGATGCCGTCGTGGCGCGCCGAGACGTAGATCGCGCCGCCGTGGAAGTCGCCGACGCAGTTGGACTGCCAGCGGCCCGACCATCGCCGTCAGGCGCGGTGTGTCGGCCGGCTCGAGCGGCGGCGGCAGGATCGATGCGACGAAGTCGGGGTCGCTGAGGAAGTCGATGCTCAGCATCTCGCCGTTGACGAACCGCGGATGGCGCAGCGCATCCTCGATCCGGGTGATCTCCTCGGGGGTCTTGACGAATCCCATGCGTGGCTCCTTGCTGGTTTATCGGTGTGCCGCGACGCAGCGGCGCGGGCCTCGCGCCCGCGGGCCGTGCGACCTTGTTCGACTGCGCGTCGCGCAGCAGCTTCTCGGGACGGAAGGTCGAGCCGTCGAGGTACTCGACGACTCCGTGCGGGATCGGCCCGGCGCCGGCACAGAGCTCGATCGTGACGTCGACGATCTCATGCGGCCGTCGGTCGCGAAGCGCGTGCGCGGCCGAGGCCTGGCGCAGCGAGCAGCGGCTCGCCGGCGTCGCGCCCGCCCGTGGCTGTGGACGTGGGCGGCGCGCGTGACCGCCCGCGTCGCCTCGAGCAGCGTGAACATCCGGAACGCCGCCGGCCGGCTCCCGTGCGTGCGCCAGCGCAGGCCGCGCCGGTCCGCTTCACAGGCGAGCCGCGCGCTGCCCTCGTAGGCCGCGCGCGCGATGCCGACCGCCGCGATGGCCGTCGCGACGTGGTCGAGCGCGCAGGCGGTGATCGCCGGGTCCGGGCCGCCGGACGCCTGCAGCAGGACCTCGTCGTCCTCGAGGTGGACGCCGTCGAGGAACAGCTGGGCGCGAGCCTGGGCGCGCAGGCCGAGCAGGTCGATCGCGGGGCGCCGCGACACGCCGGCGCGGTCGAGCGGCACGATCGCCAGCGCGTGCCGGTCGCGCGCGCTGCGCGCTGACGGTGCAGGCGACGACGGCGTGCGTGGCGATGGCGGCGCCCGGAACCCACGGCGAGGTGGCACCGGCGAGCAGCCACCCGGCGCCATCGCGCGTCGCGCGAATCCGTCCGGCCGGGGCGGCTGCGAAGCACCCGACCCAGTCCGTGCGCTCGCCCGAGACATACGGCGCCGCGATCGCCGTCGCGAGCCGGTCGGTGCCGCACGTGCGCGCCCAGCGGAACGGGAGCGGTGCGGCGATCAGGACCGCCGTGAGCCCCGCGTCGGCGGCCGCCAGCTCCTCGAGCACGGCGTACTCGGCCCCGCGCGTCAGGCCGTGCCCGCCGAGGTGGAGCGGGTCGGTCAGCCGCGTGAAGCCCTCGCGGTGCGCCTGGGCGAGGAAGTCGTGGATCGGCGAGCGACGGCGCCCACCGCGTCGTGGGACTCCATCCGGTCGAGCACCTGGCCGACCGGCCGGACGACCTCCTCGCGCGAACTCGCGCGCCCGCGCCTGCCAGATCCGCGTCCCATCGAGCGTCTGGCGCGTTGAGCCCGGGGAACCCGGCGGGTGGCGTCCTGTCGACCATGGGGAGTACGGCCGACGGTAGTCCTCCGCCGTACGCCGCGCCCGCGTGGATGTGCCCCGATGCTTGGAAGTCCTACAGGGGGCGGATCCCCGCGCGGTCGCCATTGGTCGTGGGCAGCGGCGGGAGCAGCGCGTTGTCCTCGATGTCGGCGATCTTCGTGTCGAAGTCGAGCCCGGCGTGCTCCCACGCCGCGCGGAAGTCGTTGACGTGGCGACCCATCACCGCGGCCGCGAGATCCGGGTCGCGCGCCTCGATCTCGGCGAGGATCCGGTGGTGGTAGCGGACGCGCGTGGCGCGTCAGCGACGGTGAGTTGATGAAGCGGTTGAGCACCGGGCAGCAGCAGGTTCGTGATCGGCGTCCGCGTGATGATCAGCGCCGGGTTGCCGCTCATCTCCGCGATCGCCAGGTGGAACTCCTCGTCGAGCCGGCACCACTCCACGTAGTCCTCGAGGTGGCGCTCCTGCGCGTCGACGTTCGCGCGCAGCGCCGCGATCTCCGCGTCGCTGGCGCGCTCGGTCGCCAGGCGCGTCAGCTCCGGCTCGATCGTCAGCAGCGCTTCGTGCAGGTGGTGGAACGTGACGTTGCGCCGGTGCAGCGCGGCGGTCAGCTCGCGGTGCGCCGGGCCGTCGATGTGGCGGCTGACGACCATCACCTTCGGGCTGGCGCGCTCGATCAGGCCGCCCTGCTGCAGGATCCGCAGCGCCTCGCGGACCGTCGAGCGGCTGACTCCGGCCTGCTCGGCGAGCTTCGTCTCCGAGGGCAGCCGCTCGCCCTCCGCAGCGCGCCCGGCCTGGATGCTGTCGCGCAGCACGTCGGCGAGCTGCTCGTAGGCGCGAGCGACCTTGACCGGCCGGCCGATCAGGGCCGGCGTGTCACGTGAGGCCGTCCGGCCGGTATGCTGAGGAACGGTCACTGGCTCTCGGCCCGGCAGGGTCTCCGCGGCCGCCACGATCGCCTCGGCGCCCGGCAGCAGCGCGCGTTCGAGATCCGGGCTGAAGGGCATCGGCACCGACGGAGCGCCGAGGCGGCGCACCGGCGCGAGCAGCTCGTCGAAGCAGCTCGTCCGCGACGCGCGCGGCGATCTCGGCTCCGGCGCCGAAGTCCTGCACGGCTTCGTGGACCACGAGCAGGTGGCCGGTCTTCTGCACCGAGGCGAGGACGGTCTCCATGTCGAGCGGCACGAGCGAGCGCAGGTCTATCACCTCGAGCGAGACCGAGGACTGCTCGGCCGCCGCGAGGCAGTCGCGCAGCATCTGCCCCCACGTGACGACGGTGACGTCCTCGCCGGGGCGCGCGACGCGGGCACGGCCGAGCGGCAGCGGCGCCTCGCTCGAGCGTGCCGCGCATCCCGTAGAGGCGGCGGTTCTCGATGAAGAGCGACGGGGTTGGGATCGCGCACGGAGGCGAGCAGCATGTCGTGCGCATCGGTGACGGTCGCCGGCATCACGACCTTCAGGCCCGGGAACATGGGCGAACATCGCCTCGAGCGACTGCGAGTGCTGGGCGCCCGCGCTGCGTCCGGCGCCCGGTCTGCGTGCGGAACACGATCGGGATCGAGAACGCTCCGGCCGTCATGTAGCGGAGCTTCGCGGCCTGGTTCAGGATCGGGTCCAGGCAGACCCCGACGAAGTCCATGAACATGATCTCGACGATCGGGCGCAGGCCGGTCATCGCGGCGCCGACGGCGGCGCCGACGTAGCCGATCTCGCTGATCGGTGCGTCGATTACGCGCTTCGGGCCGAAGCGGTCGAAGAGCCCGCGCGTGATCGTGAAGATGCCGCCGCCGGCGCCGACGTCGATGCCGATCAGGACGACGGAGCTGATCCTCCTCCATCGCGTCGGCCATCCCGCGGTTGAGCGCCTCGGCGTACTTCGTCGTAGCCTGCGCCTGCGGGCGTTCAGTCGGTGAAGACATACGCGTAGGCCTCCTCGGGGTCGGGGATGTCGGCCTCGCGCGCGCGCTCGACGGCCTCGTCGATCGTGTCCGCGGCGTGCGCGCGCGAGCGCTTCGAGGTCGTTCTGCGGTCGCGGCGCCGGACTCGACGAGCCGGCGTCCGGCGACCAGCAGCGGGTCGCGCTCGCGCCACGCGTCGAGCTCGTCCTCGGGCTTGTAGGACTGGGGGTCACCCTCGTAGTGGCCGTGCCAGCGGTAGGTCTCGGCTTCGATCAGCACCGGTCCGGCGCCCTCGCGGCAGCGCGCGGCAGCGGCCTGCGACGGCGTCGCGGACGACGCTCGACGTCGTTGCCGTCGAGGACGTGACGCCTCGATGCCGTAGCCCTTCGGCGCGGTCCGCGACGCTGGGCGACGCGCGTCATCGTGCGGCTGTCTGTGAACTCGGCGTAGACGTTGTTCTCGCAGACGAACAGGACGGGGAGGTTCCAGATCGCCGCGAGGTTCGCCGCCTCGTGGAAGGCGCCCTGGTTGACCGCGCCCTCGCCGAAGAATGCGACCGCGACTCGGTCCTGCGCCGAGCAGCTTGCTCGACAGGCCGGCGCCGACGGCGAGCGGGATGCTCGCGCCGACGATCGCGTTCGCGCCAAGGATTCCGCGGCGCGGGATCGGCGACGTGCATCGACCCGCCCTTGCCGCGGCAGAGCCCGGTTACCTTCGCGAACAGCTCGGCCATCATCCCGTCGACGTCCGCGCCCTTGGCCAGGCAGTGGCCGTGTCCGCGGTGCGTGGTCGCGAGGTAGTCGTCGTCCTGGAGCGCAGCGCAGACGCCGACCGCGACCGCCTCCTGGCCGAGCGACGTGTGCACGAAGCCAGGGATGTCGCCGTCGCGGTAGAGCTCGGTGACGCGCAGCTCGAACGCGCGGATCAGCGCCATCCGGGCGTAGCAGCTCCGTCGGTGCGACGGTACCGACCTCTCGCTACGTTGGTCGCTGTCACGCTCATGCACCTCTCCCCAGATGGACCCGTTGGGACTGATCGTCCAACAATAAACCTTTAAGTTGGCGCTTGACAACCAGTTTCGGGCACTCCTATTGTTGATTGTCTGATCATCCGCCGGGAGGATGGTCAGTGAGAGGAGAGTCCGTGGACACCCCCGTGGTCATGCCGCAAATGGGTCTTGAGGTGACGGAGGGCACGGTCGCGGCGATTCATGTCGAGGTCGGTGCGCGCGTCGCCGAAGGCGAACCGCTCGTCGAACTGGAGACCGACAAGGCGCTGACCGACGTCGTCGCCCCGTGTGACGGCTTCGTGCATCAGCATCGACGTCGAGGTCGGCGACGTCGTCCCGCTCGGCACGACGCTGGTGGTGCTCGCCGACGAGGCCGGCGAGACCGTCCCGGCTCCGACGCCCCGCTGCGGCGGCGGCCGAGCCCGCCGCCGACGCTTCCGGCGCGCCGACCCGGAGCGCTCCCAGACGCCGTCCGACGGGCGGCTGCGCGCGGCCCCGGTCGCACGCCGCGCCGCCGACCGGCTCGGGCGTCGCGCTCGCGACGATCACCGGCACCGGCCCGCGCGGGCGCATCACCCTGAAGGACGTCGAGCGCGCTGCCGCCAGGCGGCCAACGGCGCGTCGGCGGCGCCGCGACCCGCGTCCGCAGCCGCACCGGCGACCCCGGCGCCCGCGCCCGCGGAGGGCGAGCGGCTCGAGCCGATGAGCGCGACGCGCCGCGCGGTCGCCCGGCGGATGGCGCAGAGCCAGCAGATCCCGCAGTTCGCCCTGCACCGTGAGATCGACGCGACGTGGCTGCTGGCCGAGAAGGGCGCGCATCGCCGCCGAGACCGAGGCGAAGATCGGCGTCAACGACCTGCTCGTCCAGGCGCTCGCGGAGACCGTCCTACGCCATCCGGACCTGGCCGCGCTCCTTACGTCGAGGGGCAGGACGGCGGTGCACCCGCAGCTGCGCCGGCGCGACGGCGCCGACGTCGGCCTCGCGGTCGCGACCGCCTCGCGGGCTGCTGGTGCCGGTGTTCCGGCGCGCCGCACGAGATCACGCTGCGCGAGATCGCCTCCGAGCGCGTCCGCCTCGTCGGTGCCGCACGCAGCGGCCGCCTTGCGCTCGAGGAGATGAGCGGCGCGACGATCAGCATCTCGAGCCTCGCCGGCTTCGGCGTCGACAGCTTCGCCGCGATGCTCAACCCGGGGGAGAGCGCGATCCTCGTCCGTCGGTCGCTCACGTCGAGCGGGTGCTCCCGCGCGAGCGCGGGCTGACGATCGTCCCGACGCTGTCGCTCGGGCTGACGATCGACCACCGCGTGCATGGACGGGGCTTCGGGCGCGGCGGCGCTCGTCGAGCTTGCCGAGCTGCTCGAGGGAGGCATGACGTGGAGGCCGTGAACGGCGCCGCGATCGTCGTCGGGGGCGCGTCCGGCATCGGAGCCGCGTGCGCCGAGGCGCTCGCCGCGGACGGCTGGGACGTCGTCGTCGCCGACCTCAAGCCCGATGGCGCCGGCCCGCACGCCGTCGCGCTCGACGTTCGCGACCGCGAGGTCGTGCAGAGCGTGGTCGGCGACGTCGCCCGCGACCACGGCGGCATCGGCGCCGTCGTCTACGCGGCGGGGACCGCGCGCGTGACACCGCTGCTCGAGATCGACGCCCGTGAGTGGGAGCTCGTCACGTCGGTCAACCTGACCGGGGCGTTCAACGTCCTGCAGGCGAGCGTCCCGCACCTGGCCGACAGCGGCGGCGGGTCGTTCACGCTGATCTCCTCGGTCGACTCCCAGTCACCCGTGGGAGGCCTCGCGCACTACTGCGCGGCGAAGGCCGCCGGCGAGTCGCTGATGCGCTCGCGGCGCTCTCGAGTTCGGCGCGCTCGGCGTTCGCTGCAACGCCGTGCTTCCCGGCGTCGTGCGCACGCCGCTGATGGCAGCGGCGCTCGACAGCCCCGGCGTCACCGACGCATTCCTCGAGCGCACGCCGCTCGGACGCATCGGCGAGCGGCCCGGACATCGCCGAGGTCGTCTCCTTCCTGGCTTCCCCCGCGGCCCGCTGGATCACCGGCGTCTCGCTTCCCGTCGACGGCGGGATGAGCCTGCGCGAGCACCCCCAGCTGCTCGACGGGCCGCCGCCCCACTCCACGTCCCCCCGAAAGGACACTGCATGACCGCCGACCAGCAGACCACACCGATCACCGTCAGCGAGCAGCGATGTGAGGATCTGCTGCGACAGATCGTCAGCATTCGCAGCGTCGTCGGCGAGGACACCACGGCGCACCTGTGGATGACCGCGCGCATGCGCGAACTCGGCATGACCGTCGAGCACTACGCCGTCGAGTCGCGCCGCACGCCGCTCGTCCTCGGCGTCCTGGAAGGCGACGGCACCGAGCCGGGCGTCCTGTTCGACGCGCACTACGACACCGTCGGCGCGATCCCCGGCGACTGGTCCCGCGACCCGTGGACCGCGCATGTCGAGGACGGCGTGCTCTACGGCCGCGGCGCGGTCGACAGCAAGGGCTCGCTCGTCGCGATGCTCGCGGCCGTCGAGGCGCTCGTCGCCTCTGGTGCTCCGCGCGGCGGCCCGATCTACTTCATGTCCGACTCCGACGGCGAGGACTCGTTCCGCGGCGCGACGTACATGGCCGACCTCGGCGTGATCGATCGGCTCGGCACCGTCATCTCGGCGGAGGCGACCAGCAACCACGCCGTCGAGATCGCCTACCCCGGCATCGCGACGTGGAAGATCACGGCGATCGGGCGCACCGCGCACCCGACGGAGCCCGAGCGCGGGATCAACGCGATCGCCAAGATGGCCGCAGCTCGTCAGCGCGGTCGAGCAGGGCAGGCTCGAGCTGCCGCCCGGCGATTCGCAGTGGTTCAAGCCGCGCGTCACCACGAACGCGATCCGCACGCTTCCCGGCGGCGGCTGGGCGATCCCGGGTCGCTGCGACGCGGTGCTCTCGACGCTCTCGCCCCCCGGCTCGACGCTGAACGGCGTGCGCGAGGCGATCGAGGCGTTCCTGCGCAAGCTCGAGGTCGAGGACGGCGAGGTGCAAGTTCGAGCTGCAAGCTCCTGCCGATGGGCGCCGGGCGCCTGTGGCTCAGGCCGGGAGAGGTCGATCCCGACCACGAAGGCGTCAAGGCGCTGGAGGCGGCCGTGCAGGACGTGACCGGCGCGCCGGCGATCGTGCGCGAGTTCAACGGCGGCTGGGTCGACGCCGCCGAGCTGATGCGCCCCGACGAGCGCGGCTTCGGCGTCCCCGCCGCGATCACGTTCGGGCCGGGCGACTTCGAGCAGGCCCACCAGGTCGACGAGCACATCACCCTCGCGGAGGTCGCGAGGGCGGCAGAGATCTACGCACGGGCGACCCGCATCCTGCTGGCCTGAGGCTGCACGAGGAGAGGAGAGCTACTCATGGGCACCACCACCACCGCACGGCAGGCCAAGGCTCGCGCGACCGCACGCAGCGAGGGACAGGACGCCACGCTCGCACGGGCGCTGACCGCCTTCGCGCAGGTCGGCGCGGCACTCGAGGGCGCTTCGGGGGTCGACGACCTCCTGCGCGTCGTCGTCCGCCAGCTCAGCTCGCTGATCGGCGTCGAGCGCTGCAGCGTGCACCTGCGCGACGAGAAGGCCGGGCTGTTCCGCGGCTGCGTCGGCCATGGCGGCGAGCGTGACGTCGACGTCTACGTCAAGCGCTCGCTCGCGGGCATGCCGTCCGATGGGATGACGCTCGAGCTCCTGCGCACGCGTGCCCCGGTGGTCGTGGCCAACGCGCACAACGATCCGCGCATCATCCGTTCCACCGCGCGCTTCTGGAACATCCACTCGATGCTCGCCGTGCCGATGATCCTGGGCGACGAGGTCATCGGGATCATCCACCTCGACGACGTCGAGCGCCCGCACACGTTCTCGGAGGCCGACCAGGAGATCGCGATGGTCTTCGCTCGCCTCGCGGCCGTCGCGGTCGCACAGGCGCAGACCCGGATCGAGCTGCGATCAAAGCTCGACGCGGCCGGTCGCCAGATCAAGGCGCTGCGGCGGGCGGCCGCCGTGGACGAGCGGCTCAGCGAGCTCGTGCTCGCCGGGAGCGGGCTGGGAGAGATCGTCAGCTCGCTCGCCGACGTCCTGGGCAAGCCGTGTGCGGTCTACGACGGCGACGACGTCCGCCTCGCGACGGCCGGCGTGCCCGGAGCGTCCGACGGCATGCTGCCGCGGCTGCTCGAGCCGCCCTGCATCGATCAGCCCCCGGTCCGCAGTGCCCTGGAGGAGGGCGACACCAACCGCGCCTTCATGGTCGGGCCGCTGCCGGAGGCAGGTGTCATGCACCGTCACCTGGTCGCTCCGGTGATCGTCGACGGCCTCGTCTGGGGGCGGCTCGTCGTGATGGAGCACCGCTCGCGGTTCACCGGCGGGGACATGCTCGCGCTGCGTCGCGCGGCGATGCTCGTCGCGCTGCACATGAGCGCCGAGCGCAGCGCGATCGAGGCCGACTGGAATGCGGGCTCCTCGCTCGTCGCCGAGCTGCTCGGCGGCTGCTCGGATCCCGAGGTCGTGCAGCGCCGGGCCGACCGGCTCGGGGTACGGCTCGACTCGCGTCATCTCGTGGTCGTGATCGGCTCGCGCGACGCCTGTGCGGACGAGGTCTCGGACTTCCGCGCGGTGATGGCGGCCTTCCACGAGCTCGCTCCGCAGCTGACGGTGCGCGCGGCGAGGGTGGCCAACGGTGTGGCGGCGCTCGTCGAGATCCCTGCGGGCGTCGATGACGAGGCGTTCATCGACTCGGCGAAGGTGCTGCTGACGCAGGTCTGCGAGGCGCTCGGCGGCGCCCACAAGATCGCCGCCGGCAGCTCACTGGCGTGCTCGGAGGCGTCGGCCTACCCGAAGGCGTTCACCGAGGCCGAGCAGGTGCTCGAGTGCATCCGCCGCTTCGGCGGCGAGCGCGGCCCGGCGGCGCTGTCCGCGGCCGACCTCGGAACCGGGCGCCTGTTCCTCGCGACGTCCGACGCGGAGTCGGTCTGCGCGTTCGCCGACGCGACGTTCGGCGGGCTCGTCCCCGAGGCCTCGAAGACCGACCTGCTCGCGACGCTCGGATGTTTCTTCGACAGCCTGGCGAGCATCCGTCGCTGCGCGCTGCGGCTCGGCGTGCACGAGAACACGATCCGCTACCGCCTCGCGCGGATCGAGGAGCTCACCGGCCTGTCGGTGACCCATGACCCGGACGCGCAGCTCGGCGCACGGCTGTCGCTGCTCGTGCTGATGCTTCGGGGGAGCCTCGACTCCTGGGAGACACCGGGCGTGGCATCCGCCGAGGCCCGGCGCGGAACGCTCACGCCAGTTCGCGCGTTGGCCGGCTGATCGCCGCCTGTGGGCGTTGGGCGATCTCGGCTTGGGAGATCGCACAACGCCCGCAGGTACTCGCCCCGCGCGGCCCTCCGCCGTCCGTATGGTCGGCACAAAGGCCGCGTGCGCGCGGCACGTGAAAGCGGAGGCCGCCGTGGAGTGGAAGCTGGAACCGTCGAACGATCTCCCGGTCGCGAGCGTCTGACGCGCGTGGGGGACGTCTTCGTCGTCGGTGCCGGGGCGACCGGGCCCGAGTCAGCGGGAGGCGGCACCGCCGACCTCGCGTACGCCGCTTCGACGGCCGCGCTCGGCGACGCCGGCGTCGCGCCGGCCGACATCCCCGCCGTGTTCGTCGGATCGGGCCCCGGCGGGCCGCCGCCGACCGCCGACGCGGTCGCCGTCCGGCTGGGCATGCGCCGCATGGGTTTCGACAGCGGCGGCGTCGAGCATGTCGGGACGTCCGCCGCCGAGGCGCTCCATCGCGCCTGCCAGGCGATCGAGATGGGCGTCTGCGACATCGTCCTGTGCGTCGGGGCGCAGGGCCGGATGAACGGCGACGCGCCCGGGACGGCGCTGCTGCGCGAGCGGGCGGCGAGCGCTCAGCGCTACATGACCGCCTCCGGCGCGTCCGTCGAGCATCTCGCGCGCATCAGCGCCAAGAACCATCGCCAGGGCGCCCGCAACCCCCGCGCCACCCGCGTCCGCGAGGTGACCGCCGCGCAGGTGCTGGAGAGCGAGGTGCTCGACTGGCCGCTCACGCGGCTGATGATCGCGCCGGGCGGCGAGGGTGCCGCGGCGATCGTGCTGGCCTCCGGCTCCGCCCGGCGCCGCATCGGCCGCCGCGCCGTGCGCGTTCGCGCCTCGCTGCTCGTCGGGCCCGAGGAGGGCCATGACGACGACCCGGCCGCGCGCGCCGCGCGGCTGGCGTACCGGACGGCCGGCGTCGGGCCCGAGGAGCTCGACTGCGCCGAGGTCCACGACGTGACGGCCGCGGCCGAGCTGGTGGCCTATGAGGATCTCCAGCTCGTCCCCGCGGGCCAGGGCCCGGAGCTCATCGACAGCGGCTTCACCGCCCTGGGAGGCGTGCTCCCCGTCAACGTCAGCGGTGGCCTGCTCTCGCTCGGCGAGCAGCCGGGGGCATCGGGGATCGCGCGCATCTGCGAGCTCGTCTGGCAGCTGCGCGGCGAGGCCGGTGTGCGACAGGTCGCGGGCGCCCGTGTCGGTCTGGCCCAGAGCACGAGCCGGACCGCGGACGGGGGCGAGCTCGTGGCCCTGACGATCGTGAGCGCCTCGTGAGGTCCTGGCGGGCGACATGCAGACCCGCGCGCGATGCGCAACGTCGATGCCCGCGGCCGATGTCAGGACCACAAACCGCAAGGGCCGTGCGGGCCCATCGTGCTCGCGCGCGTGTGATGCTGACGGCGGTGGCGGACCGCGATCACAGGCGTGCGACGACGATGGATGCCGGCAGGCCCACCGGGGCGTGGCGATGAGTCCCGTGCTGTCCACGGACTCGGCGACGCTCCCGGATCTGCTGCGCACGCGCGCGGCGGAGCTGAGCGGGGCGCCGTTCGTGCGCGACGCCAACATCGAGTGGTCCTACGGCGAGTTCGCCCGTCGCGTGACGGAGATCGCCGCCGGCCTGGACGGGCTCGGGATCGCACGCGGCGACGTCGTCGGCGTGGTGCTGCCCAACGGCCCCGAATACCTCGAGGTCTGGTGGGCGATCCTCTGGATCGGCGCTGTCTTCAACCCCGTCAACCCCGACCTGACCGGCCGCGAGGCGACAGCGATCCTGAGCGACTCCGGCGCCGTGGCCGTCGTCTGCCATGAGGCGTTCACCGCCGATCGTCGAGGATCTGCGCGACGATCTGCCCGCTCTGCGCGAGGTCGTGACGGTGCATCACGGGGCCGAGGACCCGCTTGCGGAGCTGCGCGGCGACGGCACGGTCGACGAGCCCGCCGCCCGTGGAGCCCGGTGACCTGGCCGCGCTCGTCTACACCTCCGGCACCACCGGCCGCCCGAAGGGAGCGATGCTCTCGCACGGCAACTACCTCGCCGACGCGCGCATGCTCGCCGAGCCGGTGCCGATCGGGACCGGCGACGTGCTCGGGATGGTGCTGCCGCTGTTCCACGTCAACGCGCAGATCGTCACGACGATCGTGCCGATGATCATCGGCGGGCGCATCGCGATGTGGGAGCGCTTCTCCGCCTCCACCTTCTGGGAGACGGTCGCCCGCTTCGAGCCGGTCACCTTCTCCGCCGTGCCGACGATGCTCGCCGCGCTGCTGCACGCGCCGGGCGCCGACGCCGCCGAGACGAACAGCATCCGCTACGTCATCTGTGGTGCGGCGCCGCTGTCACCGGCGCTGTTCCGGCGCTTCGAGGAGAAGTTCGGGATCGCGATCCTCGAGGGCTACGGCCTCACCGAGGGCACCTGCGCCTCGACGCTCAACGCCTTCTGGGGCCCGCGCAAGATCGGGTCGATCGGCATTCCGCTGCGCGGCCAGGAGGTCGTGATCCTCGACGAGGACGGCGCGCCGGCCGACACGGGCGAGCCCGGCGAGGTCTGCGTCCGCGGGCCCGAACGTCATGCAGGGCTACTACGGGCGCCCCGACGCAACCGCCGAGTCGCTGCGCGACGGCTGGCTGCACACGGGCGACGTCGGATATCGCGACGAGGACGGCTTCTTCTTCCTCGTCGACCGCAAGAAGGACATGATCATCCGCGGCGGCGAGAACATCTATCCGCGCGAGATCGAGGACGTGCTGCACGAGCACCCTGGCGTTGAGGGCGCCGCCGTGATCGGCCGCCCCGACGAGGTTCGCGGCGAGGAGGTCCACGCCGTCATCGTGCTCGCCGAGGGTGCGGATCTCGAGGAGATCCAGGAGCACTGCCGCGAGCGGCTCGCCCGTTTCAAGGTCCCGACGACCTGGGAGGTCGTCGACGAGCTGCCCAAGACGTCGACGGGCAAGATCGACAAGAAGCCGCTGCGCGCCCGCGTGGCGACCTGAGAGGAGCAAGATGGGAATTCTTCAGGACAAGGCCGTGCTGATCACCGGTGCCGCGAGCGGCATCGGCCGCGCCACGGCGCTCGAAGCGCACGCCGAGGGCGCGCGCCTGCTGCTCTCCGACGTCGACGCCGCGGAGCGGCGAGGCGCTGGCCCAGGAGATCACCGCCGACGGCGGGACGGCGAGCTTCGCCACCTGCGACGTCACCAGCGAGGACGCGGTCGAGGCGCTCGTCGCGCAGGCGGTCGAGCGGCTCGGCAGGCTCGACGGGGCGTTCAACTGCGCCGGCATCCTCGGCACGGTGGCGCATGACGACCGACACGGAGTACGACGACTGGCGCCGGATCCTCGACGTCGACCTGAACGGCGTGTTCCTGTGCACGAAGCACGAGCTGCGCGCGATGGCCGCGCAGGGCTCGGGCTCGATCGTGAACATGGCCTCGGCCGCCGGCCTGATCGGCTGGCCGGGCGCGATCGGCTACGTCGCGGCGAAGCACGGCGTGGTGGGCCTCACGAAGTCCGCCGCGCTCGAGTTCGCTGCGCAGGGCATCCGCGTCAACGCGGTCTGCCCCTCCTACGTCGAGACGCCGATGGTCGCGGACCTCTTCGACAACCTCCTCGGCGGCGACCCCGCCCAGGTTGCGGCGGCGACCGCGAACCACCCGATCGGGCGGTTCGCCCAGCCGCCGGAGATCGCCAGCGCATGCGTCTGGCTGCTCTCCGACAAAGCCTCGTTCGTCACCGGATACGGCGATGAGCGTTGACGGCGGCTACACGGCGCCATAGGCGCCGGCGGACCGGGGTGTGGCCTTCCCCTCCTCCGGGTGCTCCCCGGTCCGCACCGTCGCCGCGTTCGATTAGCGAATCTCCAAGCGGGCAGGACTGCGAGCCTGGCAGTATCAGCCGATGATCGGCACGATGGCCACATGACAGGATGCCGGCCGGAAGGGAGCGCGGAGCGATGAAGGCAGCGGTGTTCCGTGGGATCCAGGACATGCAGGTCGAGGACGTGCCGGAGCCCGAGGCGGGCCCCGCGGACCTGGTCGTCGAGGTCGCGCAGTGCGGCATCTGCGGCTCCGACCTGCACACGTACCTCCACGGCTCGTTCGTCGAGCCGGGTCAGGTCATGGGCCACGAGTTCGTCGGCCAGGTCGATCCAGGCCGGATCGGACGTGGAGGGCATCGCCGTCGGCGACCGCGTCACCGCCTCGCCGCTCGTTCCGTGCAACGAGTGCCCGCGCTGTCTCGAGGGTCGCTTCAACCTCTGCGCCGTCGCCTGGACGCAGGGCATCGCGTACGGCCGTCCAGGTGCCTTCGCGCAGCGCGTGCGGATCCCGGGCGCCATCGCGGGCCAGAACGTCTTCCCGCTGGGCGACGACGTCAGCGACGACGCCGGCGCGCTCACCGAGCCGCTCGCCGTCGCGGTCCACGCCGTCAAGCTCGCCGGCTCCGTCGAGGGCGCGACCGCGGTCGTGCTCGGCCTCGGCACGATCGGCCAGCAGGTGCTGCAGGCGCTGAAGGCCGGCCGGCGCCGGTCGTGTGATCGGCGTCGACCTGTCCGCGCTGCGGCTCGAGGCCGCCGCGACGCTCGGCGCCGAGGCCGTCGACGGCTCGGGCGGGCATCGAGGCGGCGCTGCGCCTCTGTGATCGGCGAGGGCCAGGAGATCGACGTGGTCTTCGAGTGCTCCGGCGTCCCGGCGCTCGCGAACGCGGCGCTCGAGCACGTGCGCGGCGGCGGGACGATCGTCGTGCTGGCGCTCTACGACGACCCGGTGACCTTCAACCCGACGGTGCTCGTCCAGAAGGAGATCCGCCTGCAGGGCTCGATCGCCTACACGGGCGAGGACTTCGCCGACGCGGTCGAGCTGCTGAGCAGCGGGCGTGCGCAGTCGACGCCGCTGATCACCCAGCGATCCAGCCTCGACGACGTCGCGCAGGCGTTCGAGGTTCAGCTCCAGAAGGACCGCTCGCTGAAGGTCATCGTGACGCCGAACGGGGCGTGAGCGGCGCGATGTCGCACGGCGGCGCGCCGGACGGCGCCGAGCTTCCGAGCCACGGTGCCTCGCAGCGACCCTTCACGCTGCCCGCGGGCGCGACCGAGATCATCCTCGTCCGCCACGGCGCCTCGGCCGACGCGATCGCCGGCGTGCGCTTCCCGCTGATCGACGGCCGCGGCGACCCGCCGCTGTCGCCCGCCGGCGAGGCGCCAGGCCGCAGCCGTCGGCGGACACCTCGCGGGCGAGTCGATCGCGCGCCTGTTCGTCACGCCGCTGCGGCGCACGGCCAGCACCGCCGCGCCGCTGGCCGCGGCGACGGGGCTGCAGCCGGAGGTCGATCGAGGACCTTGCCGAGGTCCGCCTCGGGGAGTGGGAGGGCGGCGAGTACCGCGTGCGCGCGGCCGCGGGCGATCCGCTCGTCGCGCGCGCCTTCGAGGAGGAGCGCTGGGACGTCATCCCGGACGGCGAGTCGCCCGAGTCGCTCGAACGCCGCGTGCGCTCGGGGATCGAGACCGTCGTCGCCGCCGACCGGTCCGGACGCCGTTGCGGTGGCCGTCGTCCACGGCGGCGTGATCGGCGAGGCCTGCCGCCAGGCGACGGCCAGCCGGCGGTTCGCGTTCGTCCATGCCGACAACGGCTCGCTGACGCGGCTCGTCGTCGGAGCGGACCCGCGCTGGCTGCTGCGTTCCTTCAACGACGTCTCGCACCTCGCCGTTCGCACGGGGCCGGTGGGATGACCGTGATCGCGCCCGCACGTTCGGTCGACGCCGCGCTGTTCGACTGGGATGGCACGCTCGTCGATTCGCGCGAGGCGCTGCTCGCCGCCTGGCACGAGTCGACCGAGGCCGTGCTCGGACGCCGCTACCCGGCGACAGCGGCGCGAGGAGGACGTCATCTTCACCCTCCCGGGCACGAGGATCTGGGCCGACATCGCCCGTGACGACGCCCAGGCCGGGGCGCTCGCCGAGCGCTTCCAGACCGCGTACGCGCGCACGTCCGTCAGCATCCGGGCGTTCCCCGGCGTCCTGGAGCATGCTTGCAGGGCCTGCGCGCGGGCGGGGTCGCGACCGCGCGTCGTGACGTCGAAGTCGCGCCGGCGCTTCGAGCCGGACGCGGCCGCCGCCGGTCTCGACGACGGCCATCGACCTCGCGATCTGCGCCGAGGACGCCAGCGCGCCGAAGCCCGACCCGGCGCCGGTCCTCAGCGCGCTGCGGGCGCTCGGCGTCTCGGCCGGCCGCGCCGTCATGTCCGGCGACACGGCCGTCGACGTCGCGGCCGGCGCCGGCGCCGGCGCGCGCGTGATCGCCGTCGGCTGGGGCCACGGGACCGAGGCCGGCGCTGCGCGCCGCGGGCGCCCCCGAGGTCGCGCGGCACCCCGCGTGAGCTACTTGAGATGCTGCTCGGCGAGCCCTGGGCACGCGACGAACGGAGGCGGTATGACCGACATCGAGCTGCTTGCACTGCACGGCCTCGCCGTCAAGAAGGCGGGTTCCGCCGCGGCGGTCGCGGAGATCCTCGGCGGCGACGAGGGCGAGGTGAGCGCGGCGCTCGAATGCCGCCGCGCTCGACGGGCGCGTCCTCGTCTGCGAAGGGCACGTTCATGGTCACGCCGGCAGGTCGCGCCTGGCTCGACGAGCGCTACCCGGAGGTCTACGCCGACCTGCGCGCGAACCCTGAGGCGACGACGGCGTACGAGCGCTTCGAGCGGATCAACCGTGAGCTGCTCGCGCTGTTCACCGACTGGCAGATGATCCCCGCGGGCAGCGAGCGCGTGCCGAACGATCACTCCGACGCGGACTACGACCACAAGATCATCGACCGTCTCGGGGCGCAGCACGAGCGCGCCCACCGCCCGCTCGGGCAGTTCGCCGAGCTCGACGCGCGCCTGGGCGCCTACCTGCAGCGGCTCGAGGCGGCCTACGACCGCGTGCTCGCCGGGGAGATCGACTTCGTCAGCGGCGCACGCGTCGACAGCTACCACACGGTCTGGTTCGAGCTCCACGAGGACCTGCTGCGGATGCTCGGGCGCGAGCGCGAGGAGCAGGTGTGACGCGCGTGTCCGACCGCGTGATCGTCCTCGATGGCTCATCGGTTCCCGGACGCGACGTGATCGGGAACAAGGGCGCGAGCGTCGCCCGCATGCGCTCGCTCGGGCTGCCGGTGCCGCCGGCGTTCGTGCTGCCGATCGACGAGTGCCGCCGCTACCACGCCGAGGGCGAGCGGCTCGACGAGGCCTCGTGGGACGCCGTGCTCGAGGGCGTCGCGGGGCCTCGAGCAGGCGACCGGCCGGCGGTTCGGCGACTCGCAGGAGCCGCTGCTCGGTCTCGGTCCGCTCGGGTGCCGCGGTGAGCATGCCGGGGATGATGGACACGATCCTCAACCTCGGGATGACCGACGCCGTCGAGGACGGTCTCGCGCAGCTCTCCGGGGATCCGGCGTTCGCGCGGGAGACCCACGTCGCGCTTCGTCCACGAGTTCGCCCACACCGTGCTCGGCGCTCATCTCGACCCGCCCGGGTCCGGCGCGACGCGCCGACGAGGTGCGGGCCGCGGTGCTCGACGACACCGGCAGTGAGGTGCCGCACGATCCGCACGAGCAGCTGCGCGCGGCGATCCACGCCGTGTTCGGTTCGTGGTCCTCGCGTCGCGCGATCTCCTACCGCAGGCACTGGAACATCCCGGAGGACGGCGGCACCGCCGTCGTCGTGCAGGCGATGGTCTTCGGCAACCTCGGCGAGCGCTCGGGGACCGGCGTCCTGTTCACGCGCGACCCGCTGAGCGGCGCGCGCCGAGCCCTACGGCGAATGGCTTGCCGGCGGGCAGGGCGAGGACGTCGTCAGCGGCACGCACGACCCGGCGCCGCTCGCGGCGCTGCGCGATCGAGCTCCCGCAGGCGCTCGACGAGCTGCTCGACGCCGGGCGGCTGCTCGAGCGCGAGAACCGCGACGTGCAGGACATCGAGTTCACCGTCGAGCGCGGACGGCTGTACCTGCTGCAGACGCGCGCGGCGAAGCGCTCGCCGCTGGCTGCCGTGCGCACCGCCGTCGACCTCGCCGCCGAGGGGCGGATCGACCACGCCACGGCGCTCGGCGCGCATCAGCCCCGAGCAGCTCGCGTCGGTGCTGGCCCCGCGGCTCGCCGAGTCGGTCACGCGACACGGCCGAGATCCTGGCCCGCGGCACCCCGGCATGTCCCGGCGTCGCTGCCGGCCGCGTCGTGCAGGACGCCGACGCCGCCGAGGCGCGCGAGCGGCGACGTCGTGCTCGCGCGGCCGACGACGAGCCCCGAGGACGTCGGCGGGGATGATCGCGGCGCGCGCCGTCGTCACCGAGCGCGGCGGCGCCACCTCGCACGCCGCCGTCGTCACGCGCGCGCTCGGCTGCCCGAGCGTCGTCGGCGTCGGCGAGGACGCGACCGCGGACTGGGCCGGCCGGAACGTGACCGTCGACGGCTCCGCCGGGATCGTCTACGCCGGGCTCGCTGCCGACCGAGCAGGTGCGCATCGCGCGACGTGCCGGGCCTGGAGACCGTGATCGCCTGGGCGCGCGAGCTGTGCCCGGTCGAGGTGCTCGACGAGGCGCCCGACGTGCTCGACCTCGACGCGTCCGGAACAGCCTTCGACCCCGAGTCGCGCGGTCGACGTCGACGCGCTCACCGAACGCCTGCGCGGCGCGTCCGCGGTGTCCGGTGCGGTGCTCGGCACCGCCGAGGGCGCACGCGCCGTCGTGCGCAGCGGCGTGCCCGCAGTGGTCCGGCTGCCCGGGCAGCAGGCGGCGGCGCTGCTGCTGCGTCTCGTACAGGCGCGCGAGTGAGCTGACATCCCGTGAGTGAACGTCACACGACACAGAAGGAGGAGCGATGACCGACACAGCAGGTGCGCCGGGAACGGCGCCATATCCCGACAAGTGGGCGCGGGAGTCCGCGACGCCGACCGTCGAGGCCTACCACAAGGCCATCCGGGCGCTCGTCGCCGAGCGCTTCGCCGCGAGCGGCAAGACGCTGGGAGGAGGTCGTCCACGACCCCGCGTTCCAGCTCACCCGCGAGGACTTCGAGAAGGTCGAGGCCGACCTGCTGGCCACCGGCTACCGCTTCGAGATGTCCGCCGTCGTCTCGCTCCAGGAGGAGCCGGACAAGTACAAGCCCGTCGAGGGTCCGACCGACACCGGGCGCGCACGAGACCGACGAGCAGGGCCGGCACATCGTCGGCACCGGCGACAACGTCTTCCGCGCCGAAGGCCGACGTCGAGGGCACCGCGCGCTTCGTCTCGACCGTCGAGCGCGTCATGGAGATGCTCGTCGACGGCGTCCCCGAGGGGACGATCGCGATCATCGACGACTCCGGCGGCACGCTCACCGCCCCGATCCTCGGCGACTTCGCCGGCGTGGTCTGCATGGGCGGCACGATCCGCTCGCACCTCGGGATCCTCACCCGGGAGTTCGAGGTCCCGTGCCTGATGGCCGCCGACGCTCGACGGCCTGCAGGACGGCGACCAGGTGACCGTCGAGTACTCCAAGCCCGCCGCGGACGCCTACGCGGACGCCGACACCGCCGCGGCGCAGCGCGCCCGGATCATCAAGCTCTCCTGAGGAACACGATGCCTGCGAACTACAGCAACCACGACCTGCTCCGCGCCAACGCCTGGGGGCGCAAGGCGAGCGACTCCTTCTTCTTCCAGTGCACCACGCGCACCGTGCAGGAGTCGAAGCTCTTCCCCGTCAACCCCTACATCGCGCTGTCGTACCTGAACGCGTGGTACCGCTGGCCCGAGCTGCTGCGCAAGATCGAGACGTCGATGTCCGCCGAGGAGCTCGGCGACCGGGCGCGCAACGACGGCAGCTACGCGAGCATCATCACGCTCGGCCTGATCCCGAACTTCTACCTCGGGGGCCGCCAGATCCTGCTCGACATGGGGATGCTCAAGCCGACCGACGCGCTCGACGACGTGCTCTACGTCCTCGACTTCGCCGAGCGGATCAACCTCGCCTACCACCGCGCGCACGCGCACTCGATGCCCAGCGACGCCGGGCAGCGCGGCCAGATCCTCACGGAGCGCTGGACGCAGGTGTTCGAGGCCGACGCGATCAGCGTCACCCCGGGCGACCGGCTGCACACGTCCTTCGGGCAGTTCATGGCGACCGCGTCCGCGTACGGGTTCCTCAGCCACTGCGAGTGCCGCCTGTCGTTCAACAACCACGGTCCCTACCGCACGAGCGGCGGCGGGGAGATGCTCGTGCGCGACCTCGTCGACCTCGGCGAGTGCGACTACCCGTGGATGGACGGCGTGGCCTCGAAGATCGAGTTCAACAACCTGACGATCCCCGTGATCATGAAGGACACCCACTTCCACATCGTGGACGACTGGGGCAGCTTCGAGGCCTCGCCCAGCTACGACGCCGACAACATCACCGCGCTCGGCGTCTACAGCTCGGACTACCTGACGGACGGCTTCCAGCCGGTCCACATGGGCTCCGCCGACGAGCTCGCCGACTATCTCGACGAGGTGCGCGAAGAGATGGCCGAGGCCACCAAGGGCATGTGGAAGATGATGGCCGGCTGGTCCCGCGAGCAGATGATCGACTCCGGGCTGCTCGTCTACTACGCCGTCATCAAGGACCTCGCCCACTACGCCGGCGTCTACGAGCAGGACGACTGGTTCACGATCGACGAGCGTGTGCAGCGCTTCAAGCCGCTGTTCAACGACGAGTACGGCAACTCGCTGATCGCGGAGATCGTCGGCCTCGTCTCGATGTCCTCGCAGAACTGGAGCGACTACCACATGGCCAAGTACTCCGACGCGCGCGGCGAGATGTGGACCCCGGTCCCCTACTCGGTGCTCGTCGACGACGAGTGGACGTCGACGGTGGGGCCGATCGGACCCGGCAGCACGTCGCTGCCGCCGAAGACCGCGCCGTACACCACGACGCGCGGCAAGCTCAGCCTCGAGGAGTGCAACCGCCTGGCCAAGGAGTTCAGGCCGAGCGCCTGGGAGCTGCGCCACTACGACGACGACACGTGGCTCAAGAACCACGCGGACGACCCGCGCGCGCAGGAGCTCTACCGGGCGGCCCAGGCGTCCTCGTCGGTGCTGCGCGATCGCGGTGCCGGCGTCAGCCAGGACGACCTCGAGTCGCTGCGGGCGGCGGCGGCGCGCTGAGGCCCGATCGCGACCCGGTCGCAGGCCGCGGCCTGCGACCGGGGTTACGCGTCGGCCTCGAGTGTCGCGAGGAGCTGCCCGTGCTCGACCATCTCGCCCTCCTCGACGTGGACCGTCAGCACCGTCGCGGCGAGGCCCGGCGTGACGGACTCCGCGCGGGAGCCGACGGCGAGCACGAACGATCGTGCGCCCGCGTCCACGCGGGCGCCCGCGCGCGGACGCCTGCGTGACGAGGCCGACCGTCGTCGAGCGCACCTCGAGCGGTGCCTGCGCGGCGGCGGCCGCTGCGGTCGGCGCTGCTGCCGGCGCCTCCGGCGCCACGGCGGTCCGCGCGCGCGAGAGCTCCAGCTCGGTTCCGTCGATCGACACGCGCAGCTCGGTCCACTGCGAGCCCGAGAAGGCGTTCATCAGGATGGTGAGGTCGTCGCTCGAGAGTGTCATGGTCGATCCCGGGATCCTGCTGCATCGCCTGCCGGGTTGCGAGCGCCGCGCTCGCCGCGGTTGGAGAGTTCCCCGGTGAGCCGCGCGAACCTCGCCGGCCTGCTCGACGGTCCCGCCCGCTGGTGTGCCGATCGCCCGGCGATCCTCGAGGGCGACCGGCCGGTCCGGACGTGGGCGCAGCTGGCCGAGGCCGTCGCGCGGCGCGGCGGCGGCCTGGGCGTGCGCCACGGCGTGCGCCCGGGCGATGCCGTCGCGATCTTCGCCGACAACTGCACGCCGTACCTCGAGATCCTCTTCTCGGTCTGGCAGGCGGGGGCGGTCGCCGTGCCGATCAGCAGTCGCCTGCACCCGCGCGAGGCGGCGAGCGATGCTCACCGACTCCGGCGCGAAGCTCTGCTTCGCGACGACGGCGCTCGCCGGCGAGCTCGAGGCCCACGCCCCGCCGGGCACCGCGATCGTCGAGATCGGGGCGCCGCAGGACGTCGCGCTGCTCGCCGCCGACCCGCTCGACCCGGTCGCCCGCGACCTCGGCGACGACGCCTGGCTCTTCTTCACCTCCGGGACGACCGGCCGCGCCAAGGGCGCCCGGATCTCGCACGGCAACCTGCTCGCGATGACCGCCGCGTACTACGCGGACGTCAGCGCGCTGTCGCCGCGCGACTCGATCATCCACGTCGCCGCGCTGAGTCACGCCTCGGGGCTCTTCAGCCTGCCGTTCATCGGGCGCGGCGCCGGTCAGGTGCTGCCGCCCTCGGGGCATTTCGACGCGGCCGAGCTGCTCGCGCTGATCGCGGCCGGCGAGCGCTCGACGTTCTTCGTTCCGCCGACCCTGCTGCGGCGGCTGTGCGCCGCGCCGCAGGTCGCCTCGACGCCCGGTCGACCGGATCGGCACCGTGATCGTCGGCGCCGCGCCGGTGCGCCCCGAGGACCTGCGCGCCGGCGGCGCCGCGCTCGGGCCGTGCCTGTGGAACGGCTACGGCCAGGGCGAGACGCCCGTGCACGATCACGGCGATGAGCTCGCGAGGCGATCGCCGCCGCGATCGACGCCGGCGACGAGGAGCGGCTCGGCTCGGTCGGCACGGCGCGCTTCGCGACGCGCGTGCGCGTCGTCGGGCGAGGACGACCGCGAGGTCGCCGCCCGGCGAGGTCGGCGAGGTCGTCGTCGACGGGCCGACCGTGATGTCCGGCTACCGCGACCTGCCCGCCGAGACGGCGCAGGCGCTGCGCGGCGGCTGGCTGCACACCGGCGACCTGGGCCGCTTCGACGCCTCCGGCCACCTGACGCTCGTCGACCGCGCGAAGGACGTCGTGATCAGCGGCGGGTACAACGTCTATCCGCGCGAGGTCGAGGACGTGCTGCTGACCGACCCGGCCGTCGAGTGACGCGGCGGTCGTCGGCGTGCCCGACGCCGAGTGGGGCGAGCGCGTCGTCGCCTATCTCGTTCCCAGCACGGGCGCCGCCGTCGACGAGGCCGAGCTCGAGCGCCGCTGCCTGGACGCGATCGCCCGTCACAAGCGCCCCAAGGAATATCGCGTCGTCGCCGAGCTGCCGCGCAACAGCGCGGGCAAGGTGCTCAAGCAGGATCTGCGCGAGCTGTACGCCGCCACCGATGCCCAGGAGACCGCCCGTGACCCACGTTGACCTGCTCGACGAGACGCTGCGCGACGGCCAGCAGAGTCTGTGGGGCATGCGCATGCAGGCGGGCATGGCGCTGCCGGTCGCCGACGTGCTCGACCGGACCGGCTTTCGCGTCATCGACGCCGCTGCGAGCTCGTTCATGGAGGTGCTCGTCAAGTACTGCCGCGAGGATCCGTGGGCGGGCCTGGACCTGCTGCGCGGCGCGATCCACCGCACGCCGATGCGCGGCGGGATGCGCGGCAACGCGGCGGTCTCCTTCGGCGTGACGCCGCCCGCGCTGATGGACGTCTGGATGCGCCGGCTGAACGAGCACGGCGTGCGCTCCTACTGGATCTACGACGTCCTCTACGGCGTCGAGAACTTCGCGCGCCTCGCGCGGATCGCCAAGGAGTACGGCTCCGAGGTCGTCGGGACCGTGTTCTTCAGCAAGTCGCCGGTCCACACCGACGACTACCTCGCCGCGAAGGCGCTCGAGATCGCGGCGGTGCCCGAGATCGACGGGATCCTGTTCTACGACACCGCCGGCGTGCTCGACGTCGACCGGCTGCGCACGCTGCTGCCGCGGATCATCGAGGCCGCCGGCGGCAAGCAGGTCGAGTTCCACTCGAACAACCTGATGGGCACGTCCGGCCTGGCGTACGTCGAGGCGGTGCGCCACGGGGTGAAGATCCTCCACACCGCGAGCCGGCTCGATGGCCAACGGCCCGTCGGTCCCGTCGACCGAGAGCGTCGTGCGCAACCTCGAGCTGATGGGCTGCACCCACTCGATCGACAAGGACCTGCTGGCGCCGGTCGCCGACCACTTCCGCCGCGTCGGGAAGGCCGCCGGCTTCCTCGTCGACCAGGTCAGCGAGTACGACCTGTTCAACGTCACCCATCAGGTGCCCGGCGGGATGCTCGGGACGCTGCGCGCGCAGCTCGAGCAGCACGGCATGACCGATCGCATCGATGAGGTCCTGGCCGAGACCGGCGAGGTCCGCCGCGACCTCGGCTGGCCGGTGATGGCGACGCCGCTGAGCCAGCTCGTCGGGACCCAGGCGGTGCATGAACGTCGTCAGCGGCGAGCGCTACGGCATGGTCCCCGACCAGGTGATCGCGTACGCCGCCGGCCACTACGGCGAGCCGCCCGCGCCGATCGACCCGCAGGTCCTCGACCGGATCATGGCCTCGCGGCGCGCCAAGGAGATCGTGGCGGAGGGGCTCGAGGAGCCGACGCTCGAGGAGCTCCGCCGCCGGCACGACACGGGCGACGACGACGACCTGCTGATCCTCAGGGCGCTGATCCCGGAGGCGGACATCGCGGCGATGCGCGCGGCCGGTCCCGTGCGCCGCGACTACCCGCTCGGCTCGTCCGAGGTGGCGGAGGTGAAGGCCCTGATCGAGACGGTCCGCACCCCGTACTTCCATGTCGCGACCGAGCACTGGGAGCTCGAGCTGCGGCGCTCCTGAACGCGGCTTGTGAGTTCCACGATCCGCGGAGGGTGGCCGCGGGCAGGCCGTGCCCGGGCTCGTTACGTTCGGGTCTCCCGATCGTCAAGGAGTCCCGCATGGCCGCCCCGACCGAGTCCGTGAAGAACCGTGCGTTCCGCCTGCAGCAGCGACCGGTCGGCGAGCCCGGCCCCGCGGACCTTCAGCTCGTCGAAGAGGATCTGCCGCCGCTCGCCGACGGCGAGGCGCTCGTCCGCACGCTCTACCTGTCGCTGGATCCGACGAACCGCCTGTGGATGAGCGACATGCGCCAGTACTCCCCGCCGGTGGAGCTCGGCGCCGTGATGCGCGGCATCGGCATCGGCGAGGTCGTGGAGTCGCGCCGCGACGACATGCGGCCCGGGGACCTGGTCTCCGGCTACACGCAGTGGCAGGAGTACTGCATCGCCGACGACGAAGCCGGCTTCGGCGTGCTGCCCGACCCGCTGCCCGCGCCGCTGACGGCGTTCCTCGGGGCGCTCGGCCACACCGGGCTGACGGCCTACATCGGGCTCGAGCTCGGCGGACTGCAGCCGGGCGAGACGGTCTTCGTCTCCGCCGCGGGCGGGGCGGTCGGGTCGATCGTCGGGCAGATCGTGAAGGCACGCGGCGCACGCGCCGTCGGCATCGCCGAGCGGCGCGGAGAAGTGTCGCCACATCGTCGAAGAGCTCGGTTTCGACGCCTGCGTCGACCGCACCGCCGCCGACTGGCGCGAGCAGATCGATCGCGGCGACGCCGGACGGGATCGACCTCGACTTCGAGAACGTCGGCGGCGAGATCATGGACGACGTGTTCATGCGCCTGAACATGAATGCGCGGATCATCCTGTGCGGGATGATCTCCCAGTACGACTCCGCCGGAAGCGACTGGCAGGGGCAGGTGAACGTCGGGCAGATCCTGATGCAGCGCGCGACGATGCGCGGCTTCATCGTCAGCGACCACGTCGACATGTTCGAGGCCGGCGCGACGTACCTCGCCGGGCTGCTCGCGGAGGGCCGCCTGCGCTACGACGAGACGATCGTCGAGGGCTTCGAGCAGGCACCGGACGCGCTCCACCAGCTCTTCACGGGCGCGAACACCGGCAAGCTGCTGGTGCACGTGGCCGATCCGAGCGGCGGCTGAGAGCCGGATTCTGATCAGCGGACGGGAGGCGCCGCCGCGCCGGTGAGCGCGGCGAGGCGCAGCGCGGCGTGCAGCTCGAGCTGGCGCTCGGCGACGCGGTGGCCGAGCAGCTCCTCGGCGCGGTGCACGCGGTAGGTGACCGTGTTCTCGTGCACGCCCAGGCGCCGCGCCGCGCGCACGAAGCTGCCGCCCTCCTCGAGGAAGGCGCGCAGCGTCGTGACGAGCCGGCGCATCGACGCGGTGTCCTGCGTGAGCGGGCCCAGCTCGCGCGCGGCGAAGCGCCGTGCCTCGTCGAGGTCGTGGGTGAGCAGCGCGTCGAGGCTGCTGGCCGCGAAGCCGACGCAAGCACCGTCGCCGTAGCCCAGCGCCTCGGCGCTGCGGCGCGCCAGCATCGCCTCCGTGTGGCTGCGCCGGAAGCCCTCCACGCCGCGCCCGGGCAGCCCGACGGCGACGCGCAGCGCGGGCCCGGGGTCGATCGCGACGAGCCGCGCCGACGAGGTCCTCGGGGGCGGGCGCGTCACGCAGCCCGGCCCAGCACGCCAGGTGCCCGCCGACCGGGATGATCAGCTGACCGCGGGCTCCCACCGCCTCGGCGACGGTGATCGCCAGCTGCTCCATGTCGGGGAACACACCGTCCCCGTCCTCGGCGCCGGTGGCCGGGCTGCGGCGCCAGACCACGAACGCGAGGTGCGCGCGGGCGAGCTCGTACCCGAGCTGCTTGCTCGCGTCCGCGACGTCGACGCGGCCGCGATCGAGGATCGCGCGGACCTGCTCCGCACGCATCGCCGCGGTGCCGCGCACCCAGCGCTCGCGCTCACCCATGTAGACCTCGGTCAGCTGCTGCTCGAGCGCCTCGATCCAGGAGAAGAGCCAGTCGTTGAAGAACCCGACCGACTCGGCGAAGGCGTTCGGATCGCTCGTCGTGATGCGCAGGCGCTCGAGCCACATCCTCGAGATCGACGCCTGCGCCGTGCGATACGCGCGCTGCAGCAGCTCGAAGCTCAGCCCGCGGCGCGCGTACTCCCTCGCGTAGGCGAGCGCCTCGGGCGGCGGGACGGCCTTGGCCGGATCGGTGCCCTCGTCGAGCATCGTCACCATCAACCCGAGGTTCGAGCGGACGCTGTGCAGCGTCCCGACGCGGATGTCGTCGTCCAGCTCGTCGAGGTGTTCGTGGATCGTCTCCGTGAGCACCTGCGCGACCGCGTCGAGCTCGGACGTGATGGCGGCGAGGATCTCCTCGACGCCGACGCGGCTCGCATGGGTCGGCGGGATGGCGAACGTCTGGCGCACGGCGCTTCGAGCCTAGGCCGACGCTCCCGGCGCTGTCAACCGAGCGCGCCCCGATCTTGTGGTCTTCCCACAAAGTTCGCCTGCGGTCTGGGGCGCAGGAGACGTTGCCCGAGTACGCGGTCCTGGACTACGTTCGACAACGTACGCAACGCTGGGTCCGAGGAGAGGGTTTGAGGATGGCGACAGACAGCCACACGCCGAGGGTGCTGGCGATCGACGCCGGCGGGACGATGACCGACACGTTCATCGTCGACGAGACCGGCCGGTTCATCGTCGGAAAGGCACAGACGACGCCGCAGGACGAGAGCGACGGCCTGATGCGCTCCGCCGACGACGCGCTGCGCCAGTGGGACCTGGTGAAGGAGGACGTCTTCCCGGGCATCCGGTCGGGCGTCTTCAGCGGCACCGCGATGCTCAACCGGCTGCTTCGCGCGCAGGGCCTCGACGTCGGCGTGATCGTGACCGCCGGCCAGGAGGACTCGCTGCAGATGGAGCGCGGCATCCAGACCTACCTCGGCTACTCCTACGCCGACCGGCTGCACATCGCGACCCACCACCACAACCCGCCGCTGGTGCCGCGCCACCGCGTCTTCGGCGTCCGCGGGCGTGTCGACCTGTTCGGCAACGAGGCGCTGCCGCTGCGTGAGGCGGACGTGCGCGAGGCGGCCGCCGCGCTGCTCGACGCCGGCGTCAAGGGCATCTGCGTCTCGCTGCTGTTCTCCTACCGCAACCCGGCCCACGAGGCGCGCGTGAAGGAGATCCTCGAGGAGGAGAAGGCCGCCCGTTCGCTCAACGGCGACGTGCCGCTGTTCATCTCCTCCGAGCTGTACCCCTCGCGCCGCGACTTCCCGCGGCTGAACACGACCGTCATCGAGGGCTACGCCGCAGAGCCCTCGCGCGGCACGCTGCGTGCCGTTCGCGATCGCACGAAGGCGGCGGGCGCCGGGCTTCGAGCTGCGCGTCATGGCCTCGCACGGCGGCACGATCTCGATCGACGCCGACCAGCTCGCGACGACGCTCGTCTCGGGCCCGATCGGCGGGGTCGTCGGTGCGCGCTGGCTGGCCGACCAGATCGACCTGCGCAACGTGCTCTGCACGGACATCGGCGGGACGTCCTTCGACATCGCGCTGCTCGTCGACAAGCGCTACGACGTGACCACCACCCCCGACGTGGCGAAGTTCATGCTGAACATGCCGCTCGTGCAGATGGACTCGGTGGGCGCGGGCTGCGGCTCGTTCGTGCGGATCGACCCGAGCGCGCGCCGGCCCGAGATCGGCCCGGACTCCGCGGGCGCCGCGATCGGCACCGCATGGCCGGAGGGCGGGGTCAAGACGGTCTCGATCACCGACCTGAACCTCGTCCTGGGTCGCCTGAACCCGGACTACTTCCTCGGCGGGCAGGTGACGCTCGACATCGAGCGCGCCCGCGCCGAGGTCCAGCGCCAGGTCGCCGCCCCGCTCGGCCTGGGGCTCGAGGAGGCCGCCGCGGGCGTCATCGAGCTGTTCGAGACCTCGCTGCGCAACGACGCGGTCGGGCGCATCCTCGGCAAGGGCTACTCGCCCGCCGACTTCACGCTGCTGTGTTACGGCGGCGGCGGGCCGCTGCACGTCGCCGGCTACACCCAGGGGGTGCCCTACCAGCAGGTGCTCGTCCCCGAATGGGCGGCCGGCTTCAGCGCCTTCGGCTGCGCCTGCGCGGAGTTCGAGTACCGCTTCGACCGCCAGGTCGACCTGCCGCTGATGCCGACCCAGAGCGACGAGGAGCGCGCGCAGATGGTGCAGCTCGTCTCGCAGACGTGGCGGACGCTCGAGGAGCGCGTGCGCGCGGAGTTCGCCAAGTCCGGCGAGGACCCCGGCTCGGTGCGCTTCACGCACATGGTGCGCATGCAGTACTACGGCCAGCTCGTCGACATCGAGGTCGACTCGCCGAAGGCCGGAGCTGACGACCGCGGAGGATGCGCAGGC
Organism: uncultured Solirubrobacteraceae bacterium; assembly: GCA_963817295.1. Classification (GTDB taxonomy): domain Bacteria; phylum Actinomycetota; class Thermoleophilia; order Solirubrobacterales; family Solirubrobacteraceae; genus F1-60-MAGs163. The sequence goes on along the minus strand of CAWFOF010000020.1, from coordinate 203,429 downwards.
GCTCTGCGACGCGTTCGAGCGGACCTACACGCGGATGTACGCGCGCTCGGCATCCTCGCCCGAGCTCGGGCTACCTCGTCGCGCAGGCGATCGTCAAGGGCTCCGTCCCGGTCGAGCAGCCGAAGCTGCCGACGCTGCGCCGTCCGCCGAGGGCGCGCCGCCGGTCAAGGAGACGCGGCCGGTCTGGTGGACCGACGGCTGGGTCGACACCGCGGTCCACGAGATGGACGACGTGCGGCCCGGCCACACGCTCGAGGGCCCGGCGATCCTCGAGGCCGAGTCCACGACCTTCCCGATCCCGCCCGACCGAACGGGCCAGGCTCGACGAGCACGGCATCTTCCACCTCGAGAACAAGGAGGCCTGAGACCATGGCCACGATCGACACAGTCCGCGAGATGGAGCCGGAGAGCCATGCGCCGATCGGCTGGGACGGCCAGACGCTGAAGGGGATGCTCGAGGCGTCCGAGCGAGCTGTTCGAGAAGACCGGGCACTACCACGGCCTCAACCAGCTCGCGATGAAGGAGTCCGACCCGCTGCATTACGAGAAGCTCTTCTCGCGCGTGCGCGGCGGCATGGTCTCCGCGCGCGAGACGGCGCTCAACATCTCCGCCTCGCCGATCGTCCGCGAGCTCGGGGAGATCTGCTTCGCCCTGTACACGCCCGAGGGCGACAACGTCGCGCTCTCGACGGGCATCATCGTGCACGTCCACACGATGAGCGAGGCCATCAAGTTCATGGTCCGCAACGGCTGGGAGGACAACCCGGAGATCCGCCCCGGCGACGTCTTCGCCAACAACCAGCCGACGATCGGCGACGTCCACAACGCCGACGTGCAGACCTTCGTCCCGATCTTCGACGCGGACGAGAAGGAGCTGATCGGCTGGGCCGGCGGCGTCATCCACGTGATGGACATCGGCGCGTCGACGCCGGGCGGCGTCTGCGTCGCGCCGACGACGCGCTTCGACGACGGCATCGACCTGCACTGCATGAAGATCGGCGAGCGCGACGAGATCGCCGCCTGGCACTGGAAGCGCGTGTCGATGCAGAGCCGCGCCCCGGGCCTGTACATCCTGGACGAGCGCACGCGCCTGGCCGGCTGCCACATGATCCGCGACGCGGTCGAGCGCCTGCTGCTCGAGGAGGGCGTCGACACCGTCAAGCAGTTCATGCGCGAGGCGATCGAGGACGGCCGGCGCGCGTTCAAGCATCGCGCGCGATCGCTGCTCGTCCCCGGCCGCTATCGCTCCGCCGGCTTCACCGAGGCGCGCTACGCCGACAAGACCGAGATGCCCAAGCGCGCGCGCCGCGACCTGATCATGCACGGCGCCTACGAGGCCGTCGTCGACGCCGACGGCCGCTTCACCACCGACCTGCGCGGCTCGTCGGCGTGGGGCTGGCACTCCTTCAACGCCACGCCGGCGGCGCAGCAGGGGATGCAGTGGATCCTGTTCACGCAGACGCTGATCTGCAACGACAAGATCAACGACGGCGCCTACTACGCGACCGAGCTGAAGCTGACGCGCGGCAGCTGGGCGGACCTCGGCGACGCGCCCTGCTCTTCGTCGTTCCCGTGGATGCCGATGTTCTGCACCTCGACCGGCTACCTGCGGGCGATCTCCCGCGCGCTGCAGAGCCGCGGCTACATCGAGGAGATCGTCGGTACCTACACCGTGCCGGGCAACGTCGCCCAGGGCGGCGGCATCGACCAGTACGGGCAGATCTCCGGCTTCATGAACTTCGAGATCGGCGCGCAGGGCCAGGGCGGGAAGTACGTCCTCGACGGGCTCGACTACGGCGCCGCCGTGTTCAACCCCGAGGGCGACATGGGCGACATCGAGATGTGGGAGCTCGTCAAGCCGATGATCTACCTCGGCCGCCGGATCAAGCCGTACACGGCCGGGATCGGCCGTCACCGCGGCGGCTCGTCGTTCGAGTCGCTGCTGCTCGTGCACAACTCGCCCGACTTCGAGATCGAGAACATCGGGACCGGCGGGATGTTCACCTCGCCCGGGCTGTTCGGCGGCTACCCCGGCGCGCAGGCCTACGTCCACAACGTCTACGGCTCCGACATCCACGAGCTCGCCGCGCGCGGCGAGGCCTACCCGGTCGGCGACATCGGCGGGGAGGAGCTCGCGATGAACGTGCTGGCCGGCGAGCACGTCGTCAAGCAGGACCCGTACACGCTGATGCAGGCGATGAAGCACGGCGACCTGTACCTCTCCTCCGGTCGCGGCGGCGGCGGCCTCGGCGATCCGCTGCTGCGCCCCGAGGCGTCGATCGAGGAGGACATCGCGGGCGGGCACATCCAGCCCGAGTGGGCCGAGCGCGCCTACGGGCGCGCCGACCGCGACGCGGTCCGCCGCGCGGCGCCTCGAGCGCGCGCGCCCGACGTCCGAGTGGTGGGCCGCAGCAGCGCGAGCGGATCCTCGCGCAGGACCTGATCGAGCCGGTCAAGGTCATGTTCTCGGAGTCGATGCGCCTCGAGCCGCACTGGGCGGCGGAGTACCGCGGCTTCTGGGACCTGCCCGAGGACTTCGACTTCGACGTGATCACGCCGACGGTCGTGACGCAGCGCGCCGAGCCCGGCAAGCTCACGCCGCAGGAGTCGGTCGCCGAGTTCCTCGGCGGCCGCGACCGCGTTCCGGCCCGACGACGAGGTCGACGTCCCGGTCGCGCACGAGATGACGAAGGAGCTGCTCGCCGACCTGCTCGACGAGAAGCTCTCGCGCCGCGCCGTCAAGGACATCCAGTCGGGCATGAAGGACCCCGACCGCTTCGACACGTGGCTCGAGCTGGTGCAGGAGCGGGCCGCCTACGACGACCCGGTCGTGCTCCCGTTCGGCGAGGGCCTGAACATCGTGCACCGGCGCTCCGACGGCGAGCTCGTGATCCGCACCGACGCCGGCCACGACCTCTGCCGCTGGGACGAGAACTGGAAGATGCACGCGCGTCATGTTCGTCCGCGACACCGACGAGCTCTACCAGGAGATCTACCCGCGCCTCTCGCATCCGGAGGGCGAGTGGATGGAGCTGCGCGAGTACTACTGCCCGATCTCCGGCCACCTGCTCGAGACCGAGGCCGTGCCGCCCGGCTACCCGGTGATCCACGAGTACCTGCCGGACATCTCGGGCTTCTACGCCGGGTGGCTGGGCCGCGAGGTGCCGGTCTAGCGCGGGCGCGGCGCAGGGCTCGGCGGCCGCATGCCACTATGGGTGGCATGGTCCAGCCCCTGCGCGTCCCCGCCCTCCTGCTGCTCGCGATCGCCGCGATCGCCCTCGTGTCCGCCGCACCCGCGGGCGCCGCCGCGCGGGTGCACCTGCGTGGCACCGCGTACGAGTTCAACGTGGTCAAGGTGCGGCTCGCCGGGGCGGCGATCAAGGTCGTCGAGTATCCGAAGCTGAGCGCCAAGGTCGCGAAGGACGGGACCTACGACCTCGCCGTCCCCGACCACGCGAAGGTCACGCCGTACATCGTGGCGCCCGGGTATCGCACGATCCACCTGCAGACGTTCACCACCGCAGGTGAGGATCTGGCGAACGTCAACTTCCAGACCCCGACGCTGGCGATCGCGAAGGCCCTCGCGGCGCTGCTGAACGCCCCGGTGGATGCGGACGGCTTCCCGAAGGAGTGCGCGATCGTCTCGACGTTCTCCACCGTCAACGTGCGAGCGCTCGACTTCGCCGGGTTCATCGGCTACGGCGCCCACGGCGTCGCCGGCGCGACGGCGTCGATCTCGCCGCGCGTCGCGGCGCCGACGTACTTCAACGAGTCCGTCCTTCCCGATCCGGCCCAGAAGCTCTCCTCGAAGGACGGAGGCGTGGTCTGGACGAGCGTGCCCGCCGGGGTGTACACGATCCGCGCGAGCGCCCCGGGCACGAAGTTCGCGAGCTTCGTCGCCACCTGCGCACCCGGCCGGATCGTGAACGCCAACCCGCCGTGGGGCCTGCACCAGCTCGCGCCCGCCAGCCCGGCCCGCGTGTCGGCGACGTGGCGGCGCAGCGGCGCGCGCGCCGAGCTGCGCACGCTGCGCGCCACGAAGCTGCCGGCGAAGGCCGTCGTGCGCGTCGCGTGCTCCGGGCACGGGTGCCCGTTCCGCTCGCGGACCGTGAAGGTCCATGGGCAGTCGGCCGACCTTCGCGCCGCGCTCGGCGCCGGTGCCTCGCGCCTGCGCAGCGGCCAGACGCTCAGCGTCGAGGTGACCGCTCCGGCGATCGATGGTGCCGTCGCGCGATGGGCGATCGGCGGCTCGGGCACACCCCGCCGCCGGCTCCTCTGCGTGCCGCTCGGCTCATCCCTGCCACGCGCCTGCTGAGGGCAGCAGACCGAGAGTCCCCTTGCAAGGGGACTCTCGGCTTCCGTTCTGCTTCAGCCCCCGGGGGGGAAAAGACTCTGGGGGCGCGTTCCGAGCCTGCCCCCAAGGGCGCGGGATCGACGAGCAATCCGGCTCGCCATCCTCGACTCGCCCGCGGTGACGAACCGCGAGGCGCACATCGAACCGCACTCAGGCGAGTGTGTCCACAGTTGTGACAGAGGGCTCATCAACTGTCACGTTCTCGTCACTTTTCGTGGTGGACGGCCACCGCGCAGCTTCGGGTGGGCCGGAGTGCAGCTTGGATTCTCCGCTGATCGGCTCACGCGAGTAGCCGGGCAGCAGCAGCGTGACGCGCGTCCCGCGGCCAGGCTCGCTGCTCAGGCGCACGAGCCCGCGATGGGCGTTCGCGACCGCCTTGACGATCGGCAGGCCCAGCCCTGCACCGCGCCTCGTGGCATCGCCGTGACGCGAGCTCGCGAACCGCTCGAAGACTCTCGGAAGCAGCTCGGCCGGGATCCCGCGGCCGCTGTCCGAGACCTCGAGGATCGCCCAGCCGGCCGAGCTGGTGGCCGACAGCTCGATGCGATCGTCGTCCTGTGTCGCCTCGATCGCGTTCTCGACGAGCGCGTCGAGGGCGGCGTCCAGGCGGCCGCGGTCCGCCCGCAGGAAGCCGTCGGCGCGCACGTCCACGACCCAGTCGCGTGCCGCGGCGTGGCTCCAGCGCCGCGCGACGCTGACGACGGCCTCCTCGACCTCCACCTGCTCGAGGAACAGCGCGTCGCGTTGCTCGGCCGTCGCGAGCACGAGCAGGTTCTCCGCGACCCCGCTGAGCCGGCGCAGCTCGTCGTCGAGGCCAGTGAGGTCCTGGCGCAGCTGGCTGTCGGTCGTCTCGGTGTCGAGCATGAGCTGCGTCAGCCCGCGTGAGATCGCGATCGGCGTCTTCAGCCGGTGCGAGGCGTCGCGGACGAAGTCGCGCTCGCGCTCGGCGGCCCGGCTGACCTCCTCGAGCGCGGCCTGGCGCCGCCGCGCGTGCCAGACCATCGCGAGGAACATCGCGGCCATGAGCGGGATCTCGGTGAGCTCGTCGGGGTGCATCTTGCCGCTGACCACCATCATCCCGAGCGTCAGCGTGCTCACCGCGCAGACGACCGTGAGCACGAGGACCGTCGCGCGCAGGCCCCAGACGCGGAAGCCGTACAGGATCGTCAGGCTGAGCCAGACGAAGTGGAACGGCACCGTCGGCCATGACTGGAGCGTGACCAGCGCCAGGAACTCCGTCGCGGCGAACGCCGCCCACAGGAGCTCCGGAACGTGGTTACGAGCCCACGAACGCATATCCCACGTTCCGCACCGTCTCGATCGACCTGCTGCCGAGCTTCTGGCGCAGTCGCCCGACGCAGACGTCGACGACGTTCGTCCCGGGGTCGAAGCTCGAGCCCCAGACGTGCTCGCGGATCTCCTCGCGCGTGCACGTGTCGCCCTCGCGGCGGACCAGGAACTCGAGCAGCACGAACTCGCGCGTCGTGAGCAGCACCTCGCCATCCGGGGTCTGAACGCCGCGGCGCTGCAGATCCAGCGTGATGCCCCCCGCATGCAGCCGGCGGTGCTCCGGGCGGGTCTGATCGCGCGTGTGCAGGCGTACGCGCGCAATCAGCTCGGGCAGCTCGAACGGCTTGGTCATGTAGTCGCGCGCGCCGAGCTCGAGGCAGACGACCTTCGAGCGGACGTCGCTCAGTGCCGACAGCACGAGCACCGACAGCCCCGGGTGGCTCTCACGCGCGCTGGTCAGCACCGAGACGCCGTCGACGTCGGGCAGCATCAGGTCCAGCAGGACCAGCGAGAAGCTGCCATCACGCAGGCGCTCCAAGCCGGCGAGGCCGCTCGGCTCGACGGTCGGCACGAAGCCTGCCGCGCCGAGTGCACGGGCCAGGAGCTGCGCCATGCGGCTCTCGTCCTCGATCACGAGGACGCCTTTCCGACTTCCCCCCACAGCTACAGCGGTTGTAGACACGGCTCCCCCCCCGGGACGCACGCCGATGATCTTCGTTTTGGGACTTTACGCCCGCCGCATGCCCCAGTCAACGCAAAGTCAACGTTGGTTCATCGCGTGCAACGTACCGTCCGGCGCGCGATCGACGCCGCTGGGCTGCGGGGGCATCGACGACGAGCGCAACGGTCACCGAGCGGGCCGTCGCTCCGCTGCGCCCGGTGATCGTCACGGGGTACTTCCCGGGCGGCAGGGAACGGCGCGTCGTGAGCGCCAGGCGAACGGTCCCGCGGCCCCGGACTCCGTGAACCACGGGGGACGCCGGCCGCGCGCGCGGCGACAGGCTGGACGCCGACAGGCGGACGGTCCGATCGAACCCGTGGACGCGGCGCACGGTCACCGCGAGGCGCGCCGTCGCGCCCGGGACGACATGCGACACCCACCTCGCCGGCGAGAGCGTGAAATCGGGTGCCGATGCGAGCCATCGCGCCGCGGCGGCGACGTCGAGCCTGCCCGCTCCGAAGACGTCGTCCGGGCCGCGCGGGCCCAGGTCGACGGCCGACGATTCGAGCGCCGCCTGCTGTCGCTGAGCGGAGATCCCCGGGAACCGGCTGAGCAGCAGCGCCAGCGCGCCGCTCGCATGGGGTGCGGCGACCGAGGTCCCCGTCTGTCGCGTGCCCAGCCCGAAGAGGTCGCTCGTCGGGATGTCGACGCCGGGGGCGACGAGCCTCGGGTAGTGCGCTCCGCCGCACTTCGAGGGCCCACGGCCGCTCCCGCCGGCGATCGCGCCGGTCGGCTCGATCGCGCCGACGGCGAACGCGCTCGGGTTGTTCGCCGGGCTGGCGTCGCGGTCCCCCGCGCCGGATGCGAACACCGGCAGGATCCCGGCCGCGCGCAGGTGGCGCAGATCCGGCTCGAATTGGAGGTCGCAGCCTCCGCCGGCGATGCTCCAGGAGCTGTTCACGACCTGCGGAGCATCGTCGGTCGACGGGTCACCGTCGGGGTCGAGCGCCCATTCGAAGGCCGCGTGGATGCGCGCCGAGGTCGAGGTGCCGCGGTCGTCGAAGATCCGTGCGGCGATCCAGCGCGCACCGGGCGCCATCCCGGGGGCGCTCCCGCCGGCGCCGGATCCGACCATGACGCCGGTCGTCCACGTCCCGTGCCCGCTCGTGTCGGTCGGCGCCGACGGATGTTCGCCGGTGGCGTCGAACCAGTCATGGCTGCGGCCCCGGAATCCGGATGCCAGTGCGGGTGCGGATCCGTCGACGCCGCTGTCGATGCTCGCCACCACCACGCCGCTGCCGGTGACGCCCTCCTGCCAGAGCTGCGGTGCGCCGGTCATCGCGACGTTGTCGGACGGGGTCGCCGCCGCTGCGCGCGCGGTCGCGTGCCCCGGGAGCCACAGCTGCGCGTTCGGGCGCACCGACGCAACGGCCGGCGACCTGGCGAGCCGGGCGAGGACCGTCCGCGTCGCGACGACCTCGAGTCCGTTGAAGACCCAGAAGCGCCGCACGCGTCGCACCGTGCCGGCTGCCCGGCCACGGCGGAGCATCGAGAGCAATTTGCGCTGGTCGTGCGACGCGACGCGACGCAGTTCCCGCTCGACCCCTGCCGCGCCGGTTCTGGGAGCGGGCGCCGCCTGATGGCGCAGTGTCACGATGACATCGGCCATCGGTGCGGCGGGCCGGGCATGCGCTGCGGCACCCCCCGCCGGCAGGAGCGCGAGGAGCAGGGTGGTGATCCAGGTGGCCGGCCGCCGGGGCCTCAGATCGTGTCCCTCCCGACGGCCCGCAGTCTGGAGGCCGAAGCGCCGGGGCGTGCGCCTCTCGGCCTGTGCCGGATGGCGGCGAGCCCGAGCAGCCCGAAGCCCAGGCCGGCGAGCAGCACGAGCGCGGCGCGGCCTGTGATCGGGGCGAGCCGGCGTGCCGAGTAGCGCACGGGGAGGACCTGATCCGCCGGCTCGACCTTCCAGGTCAGCGGGGCGACGAGCTGCTTCCCGGGGCGGCGGACGACGACCGTCATCCGCCATGCGCCGGAGCCCTCGAGCACGGCGCCGCCGGTCCAGCGGCTGGATCCCAGGCTCGTGAGCGCCACGCTTCTGGCCGCCACGCCCGTGCCGCCCGCCCGCGGCGCGAGCCGCAGCGTCACGCCCTGCACCGGGGGCCCGTAGCCGCGCCGGGTGCTGGCCGTCGTGACGGTGAAGACGTTCGTTCCCACGCGGTTGGGGCGTGCGGTCGCGGACACCAGCACGTCCTGCACCTGGCGGGCCAGAACCGGCGCTCGAACCGGGCGCGGGGCACGGAACTCGGGGCCGCGGGGCGGAGCCGATGCGGTCATCTCGGCCACCGCCAGGAGCGCGCCGGCGCCCAGCGCGGCCTCGACCGCGATCAGGCGCGGGAGCCGGCCGCGCAGACCGCCGGGGGTGGAGCGGCCCATCCGAAGCAGCATCAGTGCGTTGACGAGCCCGACGAGCCCGGCGAGCGCCATCAGGGCGCCTTTCGCGAGCAGGCTCTGGCCGTAGTCGGTGGTCAGCAGCGCGTCGACCGAGGCGACCTGTGCGCCCATCGCCGGAAGCCCCGTCAGTACGGCCACGGCAAGCGCCGCGCCGGCGAGAATCCCGAACGGGCGCCGCACGGCGCGCACGATCGTCGCCGAACCGGTGCGCGTGGCCCTGCTGCCGGGCCACAGCACGACCGCGAGCGCCGCCACGCCGCCGAGCCACACTCCGGCGGCGAGGAAGTGGACAGTGCCGGCCGTCACGAGCAGGACCGCGTGCTCCTGCGCGGCGGCGTGGCCGCTCGCCACGTGGACCGCGGCGAGCGCCACGAGCAGAACGGCAGAGCTCGCGATCCAGCGGTCCGATCGCTGGGTCCGCCGCGAGCGTCGCACTGCGATGCCGGTCGCGGCCAGCGCCAGCAGCAGCGCTTCGCCAACTCCCCAGAGCACCCCCCAGCGCTCCGTGAGCAGATGCCCGAGCGTCTGCCCGGGCGGCGCGTCGCCGGGAACGAGCGCGACCTCGCGAGCGAGCAGGCCGAGCCCTGCGACGGCCGCCGCGCCGGCCACCGGCGCGATCAGCACGAGCAGCCGTGACATCGTGCGTGACCGCAGCTTCTCGGCGCCGTCGCGGCTGAAGGGTGCGCGCGCCAGCACGAGCGTCATGCAGACGATGCCGATGAGCGCCAGCACCGAGGCGATCCAGGCCCAGCGCAGCAGCGCGTCGGGCGTCCGGGCGGGCGTCGCGGGCGCGGGGCGAACGACCGGGCCGACCGACGCGCCCGCGCCGAACACGAGCGCGCCCCCGCTGACGTGTCCGTCGTTCTTTGACAGCGCCTCCCACGTGACCTCGTACGCACCGCGCGGGAGGTTGGCGGGCAACTGCAGCGCGAGCTCGCGCGGATCGGTCGCGGCCCGCAGGCGCGTACCGGTGACGATGTGCCCGTGGGCATCGATCAGGTGCACCTGGCGAAAGCGCGCCGACAGCGGTTCGTTGAAGCGCAGCTTCACCTGCCTCGGGACGTTCGTCAGCGAGGTCGCGTCGCCGGGCTCGGACCCCACCAGGGAGACGTGCGCACCGGCGCTCGGCACCGCGATCGCCGACGTCGTCAGTGCGAGCGCGAGACCCGTGACGAGACGGCGCCGCATCACGCCGGGCTCACTGCACCCGCACGTGCTGCAGGCGGACGGGGCCCAGGACCACCGACACCGGATCGCCGCGTCTCACAAGCCCGCCGGGGTTCTCGAAGACCGTGAAATACGTCACGCCGGCCTTGAAGGCGCCCTGATGGCTGTGGCCCATGAGCAGGCGGCCGATCACCTGGCCGGTGTGCTCGTCGACGAGCGCCGGCGGGTACTTCGCGTCGTGGATCGCGGCCGCCTTGTCGGCGTCGGCGATCTGGTAGCGCACGTCGATCAGGCCGTTGAACCCGGAGGCCGTGACGCGGACGACACGCGCACCGACCTTGTCCAGCATCCCCGAGGCCGAGACGACCGGCGGAAGCGGTCTGCCCGCCTGGCTGGGCGGCGCCGTGGCTTCCGAAGACGAGCACGATCGCGAGCGTGGCGAGCGCGGCCCCGGCGACGATGCCGAGGACGCGCGGGCCGAACAGGCGTGGCCTCCGGGCCGGGACGGCGGTCGCCATCTCAGTTCACCGTGATGAAGCGCAGGCGTCCGCCCGGCGCGTTGGCCCCGGTGCCGTTGACAAGTCCGAGGTGCCGGTCGTAGAGCGGGAACCTGTCCCCGACGGAGGCGCCGGACGGGACCGTGACGATCGCATCGAGCGTCGAGCCGGCGGGGATCGTCTCGGCGACGATGCCGAACGGGGTGTCCAGCAGTGAGCCGTCGCGGCCGACGACGGTGGCGTCGACGCCCAGCATCGTCATCGTCGCCTGCTCGGAGCCCGCGTTGACGTAGCGCAGCAGGATCTTGTCGCCCGCGTGTGCCGTGATGTCCGGGAGGTCCGGATGGGCCTGCCCGTTGATGAAGCGGTACGTCGGACGCAGGGTCGAGGCACCCCCCGGGAAGTGATCGATCGGGTCGTCGTAGGTGTACATGGCGAACGAGTTCGGGTCGCCCGCGCCGGCGGCGGCGTTGAGGCCGGGCGTGATCTCGCCGAGCACCATCGGCTCCTCGACGTCGTACTCCGACCGGGCGGCGTCGTACGCCCGCGCCGGTGCCGTCACAGTCGCCGGGTGGACGATCAGGGCGCCGGCGAGGCCGAGCTCGGACTGGCGTCCGGCATCCCCGCTGCTCTCGTACATGTACGTGCCGGGGCTCGCCGGCACGAAGGTGATCGAGCCGCTCGCGCCCGCCGCGACCGATGTCGGCCCGGCGGGCCGAGCACGATGCCCGGGATGTCGAGCGACAGGGCGTCCGGGAGCAGGTTCTCGACGTTGATCGTCACGTTGTCGCCGGCGCCGACGTCGAGCACGGGTGCCGGGAACTGGGCGACGACCGAGCTGTCGCTGCAGGCCGTGTCGAGCGGCTTGACGGCGAAGCCCCAGACCGCCGCGGTCCCTCCACCGGGGAGCGGGAAGTCGTCCCGCTGCTTGGCGCAGAGGTTGATCGCCTGGTCTGCGGCGCGAGCCTTGTGACGCGCGCGCTTCTTCTTCTTGGAGTGCTTCTTCGTGTGCTTCGCGGTCTGCTTCTGGCCACGCTCGAGCGCCGGTCGCGCGGCTGCCGCACCGCTGAACGTCATGCCGAGCGCGACGCTGAACAGTGCGATCCAGATGACCAGGCGGGTCCCTGTCAGGTGATGACGGAAAGCTGACATCGTGTCTCTCCTTGGACCGGTCATGGCGCCGCGTCGTAGGTGATCTGCATGAAGTCACCGCTCGAGGTGAACCGGGTGTTCGGGTTCGGGTTCACGCAGGTGACGCCGACGCGGACGTCGCCCTGGTTGACACCCGTCCCGACGTACTGCGAGGCGGCGCCGGGGGCCAGCGAGTCCGGGATCTGGACGTCGTTGCGTCCGACGCTCTCCGTGTCGAGGTTCGTCCACGCGTTCGTCGTCCAGTTCCAGATGCGCACGGTCTGGGTGCACGTGAAGGATGCGTTCGTGTTGGTGCTGCGGCGGTTGCGTCCGCGGTAGGAGACGATCAGGTTCTTGAGGTCCGGCGGGACGTCGAAGAACCGCGCCTCCCAGGTCGCAGTCTTCCCCGACGTGGGATTGGTCGACAGGACCGTGTAGCGCCCGCCGCCGATCTCGGCCAGCCCGGCGACACTCGAGCCCGCGGACAGCGAGCCGGTGGTCACCGTCGCGCGGTCGGGCGCATCGAACTGCGTGTCGTACCCGGGCGTCGCGCACCCGACGAGCGGCTCGACCCGCAGCATCGTCGCCATGCCGCCGAAGGGGACGTCCCAGTTGGCGAACTCGTTCAGCGCGTGGCTGTGCCACGGGAAGTAGAACGAGCCGCAGACGTTCTGCGAGACGGTTCCCGCCGGAAGCGTGCCGACGGTGCCCAGGTACGGGCTGCCGCTGTACCACGTGTTCGAGTCCTTGAACGTCTGGTTCAGGTAGCTCGGGAACGTCACCGGCACCTTGTTGTCGGGCGCGAAGTTGTCCTGGTCGGTGAACTTGAAGACGTAGTCCTCCGTCGCCCCGGACGGGACGGTCTCGGCGAAGTGCTCCGTCGACCCGTCGCCGCCGCTCGCGGTCTGGATCAGCCGGCCGTCCTTCCCGACGAGGCGCAGGCTCTGCCCGTGCGGGTGGAACGGGTGGTTCTCGAGGCCGACGTTCAGAATGCGGATCAGCGTCGGAAGCGGGTTGGCGGCCGCGTCGTAGGGCTTGATGTCGACCAGCGCGCCGTACGGCTGCGTCGGGAGCCACGGGACGCCGCTGTCCTGGATCGTGTCCGGGAACGCACGGCCGTTCACCGTGTAGTAGCGGCTGTGGAGCGTGAGGATGTCGTAGGGCGTCCCGTTCTGCACGGCGTCGTGGAGATCGGGATCGATGTCGTTGAGCAGGATGAGGTACTCGCGGTCCGGGTTGAACCTCGTGCGCGCATCGTCGTATGCCCAGTCCGGGTGGGCGGCCGGGCGGATGATCAGCGCGGAGGCGAGCCCCATCTCGACCTGCTTGGCCGGATCGGTGCCGCTCTCGTAGACGAAGGTGCCGGGTGCCGCCGCGTGGAACGAATACGAGACGTCGCCGCCGGCGGCCGCCTCACGTGCGAGGAGCCCGGCGGAGCCACCGCTGGTGCTGACGCCGCTCTGACCCGGGAACGCGATCGACGAGGCCTCGGGCAACGTGTTGTGGAGGTTGACGACGACGTCCTCGCCCTCGTTGGCGCAGAGCACGGGGCCGGGCGTCTGGAACTCCCCGCCGGTCACGGCGTAGCTCCACATGAAGTTGGAGTTGCCGTCCGGCGTCTCCATCGTGCCCGCTCGGGCCGTGAGGTCGAACGTGCGGGTGTTTCCGGCCAGGCTGCCGTCGGTGCAGATCATCCCGATCGGCTTCACGGCGACCGCAGGCGAGGCGGTCGCGAGCGCTGACGCCAGCGCCGCGAGCGCGACCCCGAGCCGCCTCGTAGAGACTCGACCACGCATCAGACCGTTCCCCCCGCTGATGTCTGCGCCGGCAGACTGTTCTGGTACACGCGGACCTCGGTTGCCATGCCGCCGAGGCCCGGGCTGTTCGGGTTGGAGAGCTTGTTCGCGCTCCTGTTACGCAGCAGGTAGCGGTTGTACGGCCCGTGGCCGTCCGAAGCGCTCTCGCGCGCCGCATCGAACGCCGGCGCGGTGAACAGCACGTCACGAGCTTCGCCCGGGCCGAGGTAGAGCGTCGTCGGCACGTACGAGAGGTCCTCGCCGCCGGCGGAGCGCAGCAGCGTGGCGTCCTCGCCGACGACCCGCATGGTGATCCCCGGAAGCTGCATCGCGTGCTGCTGGTAGCCGAGGTTGGCCAGGCGCAGCAGCACGCGATCGCCCGGTCGGCACTGGATCAGCGACGAGACGGGCTGGTTGGGCAGCGACGCATGACCGGTCGGCAGGATCGTCTGCGGGTAGACGCGCCCGTTGAGCGTGAAGTAGTCCGGGTTGTAGTCGGTGTGGATCGTCTCCTGGATGTTCTCGTCGTTGTCGTGGACGAGCGTCCAGATCTCGTTGAGGAGGATCGGGAACTCGCGATCGAACGCCGTCGAGCTGTGGTCGTACGCCCACTTCGCGTTGCTCGCGGGGCGCACGAAGACGATGCCGGTCATGCCCATCTGGACGTGCTCGACGTCCTCGAAGTGGCAGTGGTACATGTACGTGCCCGGATCGTGGGGGCGGTAGAAGTACGTGAACTTCCGCAGCTGCGGCACGGCGATCGAGACCTCGGGCACGCCGTCGAAGACCGCCAGCGGCGTGCGGAAGCCGTGCCAGTGGATCGTGTGCGAATCGATCAGGTCCGGACGGCCCTGGAGCCCGAGGTTCGTGAGCTCGATGTGGACGTCGTTGCCCTGGGTGAAGTCGAGGATCGGCGCCACGTGCTGCGCGCTCGCCTTGTACGTCGCCACGAGGTCGCTGACGGACGTGTTCAGCGGCACCTTGCGGAAGCCGAAGATGTAGACGTCCTGCGGGTCCGGGCGGCCCGGGAGCGTGATGTAGCCGTCGGTCGCCGCCAGCGCGTTGTCGACGGTCGCGGCCGAGGCCGAGCCGAGCAGCGCGCTGCCTGCGCCCGTCCCGGCGGCGACCAGCGCCGCGCCGAGACCCGCCGACTTCAGGAAATCACGTCGTGTGGTGCTCATCGCTCGTCGGCTCCCATGTCGTAACGGGTCGGGAACGGTGGACCCGGTCCCGGCCGTGGCTGCCCGTCGAAGTCGTTCGTCGGGGCGGCGATGCCGTTCAGCGTGTTCACGCCGGCGTTGAAGGCGGGCGAGCCTGCGTTGATGTGGTAGTCGCCGGCGATGCTGTTCGGCGGATTGGGCCGCACGATCGTCACGGAGACGAGTTGCGGGTCGATGCGGTTGCCGGTCACCTCGTACTCGTTGACGAACGGCGCGGCGAACAGCGGGTCGGCGCCGATGATGTTGCCCGAGTTGCCGGGTGCCGGGTAGGCCGTCGACAGGATCGAGCGCCGCGGGTTCAGCGTGCCGTTCACGCCGTCGATCTCGAAGTCCATGAGCCCTGCGTCGGTGAGGCTCGCGGGCGTCGTCGACAGGTTCAGGGTGTACGCGCGGTTCTCGGTGAAGATGTTGTTGTACATCGCCACCGGCTGTGAGAAGTGCGGCGCGTTGTTGCCGACGATCGCCTGGAACAGCGGGTTGTGGACCTCGCTGGCCACCGCGGCGCCGTGCGGCCGGCCGTCGCGGCCCTCGCCCGATCCCGTGGTGTTGTTGTAGGCGATCGTGTCGTTGACGATCGCGACGTTCGAGCTGTTCACGAGCTGGATCCCGCCGCCGAGGTGGGCCGACGCGTTGTTGACGATCATGTTGTTGCGGACGTTGATCCGCGCCGTCAGATCGTTCTGCAGGAACAGGCCGCCGCCGTCGTCACCGGAGAAGTTGCTCTGGATCAGGTTGCGGTCGACGTCGACCGTGCCCGAGCCTGCGCCCAGCGGCTGCGGAGCGTTGGGGCTCGTGGGCTGCGGGAGCTCGGACGAGATCGAGATGCCGCCGCCGGAGTCGAACGAGTCGTTGTAGTAGACGCGGTTGTCGGCGATCGTCCCGCCGGGGCTGAGGCCGTAGTGCGACACGCCCGCGCCGTACTCGAACGAGTAGTTCGAGCAGATGATGGCGTTGCGCAGCTGGTAGTTGTCGGCGCCGTTGAAGATGCCGACGCCGCCGGCCTTCGACCGTGCGCCGTTGCCGTCGATCAGGTCGTACTGGATCCGGATGCCGGTGTTGTTGTTGTTCCCGACGTAGGGCGAGCCCAGGCCGATGCCGCCGGCGGACTCGCCGCCGTTGCCCTCGATCACGTCGTTCGTGATCTGCAGGTTGCGCGCCCAGGCGTTGACCTGGATGCCCCCGGCGCCCTGGCCCTGGGAGACCTTCACGTAGATGCCGTCGATCCGGGCGAGCGAGAGCCCGCTGGTCGGGAAGGCGCTGGTGCGCAGGTTTGCAGGGCTGTTCGTGCCGCTGCTCCTGGCGATGACGGTGATGCCGGCGGCCTCGGGCACGGCCTGGTTGCCGCTGAACGGCTTCATCTGGTTCAGCTTGTTGCGCCAGGCCGTGGCGCTGGTGTTGAAGAACCGCCCGCTGATCGCGGTCCCGAGCAGCAGCGGGGCCGGCTCGTTGTTCGGATTCGTCGTCATCTGGGTGTTGCCACCCGGCCCGAGCCCCTGGATCATCACGGGCTTGTTCATGATCACGTTCTCCTCGTACGTGCCCTGGGTGAGCAGGAGGAGGTCGCCGGCGGATGCCCCGTCGATGGCGTTCTGCAGTGCGTGCGCGTTGCTCGACGGCGTCCCGACGTTGACGATCGGCGGGTTGTAGACGTTCGCGCCGGCCCCGCCGCGGACGTGGATCGAGATCCCGGTCGCCGTCGAGGCGCCCGTGGACGCGTGGATCATGAGCTGCTTCGGACCGGCGCGGAAGTTCGTGTTGTCGACGGCCGGGACCTGGATGACGATCTTCGTCTCCGACCAGCTCACCAGGCCACCGGTCGCGCCGGGACTGGCGTTGACCGCGGGCCCGAGCGTCCTGCTCTGGGCGGCCCCTCGCGAGGGGTCGTTGAGCGTCACGGTTCCGGGATTCGGACCGAAGTTGGAGCCCTCGATCGTGATCTGGCGCGCGCCGCCGCCGTCACCGGACGAGACGACCGCCTTGGAGACCTGCTGCAGCTCCGGCGTGCCGGCCGGCAGGGCGCAGCCCTGGCCGGAGATCGGGATCACCGGCAGATCGAGCTGGTCGAGCTGGCCCGGCCACACGTCGTAGGACCCGCCCTCGGACAGCAGGTTCTGCTTGTAGTTCGGGTTCGGGTGATTGCGTGCGCCCGGGTCGTTGACCTCGAACCAGTACATGCCGGGGCACATGCCCTGCGGCGTCGGGCAGTTCATCGTGTCGGTCGACGGCAGCAGCGCCTCGAACTCGCCGTTCTCGTCGGTGCTCACGGTCGTGATCAGCCGGCCTCCGCGCGAGGGCTGACGGTCGTAGATGCCGATCGGGACGTCCGGCTCGGGCCGCGGCGAGATGTACCAGATCGAGTTCGGGTCGTTGTCCGTGTAGACGTCGTTGCTGACCAGGCCCATTACGCGGCCCGGGATCTGGACGTCGCTCTTGGTGAAGAGGTAGAAGTCGGCGTTCGCGTTCTGCTTGGCCTTCAGCGTCACCAGACGCTGGTCGCAGAGCCGGAAGTGCTTGCCGTTCGTGCGCGCCCGCGCGATCGCGCCGTGCACCACGTGATCGTTGCCCACGCACGGGAACGCCGGGATCTGCGGCACGAACTCGGCACCGGTATCGACGTTGACGTCCTCTTCCTTGGTGATCTGGTAGAGGTCGTGGCCGCTGCCGTCGTTGGGCATGACGACCTGCGTGATGTACGTCCCGGGAGTGATCGGCACGAGGTCGCCCTCGGCACACGGGAACGTGCTCGCGCCGCCGGAGGTCAGGGGGCACATGTCCGCGAACGCGTAGCCACCGTCGAACGCGCCGTCCTTCGTCTGCGTCCCCAGGTTCGGCGTCTCCACGCAGAGCGGGCCGAAGACCGGGTTCAGCGTGTCCGGGTTGGTCACCGGCGCGCCGAGCACGTCCTTGATGACGCAGTTCTTGGGCTGTGACCAGTGATCGGTCTCGTAGTCGTTGAGGATCGGGTCGTCGGCCGTGTTCGGCGTGTTGTCGGGCCCGAGCCCCTTCAGCACGACCTTGACGCCCGGGATGCCCGGCTCGTAGTCCTCGTGCGCCGCCTTACGCGCCTCGACCTCGTTGCGCGTGGAGGCGTGGTAGACGACGCCGACGATCTGGCCCGGCGTGCCCTCGGGGTAGTCCTGCTTGCCCCAGTCGACGTCGTGGTGGTGGCCCTCGGAGATGATCTGGTTCGTCAGCAGGCCGCCGCCGAGGTCGGTCGGGACGTTCGTGACGTCGTTGTAGTTGTACTCGCTGTGCAGCGATGCGCCGGTGGTCGCAAAGCGCCCGAAGCCGACCTCGCCGATGAACCACTTGCCGTTCGCGCCGCCCTCGGCCTGCGGATAGTCGTAGTGGCCGTTCTTGTCGGTGAACGTCGCGGCCTTGATCGAGCCGTCACGCCAGCGCTCGTCGACGTCGGTGTTCGGGATCGGCTGCTCGCCGTCGTCCCGCAGGCCGTTCCCGTTCGTGTCCTTGTAGACGTAGCCGGAGAGCCAGCCGAACCAGCGCGGCACGCCGACGGCGCCGTCGGGCTGGCCGTCGCCGTCACCGTCGACGGTGTTGAGGTCGACGTGCTCGCCGGCCGCGATGTCGACGTTGATGAAGCGGATGATGTAGCTGAGGTCCTCGTCCCAGATCGAGACGGTGTAGCTGCCGGCCGGAACGCGCGGGAAGGTGAAGGTGCCGTCGCTGTGGCCGCGAGTCATGTAGACCTGCGAGTTGCTGCCGCGGTCGGTCAGCGCGAGCCACGGCCGCTGGACGTTCTCGCCCATCGACAGGACCTCGGTCGGCGGCCACGAGATCCAGTTCTTCGCCGTGCCGGTGATCGTCCCGGTGCCGTTGCTGAGCGGCCCGGACGTCGGCCACTTCATCCGCTTGACGAAGCCGAAGAACCACAGCGATCGCTTGGCGGGCGGCAGCCAGAGCAGCTCGGAGCCGGAGCCGGAGCCCTCGGCACCCTCCTCGACGCCGACCTGCACCGGCTGCGCGCCGAGGAAGGTCGACGTCTGGATGTACCCCGAGCCGCGCGGCGCGAACGCCTCGGCGAAGTACGTGCCGGGCGCGAGGTTCGGGATCTCGACGTATCCGTCGGAATCGGTCGTGCAGGTGCCGCCGCACAACGGGTCGCCGTTGCCGTCGGTGCTGACCTGCAGCCCCATCTGGTCCTTCAGCGTCACGTGGAACCCTTCGAGGCCGGCCTCGCCGTCGTCGGGCGCGCTGTTGGTCCACGCGTTGTCGTGGAAGACGTAGATGATCGCCTTGCCGAACGGAAGCGGGTAAGGACGCAGGTCGACGCGCACCGTCCCGGCATCGCGCGGCAGGCGGATGTGCTTGCCCCAGAGCTTGTGGCCCGGCGCCCTGACGCTGACGAGATAGCGGCTGTCGGGATACGGGTTTCCGTCCGGCGCGGCCAGGTCGGGATGGGCTCCCGGCTGCGGCCCGTCGGGCAGCGTGACGGCGGCCGGTGTGGTGCCGCCGGTGAGTGCCACGACACCCGTTGCGACGGGCCGCGAGCTCGAGGAGTTCGGATTCGCGCTGCCGGCGGAGATGAAGACGTAGTTGCTCGAGTCGGCCCAGTCGATCGCGTCCTGCGGGGTTTGGAGCCTGCCGTTCCCGGTCGCCGGAGACGATTCGACCACGACGTTGTTCGCGCGGACGAACAGCCGGTAGCGGCCGCCCGTGAGCGTGGAGACCTGCACCGCCACGTTGCGGCCGTGCTGAGCCTGGACGACGATCGCGCTGTCCCCGCCGGCGTCGAGGAAGGTGTGGGTGTCCGGGTCCGCCTGTCCGGTGGCGACGACCGGGCTGTTGCTCTCTGAGCCGCCCAGCCCGGGGTGGTTCATCTTGTTCGCGTCGCCCGAGTCGCGGGCGTTGTCGACGTTGACGATGTACGAGTAGCCGGCAAGGGGCTTGCCGGTCCCGAACTCACGGGCGTCGATCGTGACGGACGAGGCGGCCCACGCTCCGGGTGCCGCACACAGGAGTGCGAGCAGCGCCAGCGCGAGCGCGCGGAACCGCATCACGCGGTCCATACGGCGAACGACTCGGCCAATCCCCCCGTGCATCTCAATCTTCCCCCTAGCCGCTCGACCCCCCGGCCGATGCGTTGGCGGGTGTTGTAGCCGCAGCGCGGTACGCAGGTCCACCTTTGTGACACGACCGTCATGCATCGTCATGACTGTCATCCAGTTGTCATGTGAACGACCGTCACGATCGGCGTTCGCACCGGTCTCAGCCAATACCGGGACACCCCCCCGTTCCCGGCACGAACGGCGAGACTCGATCCGGCACGATGCCGGATCGAGTGTCGACGTCCATTTCCCCGAGATTTCCCCGAGCTCGACGGACGAGAAGGAGCCCAACCACATGGCACGCACCCCCGCACGGCGCACGCGCATCGCTGCGCTTGGAACCGTCACGGCGCTCGGCGCGCTGGCAGCCGTCGCGCTTGCGGCGAACCCCGGAGCCCAGCCGAAGACCGCTGCGGCCGCGACCGAGCGCGTGAGGGTCCGGACGGTCGTGGTCCATCGCACCGTCGGCGTGCTGCCGAAGGTCGCCGCCGCGCCGGCGGTCGCCGCGGGCGCCGCGCCGGCTCCGAGGGCCGCCGCGGCCCCCCGCGCCGCTGGGGCCACCTGGCCCGCCCAGGCTGCGGCGCCGGCGCCCAGGCGGCGCCGGCGGCAAGTCAGCGCGAGCACGCCCTCGCCGGTCACCACCCACCGTCAGCGTGCCGGCCACGAGAGCGAGCCGGAGAAGTCCGACGACGACGCGCCGGCGACCACGACGCCGCAGCAGCCGGCCCCGGCCACCCCGGCGCCCACGCAGAGCCAGCCGTCGACGTCGCAGCCCGCTCCGGTGCACACCGGGACGAGCACCGGGACCAGCACCGGTGAGACCGAGGACCATCCGGACGAGCCGGACGACCGATGACGGACGCCCGCAAGGTGTCTTCGCGGCGACGCTCGGCCACGGTCCCGGTCTACGCCGGGTCGTGTGCGGTGTTCGCCGGCGTCTGCGCCCTTCTCGGCGTGCAGATGGCCGACGGGAAGGACCCGGCGCTCGGCAGTGGCCGGCCCGCGATCCCCGCCCCCTCCGGGCAGCTCCTGGTGCGCAGGGTCATCGTCACGCGCCGCGTGAACATCGCGGGCCTGACGGCGGACCAGGCGAAGAAGCAGGGCGTCAAGCGCGTGGTGGTCCCCGGCGGCGCGGCCGGTGGGGCGACGAGCGTCCCGCTGAACTCCGCCGCCGGTCGCCAGTACGCGGCGGTGCCCACGCCCGCCGGCACGGGCGGGGGCGGCGGCTCCACCGGCGGCGGCTCCACCGGCGGTGGCGGCACGGCGCCGAGCGCGGGCTCCGCTCCGGCGGCTGCCGCACCGGCTCCCGCCGGGACGGCTCCGGCTGCGGCGACTCCGGCGCCGGCACCCGCTGCGGCCGCGCCGGCGCCGGCGGCGGCTCCGGCTCCCGCTCCGGCGCCTGCCGCTGCGCCCGCACCCGCGCCCGCCCCTGCACCCGCGCCCGCGCCGGTGGCGACCGCGACGTCCTGAGTGCCATGGCCACGAGCGACGATGCTTCGGTCGATCGCCGCCTGTCGCTGATGGGGACGCACATCCGGTTGCTGATCGGCCCGCGCGCACGGAACGACGTGCCGGAGCCGGCGCTGGTCGCCGACCGGGTCGAGGAGTTCCTGCGCATGTACGACCGCACGCTGTCGCGCTTCAAGCCCGAGTCCGAGCTCTGCGCGCTCAACTCGGACCGCCGTACCAGCGTGCCCGCATCGGATCTGCTGTGCAGCGCGATCCGGGCGGCACTGGAAGCCGCGGAGCTCAGCGGCGGCCTGGTCGATCCGACCGTCCTGGAAGATCTCGAGGACGCCGGGTACCGCGAGTCGTGGGACACCGCCCGCCGCCTGGAGCTGCGCGCTGCGCTGCGCGAGTCGCCTGCGCCGCGGCGCCCTGCGCAGGCGCGTCGTGACCGGCGCTGGCGCCAGATCGACGTCGACGGCCGTACGGGCACGATCACGCGGCCACCCGGCCTGCGCGTGGACACCGGCGGCACCGGCAAGGGGCACGCCGCCGAACTCGCGGGGGCGATGCTGAGCGGGTACGAGCACTGGGCCGTCGACTGCGGCGGCGACGTGCGCATCGGCGGCGACTCGGGCGTGACGCGCAAGGTCGAGGTCGAGGATCCGTTCTCGGGTGAGATGCTGCCCGGCTTCGAGGTGCGGCGCGGCGCGGTCGCGACCTCGGGCCTGCGCTCGCGCATCTGGCGCGGAGCGGACGGCGTCATCGCCCACCACCTGCTCGACCCGGCGACCGGCCTTCCAGCCTTCACCGGCCTGGTCGCGGTGACGGCGCTCGCACCCACCGCGGTCGAGGCGGAGGCGCGGGCAAAGGCCGCCCTGCTCGGCGGGCGGCAGGCTGCGGCGCGCGCGCTCTCGCACTACGGCGGGATCACGTTCGACGAGGACGGCCACGCGCAGCGCATCGGCCGCCTCGAGCCGGCGCCGCTCGTGCGGCTGCGCGTGCCGCGCAGGAGCCCGGCATGACGCCGGCTCCCGACCCGATCGAACACGGCTGGTGGATCGCGTCGCGGTCGGCCGGTGTCGTGGCGCTCATCGCGGTGGCGCTGTCCGTGATCCTCGGCCTGCTCATGGCCAACGGGCTGCCGCGGCGCAAGGGCGCGACGCGGATCATGCTCGCGCTGCACGAGTCCACGGCGCTCGCCGCGCTCGTCGCGATCGCCGTTCACGGCATCGCGCTGCTGGGCGATCCGTGGATGCATCCGACGGTCAAGCAGATCGTCGTCCCGTTCACGATCGCCTACCGGCCGTTCTGGACCGGGCTGGGCATCATCGCCGGGTTCGTCGCGGCGCTGCTCGGCCTGAGCTTCTACGCGCGCAAGCGCATCGGCCCGCGGCTCTGGCGCCGCGTGCACCGGGCGACGATCGTCGTCTGGGTGCTGGGCGTCGCGCACACCATCGGCGCGGGCACCGACGGCAGTCAGCGCTGGATGCAGGTCACGATGGTCGCCACCGGCGTCCCGATCGTCTTCCTGTTCCTGCGGCGGACCGTGCCCGGCGACCCGAAGCGCGAAGCGGCACAACGTGCCGCGCTGGCCGACGCGGGCATCTGATCCCCGCCGGCACGCAGACACCGCCGCGGCGCACGGCCGTCAGTCCGTCCGCACTTCGCGCTCGGCGCAGGCCTGCAGGTAGTGCAGCATCCCGTCCAGGCCGCTGCGCACGTCATCGCTGACCGTCAGCGGCGACGTCGCTCGTCGCTCGGCGATCTCGGCGACGCTGAGGCCGTCGAAGTAGGCGAGCTCGATGCACTCCCGCTCGGCGGGCGTGACCGCCTTCAGCGCGCCGATGACGTGACGCGCGTAGAGGTCCACGACGCTCCGCGACCGCATCACGACGCGAGGTCCAGTTCGGCGACCCGCAGCAGGATCTCGGCCGGCGGCTGAGCCTGGTCGATGTCGCTGATCTCGAGGTCGACGGTGGTTTCGGTCAGGGCGAACATGTGGTCGACCTGCGGCGGGCCCCGGCGCAGCACGAGCCTGCGACCCGACCTGCGGGCGTCGATGCTGGCGTTGACGATGACGTACACGCCGCAGGTGTCCATGAACGTGAGGTCGCGCAGGTCGAGGACGACCAGCCGTGCCTGCAGATGGGGTTCGTCCAGCTTGCGGCGCAGCTGCCGCGAGGTTGCGACGTCGAGCTCGCCGGACGCGTGAATCCATGCGGCGTTGAGGCCGTCGCTCGTCGAGGAGCAGATGAATGACGGCGGGACGTCCGGCTGGACGGCGGCCGGGTCGTGAACTCGCTGGTACTGGGGCACTGCAAACCTCCGGGGTCGGTGAACCCTCGGAAGTCAGGTCGTGCTGCCCGCGCGCTTCGCGCCGACATCACCATGGATGCCCTCCTGCAAGTACGGTACTGCGGGCGTCAAGCCGGAGGACGGCCTCGCGGCAGCTCGTGGTCGTCGACGAGGTCGGTCGGCGCGAGGATGAAGACCTCGCACATGATGTCCGGGTCCTGCTGGTTTCCGCTCATGAACCCGATCACGTGCCTGCCCGTGGCCTCGCTGATGACCGCTGCGAAGCGGTCGCGCATCAGGTCCTGGAACTCCATGCGCTGCTGGATGACCGATGCGCCGCGGCCGCCTTCGAGCAGTGTCTGCTCGACGCGTGAGAAGCCGCCGCGCAGCAGGCACACGACGAGGTCGTCCTCGTAGTAGGACTTCGTGCGCGTCGGCCCGCGGCCGTAGAACTCCTTCAGCAGCGCCACCATCCCGTCCGAAATCGCCGTGAGCACATCACCGTGCGCTCGAGTTGTGCTCGGTCCGTCGGAAGGGATCACCAAAGGAGCGTAACGGGGCGTGTTCCCGCTCTGCTCAGTAGTTGCCCGACGCGTCGGCCCGTGATCGTTCACCGAACCGTCACGTGACGGTGACGAGCGGTTCACCGAATCCGCGGCTGTGCAGGCGAAACGGGGGCCGGGGCGCATGAGCGAGCGGCCTGAGAATTCCCGCGAGGCTGCACCCGGCGATCCCGCCGGGTGCAGCAGGTGCCGCGGGTCAGCTGACGTTCAGGTCGGCGTACATCCCGCCGGAGTAGTGGCCGGGAAGGTTGCAGATCAGCGCGTAGTGACCGGCCTTCAGCTTCATGGTCTTCGACACGCTGACTCCGGGGCCGAGGTCGTCGGACTCGACCTCGCCGACGGCGCCCGTCTCGGGCACCTTGCCGTTGACCGCCAGGTCGCCTGCGCCCTTGTCGGTCTTGATGACCACCATCTCGTGCTTGACCGTGCCGACGTTCTTCACGTTGAAGGTGACCTTGCCCGCTGTCGCGGTCGGCGACGTGAGCGCGAACTTCATCTCGCTCGCTTCGACACCCACGGTGCTCGTGGCGGACGGCGCGGTCACGGCGGTGGTGTCCGCGGCCGGCACGGCGGCGGCGGACGTGGCCGTGGGACTGCTGGCGGTGCTCTTCGTGTCGCTGCTTCCGCAGGCGCCGGCCACGAGCGCAAGCGCGACCACGACCGGGAGGGCGAACATCGTTCTCAGGTGGGATTTCGTCATTTCTGGCTCCTCAGATGGCGCGGGACGCGGTGCAGGTGGCGTCGCGCCGCACGTCCATCGAGGCTATGTCCGCGGAGCCTGCGTCCAGTGCGTGGAAACCACGGTCCATTGTCCGCAGAACATCCCTGAAAGCGGTGGGTCAGCCGGTGCGGGCGGCGCCCATCAGCGGCACCTCGCTGCCGATCGTGATCCACGTGGTCACGGCGCGCGCGCCGGCGGCCGCGACGAGCGGGTAGGCGCCGGGACGGTCGAGCTCCGGCGCGGACGCGAACGAGCCGCCCGCGCCACGCTGGATGACGCGCACGCGATCGCCCTGGCCGTACGCGTACAGGAGCGTTCCGTCGGCGAGGTAGGCGGCGTTCGTGTGGAACTCGAACGGGCTCACGCCGGCGATCGTCTGCGCCGACCCGAACGGCCCGCCCGCAGGGGGCCGGAAAGCGGCGTGCAGCACGTTGTCGGCGACCCAGGTGAGGGCGACCTCGCCCTGCGCCGAGACGGCGAGGCCGTAGGTGCGGGTCGGGCTCGTCGACACCCGCTGGGCGGCGGTGAGCTGCCCGCCCGGCAGGCGCGTCGCGCTGCCGAGCGCGCCCTCCTGCACGCCGTTGCCCTCCGAGTCGAGCTGCGCCGCGCGCCACGCCATCACCGCGGTGCCGCCCGGGGTGACCGCGATCGCCGGGTTGCTCGCCGGCTTCGCGCCGATCGTCCGGGCCGTGCCCCACGAGCCGGCGGCGCCGCGGCCGCGCGTGGCCATGCGAACGACCGGGCCGTCCCCGCCGAAGGCCGTCGACGTCCACGCGGCATACGCGCGGCTCTGGTCGTCGAGCGCCACGACGCCGCCGCTGATCGCGCGCTGCTGCTCGGGCTCGCGCACGGTCTGCGTGGAGCCGAAGGCATTCGCGGGCCGGCGGAACGCCGACTGGAGAGCCTCGGTGCGCCTCGTCCGGCTGAGGCGCGCGGTACCACGCCAGACGGCGATGGTCTCGCCGCGGGCGTTCGCGGCGAGCCGGATCTGCGCCTCCAGGAAGTGTCCGGTGGTGCCGATCTGCCGGACGGCGCCCCAGGTCCCGCTCGTCCCGCGCGCGCGGGCGCGGACGGTCAGCGGCCCCGTCGTGGCGCCGCTGTGGCTGCCCGCCTGGGCCCAGGCCACGACGACCTCGCCGCGGCCGGTCACCGCGATGGCGGGCCGGGTGGTCTGGAAGCCGCCCTGGTCGACGCGGCGCGGTGCGCTCCACGCGTGGCCGGGGCGCTTGACCGCGACCTGGATGCCGTCGCGGGCATAGACGACCGCAGCGGTTCCGTCCGCGCCCATCGACAGCGCGAACTGCGTGTCGGCGGCCGGGGCGATCGTGCTGGTGGCGGTCCACGTCGCCGCCCCTGCCGGCGCGGAGAGGACGACGGCGATCAGAAGGGGGATCAGGGCGAGCATCCGGGGCATGGCTTCATCCTCTGGAACGTCGGCGGCCTGCGGAAGTTGCGCGCCGTGAGCGGCGTGGCTCGCACGCCTCCGTCAAAACTGACACGGCGTCACGGAACACCTTCATGCAAGGATGCCGTGCTTATCGTCATGCGCCGCCCGGCGACCCGATCTTGAGCACAAGGAGTTCCACGATGGCAGCCACCGAGGCATTCGTCTACGACGCGATCCGCACGCCGCGCGGCAAGGGCAAGAACAACGGCTGCGCTGCACGACGTCAAGCCGATCTCGCTCGTCGTCGGCCTGATCGACGAGATGCTGAGCGCAACCCCGGCTCGACCCCGCGCGCATCGACGACGTCGTGCTCGGCGTCGTGTCGCCGGTCGGGCGACCAGGGTGCCGACATCGCCAGGACCGCGGCGCTCGTGGCCGGGCTGCCGGACACCGTCGCCGGCGTGCAGCTCAACCGCTTCTGCGCCTCCGGCCTCGAGGCCGTCAACATCGCCGCGCAGAAGGTCGCGCTCCGGCTGGGAGGACCTGGTCCTCGCCGGCGGCGTCGAGTCGATGTCGCGGGTGCCGATGGGCTCCGACGGCGGCGCCTGGGCGATGGACCCGAGACGAACTACGACACCGCTTCGTGCCGCAGGGCATCGGCGCCGACCTGATCGCCACGATCGAGGGCTTCAGCCGCGAGGACGTCGACCGCTACGCCGCGCGCTCGCAGGAGCGCGCCGCCAAGCGCATGGGCCGAGGGCTACTTCGCCCGCTCGGTCGTGCCGGTGCGTCGACCGCAACGGCCTGGTCGTGCTCGACCACGACGAGCACATCCGCCCGGGCACCACCGTCGAGACGCTCGGCGACGCTCAAGCCGTCCTTCGCCGACGATCGGCGAGATGGGCGGCTTCGACGCCGTCGCGCTGCAGAAGTACCACTGGGTCGAGCAGATCAACCACGTCCACACCGCCGGCAACTCGTCGGGCATCGTCGACGGCGCGGCGCTCGTCCTCGATCGGCAACGAGCAGCGCGGCACGGCGCTCGGCCTCACGCCGCGGGCGCGCATCGTCGCCACCGCGGTCTCCGGCGCCGACCCGACCATCATGCTGACCGGGCCCGGCCCGGCGGCCCGCAAGGCGCTGGCCAAGGCCGGACTGACCGCCGACGACATCGACCTCTTCGAGATCAACGAGGCGTTCGCCGCCGTCGTCCTGCGCTTCGTGAAGGACATGGGCCTCGACATCGACAAGGTCAACGTCAACGGCGGCGCGATCGCGATGGGCCACCCGCTCGGCGCGACCGGCGCGATGATCCTCGGCACGCTGCTCGACGAGCTCGAGCGCCGCGACCGCGCTACGGCCTGGCCACGCTCTGCGTCGGCGGCGGCATGGGCATCGCGACCATCGTCGAGCGGATCTGAGGGAAGACGGGAGAAGACACGAATGACTGAGCAGCACGACGATCCGCTGGGACCAGGACGCGGACGGCATCGTCACCCTGACGCTCGACGACCCGGCGCAGTCCGCGAACACGATGAACGACGCGTACCCGGCGTCGATGGCCGCGACCGTCGACCGTCTCGAGGCCGAGAAGGACGAGCATCGCCGGCGTCATCATCACCTCCGCGAAGAAGACGTTCTTCGCCGGCGGCGACCTCAACGACCTGCGCAGGCCGGCGACGACGGCCCAGGCCGGCGAGTTCGCCGACGGCATCCGCGAGGTCAAGGGCCAGCTGCGCCGCCTGGAGACGCTCGGCAAGCCGGTCGTCGCCGCGATCAACGGCGCCGCGCTCGGCGGCGGCCTGGAGATCGCCTCGCCTGCCACCACCGCATCGTCGTCGACGACCCCAAGGCCCGAGATCGGCCTGCCCGAGGTGCACGCTCGGCCTGCTGCCCGGCGGCGGCGGCGTCGTCCGCACGCGTGCGGATGCTCGGCATCGTCGACGGCGCTGATGAAGGTGCTGCTGCAGGGCAAGCGGCACCGGCCCGGCGAAGGCGAAGGAGCTCGGCCTCGTCGACGAGGTCGTCGCCGCACGCGCGACGACCTGATCGCCGCGGCCGCGAGGCGTGGATCGCGGCGAATCCCGAGGCCGCGCAGCCCTGGGACGCCAAGGGCTACAAGATCCCGGGCGGCACGCCGTCGAACCCGCGCTCGCGCAGAACCTGCCGGCCTTCCCGGCCAACCTGCGCAAGCAGCTCAAGGGCGCGCCACTACCCGCGCCCCGCACCACTCCTGGCCGCGGCGGTCGAGGGCGCGCAGGTCGACTTCGACACCGCGATCGAGATCGAGGGCCGCTACTTCGTCGACCTCGCCACCGGCCAGGTCGCGAAGAACATGATCAAGGCGTTCTTCTTCGACCTGCAGCAGGTCAACGGCGGCCGCGGCCGGCCGGACGACATCCCGCCGTTCCGCGCGCAGAAGGTCGGTCGTGCTCGGCGCCGGCATGATGGGCGCGGCGATCGCCTACGTGTGCGGCGAAGGCCGGCATCGACGTCGTGCTCAAGGACGTCTCCCTCGAGGCGGCCGAGCGGGGCAAGGACTACTCGCAGGCGCTCCTCGACAAGGCCGTCTCCCGCGGGCGCTCGACCCAGGAGAAGGCGCGACGAGCTGCTCGGCCGCATCACCGCGACCGACGACGCGGCCGACTGGCCGGCGGTGCGACCTCGTGATCGAGGCGGTGTTCGAGGACCCGGCCTCAAGGCCCAGGTCTTCGCCGAGATCGAGCCGCACCTGCGCCGAGCGCGCTGCTCGGGCTCGAACACCTCGACGCTGCCGATCACCGGCCTGGCCGAGGGCGTCTCGCGCGCCGGCCGACTTCATCGGGCTGCACTTCTTCTCCCCGTGGACAAGATGCCGCTGCTGGAGATCATCAAGGGCGAGCAGACCAGCGACGAGACGCTCGACCGGGCGCTCGACGTCGCCAGGCAGATCAAGAAGACCCCGATCGTCGTCAACGACAGCCGCGGCTTCTTCACCAGCCGCGTGATCGGCACCTTCATCAACGAGGGCATCTCGATGCTCGCCGAGGGCGTCCCCGCCGCCTCGATCGAGCAGGCCTCCTCGCAGGCCGGCTACCCGGCGCCGGTGCTGCAGCTGATCGACGAGCTGAACCTCAACCTGATGCGCAAGATCCGCGACGAGACCAAGGCCGCGATCGAGGCCGAGGGCGGCACGCTGGACGGAACACCCGGCCGAGCAGGTGATCGACCGCATGATCGACGAGTTCGATCGCGGCGGCCGCTCGCCGGGCGCCGGCTTCTACGACTACGAGGACGGCAAGCGCACGCGGCTCTGGCCGGGCCTGACGGAGGCCTTCGGCGGCCAGAGCCACCGACGTCCCGTTCGAGGACCTCAAGGAGCGGATGCTCGTTCGATCGAGGCGCTCGAGACGGTCAAGTGCCTCGACGAGGGCGTCATCGAGTCCGTCGCCGACGCGAACATCGGCTCGATCATGGGCATCGGCTTCCCGGCCTGGACCGGCGGCGTGCTGCAGTACATCAACGGCTACGAGGGTGGCCTGCCCGGCTTCGTCGCCCGCGCGCGCGAGCTCGCCGCGACCTACGGCGAGCGCTTCGAGCCGCCCGCCTCGCTCGTCGAGAAGGCCGAGCGCGGCGAGACCTACAGCGACGAGCCCGCGCTGATCGCAGCGAACTGAGGAGGGTCCAGAGACATGTCGATCGATCCGAACATCCCCGTCGAGCAGAAGCTCGCCTTCGAGCACGAGGACTGGGTGGACGGTCCGCCGAACGCGCTGTTCAAGCAGATGCGCTCGGAGTGCCCGGTGCACTGGTCGCCGCGCATGATCGACTTCCCGGACGAGGCCGGGTACTGGTCGGTGACGACCGCCGATGACGTGTACACGGTCAGCCGCGACTGGGAGACGTACTCCTCCGAGCTCGGCGGGTTCACGGCCACGACCGATGCCGGGCTGCCGCTCGAGCTGCAGCGCGCGATGTTCATCGGGATGGATCCGCCCAAGCACGATCGGATCAAGGCGTTGTTCCAGCGTGGGTTCACGCCGAAGCGGATCGCCGAGCACGAGGATGAGATCCGTGCGATCACGCGTGAGGTGCTCGATCGCCTGGAGGGCCGTGAGACGTGCGACCTGGTCGAGGAGGTCGCGCAGCCGGTCGTCGCACGGGTGATCGGGAGCTTCATGGGCCTGCCACGCGAGGACGACGTCGTCTGGGCGCGCCTGATGAACTCGATCCTCGGCGCGAACGACCCGGAGGTGAACCCCGAGGGCATCGACACCGTGATGCAGCGCGACGTTCCCGAGATCTTCGAGCGCTGCGGGAAGCTGATCGCCGATCGCCGTGCGAATCCGACGGATGATCTGACGAGCGTGCTCGTGCACGGTGAGGTCGATGGGGAGCACCTGGAGGAGCACGAGATCGTGATGGGGTTCTTCCTGCTGATGGCGGCGGGGAACGACAGCACGAAGGCGACGTACTGCAGCGCGGTGCGCGCGCTCTTGGAGGATCCGGCGCAGCGTCAGTTGCTGCTGGACGATCCGTCGCTGATTCCGGGTGCGGTCGAGGAGGCGCTGCGGATGTTCCCGGCGTTCGCGCATTTCCGGCGCACCGCGACGCGCGACACCGAGCTGCACGGAACCCAGATCCGCAAGGGCGAGAAGGTCATCATGTGGTACGTCTCGTCGAATCGCGACGAGTCGCGCTACGCGGATCCCGACCACTTCGACGTGCTGCGCAATCCTGAGCATCAGGCGTTCGGTGCCGGCGGCCGGCATTTCTGCCTGGGGACGGCGCTCGCGCGCCTGGAGCTGAAGGTCCTGCTGGAGGAGACGCTCGCGCGCTACCCGCAGATGGAGCTGGACGGGGAACCGCGCCACGTCGTCTCCGGCTTCGTGAACCAGCTGCGGACGCTGCCGGTGCGGCTCGGGCCGGCCAGCGCTGCGGCGTGAGCGAGGCACTCCGCGTCGCCGTGGTCGGCGCCGGCCCCGCCGGGTTCTACGCGACCGACAAGCTGCTGCGCTCCGGCGACGTCGAGGTCGAGCTGTTCGACCGGCTGCCCACGCCGTGGGGGCTCGTGCGCGCGGGCGTGGCGCCCGACCATCCGAAGATCAAGTCGGTCACGCGGGTCTTCGAGAAGACCCGCAAAGCTCGAGGGCTTCCGCTTCCACGGGAACGTCGAGGTCGGCGCGCGACATCACGCACGACGAGCTGCTCGAGCACCACCACGCGGTGATCTACACCGTACGGCGCGGCGAAGGACCGCCGGCTCGGGATCCCCGGCGAGGACCTGCCCGGGAGCGTTCCGCCACGGAGTTCGTCGCCTGGTACAACGGCCACCCCGACGCCGTGCACCACGAGTTCGACCTCGCCGGTCCGCGCGCCGTGGTGATCGGCAACGGCAACGTCGCGGTCGACGTGGCGCGGATGCTGATGCTCACGCAGGAGGAGCTCGCGCGTCACCGACACCGCCGACGAGGCGATCGAGGCGCTCGCCGCCAGCGGCATCACGGAGGTCGTCGTGCTCGGCCGCCGCGGCCCGGCGCAGGCCGCCTACACGACGCCGGAGCTGCGCGAGCTCGGCGAGATGCAGGACGCCGACGTGTTCGTCGACCCCGCGGACGTCGAGCTCGACGCCGCCAGCGCAGGCGTGGCTGCGAGGCGACGAGGCCGACCGCACCGCGCGCGACAACATGCGAGATCGTGCGCGACTACGCGGCGCGCGCCGCCGCACGGCCACGGGCGGCGCATCGTCCTGCGCTTCCTGCGCTCGCCCGTGGAGATCCTCGGCGAGGCCGAGCGCGTCGAGGGCGTGCGCGTCGTGCGCAACGAGCTGATCGCCGACGACGGCGGCAACATCCGCGCGCACCACACCGAGGACGACGAGGTGATCGACTGCTCGCTCGTGCTGCGCTCGGTCGGCTACCGCGGCGTCGGCATCGAGGGCCTGCCGTTCGACGAGCGCTCCGGCACGATCGTCAACGACGACGGGCCGCGTCCTGACCGAGGCCGGCGGCGCGCCACTGCCCGGCGTCTACACCGCCGGCTGGATCAAGCGCGGCCCGTCCGGCGTGATCGGCACGAACAAGAAGTGCGCCCACGAGACCGTGCAGCACCTGCTCGACGACCGCGACGCGGGCGGCTGCTGGCCGCCGCCGCCAGCGGCGCCGCCGACCTCGACGCGCTGCTCGCCGAGCGCGGCGCGACGCTCGTCGACTACGCCGCGTGGGAGCGCATCGACGAGCACGAGCGCGCCGCCGGCGAGGCGCAGGGCCGCCCGCGCGTCAAGCTCACCCGCCGCGAGGAGCTGCTCGAGCGCGGCGCGGCCGCCCCGTGAGCCGGACGATTGATTCAGCGGCAGGGGTTCACTAGGCTGAATGAACATTCACTCGGTCGCTTGAAAGGAACTCCATGGCCTGGACGACAAGGGACATCCCCGACCAGTCCGGACGCACCGCCGTCGTCACCGGCGCCAACGGCGGTCTCGGCGAGCAGACAGCGCTGGCGCTCGCCGGCGCCGGTGCCCACGTGGTGATGGCGGCCCGGGACCAGGCCAAGGCCGCGGAGGCCGAGGCCGCATCCTCGCCGCCCACCCGGCGGCGTCGCTCGAGGTCGTCCCGCTCGACCTGGGTCGACCTCGCCAGTCGTGCGCGTCCGCCGCCGACGCGGTGCTCGCCGCCCACGACCGCGATCGACCTGCTCGTGAACAACGCCGGGCTGATGGCCATGCCCGAGCGGGCGACCGCCGACGGCTTCGAGATGCAGTTCGGCGTGAACCACCTGGGCCACTGGGCCCTGACCGCGCTGCTGCTGCCGGCGCTGCTGCGCGCCGACGCCGCGCCGCGTCGTGACGGTCACGAGCATCGCCCACCACCAGGGCCGCGCCGTCGACCCGGACAACCCGCACCTGCACGGCAACTACAAGCCGTGGAAGGCCTACGGCCAGGCCAAGCTCGCCAACTTCCACTTCGGGCTCGGGCTCCAGCAGGACTTCGCGGCCGCCGGCGTCGCGGGCAGCCAGCCTGATCGCCCACCCGGGCCTGTCGAACACCGACCTGCAGGCCCGCACCGTCCGTGGAGGGCGGCGGCGGGGCGTCGGCGCCGATGTGGGCGACGATGGCCGCACGGATGGGCATGAGCCCCGAGCGGGCGCGCCGCCCCAGCTGCGCGCGGCCACGGACCCCGGCGCCGAGGGCGGCGAGTTCTACGGGCCGCTGCTTCGTCACTTCGGTCCCGCGGTGAAGCGACCGGTCCTGCGTCGCATCGGCATGGCACGCGGCCATCGAGAAGCTGTGGGCCGTGTCGGCGCGGGAGACCGGCATCCCGCTCGACGTGGCCGGTGCCGCGTGCAGCGCAGCGGGTGCGCCCGGCGTCGACCGTGCCGCGGCAGTCCGGCGCGCGCCATGTGCACGGTCGTCGCGCAGCGCGGGCCTCCACGGCGCCTCGATGAGCGCCGTGGCCGGCGAGGCCGGCGTGGCGACCGGCACCGCCTACGTGCACTACGCATCGAAGGAGGAGCTGGTCCTCGCGGCCTACGTCGAGGTCAAGCGCGAGCTCGGTGAGGCGGCGACGGCCGGGCTGGACCGCTCCGGCTCCCCGGCCGACCGCTTCCGCGAGGTCTGGCTCGGCGTGCACGCCCACCTCGCCGCCGATCCCGACCGTGCGCGGTTCCTCGTCCAGGTCGACGGGTCCCCCTATGCACGACGGGCGCACGAGGCCTCGATGGCGGCGGGCGGCGACCCGCTGCTCGCCGAGGCCGCCTCGCCTGACACCGCGGCGCAGCTGCTGGCGCTGCCGCTCGACGTCCTGTACGACCTCGGGCTCGCGCCCGCCGTGCGGCTTGCGGCAGGTGACGTGCAGCTGTCACGCGACGAGCTCACCGCGGTGGCCGACGGGTGCTGGCGCGCCATCACGCGGCCTTGAGAGCTACGGGACGACGACGACCGTCGTCACGGGCTTGGACGCCGTCCGCCCGCGTACCGAGACGCGCAGGATGTAGTGCACGACCTTCGCCGTTCGCAGGCGTGCGCGGACCTTCGGCGAGGTGATCGGGATCGTGACGCTCGAAGGCGTGCCGGTCTGCAGCGTCCCGCCGATGTGGCCGACGCGTACCGGGCGCCGCGAGCGGCTCTTCGCCTTCACGAGCCCGTAGCGGCGTGCGTCGGTCGGCGCGACGAGGAGGTCGACGCCGAGCTTGCAGCTGCGTGCGCACGACAGCACGGCCTTCATCCCGGTGGTGCGGACGCCGACCAGCGTGTTCTCGGACGGCGTGACGAGCAGGCCGAGGCCCTGGGCGGTGTTCGACGTGAGGTTCAGCGTCGCCTGCCCGGGGAGCTTCGCGCTCGAGGCCACGCGGATGTAGTACGTGTGGCCGGCGAGCCCGTTGAACGCGACCGTGGCGTTGACGTCGCTCTCGGTGTAGTCGTCGCCGAGCCGGCGCAGGCGGTTGATCGTGGAGCCGCGGGCCTCGTAGACGGCGAGCGTGAAGTCGAAACGCGAGGCGTCGACCTCCGCTGTGTAGGGCAGGCTCTGCGCGGGAACGAAGCGCAGCCAGACCGAGCCGACGTCCTCGCCGATGGTCGGCTCACCGAGCTCCAGCGTGGAGAACGCGAGGCTGGGGGTGTACGTGCCCGTGCCGGGCAGCGTGGTGGCACGCGAGAAGGCGTCGTTCGCGGGCGGATCCTGCGGCGCGACGTTGAGATGGAACACGCCGCCGTCGGGCGTGCGCACGCCGTCCCGCTCGGCCGTCACGCGGATCAGGTAGGTGACGCCGGCGGTCACGGCGAACGAGCGCCGGTCGCCGGCGCAGTCGCGGTAGTCGTTGCTCTGCGTCGGGATGGGCAGGCGCGCCTCTGGAGGGCCCTCGTAGACGTCGATGTGGCTCGTGAAGTTCGCGTCGCAGGTGTCGGCGAGCAGCTTGCGCGTCCTGTCGGCGGCGTACGAGAACCAGACCGAGCGGTCGAGCCCGTGTCGCGTCCCGTTGTCGTCGTTGGCGGTCAGCGGGGCCGGCTCGTCGGCGTCCATCGTCGCCTCCGCCGTGACGCCGGAGACCGTCGCGGGGAGCGCGCTCACAGGCGTGGCCGTTGCCGGCGTGTCGTTGGCCGGGCGGAGCTGCGAATGCGCTGGCCGGGCCGAGCGCAGTCACGACGACCGCCGCCACGAAGAAGGTCGTTGCGAGACGTCCCGGGGATCGCGCGAACATGACCGCGAGCATGCCACAGCCTGCCGCGCGGATCCACCGTCGCCGAGCGCGGCGGGCGGCTTGCCGCAGAAGCGACTGGGCCCCGCCGGCGAGGCGGGGCCCATCGACGGTGCGCCATCGGCGCCAACTTGCTGCTTCAGCGGGTCAGACGCAGATCGAGGTCACGACGCCAGCGTGACCGAGATGCTCACCCCCTTCGGGATGGTCAGGCTCGCAACCTTGACCAGCTTGTTCGTGCCGACGCGCCGGACGTAGCTGCGCTTCCCGACGCGGACCACGATCTTCTCGCTCCTGCGGGACGAGTTCACGCGCACCCATGCGGACCGCTTGCCCTTGTGCAGCTTCGTGCGGCACAGCGCCACCTTGGCCTTGTGGGCCTTCGACCGCGATGGTGTAGCGAGCGCTGCGGCTGCGGCGGGCCGGCGACCTTCACCAGCTCCTGCACCGTCGGGGCGGTCGTGCCCTGACCCGTCGCCGGACCATCGCTCATGTGCGGGTCCGTCGGCGTCGGCGGAGGCGTCCCACCGGACGACCCGCTGACGGCGAAGTCGACCTTGATGTCACGCAGCAGGCCCTCGTCGGCAAACAGCGCGATCACGTTGACCTGGGTCCTGTTGCTGTCGAACACCTCGATCGCGACGTTGCCGTTCGCGTCCGTCCTGGCGCAGCTCGCCACGTTCAGGAGGAGGCCCGTCAGGAACTCCGGACTGCTCTCGACGTAGAACCGCCCGGCGGCCGGGCCCGTCGTGCCGGTGAACGGCAGCACGCCTTCGGCGTTGCTGTCGACCATCCAGCAGACCAGCTCGTGCCGGTAGGGCTTCCCGTCGATGTCGTTCGCATGGGCGACGACGATCCGGGCGTTGTCGTTGCTCGTGTTGCCCTCGGTCACCGGCCCCTTCGGGTAGTAGCTCAGCGACTTGTCGAACTCGTTGTAGACCGCTCTTGTTGATCGTCCCCGAGTCGACCGGGTTGGCATCGACCTGCTCGTATGGGTACTTCCCCGTCGCCGAATGGCCGACGTGCCGAGCAGCGTCAGGTCCTGCAGATCACAGCCGCGGTTGTCGTTCGGACGACCGGCAGGTTGTCGTAGTAGAAGCCACCGGCGTACGGGTCGTACCGCACCTGCGCCTCGCCGTGCTCATCCGTGTACACGGCCACCGTCTGCGGCCCGGCGGGGTTGCGCCGCGGTGTGTCCGCCCCTCGGCGACCGTGCTGACGCCGAACTGTTGGCCTGTCCGCCACCGATCGACCACTGCCAGTCGACGGACTGGTTGCAGGCGGTCGGGCCGTCGTGTGCCCACGACAGCGGCTTCGTGTCCCAGTTGTCGTACTGACCACAGAACAGGAAGCCCTCGCTGTTGTTCAGCCTGCATGGGCCGTCGATGCCGGATGCCTCGGGCACATACGAATCGGCCTCCGTCGCGGGCAGCCACTGCTTGTAGTACGGCGCGTACAGGTTGTGGAACGACGGATGGTCAGCGCCGTTCCCGTCGCGGCTGTAGACGTCGGACTTGTCGGACTTGACGAGCTGGCCGGCCCCGCTGATGTCGCCATCGGCTCCGGAGTTCGGCTTGATGCTCAGGTCGACGCGCAGCGGCGGCATCGGCGTGTCGTCCTTGTTGACCGGATTGCCGTCGCTCAGGAGCGTCGCGGGACGCGCCGGATCGAATGGGCCAGCGGCCTGGTTGCCAGTGCCGAATGCGGTCGAGAAGGGACCGTAGTCCCCGCCCTTGTCCCAGCAGTTGTCGACGGCGTCGACGGTGTAGCTGGTCGGGTGCAGACAGAAGCCCTGAACATCACCGGTCGCGTCGGTCTGGTCGTCGTGGATGTCCCAGAGGATGAGTCGGGTCGCACGTGTCGTTCCACGGATTGGGGTCGGTCGCGTACGCCGCCGCGATCGCCGGCCATGCGGTCGGCAGCGTGATCGTGCCGCCGCCGAGCTTGGCCGAGCCCGGGAACGTGCCGGTGACGTTCACCGGCACGCGGCCCGGTGGCCTACGGATCGCCGGCATCGCCTGCCTGGAACACGCCGTTCCCCGACGGGTCGCCGACGGCGCACTTCGAGTCCGCAGGTGAGCGGTCGGGTCGTTGGCGTCGACCTCGTCGATCGAGACGTTGCCGAGCGAGAGCCAGACGAACAGGAACTGGTGCTTGAGGATCGTGTCGTTGTTGCTGTCGCTGACCACGAGCTTCACGTGTGCGAGCCCGCGGTCGAGGACACCATGTCGAACCTCACGCATCGCGCTGCGTCGCGGGCAGGCTCTTCGACGGAAGAACTTCGTCGTGCCGGCCTCGAGCTGTGGATCGCGATCGGGGCCGGACCACGACTCGACGAGAACGTCGCCCGTGAGCCGTCCTTGAGGTTGCCGTCGCCGTCGAACAGCTCCTTGAGGCTGCGGCGCGGCTGCCCGTTGCTGTCGCGTCGACGCTGTCGCACTTCACGGCGCGGACCTGCTCACCGCGCCAGGCGACGTAGGGAATGTTCGTGTCGAACGTGTTCGGCGCCGCGCCTGGAGCCTGCGTCGTCGTTGCCGGCGCACCGGCCGGTGCGGCGAGCGCCGCCGCTCCGAGGACCGCGAAGGCGGCGGCAAGCGCACGTCCGCTGCGCCGCCGACCCTCCTTTCGAAAACCAGACATTCGTACCTCCTGCACTGCGGTAGGCGGGGGTGCGCCTTCCGGAGCCCCCCGATGGACCAGAATCGGCTGCGCCGACGCTATGCGCGCGAACGCCGGTCCGAAACGGCCTGCGGGACGGTCCCTCTGTGCCTGCCGGGTATCTCGCAGCAGGACTGGGCGGCGGCTGTCGGCCCGCCCTGCGGCGCCAGAGGTCCACACCCTGGCGGCGTGCGGGGCCCCACCCCAAGGGGTGGTGGGCGCCGACCTACGAGGAGGCGACGCCGGGCGCGCCCGGCGAGCTGCTGTTCGATGCGCGTGCGAGCAGGCCGGCTGCCTGCACGCGGTTGGTGACGCCGAGACGTCCGTAGATCTCGCGCACGTGGAACTTCACCGTGTTGCGCGAGAGGACCAGCTGCTCGGCGATCTCCTGGTTCGTCAGCCCGGCCGCCAGCAGTTCGAGGACCTGCACCTGGCGGCCGGAGAGCCGCGCGAACAGGCTCGTGTGCTCGGCGCGGTGCACCGCTCCCAACCAGCCCGCCGGGAAGATCGCGTGACCGGCGGCGACTCGCGCGAGCGAATCGGCGAGCTCGCCGGCGGAGGCGTCGGCGAGGATCACGCCCTCGACCTCCTGCTCGAGCGTCGACTGCGCCAGCTCCGGGCTGAGCTGCTCGGCGAGCACGACGATGCGCGTGCCCGGAAGGCCGCGGCGGACCTGACCGAGGAAGCACATCCGCGAGTCCTCGCAGCCGAGGCCGCTGTCCAGCAGCGCGACGTCGGGCGGTGGACCCGCCTCACGTGCGTGCTCGATCACGGCGGCCGGCGTCACGCCCGTGGCGCATACGACGAGCCCCTCCTCCTGCAGGCTTCGCGCGAGCGAGTCGAGGAACAGCGCCGGATGCTTCCCGACCGCGACGCGCGCGCCCGAGCCCCGCTTGCGCTGCTCGCGGTACCGCCGGTCAAGACCGCTCTCGCCCCACTCGGGGATCGCGCCCGTCATGAACCGATCCCCCCGACCCCCCGGCCTGCTGTCCTCCTGCGTGCTTGACCCACCACGCGCGGACCGCCCCCGTCGTCAACTGCCGTCGCTTCCAAGCTACCAACGACCGGCGGCCCGCGGCAACCCCTGAGCGGTCAGGCGATCGCGATCGGCGGCTTACTACGGTGACACCCGGAGCACCCGAACTCCGGCTGGCAGCGTCGCACTTGCAGGGTCGGTGACAATGGGAATTGGGAGTCCCCGACGTCGCCCGAAGTATCCCCCCGGATGCGACGTCGGGGCTCCCCCAACATCGGACTCTGGATCGCTTTCCTTGAGCCGTGAGGTAGAATCTTCGAAGGTTTGAAGATTTGTAGAGAAGGATGACCTTCGCTGGCTGGGCGCTGGTCGCCGGCGTCGCGCTGCTCACCGCGGGCGCGCTCGTCGCGCTGACCGGGCGCTGCCGCGCCGCGTTCGCCGTCCAGGCGGGTGGGGTGGCGCTGCTCGCGGTCGGGGCGGGCGTCGTGTTCGCAGGCGGAGCGGCGGTCGGCGGGGCGTTCCGCAGTTCGCTCTCACCGGCGTTCGGGCTCGACGCGCTCAGCGCCTTCTTCCTGATCGTGCTGTGCGTCGTCGCGCTTCCGGCGCTGGCCTACGCCCGCGACGCGCTCGACGAGGGCCCCGCGACGGCGGCGCTCGCGGCGCTGACGGCGGGATTCATCCTCGCGATGGCCGGCCTCGTCGCCGCACGCGACATCGCGACGTTCCTCGCCTGCTGGGAGCTGATGACGCTGCTCCCGGCGGCCGCGATCCTCGTTGGGCGCCAGGACGCCGAAGTACGGCGGACGGTGCTCGTCTACCTCGGCGTCACGCACGTCGCCGGCGCCGGAGTCTGGGCTGCGCTGCTCGTGCTGGCCGGCCACGGGGCGATCGGCGGTGCGCCGCTGGGCCCCGGAGGCCTGCAGAGCTTCGTCGTCGTCGCCGCGCTCGTCGGCTTCCTCACGAAGGCCGGCATCGCCCCGCTGCACATCTGGCTCCCGCGCGCGCATCCGGTCGCGCCGAGCCACATCTCGGCGCTGATGTCGGGGGTGATGATCATGCTCGCGCTCTACGGGCTGATCCGGGTCCTCTTCACGTGGCTGACCGCGCTGCCTGAATGGGTCGGGATCGCGCTCGTCGTGCTCGGGATGGTGTCCGCGCTCGTCGGGGTGCTGTACGCGCTCGTGCAGCGTGAGCTGAAGCGATTGCTCGCGTTCAGCTCGATCGAGCACGCCGGGATCGTCGTCCTGATGCTCGGCGCGGTGCTGCTGCTCGGGGCCGCCGGGCAGCGCGACTGGCAGGCGATCGCGTTCGCCGGTGCGCTGCTCCACATCCTCAACCACGCGGCGTTCAAGGGCGCGCTCTTCCTCGGCGCGGGCGCGATCCAGCACGCGGCTGGGACGCTCCAGGTCGACCGCCTCGGAGGCCTGCTGCGCCGGATGCCGTGGACCGGCGGCGGCATCGGCGTCGCCGCCCTGGCGATCGCGGGGCTGCCGCTGCTGAACGGCTTCGCCTCGGAGTGGATCGGCCTGCAGGCGCTGCTGCGGCTGCCGCTGCAGGAGACCGACGGGCTCGCGCTCGTCGGTGGCTTCGCGGCCGCGACGCTGGCCGCCACCGCCGGGCTTGCGGCGCTGTGCTTCGTCGGCGTCGCCGGGCTCGCGCTGCTCGGCCGCGCGCGCTCGGAGCAGGCGGCACAGGCGCACGAGCCTCCGGCGGGGGTCCGCGGCGCCGTCGTGTTCCTCGCGGGGCTCTGCGTGGTGCTGGCGCTCGCGACCGGGCTGCTGATCCCGCGGCTCGCGGAGCTGGGGCCGGGCGCCTGGCCGGCCGGCGCGTCGCTCACGCTCGCGGCACCCGGTACCGGCACGCTGCCGATCCCGGCGCTGCTGCTGGCACTCCTCGTCACCGGGGCCGTCCTGATCCGTGCGCGCGGCAGCCGCAGGGCCGCCCCCGCGCCGGTCTGGGTCACGGGGCAGCGGGACAGTCCGGAGCTCGGCTGGACGCTCGCCGGCTTCACGAAGCCGCTGCGGCTGATCGCCGACGTACTGCTGCGCGCCGAGCGCGCGACCACCACGACCGAGCAGGCGGGGATCGTCGAGCGCGTGCACTTCCGCGGCGACGTGCCCCACCGCTTCGACACGCAGGGCTTCGAGCCGGGTGTCCGCGCCGCCGGCCGGTTGGCGCGCCAGGCGCGCCGCGTGCAGTCCGGCAGCCTGCGCGCCTACCTCGTCTACTTCCTGTCGCTGCTGATCGTCCTGCTCGCGCTGCTTCGCCTGGGAGTGTTCGGATGACCGCGCAGACGCTCATCGTCGCGCTGATCCAGGTCGCCGGCGGCGTGCTGCTGGCACCGCTGATCCCGGGTACGGTCCAGACGATCAAGGCGCGCCTGCAGGGGCGCCGCGGCGCCGCGCCGCTGCAGCCCTACCGCGAGCTGCGGCGCCTCTGGTCGCGCAGCGGCGTCCGTCCTGAGCCCTCGTCGATCATCTACGACATGGCGCCGGTGGTCTGCGCGGCGGCGGCCTTCCTGGCCCTGCTGCTGGTCCCGGTCGCCGCGGTCGCGCCGGACTGGTCGCTGGGCAACGACGCACTCGTGCTGTTCGGCCTGCTCGCCATCGGTCGCTTCGCGCTCGGCGCGGCGGCGTGGGACACCGGCAGCGCGTTCGGGCTGATGGGCTCGAGCCGCGACCTGACGTTCACGGTGTTCGTCGACGGGCTGCTGCTGCTCGTTCTGGCGCTGCTGGCATTCCCCGCGCACAGCACGGACCTCGTCGCGATGAGCCAGGCGGCGATCGGCGCCCAGGCGTGGCGCGAGCCGGCCCAGTGGGCCGGCGCGATCGGGCTGGCACTGGTCGTGCTCGCCGAGACGGGGCGGCGGCCGGTCGACAACCCCGACACGCACCTGGAGCTGACGATGGTCCACGAGGGCCCGCTGCTCGAGTACGCCGGGCGCGACCTCGCCCTGCTCCAGTGGGCGGCCGCGGCGCGCACGTGGGTGCTGCTCGTCGTCGCCGCCGAGGTCGCCGTTCCGCATCCGGGCGCGTTCGCCGTGCAGCTCGTGTGGCTGGCGGGCTGGCTCGTGCTGTTCACGGTGCTGCTCGCCGTCGCCGAGACGGTGCAGCCGAAGATGCGCCTGCTGCGCGTCCCCGCGTTGCTCTACGGCGGCGCGATCGTGGCGATGCTCGGTCTGGCAAGCCGCGTGCTCGGGGTTTCCGCGTGAGCGTCCTGTTCGTCGTCGTGCTGATCGTGGTCGGGCTCGGCGTCGTCGCCGCGGGCCGGCGCACGACCGCGGTGGGCCTCGTCGCGGTGCAGTCGGTCGCGCTCGGGGTCTACGCCGTCGCGCACGGCGTGGGGGAGTCCTCGGCGCTCGCCGTCGCCGGCGTGCTGCTGGCCGTGAAGGGCATCGTGCTCCCGGCGTTGCTGTGGTGGGTCGTGCGCCGCACGCAGGAGCCGCGCCTGATCGCGGGCGAGCGCGGCCCGCTGACGCGAGCGACGATCGCCGCGGCGGCCACGCTGGCGATCGTCGAGCTGATCCCGGCGCTGGGGCTGGAGAGCCGCGCGGCGGAGCAGGGCGCGGCGGCGCTCGTCGTGCTGGGCATCGTCATCGCGATCGTGCGGCGCTCGGCGGTCTTCCATGCGCTCGGCTTCCTCGTCGCCGAGAACGGCGTCTACATCGCGGCGCTGGCGGCGCCCGGCGGCCTGCCGGCCGTCGTCGACGTCGGGCTGCTGTTCGACCTGGTGATCGTCGTCGCGGTGGCGGCCGCGTTCACGACGCGGATCCACGACGAGTTCGGAACCGGCGACACCGGGCTGCTGGAGGATCTGCATGACTGAGGTCCTCGTCTACGTCGTGCCGGCGCTCGCGGTGCTGACGGGCGCGCTGACGCTGCTCGCCCGCACGCCCGCCCAGGCCGACCGCATCAACGTCGCCGGGGCGAGCCTCACGGCGCTCGCGGCGCTGGCGCTCGCGGCGATCGCGATCGCGGATCCGAGCCGCCCGAGGCACGGAAGCTGGTACGTGCTCGACGCCGGCGGTGGCGTCTTCCTCGCCGTGATCGCGGTGATCGGCCTGCTCAGCGCGCTGGTCGCGCCGTCGCAGCTGACGAGCACGAGCCGCGCGCTCGTGCGTGCCGTCCGCGCGCGGTTCATGTACTACGCCGCCTTCTACGCGTTCTGGGCGGCGTTGCTGCTGATCCCGCTGGTCGACAACCTCGGGCTTGCCTGGCTGCTGGTCGAGGCGACGACGGGAGCATCCGCGCTGCTCGTCGCCTTCAGCGGCAGCCGCAGCGCGCTGGAGGCCGGCTGGAAGTACCTCGTGCTGACGACCTTCGGCCTGGCGGTGGCGATGCTCGGCATCATCGTCCTGTACGTGGCGATCGCCCCCGCGGGCGGCACGCTCGGCACGCTCGACTGGCAGTCGATCGCGCGCGCGGCGGCGGGCCTGGATGACGGGCCCGCCGTGCTCGCGTTCGTGCTGATCGTGGCCGGATTGGCGACGAAGGTCGGCTGGGCCCCGGTCCACAACTGGCTGCCGGACGCGCACAGCGAGGCGCCCCCGGCCGTCAGCGCGCTGCTGTCCGCCGCGTTGCTGCCGACCGTCGCACTGGTCGTCTGGCGCGTGGTCATGACGCTCGGCCCCGCGCTGGCACCCGGGACGGCGAGCGCACTCGTGCTGGCCTTCGGTCTCGTCTCGCTCGCGGTGGCGATCCCGTTCCTCTGGCGCTCGATGGCGTGGAAGCGCCTGCTGGCCTACTCGAGCCTCGAGCACATGGGCGTGATCGCGCTGGGCATCGGGCTCGCGACCCCGCTGGCGACCGCCGGCGTCATCGTCCACGTGGCAGGTCATGCGCTCGCCAAGTCGCTGGGGTTCTACGCCGCGGGACCGCTGCTGCGCCATGTGCCGCAGGCCGGGACGCGCCCCGTCCACGGGCTGGCGTTCGCCAACGCTCCGGCCGCGACCGCAGTCGGCGTCAGCCTCGGTGCGCTCGCGGCGCTGCCGCCATCGCCGCTGTTCGTCAGCGAGCTGCTGATCCTGCTCGGCGGGATCGCGGCGGGCGAGCCGGCCGTCACGGTCGTCGCGGCGGTGCTGCTGGCGCTCGGGTTCCTGGGTCTCGCGCAGGCGCTCGTCGAGGGCCTCGTCGGCGAGCCGCGCGTGAGGCGCTGGCGCGGGGAGCGCTCGGGTCGGCGCCTGCGGCGGCTGACGGTCGTCTGCGGTGTCCTGATGCTCGCGCTGACGGTCGTCGCCTGCACGCTTCCCGGCTCGGACCTCGTCGAGCACCTGATGGCGGGCGTCGCGTGACCTCGCCCGGGATGCTGCT
Organism: uncultured Solirubrobacteraceae bacterium; assembly: GCA_963817295.1. Lineage (GTDB taxonomy): Bacteria > Actinomycetota > Thermoleophilia > Solirubrobacterales > Solirubrobacteraceae > F1-60-MAGs163. The sequence continues at coordinate 159,266 of CAWFOF010000020.1, read as the reverse complement.
CGTCGAGCAGGTCGACCCGCGGCACTGGCACTCCGCGTGTGAGCGCGAGCTCGCAGGGGGGGCGGAGCTGGAGTGCCTCTATGTGGCGGGCTCCGGCGACGACGTCTCCGTGCGCGTCCTGACGCGCGGGCCCGCGGGCCGCCGTCTGCTGAGTGCACCGGACACCGGGGGCGAGCTGGCGAGCATCGTCGACCTCTGGCCCGCCGCGCAGTGGGACGAGCGCGAGGCCCACGACCTCTTCGGCGTGCGGTTCGCCGGGCACGAGCCGCTGCGAGCCCTGGTCGCCCATCCGGACGATCCGGGCGCCTGGGTGACCCCTGTCGACGGGCCCGACGTGTTCGAGCTGGCCGTCGGGCCGGTCCACGCCGGCATCATCGAGTCGGGGCATTTCCGCTTCCACGTCGTGGGGGAGCGCGTCGTGCACCTCGACGTGCGCCTGTTCTACAAGCACCGCGGGCTCGAGCGCGCGGCGCAGGGGCAGGCGATCGCCGACGGCCTCGCGGTGGTCCAGCGCTCGTGCGGTGCGTGTGCGGTGGCCAACGCCGTCGCCTACGCGCAGGCGGCCGAGCGCGCGCTCGGGCTGAAGCCGGACGACGACCTGCGCCGCGGCCGCACGCTGCTGCTCGAGCTCGAACGGCTCTACAACCACCTGAACGACCTCTCCGCCCTGTGCGCGGGGGTCGGCTTCGATCCCGGCACGATGGCGTTCGCAGCGCTGAAGGAGCGCGCGCAGCGCGTCAACGCCGGTGTCGGCGGGCATCGCTTCCTGTTCGGGACCGTGGAGGTCGGCGCGGGCGCCGTAGCCGTCGATCGCGCCGTCGCCGGCGACGCCCGCGCCGAGGTTGCCGCGATCGCGCGCGAGGCGGCCGCGACGTGGCGGACGCTGAGCTTCATGGCGTCGATCCATGACCGGTTCTCCGGCGTCGGCACGCTCACGCTCCAGGACGCCGAGCGCTTCGGCGCCGTCGGCCCGGTCGCGCGCGCCAGCGGCGTTCGCCGTGACGTGCGCGCCGAGGAGCCGCAGCTGCTCTGGTACCCGGGCCTGCGCCCGGCGCAGCCGCAGGCGCCGACGGGCGACGTCGCGGCGCGCGCGGAGATCCGCGCGGTCGAGCTCGAGCAGACCTGTGCGCTGCTGGACGAGCTGTTCGCGCGGCCGCTGAAGGCCGGCGCGACGCTGCCGGCAGGCGACGCCCCCGGCGTCGGCGCCGCGCGCGTCGAGAGCCCGCGCGGGGCGACCGTCTGCGTGCTGGAGACGGCGCAGGGCCGCGTCGAGCGCGTCCACCTGCGCACGGCCTCCTACGCGAACTGGCCGCTGCTCGCGCGCATCGTCCCGGGGAACATCGTTCCCGACTTCCCGCTGATCAACAAGAGCTTCGAGCTCTGCTACGCCTGCGTGGACCGCTGAGCGATGTTCGTCCTGCTTCACCGCCTCCAGCGTCTGCGCCGCACGACCGGCCTCGCGGCGCCCCGCACCCCCGGCTCGCTGGCGATGCGGCACGTCGACTGCGGCTCGTGCAACGCCTGCGAGCACGAGCTGACCGCGACCGCCGGCCCGCACTACGACCTCGCGCGCTTCGGCCTGTCGATCGTGGCCTCTCCGCGCCACGCGGACGTCCTGCTCGTCACCGGCGCGCTGACGACGCGCATGGTGGGCCCGCTGCTCGCCGCCCACGCGGCGATGCCGGAGCCGCGCCTGGTCGCCGCGATCGGCGACTGCGCGATCGGCACGGGCCTGCTGGGCGATCCGGCCGAGCTCGCCGGCCCGCTCGAGGACATCCTGCACGTCGATCTGCGCATCCCGGGATGCCCGCCGACACCGGCACAGATCGCCGCCGCGCTGGCAGCGGCACTGACCCAGAGGAGCGACCCACGATGACCCCGATCCCTGCCGACGGAGCATTACGGGAGGATTGCGCCTGATGTCCGGACGCCGAACCAGCGATCAGCCGCCGGTCTACCAACTCAAGGCGGAGCTGTTCCGCGTGCTCGGCCACCCGGTCCGCGTGCGCATCCTCGAACTCCTGCGCGACGGCGAGCGCACGGTCGGTGATCTGCAGCAGGCGCTCGGACTCGATTCGAGCGGGACGTCGCAGCATCTCAGCGCACTGCGCAAGGTCGGCATGGTCGAGAGCCGGCGCGAGGGCACGAGCGTCCACTACCGCCTGAAGGATCCGCGCACGAGCCAGCTGCTGGAGATCGCGCGGCTGATCCTCACGACGAGCATCGAGGAGTCCCAGTCGCTGCTGGCCCAGCTCGCCGACCCCGAGCCCAGATGACCACGCTGCGCCGCGTCACCGCGACCCGCTACGTCGACGCGCTGCGCGAGGGCGGGTCGCTGCCGGGCCTCGTGGAGGCCGACAACGACGGCCTCTACGTGACGAAGTTCCGCGGCGCGGGGCAGGGTGAGGGCGCGCTCGTCGCCGAGGTCCTCGCAGGCGAGCTCGGACGTGCGCTCGGGCTGCCGGTCCCCGAGCTCGTCGTGATCGACGTCGCGCCCGAGCTGGGGCACGCCGAGCCCGACCCGGAGATCCAGGAGCTGATCGCCGCCAGCCCGGGGCCGAACCTCGGGATGGACTTCCTGCCCGGCGCGCTGCCCTTCACGCTTCCCGCCGATCCGCCGGTCGATCCCGCGTTCGCCGCGGACGTCGTGTGGTTCGATGCGCTGGTGACGAACGTCGACCGCACGCCGCGCAACCCGAACCTGATCCTGTGGCACGGGCGCACCTGGCTGATCGATCACGGCGCGGCGTTCTTTCGCCAGTACGGCGACGTGCCGCTGGCGCAGACTGCCCGTGCGCCGGTCCCGATGCTCGCCGAGCACGTGCTGCTGCCGGCTGCCGAGCCGCTGGAGCGCGCCGACGCGCGTCTCGCCGCGCATGCGCTCGACGCGGTCGCGGACGCCGTCGCCGCCGTTCCGGACGCCTGGCTGGGCGCGGACCCCGCGCTGCGCCGCGCCGACCTCGAGCAGTTCCTGCGGGCGCGCCTGCAGGAGCCGCGCGCATTCGTGGCGGAGGTGGACGATGCACGCCGCTGAGCCCGGCACGAAGCCGTTCGCCTACGCGCTGCTGCGCGTCGTCCCGCGCGTCGAGCGCGGCGAGCGCCTGAACGTCGGCGTCGTCGTCTTCTGCCGCCAGCTCGACTTCCTGGAGCTGCGCGCGCACGTCGACGGGGCTCGCCTGGCGGCGCTCGCCCCGGACCTCGATCCCGCGCCCGTGCGCTCACGCATCGACGCGCTCTGCGACGTGGTGGCCGGACGCGCCGCGGGCGGCCCCGTGGCGCAGCTGCCGCCCTCGGAGCGTTTCGGCTGGCTCGTCGCGCCGTCCTCGACGATCGTCCAGCCGTCCGAGGTGCACACCGGGTTGACCGACGACCCGGCGGCGACGCTCGAGCGGCTGTTTACGACACTCGTCGCTTGAACACCGGCAGCACGGCCGGCTCGTGCTTGACCTTGTTCGTGACGGCGCCGCCCTGGCTCGAGGTCAGGTTGTTCGCGGCGTCCAGGACGCCCAGCGTGCCGGCCGGGTCAAGGCCCGGCGCGTAGAGCGTCGAGCAGACGTCCTTCGGCAGCCGCGAGATCTTCGCCGGGCCCTTGTGGGTGACCGCGTCACGGATCGCCGCGAAGTTCACGGAGTCCAGCGCGGTCCCGATGTGCGTCACCTTGCGGCCCGGGCAGACGCTCTGGATCAGGATGTTCGTAGCGCCATTCAGCGCGGAGGTCGGATGCGGCCCGGTCTGCGGCTGCACCGTCTCATCGCTCGACGAGCGCACGGTCGTCCACGAGGTCGGGCCCGGCGTCTCGTCCGGCTGTGCGTTCAGCGCCTTCAGCAGCTTCGAGCCCTTCGCCTGCTGGAAATACGCCGCGGGGCAGCCGGCGGCGCACTGGTTCGATCCACCGGCGGTCGTCCCGTGCTGGGTGCCGGCCGCGGCGATCACGTCGGTCACCTTCGCGCGCAGGCTCGGCCAGTAGGTCAGCGCGATCCGCGGCAGCAGGCCGCCCTGGCTGATGCCGAAGACGGCGATCGGGCGGCCGGCGCGCCGCGCCTCGGTCCGAATGCCGGCGACGAGGTATTGCACGGCGACCTGGATGTCGCCGGTCGTGAAGTCGGGGAAGTTGACCCAGCAGACGGGCGCGCCCCAGGCGTCGAACGCGCCCTTGCCGATCGCGTAGGCCTGGTCGCCCGAGGCGCCGGTGCCGGTCACGAGCATCAGCGGCTGCTTCGCGGAGCCCTTCAGGTCGCCGGTGCACTTCAGCGCGGCGGCGAGCTTGGCGGGCGCCACGGTCAGCGGGGGGTCGGCCGCCATCGCGGGGGAGGCGGTCAGCAGGAGGCCGAGAACGGCGAGGGCGAAGGTCAGGCGCATGGCGCCAGCATGGCGATCCTCGGGCCGCGGTGCGCCGCCACCACCACCCGGTGGACGCGCGCGGGCGCCGTGCGCGACGATGGGCCGATGCTCGAACGCACCGTCCTGCCGTCCGTCAGCACCGAACTGCCCGGCCCGCGCTCGCGCGAGCTCTTCGCCCGGCTCGACAGCGTGCTGCACGGCCCGCTGCGCGACACCGAGGGGATCCCGCTCGTCGTCGGGCGCAAGGAGGGCTGCCTGCTCGAGGACGCGGACGGCAACACGTTCGCCGACCACGTCTCGGCGTGGGGCTCCTCCCCCTACGGCGCCCAGCCGCCGGCCGTGCGCGCGGCGATGAACGACGTCTGGGACCGCTACGGGATGGAGATCACGAACTACATCCAGAGCGAGCCGGTGCTGGAGCTCGCCGAGCGGCTCGTCGCGCTCGCCCCGCCCGGGATCACACGCGTCGCTCCGACCGTCACGGGCACCGAGGCCGTCGAGGGCGCCGTGAAGCTCGCCCGCGAGGCCACCGGCCGGCCGATGATCCTGTCGTTCCTGGGCCAGTACCACGGCGAGTCCACCTACCTGACCGCCGCCAACTCGACCGACATGCCGGGGAACACGTCCGCCAACGCGCAGTACGTCGCAGGCTTCGTCTTCGCGCCCTACCCGAACCGCTTCCGCGCCCCGTTCCACCGCGGCCCCGGCCCCTACGACGAGGGGCTCTACATCGAGTTCATCGAGGAGTGGCTGCTGCGCTACCAGGTCGATCCGCAGCAGATCGCCGGTGTGCTGATCGAGCCCGTCGCCGGCGAGGCGGGCATCCTGGCGCCCGCGCCCGCCTTCTGGGACGGCCTGAAGCGCCTCTGCCGCGAGCACGGCTGGCTGCTGATCAGCGACGAGGTGCAGACCTGCCTGGGGCGCTGTGGCCCGGTCTGGGCCGGCGACCTGTGGGACCTCGAGCCGGACATCCTGCTGCTCGGCAAGTCGCTGGCGGCCGGCGGGCAGGCGATCGCCGCGATCATGGCGACCGAGGCGATCATGAGCCGCTCGGAGACGCACCTCGGCGGCACGTACGCCTGGGAGCCCGCCGCCTGTGCCGCCGCGCTGGCCGGCCTGGACATCCTGCGCGACGAGGGCGTGCTGGAGAACGTCGCGGTGATGGAGCGCGTCGCGCGCGAGGAGCTCGAGCCGCTGGTGGAGCGCGTCGAGCAGGTCGGCGACGTGCGCGCGCTCGGCGCCTGGGCGGCACTGGAGTTCGTCACCGACAAGGCCACGATCGCGCCGAACGCGCCGTTCCAGGCGGCCGTCCACCAGGCCGCGATGCGCCGCGGCGTGCTGGCGATCAGCGAGTCCGACAAGTGGGTCTACCGCATGCAACCCGCGCTGACGATGGAGCCCGAGCTCTACCGCTGGTCGTGCCGGCAGGTGGCCGCCGCCGTCGAGGAGGTCGCGGCGGCGGGCTGACCCCCGCCCGGCGGGTCGTGGACGCGATGGTGTCACGATGTAGGGATGTCCACTCCCCCTTCCGCGCGCAGCGTCAAGATCTCCGACGACGAGCGAGGGGGCTGGTCGTCGGATCGCCCGCGCCGCGACGGCGCGCCGCCGCGGCCCGCGGACATGACGGTGCGCTGCCGCGTCCTCAGCCCGTCGGACCGCCAGCGCTACTCGCCCGGGAGCCTGCTCGTGATCGTCAGCCCGTCGGCGATCGAGCGCGACCGCTTCGCCGACCGGCTGATCGAGGACCGCTCATCGCTGTTCAGTCTCGACAAGGTCCGCGGCCTGCTCGCCGGCCGCGTCGCCGAGGACGAGCTCGAGGCGAAGGCCGTCGAGATTCTCGATTCGGCCGTCATGAAGCGCCTGAACTCGGGTGAATCCGTCGTCGTGGCCGCCGAGGGCCTGGAGCCCGAGAGCCGTGAGCCCTACGTGCGCATGGCCGCCGGCCTCAAGCGCCCGCGCCACCTGATCCTGCTGGAGACCGCACGCGACCAGGTCGACGAGGAGGACCGCGCCACCCTCAACGAGCTGCGCACCGCGCTGGACAGCGGTGCCCTCGGCGCCGAGGGCTTCCAGACCGCCCTGCGTCTCGGCGGCAGCTCGATCCCCGAGCTCAAGCGGATCCTGTTCCGCCCGGCACCGCGCGAGGACTGAGCGTCAGGCACCCGGGGCTGGCACCCACCCCGCCGGGAACGCGCCGGCCGGCACGTCGCCCGTCGCCTTCGTGAACCAGCGGCGGGCGATCTGCTCGGCGGGCCGGCCCTCGATCAGCGGTCGCAGGTCGCCGACGCCGAGCAGTACATGGAGCGTGGAGCCGATCTGCAGGTCGGCGGCGTTCGGCGTCTCGCCGCCGATGATGCCGTCGCCGCCAGTGCATCGATGTGGTCGAGCTTCGCCGGCAGGCCGAGCAGGTCCTCGGCCAGGCGCACGGCGCTGATCCCGTGGTACTTCCAGGAGGCGCGGACGTAGCGGATCGCGAAGTCGGTTCCAGCCGGGTCGAGCTGGCCGACGCCGCCGAACGAGCCCATCGACTCGGGGCGAAAGTGCAGTGCGCCCCAGGGCAGGCGCCGGCCGAGGTCCTGCAGCTCCGCGTCGCCCCAGCGCTCGGCCTCGTGGACCGCGTCGGCGATCGCCGCCGGGTACAGCGGCGGCTCGGGCACGATCGCCTCGAGGCGCTCGAGGATCGCGACCGATCCGTGCACCGGCTCGCCGTCGATCGTCAGGCCCGGGACGGTGGTGTTGCCCTCGCCGTAGAGCTCCTCCATCGCCTCCGGGTGCTTGCCGGCGACGAGCTCGACGCGCTCGTACTCCAGGCCCTTGAGCCGCAGCGCCGCCTCGACGGTCATGCACGGATGCGACGGCGGCAGGACGTGGAGCGTCAGGGCCGGAGCGGTGGACATGCCCGCGACCCTAACGTCCGCCATCCGTTGCGAACCGCTTCCTACTTGAAGCGCGTCTTCAGCCAGGCCGTCGTCTTGGGCTCGCCCGCGGCGACGATGCCGCCGTGGTCGACGCCCGGGTAGGGCAGGTAGGTGACGCTGTCGCCGAGGCCGCCGAGCTGCGTGTTGAGCTGGTCGGTGAACACCTTGAACACCGTCGAGTCGCTCTCGCCCTGCAGCAGCAGGATCGGCGCCTTGATCTTCAGCGCCGGGTTCGTCGCGTCGAGCGTCGGATTGAGCGTCGCCAGCGGCGCGCCGGCGCGCAGGATCTGCGACGGGGCGATCGCGCCGAAGGAGTCCTTCAGGCCGAGCTGGGGCAGGCACTTCGTCTGCACCTGCGGCAGCAGCGCGAGCGCCTCGGGCGTGCCGAAGTCGTTCACGTTCAGGCCGGCGGCGCGCGTCATCGAGTCGAGGATCAGGGCGCCCTCGCCGGAGAGCCCGCCGGGTGTGGTCAGCGCGCTCGCCGCGGCGATGATCGTCGTCAGCTGGGACAGCGGGGCGAACGAGGCGACGCCGCGCAGCTGCAGCTCCGGCGTCCACTTGGGGGCGTCGGCGGCGGCGAACAGCGCGGACTGGCCGCCCTGCGAGTGGCCGGCGATCGCGAAGCGCTTCCCGATCGACGGGTCGAGCTTGCGCGCGGCGCGCACGATGTCCAGGACGCCGCGGCCCTCCGAGTGCCCGACGAGGTAGGGGTGCGGCCCGGGGGTGCCGAGGCCCTCGTAGTCGGTGAAGGCGAGCGCGTAGCCCTTCTTCAGCCACAGCTCGAACTGCGGGTAGGCGTAGGCGATGTAGGCGTGCGCCGGATCGGCTGCGGCATCACGCGACGGTGCGCAGACGTCGGCGGAGCCGGTCGTGCCGTGCGCCCAGCTGATCACGGGCCAGCCGCCCTTGGGCGCCTTGCCCTTCGGGATCGCGAACGTGCCGGACACCGCGATCGCCTTGCCGTCGAGCGAGTTGGAGCGGTAGAGCACGAGCGTCGTGCGCGCCGCGTTCTTCAGCACCGGGCCCTTGGTGATCGTGCGCGACCAGATCACGTCGCCGTGCTTGCCCGCCGGGAGCGGCGAGGGCGGCGCGTAGAACTTCAGGCCGGCGGGTGCCTTGCGCGCCTTCTGCGCGGCCTGTGCTGCGGTGATCGGAAGAGTGGCGAGGCAGGCGACGAGCGCGAGCACGAACGCCAGAGTGCGACGGGACATGAAGCTCCTTCGAGCGGCTGGGAACCGCAAGTGTGACTGATCGTCACACGGCGGCGCGCCACATGCGTGCTGACGACCCCGCCGGCGGGTAGCGTTGGCCGCGATGCTCCGACAGGTCGCAGAGCGACTGGCCGCCGCCCGAGGCGAGCCCCACACGCATCCCGCGCCCGAGCGCGCGCCGACGATCGCGATCCTCGGCGCCGGCGCCGGCGGCCTGTGCATGGCGATGCGTCTCAAGCACATGGGCATCACGTCGTTCACGGTCTTCGAGAAGGCCTCCGGCGTCGGCGGGACCTGGCGCGACAACACCTACCCCGGCGCATGCTGCGACGTGAAGTCGCACCTGTACTCGTTCTCCTTCGAGTCCAACCCGGGCTGGAGCAACGCCTTCGCCGAGCAGCACGAGATCCTCGCGTACTTCGAGCACTGCGCCGAGCATCACGACCTCGAGCCGCACATCCGCTTCGACACGGAGATCACGTCGCTGCGCTTCGACGAGGCGGCCGGTCAGTGGGAGCTGACGAGCGCGGACCGGTGAGGTGCTCCTGGCCGAGGTCGTGGTCAGCGCCCTGGGTCAGCTGAGCCGCCCGCTGATCCCGCAGTTCGAGGGGCTCGACTCATTCGCGGGCACGGCCTTCCACTCGGCCCGCTGGGATCACGATCACGACCTCAGCGGGCCGGCGCATCGCCGTGATCGGCAACGCGGCGAGCGCCGTCCAGTTCGTGCCCCAGATCGCGCCGGACGTGCGCACGTCGACGTCTACCAGCGGTCGGCGAACTGGCTGCTGCCCAAGCCCAACCCCGCCCTACGGAGCGCTGCGCCACTGGGCGTTCGCGAACGTCCCCGGCGCGCTGGAGCTGCACCGATGGTCGATCTACTGGGCCTTCGAGCTGCGCTGGCTCGCCTTCCGCGACCCGCCGGCGATGCGCCGCCTGCTGGAGGCGCTGTGCCGCGCCCACCTGCGAAGCCAGGTCCGCGATCCTGCGCTGCGCGCCGAGCTGACCCCGGACTATCCGCTCGGCTGCAAGCGGATCCTCGCCAGCAGCGACTACCTGCCGGCGCTCGTCCGCGACGACGTCGCGCTGCGGACCAGCCCGATCGAGCGCTTCACGCCGGAGGGCATCCTCACCCGGGACGGCGCCTACCACGAGGCCGACACCGTGATCTTCGCGACGGGCTTCGACTCGACGCACTTCCTCGCGCCGCTGGAGGTCACCGGGCGCGACGGGCGCCGGCTCCAGGACGCGTGGAGCGACGGCGCCGAGGCCTACCTCGGGATGGCCGTCTCCGGTTTCCCGAACCTGTTCATGCTCTACGGCCCGAACACGAACCTCGGCCACAACTCGATCCTGTTCATGATCGAGTGCCAGGTGGAGTACATCCTGCGCTGCCTCCAGGAGCTGGCCGGCGAGCAGGAGGAGCAGCCGCCCCGCTGGCTCGACGTACGACCGGACGTGATGGCGAGCTACAACCGCTGGGTTCAGGAGACCGTCGGCGAGACCGTCTGGGCCGGCCGCTGCCACAGCTGGTACAAGACCGCCGCGGGCAAGATGACGAACAACTGGCCGGCCGGGACGGTGCGCTACTGGCGCGAGACCGTCCGCCCGCGCTTCGACGCCTTCGCCCGCGGGCCCGAGGTTCCGGCGCGGACATCCTAGAACAACCGGAACTCAGGTCTTCGCGCTACCGTGGTCCCCTTGGAGCTGCTCAGAAGCGACGAGCCCGCCATGGCTCGCGCTGCCAGGCTGACCGTGACGATCGTCGCCGAAGTCGCTCGCCTTCGTCCTCGTCACCGTGCTGTTCCCGCTGCTGTTCGCTCGCGGGGCTCGCTGGTCGACCTCGTGCTCTGGGCGGTCCGCCGCAAGCCGCTCGTCGCGATCCGCATGGTCGCGTTCCTGTGGTGGTTCCTGTTCGGCGAGATCCGCGGGCTGCTTGGCCTGGCGTGGGCCTGGGCCGTCACCGGCGGGCCGTTTCGGCGACGACTCGCCCGCGCGTCGTCGCCGTGTCTTCGACCTGCAGGTCAGCTGGGCCGTCGGGCACCTGACCGGGATCCGCGTCCTCTTCGGGCTGACGTTCGAGGTCGAGGGCGACGAGCTCGTCGAGCCCGCGCCGGCGATCTACATGATCCGCCACGCGAGCATCATCGACAACGCGCCTGCCCGCGACCGTCATCAGCCGCCCGCACGGGATCGACCTGCGCTACGTGCTCAAGCACGAGCTGTCGAAGATCCCGACGCTCGACCTCGGCGGCCACTGGATGCCGACGTGCTTCGTCGGCGGGCGTCCGCGAACGCGAGTGCCGAGGTCATCCGCGTGCGCTCGCTCGGTCAGGGCGCTGGGCGAGCATGACGGAGTCCTGATCTACCCCGAGGGCACGCGCTGCACCTCCGAGAAGCTCGCGCGCGCCCAGGCGAAGCTCGCCGAGAGCGACCCCGAGGTGGGGCTGCTCGCCGCGCGGCTGCGGCATCTCCTTCCGCCACGACTCGGTGGGCCGCTGGCGCTGCTCGACGAGGCGGACAACGCCGACGTCGTCATCTGCGGGCACGTCGGGCTCGACGGCTTCGAGTACATCAGCGACGTCTGGAGCGGCGCGCTCGTCGGCTCGACCGTCCGCGTGAAGTTCTGGCGTCACGCGCGCGCCGAGGTGCCCGAGAGCGAAGTCGACCGGATCGCCTGGATCTACGAGCAGTGGCAGACGCTCGACGACTGGATCGGCGAGCGCCAGGACGCAACGCGGCCGCGGATGGCGAAGGCCGGCGCGGTGCGCGCCTGACGCGACCTGGAGGTTCTAGAGCTCCAGCAGGATCAAGGCGATCGTGGCGATGCCGAGCGCGGCGCCCGCGAACGTGAAGGCCTGCAGCGCGTTGTCCTCGAGGTGTTCGAAGCGTCCTTCGCGCAGTGCCTTGCCCATGCGGCCCTGACGCGCCTGCGCGTACCAGATCATCGCCACGCCGATGATCGCGTAGCCGGCGCCGATGATCGCGTAGGGCCAGCTCGCCCCGCCCGACAGCTCGGGCAGCAGCCGACCGATCCCGACGCCCGCGGCGATCGCGGTGATGCCGGTCCGCCACCAGGCCAGCCACGTGCGCTCGGCCGCGAGATGGGTGCGGCGGCTCGCGTCCTCGATGCCGGGCTCGGGCGCGCGGTCGGTCATCGCTCGAGCGTTCCGTCGATGACGTAGCGCAGGATCGCGACGACCTGCTCGGGCTCACGGGCGACGGCCAGCGCGGCGCGGTCGACCTCTTTCAGCGCGTGGTCGTGCTCCGGCGGGTGCAGCGTGATCAGCGCCTTGCCCGAGCGCCGACGCGGCGCCGGCGTCGAAGGCCGCGTTCCACTGGCGGTACTGCTCGCCGAAGCGCACGACGACGACGTCGGCCTGCGCCAGCAGCGTGCGCGTGCGCACGGCGTTGACGCCGGCGCCGAGCTGATCGCGGAAGAACGGCTCGGCCGGCTCGCCGAGGATCGCGGCGCCGCAGTCGTCGCTGGCGCCGTGGTCGGTCACCGGCCCGGTGAAGCGGGCGTCCAGGCCGGCGGCGACGGCGCCGCTCGCGATCCGCTCGCGCCAGTCGGTGTGGATCTCCCCGGAGAGGTAGACGGTCCAGGTCATCGCTCTGACGCTACCGCTCTGCAGGTGCGAGAAGGGCGTCCCGTCGCGCAGCTCGGCGATCACCGCGGCGACCATGCCGTCGCTCTCCATCTCACGCCCGTCGGTGACGGCGGCGACGACCTCGCGCTTGCGCTGGATCAGCCGCGCCATCGTCTCGTCGATCGTCTCGGCGGCCAGCAGGTACCAGGCGGTGACGGCGTCGTCGCTGGCCGATGCGGTGGCAGCGGTCCTCGGCCTGGTCGTGCATCGCCGGGGTCCACTCGAGCTCCAGGAACGCGACGTTCGAGGCGCGCGTCAGCGTGATCCCCTGGGCGGCGACGCGCGTCGCGCAGACGATCAGCTGCGGCCCGTCGGGCGCCTGGAACGCGGCGATCGACGCCTCGCGCGCGACTGCGTCGTCGCGGCCGATCAGGTGCAGCGCGTCGGGGAAGCGCTCGAGCACCGCCTCCTGCACGTCGACGTGGCGGGCGAAGACGACGAGCGGCTCGCCGGAGGCCAGGAAGTCGTGGATCCAGGCGAGCGCCGAGTGGAGCTTGCCGCGCGCCGCCAGGCGCTGCAGCGTGCCGAGCTGCGCCAGGCGCTGCGCGCGCAGCGTCGCGGCGATCTTCGCGTTCAGCTCCTTGAGGTCCAGCGGCTGCTCGCGCAGCCAGGCGATCACGTCCTTCTCCGCCAGCCGGTACTCGCGCGTGTTGTCCAGCGCGACCGGCACGACGACCTGGCGCTTGGCCGGGAGCTGGGGGAGCACGTCGGCCTTCAGGCGGCGCACGAAGCAGCGGCGGCGCAGATGCCAGTGCAGGCGCTCCTCGCTCTGCGCGCCCGCGGAACTCGCGCGAGAAGCGCGCGCCGGAGCCGAAGTCGTCGAGCCGCCCGATCACGCGCAGCTGGGCGATCAGCTCGTCGGCGTGGTTCAGCACCGGCGTGCCCGTCAGCGCCAGCCGCAGCGCCGTCCTGCGTGACGGACTGCGGCCAGCCGGCGGACGGCCTGCGTGCGCTTGGCCTTCGGGTTCTTGCAGTAGTGCGACTCGTCGACGCACGAGCGCCTTGGGCTTCAGGCGCGCGAGCTCGTCGCGATGCGCGGCGACGATCTCGTAGTTGACGATCGTGATCTCGCCGGTCGGCGGTACGGCGCTGCGGCCCTCGACCACGGCGACGTCGCGGTGCGGCAGCCAGCGCGCCGCCTCGCGCTGCCAGTTGAGCTTCAGCGACGCCGGGCAGACGACGATCGCCGGGTAGGCGTCGTCGGCCTCGAGCGCGGCGAGCGCCTCGACCGTCTTGCCGAGGCCCTGCTCGTCGGCGAGGAACGCGCGGCGCGCGTCGAGCACGTAGCGCGACCCCGGCCCACTGGAACGGCTCGAGCTCGCCGCCGAGCACGGCGGCCACCTCGTCGATCGGCTCGCCCTCGGTCGCGCGCGAGCGGCGGATCGCCTTCGCCGCCTCCTCGCGACTCGGCGCGCAGCCCCTTCAGCACGGTCAGCGCCGAGGAGGTCAGCTCGACGTCGTGCAGCGCGAGGAACGCGTCGAGCTGCTCGACGAGCCACGGGTCGGTCGGGACGGTGCGCTTGCCCTCGGCGGCCGGCAGCTTCTCGAACGCCGCGCCGACCTCCGGATCCCACAGCACGTCGAGCCGCAGGCACGGCCCGTCGACGCGCTCGGCGGCCGCCAGACGCGCGGGCGGCGGATCGTCGCCGAGCTCGATCGCGGCGAGGCAGCGGTCGGCGCCGGCGTCGAAGCGCGCGGACTTCAGGTCGCGCAGCGCCTCGCCCGCGTCCTGCGTGAGCGGCACCAGCAGCCGGCCGTCCTCGAGCTCGATCGACCCCTCCTGCAGCGCCTCGGGAACCGTGCCCGCGCGCGTGTGCAGCACCCACCAGCCGCGGCCGTCGTGGCGCATCGTGCTGACCCGGCCGACCCAGCGCCGGTCGATCCCCGCCAGCCACTGGTCGACCTGCGGGCTGGCGGTCAGCTCCGGGAAGCGCGCGAGCACGTCGGCGACGTGGACGCCGCACCAGTCGTCGACCGGCGCCCACCACTCCTTCGTGTCCCAGTCGAAGCGCCGCTGCGGGATGTTGCGCACGACGGTGACGATCTGCGCGTCGTAGGGGAACGCGAGGACGACGATCGGGTCACCTTCGGCAGTGCGGCGGAGCTCGACGTTCGGGCGATGCGGGGCGAGCTCCATGCCCGACTGACGGTAGCGGTCCGATCCGCCGTAGGATCGCGCCATGAGCTCGTACGACTACATCGTGGTGGGCGCCGGCTCGGCCGGCTGCGTCCTGGCCAACCGCCTGTCCGAGGACCCGTCGAGCCGCGTGCTGCTGATCGAGGCGGGCGGGAAGGGCCGCCACCCGAACATCACGATCCCCGCCGCGTTCGCCAAGCAGTTCAAGACGAAGCTCGACTGGGAGCTCTACAGCGAGCCCGAGCCGTTCTGCGACGGCCGCCGCCTGTTCCTCCCGCGCGGCAAGGGCCTGGGCGGGTCGAGCTCGATGAACGCGATGCTCTACGTGCGCGGGCGCCCGCTGGACTACGACCTGTGGGAGGCCGACGGAGCGACCGGTTGGGGCTGGGAGGCCGTGCGCCCGTACTTCCTCAAGGCGGAGAACAACGAGCGCGGGACGTCCGAGCACCACGCGGTCGGCGGGCCGCTGAACGTCGCCGACGAGGTCTCGCCGCGGCCGGTCACCGCGCAGTTCCTCGCGGCCGCCGAGGCCGCCGGCATCCCGCGGATCGACGACTACAACGGGCCTGAGCAGGACGGCGCGTCGCTCGCGCAGGTGACGCAGAAGAACGGCCGGCGCTGGAGCACGGCGAACGCCTACCTGAAGCCCGTCGCCAAGCGCCCGAACCTGGAGATCGTCACCGGAGCCCAGGTGCTGCGCATCGACGTGGACGACGGTCGTGCCACGGGCGTGCGCTACCGCGCCGGCGGCGAGACGCAGGTCGCCTCGGCCGACCGCGACATCATTCTCAGCGCCGGTTCCTACGGCTCGCCGCAGATCCTGATGCTGTCCGGGATCGGACCGGCCGAGCACCTGCGCGAGGTCGGCGTCCACGTGCACGTCGATCTGCCCGGCGTCGGCCGGAACCTCCAGGACCATCCGTACGTCGTCGGCATCTGGGACCTGCCCGGCGGGGGATCGCTCGCCGACGCCGAGCACCCCAAGTACCTGCTCGAGTGGCTGCTGCGCCGCACCGGGCCGCTGACGTCCACCGTCGCCGAGGCGTTCGCGTTCGTGCGCAGCCGTCCCGGCCTGCCGGCGCCGGACCTGCAGTTCCACTTCGCGCCCGCGTACTTCGTCGACCACGGCGAGGGCGAGTACGACGGCCACGCCATGACGATCGCGCCGGTGCTCGTGGCGCCCAAGAGCCGTGGCTGGGTGCGCCTGGGGTCGGCGGACCCGTCGGCGAAGCCGCGGATCCTGACGAACTCGTTCGAGGAGCCCGAGGACGTCGCCGCGATGGTCGCGGGCATCCGGATCGCCCGCGAGATCGCCGCCGGCTTCGGCGACGTCGCCGGCCGCGAGATCTTCCCGGGTGAGGGCGTCGACACCGACGCCGACATCGAGGCCGACATCCGCCGCCGCGTGGAGATGCTGTACCACCCGGTCGGCACGTGCCGGATCGGGTCGGGCCCCGACGCCGTCGTCGACCCGGACCTGCGCGTGCACGGCGTCGCCGGCCTGCGCGTCGCGGACGCCTCGGTGATGCCGCTGATCCCCGGCGGGAACACGAACGCGCCGACGATCATGATCGGCGAGCGCGCCGCCGACCTGATCCGCGGGCGGGTCGGCGCATAGGGTTCACGCATGCGCGGACTCATGTCGGACTTCCCCCTGTCGCTGCCGCACGTCTTCGGGCGCGCGGAGCGGCTGTTCGCCGGCAAGACGATCGTCACGGCGACGACGGCGGGCATCGAACGCACGACCTACGGCGAATGGGCGCTCGCGCACGCGCAGGCTGGCCGGGGCGTTCGACCTGCTGGGCCTGGCGCACGACGCGCGCGTGGGGACCTTCGCGTGGAACACCGCCCGCCACCTTGAGCTGTACTACGCGGCGCCGTGCAGCGGCCGCGTCCTGCACACGCTGAACATCCGCCTGTTCCCCGAGCAGGTCACCTACGCCGTCAACCATGCGCAGGACGAGGTGATCTTCGTCGACCGCTCGCTGCTGCCGATCTTCTGGCCGCTCGTCGAGACGTTCGAGAGCGTGCAGCACCTCATCGTGATGGACGACGGCGCCGACTGCCCGATCCCGGACGACCCGCGCGTGCGCGACTACGAGGAGCTGCTGGCCGCCGGCGAGCCGGTCCGGTTCCACGTCGGCGACGAGAACCGCGCCGCGGCGATGTGTTACACGAGCGGCACCACCGGCAACCCGAAGGGCGTCGTGTACTCCCACCGGGCGATGGTGCTGCACGGCATGGGGAGCATGGTCGTCGACAGCCTCGGCGTGAGCGAGGCCGACACCGTGCTGCCCGTCGTCCCGATGTTCCACGCGAACGCGTGGGGCCTGGCGCATTCCGCGGTGATGGCGGGCGCGAACCTCGTGCTGCCCGGCCCGGACCTGTCGGCGCCCGCGATCGCGAACCTCATGGAGTCCGAGCGCGTGACGCTGGCGGCCGGCGTGCCGACGATCTGGAACGGGGTGATCGATCAGCTCGCCGGGCGCGACCTGTCCGCGCTGACGCGGATCGTCTGCGGCGGCTCGGCCGTCCCCAAGGCGCTGTCCGAGCGCTACCGCGAGACGATCGGGCTGCCGATCGTGCAGGCGTGGGGCATGACCGAGACCAGCCCGCTGGGCTCCGTCACGCGGGTCAAGAGCCAGCTCGCCGGGCGCAGCGAGGACGAGCTCGCCGACGTGCGCGCCTCGCAGGGCCTGCCCGTCCCGCTCGTCGAGGTGCGCGTGATGGAGCCGGACACCGGGGAGGAGCAGCCCTGGGACGGCGAGAGCCGCGGCGAGCTGCAGGCGGCCGGCCCGTGGATCGCGGCCGGCTACTACAACGACGACCGCTCCGGGGACTCGTTCACGGACGACGGCTGGCTCAAGACGGGCGACGTCGCGACGATCGACGCCGACGGCTACATCCGCCTCGTCGATCGCACCAAGGACCTGATCAAGTCCGGCGGCGAGTGGATCAGCTCCGTCGAGCTGGAGAACGAGATCATGGCCCATCCCGCGGTGCTGGAGGCCGCGGTGATCGGCGTCGCGGACGAGAAGTGGGGCGAGCGCCCGCTGGCCTGCGTCGTGGTCCTCCCGGGCTTCGAGCTGACCCCGGACGACGTGCGCTCCCACCTCGCCGAGCGGGTGCCGAAGTGGTGGCTTCCCGAGCGGATCGAGCTGATCGACGAGGTGCCCAAGACGTCGGTCGGAAAGTTCTCCAAGAAGGACCTGCGGACCCGGTTCGGGGAAGACTGACCGCGCAGTCAGCTTCCGCTACGCTCCCGCCATGAGCGAGCACCACCGCATCGTCATCATCGGCGCGGGCTTCGGCGGGCTCGGCACCGGCATCCGCCTGAAGCAGACCGGGATCGATGACTTCGTGATCCTCGAGAAGGCCGGCGAGGTCGGCGGGACGTGGCGCGAGAACACGTATCCGGGCGTCGCCTGCGACGTGCCCTCGCACCTGTATTCGTACTCGTTCGCGCCGAACCCCGACTGGTCGCGGATGTTCTCCCCCGGTCAGGAGATCTGGGACTACCTGCGCCGCTGCGTGGCGGAGTTCGGCCTGGAGCCGCATCTGCGCTTCGGGCGCGAGGTCACCGAGGCGGCGTGGGACGACGAGGCGCGCCGGTGGGCCGTGCAGACGAGCGCCGGCTCGTTCACCGCCGACGTCGTCGTGGCGGCGCCCGGCCCGCTGCACGAGCCCGCGTTCCCCGACGTCCCCGGGATCGAGGACTTCGAGGGGGAGATGTTCCACTCGGCGGCCTGGGATCACGACTACGACCTGCGCGGCAAGCGCGTCGCCGTCATCGGGTCGGGGGCCTCATCGATCCAGTTCGTCCCCCAGATCCAGCCGGACGTGTCGCAGCTGCACCTCTTCCAGCGCACGGCGCCGTGGGTCGTCCCGCGGCTCGATCATCCGATCTCCCGGCGCGTCCGGCGTCTGTACCGGCGCGTCCCGCAGATCCAGGCGGCGATGCGCGGGTGGATCTACGCGACCCGCGAGTCGGTCGTCGTCGGCTTCATGCACCCGCGCCTGATGGCGCTGCCCCAGCTCGTGGCGACGAAGCACCTCGAGCGCCAGGTCCCCGACCCGGAGCTGCGCGCGAAGCTGACGCCGGCGTTCACGATCGGCTGCAAGCGCGTGCTGATCTCGAACGAGTGGTATCCGGCGATCACGCAGCCCAACGTCGAGGTCGTCGCCGGCGGGCTGACCGAGGTGCGGCGCAGCTCCGTGGTCGGCCCGGACGGGACCGAGCGCGAGGTCGACGCGATCATCTTCGGGACGGGGTTCCACATCACCCAGCCGCCGATCGGCCGGCTCGTGCGCGGGCGCGACGGAGCGACGCTGGCCGATCACTGGCACGGATCGCCGGAGGCCTACCTGGGCATCACGGTGACCGGCTTCCCGAACCTGTTCCTGCTCGTCGGCCCGAACTCCGCACTGGGCCACAACTCGATCATCTACATGATCGAGTCGCAGGTCGCCTACATCATGGACGCGCTGCGGATCATGGACGCCGGCGGGGTGGAGACGATCGAGGTGCGCCCCGAGACGCAGGAGGCCTTCAACGACGAGGTCGACGACGAGCTCGCCGGGAGCGTCTGGAACGCCGGCGGCTGCTCGAGCTACTACCTCGACGCCTCGGGCCGCAACTCGACGATCTGGCCCGGCTTCACGTGGCGCTACCGCCAGCGGACCCGGCAGTTCGACGCCGCGAACTACTCGCTCGGCTTCCGCGCACCGGCGCGCGAGCCCGTCGCCGCCTGAGCGCTCCGGGACGACTACGCAGCGACGGCCGGAGAAAGGGCCGATGAACCCCGGGGCCCGGAGACGTACCGTGACCTCATGCCCATCTATCCCTACACCGCAGAGGACGCCGAGGGAGAACGGCAGGACGGCGTGATCGAGGCCCCGACGCGTGAGCGCGCCGTGCAGGAGCTGCGCTCGAGCGGCTGGCGGCCGCTGCGCGTCGACGTTCCCGCCGCCGCGTGCGATCACCACGTCCCGGACGTCCAGACCGACCCCTGCTGACCGCCCGTCATTGCGCACGCCTATCCGCGTCCACGGCCGCGGATAGGGTGGTCGTCCGGGTACCGAGGACCTCGCTGGGAGGCCGACGATGGTGGCTGCTGTCCGCAGGTCGATGCGCGTGGGGACGCTCGCCGTGGTGCTCTCGGCGCTCGTGTCGTGCCTCGGGGCGCAGGCGAGCCAGGCGTCGTCGTCGCTGAAGGCCTGCCGCCCCGGGAAGCTGTGCCAGAACTTCCGCGTGGAGGTGTCCTATACGCAGCACCGAACCTGGACCCACCATACGAGCAGCACCAGCGAGGGCTGCTCGCGCACCGGGACGGGGAACGGCTCCGACGACGCCGAGTTGCTCGAGGCCGGCAGGGGCGCGTCGTTCTCGACCCTCCCGGCAACGCCCGGTCATTTCGCGGTCGCCGGCCTGGGGATGGAGGGCACGGTCACGAAGCTGGGCACCGCGAGCGAGTCGGTCTTCGGATCGGAGTGCGCCCCGACGGTCTACTTCCCGAGCACCTGGTCGATCGTCACCGAGACCGGCGGCGGCTCCACCGCGACCGAGCCCGCGACGGGCTGCGGCAAGAAGAAGGTCGAGGGGAAGTTCCCCGAGCTGGACCTGCGGGGATCGAAGCTGCGCCTGCACTGGGGGTCCTACGCGGAGCCGCCGGCGTTCAAGCCGTGCCCGGACTTCGACGGGGCGAACGACCTCGAGCCGGGAGCGAAGTCGATGCCCAACGCCACCTTCGCCGACGTGCGCATCCCCGTCGACCTCGCCGCGCTGCTGAATCCCAAGCGCCGCCGGATCACCGCGCGGGGCACCGCGACCTCCTCCGCGACGGAGAACTGCGGGACGCTCCAGGGCGGCACGTGCCCGGCCGGGACGACGTACGAGGCGACCGGCAGCGTCGTCACGAAGGCGTACGTCACGTTCATCCGCGGCAAGCCGCTGCGGTACCCGCGCCTGCGGCGCTGACCCGGGTCCGTCCGGAGAAACCCCGGATGCCGAGGACATCGCGCCCGCGTACGGTGCGTCGATGACCAGCGCTGACAGCCACGTCGTCATTGCCGGGTACAAGGCCTCTGAGGAGGCTGCGGACGGGCTCGCGCTTGCGCACCTGCTCGCCGGCCTGACCGACCGCGACCTGCTGGTCGCGCGCGTGATCCCCGACGTTCCCGAGCACCCTGGCGCGACGCGCGCCGAGCAGTTGCACGTGCGCGAGGTCGTCCAGCAGACGACGACCGCCGTCCTCGCCGCCGTGCCCGACGGCTCGGTCGACGTGATGCCGGTGCTCGACATGCGCGTCGCGGCGGGCCTGCACGACCTCGCACGCCGCCAGAACGCCTCGATGCTCGTGCTCGGCTCGAGCCACCACGGATCCCTCGGTCGCGTGCTGCTCGGCGGCACGGCCGACCAGGTCATGAACGGCGCCCCCTGCCCGGTCGCCATCGCACCGCCCCGTTTCCGCGAGGACCCGTCGATCGATCCACCCGTGATCGGCATCGCCTGGGACGGCACGGGTGCCTCACGCGCCGCAATGGTCCACGCCGTCGAGCTGGCCCTCGTCTCCGGGCTGGACCTGCGCGTGATCCACGTCAACCCGGGGCTCGCCCACCGGCCGCTCGGCGGCGTGCACAGCAGCCTCGACGAGGGCATTGCCGCGGCGCGCGAGCTGGCGGGTGAGGGCGTCGCCGTCGACGGCAGCCAGCGCTCGGGCGACCCTGCGGGCGAGCTGATCGACGAGACGCGGTCGGCCGTCGGCCTGCTCGTGATCGGATCGCGCGCGCACGGCGCTCTGGCACGCGTCCTGCTCGGCAGCGTCTCCGGCCACGTCACCCGCAATGCCCACGCGCCGGTGCTCGTCGTTCCGGCCGCATCCTGAGAGGCGGGCCAGATGGCGACACATCACGCGATGAGCCATCCCGATGCGGCGTGGCTGCAGATGGATCGCCCGACGAACCTGATGGTGATCACCTCCGCGCTGTGGTTCGACGCGCCGATCGACGAGCACGCGCTGCGGGCGGTTGTGCAGGAGCGCCTCGTCGACAGCTTCCCGCGCTTCAAGCAGCGCATCGCGCAGGGCGTGACCGGGCCGGCATGGGAGGACGTCCCGGACTTCGACCTCGACCTGCACATCCATCACCTTGCGCTGGCCGCGCCGGGCGATCAAGAGGTGCTGCAGCGCACCGTCGGCAGCCTGATGTCCGAGGCGCTGGACCGCTCACGCCCGCTGTGGGCGATGTACCTGCTCGACGGCTACGGCGACGGCTGCGCGATCGTCACGCGCATGCACCACGCGATCGCCGACGGCATCGCGCTGGCACGCGTCATGCTGTCGCTCACGGACGACGCGAGCGGCCGGCCCTCAGGCCTCGAGGAGCCCGACGACGGCGTGGAATCGCAGGAGCGCAGGACCTTCGAGCGCGTGGCGGCGCCGCTGCGCGGGAGCGCTGCCGCGGGGCGCGCAGTCGCCGGCACCGGCATCCACGAGACGGTGGAGAGCATCCTCCACCCGCGCCACGTCACCGACATCCTCCACCAGGGCGGCGCCTACGGCGAGGCGCTGCTGAAGCTGCTGACCTCGCCGGCCGAGCGTGACTCTGCGGTCCACGGCCCGCTGGGGACCGCACGGCGCGCCGCATGGTCGCGACCGCTGTCGCTGGCGGACGTCCGCCGGACCGGGCACCTGCGCGGCGCCACCGTCAACGACGTGCTCGTCGCCGGCGTGACGGGGGCGATGCGCTCCTACCTGCTCGCGCACGACGGGGACGCGCAGGACATCCACGCGATGGTGCCGTTCAACCTGCGACCGCTCGACGAGCCGCTGCCGCGCGACCTCGGGAACCGCTTCGGCCTCGTGCTGCTGAGCCTGCCCGCGGCGGTCGCTGACGGCGCCGAGCGCCTCGATGAGGTCGCCACGCGCATGCTCGAGCTCAAGCGCTCGCGCCAGGGGCAGGTGACCTACGGGATGCTCGATGCGATGGGCCGCGTGCCGGCGTCGCTCGAGGCGCTCGTCATCGACCTGATGTCCGCCAAGGCGGTGATGGTGCTGACGAACGTCCCCGGCCCGCGTGAGCCGATCTCGTTCGCGGGCGTCCCGGTCGCCGGCGTCCTCGTGTGGGCGCCGTGCTCGGGCTCCGTCGGGATGAGCATCAGCGTCTTCTCCTACGACGGGCGGGTGACGGTCGGGTTCATGACCGACGGGCACCTGGTTCCCGAGCCCGTGGAGCTTGTCGACGGGTTCGAGGCGACGCTCGCCGAGCTCGGGGTCGGGCCGGCATAGCGCGGGTCAGGCGTCGTAGAGCGCCTCGAAGCGCTCGCGGTTGCGCTCGTAGATCACCGCACGCCGGATCTTCAGCGTCGGGGTCAGCTCGCCCTCGGTCTGCTCCAGGTCGCGGTCCAGCACGCTGAACGTCTTGATCTGCTCGATGCGGGCGAAATCGGCGTTGACCTCGTCGACCGACTCCTGGAGCACGGCGTGCACGGCAGGATCGCTCGCCAGCCGCGCCATGTCCGTCATCGCGACGCCGGCGTGCTCGGCCAGCGCGGGTGCCTGCTCGGGGTCGATCGTCAGCAGCGCCACGAGGTAGGGGCGGTT
Organism: uncultured Solirubrobacteraceae bacterium; assembly: GCA_963817295.1. GTDB lineage: Bacteria > Actinomycetota > Thermoleophilia > Solirubrobacterales > Solirubrobacteraceae > F1-60-MAGs163. Next base: position 136,412 of record CAWFOF010000020.1, on the reverse strand, counting down.
GTCGCCGTAGACGATCGCGTGTGAGATCCAGCGCGTCTCCTGCAGCCGCGTCTCGATCGCCGTCGGCCCGATGTTCTTGCCGGACGAGGTGATGATCAGGTCCTTCTTGCGGCCGGTGATCGACAGGAAGCCGTCCGCGTCGATCGCGCCGAGATCCCCGGAGTGCAGCCACCCGCCGGGGTCGAACAGCTCCGCGGTCGCCTCCTCGTCGCCGTGGTAGCCGGGGCTGACGTTCGGGCCGCGCATCAGCACCTCGCCGTCGTCGGCGATCATCAGCTCGGCGCCCTCGAGCGCGCGCCCCACCGTGCCCGGGCGCCGCGCCTCCTCTGTGTTGAGCGTCGCGGCGGCGCACGTCTCCGTCATCCCGTAGCCCTCGAGCAGCGGGATTCCGCAGGCGTCGAAGAACGAGATCACGTCCGGGCCGATCGGCGCCGCGCCGGTCAGCGCGCGCCGCAGGCCGCCGCCGAACAGCGCGTGGACCTTGTCGAACACGAGGCGGTCGGCGAGCGGGGCGAGCAGCCGGTCGGCCGCGCCGGGCCGGCGACCCTGCGCGGCTGCGCGCGTGCGCCGTGTCCCGACGCCCATCGCCCAGCCGAAGACGCGGCGCTGGAGCGGGCCGGACGACTCGACGCCGACGGTCGCCGCGGTGTGGATCTTCTCGAACACGCGCGGGACGGAGGGGAAGTGCGTCGGCCGGACCTCGGCGAGGTCCTCGAGCAGGCGCTGCGGATCGCCCGTCCAGAATGCGAGCGTCCCACCCTCCTGGATCGTGACGAGCTCGACGACGCGCGCCAGCACGTGCGCGAGCGGCAGGAACATGTAGACCACCGGGTGCTCGTCGTCGACGAGCTGGAGCTGCGCCTCGTACATGCGGATCGTCGCAAGCACGTTGCCGTGCGTGATGACGCAGCCCTTCGGAGGGCCGGTCGTCCCCGACGTGTAGACGATCGTCGCCGGGTCGGAGACGGTGCGCGCCGCACGGGCCGCGGCGACGGCCTCCGGCGCCGCGTCGCGGCCGCGGCGGATCAGCTCATCGAGCGACATCGCGCTGTCGCCGAGCGGCGTCTCACAGAGTGCGAGGACGTGCTCCAGCTCCGGGCATTCGCCGCGGATCTCGTCGATCTTCGCGAGCTGCGCATCGTCCTCGCAGAAGACCGCCCGGGCGCCGGAGTGGGCCAGGACGTGCAGGCACTCACGCGGCGAGTTCGTGAAGTAGACCGGTACGACGACTCCGCCCGCGAAGAGGATGCCGATGTCCGCGATCGTCCATTCCGGGATCGTGCCGGCGAGGATCGCCACGCGGTCGCCGGGCCCGATGCCGATCGCGACCAGCCCGGCGGCGATCGCGGTCGCCCGTGCACCGAAGTCGGGGTAGGACAGGTCGACCCAGCGCCCGTCCCGCTTGTAGCGCAGGGCCGGGCCGCTGTGGCTCCGGACGGCGACCAGAGCCATGTCGGCGAGGTTCGCCGGTGCGGCGCTGCTCGGGGCGGCCGACTGGGTCGTCATGTGCCGACTTTCGAGGTTGGGTTACCCGCGCCGCATCCGCGAATCACCGGGTGGGGCAGTCGTGGAAAGAACGGATGCCGGACCGTCTCGGCCAAGCGTAGCGTGGGTGACCAAGTCACGCAGGAGGAGCAGGAGGACGTCGACGTGTTGCACCTTGCCCGCATTGCTGTCCGGCACCCCAAGGCGACGCTCGCAGCGTGGGCGGTGTTCGCTGCGGTGATGATCGCGGTCGGCCTGAACGTCTCCGGTGGGCTCTCGCCCCAGGTCACGGTCGTCGCCGGCTCGGAGTCCTCACGGGCCCAGACGCTCGCCGACTCCCGCTTCGGCCCGAGCGTCCTCGTCCCGATCATGCTGCAGGGGCCGGCGCGCCAGCTCGACGCCCAGGGCCCCAAGCTCGTGCTCGACCTCTCGCGCCGTCCCGACACCCGCGTCATGTCCGCCTGGAGCAGCGGCAGCACGGCTGCGGCGCTGCGCCCGAAGCCGACCACGGCGATGATCGTCGTCTCGGTGGCGCGCTCGGAGAAGGCGATGGTCAAGACGGTGCAGCCGCAGATCGACCGGATCGTGCGCCGCGACATCAGCAGCCCCGTGCGCTCCTACGTCACCGGCCAGCCGACGCTCGACCGCGCGCTGCGCGACTCGGCGATCAGCACCACGAAGCACGCCGAGCTGTACGCGATCCCGATCCTCTTCGTCCTGCTGATGCTGTTGCTGGGCTCGCCGCTGTCCGCGCTCGTCATCTCGGTGTTCGGCGTGACGACGGTCTTCGTGAGCTTCGGCGTGATGACCCTGCTCGGCAAGGTCAGCGAGGTCGACCCGACCGCGGTGGCGCTGGGCTCGATGACCGGGCTCGCGCTGGGCGTCGGGTACGCCCTGATGCTGGTGCGGCGGTTCCGCGAGGAGGAGACCTCCGAACGCTCACGCAGCGATGCGGCGCACGCGGCCACCGCCTCGGTGGCGACCACCGGGCGGGCCGTCCTCTACGGCGGCACCGCCATCACGCTCTCGCTGCTCCTGGCCGTGGCGATCGCGCCGACGGTGATCCTCTCCTCGCTCGGCATCGGCGTGCTCCTGTGCACGCTGCTCAGCGTCGGCGCGGCCGTCGCCGTGCTGCCGGCCGTCCTCGTCCTCGCCGGGCACCGGCTGGACGTCTGGCACCTGCACCGCTGGGGCCCGTTCGCCCGTGGCTGGGCGCGCCTCGTGGCCGTCGGCGATGCGATCGTGCGCCGGCCCGTGGCGATCGGTGCGCTCGCGACCGCCGTGCTCGTCGTGCTCTGCGTGCCGCTGCTGAACATCCAGACCGGTCCGCCCGACGTCCGCCAGCTCCCTGCGTCCTCGCAGGCGCGCCAGAACTTCGAGCAGGTCGCGCGGGCCATGGGCCCGGGCTGGCCGACGCCGTACAACGTGCTCGTGGTGTCGGACAAGCAACCGATCACGACGCCCGCGCTGCTGCGCCGCATCGGCAGCTTCCAGAAGCAGATCGCGGCTGACGAGCGCGTCGACTCGGTCGTCGGGCCCGGCGCATTCGTGGTGCAGGCGAAGGACCTCAAGAAGCTGCCGGCCGGGCTGAACCAGTCGGCCGCCGTCGCCAAGAGCTCCAAGAGGGATCTCCTGCGCCTGAGGAACGGCCTCGGGCTGGCCGGGGCAGGCGCGCTGCAGTTGCGCAGCGGGCTCGCCGCCGCGAGCAGCGGCGCAGGTCAGCTGAAGGGCGGCTCCGGCACGGCGCAGTCCGGCGCCGGTCAGTTGCGCGGCGGGCTCAACCAGGCGAGCAGCGGGGCCAACGCGATCTCCGCCGGGCTCAAGACCGCGCTGGCGGGAGCGATCTCGCTGCGCGACGGCGCGCGCCAGGCGCTCAGCGGCTCCAAGCAGCTGCAGGGCGGGCTCGGAACGGCCAACACGCCGCGTCCAGGCCGGTCTGCCGCTCGTGCGCCAGATGGCCGCCGACTCGAGCACGACCAGCAAGGCGATCGCGTCGGGCAAGAATCAGGCCGCCACGACCGCAAGCGACATCGACAACGCGCTCGCGGCGATCCAGGGCATCGAGGGCATCAAGAACGATCCGGGCTACGGTGCGGCGGTCGGCGCGCTGAACAACGCCAAGGCGGCGGCGGATGGCGTCTCGAGCACACTGGGCGGCGCGTCATCGGCGGCATCATCGGCGGCCAGCGTCGGTGCGACGTTCGCCGACCAGACGGCCCAGCTCGCCAGCGGGCTGAGCCAGCTGTACTCCGGCTCGACCGACCTCGCGGCCGGCATCGCCAAGCTCGAGAGCGGCAACAGCCAGCTCGCCGGCGGCCTCACGAAGCTCAACGCGGGCGGGGGCGACCTCAGCTCCGGGCTCGTGCAGCTGCGCAACGGCGCCGGCGCGCTCGAGAGCGGGCTCGGCCAGCTGACCGCGGGCACGGGCCAGCTCCAGTCCGGGCTGAGCACCGGCGTCGGCCCGGCCGGGCAGCTGGCCTCCGGGCTGGGGACGATGGAGGCGGCGGTCACCAAGGCGCGCTCGCAGATCCCGTCGACGAAGGACCTCGAGACGCTCAGGAAGCAGTCGCCCGGGCTGTTCGACTCCGGCTACTTCGTGCTCGCGGCGATCGCCGGTGCGCCGGCGTCCGACCAGGCGCAGGCGGGGTTCGCCGTCAACCTGAAGCGCGGCGGCGACGCGGGCCAGATCGTCGTGATCTCCAAGGACGGGGCCAGCGCGCAGAGCACACAGCAGCTCGGCTCGGACCTGCGCCGCATGGGCAAGCAGTTCGCCCGCACCAGCGGCACCACGGTGGCCGTCGGCGGCCCCGCCGGGTTCCTCGCGGACTTCCGCAGCGTGACCCAGTCGCGGATCTGGCTCGTCGTCCCGATCGTGGCGCTGGCGGTCATGCTCTTCCTGATGATCGTGCTGCGTGCCGTGGTGCTGCCGATGGTCGCGGTCGCGTTCGACCTGCTGACCGTCGGCGCGTCGTTCGGCCTGCTGACGCTGCTCTACAGCGGCTCTGACCGGATCCTCGGCGGGCCCGGATACATCGACCCGATGTCGATCATCGGGATCTTCGCGATCATGTTCGGCGTGACGGCCACGTACGAAGTTCTCCTGCTCGTACGCGCGCGGGAGTACTTCGCCCGCGATGGGGACGCCCACGAATCGATGCGCCTCGGGCTGCGCGGGACGGCCGCGACGGCGACCGGCGCGGCGCTCGTCATGGTCGCCGCCGTCCTGCCGTTCGCGTTCTCGGACCTCATCCCCGTCCAGCAGTTCGGCATCGGCGTCGCGGCGGTCGTGGTGATCGACGCATTCATCGTCCGGCCGCTGATGCTGCCGGCTGCCGCGGCCGTGTTCGGCGACCGCGGGTGGTGGCCGACTGCGCCCGGCACCGGTGCGCCTCCGGAGGCCGGTGACGAGCGGCGCGGAGCCGACGGAGCCGGTCGAGCCCAAGCCTGTCGCCCCGCGCGAGCAGCCCGTCGGGGTGTAGCAAACCACGGAGTACGCCGAGTGTACCCATGGGGTACACTCGGCGATCGTGGCTGCCGCCCGACCCGACCGATCGCTCGTCGCCAGCCATCCCGACGTCGAGCACCGCCTCGCCGCACGCGACCTCGTCAGTGCCGGCCAGCGCGCGCGGCTGCTCGAATCGGTGGCCCAGGTCGTCGCGGTGCGCGGGTACGCCGCCACCACCGTCGCCGAGATCGTGCGCGGCGCCGGCGTCTCGCGCGTCGACGTTCTACGAGCTCTTCGAGAGCAAGGAGCAGTGCTTCGTCGAGGCCTACCGTCACGGCGTCGACGTCCTGATCGAGCGGATTCGCACCGCGGCGCGCGGCGGCCGCCGCCGACGGCTGGCGCGCCCAGGTGCGCGCGTCGAACCGCGCGTACCTCCTCACGTTCAGCGACGAGCCGCGCTTCGCGCGCACGTACCTGCTCGAGATTCACCGCGCCGGCGACGCCGCGCTGGCGGCGCGCGGCGAGGCGCTCGTGCGCTTCGCGGACGGCTACCGCCGCATCCACCAGCGCGTGCGCCCCGGCACGCCGGCGCCGTCGCGTGAGACGTTCCTCGTCCTCGCCGCCGGCCTCGACCAGCTCGCCGCCGAGCACGTGCGGGCCGGCCGCGGCGACACGCTCGAGGAGCTCGAGCCCACCTTCACCTACTGCGCACTCGCGATCCTGGCCGGCCCCGGCGAGGATCCCACCACCCACCAGGAGCCATGACATGGATCTGACGTTCAACGAGAGCGAGCTGGGCTTCCGCGACGAGCTGCGGGAATGGATCCAGGCCAACCACCCCGGCCCGGCCCCCGATGGCGAGGACGAGGGCTACGCCTTCCGCCGCGACTGGCAGCGCAAGCTCTACGAGGGCGGATGGGCCGCGGTCCACTGGCCCAAGGAGTACGGCGGGCGCGACGCGACGCTGGTCGAGGCGGCCATCTTCTACGAGGAGATCGCCCGTGCCCGCGCCCCGTTCTCGGCAAACGTCCTGGGCCTGCTGCTGGCCGGTCCGACCCTGATGACCTGGGGCACCGAGGAGCAGAAGGATCGCTACCTGACGCCGATCATGTCCGCCGACGAGATCTGGTGCCAGGGCTTCAGCGAGCCCGAGGCCGGCTCGGACCTCGCAGCGCTGAAGACGCGCGCCGTCAAGGACGGGGACGAGTGGGTCGTCACCGGGCAGAAGGTCTGGACCAGCGGCGCGCAGTACTCCAAGTGGTGCATGCTCGTCGCACGCACCGATCAGGACGTCCCCAAGCACAAGGGCCTGACCTACTTCATCCTCGACATGGAGCAGGACGCGGTGCAGGTCCGGCCGCTGGTGCAGATCACCGGTGAGTCCGAGTTCAACGAGCTCTTCATCGAGGAGGCGCGCATCCCCGACGCGAACGTCGTCGGTGGAGTCGGCAACGGCTGGAAGGTCGCGCTCACGACGCTGATGAACGAGCGCGCCGGCCTGGCCTTCGGGCTGCAGGTGAGCCTCAAGGTCAAGCTCGACGAGCTGACCGAGATCGCCGCCGAGCGCGGCCTGCTCGACGACCCGGTCGTCGCCGACAGGCTCGGCGACCTCCACATCCGCTGCGAGATCCTGCGCCTGACGGCCTATCGCGGGCTGACGGCCACGATGAAGTACGGCCAGCCCGGCCCCGAGGGCTCGCTGACCAAGTGGATGTGGTCGGACACCAACCAGCAGCTGATGCAGTACGCCGCCGACCTGCTCGGCCCCGAGGCACTGCTGAGCGACTCGCCCTGGAGCTACGAGCTGCTGCGCTCTCGCGGCAACACCATCGAGGGCGGCACCACCGAGATCCTGAAGAACATCGTCGCCGAGCGCGTGCTCGGCCTCCCGCGGCGCTAGGAGAACACGTCATGAATTTCGACTTCACCGAAGACCAGCACGAGATCAAGCGCACCGCGCGCGACCTGCTCGCCCAGCGCTCGACCTTCGAGCGCGTCCGGCAGGCCGCCGAGTCCAGGACCTACGACGCCGCCCTGTGGCAGGAGCTGCGCGACCTGGGCTGGACCGGCATCGCGATCGCCGAGGAGCACGGCGGCGCCGGCCTGGGACAGGTCGAGCTCGTGATCCTGATGGAGGAGCTCGGCTACGCCGTCGCCAACGCGCCGTTCCTGGCCAATGCGCTGGGCGGGCTGCTGATCGATCACGCCGGGAGCGACGAGCAGCGGGCACGCTGGCTGCCGGGGATCGCCAGCGGCGAGGCGACGGCGACCGTCGGCAGCGTCCGCGGCGACGACGCCCCGCTCGTGCCCGACGCCGACGGCGCCGCGGTGATCGTCCTGATCGAGGACGGCTCGGCGACGCTCGTCGAGCGCTCGGCCGCCGACGTCGACCCGGTCGAGTCGATCGACCCGACACGTCGCTATGCACGTGTGACCGCGAGCGGCGGCGAGCCGCTCGGCGGCGATGTGGCGGCCGGCCTGGACCGCGCCGAGGTCGGCGCTCTCCGCCGAGCTCGTCGGGGTCGCCCAGCGTGCGATGGAGATGTCGATCGCCTACGCGAAGGACCGCAAGCAGTTCGACACGCCGATCGGCGCCTACCAGGCGGTCTCACACCGCTGTGCGCAGATGCTGCTCGACACCGAGGGCGCGCGATCGGCGACGTACTTCGGTGCGTGGGCGGCGGACGCCGACCCGGCGCAGCTGCCGCTCGCCGCGGCGATGGCGAAGGCCGCCGCATCCGACGGTGCGCGAAGCGTCACGCAGTCCGCGATCCAGGTGCACGGCGGCATCGGGTTCACGTGGGAGGCGGACGTCCACTGGCTCTACAAGCGCGCGCAGCTCGACTCGGCGCTGCTGTCCGGCGCCGGGGCCTCGCGCGCCCGCGTCGCCCGTGCCGCAGCCGCGACGCTGGTGGGCTGAGCGATGGACTTCAACCTCAGCGACAAGTCGACCGCCCTGCAGGAGAAGCTCCTGCAGTTCATGGACGAGGCCGTCTACCCGGCCGAGCCCGTCTACGAGCAGCAGATGCACGACTCCGGCGATCCGGAGTTCCATCCGCCGATCATCGAGGATCTGAAGGTCGAAGCTCGCCGCCGCGGCCTATGGAACCTGTTCCTCCCGCACGCGACGCAGTGGACGGAGGGCCTCTCGAACGCCGAGTACGCACCGCTGGCGGAGATCTCCGGCCGCAGCCCGCACCTGGCTCCCGAGGCGATGAACTGCTCGGCGCCGGACACCGGCAACATGGAGATCCTTGCGATGTTCGGGACGCCCGAGCAGCAGGAGCAGTGGCTTGCGCCGCTGCTCGAGGGCGAGATCCGCTCCTGCTTTGCGATGACCGAGCCGGACGTCGCCTCCTCCGACGCGACGAACATCGCCACCAGCATCGAGCGCCAGGGCGACGAGTTCGTCATCAACGGGCGCAAGTGGTGGTCCTCCGGCGCCGGCCGCGAGCGCTGCAAGATCCTGATCGTGATGGGCAAGACCGACCCGGATGCCCGCCCGCACGCGCAGCAGAGCTTCGTCCTCGTTCCGCTCGACACTCCGGGCGTCACGCGCGTGCGCAACATGAAGGTGTTCGGCTATCAGGATCGCGAGACGCACTGCGAGCTGCTGCTGGAGGACGTGCGCGTCCCGGTCGCGAACCTCATCGGGCCGGAGGGCGGCGGCTTCATGATGAGCCAGGCGCGTCTCGGGCCGGGCCGCATCCACCACTGCATGCGGGCGATCGGTGTGGCCGAGCGTGCGCTCGAGCTGCTCTGCCGGCGCGCGCAGTCGCGTGTCGCGTTCGGCAAGCCGGTCGCCGACCAGGGCGTGATCCAGGACTGGATCGCCGAGAGCCGGATGGAGCTCGACCAGGCGCGCCTGCTGACCATGTACGCCGCATGGCTGATGGACACCGCCGGGAACAAGGCGGCGCGCAACGAGATCTCGGCGATCAAGGTGATCGCCCCGAACGCGGCTCTGAAGGTGCTCGACCGCGCGATCCAGGTCCACGGCGGCGGGGGCGTCTGCGAGGACTTCCCGCTGGCCGAGATGTACGCCGGACTGCGCACGCTGCGGATCGCCGACGGACCCGACGAGGTGCACAAGATGGTCATTGCGCGGCGCGAGCTGCGCAAGTACGCGACCGGCTGACCGCTCGCGCCGGCAACCGTCTATGCCGCGATGGCCTCCGGCCTGAGGATCGGCGACGGCTTGAACCCCTTGACGATGAGATAGATCGTGAGCGACGCCTCCCAGGCGATCTCCGGCAGTGAGAGGAGGGAGTTCGCCGTGGACGGGTTGTCGTAGGCGCCGAAGATGATGGCGACCCCCGACGCAATGATCAGCGGACCGCCGATCAGGCCCAGCATGGCCATGCCCCGTGGCACGAGGCCGGACTTGTACATCATGTAGCCGAGCAGGATCCCGTTGCCGAAGCCCGCGCAGAAGGCGGGGCCGAGCAGGAACGTCCAGTCGTGGAAGGCGACCAGCGACCGTCCGGCGAGGACGAGCGAGGCGCCGTTCGCCGCGCCCGGCCCGCCGACGTCCTGCTGGAGCGTCATGAGCGACAGGACGCTGATGATGCCGATGGCGATGATCGCCGATTCGATGGTGCGACTCGCGACATAGCCGAGGCTGATGCTCTGGCTCTGTCGCCTGAGGATCGGATACAGCACGACGGCGGTGGCGATGTTGGCGATCACGAGGATGATCTCCAGCGACGCGCCCAGCGCGATGCGGGTGTCGGCACCGACTCCGAGGATGTAGTCGTGGTGCTTGAGCAGCGGCCGGTACAGGAACAGCGCCGGGATCGACGCGATGAAGGTGATCGCGAACCACACCCCCGCGATCAGGGCGATCCTTCGCTGCTCCGGCGTCTGCTCCGGAAATGACGTCGTTGCACCCATCAGGTTGGCTCGCTTCGTGGTGGCGGGGCAGTGGACCAATGCCGACGCCGAGAAGCGACCAGCATAGGTCAGTCGGCTGCTTCGGCGATCCCGCGCTCCCGGGAGTCTCGGCGGACCGCCGCTAGGGTGCCGAGTCGTGTCCTACTTCCAAGCCATCGTCATCGCCGTCGTTCAGGGGATCACGGAGCTGTTCCCGATTTCGAGCCTCGGGCACTCGGTGCTGGTCCCCGCGTGGTTCGGCGGAAGCTGGCAGACGCTGGTGACGCAGTCCTCGCAGGGCAGCAGCGAGACGTCGTTCTACCTGGCGTACATCGTCGCCCTGCACGTGGCCACGGCGCTCGCGCTGCTGTGGTTCTTCCGCGCCGACTGGGTGCGGATCATCCGGGGGTTCTTCCGCACACTGAAGGGCGTGCTGCGCACACGCAGCCTGCCCGAGGACGACGCCGATGCACGGCTCGCGTGGCTGATCATCATCGCCACGATCCCCGTCGGCATCACGGGCCTGGCCTTGGAGCACACCTTCCGCACGATCTTTGCCAAGCCGCTTGCCGCCAGCATCTTCCTGCTCCTCAACGGGCTGATCCTGTTCGCCGGGGAGCGGTTCCGCCGGCGTGCATCGGTCGCCGCGGACGCCGCCGAGGCTGAGCGGTTCGAGCGCGCGCAGGCCGGCGGCCCGAGAAGCGAGGAGGACATCGCGCTCGCTGCCGCCTCGGATGCCCGCCTGGCGCACGTCACGGTCGGCGACAGCGTGCGGATCGGTCTGCTCCAGATCGGCGCGCTGCTTCCGGGGATCAGCCGCTCGGGCATCACCATGGTCGGCGGTCTCTGGCGCGGCCTCAGCCACGAGGACGCCGCACGGTTCGCGTTCCTGCTCGCCACCCCGGTGATCCTCGCGGCAGGAGTTCTCAAGCTGCCGAGCCTGGCCGGATCGGCAGGAGATCACATCCATGGGCAGGTCGCCGTCGGCTTCGTGATCTGCGGCATCACCGCCTACATCTCGATCCGGTTCCTCGTGCGCTATTTCGAGACGCGCACGCTCACGCCGTTCGCCATCTACAGCCTGATCGTCGGGCTCATCAGCATCGCCCACTTCGCCTGAGCCACCCCCGAGGAACGTCGCGCACTCGCCCCGCCGGCTCGCGGTACTCCTCGTCGCGGGCGTTGGTCCACGCCTCCACGATCCGCCGCTCTCGGACACGTGTGAATGGAAGGTGCGACGCTTCGGAGCGTGAACGCGATCGACTTGCGCGCATGGTGCCTTGCCCAGGCCGGGGCGGTCGAGGACTTCCCGTTCGGCCCCGAGCACTCGGTCTTCAAGGTGGCCGGGAAGATGTTCGCGCTGAGCGCGCTGGACCGCTCGCCGCTGGAGGTCAGCGTCAAGTGCGAGCCCGAGCTCGCCGTCGAACTGCGAGGGAGCCACTCCGCTATCCGTCCCGGCTACCACCTCAACAAGCGTCACTGGAACACGATCACGCTCGACGGCAGTCTCCCGGACGAGCTCGCGCGTGACCTGATCGAGGACTCCTACGACCTCGTCGTCAGCGCGCTTCCCAAGCGCACGCGCGAGACCCTCGGCTGGCAGCCTCCCACTGAGCGCGACTAGGTCGCGGGCCTCTGCTCCGCCTTTGTCGGTCCGAGGACCAACTGATCTTGTTGCGGATGCAATCCCGTCGGCTCAGGCGACGTTTCTGCATCCGGAACGCCGGCAGGCGCGATTGGATGCCCCGTCCGTCGGCGCCGCTGCTCCGTGACGCTTCGCACACCCCGCTGCGGGATACTTCGCGACGCTCGCGGCGGGACCGTCGCAACCGGAGGGTCTCGGACAGGGGTGACTGCGCGTGTTGTGGGTGGAAGTACTCATGGTGTTCGTGATCTCCCACCTGATCGGGGACTTCCTGCTGCAGACGGACTTCCAGGCGCGATACAAGCACGGTGGCCTGGGCAGGGACCGCGGTCTCGCGGCGCGCCCTGTTCTCGCACGTGACGGCCTACACGCTGGCGTTCGTCCCCGCCCTGATCTGGATCGGCGGCGAGCTGAGCCTTGCGGGGACGCTCGCCGTGGCGGCGCTGATCTTCGTCCCGCACCTCATCCAGGACGACGGCCGGCTGGTCGTGCGGTGGATGGCGGACGTCAAGCACACCGACGCCGCGACGGCGCCGCGCGGCGTCACGGTGATGGTCGACCAGACCTTCCACCTGATCGCGCTGTTCCTGCTCGCGGTCCTCGTAGCGGTGCTGACCTGAGGCCGGGTAGGGTGCGCACAAGGAACTACGAGGAGGCCCGATCGCTGTGAACATGAGGCGCCTGGCGGAGCTGCCGCTGTTTGACGGACTTGACGACAACGCGCTGCGCCAGATCGGCGCGGCCGTGTCCGAGGAGAGCGTCGAGGAGGGTCGCGTCCTCGTCCGGGAGGGCGACTACTCGCAGGATCTGACGATCATCGACGAGGGCACCGCGCGCGTCGAGCGCGACGGCCAGGAGCTGGCACAGCTGGGCCCGGGATCCACGTTCGGCGAGCAGGGCCTCCTGCAGAAGAGCATGCGCAACGCGACGGTCACGCTGCGACCGACATGCGGCTGATCCACCTGACGAAGTTCGACCTCAACCGCCTGCGCGGCGACCACCCGGAGCTGCTGAAGCGGATCGAGCAGATCGGCGCCGAGCGCGCCTAGACTACACCCGCAGTGCAGCACGAGCCGCTGCGCGAACCAGTCCGCGCGTCCGTCGACGCGCACGACGGCGAGCACCGGGATGTCCGTGCCGCGCCGAGCGTGTGGCTGGTCCGCGGACCCGAGCCGCAGATCCAGCACGACGTCGCGGTGCGGCGCGACCGACAGTGAGCGCCGGCTGAGCAGTGTCAGTCGCGGGCCGACGGCGCGGGCGTAGAGCGCGACCCGCGCCGGGCAGCCGGTCGTCGCGACCGCGCACGTGAGCCGGCCGATGTCGACGCTGCGCAGGCGCACGGTCGGAGATGGCGTCGCGGACCCATGGCACCGCCGGGAAGTCGCCGCCCGAGCCGTCGGGGCCGGCGACCGGTACGTCCGTCAGCGGCGGGGGAGCCGGCGCCTGGGCCTCGGCGACCGGGACGAAGCCTGCGAACGGCGAATTGACGGGCGCACCCGCGGCGAGCAGGCGCGACAGCGTCGCGACCGAGCGAATCGACCGGCGTACGTCGCGCCGGGAGCGGCGCCGAGGCTCGCCGAGCCCCAGCCAGGAGCGCGAGCGACGATCGTGCACGGGACGGCGAGGAATCTGGTCAGTCGGGGCATCGGGGAACTCCGTCGATCCGGCTGGAGACCGGTTGAGACAGTGTCGGCGTGCCGGCTCGCGGCCGACCCTGCACGCCGATCGTGCACCGCTGCGTCAGGATGGTCGGCGTGCATCGCTCGCCTCAGGCCGTCGCGCCACTGCTCGCCGTCGTCCTCGCCGGCGCGCTGCCCCACCAGCCGGCGACGTGCGCGACCCCGTCGCGTCGCTGTCGCTGCGCCAGCTCGCCGGGCAGCGGATCGTCGTCGGATATCGCGGGACCCGCATCCCCGCGTCGCTGCTCGCGCGTGCGCGCGCGAGGCGAGATCGGCGGCGTGATCGTCTTCGCCGCGAACATCCGCTCGCGTGCGGCGCTCGCCGCGCAGATGCGCCGCCTGCAGCGAGCCCGCGGGCCGCTCGGCGCGCCGCTGCTGACGATGATCGACCAGGAGGGCGGCCTCGTGAAGCGCCTGCCCGGCGCGCCGTCGGGATCGCCCGCGTCGATGGGCCGCCGCGGGCAGCGCGTTCGTGCGCCGCCAGGGCCGCGCGACCGCGACGAACCTGCGCCGCCGCGGGAATCAACGTGAACCTCGCGCCCGTCGTCGATCTCGGCCGGGCCGGCAGCTATCAGCGCCGCACGCAGCGCGCGTTCGCCGTCCGGCCGACGGCGGTCTCGGCGCTGGGCAGCGCATTCGTGGCCGGACTGCAGCAGGGTGGCGTCGCGGCGACGCTGAAGCACTTCCCGGGCCTGGGCGGCGTGACGCGCGACGAGGACGCGCTCGTCCAGACGGTCGGCCTTTCGCGCGCGACCGCTCCGCGCCGCCGACGAGGCGCCCTTCCGGGCCGGCATGGCCGCGGGTGCGCGGCTCGTGATGACGAGCACGGCGCGCTACCCGTCGCTGAGCACGCGGCCCGCGCTGCTGTCGCCCGCGATCAGCACCGGCGAGCTGCGCCAGCGCCTCGGCTTCACGGGCGTCAGCATCACCGACGACCTCGACGTCGCGGGGCTGCGACCCTACGGCGGTCCCGCGCGGCTCGCGCTCGCCGCCAGCGCTGCCGGGAACGACCTGCTGCTGTTCGCGCAATCCGCCGAAGCACGGGCGGCGCGCGCTCGACGCCACCGTCGACGGCGTCCGTTCGCGGCACCTCTCGCGCACAGGCCTGGAGACGTCGGTCCGGCGGATCCTGGCCCTGCGCTGCCGCCCTGCCGTAGCGTTCGCGGGTGCCGACGATGCCCGCGGGGCCCCATGCCGACGTCCTGGCCGAGGCGCTCGAGCTCGAGGCCGATGCGCAGCGGCGGCTGCTCGCGGGCGACCCACGGGCGTCCGCGGGCTTCCGAGCGGCGCGCCGATGCCTACCGCCGCTCGTGGATGCTCGCCCCGCCGCGCAGCTTCGGCCGGCTGATCGGCATGCTGAAGGCGGCGGTCATCGCCGGAGATGCCGCGCAGGACGCCGTCTTCGCGCGCGAACAGGCCGGCCCGCGACGCGCAGTCGCCGCCGTGGGCGTACGTGCTTGCGCTCTGCGGACTGATCGAAGCGCGATGACGCGGCGGCGCTGCGCGGCGCCGAAGGGATGCGCGAGGGCTCGGACGCGTTCGTCCGCACCGCCGATGCGATCACCGCGATCGCGCTCGACAACCACGAGGGCTACGGCGTGGCCATCCGCGCGATCGTCGCGTCGTTCGAGCAGCGCGACGAGCACCTGACCGGCGTCCCGATCGCCGACACCGCGATCATGCTCGAACGGCTGGCCGAGCCGCGCGGCCTGGCGGTCCACCCGGCATCGGCGCTGCTGCCCTCTTAGACGGTCTTCCTAGCCGGCGCGCGTTCGCGACACCGAGATCTCCGGTGCCGTGATGATCGTCTGGAGCACGACGCAGTACCGCTCGGTGAGGCGCAGCAGCGTGTCGAGCTGCTCATCGTCGGCGTCGGTCTCGAGATCGAAGCGCAGGCGAATCGCCGCGAACCCGACGGGCGCTTCGCGGTCGACCGCGAGCGTCCCGCGGAAGTCCAGGTCGCCCTCCGCCGTCACCGTCCCCGACGTCACCGGGATCTCCAGCGACGTCGCCACCGACCGCAAGGTCACCCCCGCGCAGGCCGCGAGCGCCTCGAGCAGCATGTCTCCGGAGCACAGCTGCGTTCCGTCCCCGCCGGTCGCCGGGTGCAGGCCCGCCTCGGCGATCGCGCGGCCGGTGTTCACCGAGCATGCGACGCCCTCGCCGAGCGTGCCGCTCGCCGCAGCGTCACCCACGCCGCCTGTGGCTCAGCCGCGGTACTGCTCCTTCAGCGGACGCTGGCGCTCCTGCAGTTCTGCCCGTGTCGTCATCGCCGGATGGTCGCACGCCGGCGACCCAGGCGAGGATCTCGCGCGAGTGCGTCAGGACCGTGCCGTCCGGCAGCTTCAGCGCCGGCAGCCTCGTGTCGCCCGTCGCCGCGCGCAGGTCGTCGCGCGAGCCCTTGCGCAGGAACGGGATCGGGCTGCCGTGGGCGGCGATCACCTTGTCGTACTCGATCCCCGCGTCCGCGCAGGGCCTCCTGCACGCGACGGCACGGATGGATGCGCGGGCCGCCATCGTCGCCGTGGCACACGAACAGCGTCGGTGTGTCGGTCATCTCGTTCTCCCGTTCCTCGGATCCACTGATCTACAGACCGCCCAGCACGGTGGAACTCATCGCCGGCACGCCCGGAGGATGATGGCCTGCATGCCCGACTACACGATCCGCAACATCATGGACCTCGAGGACGCCTCCGGGGGCCGTGCGCCTGGGATCCAGGCGCGGTTCGCGCGCAGCCAGATCGACTCCGAGCACATCGGCGTGACCCTCATCAGCTACGAGCCCGACGTGCGCTCACCGATCGGGCACAGCCATCGCGAGCAGGAGGAGGTCTACGTGGTGGTGTCGGGCTCAGGGCCAGGCGAAGCTCGACGACGAGGTCATCGACGTGCGCGCCTGGGACGTCGTGCGCGTCGCCCCGGCGACCGTCCGTGCCTTCGCCAGCGGGCCCGAGGGCCTCGAGCTGCTCGCGATCGGCTCCGACCGCCCGGAGGGCGGCGATGGCGTCCTCGCTCCGGACGACTTCTGGCCGAGCTGAGCGGCGGGCGCTCTACACCTGCTCGAGGAACGCCCGTGCCGGGGCGCCGTCCGAGCCGATGATCCGCAACGCGGTGCAGATCAGCCGGTAGGGCCCCGGCTCGACGCCGCGCAGGTCGAGGCCCTCGAGCGGGACGATGCCCGCGCCGAGCAGCATCCGGTGGGCGGCCTCGTCGCCGATCGAGAGGTAGTCGATCCCGATCAGCGCCGGCCCCATGGCCAGCACGGCCTGGGCGCCCGACGCGTCCAGGCGCAGATGCCCGGGGGCGAAGTCGTCGCGCGCCCACAGCTCGCTGTTGCGCGTCTTGAGCAGCAGGCGCACCGTCCCGGCGGGTACGTCGAGTGCCGCGATCGCCGCACCGTCGAGGCACGTCGCGGCGGTGGCGTCGGCGACGAATGCCGGGCCGATCAGCGCGTCCGGCGCAATCGCCTCGGTCGTCGTGCCGTCGGCCAGGAAATGGCGCGGCGCGTCGACGTGCGTGCCGGTGTGTGCGCCGATCCGCAGCGCGGTGACGTTCGCGACGTCCCCACGGTCGATCGCCTCCGTCAGCTCGAGGTCGACGCCCGCGTTCCCGGGCCAGATCGGCATCGCCGGCCGGATCGGGACGCTGATGTCGATCAACATCGGCCCGATCCTACATTCGCCGTAGGGTGCAGGCCGTGCCACAGGGCGACCCCCGCACCGACCGCTTCGTCGTCCTGCTGCGTCACGGCGAGACGACATGGTCGCGGGACGGCAGGCACACAGGGCGCACCGACGTCGGCCTCACCGATCGCGGCGCGCTGGAGGCGCGCGAGGCCGGGAGACGGCTCGCCGGGCTCGCCGTCACGACGGTGCGCACGAGCCCTCTGAAGCGCGCTCGCGACACCTGCGAGCTCGCCGGCTACGGCGATCGCGCAGCGGTGACCGACGCGCTGCTCGAGTGGGACTACGGCGCATATGAGGGGCGCACGACCGCCGAGATCCACGGCGAGCGGCCCGGTTGGAGCCTGTTCGCCGACGGCGCTCCCGAAGGGGAGGACGCCGCTGCGGTCGGCACGCGCGTGGACCCGCTCGTGGCCGAGGCCCTGGCCGGCGACGGGACGTGGCTGCTGGTGGCGCACGGCCACGTCCTGCGCGTCCTCTCGGCGCGCTGGCTCGGCCTCCCACCCGAGGCCGGCGCCCTGCTGTTCCTGAGCACGGCCGCGATCTGCGTCCTCGGTTTCGAGCACGGAACGCCCGTCATCCGGCACTGGAACGAGACCGGACGGCTCCCCTGAGCAGGCGCCTTGCCACTCGCAGCGAGGAGGAGTAAACCTTGCTGTGAGGCGACGAAGGGAGCATGTATGGGTCGTGTGATGGCGGATTGCCGCCGGTTCCCGAGCGAGAGCAACTGCTCGCTCACGATCGTCGGCGACGAGGACGAAGTCGTCCGAGCCGCCGCGGAACACGCGGCGTCGGTTCATGGACACGAGGACACCCCGGAATTGCGCGAGCAGATCCGGGGGATGCTGGAGCCTGAGGAGGGCTACGTGTTCGGGACGCGTGCGCCGGAGGCAGTGGCCCCGTAGGGACCCCTGCGAGCATGGGCGGCCGGTGCTGCGAGGACGCCGGCCGCACCATGTAACACCCTCAGAGACAGGGTCCGAACCTGCCGCCCGCGGGCCTGGGACGATCCCCGGGCATGGGGTCCGCGCTCTCAGACGTGCTGCCGCTGGCCCTCGGGGTGGCGATCAGCCCGTTTCCGATCATCGCCGTTCTCCTGCTGCTGCTCTCCGAGCGCGAGCTGCGCAACGCCTGGGCGTTCCTGTCCGGATGGGCGCTGACGCTCGCGCTGGTCGCGACCGTCACGACGCTGACCGGGATCACGCTGCCGACGGCGACCACCTTCCGGCGTGGATCCCGGCCGGTGAGATCGCGATCGGAATCGGCGCTGCTCGCCGGCGCGCTCGTCGTCACGCGTCGTCGCGGCCACGGTGCCTCGGGCGGTGGGCAGCACGCCCGCTGGCTGGCGATCGTCGACGACATCACGCCGCCGCGTGCCGTCGGCCTCGGGGTGATCCTCGTGCTCCTGAACGCCAAGGACCTGGCGCTCGACGATCGACGCCGGGACGAAGATCTCGCAGGCGGATCTGTCGACGGGCGCCGCCGCGCTCGCCGTCGCGGCGTTCGTCGCAGTGGGCAGCGTGACGGTTCTCACCCCGGTGCTCGTCGCCACGTTCGCCGGCGAGCGCGCCGAGCCCACACTGCGGCGCTGGCACTCGGCGATCGACCGCCACGGGCAGCGCGCGCTGGCGCTGCTGCTCGCGCTCGGCGGCGTGCTGCTGGTCCTCGACGGGGTCTCGCGGCTCTGACCGCTCAGCCGTAGCGGCGCAGCAGCGCCGGCGTGATCGCGTCGGCGCCCGCGATGCTGCGGAACACGCCGACGCTCGCGGTGCGCGGCCGGCGCGCGAGCGTTCGCGGGTCGACGGCGTAGAGACCGAACTTCGGGCCGTAGCCGGAGACCCACTCGAAGTTGTCGGTCAGCGACCACTCGATGTAGCCGCGCACCTTCATGCCCTTCGCGATCTCCTGCTGGAGCACGTGGAGGTGGCGGACGAGGTAGCCCGGGCCGCGTCCGGTCGGCGGCGTCGGCGATTCCGTTCTCGGTGACGATCAGCGGCAGCCCGTAGCTCGAGGCCGTCCGCAGAACGTGCCGGAAGCCCTCCGGGTAGATCTCCGAGCCGAAGTCGCTGCAGCTCGTCGGGCATGTGGGCGCGGTGGGAGCGCCCGCCCAGCGGTAGCTCGTGCGCGGCAGGAAGTCGAGGACGCCTATCCGGGGCGTCAGGGCCGCGCCCGTGCCGGTCACGCGGCCGCGGAAGTAGTAGTTCACGCCGATGAAGTCCGCCTTGTGGGCGAGCTTCGGCCGGCGCTCGCCGGGGTCGGCGGTGCCGTTCGCGTTCAGGTCGTAGACGCCCTTCACCGCCGCGTTGATGAACAGGCGGTTGAACAGGTAGTCGGCATGCCGGGTCGCGGCGACGTCCGTGGGGGAGGATGGGTCGCCGGGCGTGAAGGCGACCATGTTCTGGACGAGCCCCACCACGGACCGCCGGCCGTCGCGGTCGGCGTCGTCCCGGTCCCAGCGCTTGACGGAGTCGTAGGCCGCGGCGTTGGCGAGCGCGAGGTTGTGGACCGCCTCGATCGCTCCGGTGAACGTGAACGCACCCGGCGGGAAGTTCCCCGCGAAGACGCCGGGGATGTTCGCGTAGCCGCTCGTGGCGACCACCATCGGTTCGTTCAGCGGCGCCCAGTAGTCGGCGACGTCGCCGAGCTTCCAGGCCAGGTAGGCGGCGTACTTGCGGAACTCATCGACCGTCCGGTGGTCGAGCCAGCCGGCCTTGTCGAGCTTCGGCAGGGCGGCGTTCGCATCCGTTCCGGCGAGCCGGTCGCGGACGGCGAGCGGATCATGGATCCAGGAGGGCAGCGTGAAGTGGTTGATCGTGACGAACGGCGTCATCCCCGCCGCGTCGATGCGCCGCAGCACGCCGCGGTAGTGCGCGAGCGCGCCATGGTCGGCGAGCCGGTCGAGGCGGTGCAGCTGCGCGAGCGTGACGGCGGAGCCGGTCTTCACGGCGGCGGTCGAGCGCGGGAAGATGCGGCTCCACTCGATCGACAGGCGGAACATGTTCGCGTGCAGCCCCCGGCGTGCGAGGCGGATGTCCGCGGCGCTGCGACGGTAGAACCCCGGGCCGTTCTCCGGCAGGTCGCCGCTCGTGACGCCGGCGGCGATGTTCGCGCGGTCGTGGGTCCACGCCCACCAGTCCGTGCCGCGGTCGAGGTCCCGGCCCTGGCCCATCTCGGACTGGAACCCGGCGAGTGACACGCCCCAGAAGAACGACTTCGGGAAGGCGGCGGGCGAGGCCGCCTGCGCGCCGGCGGCCGGAAGGACCGCGACGAGCGCGAGGACGGCGAGCATGAGGAGGCGACGGTGCACCGGTTGAGGGTAATCCGCCGCCAGCGCCGGTGCGCCAGCCGTCCTAGGCTGAGAGCATGCTCGGCTCTGCGCTCGACACGCTGATGGACCTCACCGTCATCCCCGGCTACACGGCGATCGGGCCGCGCGTGCGGCGGCGCATCGCCGGCTGGCAGCGCGACCTCCCGCGCATGGATGACCGGGTCGTGCTCGTCACGGGCGCGACGGCCGGGATCGGGCTCGCCGCCGCGCACGGCTTCGCGAGCCTGGGGGCCGCGGTCATCCTCGTCGCGCGTGACGGGGAGAAGGGGGCGCGCGTGCGCGACGAGCTGGCCGCCACGACCGGGAACGACCGGCTGCGCGTCGAGGTCTGCGACGTCTCCTCGCCGACCTCGGTGCGTGCGCTCGCGGCTCGGCTTGCCGGGGAGCCGCTGCACGTCCTGGTGCACAACGCCGGCCTCCTGCCCGCGCGGCGGAACCTGACCGGCGAGGGCCTCGAGCTCGCGTTCGCGACGAACGTGCTGGGCCCGTTCCTCCTGACGAGCCTGCTCGAGGCGCAGCTCGTCGCGAGCGCGCCGAGCCGCGTCGTCTGGGTGTCCTCGGGCGGTATGTACACCGAGCGGATCGACGTCGAGGACCTGCAGTCCGAGCGCATCGCGGGCGACTGGGACGGGCCGGCCGTCTACGCGCGTACCAAGCGCGCCGAGGTGATCCTGTCCGAGCAGTGGGCCGAGCGCCTCGCGGGCACGGGGGTGAGCGTCCATGCGATGCACCCCGGGTGGGTGGCGACGGCCGGGGTGGCCGAGTCGCTGCCCCGGTTCAACCAGGTGATGGGCCCGCTGCTGCGTACGCCCGACGAGGGCGCCGACACGATCGTCTGGCTCGGCGCGGCGGTCGCTCCCGGGCAGACCAGCGGCGGGTTCTGGTGCGACCGGCGCGAGCGCCCGACGCACCGGCTGCCGCGCACGCGCGAGACGCCGCGGGAGCGCGACGCGCTGTGGGACGCCTGCGTCGCACTGAGCGGTGCGACGCTGCGCGGCCGGTAGTGCACTAGCGTCCTGCGCCGCATGCCTACGCCCGAACGCCCGCCCAACCTCGTCCTGCTGATCACCGACCAGCAGCGCGCAGCCCCAGCACTGGCCGCAGGATCCGGCCTGGCTGGACGAGCTGTGCCCCAACGACGCCGAGCTGCGACGCACGGGGATGACGTTCACGCGCGCCTTCACCGCCACGGCGATGTGCTCCCCGAGCCGCGCGAGCTTCCTGACCGGCACGTACCCCTCGCGGCACGGCGTGACGCTGACGCTGACCGAGGGCGACCTCTTCCCCGACCCCCGGAACGTCCCGGATGCCGTCCGCACCGCAGCCCGGATGGCGCGCAGCGGCGAGGTCCCGCGCGGTCACCTGGCGCGGTCGTTCGTGCGCAGCGCGCTGCGGATGGGGCCCAAGAGCGGCAACGAGCCCGAGCTGCCGCCCGGGATCGACACGCTCGCCACCCTGCTGCGCGAGCGCGGCTACCACGTCGCGATGAAGGGCAAGTGGCACCTCAGCAAGCCGGTCGTCAGGCGGGGAGTGGAGCGCCGCCGACCCCGAGCGGATCGAGCGCGACTACGGCTTCGCCGATTGGGAGCCGCCGGACGCCGGCGGCGACGCGAAGTCCGAGACGTTCGGCGGCGGCAACGCCGGCACGACGCAGGCCGGGTGGGACGAGGACTACACGCGCCAGATGGAGGCGTGGCTCGCGCAGGCCGACCTGCCCGAGCCGTTCTGCCTCGTGTTCTCGCTCGTGAACCCGCACGACGTGCTCGGCTACCCGGGCTCCTACGCCGAAGGCGGCTACACCCGCGAGGAGTTCTCCGGGCTTGGCGTGCCGCTGCCACCGACCCTCGACGAGAACCTCCGCGAGAAGCCTCGCGTGCAGTCGATGATGAAGCTCGGTCAGGCCTCGTACCTCGGTGCGCTGCAACGGTCGCCAGGCCCAGCAGGACTACGTCGACTTCTACGCGCACCTGCATCGCGTCGTCGACGAGAAGATCGGCCGGCTGCTGCGCGCGCTCGGCGATCCCGCGGACGAGTCCTCGCTGCGCTCGCGCACCGTGATCGCTCGCATGTCCGACCACGGTGAGCTCGGCCTGTCACACGGCGGGATGCGCCAGAAGATGTTCAACGCCTACGAGGAGTCGATCCGCGTGCCGCTCGTGGTCTCCAGCCCGTCGATGTTCCCGGCGCCGCGTGAGAGCGACGCGCTCGTCTCGCTCGTCGACATCGTCCCGACGTTCCTCGGGCTCGCCGGCGTGCCCGGGAACAGCCGGAGCGGTTCGACGGGCACGACCTCGGCCCGCTGCTGCGCGGCGAGCGCGAGAGCGTGCGCGACGCCGTGCTGTTCACCTACGACGACCACCAGGCCGGGACGGCCTTCCAGGAGGCGTCCGGGCCAGCCCAACCGGATCCGCTGCGTGCGCGACGCGCGCTGGAAGTACGCCGTCTACCTCGACCCGGACGGGCGGCGCCGCGCCCGAGTACGAGCTCTACGACCTGGAGAGCGACCCCGACGAGGCCGTCAACCTCGTCGACAAGAGCACCGGCCGAGCCCGCACCCCGGCGGCCGAGGGCGAGCGCCGGCGTCTGGCGCGCATGCTCGCGGAGCTCTGCGAGCGCAGCGGGACGCTCAGCCCGGCGCTCCCGGGCTGAGCCACGTCCTACGCGGCCGCCTCGCCGCCCGTCGTGGGGCCCGCGGATGCCGCCGGCGTCCCGGCGACCGAGGCGATCAGCGCACGCAGCTCGTCGCCGTCGATGCTGCGGCGCTCCGTCGCCTCCGCCCGGTCGCCGACGAGCGCCAGCATCGCGTCGACGTGATCGGGCTCGGCGAGCAGCACGATCGCGGAGGATCCCTTCGGCACGGTGGCGCGGAGGCGCTCGACGAGTGCCTCGGGCTCGTCCTCGAGCTCGTCCGGCTTCCCGCGCTCCGCGCCGACGAGGCCGCCCAGCACGAGGCCGGGAGCGAGCCCGAACGGTCCGCCGAGGAAGACGATCCCGAGCAGGGCTCCGGTCATCGCACCGACGGCCGCGCCCGGCTGCGAGAAGTGGTCGTCCTCGTTGACGTCGATGTAGTGGCCGGCGAACGTCCCGTGAAGCACGATCCGGCCGTTGTGGTGGCGCTGGACGAGCGCAACCTCGTGGACCCAGGGCGCGTCGCCGCCGCGCTCGCGCATGTGGCCGAACGCAGACTCGGCTGCGGACTGGCCGTGGAATCGGACAAGAGCGAGATCGAGGCCCATCGAGGTCTCCTTTCCGGCGGTGCCGAGGACCGAGTGTGGCAGACGGTCAGCGGGCCGTGAAGGCCTGCTCCGGCCGGGTGACTAGTCTTGGCGCCCGTGTCCGAGGCCCTCGCAGGCGTGCCGCTGGCGCCGCTCACGACGCTGCGGCTGGGTGGCCCGGCGCGGCGGATGCTGAGCGCCGAGACCGAGGACGAGCTCGTCGACGCCGTTCGCGAATGTGACGCGGCGGCCGAGCCGGTGCTGCTGCTGGCCGGCGGGAGCAACGTCGTGATCGCCGACGCCGGCTTCGACGGGACGGTGATCCTCGTGCGCACGAGCGGACTGGAGGACTCCGAGCATGCCGGGCTCGCGCGCGTGCGCGTCGCCGCGGGCGAACCGTGGGACGCGCTGGTCGCCCGCCTTGTGGCGGGCGGGCTCGCCGGCGTCGAGTGCCTGGCCGGGATCCCCGGATCGGCCGGAGCGACGCCGATCCAGAACGTCGGCGCCTACGGGCAGGAGGTCTCCACGACGATCTCGGCGGTGCGCGTGCTGGACCGCGTGAGCGGGATCGTCGAGGACCTGGACGGCGCCGCCTGCGGGTTTCGCTACCGCTCGAGCGTCTTCAAACGCTCCGACCGTCACGTCGTGCTGGCCGTGACCTTCGAGCTGGAGCGCTCCTCGCTCTCGCAGCCGCTGCGCTACGGCGAGCTCGCGCGATCGATCGGCGTCGAGGCCGGCGACCGCGCGCCGCTGGGCGACGTGCGCGAGGCGGTGCTCGCGCTGCGGCGCGGCAAGGGGATGGTCCTCGATGCCGGCGACCACGACACGTGGAGCGCCGGATCCTTCTTCACGAACCCGATCCTCGGCGCGGAGGCCTTCGCGGCGCTGCGGGCACGGGCGCGGGAGCAGCTCGGGGAGGGGGACGCCCCGCCCGCCTTCCCGGAGGGCGACGGGCGGACGAAGACCTCGGCGGCATGGCTGATCGAGCACGCCGGCTTTCGCAAGGGCGAGCGGCGCGGGGCCGTCGGGCTCTCCACGAAACATGCGCTCGCGCTGACGAACCGCGGCGGCGCCACGACCGCGGAACTGCTCGCGTTCGCCGATGAGATCGCCGCGCGGGTGCGCGAGCGATTCGGCGTCGAGCTGGAGCCCGAGCCGGTCGTCGTCTGAACAATGAGACCGAACCGATACTGACAAGCGGCTGCGGTCGCGGCAGGATCCCGTCGCATGGGACTGATGAAGGGGATCCGGGATCTCAAGGACATCAGCGACATGTCCAAGCAGTACGACCGGCCGAAGCTCGGTGACGCACTGGCCATGTCGAAGGACGCGCTCCAAGGGGTCCAGACGATGCAGCGGGTCGGCGCCACCGGCGTCCCCGGCAGCGCACGGCTGCTGAGCGTCACCGACACCGGGGGGACGATGAACGAGCATCCGATCTGCGAGATCCAGCTCGAGGTGACCGTGCCCGGCCACGCGCCGTACACGACCGTGCTGCGCCAGCCGGTGCCGCGCATGCAGGCGCCGCTGCTGCAGCCCGGGGGGACGGTGGCGGTGAAGGTCGACCCGAACGACCCGACGACGGTCGTCATGGACTGGGAGGGCCAGGGAGTCCGGACGGCGGGGATCGCCGCCCAGATGCAGGCCGCCGGGCTGGCGTCGGCGACCGCCGCGCAGCCGAGCCAGGACCCGGTCGCCCGGCTCGAGCGGCTGCAGGGCCTGAAGGACAAGGGACTGCTCACCGACAGCGAGTTCGACGCGCAGAAGGCGCGCATTCTCGAAAGCATCTAGGCCAGGGAGAACGAATGGGCCTCTTCAAGGGCATGAAGGACGCGATGGGCGACGCGAAGGCGATGCAGGAGCAGGCGACGGCGAGCATGGGCGCCACGGGCGGCATGCCGGCCGGAACCGCGGAGGATGCCGCGACGCTGAACTCCAAGGGCGCCGAGATGCGCCGCCTGTGGGCCGAGGGGCTCGACGGCGACGCCGTCCTCAAGGACTTCACCGACACCGGTGAGCGCATCGCCGGAAACACGGTGCTCGATCTGGACCTGGTCGTGACGGTCGCCGGAGGCGAGCCGTACCCCACGACCCTGCGCATGACGATCGCCGGTTCGGACACCGCCGCGTATCTGCCAGGGTCCCAGTACGCGGTCAAGGTGGATCCGGTCGATCGCACAAATCTCACGTTCGCACCAGCGAGCTGAGGGGGATGGACGACGCAGCGGGACGCCCTGGGGGGCGCGTTCTGCGCGAGGGCCCGCTGCTCGCCGCGTGGGCGGTCGTCACGACCGTCCTCGCGGCGCTCGTCCTCGCCCGCGCGGAGCACCGCGCGGTCGATGATCCCATCCGGAACGCGGCGCGCGGCGAGGTGACGGCACGCGCCTCGCCGTCGCTCACCCGCGCGCCGCTTCCGGAGCGGCCGGGACACGGCGGATGAGCTACGCGCTGCGCAGCGATGATGCGCAGCCCCGGAGCCTCGGCGCCGCGGGGGTGCTCCTGATCCTCGCCGGCCTGCTCACCTGCACCGGGGCAGTGGTGCTGTTCTGCTGGTCGCTCTACAGCGTCACGCGGATCGGGACGTGCGCGTCCGGCGGCCCGTTCGTCAGCGCCCGCCCGTGTCCGCCCGGGACCGGGCTGAAGATCCTCGGGATCGTCGGCGCCGTGTTCGGCGGCCTGCTGGGGATCGCGCTCTACAGCGCCGGATTCGCCCGCCAGGGCACCGCCGGCCGCGCCACCCTCGGGCTCGGCGGGCTGATGTGGTCGTTCACATTCCTCGGAGCGGCGGCCTCCGCGACGCTCAGCGAGGGCGAGTTCCAGACGCTGAAGGCGAAGATCCTCGCGGGCCAGTACTAGTTCGGAGCATCGTCCTCGCGGCGCGTGATGCGCGCGAGCGCGACCTCCTCGCCCGAGCGCGTGTCGGGGTAGACGACGTAGCCGGCGGGCGTGCCCCCGAACCACGTCGCGGTCCCGGCCTCTCCGACGTAGATGGCCGGCCGCGCCGAGCCGTCCTCCTGCTGGACCCAGATCTTGTGCCCTTCTTCGAACATGGCCATGTCCGCATCCTGCCCGATGGCGGCGCGCGGCGCTTCCAGCGCTATCTTCCGCGTCGGCCATGACCGACGCGAACCATCAGGCCAGTGGCCGCCGCCGACTCGGGCTCGCCGCGATCCTGGTGCTCGGCCTGGGCTGGGGCATGGTCATGCAGTCGCTCGGCTGGGCACAGACCTCGTACTACGCGTTCGTCAAGGCACTTGGCGACGGTACCGCGCAGATCGACCGTTACCACTGGGAGACGCGCGACAAGTCCTACACGAACGGGCATTTCTTCTCCGTCAAGGCGCCCGGGCTTCCATTCCTGCTGCTCCCGCTCCACGAGGTGCTCGACGCCGCCGGCGGCTCGAAGATCGCGCGCGAGGCGGCCGACCGCGCGCGGCGCGGCGGGGCGCGGCAGTGGACGTACCGCGGGCTGAACGTCGCGACCTACGGCTACTCGGCGCCACGCGCCGCGCAGATCAAGCGCCGGCTCGAGACGCAGGCCCCGCTGATCTGGGCACTCGGGCTGCTCGGAACCGTCATCCCCGCGGTCCTGCTGCTGCTGCTCGTGCGCCGCGTGACCGATCGGATCGAGCCCGGGCTGGGAACGGCGACGGCGCTGACGCTCGGGATGGCGACGCTCGTGATGCCGTTCGCGGTCAACCTGTTCGGGCACATCCTGGCCTCGCTGCTGGCGTTCGGCGCGTTCGCCGTCCTGTGGAGAGAGCGCCAGGGCTCGCAGCGCCTCGGGCTGCTGCTGCTCGCCGGCCTGCTGGCGGGCCTGTCGGTGACGACCGAGTATCCGCTCGCGATCGTCGGGGCGATCATCGGCGTGTACGCGCTGACGCGCCCGGGCGTGGTCGTCGCGGGCGCCCGCGGCCTGCTGACCCGCGGCGTGGCCTACGCCGGCGGCGTCGTGCTCGGCGTGCTGCCGCTGCTGGCCTACAACCTCTGGGCGTTCGGGTCGATCACGACGACCTCGTACGCCAACGCCGTCGACCGGCAGGGCTTCACCGGCCACGACACGCTCGGCCTGAACTCCGGCGGCTTCTTCGGCATCGGGCCACCGGACCTGCGCGTCGCGCTGGAACTGCTGATCTCGCCGCGCGGCCTGCTCGCGATGACCCCGGTCGTCGCGCTCGGCGTCTACGGTCTCGTGCTGCTGCACCGCCGCGGCCTGCGCGCCGAGGCGTGGACCGTCGCCGCTCTGGCGCTCGCGTTCTTCGTCTACGACACCGGCTACTGGCTGCCGTTCGGCGGAGGCTCGCCCGGGGCCGCGATTCCTGATCCCGGTGCTGCCGTTCCTGTCGCTCGGCCTCGTGCAGGCGTGGCGGCGCCTCCCGGCCACGACGATCGTGCTGAGCACGTGCAGTGCCGTGGCGATCGGCGTCGCGACGCTGACCTACCCGCTGATCGGGACCGGCAACATCTGGCAGTGGTGGTCGCGGCTGAAGAACGACAACTTCCAGCACACCGTCCTCACGATCCTGGGTGCGGACAATGGCTGGCCGGCTCTGCTGCCGGTGCTGCTGGCGCTGCTCGGCGCCGTCGTCCTCGGCGCGCTCGCCACCGGCCCGCTGCCGGTCCGTCGCGACCTGCGGACCGCGCTCGCCGCGCTCGGCGCCTGGCTGCTGCTCGCGCTCGTGATCGCCCCGCGCGTTCGGCGAGCGGGCGATCCTGAGCGCCGGCCCCGGACCCAACGGATCGATCAGCCACCAGGCGCTCTCGTGGCAGATCGTCGTGGGCGCCGCGGTGCTGGCGGTCGTCGCGCTGCTCGTGGCGGTGCGCGCCGAACGGCGTGCCGCGGTCCGATCCGGTCTCAGCCGTCGAGCCGGTAGATCACGAGCGTTCCGCGCCGCTCGCGGCGCACACCTAGCCCGTCGACCGGCCGCGACGCCCAGTCCGCCCACGGTGAGCCCGCGACCGCGTCGGCATGGATCACGACCGAGCGCACGCCGCGACGACGCAGCAGCGCCACCGAGGCGGCGTCGGGGAATCCCTCGACGGCCTTCGGTCGTCTCAGCGAAGAACCGTGGCTCGAAGCTCGTGCGCCCGTTGAGCATCTTCGGGAAGCCCGCCGTCGACCACAGCAGGTAACGACGGTTGTCCGGCGGCGTGACCGGCAGCTGCAGCAGCGGGGCCGGCACCGCCGCGAGCCCTGCCGGGAATCACCGGGCGCGCGGATGCGGGTAGCCGGCGACCGCTTGTCCGTCGCGGTCGATGCCGAGGCCGGCGCCCTCGACGAGCACCAGCGCGACGAGCCCGACGGCCAGCGCCGTGCCGACCCGGCGTCCGTGGCGGGCCGTCACGGCGGCGGTGACACGCGCCGCCCCGCCGGCGGCCAGCAGCGCCAGCGGCAGCGTCGTCAGCGTGTGGAGGCGCCCGGGGACGCGGATGCCCTGCCAGCCGGGCAGCACCTCGTAGAGCAGGCGGTAGGGCAGGTAGTGCCCGACGCCGTGCTCCTGGAAGCCGAGCGACAGCACCGCGAGGTCAGCGCCCCGATGCGCCGAGCCCGAGCCGCAGCGGCCGCGGGATAGCCGCGCCAGCCGAGCCCCGCGAGAGCGAGCAGCAGGATCGCCAGCCCCGGGAACAGCGTCTCCTCGGGGACGACGTCGAGCGAATCGCGCACGCCGCCGGTGGCCCCGCTCCAGACGAGATTCGTCTCGGGCGCGGCGAGGAACATCCGCGGCGGGCCGGAGTAGCGCGCGACGAGGCTCGCGGAGCGCTTGGCCTCGGGGTGGTCGTGCAGGACCTGCAGGTACGGGAGTGCCAGCAACACGGCGATCACCGCAAAGCCCGCACCGCCGGCGAGCATCGCGATCGCCGCGCGCCGCGGTGGGCGCGGCCGGCCGCGCGCCACCACCAGATCGCCGCAAGGGCGCCGAGCACGAGCAGGACGTAGCCGAGCTGCAGCCCGAGCGTGAACCCGAGGCTGAACTGCCACGCGCAGACGGCCCAGCCGGCCAGGATCAGCCCCGCGTGCTCGCGTCGCGCGCCGCGCAG
This sequence comes from uncultured Solirubrobacteraceae bacterium, assembly GCA_963817295.1. Taxonomy (GTDB): domain Bacteria; phylum Actinomycetota; class Thermoleophilia; order Solirubrobacterales; family Solirubrobacteraceae; genus F1-60-MAGs163. Next base: position 107,021 of record CAWFOF010000020.1, on the reverse strand, counting down.
CAGCAGGAACAGCGCCAGCGGGATGCCGCCGCTGGAGAGCACGTGCAGATGCCCGCCCTGCTCCAGTCGCCACGGCGCGTAGGCGAACGCGGCGCCCGCGACCGCCGCGGCCCACGGCGGTGCACCGAGCTCACGTGCGAGGAGGAAGGCGCCGAGGAAGGCCAGCGCCGCCGCGAAGAGGAACAGCACGTCGTAGCGCGCGACCGCGGCGCGCGGCCCGGAGCCGAGCAGCCCGGCGGGCGCGTATCCGATCAGCGCGTCGGAGAAGGCGAGGCTGTTGCGCAGCGGCCAGAACTGGTTGGCCTGGTAGAAGTCGAGCGGCTGCGTCGCGAGCGCATGCCCGTCCCACGCCACCTGCCAGGACTGCGACAGCGGGTCGCCGATGTCCAGCGGTATGTCGGTGCCGAGATGCAGCACGAGCGGCCAGAACAGCGCGACCGCGAGCAGCGCGCTGCCGAACGCCGCAAGGATCACCTCGCGCGCGCCGATCCGCGGTGATGCACGCCACCAGGTCGCCATCCGCGGCGTGACACTAGTGCCGCGCGGGGCGGCGATGCCGCGATGCGTGTTTCCCTCTCGCTCGCGAGCAGCGACTGTCGCGGTCGTGTGCACTAGGGTCAGCCCCTGGATGATCGTCGCCGTCGGAGTCGACCACGCCGGAGCCGCGCTGCATGACGCGGTCACCGCATCGCTCCTGGAGCACGGCCACGAGGTGCTCGACCTCGGTGCGCGCGACGACTACCCGGACATCGCGCTGGAGGTCGGGCGTGCGGTCGCCGAGGGGGCCGCGGAGCGCGGCGTCCTGGTCTGCGGCTCGGGCGCGGGCGTCGGCGTCGCCGCCTCGAAGATCCCCGGGATCCGCGCGCAGACGATCCACGACGGCTACACGGCCCATCAGAGCGTCGAGCACGACGCGGTCAACGTGCTGTGCATCGGTGCGCGCGTGATCGGCGACCAGGTGGCGCGCGAGCTGGTGGCGACGTTCGCCAACGCGCCGTCAGCGACGAGCCGCGCCACGTGCGCCGCCGCGCCAAGGTCGACCTGCTCGAGCGCGACGGGCTGCGGGCGACTACGACGAGACGCCCGCCGAGCCCGGACCACCACAGCGAGAGGGATGACCTGATGCAGCTCGCAATGATCGGACTCGGGCGGATGGGCGCGAACATGGTCCGCCGCCTGATGCGCGACGGGCACGACTGCGTCGTCTTCGACCCGAACCCGGACTCGGTGGCGACGCTCGTCGCCGAGGGCGCGACCGGTGCCGCGTCGGTCGAGGAGCTCGTCGGGAAGCTCGCCGCGCCGCGTGCCGTCTGGCTGATGGTGCCGGCCGGCGTCGTCGACGGCGCGCTCGCCGGGCTCACGCCCCTGCTCAGCGCCGACGACCTCGTCATCGACGGCGGGAACTCCTACTACATCGACGATCTGCGCCGGGCGAAGGAGCTCGCCGGCGCGTCGATCCACTACGTCGACTGCGGCGTCAGCGGCGGTGTCTTCGGCCTCGACAACGGATACGGCCTGATGGCGGGCGGCGACGACGCGGCGATCGAGCGCCTGACGCCGATCCTGCGCTCGCTGGCGCCGGGCGTCGATGCCGCACCGCGTACTCCGGGTCGCACCGGCGAGGTGACACCCGAGGAGGAGGGCTGGCTTCACTGCGGCCCGTCCGGGGCAGGACACTTCGTGAAGATGGTGCACAACGGGATCGAGTACGGGCTGATGGCCGCCTACGCGGAAGGGCTGAACCTGCTGCGCCACGCGGGAATCGGTGCCCACCAGCAGGAGATCGACGCCGAGACGACGCCGCTGCGCGAGCCCGACCACTACCGCTACGACCTCGACATCGGCAAGATCGCCGAGGTCTGGCGCCGCGGCACCGTCGTGCGCAGCTGGCTGCTCGACCTGACCGCGGCGGCGCTGGCGGACGACCATGAGCTCGAGGGCTTCGCCGGGCGCGTCTCGGACTCCGGCGAAGGGCGCTGGACCGCGCTGGCCGCGATCGACACCGGGACGCCGACCCCCGTCCTGACCGGCGGCGCTGTTCGAGCGCTTCTCCAGCCGCGGCGAGGCCGACTACGCCGACAAGCTGCTGTCCGCGATGCGCTCGCAGTTCGGTGGCCACCACGAGAAGCCCGCCGAGGGCGCCGCATGAGTGGCTCGCAAGCATCAGGGCGACGCGCTCGTGATCTTCGGGATGACCGGTGACCTGGCCTTCAAGCAGATCATTCCCGCCCTGCAGCAGATGGTGATCGCCGGCGAGCTCAACGGTCCCGGTCGTCGGCGTCGCGCGCGAGCACTGGGACGAGGCGCGGCTCGAGGAGCGGATGCGCGAGAGCCTGAAGGCCAGCTCCGACGGGCTCGATCCCGAGGCCTACGAGGCGCCTCTGCGGGCTCACCGTCTACGCCCGCGGCACGTACGACGACCCGAAGACGTACGTGTCGCTCAAGCGGATGCTCGGCGGCGCGACCCGCCCGGTGCACTACCTCGCGATCCCGCCGTCGCTGTTCGCAACGGTCGTCGATCACCTCGGCAACGCGGGCCTGGCGGGCGACGAATCGCGCGTCGTCGTCGAGAAGCCGTTCGGCCGCGACCTCGCGTCGGCGCAGTCGCTGAACTACGCGCTGCATCGCGTCTTCCCCGAGGAGCGCTGCTTTCGCATCGATCACTTCCTCGGCAAGTCGCCGGTCGAGAACCTCCTGTTCTTCCGCTTCGCCAACTCGTTCCTCGAGCCGGTCTGGAACCGCGACCACGTCCGCCAGGTCCAGATCACGATGGCCGAGGACTTCGACGTCTCGACGCGCGGTGCGTTCTACGACGGTGTCGGCACGATCCGCGACGTGATCGAGAACCACCTCTTCCAGGTGCTGGCGCTGCTGGCGATGGACCCGTTCGCCGGCAATCACGGCGACGCGCTGCGCCAGGAGAAGGCGCGCTTCCTGCGCAGCGTGCGCACGCTGCGCCCGCAGGACCTCGTGCGCGGGCAGTACGCCGGCTACCGTGAGACCGACGGCGTGAACCCGAAGTCGACCGTCGAGACGTACGCCGCGATGCGCCTGCACGTGGACAGCTGGCGCTGGGCCGACGTTCCGATCATCATCCGTGCCGGGAAGTGCATGCCCGTGAAGGCCACCGAGATCGTCGTCGAACTGAAGCGCCCGCCGGAGAAGCTGTTCCCCAAGCAGCACGCCCACGGGAACCGCATCCGGTTCCAGATCAACCCCGAGGTCATCATCGCGATCGAGGTCCAGACCCGCCGCCCGGACGTCGAGGACTTCGAGGTCGAGGACATCGAGCTGATGGCGCTGCGTCAGGCGGCCCACACGATCCCGCCCTACCAGCGCCTGCTGAGCTCCGCACTGCGCGGAGAGCACGAACTGTTCGCCAGCCAGGACACGATCGAGGAGGCATGGCGGATCGTCGATCCGATCCTCGGCGGCGAGACGCCCGTACACGAGTACCAGCGCGGGACCTGGGGGCCGGCCGAGGCCGACCATCTGGCCCCGGGCGGCGACTGGTACGCGCCGCGCCTGCACGGCGACGACAACAACCACCCTGCCGACGCAGAGGGAGCATGAGCACCATGAAGCCGACCCAGGCCCTGCACGACGCCGGCCAGAGCCTCTGGCTGGACAACATCACGCGCACGCTGCTCGACGACGGGACGCTGGCGGGCTACATCGACGAGCTGAACGTCAGCGGACTGACGTCGAACCCGACGATCTTCGAGAAGGCGATCGGCTCCGGCGACGCGTACGACACCCAGATCCAGGAGCTGCTCGAGCAGGACCTGCCCGACGAGCAGGTGTTCTTCCACCTGGCGATCGACGACCTGCAGCGCGCGGCCGACGAGTTCGCGCAGGTGCACGAGCGCAGCGCCCACCTCGACGGCTTCGTCTCGCTCGAGGTCTCGCCGTTGCTGGCGTTCGACACCGCCGGCGGCACGATCGCGCAGGTGCGCGACCTGCACGAGCCGCATGGAGCGCCCGAACGTCTACATCAAGATCCCCGGGACGACGGAGGGGCTGCCCGCGATCGAGGAGGCGATCTACTCGGGCATCCCGATCAACGTGACGCTGCTGTTCGACAGCGCTCAGCATCTGGCCGCTGCCGACGCGTACATGCGCGGGCTCGAGCGCCGCATCGCCGACGGCCTGCCGCCGGACGTGCCCTCCGTCGCCTCGCTGTTCGTGAGCCGCTGGGACAAGGCCGTCGCCGACAGCGCGCCGGCGGAGCTGCAGAACAAGCTCGGCCTGGCGATCGGCGGGCGTGCCTACAGGGCATACGTCGAGCTGCTCGCCTCGCCGCGCGTCATGCGGCTGATGAACGACGGGTGCCAGTGCCGCAGCGCCTGCTGTGGGCGAGCACCGGGACCAAGGACCCGGCCGCCTCGGACACGCTGTTCATCGACGGGCTCGCCGCACCGTACACCGTCAACACGATGCCCGACGCGACGCTGCACGCGTACGCCGACCACGGCGGCCCGGTGCAGCCGATGGCCGCCGACGGCGGCGACGCTGAGGCGGTGCTCGCCGAGTTCGCCGCCGCCGGCATCGACGTCGACGAGCACTCGCCGCGAAGCTGCAGACCGACGGCGCGGCGTCGTTCGTCGACTCGTGGACGTCGCTGCTGGAGACGATCGCGTCGAAGCGCAGCGCGATGGCCGGCGCGTCCTGAGCGCGGCGGCATGACGCCAGACGCGCCGCTGGACGAGCTGCCGGCCTTCGCGGCGCTGCGCGCGCACGCCGCGCGCTGCGCGAGCAGACGATCGGCGACCTGTTCGCCCAGGATCCGGCACGTGGCGAGTCGCTGCGCGCCGAGGCGGCCGGCATCTACCTGGACTACGCCAAGCAGCGCGTGAGCGCCGAGACGATCGCGCTGCTCGTGCGAGCCGCCCGCGAGGCCGGGCTGCCCGAACGGATCGCCGCGATGTTCGCCGGCGAGCGGATCAACGTCTCCGAGGACCGCGCAGTGCTGCACGTCGCGCTGCGTGCTGCCGCCCGGCACGAGGATCGAGCTCGACGGCGAGGACGTCGTCGGGCCGGTGCACGAGGTGCTCGACCGGATGGCGGCCTTCAGCGGCGCGTGCGATCCGGCGACTGGACCGGCGCGACCGGCCGGCCGATCCGCAACGTCGTGAACATCGGCATCGGCGGCTCGCACCTGGGCCCGGAGATGGCGACGATCGCGCTCGCGGCGCAGGCGCGGCCCGGACATGCGCTTCCGCTTCGTCTCGAACGTCGACGGCAGCGACTTCGCGCGCGCGACGGCGGACCTCGACCCGGCCGAGACGCTGTTCGTCATCGTCTCCAAGACCTTCACGACGCTCGAGACGCTGACCAACGCGCAGCACCGCGCGCGACTGGCTGGTGGCGTCGCTCGGCGAGGATGCCGTCGCGACAGCACTTCGTGGCCGTCTCGACGAACGCCGAGCGCGTCGCCGCGTTCGGCATCGACACGGCGAACATGTTCGGCTTCTGGGACTGGGTCGGCGGGCGCTACTCGATGCCCAGCGCGGTCGGCCTGGCCGTCATGATCGCGATCGGGCCCGAGGGCTTCACCGAGATGCTCGACGGCTTTCGCGCCATCGACGAGCACCTGCGCGACACGCCGCTCGCGGAGAACCTGCCGGTCCTGCTGGGTCTGCTGAGCGTCTGGAACACGACGTTCCTCGGGCTTCGGCACGGTGGCGGTGCTGCCCTACGCCGCGGAGCTCGCCCGCTTCGCCGCCTATCTGCAGCAGCTCGAGATGGAGAGCAACGGCAAGCACGTGATGCTCGACGGCACCGCGGTCCGCTGGGCCACGGCGCCCGTGCTCTGGGGCGAGCCGGGAACCAACGGCCAGCACGCCTTCTACCAGCTGATGCACCAGGGGACGGAGGTCGTCCCGGCCGAGTTCATCGGATTCACCCAGCCGCTCCATGCGCTCGGGCGCCATCACGACCTGCTGATGGCGAACATGCTGGCCCAGGCCGAGGCGCTGGCCTTCGGGCGCGACGAGGAGCAGCTCCGCGCAGCCGGCAGCGCCGAGGAGCAGATCGCGCATCGCGTCTGCCTCGGCGACCGTCCCTCGTCGACGATCCTCGTCGACGGCCCGCTCACGCCCGCCGCGCTGGGCAAGCTCGTCGCCCTCTACGAGCACCGCGTGCTGACCGAGGGCGTGCTCTGGGGGATCGACTCGTTCGACCAGTGGGGCGTCGAGCTCGGCAAGGTGCTGGCCGGACGCGCTCGCCGCACGAGATCGAGAGCGACGCAGCGCCGCAGCTCACGCACGACAGCTCGACGAACGAGCTGGTGCGTCGCGTCCGGCGCGCCGCCGGTCGCGACGTCTGAGAGCCCGGGCTCAGGTCGCGGCGGCGACGACCACGTCGGGGTCCTTCGGGAGCTTGCGCAGCTCCCACCCGCCGTAGATGAAGGCGACGCCGCGGAAGATGAAGATGATGCCGGCGATGACCGCGAGGGTCTTCAGGCTGAGATCCGGCCAGATCAGCACGACGGCGCCGGCGACGACGTCGAGGATGCCCACGGCGATGTTCGTCCCGCGACCCTCGGAATCCCCGAAGGCCGCGATGAAGCGCACGACGCCCGAGACGACGAACCAGATGCCGACGATGATCACCAGCGCGGCGAGCGCGTGGAACGGGTGCTTCACGAGGATCAGGCCGGCGATGATGCTCAGCACGCCGAGCACGGCGACGAGCCCGCGACCCTCGCCCTTGCCGAAGATCGAGGCGATGATCTCGATGACCCCGTCGACCAGCAGGAAGATGCCGATGATCACCGCGATCGTCGACGAGCGACGGACCGGGCCAGACGATCAGGATGATCCCGGCTGCGAGCGTGATCACCCCGAAGACGACGAACAGCCACCAGAGGCCGCGGAATTCCTTGAGCTGATCGGGCATCGAAGTCGACATCGGCCGGATCTTAGACCCGGGCGGCGACGGCATCGCGGCCATCGAGGCTCGGAACGCGCTCGCGGTCGCCTCCGGGAGCCCTGCCCGGGCAAGATCGCTACCCGTGCCCGAATCCGCGTCGACAACGCCTCATTCGACCGCCCCGAGAAGCGAGTCGGCCGCTTGACCACCTCCCGCGTGGTCGTTCACGATCTCGCCGCTCGTGGACGACCGAATGAGGCGTCGTGCACACGCCTGACCGGGCCGTCGCCGCGATCGCGGCGCGGCAACGCGGCGTCGTCAGCCGCGCGCAGGCGCTCGCGCCGGCCTGACGCGCCGTGCGATCGATCACCGGCTCGCGACAGGCCGACTCCATCCGGTGTTTCGCGGCGTGTACGCGGTCGGGCATCCGGCGCTCGGGCCGCTCGCGCTGGAGACCGCAGCCCTCCTGGCGTCCGGAGCGGGATCGGTGCTCAGTCATCGCACGCGCCGCGGCGATCTGGCGTATCGGGACGACCGACCCTCGGCGTGTCGACGTCCTGCGCCCACGACCGGACGCCGGACGGCGGCCGGGCGTTCGCCTGCACCTCGTCGACCGGCTCGACCGGCGCGACGTTCGACGACACACGGCCCTGCGCCGTCACGACACCGCTGCGGACGCTGATCGACCTCGCCGCGACGAGCCCTCCCGCAGACCGTCGCACGGGCGTTCGACGAGGCGCAGGCGTTGCGTCTGGTCACCGATGCCCAACTGCGGGCTGCCGTCGGAGTCGCCGCTGGACGTCGCGGCGTCGCCACGCTCCGCGCACTCCTCGGTGCTCCGAGCCGCATCACGCGCTCCGAGGCCGAGCGACGCATGATCGATCTGCTCACCGAAGCCGGCATCCCACCTCCGCAGACGAACGTCCGCGTGCTCGGCTACGAGGTCGACCTGCTGTGGCGAGAACGAGCGTCTCGATCATCGAGGTCGACGGTTATGCCGCACACGGCTCGCGTACCGCCTTCGAACGCGACCGTCTGCGCGATGCGCACCTGCAGGCCGCCGGGTTCCGGGTCATCCGCGTGACCTGGCGGCAGATCACGGGTGGCCCGCTCCCGTTGGTCGCCCGCGTAGCCCAGGCGCTCGCCCGGCCGCTGAACGGCCTCAGGCGCGCGCGCGGCGCCCGGCCTTCACCCGCCCGACCTTGTCGAGCACGGCCTTGCGCAGCCGGATCGACTCCGGCGTCACCTCGACGCACTCGTCCTCGCGCAGGAACTCCAGGGCCTGGTCGAGCGACAGGCGCTTGGCCGGCACGAGGCGCTCGAGCACGTCGCCCGTCGCCGAGCGCATGTTCGTCAGGTGCTTCTCGCGCACGGCGTTGATGTCGAGATCCTCGGCGCGCGAGTTCTCGCCGACGATCATGCCCTCGTACAGCTCCTCGCCGGGTGACACGAACAGCGTCCCGCGTTCCTGCAGGGAGGACAGCGCGAAGCCGGTGGCCTTGCCGGACCGGTCGGCCACGAGCGACCCGCTCGGACGCGTGCGCAGCTCCCCGAACCACGGCTCCCAGCCGTCGAAGACGTGATGGATCAGGCCCGTTCCGCGCGTCTCGGTCAGGAACTCCGTGCGGAAGCCGATCAGCCCGCGAGCGGGAACGCGGTACTCCATGCGCACCCAGCCCTGGCCGTGGTTGACCATCTGCTCGAGCTGGCCCTTGCGCAGCGCGAGCAGCTGGGTGACGACGCCGACATAGTCGTCCGGCACGTCGATCGACATGCGCTCGACGGGCTCGTGGCGCTTGCCGTCGATGATGCGCTCGAGGACGCGCGGCTGGCCGACGTTCAGCTCGAAGCCCTCGCGGCGCATGAGCTCCACGAGCACGGCGAGCTGCAGCTCACCGCGGCCCTGCACCTCCCAGGCGTCCGGGCGCTCGGTGTCGTTGACGCGGATCGACACGTTGCCGATGATCTCGCGGTCCAGGCGCGCCTTGATCAGCCGCGCCGTCACCTTCTTGCCCTCGCGGCCGGCCATCGGCGACGTGTTGACGCCCAGCGTGATCGACAGCGACGGCTCGTCGACGGTGATCACGGGCAGCGGGAGCGGGTCGTCGGGATCGGCGAGCGTCTCGCCGATCGTCACGTCCTCCAGGCCGGCGACGGCGATGATCTCGCCCGGACCCGCGGACTCCGCGGGAACGCGGTCGAGCGCCTCGGTGATGAACAGCTCGCCGAGCTGGCCGGACTGGATCGTGCCGTCGGCGCGACACCAGCCGATCCGCTGGCCCTTCGTGATCGTCCCGTGGCGGACGCGGCAGATCGCCAGGCGCCCGAGGTAGGGCGAGGCGTCGAGGTTCGTCACCATCGCCTGCAGCGGATGCTCGGGATCGTGGCTCGGCGGCGGGACGTGCTCGAGCAGCAGGTCGAACAGCGGCTCGAGGCTGTCGCCGGGCTTCGTCGGATCCATCGATGCCCAGCCGCGCTTGGCGTCCGTGTAGACGACCGGGAAGCTGAGCTGGTCCTCGTGCGCGTCGAGGTCGAGGAACAGGTCCTCGACCATGTGCAGGACCTCGCTGATGCGGGCGTCGGGGCGGTCGACCTTGTTGATGTCGAGGATCACCGGCAGGCGCGCCTCGAGCGCCTTGCGCAGGACGAAGCGCGTCTGGGGCAGCGGGCCCTCCGCGGCGTCGACGAGCAGCAGGACGGCGTCGACCATCTCCAGGCTGCGCTCGACCTCGCCGCCGAAGTCGGCGTGGCCGGGGGTGTCGACGATGTTGATCTTCACGCCCTTCCAGTCGACCGCGGTGTTCTTGGCGAGGATCGTGATGCCGCGCTCACGCTCGAGATCCATCGAGTCCATGACGCGGTCCTCGACCTCGGCGCCCTCGCGGAAGGCGCCGCTCTGGCGCAGCAGCGCGTCGACGAGCGTGGTCTTGCCGTGGTCGACGTGGGCGACGATCGCGACGTTGCGAAGGTCGTCGCGGGTGGCCAGCGGCCGTCGTGGCCGGGCTCACCGCGGGCCGCGCAGTTCGCGAATCTTGCGCAGTTCGTCGTCGAGGTCGATCGCCCGGATCTCGTGCTCGGCGGGAAGCTTCTCCAGCACCCCGCGCGCGACGTCCTGGATCTCGCGCTCGTCGTGGCCGAAGTCGTCGAAGTACGACTTGACCGCTGTGTGGACGACCTTGAGCTCGGCGGCGGTCAGACGGAGGTCGTAGACCGGCTCGTCGGCGGGGATCAGGTTGGTGTCTTCGTCGGCCATATGGGGCAAGGGTAGCCTTCCGGCCATGCCCGATCGCTCCGTGGACGTCCTGCTGATCGGCGGCGGGGTCGCCTGCGCCGCCGCGGCGAAGACCCTGCGCGACGACGGTTTCGGCGGCTCGATCCTGCTCGTCGGCCGCGAGCTGGACCCGCCGTACGACCGTCCGGTGCTGACGAAGGAGTATCTGCGCGGCGAGTCACGGCAAGGAGGATGCCGCCGCGAACGAGCCGGGCTGGTACGCGCAGTCGGGCGTCGACCTGCTGACGCGCACGAGCGTGACGAACTCGACACCGAGGCCCACCAGGCGACGCTCTCGACGAAGGAGACCGTCGGCTACGGGCAGGCGCTGATCGCCACCGGCGCGACGGTCCGGCGCCTGCAGGTCGACGGCACCGAGCTCGACGGGCTGCACTACATCCGCGCCTTCGGCAACGCGGACGCGATCCGGCGCGAGCTCGACGAGGCGGACGAGATCGTCTGCGTCGGCGGGTCCTACATCGGCTGCGAGGTGGCTGCGTCGCTGACGCAGCTCGGCAAGCGCGTCAGCATCGTGATGCAGGAGAGCGAGCCGATGGAGCGCGGTTTCGGCGCCGACGTCGGCGCATGGTTTCGCGACGTGCTCGAGGGTCGCGGTGTGACGATCCTCGGCGAGGACGAGATCGAGCGCTTCGCCGGCGCCGAGCGCGTCGAGCGCGTGGTGACGAAGGGCGGGCGCGAGATCGCGGCGCAGCTCGTGGTCTGCGGCGTCGGCGTCACGGCCGACGTGATGCTCGCCCGCGCCGCCGGGCTGGAGCTGGGGGAGAGCGGCGGCATCGCGTGCGACGCCCGGCTGCGGACCTCGGCGCCGGACGTCTGGGCGGCCGGCGACGTCTGCGAGTACGACAGCGTGGTCCACGGCCGGCGGATCCGCGTCGAGCACACCGAGCACGCGCAGGCCCAGGGTCGCCACGTCGCGCGCTCGATGCTGGGTGCCCCCGAGCCCTACGCCGTCATCCCGTACTTCTACAGCGACCTCGCCGACTGGGCGTCGCTGGAGTACGTCGGGCCGGCGGCGGCGTGGGACGACGAGGTCGTCCGCGGGTCGCTCGTCGACGGGTCGTTCGGCGTCTGGTACCTGCAGGAGGGCCGCGTCGCAGGCGCGCTGAGCGTCGGCGGCGGGCTCGACCTCGACGCCGCGCAGGAGCTGATCCGCTCCGGCGAGCCGTTGCCGCGGTAGTCGGCGTCAGCTCTCGAACGCGTGCAGGCCCGAACTGCCCGGGGAGTCGGTGTCAGACCTCGCTGCCCGGGATCCGGTGATCCTCGAGGTACTTGTCGTTCTCGCGCTTCTCCTGCGCGACCTGGGCGCCCGCGTAGCCGAGCAGGCCGTGGACGATCAGCGGGAACAGGACGAAGAAGACGCCGATCAGGCCGATGTCGACCTTCGCCGCGTTGCTGAGAGCGAACACCATGGATCGCGACGATATCGCACCCGTCGGCGCGGTAGGTTCGTGCCGTATGAACCGGCTTCACCGCACGGATCTACGACCGGATGTTCGCGCCGCAGCGAGCGGGCCGGCCTGGCCGACATCCGCCGCGACGCGCTGGCTTCGGCACGTGGCGAGGTGCTCGAGATCGGGGCCGGCACGGGCCTGAACCTCCGCGCGTACCCGCGCGAGGGGATCACCCGGATCGTCGCCACCGAGCCCGACGCGGCGATGAGCCGGTCACCTGCGCGACAAGATCGCCGAGGCGCCCGCGCCGGTCGACGTCATCGAAGTCCACGGGGAGCAGCCTGCCGTTCGCGGATGCGACCTTCGACACGGTGGTCGGGACGCTCGTGCTGTGCGAGCCGAAGGATCCCGCCATGGTCGTCGCTGAGATCGCTCGCGTCCTGAAGCCCGGCGGGCGCTACCTGTTCGTCGAGCACGTGCGCAGCGACGACCCGAAGCTCGCCCGCAGGCAGGACCGCGCGGCGCCGTTGTGGCGCACCGTCAGCGGCGGGTGCAACTGCAATCGCGACACGCTCGCGACGATCGAAGGCTCGGGGCTCGACATCGAACGCGTGAGCGTCGGCAGCTTCCCCAAGGCGATGAAGATCGTGAAGCCGCTGCTGCGCGGTTCCGCGGTGCGGGCCGACTACCTCTAGGCGGGGCGTCGCCTACCGGCGAGACTGACGCGGCGCCGCACGGTCTCGCCGGCTCGTGCACTCGGGACGGCGCGGAACGGAGCCGATACACGCCGGGTGAGTCGCGACTCGGGCATCAGCGCGGGCGTTGGCAGGGGCCGACCATGATGCGCGCCTTCGCGGGCCTTGCGGTGTGCCTGCCCGGGGGCGCCCTCGTGGCGTTCGCAATCCTCGGCGCAGTAGGCCAGTTACCACTGCCTGGACGACTGCACGCACCGGTCGCGACCGCTGTGGCTGTCCGTCTCCGGTGCGCTTGCGGCAGGTGGCCTGGCCCTGCTCATCGGCGGGTGCCGCATCATCGGGAGAGGCACCAGCAGGCGCTGGGGCGATGCCGCGCTGGCGGGCGCCGCCTCGTTCACGATCGTCCTGGTCGGATTCCCCGCCACCGTCTACGTGTTTCTGAAAGTCGCGCTTCACCACCCGGACTCGCCGACGGGCTCCGTGGTGATCTTCGCGGCCGTGGTGGCCGGCTGGCTCACTGCCACGTTCCTGCTCGCCCGCAGCGTCGGGCGCCGCGCCGCGGATCACCGATAGGGCGTCACCCGGTAGGCGACACCCGTCCTCTGGGAAGACCCTCTCAGGGGCTGCCGAAGTCGGCGGTCACCGTCGCGCCGCCGCTGCGGCCGCGGAGCGGCGCACCGAATGTGATGCCGACGCCGACGTCGCGCAGGCGGGCCGTCAGGATGATTCGCCGGTGGGGCGGCGAGGCCATCCAGCGCTGCACCGTTCCCGCGGGCGTTCCGTAGGAGCCCGTGCCCCAGGCGATCGTCTCGCCGAGCGAGCTGTAGTGGTACCCGGCGTCGTGCACGCGCTGCTCGGGCGAGCCATCGGGTGCGTTGTGGTCGAACACGTTGCTGTGGACCATCGCGCGCGAGTGCCCGGCGGCGGCGACCGTCAGCTTCGCGTTTGCGTGCAGGGCCCGGAGGCCGTGCCGCGCACGCTCCACGTTCAGCAGGCAGCGGACCGTGCGCGCCTGCGTCACGACGCCGGCGTCGGCCTGGGAGGCATGTGCGCCCGGGCAGGCCTGCGCCGCCGGATGGGCAGCGGCGAACAGCGCAGTGGTGGCCAGGAGCGCGATCACGAACAACCCAGCGTGGCGGGCGTCGCGCGGCTCGTGGACGAACGTCCGGCTTCAGTGCGCTGAGCGGACGAAACCGCTGCACAGACGGTTCAGCGCAGGCCGAACTCCGCGGTGACGGTCACGCCGCCCTGGATGTGGGCGAGCGGCGATCCGTGCGTCACCCCGACGCCGATCTCGCGCACGCTTGCGTCGAGGATCGCGCGGCGGTGCCCGGTCGAGCTCATCCAGCGCGACACGGTGCCGGCCGGTGTTCCGTCGCTGCCGGCGCCCCACGCGATCGTCTCCGCAAGGTGGGTTGCGGCATAGCCGTCGCGCCGCGCCCGCACCACCGGGGTCGACCCGCCGGGGCTCGTGTGAGCGAAGTAGTCGCGGCGCACCATGTCGCGCGAATGGCCCGTTGCCGCGGTCTGAAGCAGCGCGCTCCCGCGCAGCTGGACGAGGCCGCGCCGGGTGCGCTCGACGTTCAGCAGGCAGCGGATGGCGTGCGTCTCGCGGGCGGTGTCGCCGCGCGTGTGCGCCCCGGCGCAGGTCTGCGCGACTGCGGCGGGGACAGGGGTCGACGCGAGGAGCGCGGCGGTGGCGAGGGATGCGAGCACGCCCATTCGAGGGTAGCCCGGCCACGGCTCCGGGTTCTCCGACCGCGTTGGTAGGATTACCTCCATGATCTTCACGACGAAGGCGGAGTACGGCGTGCGCCTCCTCGTCGAGCTCGGTCGCCAGGAGGATGCGGGCCCGGTCTCGTTGAAGGCGATCGCGGAGGCCGAAGGCCTGCCGCTCGCGTATCTGGAGCGGATCGTCGCCCTGCTGAAGAAGTCCGGGCTGGTCGAGAGCACGCGCGGCGCGCACGGCGGCTATCGCCTGGCGCGGTCCGCCGAGGAGATCACGATGGACGAGGTGGTGCTCGCGCTCGAGGGCGCGGTCGCCCCGATGTCCTGCTTCGTCGATGACAGCGAGGACGGCCGTGTGCTGTGCTCGCACGTCGAGGACGGGCACGCATGTGCCACGAAGCTGCTCTGGACCCGCGTCCAGGGCGGCGTCATCCGCGCGCTGCAGCAGACCACGCTGCAGGAGCTCGTGGACTTCGGCGCGCCGCGCGCCGCGGGCCCGTCGCTGGCGCCGACCGGTGCGGAGCTCCCGCTCCACAGCATCGCCTGACCCTTTTCACCGCGTACTGAAACCACGGAGACCATGGCCGACCTCGAGATCAAGAACCTTCACGTCCAGGCTGGGGAGAAGCAGATCCTCAAGGGCCTGGACCTCACCGTGAACCAGGGGGAGGTGCATGCGCTGATGGGCCCCAACGGCTCCGGCAAGAGCACGCTCGCCAACGTGATCATGGGCAACCCGCAGCTCGAGATCTCGGAGGGCCAGATCCTGTTCCGCGGCGAGGACATCACCGAGGCATCGCCTGACGAGCGCTCGCGCATGGGCCTGTTCATGGCTTTCCAGTACCCCGTCGCGATTCCCGGCGTGACCGTCACGAAGTACCTGCGGATGGTCATGAACGCCCACCGCGAGGCGCGCGGCGAGAAGGAGATCTCGCTGAAGGAGTTCCGCCAGACCGTCGAGGCCGCGATGGAGCTGACAGAGGTCAAGCGCGAGTTCTCGACGCGGTACCTGAACGACGGGTTCTCCGGCGGCGAGAAGAAGCGCCTGGAGATCCTGCAGCTTGCGCTGCAGAAGCCGGCCGTCGCGATCCTCGACGAGACCGACTCGGGCCTGGACATCGACGCGCTCAACGTCGTCGCGCAGGGCGTCAACACCGTCGCCAAGGGCAACGGCATGGGCGTCCTGATCATCACGCACTACCAGCGGATCCTGCACCTCGTGGAGCCCGACCGCGTGTCGATCCTGTTCGACGGGCGGATCGTCAAGGAGGGCGGGCCCGAGCTCGTCACCCAGCTCGAGAGCGAGGGCTACGGCTGGATCACCGACGGGGTCACAGCAGGCGCCTGATGACCATGCCGGCCGACACCGCCGTCGAGCTCGACTTCCCGGTCCTCGAGCGCGAGGGCCTCGTCTACCTGGACAGCGCCGCGACCTCGCAGAAGCCGCGGATCGTCGTCGACGCGATGGCGGGCCAGCTGCTGCACCACAACGCCAACGTCCATCGCGGGACCTACCCGCTGGCCGTCGAGGCGACCGAGCTGTACGAGGGCGCCCGTGTGCAGGTGGCCGACTTCGTCGGCTCCAGCGCCGCGGAGACCGTGTTCACGAAGAACGCGACCGAGTCGATCAACCTCGTTGCGAGTTCATGGGGCCGCGCGAACGTCCAGTCCGGTGACGCGATCGTCCTGACGGTCATGGAGCACCACTCGAACATCGTTCCGTGGCAGCTCCTCTGCCAGGCCACCGGTGCCCACCTGCGCTACCTCGACGTCGACGCCGACGGACAGCTCTCACTCGACCAGCTCGACGAGCTGCTGCTCGACCGCCGCGTGAAGATGGTCGCGGTCGCCCACATCTCGAACGTCCTGGGCACGATCAACCCGGTGGCGGAGATCGTCGCCCGCGCGCACGCGGCCGGCGCGGCGGTGCTGGTCGACGGCGCGCAGGCCGTCCCGCAGCTGCGCGTCGACGTGCCGGCGCTCGGCGCCGACTTCTACGTCTGGACCGGGCACAAGGCCTACGGCCCGACCGGCGTCGGCGTCCTGCACGGCCGCCGTGAGCTGCTCGACGCGATGCCGCCGTTCCTCGGCGGCGGCTCGATGATCCGCACGGTCGGCCTGCACGAGTCGACCTACGCCGACGTGCCGGCGAAGTTCGAGGCCGGGACGCCGCCGGTCGCCTCCGCCGTCGGCCTCGGCGCCGCGGTCGGCTTTCTGGACTCGATCGGGATGACCGGCGTGCGCGAACACGAGCTCGACCTCACCGCATACGCGCTGGAGCAGCTGCGCACGGTTCCGGGGATCACCATCCACGGGCCGCGCGAGGCGACCGCGCGCGGCGCGCTGATCTCGTTCGCTCTCGACGGTGCGCACCCGCACGACGTGTCGGAGATCGTCGGACGCGACGGGGTCTGCATCCGCGCCGGCCACCACTGCGCGCAGCCGCTGATGCGCGCGCTCGGCGTCCCGGCCAGTTCGCGCGCGTCGTTCGCGGTGCACAACACGCGCGAGGACGTCGACCGCCTGGTCGAGAGCCTCGGCCGCGTCAACGCGATCTTCGCCGACTGAGGAGCAGGCTGATGGACGACGCCCTGTACCGCGAGGAGATCCTGGAGCACTACAAGCGCCCCCACAACTGGGGGGCGATGGAGCATCCCGACCTCGAGGCCGCGGACACGAACCCGCTGTGCGGCGACGAGCTGAAGGTCATGCTGCGCCTGGCGCCGGATCGCACGATCGCCGACGTGCGCTTCGATGGGCACGGTTGCGCGATCAGCCAGGCGTCGGCCTCGATGATCTCCGACGAGGTCGTCGGGATGCCGGTCGACGATCTGCTGCGGATGGACCGCACCGCGATCCTCGAGCTGCTCGGGATCGAGATCTCGGCGACGCGCATGAAGTGCGCGCTGCTGTCCCTGAAGGTCCTGAAGAGCGCGGCACTCGGCGGCGCGGCCGAGTGGGAGGCCGAGACGCCAGACGCTTCCCCTCCGGAGCCCAACGGCTCCCGGCTGTAGCTCTCGCGACCCAAAGGCTCCACGAAGGCTCCATCGGCCGTCCACGCTGGACGGATGTTCGATGCGCGCACGCCGCGCGCACGCCGACACCCCTTCCTGCACCGGTCCGCGCCCGGATGGTCCGGGAACGGCCGCCCGGCACTGGCCGGGAGGGGATCACCCGCCAGGTGCACCCCGGAGGTCTTCCCGTGTTCTCCCGCTTTTCTGTCCTCGCCGCCCGCCCGCGGCACACCCTCGGCGCTCTCGCCGTCGTCCTCGCGGCAGTCGGCGTGGCGGTCGGATCGGGCGCAAACTTCACGGCGCAGGTCGCGTCGGCCACCAACACCTTCAGCAGCGGCACGCTGTCGATCGGCGGTACCGGCGGCAGTGCCGTCTTCAGCGTCACCGACCTCAAGCCGGGCGACGTCAAGACCGGCTTCGTCGACATCCAGAACACCGGGTCGGTCTCCGGCACGTTCTCGCTGGGGGCGTCGAACCTCGTCGATCCCGACGGTCTGCTCGACCAGCTCGACCTCGACGTGATCGACTGCGGCACGCCGACCGGCGCGGTCCCCCAGTGCACCGGCTCCTCACCGGTCACGAGCGGCAAGGTCAGCGGACTGACGTTCGGCAACAGCCTGGGCCTCTGGGCACCCGGCGAGACGCACCGCTACAAGTTCGTCGTCACGTTCCCGAATGGGACCCCGGCCGTCGACAACCCGCTCCAGGGCAAGAGCGGCTCGATCAAGTTCGTCTGGGACGCGACCTCCTGACCGGCTGAGTGGAGGTGGAGCGCGGCCCTCAAGCGGTCGCGCTCCACCCCGCTCCCTCCCCCGATGAGCGCCCCCGCTCCTCCGATCCCCGTCACGATCCCGACGCCGCCTCGCGTCCGGATTCCGCTGCAGGCGGCGTTCGCGTGGGCGGCGACGCTCGTCGCGGTGGTGCTCGGCGCAGTGATGTTCGTGCCGGCGATGCTCGGGATGGAGCGCTACGTGATCACCGGTGGCTCGATGACCGGCACATACGACCGCGGGTCGGTCGTGTTCGATCGCGTCGTGGCTCCGAAGGACCTGCGGGTCGGGGACGTCATCACGTACAAGCCGCCGCCGACCGCCGGCCCGAGGGGCTTCGTCACCCACCGCATCGTCGCGATCAAGACGCTGCACGGGACGGCGCGTCTACCGGACCAAGGGCGACGCCAACCGCACCCGCGACCCGTGGGTCTTCACGCTCCCCGCCGCGGGGCAGGCGAAGGTCGCGTTCGGGGTGCCGCTCGTCGGCTATGCCGTCGCTGCGCTCAGCGAGCGCGCGGTGCGGATGGTCGTGATCGGGCTTCCCGCGCTGCTGATCGCGATTTGCCGGTACTCGCAGGGCTGTGGCGGGACGCCGGCGCGGAAGCCCGTCGTCGCCGCGACCGCGCGGCCGTGGGTGAGCCGGAGGCCGTCGGATGATCCGGCGCCCGCTGCGCACCCTGCTGGCCCTCGCCGGGCTTGCCGCCTTCACGCTGGGCGGCTTTGCCGCGTCCGGGGCCACCTTCGTCGCGCAGGTCTCCAGCGCCCCCAACACCTTCACCGCATACCCGGACTGGGTCGCTCCCGTCGTGACGATCACGTCTCCGGCCGACGGCGCACGCGTCGCGACGGCGACGCCCTCGATCTCCGGAGTCGCCGGCGTGCTGCGCCGGCGACCTCGCGCCCGTCACGGTTCGCATCTACGCGGGCGCCGTGGCCTCCGGCCCGGTGCTGCGCACCGTCACGGTCAACCGCAACGCGTGCACCGGCGCATGGAGCGCCATGCCCGCCGCGCTGCCGGACGGCACCTACACCGCGCGCGCCCAGCAGGACGACAGCTTCCTGAACTCCGGCTTCAGCGCACCAGTCACCTTCACGATCGACACCGTCGCGCCCGCTCCCACGATCACCGTTCCCGCCGCCGGGGCGACGGTCGGCCCCACGCCTGTGATCTCCGGCGCCGCCGGCAACGCCACCGGCGATGCGACGACCCTCAGCGTCAACGTCTACGCGGGGGCCACAGCCACCGGTGCCCCCGTGCGGACGCTGACCGCGACCCGGACCGGCGCGACGTGGAGCGTGACGACGACCCCGGCGCTGGCGGGCGGCACGTACACCGCTCGCGCCACCCAGACCGATGACGTCGGTCACAGCGGCCTGTCGAACGCCCGCACCTTCATCGTCGACGCGACCGCGCCGGCGCCCACGATCCTGCAGCCGACCGCCGGCCAGTGGCTGACGAACACGACGCCCACGGTCAGCGGGCGCGCCGGCACCGCGGCCGGCGACAGCACGACCGTCACCGTGAAGCTCTACGCCGGCGCCGCGGCGACCGGCGCGCCGGTGCGGACGCTGACGACGACGCGGGCCGGCAACGCCTGGACACTGTCCGTCACGCCGTCGCTGCCCGACGGCCAGTACACGGCGCAGGCGATCCAGTCCGACGCGGTCGGCAACGTCGGCACGAGCGCGGCGCGCACCTTCAACATCGACACCACGACGCCGGCCGTCACGATCAGCGCGCCCACCGCCGGGCAGCGCGTCGGGGCGCGGCCGCCGATCTCCGGCCTCGCCGGAATCCTCGCGGGCGACAGCGCGACCGTGACCGTGCGCATCTACTCCGGGGCGAGCACCGCCGGAGCCCTGGTCCAGACGCGCACCGCGACACGCGACGCGACGACCGGCGCGTGGACCGTCACCCCGGCCACCCTCGCCGACGGCCAGTACACCGCGCAGGCGTCGCAGACCGACAGCGCCGGGCATACCGGCACGTCGGCCGCGGTCAGCTTCTTCGCCGACGCCACAGCCCCGGCGGGTGTCGCGATCACCGCCCCGGCGGCCAACCAGTGGCTCGCGACCGGCACTCCGGCGATCGCCGGAACCGCCGGCAACGCGACCGGGGACGATCCGGCGCTGACCGTCAACGTGTACGCCGGCGCTGCCGCGAGCGGCGTGCCGGTACGGATCCTGACGGCCACGTCGCGCCGGGACCGCCTGGAGCGTTCCCGTCGCCCCGGCGCTCGCCGACGGCCAGTACACCGCGCAGGCCCGCCAGGCCGATGCCTCCGGGAATGCCACGAGCTCCGCCGCCCGGACCTTCAACGTCGACACCACGACGCCGGTCGTCTCGATCAGCGCTCCCACCGCCGGCCAGCGCGTCGGCGCGCGGCCGCCGATCTCCGGGGTCGCCGGCATCGTCACCGGCGACAGCGCGACCGTGACGGTCCGGATCTACGCCGGGGCGAGCGCCGCCGGCGCGCCGGTCCAGACCTTGACCGCGACCCGCAGCGCGACGACGGGAGCCTGGACCGTCACGCCGGCAACGCTCGCCGACGGCCAGTACACCGCGCAGGCCACGCAGACCGACAGCGCGGGGCACACCGGCACGTCGCTCGCGGTCACCTTCGTCACCGACGCGACGGCTCCGGCGGGCGTCGCGATCACCGCTCCCACCGCGAACCAGTGGCTCAGCACGGCGACCCCCGCGATCAGCGGAACGGCCGGCAATGCTCCCGGTGACAGCCCGACGCTCACGGTCAACGTCTACGCGGGCGCCGCCGCGACCGGTGTGCCGGTGCGCGTGCTGAACGCGACGCGCGCCGGGACGACCTGGAGCGTCGCCGTGCGCCCCGCGCTCGCCGACGGCCAGTACACCGCGCAGGCGCGGCAGGCCGACGCGTCCGGGAACGCCACGAACTCCGCCGCACGGACCTTCAACATCGACACCACGTGCGCCGGTCGTCTCGATCAGCGCGCCCACGGCCGGGCAGCTGACGATCGGCCGCCCGCCGATCACCGGGGTCGCCGGGATCGTCGTGGGCGACAGCGCGACCGTGACCGTCCGGATCTACTCGGGGCCGAGCACGGCCGGTGCGCTCGTCCAGACCCTGACGCGGCACGCAACGCGATGACGGGGGCCTGGACAGTCACGCCCGCGACGCTGGCGAGCGGGACCTACACCGTCCAGGCCACGCAGCTCGACTCGGCCGGCACCGCGGGCAACGTCGACCGCCGTCACCTTCACCACCGACAGCGTCGGTCCCGTCGCGCAGTCGATCAGCGCGGCGAACGGCAGCGGCGGCGGGCAGGTCGCCGGCCACCTGGACAGCGGCGACAGCCTCACCTTCACGTTCAGCGAAGCGATGGCGCCCGGCGTCGCTGCTGGCCGGCTGGAACGGCCTGGCCCCGACCGCCGTCCACGCGAAGTTCCTCTCGGCCGGCGCCAGCGACGGCCTGACGCTGCTCAACGCGTCGAACACCGCGACGCTCGGCATCGCCGGCGGCAGCGTCACCACCAGCGGCATCAGCCTCGGCGCCGACTTCGTGTCCGGCACCGTGAACTTCGGCGCGACGATGGCCCTGTCGGTCGACCGGCGCACGGTGACGATCACGCTCGGGACGCCCGACATCCCCGCTGCGATCCGCGCCGCCGTCGACGCCCGCCCGGAACATGGCGTGGACGCGCAACACCGCCTTGCGCGACGACGCCGGCAACCAGGTCGCCGCAGGCACGACGACCGAGACCGACAACGATCGCGACTTCTGATGGCGCGCCGGACGACATCCCAGCGGCTGCGACGCCTCGCGAACACGACGCTGACCGTGCTCGTCGCGATGGCGCGCGCTGCTGACCGCCGCCTACGCGGCGACGGGCAGCTTCCCGCTGCAGGGCTCGCTGCACAAGTAGCCCGCGCGCGCGACCGTCAGTGACCTGCGCGGCCCGCTCGCCCGCGCCGGCGACCTCCAGCGTCCTGTTCGCCGCCACGCGCCTGCAGCCCGGCATCATCCGCGTCGCGCAGATCCGCATCCAGAACACGCGGCGCGACGACGCGGCGCGCTCGCGTTCACCCCCTCAGCGGTCACCGACGCCCCGACCGGCCTGCCCGAACCGCTCTCGACGGTCCTCGACTTCGTGATGGAGGACGCGACGAACCGCTTCCGTCCCGTGACGATGTACTCGGGGAAGCTGAACGGGATCGCCCCGCTGGCGCTCGGCGACTTCAGCCCGGGCGAAGCGCGCATCTATCGCTTCACCGTCTCCTACCCGACCGGCCGCGCCCCGGCACAGGACAACCCGTTGCAGGGCTCCAGCGCCGCGGTCCGGTTCGACTGGGACGGCGTCTTCGATGACGTGCCCCCGGCGCCGACTCCCGTCCAGGCGGGCGCGACGGCGACGCCGCCAGGAAGCACGACGACGACGACCGAGCCGCGCTTCCCCGTCGTTGCGGCCGGCTCGAAGAAGGTCAAGCCGCCGGCGACGCTGCGCCTCGCCTGGCGCGCGCGCCGTCTGGGCGGTGGCCTGACGGCGCTCGTGGTGTGCCGTCGCGCCTGCACCGGCACGATCAGCGGCCTGATGACGTCCGGTGTCGGCCCCAGCGTGCGCCTCGTCCCGGTGAAGGTCAAGCTCCCCAAGGGCAGCCGCCGCATCTACCGCCTGCGCAACGGCGCGGCCGACGCGGCCGCGGCCTCCGTCGTCCTCAGTGGCAACGGCGCCGTCGCCCGCGTGGCGTTCAGCGTCCGCACATCGGCCGGAACGGGGCGCGTGCGCGCCACCTCCGTGCTGCGCACACGCCGGTAACAGCGCGCCGCACGTTCCGCCGCCGGGGAGAGCGGGTACAATTCCGTCTACTGCACTCGGATTTTGTATCGCTCCGCACGAATGACCCCACTCATCGACGTCTGCCCACTCATCGAGCTGCCCCCGGGCGGCACGCGCATCCTCGAATGGGAGGACCTCGAGATCGGCGTCTTCAACTGCGACGGCACGATCCTGGCGATCGAGGACCGCTGTTCGCACGACGACGGGCAGCTCGCCGACGGGCTGCTCGACCAGGCTGCATGCACGATCGAGTGCCCGCGTCACGGCTCGCTGTTCGATCTGCGCACCGGAAAGCCCAAGACCCTCCCCGCGTACGTACCCGTGGAGACGTTCCCCGTCCTCGTCGAGGACGGGCTCATCAAGCTCGAGGTTGACTGACATGGCCACTCCTGACATCGCCCGGACGCCGCTCACCAACGAGGAGGAGGGTCTTCGCGACCTGAACTCCGACTACACCGAGCGCTACGGCTTCCACGACGCCGAGAACTACCTGTACAAGGCGCCCAAGGGCCTCACGCGCGAGCTCGTCGAGAAGATCTCCGAGTTCAAGAGCGAGCCGCAGTGGATGCGCGACTTCCGGCTGAAGTCGCTCGACCACTTCCTGGCGCGCGACATGCCGACCTGGGGCTCGCCGAAGCTCGCCGAGGTCGACTTCGACGACATCCACTACTTCGTGCGCGCCTCCGAGAAGGCGGAGCGGTCCTGGGACGACGTGCCCGACGACGTCAAGAAGACGTTCGACCGCCTCGGCATCCCGGAGGCCGAGCGCAAGTTCCTGTCCGGCGTCGGCGCGCAGTACGAGTCCGAGGTCGTCTACCACCAGGTCAACAAGGACCTCGAGGACCAGGGCGTGATCTTCCTCGACATGGACAGCGCGCTGCGCGATCACGAGGAGCTCGTGAAGGAGTACTTCGCGACGATCATCCCGCCGAACGACAACAAGCTCGCCGCGCTCAACAGCGCCGTCTGGTCGGGCGGCTCGTTCGTCTACGTCCCGCCGGGCGTCCACGTCGAGATGCCGCTGCAGGCCTACTTCCGCATCAACACGGAGAACATGGGCCAGTTCGAGCGCACGATCATCATCGCCGACGAGGGCAGCTACGTGCACTACGTCGAGGGCTGCACGGCGCCGACGTACTCCAGCGACTCGCTGCACTCGGCCGTGGTCGAGCTGATCGCCAAGCCCGGCGCGCGCATCCGCTACACGACCGTGCAGAACTGGTCGCAGAACGTCTTCAACCTCGTCACCAAGCGCGCCGTCGCCGAGCGCGACGCGACCGTCGAGTGGGTCGACTGCAACCTCGGCTCGAAGCTCACGATGAAGTACCCGAGCGTCTACCTGATGGGCGAGCGCGCCCACGGCGAGATCCTGTCGATCGCGTTCGCCGGCAAGGGCCAGCACCAGGACGCCGGCGGCAAGATCGTCCACGCCGCGCCGAACACGACGTCGAACATCTTCGCCAAGTCGATCTCCAAGGACGGCGGGCGCTCCAGCTACCGCGGCCTGCTCGAGGTCGCCAAGGGCGCGCACGGCTCGAAGTCGAAGGTCGTCTGCGACGCGCTGCTGCTCGACGAGGACAGCCGCTCGGACACCTACCCGACGATCCGCATCGGCGAGGACGACGTCGACGTCGGCCACGAGGCGACCGTCTCCAAGGTCGGCGACGAGCAGCTCTTCTACCTCATGTCGCACGGCATCTCCGAGGAGGAGGCCGGCAAGCTCATCGTCAACGGCTTCATCGAGCCGATCGTCAAGGAGCTGCCGATGGAGTACGCGGTGGAGATGAACCGGCTGATCGAGCTGCAGATGGAGGGCTCCATCGGCTAGGTCGTTTGAGCTGGTCGCGGATCTCGTGGCGCCTGAGGCCACCCGCGGCTCGGGGGCAGTGCTGCGCACAGCACCCCTCGCGCGTGCGCCTCAGCCATCCACGATCTCGCGCTCCGGTCCCTGGCTGACGCCTCGTTGGCGCCCTCGGGTTGTTCCTGACGGACTCTGTCTCTTACTACCCCTGATTGCTTATGACTTCTTCGACGCTGACTCCTGAACCGCAGTTCCTTGCTGATCGCCGCTCCGCGGCTGCTGCCGCGCTTGGCTCGCTTGCGCTGCCGCAGTTCCGTGGGGTGGATGGGTGGGAGTTCACGCCGATCGACAAGCTGGACCTCGATGCGTTCCCGGCCGCTCCCGGCGGCGCGGCGGATGCGGCGGCGCATGTGCTCGACGTGGACCTGGAGGGCGGGATCCGGCCGAGTCGCGAGGAGGCCGTCTCCGAGGGGCCGGTGGTGATGCCGCTGGCGCTGGCGGCGGAGCGCCACCCCGACATCGTCGAGAAGCACCTCGGCAGCTGTCGTGGCGTCGCGACACCCCGCTCGTCGTGCGCAACGATGCCGAACTGGACCGACGGCTCGTTCGTCTACGTCCCGCGCGGCGTGCACGTCGAGGCGCCGATCGTGCTGACGACCGTTCACGAGGCCGCCGGGCACGACGCTGCACCACCGCACGCTCGTCGTGCTCGAGGAGGGCGCCCAGGCCGAGGTCTGGCACCAGACGCTGTCGGCCGACCCCGAGGCGGACGGCGTCGTCAACGGCGTCGTCGAGCTCATCGTCGGCCAGAACGCCCGCCTGCGCTTCGTCGACGCCCAGGACCTCTCCGAGAAGACGTGGGTCTTCGGCGCCGAGCGCGGCATCGTCGAGCGCGACGGGACGCTGGACTGGATCACGCTCGGCTTCGGCTCGGGCAACGGCAAGGTCTTCCTGACGACGAAGCTCGCCGGCCCGGGCGCCAGCGCGAACGTCACCGGCGCCTACGCGACGCGCAGCCGCCAGCACCTCGACTTCGACACGCTGCAGGAGCACGCCGCGCCGGACACGACGTCCGACCTCGCGTTCCGCGGGATCCTGTCCGGCCGGTCGAGCGCGGTGTGGCGCGGCATGATCAAGGTCGACGAGGGCGCGCAGCGCACCGACGCCTTTCAGGAGTCGCGCAACCTGCTGCTCTCCAAGAAGGCCCACGCCGACGCGATCCCCGGCCTGGAGATCCTCGCGAACGACGTGCGCTGCACGCACGCCGCCGCGATCGCGCAGATCGACCCCGAGCAGCTCTTCTACCTGCGCTCGCACGGCCTGCCGGACGCCGACGCCAAGCAGCTCGTGATCGAGGGCTTCCTCCAGGCGATCGTCGAGCGCTTCGAGGAGGGCCCCGTCCGCGAGGCCGTCTCCTCGGCGATCGAGCGGCGCCTGGCGACCGTCATGGCGTAGATGCCACCCGACGCCCCGCTCGTCGTCCTCTATGACGAGGACTGCGGGTGGTGCCGGTGGTCGATCGCGCGCGTGCTCGCGCTCGACCGCCGTCTCGCGCTGCAGCCGGAGCCGATCCAGGGCGAGCTGGGCGAGCGGCTCCTCGCCGGCCTGCCGCAAGCCGAGCGGCTCGGCAGCGCCCACGCGGTGACGGCGGCCGGCGACGTGTACTCGGGCGGCGACGCGGCGGCACCGATCGCCGCGCGGCTGCCGCTGCTCGCACCGCTCGCGCCGTTGCTGCGAGCGTTCCCCCGCCTCACGCGGGGGGTGTACCGGCTGGTCGCCGATCACCGCGCGGCGCTGGGGCGCCTGCTCACGCCGGCGATGCGTGAGCGTGCGGGCGTGCAGATCGCCCGGCACCGCTGGAACGCGGTCCAGCGGCCACGTTAGGTTCCGCGGGATGAACAGCGCGCCGCGGCCCGGGATGCGGAGTGCCCAGGACCCTAGTACCCGAGCTTGTCGAGGACGCCGCCGCTCTGCTTCTCGGGCTTGGGCTCCTCGGGCTTCTTCTTGCGTTCGCGCCGCTCGTCGTCGGTGACGAAGCGGATCGTCGCGCCGACGCGGCCGTCGGAGGCCTTGGCGAGATCCTCGCGGCTGACGCGGTCGCTGCGGTTCGCGCGCTCCTTGGCACGGTCCGCGCGCTGCTTGTCGCGCTGCTTGGCCTCGCGGATGCGGCCCAGCTTCTGCGCCGCAAGCTCCTTGTCGAGCGTCGCCGCCCAGAGGTCCTCGGGGCGGACCATCGAGAGGATCGTCGCGGCCATCGCCTTGTCGATGCGGCCGGCACCGAGCGAGCCGTTGGCGATGTTGCGCGCGCGGGGGCGGTGATCCTCGTCCTGGGCGATCAGCGCCGAGATGTCCTGACGCTCCTTCGGACCCAGGACGTTGAACGAATCGCGAGCCGCCTGCTGGGGCCCGAACAGCTCGAGCGTCGAGCGCGAGGCGTCGCGCAGCTCGTCGATGGGAAGCGGAGCGCGCGTCTTGGGAAGGTTCGGGACGACCGGGCGACGGCTGCGCTGGCGCTTGCGCTTCGACGCCGGTTTGGGGGCGGGCTCCTCGGCCGCGGGCGCGGCGTCCTCGGCGACGGGCGCAGGCTCGTCGGCCGCGGGCTCCTCGGCGACCGGTGTGGCCTCTTCCGCCGCGGGTGCGGCCTCCTCGGCTGCAGGCGCGGCGTCCTCAGCGACGGGCGTGGCCTCCTCGGCTGCGACCGGAGCGACCTCGTCGGCGGGCTGGGCGTCGACGACGGGTTCCTCGGCTGAGGGCTCGTCGGACTGGGGCACGCCTGCGTCGGTCGTCATCGTCGTATTCGTCGTCGGTCGAGGGAGGATGCGCGGAACCGGTTCGCATCCAGCGCCCACGCAGGCTACCGCTAGAGCGTGCACTAGGGTCGCGCTCATGACGCCAGCCGACGCCGCGCTCCCTCCCCTCACCCCGGACGAGGAGCTGCTCGGCGCCCAGGCGCCGGCGGTCGCCACCGAGCGCAGCGACGAGCAGCGCCTCAACGCGATCAGGGCTGAGCTCGATCACGGCTTCCTCGCGATGGCCGGAGTGACGTGCGGCGTGTCGATGTTCGGGTCGGCCCGCGTCCACGAGCACGACCCCGCGTACATGGCGGCGCGCGAGACCGCCCGCCTGCTCGGCAAGGCGGGGTTCACGATCATCACCGGTGGAGGTCCCGGGATCATGGAGGCGGGGAACCGCGGTGCGTGGGATGCGAGCGCGATGTCGGTCGGCCTGAACATCCGCCTGCCGCACGAGCAGGCGCCGAATCCCTACCAGGACATCTCGCTGACGTTCGACCACTTCTTCACGCGCAAGGTCATGTTCGTCCGCTACGCGACGGGGTTCGTCGTCTTTCCCGGCGGCTACGGCACGCTCGACGAGCTGTTCGAGGCGCTCAACCTCATCATCACGGGCAAGATCCACCACTTCCCGATCGCTCTCGCGGGCTCCTCCTACTGGGGAGGCCTGATCGACTGGATCCGCGAGCGCATCGTGGCGGCGCGGATGCTGAGCGGCGACGAGCTCGACCTGATGCGCGTCCTCGACGAGCCGGCCGACATCGTTCGCCTGCTCAGCGAGGGTGCGCGGCGTCAGGGCCGGCTGGCCGCCTGAGTGGGCGGCGGCGGCGCCGGCGTCGCGTACCGCGCCCGGACCTCGTCGATCCAGGCCGCGATGCGGTCGGCGAGCGCCGCGTCCTCGATCTCGAGCACGTTCTCGGCGTTCTCCTCCCCGGAGCGCGACAGGTTGTAGGAGCCGACGAAGACGACGTCGTCGATCACGCTGATCTTCGCGTGCATGAAATCGTGGATCGATCCCGGGGCGTACGGCGTCGAGCGCTTGCCGGAGAAGTGCAGCCCGGCCAGCACGCGCTCGAGGATCGGTGCCTTCCAGCTCACCTGGTCGTTGGCGTGCCACTGGCGCAGCGCCTGCTCGGTCTGCGTGATGTCGACGACGCCCGTGGCATCGACGCGCTGCTCGTCGAGCACCTCGGCGAGCGCGCTCAGCACGGGCGCCGAGGTCAGGACGGGCGAGGCGATCCTGATGCGTCGCTGCGCGCGGTCGATGCGCGCCGCGATCTGGTGGGCGAGCTCCCGGCCACGGCCGGGACAGAACCACGGCCGTACGAGCGCGTCGCCGATCGTCATCGGATGGGTGTCGAAGTTGCCGGTGTTCTCCAGGCGACCTCTGCTCCACAGCTGCGTGAACGTCTTGGAGTACGCCTGCGCCAGCTCCGCGGAGCCGGCGGTGACGATCACGTTCTCCTCACGGCTCCAGGAGTCGAGCGTCCAGTTCGTCGACCCGCACCAGAGATCACGGCCGTCGCGGACGACGAACTTGTGATGCATGAGCTCGCCGTCGCCGTCGATCCGCCGGATGTCGGCGCCGGTTCCCGCCAGGATGTCCGGCCTCGTCGTCGGTGGCGGCGTCGAGTGCCCCGGGGCCTCGGTCTGCGGGTCGTCGATCGCGATGCGCACCACGACACCGCGAGCGCGGGCGTCGCGCAAGGCCCCCGCGACCGCGTCCCCGACGTCGCCCGGAAGGCGGATGTCGTACAGCGCCAGGTCCAGCGAGCGGGTCGCCTCGCCGAGCCATGCGACGATCGTGGCGCCGATCTCCTCCGCGCTCTGCCCGCCCTGCGTCAGCGTGCGGATCTGCAGTGGCCCCTGCGTCATGCCCATGCCCCTTCCACCGGGTAGCGGGCGCGAAGCCCGTCGATGTAGCCGGCGAGCTGGTCGGCCAGTCGCGCGTCCTCGATCTCCAGGGTGTTCTCGGCGTTGTCCTCGCCCGAGCGCGACAGGTTGAAGGACCCGGTGAAGACGGCGTCGTCCACGACGACGATCTTCGCGTGCATGTAGTCGCGCGCGCTGTCCGCCCGACCGTCGTACGGCGTCGACGGCTTCCCGGAGAAGGCGAGCCCCTCGAGGACGTCCTGCAGGACCGGGGCCTTCCAGCCGCTCTCCAGCGCGAGCCACTGGCGCATGACGCCCTGCGTCTGGGTGCGGTCGACGACCCCGCCGGCGTCGAGCGTCCCGGCGCGGCGGACGTCGTGGAGCGCCTCGAGCACGGGGCCGGCCGTGATCACCGGGGAGGCGACGCGAACCCGCCGGCGCGCCCCGGCGATCCGCTCGGCGATCCGCTCGGACAGCTGCTGCCCGCGCCCCGGACAGAACCACGGGCGGACCGTCGCCGCGCCGACGCGGACCGCCTCGGCGTCGCGCGCACCGCTGTCGGTGAGCTCACCGCTCTCCCACAGCTCGTCGAAGACCCGCGAGAACGCCGCCGCGACGTCCTCCGAGTGCACCCGGACGATCGCGTTCTCCTCGCGCGTGAAGTCGTCGGTCGTCCAGTTCGTCGACCCGGTCCAGACGGCCTCGCCGTCGCGCACGGCGAACTTGTGGTGCATGAGGTCGCGGACCGGCGCGACGGTGCGGACCTGCACGCCGAGGCGCTGCAGCAGCTCCAGCCGGGTCAGCGGCGCCGGAGCGCCGTGGAGGACGTGCGGCTGGATGTCGGGATGGTGCACGACCGCGCGCACGGCGATCCCGCGGGCGGCGGCATCGCGCAGCGCGGAGGCCATCTCGCTGCCGGGCGGGCCCGGGACGCGCACGGAGTACAGCGCGAGGTCGAGCTTCCGGCGAACGGGTCGCAACCAGGCGGCGACGCTCGCCGCAACGGCCTCGGCGCTCTGGCCGCCGTCGCTCAGCGTCGCGACCTCGAGCACGGCCGTCGGCTCAGGCCGCTGGGGCGGGGAGCGCTGCGAGCGCCTGCTGGAGGTCGTCGACGTCCTGGAAGTCGACGCCGAGCGTGTGCACCAGGCGGTAGCGGACGATGCCCTCCTCGTCGACGACGAACGCGGCGCGACGCGTCCCCAGGACCGGCGCGGCGGCGCCGTAGGCCTTCGCGACGCTCTTGTCGACGTCGGCGAGCAGCGGGACGTTCAGCCCGTGCTTCGCGGTGAAGGCGTTGTGCGATTCGAGGCTCTGGTTCGAGATGCCGACCACGACGGCGCCCAGCCCGGTGAGGTCGTCCGAGCGGTCGCGATAGGAGCAGAACTGCTTCGTGCAGACCGGTGTGTTGTCGCCCGGGTAGAAGAGCATCACGACGCGCTTCCCGCGCTGCTCGGAGAGCTTGAACGAGCCGTCCGTGCCGGGGAGCTCGAAGTCCGGGGCCTGATCGCCCACCTGCGGTCCTTTAGACATTGGTGGAAGAGTACGCACGTGGCCAACGAGTGGATCGCCGAGCACGCACCCGTGATCGCGGCGCGTGCCGAGCGCGATCTGGAGGCGCTCGTCGCGATCTCATCGCCCTCGGGTGACGCGCCGGCCGCGGAGGAGGCCGTCACGGTCGCGACGGCGCTCGCCCCGGACGCGGCGTCGGTCGAGCGGATCCCGTGCTCGTCGGCCGAGCACGCCCCCGACCTCGTGCTGCGGGTCAGCGGTCCGGGCCGGCGGCGGCTGCTGCTCGTCGGCCACCTGGACACCGTCGTCCCCCACGACGCGCACCTCCCGCCCCAGCGCCGCGGGCGGCACGTCCTGGGCTCGGGGACGATCGACATGAAGGCGGGCGACGCGATCGCGCTGGGCGTCCTGCGTGCCCTGACCGGCCGGCCCGAGGTGGGGGAGGCCGCCCTGCTGCTCGTCAACGACGAGGAGTGGCGGATCGGGCCGTTCGCGCACGTCCCGCGCTTCGCCGGCTTCGACGCCTGCCTGTGCTTCGAGGCCGGCGAGCGCACACCCGCCGGCGACGATGCAGTCGTCGTGCGCCGCAAGGCCGCGGGAGCGATCCGCGTCAAAGCTCACGGCCGCTCGTCGCACTCGGGCTCGGCGCCCGACCGCGGGATCAACGCGCTGCTGGCTCTCGCCGAGGTGGCGCGCGGCGTCGCCGCCCTGCACGACCCGCACGGCCCGGATCGCCTCACGGCCGTGCCGACCATCCTGCACAGCGGCGAGGCGCTGAACGTCGTCCCGGCCGCCGGCGAGCTCGTCTGCGACGTGCGCGCAGACCGGCTCGAGGCGCTGCGCGAGGTGCTCGCGACGATCCCGGACGAGGTCGGAGGGGCGACGATCGAGGCTGTGCTGCAACGTGAGTGGCCGGGGATGGACGCGCGTCAGAGCACCGCGGAGATCCTGACCGCCGCGGGCCTCGAGCTGGGACGGCCGGTGATGCCGGCGCAGCGCGGTGGAGCCAGCGACGCCAGCCACTTCGCGGCGACGATCCCGATCACGATCGACGGCCTGGGGCCGCGCGGCGGCCACGCCCACGCGCCGGAGGAGTTCGTGGACCTCGACTCGCTGCTGCCGCGAGCCGAGGTCGCGCTCGCGATCGCCGATGCGGTGCTTCGTGCGCCGTAGCCGCTCCGGACTGATCGCCGCGGCGCTGCTGGCGGCGGCGCTCGCCGGCCCCGCGGCCCCCGCGGCGCCGGCGGCCTCGGTCACCATCGGCGTCGCCGAGCAGCAGCCGTCCTTCTTCACCGCGAGCTCGTTCCAGCGCACGCGCATCGGGGAGGCCCGGCTGCTCGTCGGCTGGAACGCGATCGACGTCGGTTGGCAGCGCGCCGAGCTGGACGGCTGGATGGCTGCGGCGCGCGTCGCGGGGGTGCGCCCGCTCGTGACGTTCGGGACGTCGCGCTCGTACGCGGACAACGTCCCGACGTCCGCCCGCTTTCGCCGCGCGGTCGACGCGTTCAGGGCACGCTACCCGTGGGTCACGCAGTTCTCGACCTGGAACGAGGCCAACAGCTGCGGTTCGCGGATGTGCCGCCGTCCTGGGACCGTCGCCGCGTACTGGCGGCAGCTGCGGCTCGCCTGCCCCGGGTGCACCGTTCTCGCCGCCGATCTCGTGGATTCGCCGAACATCTCGTCATGGGTGCGCGACTTCCGCCGCGCGGCCAACATGCCCCCGACCCGCTGGGGCCTGCACAACTACCTGGACGCCAACCGCTACACGACGACGTTCACCCGCCGGACCCTGAGCGCCATCGGCTCGGACGCCCGGCTCTGGCTGACCGAGACCGGCGGCCTCGTCGACCGCAACAACAGCAGCTCCACGCGCATCCCGCAGGGGTTCCAGCACGCCGCGAACGCGACCGGGTTCATCTTCGACCGCCTGCGCCGCGTCAGCCCGCGAATCCAGCGGATCTACTTCTACAACTGGATCGCGAGCCCGCCGGGATACTCGTGGGATTCGGCCTTCCTGAACCACCATCTGCAGGAGCGCCGGGCCTACGGCGTCCTGCGAGACCGCCTCTCGAGGCTGGCCGGGGCCGGCCTGCTCACGGGCCGGCTGCCCGCCTCCTGACACGGCCGCGTGTGGAATGCCACAAGGACCGGATGTCCGGTTGACGTAACTTCGCGGGAGGATTTCGCTACTCTCCTCCGAACGTTGTACCCAGCCGAGTTCCCGGGATCCGAAAACCCGGGAAGCGGGGGAACCACAGGTCACTTCGGTGGCCAGGGGCGAATCGTCACCAGTGCGTGACGTAGCGCGGCCCTTTTCGCGCGAGCCCGACAGCTAACCCCGTAGGCGCACCCAAAAAGGGGGATCCCTGTCTTGCCGCAGAGCCACCGTTTCGCCGTAACGCTGATCGTCACCGGCCTCCTCGCGCTGCCGGCGACCGCGTTCGGCGCAGCTCCGCAGACGGCGCAGACTCAGTCCGCAGCCGGCACGAGCACCGCTACGCGGACCGTGCCGCGCATCACCAGCCGCGTTCTGCGCCCCGGCGCCCAGGGGATCGACGTCTCCCGGCTGCAGACGCTCCTGACGGCGGTCGGCATCACGGATCCGGTGACGGGCTCCTACCAGTACGCGACGTCGCGCTCGGTGCAGCGCTTCCAGCTCGCCGCGGGCCTGCAGGCGAGCGGCATCGCCGGTCCGGTCACGATCAAGCGGCTGCGCGCAGCCGCCGGTGGCCCGCATTCGGTCGAGGCCAGCGGCGGCGTCACCTTCGGCACGACCGCCGTCGACACCACCCGCCTCGGCGAGCGCATGCCGCTGGCCCGCGGGATGAGCGGGCGAGACGTGCGCCAGCTGCAGGACTACATGCGCCGTGCCGGTGTGCGCAACGCCCCCTCGCCGAACGGCGAGTACGGCCCGCGCACCACGGCCGCCGTCCGCCGCTACGAGGCGAAGTACGACCGCCCCGTCGACGGAATGATCGACGCCGGCGACATCTACAAGCTGATCACCGTCGTCGGTGCGGACGCGCTTCCGGGCACCGCGGGTGATCCCCTGCAGGGTCTGCCGCCGGCACCGCTCGCCCCGGGCGACAAGGCGCGCATCAGCGCCGACGGCCAGGCGATCGCGCCGGAGAACGCGCCGGACGCGGTCAAGCAGATCATCGCCGCGGGCAACAAGATCGCCAACCTCCCGTACAAGTGGGGCGGCGGCCACGGCAAGTGGGAGGACACGGGCTACGACTGCTCCGGGTCGGTCTCCTACGCGCTGCGCGGAGCCAACCTGCTGAAGAGCCCGCTCGCCTCCTACGACTACTTCGGCTGGGGCGAGAGCGGCAAGGGCCAGTGGGTCACCCTCTACACGAACTCCGGCCACATGTACATGACGGTCGCGGGCATCCGCTTCGACACGAGCGGCCGCGGTGCGCACGGCTCGCGTTGGCAGGTCGCCATGCGAGACAACTCCGGCTTCAAGGTTCGTCACCCCGTCGGCCTGTAAAGGCCGTCACACGGTGGGCGGGCGCCGAGCCCCCCGAGGGGCCCGCCCACCGACTGAAGTCCCGAACGCCGCCCCGTCAGGCGGCGTTCGGCGTTCGGGACCTCAGTCCTCGCGCGACGGCGGCCGTCGGCCGCGCTTGTGCTCGGCGCGTGTGCGCTTCGCCTGCAGGCGGCGCTCCTTGGAGGCCTTCGACGGCTTCGTCGCACGGCGCGGGCGCCGGACGTGCAACGCCCGGGCGAGGCGCTCCTGCAGGCGGGACAGGGCCAGCTCGCGGTTGCGGGCCTGGCTGCGGGCATCCTGGGCGATCGCGCGCACGACCGGGCCGCAGCGCGTGCTGATCCGCTCGCGCTGGCTGTCGCTGAGCGTCGCCGACGCGGCAACGTCGAAGACGGCCTCGACCCGCGAGGCGGTCACGTTCGCGTGCTGCCCGCCCGGGCCCGAGGATCTGCTCGTGCGCAGCTCGATCTCCCGCAGCGGGATCGCGAGGTCGCGCGTGATCGGCATCGGATCGTCCACACCCCCAACGGTACGGTCTGGCCATGTCGTGACCGGTTGATTGCAAGCTCGTGAAAAGAGCCGGGGACCGTGGTAGCTTGCGCGCAGTTCCAGCCGGATCAAGGAGGAAGTACCAGTCATGCCCACCGGAACGGTGAAGTGGTTCAGCGACGAGAAGGGCTTCGGCTTCATCACCCCCGATGAGGGGAGTCGCGATCTGTTCGTCCACCACTCGGCGATCAACGGCGAGGGGTATAAGACCCTCGCCGAAGGCGCGCGCGTGTCCTACGAGGAGGAGCCCGGCGACAAGGGCCCCAAGGCTGTGAACGTCAACAAGGAG
Source organism: uncultured Solirubrobacteraceae bacterium (assembly GCA_963817295.1). Lineage (GTDB taxonomy): Bacteria > Actinomycetota > Thermoleophilia > Solirubrobacterales > Solirubrobacteraceae > F1-60-MAGs163. Next base: position 72,137 of record CAWFOF010000020.1, on the reverse strand, counting down.
TAGCGCTCCTGAAATCGTCAGTGGTCTGCGACGGTGGCGCCCTCGGGCACCATCGGCAGGCCTTCGTCGGCCCACGCCTGCAGGCCGCCGGCCATCGACCAGGCGTCGAACCCCGCACGCCGGAAGGCCTGTGCGGCCATCAGCGAGCGGGCGCCGAGCCGGCAGCTGAAGATGACGCGCGTGTCCTTGTCGATCGTCTCGGCCTGTGAGGCGAGCCGCTCGAGCTCGATGTGGCGCACGCCGTCGATCCGGCCCGCCTCCCACTCATAGCCCTCGCGCACATCGATCACGACGGCGCTGCCCTCGGCGAGCGCCTGCGCGGTCTGTGCGGGGCTGACCTCGATGGTGGGGTCGACGAGCGGGTTGGTCATGTCGGGCATGTTAGGTCTCAGGGCCGCGTCCCACGCGAGACGGGCCCCTGGTGGGCGTCCATCGCGACCAGCTCGTGGGCGCGGACGGCCCAGTCGCAGAGCAGCCGCCGCGTGTCGCGCGGATCGATGATCTCCTCGACGGAGAACCGCTCCGCCGTCCGGAACGGCGAGAGCACGCGCGTCAGGCGCTCCTCGATCTCCGCCCGCAGCGCGACGGGATCCTCCGCCCCCTCGAGCTCGCGGCGGTAGGCCGCCTCCAGGCCGCCGGCGATCGGGAGCGAGCCCCAGGCGCCGGACGGCCACGCGAAGCGCACGTTCAGCCGCGAGACATCGCCGTGTCCCGCACCTGCCACCCCGTACACCTTGCGCACGAGGACGCTCGCCCACGGGGTGCGAGCCTGGATCACCGCGCTCAGCGCGCGGCTCCCGCGGCGGATCGTCCCGCGCTTCTCCGACGCGCTGCCGATCACGAACCCGGGCTGGTCGACGAGGTTCACGACCGGCAGGCGGAATGCATCGCAGACGTCGGTGAAGCGCGTCAGCTTGTCGGACGCGTCCGCGGTGAGTCCGCCCGCGTAGTGCTTGGGGTCGGAGGCCAGCACGCCGACCGGCCGCCCGTCGAGTCGCGCCAGCCCGGTGATCAGCGAAGGCCCGAAGCGGCGCCCCACCTCGAAGAACGACCCGCGATCGAAGATCAGCTCGGCGATGCGCCGCATGTCGTAGGGAAGACGCTCGTCCCGCGGGATCGCGCTCAGCAGCTCGTCCTCGCGGCGCTCCGGGTCGTCGGTCGAGGCGACGATCGGCGGTGCCTCCCAGGCGCTGCCGGGCAGGTAGGAGAGGAAGCGGCGCAGCTGATCGAGCGCGTCGTCCTCGTCCCGGGCCTCGTTGTCGACGGCCCCGGCCTTCGTCTGGATGCGCGATCCGCCGAGCGCCTCCTTGTCCGGCGACTCGCCCATCGCGGCCGCGACGACGGGCGGGCCCGCGACGAACAGCTGCGCGCTGCCCTTCACGATCACCGAGAAGTGCGACATCGTCACGCGTGCGGCGCCCAGGCCCGCGCACGGCCCCAGGGCGGCCGCGACCACCGGCACCCGCGACAGGTTCTCGACCACCAGTTCGAACCCCGGCAGCGGGGGGACGTAGGAGAAGCCCATCGTCTCCAGGGTCTTCACGCTGCCGCCGCCGCCCGTCCCGTCGACGAGCCGCACGAGCGGGACGCGGAGCTCGTGCGCGGCCCGTTCGGCCCAGACCATCTTCTCCCAGATCGCTGCGTCCGCGGCGCCGCCGCGGACCGTGAAGTCGTCGCCCTGGACGACCGCGCGGCGCCCGTCGATCCGGCCCTGGCCGACCACCATGTTCGCCGGCAGGAAGTCCTCGAGCTCGCCGTCGGCGGAGTACGTCCCGACGCCCGCCAGGCCGCCGGTCTCGTGGAAGCTTGCGTCGTCGAGCAGACGGTCGATCCGTTCGCGCACCGTGAGCTTTCCGTGCGCGCGCTGCCGCGCGACGCGCTCCTCACCGCCCATCCGCCGCGCCAGCTCCTCGCGGCGGCGCAGCTCGTCCAGCTCAGGCTCCCAGCTCATGCGGCCGGACCCTATCCTTGTCGGCATGTCCGCCACCGCCACCGACGCCTACGAGATCCCGCAGGAGCACATCGACTTTCGCGACACGATCCGTCAGATCGTGCAGGAGAAGGTCGCTCCGCGCGCGCACGACATCGACCGTGACGCCGAGTATCCGTGGGACATTCGCAAGCTCTTCGCGGAGAACGACCTGCTCGGCCTGCCGTTCGGCGAGGAGTACGGCGGCACGGGCACCGGCACGCTGATGCTGTCGATCGCCATCGAGGAGATCGCCAAGGCGTGCGCCTCCTCGTCGCTGATCCTGATGGTGCAGGACCTCGGCACGCTCCCGATCCAGCTGTTCGGCAACGACGAGCAGAAGCAGCGGTTCCTCCCGCGCTGCGCGACCGGTGAGTGGTCGCCGGCCTTCTGCCTCAGCGAGCCGGAGGCCGGCTCTGACCCCGCGTCGATGCGCACGACCGCCAAGCGCGATGGCGACGAATGGGTGCTGAACGGGACCAAGAACTGGATCACGAACTCCGGGATCGCCGACTTCTACGTCGTGCTCGCGTCGACCGACCGCGAGAACCGCAGGACGACGGCCTTCATCGTCGAGAAGGATCGCGAGGGCTTCTCGATCGGCAACTACGAGCACAAGATGGGCATCAAGGGCTCACCGACGGGCTCCCCGGTGCTCGAGGACGTCCGCGTCCCGGCCGCGAACGTGATCGGGGAGGTCGACAAGGGCCTGGCCGTCGCCCTCGGGACGCTGGAGCGCACCCGCCTCGGCGCGGCCGCGCAGGCCGTCGGCATCGCTCAGGGTGCGACCGATTTCGCCAACCAGTACGCGAAGGAGCGCATCACGTTCGGGAAGCCGATCCACGAGCACCAGGCGATCGCCTTCAAGCTCGCCGAGATGGAGGCCCGCACCGCCGCCGCGCGCGAGCTGACCTACCGGGCCTCCGCCGCCGCGGACCGCAGCGAGCCGGGCCTGGGCAAGTGGACGTCGATGGCCAAGCTGATCGCCTCCGACACCGCGATGTGGGTCACCACCGAGGCCGTGCAGGTGCTCGGCGGCTACGGCTACGTCAGCGACTATCCCGTCGAGCGCATGATGCGCGACGCGAAGATCACCCAGATCTACGAGGGCACCAACGAGATTCAGCGGCTCGTCATCTCCCGCTTCATGCGATAAGTCATCTATGCCGCACACACGCCGCATCGTCTTCGCCGCCGTCGTCGCGCTCTGCGCGGGACTGTCGGCGGCAGCGCTGCTCGGCGGGTTCAGCATCAACCCGTGGGTGCGCGCGGTCGAGACGGCCGGCGTGATCGGCCTGGTCGGGGCGGTCGTCTTCGGCGGCGCCGCCGCGCTCGGCCTGCGCCTCGCCGGCTGGGAGGAGCCCGAGTCCGAGGAGGACTTCGAGCAGGTCGTCCTGCGCAGCGAACGGCTCGCCGCCGAGGGCCTGGCCGCAGAGCCCGACGAGATGGAGTTCATGGAGCTCGATCCGCTCAACGACGAGGACTTCGAGGAGCTCGTCCGGGACGCGCTCGACGACCTCCCCGACCTGCTGCGGGTCGCCCTGGATCGCAACGTCGCCGTCGTGATCTCCGACAAGGGCCGGCGCCACAAGGCCTATGGCCTCTACCAGGGCGACGGCGCCCACCGCGACAACTACCCCGACCGCATCATCATCTTCCGCGACACGCTGCGCCGCGACTTCGGCCACGACGCCGACCTCCTGCGCGAGCAGGTCACGATCACCGTGCGCCACGAGCTCGCCCACCACATCGGGTTCGACGAGCTCGGCGTGCGGGACCTCGGGCTCTGAGGGCGCCGGGGCCTGGACGTCCGGAACGCACAGGCGAAGCGGCTAGCCGAAGGCTCCGAACATCAGCGTCGCTCCGGGTGCAGCGCCGGGTCCGAATGTCATCCATGTGATGGCCAGCCGGCCGGAGGGTGACGCGGCCGCGGCCGGCATGACTGCGCCGGTCGTGGGTGTGACCCGCTGCGCCGGTGCCCACGTCCCAGCCGTGCTTCGAGCCGACAGCCAGAGGTGGTCGTCGCTGGAGGCGTAGGCGCTGCGCTCGCCCCAGAGGGCCAGGATGTTGCCCGTGCCGTCACCCTCGGCGACCACCGAGGATCGACGCAGCCCGCCGGGGGAGACGTGGATCGTGGGGTTCGACAGTCCCTGCGCGTCGCTCCATGATCCGCCCTGCCGGCGACTGCGCGCCCAGACGGTCGTCGTGACACCGCCCGGCGTGTCGGCGGCGTAGTCCGGATAGGACGCCCAGACGACCGTTGCCCGGCCGCCTGGCTCTGCGGTCGCGTCCCAGCCCACGACGGGGCCGTGATACGACCCCAGCGTCTTTGCGTCGCCGATGCCGCCGTGGGTGATCGGGGCGGCGACGAGCATGTCGCCGTCGAGTGCGCTCGCAGACCCGCGCGGGCGGACCCATGCGAGCACGCCGCTCCCGTCGGACGCGTAGGCGATGGCGGTACGCCCGTGGGGGATGCCGTACGAATCGGGAGCTGGACGCGCCTCCAGGGTCATCGGGGCTCCCGTCCCATCGCGATCGACCACGAGCGCCATCAAGCGCCCCGGCGTGTTGTGATCCACGCGGCGCGTGACCCACGTCAGCATGCCCCCGCCCTTCGGGTTTGCGGCGACGTCGATCCGCGTTCCGCGACCGATGACGCCGTCGGCGCCGGCCACGGTGTGCGGCGGGCCGAACGGCTCGCCGCTCGCCCTGCGCACCGCGTATTGCACGTGCCAGCGGGCGTCCGCGTCGTGACGCACGAACGCGGCGATCGCCTCACCACCGGCAGCGACGGCGAGCGACGGAGTGTCCGCAGTGCGGCCGATCTGCGAGATCGTGACGGGGGCGCTCGTCACGCCCGCCTGGGTGCGCACGACGACGCGCACGCGCCGGTGCACCCTCGGCCGGCCTGCGTCGCGCGTGTACGCGATCACGAGTTCCCCGACGGCGCTGACACCGGACGCTGCGTCCGACGGTCGCGGCTCGGAGGACAGCACGCGCTCGGGTGCTCCGAACGGCCCACCGAACGGTGCGATCGTCGCCATACCGTCGAAGCCGACGAGATATGCGTTGCCGTTGCCGTCGACCGAGAGCGTTGGATCGCCGAGCGAGGTGGGCACCGGCTGAGCGGGCCCCAGCGTCAGCGCCGACGCGTTCGGCGCGCCGGACGCCAGCACGCAGGCGACCGCCCCAACGATGAGATGTCGCTTCTGCATGACGACCACCCTTCCGCTGGACCACGAAGGAGACCCACGATCGCATGAAGGAACCGCGAGGTCATCAGGACAACACCCGGACCGGGATCCGCGGATTCCGCGGTTCCTAACCCAGCGCCTCCACCAACAGATCCGCGGTCCGCCGCGTGTACGTCCCGTCCGGATCCTTGTCCGGGTTCAGGCACCCGAGGCTGAGGCCGGCCAGCGCGGGGGAGGCGCCGAGCGGCGCGAGCAGCTCAGCGAGCTCGGCCCAGCGCAGGCCGCCGGGCATCAGGTAGTCGGTGGCGGGCATCGCGACCTCGTCGAGGATGTCGAGGTCCAGGTGGATCCAGAACATCCCGGGCTCGTCGCGCAGCCGCGCCGCGGCGGCCGCGCCCGCCGCCTGCATCCCGACGCGCCGCAGCGCCTGCGGGCCGACCACCTCGATGTCGGAGAGCTCGTCGCGCAGGACGAGCTCGATGTCCGCGGCCTCCTCGGGATCGCGTGCGCCGAGGACGATGGTGTCGCGAGCCTCCAGCGACGGCCCGCCGGCGGCGGCGACCCAGTCCGCCGGGGCACGGCCGAGCGCAACGCCGACCGGCATGTCGGCGGCCTCGCCGGTCGGCGAGGTGCGGCCGTCGTAGATGTCCACGTGGCCGTCGACGTACGCCAGCCCGTTGCGGCGATGCTCGTCGCGCAGCCCGGCGAGCGCGCCCGGTACGAGGGCGCAGCAGCCGCCCAGGACCAGCGGGCGCCGGCCCGAGGCCACGATCGCGCGCACCCCGTCGCGGATCACGGGCGTCATCTCCAGCACGTCGTGGGCGCCGACCACGCCGGTCCGCGGATCGCGCTCCTCGCCGCGGATCCGCACGGGCAGATCGCCGGCGTCGGCCGCGTCCAGGCGCCCCACGAGCCCGGCATCGCGCAGCGCGCGAGGGGCGTGCTCGGTCCCGCCGGCGCGGCCGACGGAGTCGATCGGGACGCCGAGCACGGTCCACGCCTTGCGAGCTGCCATCGCGGCAACTTACAACGACGCGCCACCGGCGCACGGGCTCGCCGCGAGCGGCCATACTCGAGGCGCGGCAGGACGCCGCAGGACCGCCCCGATGCCCAGGACACGACGCCCGACACCGCTGCTCGCCGCACTGCTGCTCACGAGCGTCCTGGCCCCTGCGGCCGGCGCGCAGGCACCGGCCCCCGACACCGTGGTGCCCAGGCTGTCCGCGGTGAGCCTGACGCCCAAGGTCATGCATCAGGCCGACCCGACCGTGCTGCGCTTCACCCTCAGCGAGCCCGCTCGCGTCGCCGGAGTGATCGAGCGCAGCTCGCCCGGCGTGCGGACGAAGGGCGGGCGCTGCCTGCTGAGGACAGCCCGGCGCCACGGGCCGGTGTGCCTGCGCCACGCGCGCGCCGGGACGTTCCTGGCGGTCAACGCGGCGCAGGGGGCGAACCGTGCGCAGCTCAGAACCGCGAAGCTCAAGATCGGGCCCTACCGCCTGACGCTGACACCCGTCGACATCGCCGGGAACACCGGCAAGCCCGTCATCACCGGGTTCCGCGTCGACATCTGAGGACCGGGCGCCGCCTACTTCGGCGACATCCGGATCGCGCCGTCCAGGCGGATCGTCTCCCCGTTGAGCATCGCGTTCTCGACGATGTGCGCTGCGAGGTTCGCGTACTCGTCCGGACGGCCCAGGCGGCTGGGGAACGGCACCTGCGCACCCAGGGCGTCGCGCTGATCCTGAGGGAGGGCGCCGAGCAGCGGCGTGTCGAACAGGCCCGGTGCGATCGTGTTCACGCGGATGCCCTTGTCGGCGAGGTCGCGCGCGGCGACGATCGTCATCCCGACGACGCCCCCCTTGGATGCGGAGTAGGCGATCTGGCCGATCTGGCCCTCGAACGCCGCCACGGAGGCGGTGTTGATCAGCACGCCGCGCTCGCCCTCATCGTTGGGCTCGTTGTCGCTGAGCATCTTGAACGCCGCGAGGCGCATCAGGTTGAACGTGCCGACGAGGTTGATGTCGAGGATCACCTTGAACGCCTCGAGCGGGTGCGGCCCGCGGCTCGAGGCGACCTTGATCGGGATGCCGGTGCCGGCACAGGAGACGGCGATCCGCAGCCCGCCGGGAGCCTCCGCGGCCTTGTCGACGGCAGCCTGGACCTGCTCCTCCTCGCGCACGTCGCACTGCACGAACGCGATGCCGAGCTCGGCGGCCAGCGCCTCGCCCTTCTCGGGGTTCACGTCGGCGATCGTGACGTGCGCGCCGCCGTCGTGCAGGCGGCGGGCGGTGGCGGCTCCGAGGCCGGAGGCGCCACCCGAGACGAGTGCGCCGGCTCCTTCGATGTTCATCTGCTTCTCCCGGTGGTTTCCGCGAAGCCTATGGAATGCGTGACGCCGGCGTCACGTTCGCGCTGGGCTGATCTATACTGAGAGTCGTCCGGCCTGTATCGCCGGACACAAACGCCCCGTGGAGTGCGACCGCCGGGGGAAAGGCCCGTGGAGTGCGACCGCCGGGCATACATCTGAAAGGACCATGTCCCATGCCAGAGGCCGTCATCGTCGACGCCGTCCGCACCCCGGTCGGCCGCGCCTTCAAGGGTTCGCTCGCGTCGCTCCGCCCGGACGAGACGCTTGCGTTCATCATCGATTCACTGCTCGAGCGCAATCCGGGAGTCGATCCCGCGAGCGTCGAGGAGGTCGTCGCAGGCTGCGGGCTCCCGCAGGGCCTGCAGGCGAACAACATCGGCCGGATCGCCGTCCTGCTGAGCGAGAAGCTCGGCCAGGAGACCAACGGCGTGACGATCTCGCGGTACTGCGCCTCGGGGCTCGACGCGATCCGCACCGCGGCGAACAGCGTCGTGGCCGGCCAGGGCGACGTCTACATCGCCGGCGGGGTCGAGTTCGTCTCGCGCTACAACGCCGCGCAGGAGGCAGGGCACCCGGAGGATCAGAACGAGGCGCTGCAGGGCAAGGAGCCCGGCCAGCCCAACGCCTACATCGCGATGGGCCTGACCGCCGAGAACGTCGCCGAGAAGTGGGGCGTCACGCGTGAGGCTCAGGACGCCTACGCGCAGCGCTCGCAGGAGCGTGCGGTCGCCGCCCAGAACGACGGCTTCTTCGCGCGCGAGATCGTCCCGGTGACGCTCGCCGACGGCACCGTGATCGAGAAGGACGACGGCCCCCGGGCGGACTCGACGGTCGAGCGCCTCGCCTCGCTGAAGCCCGCCTTCCGCGAGGACGGCACGGTCACGGCAGGCAACGCGTGCCCGCTGAACGACGGCGCGGCAGCCGCGCTCATCATGAGCGACACGAAGGCCGCGGAGCTGGGCCTGAAGCCCCGCGCACGCATCGTGACCGCCGCCACATGGGGCAACGAGCCCGAGTACATGGGCGTCGCGCCGATCGGTGCGATCAAGAAGGCGCTTCAGCGTGCCGGCCTGACGATCGAGGACATCGACGTCGTCGAGCTCAACGAGGCGTTCGCGGCGCAGGTGCTCCCGATCGCCCAGGAGTGCGGCATCGACCTGGAGAAGCTCAACCCGCATGGCGGTGCGATCGCCCTCGGGCATCCGTTCGGCATGACCGGCGTGCGCATCATGACGACGCTGCTGAACGACCTGGAGACGATCGGCGGCCGCTACGGCATCGAGACGATGTGCGTCGCCCAGGGCCAAGGCGAGGCGATGATCATCGAGCGCCTCGCGGCCTAGAACTCCCGATGGCGGGGCCTGGGATCAGTTCCCGGGCCCCGCCCAGTCGGGCGTGCGGCACGGCGCGCCGCCGCAGACGTCGATCAGCCGGCCGCCGGGGCGCATGAACTCGGAGATCTGGCGGCGGATCGCCGGCGAGTTCTCGATCACGTAGTCGTGCGGGTCCTGCCCCACCGACGGCGCGAGGTTCGCCGTCGGCGGCGCGGGCGTCCCCTTCGACACGCCGTCCTGCGTGCGCAGCGGGCCGATGTCCCAGACGACGAACGCGCTGCCCGTCGCCGGCAGCCCGCCGATAGCGGGGATGCCGTACTCCGGCGTCCTGTCCGGACTGCGCCCGGGGTCGAGCCCCGGCGTGCGGCGCCGGGCCCCGATCGTGCGCGCCTCCGCCTCGGCGGTGACGTTCGCCACCTGGTGGTCCCCGAACGACATCTCGATCAGCACCTGGTGCGAGGGTGTGTTCGGCAGCGGGCTGCTCGTCATGTGCTGGGCGTAGCCGGCCGGCTCGCCGCGGTCCCAGAGCATCTGGATCAGCGCCAGCAGGGTGGGCCGCAGCCGCTTGCTCGGGTAGGCGAGGTCGAGGATGCCGGCGAAGTCGGCCGTCGTGCCCGGCTCGTCCCAGTCGACGCTGCGCGGCAGCAGGACCGAGTAGTTCATTCCCGGCACGTACAGCACCGAGCGCCGGATGTCGGGCGACAGCGCCGTCAGCGCGCCGCCGAGGATGCCGCCCTGGCTGTTGCCGTAGTAGGCGACGCTCGAGGTGTCCACGACGGACTGCCCGCTGAATCGGAACGCCGGGTCGGACGCGAGGCCGTCGGCACGGTTGAGCAGCCGGCCGAGGAACATGAAGTTCAGGAACCCCTGCTGCAGGCGGTCGGCGATCGCCGGGAACGTCGACAGGTCGAGCAGCGCCCGGGCGGCCGACGGGGTGTCCTCATCGGCCAGGCCGCTCCAGTCGGTCGCGCAGACGAGCACGCCGTTCTCGTCGCCGAGCTGATGGACGTTGCGCGAGCCGCGCGCCTCGCCGATGTCGCCCAGCAGGCCGTGGCCGTAGAGCGCCGGCAGCAGGCGCCGCGCCGTCGTCCCGTCCCAGGCCGATCGTGGGATGTTGCAGACGAAACGCGCCTGCATGACGTTCCCGGGGATCCGCGTGGGCAGGCCGTGCCTGTCGAGCGAGAAGGTGGAGCCGGGGACGCAGCCGGCCTTGTTCAGGTAGCAGGGCACCTCGTAGGTGCCCTGGACCTGGCGCAGCAGGTCGGGATCCTGCCCCTTGTCCTTCTGGCAGCCGGCCGGGTCGCACGGCGTGAAGTCCTTGACGTCGGTCACCTTGAAGGTCGGCGAATGGCCGTCGGGACGCCCGTCCTTGAGGTTCATGTCACCGATCGAGCGAAAGGCGTCGTCGCGGATGTGCAGGGCACGCCCGGCCAGGCTCTGCTCGCTGGCGACCGTGAAGGCCCACGTGCGGTACAGGCCACGGGGGCCGATCCCCGCGCGCTTCAGGATGCGCAGCAGCGCCGGGTCCGGCCGGACGCCCTTCGGCGCGGCGATCAGGTGCCCGGCGCCGTTGCGCAGGTTGCGCAGCGCGACGACGTAGCGGTGGCCTTCGAGGAAGTTCCTGCCGGGCCGGATCAGCAGGTTGCGATCGGCGGCCGCGGGGGCCTGCGAGTCGAGCTCGGTCCAGATCAGCTGGCGCTCCGCGGTCTTCGCGTCGATCACGACAGCTGGCTGTGATGCGCTGAACGCGCGCGCCATGTCGGTGATCGGGACGAGGCCCGAGCGCTTGAACGCCGCCGGGGTGTCGAGGCCCGGAACCCGGACGATGATCGTGCTGCCCGGGGAGAAGCCGTCCGCGCGGTTCCAGTCGGTCGGGTCGATCCGCTTGCCCTTGTTGTTCACGGGCATCGCGGTGCGCGGGAAGGCGATGCGCCGGCCCGTGGGGGTCGAGCGATCGGCGACGGTGTAGACGTCGCTGGGGAACGGCGCATCTCCGATGCGCGGCACGCTCGCGGCGCCGGCGACACCGGATGGGAGCACTGCGACCGCTGACGCCGCGGCGATGACCGCGAGCAGCGTGGACCGGACCGAACGGGACATGCGACCTCCTCAAGGGGACGACCGGCCGACCATAACGCCCACGCGTGACGCCGCGCGCCGGTCGGGAATCCGGCCATCCAGGACGGGGGGTAACCACACCCCCACTGGCCCGTTGCCCGCATTGGCGCGGACCACCTGCGGCGGCAGCCTGTGCGGCGACGGTCCGGCAGTACGCAAATCGTTCTCAGGGAGAAGACCGTGCAACAGAAGAAGACATTCGCCGCCCGTGCAGGGCACTGGAGCGCCCGCCACCGGGCACTCGCCATCGGACTGTGGTTCACCTTCGTCATCGCGGCCGTCGTCGGCGGCCAGATGGCGGGGCTCGTCAAGGCCGCCGACTCGAACGGCACCGGGGAGTCGGCCAAGGCCGAGCACATCCTCGACAAGGGATTCCCGCAGAACACGGCGTCGGAGTCCGTGCTGATCCAGGCGCGCGGCGGCGCGACCGTCGCGGATCCAGCCGTGCGCGGTGCCGTGCGTGACGTGGTCAGAACCGTGCAGGGCAAGCCGCTCGTACAGAAGGTCGCCTCACCGCTCTCGGAGCAGAACGCCGGCCAGATCTCCAAGGATCGCCGTTCGGCGCTCGTCACCTTCGAGCTGCGCGGCAGTCAGGCCCAGGCCGAGACCGCCGTCACCCCGGTGCTCGCCGCGGTCGACCGCGTCGCCGCGGCTCATCCGGGCGTGACGATCGGTGAGTTCGGTGCCGCCAGCGCCGACAAGGCGCTCTCGAAGGCGTTCGCCGACGACTTCTCCAAGGCCGAGAAGCTGTCGCTGCCGATCACGCTGCTGATCCTGTTCCTCGCCTTCGGCTCGCTCGTCGCGGCCGGCGTCCCGCTGCTGCTCGGCATCTCCGCCGTGATGGCGGCGCTGGGCCTCGTCAGCATCGCCAGCCACGTCGTGCCGATGGACGACGCGATCAGCTCGATCGTGCTGTTGATCGGCCTGGCGGTAGGCGTCGACTACACGCTGTTCTACCTGCGCCGCGAGCGCGAGGAGCGCCGGGCCGGCGCGTCGACGCTCGACGCGGTCGACACGGCGGCGGCGACATCAGGTCGTGCCGTCGTCATCTCCGGGCTGACGGTGATCGCCGCGATGGCGGGGATGTTCCTCGCCGGCGACAGCACGTTCACCTCGCTGGGCCTGGGCTCGATCATCGTCGTCGCGGTCGCCGTCGTCGGCTCGCTGACGGTCGTGCCGGCGCTGCTCGCGACGCTCGGCGACAAGGTCAATCGCGGGCGCCTGCCGTTCCTGGGCAAGCGGATCGAACGCCGGCAGGGCGCCGGGCGCTTCTGGACGTCGATCGTCAACGTCTCGCTGCGACGCCCGCTGGTCAGCACGATCGCCGCCGCCGGGCTGCTGATCGTGCTCGCGATCCCCGCGTTCTCGATGCACACGAAGCTCACCGGCACGAACGACATGCCGCGCAAGCTCGAGGTCATGCGGGTCTACGACCGCATGCAGGCGGCCTTCCCCGGCGGGCAGATCCCGGCCGTGGTCGCCATCAGCGCCAAGGACGTGCGCACCGCGCAGGTCAAGTCGGCGATCGCCGAGCTCCAGCAGCGCGCCGTGGCATCAGGGCGCTTCCAGGAGCCGGTCGACGTGTCCGTCTCCAGGAGCGGCACGGTCGCATCGGTGTCGCTGCCGATGGACGGCGACGGCACCAACGCGGCCTCCGATCGCGCGCTGGCGCAGCTGCGCGGGACGATCGTGCCGCAGACGGTCGGCGCCACGCCCGGAGTGAAGGCCTACGTCACCGGCATGACCGCCGGGACGAAGGACTTCAACGACCTGATGAAGAGTCGTGCTCCGCTCGTGTTCGCGTTCGTCCTGACGCTGGCGTTCTTGCTGCTGCTCGTCACGTTCCGCTCGATCGTCGTGCCGGTCAAGGCGATCGTGCTGAACCTGCTGTCCGTCGGCGCGGCCTACGGCGTGCTCACCTGGATCTTCCAGGACGGGCATCTGCAGGGCCTGCTGGGATTCAAGAGCAACGGCGGCATCGTGAGCTGGCTGCCGATGTTCCTGTTCGTGATCCTGTTCGGCCTGAGCATGGACTACCACGTGTTCATCCTCAGCCGGGTCCGCGAGGCCGTCGGGCGCGGAGTGAAGACCGAGGACGCCGTGCGTGAGGGGATCCTCTCGACGGCGAGCACCGTCACGAGCGCCGCGTTCGTCATGGTCGCCGTGTTCGCGATCTTCGCGACGCTCAGCCAGATCGACTTCAAGCAGATGGGCGTCGGCCTGGCCGTGGCGATCCTGATCGATGCGACGGTCGTGCGTGCCGTGCTCCTGCCGGCGGCGATGAAGCTGCTCGGCGAGCGCAACTGGTACCTGCCGGCCTGGCTGGAGTGGCTCCCCCGGATCTCCTGGGAGGGCGGGCCGGTCAGCGAAGCGCCGCAGCGTCCGCGATCACGTCGAGCGCCTCTCCACGCAGGAGCGATGCCGGAGTCGCCGGCGTCGGCTCGCTGAGAGCTGCCGCAAGCGCGTCCGCCTTGTCCTCCCCGGTCACGAGGAGGATGAGGCGGCGCGCCGTTGTTGATCGTCTGGAGTGACAGCGAGATGCGCTCGGGCGGCGGTTTGGGTGAGTCGTGCACCGCCACGGCTCGCGCGCCGCTCAGCCCGAGCGCCGCGTTGTCCGGGAACAGCGACGCCGTGTGACCGTCCTCGCCGAGCCCGAGCAGCACCACGTCGAGGACGACGTCGCCGAGCTCGCGGCTGTACGCGGCGGCCGCCTCGACCGCCCCGAGCTCGCCGCGCATCCGGTGGACGACGGCGCCCGGCGCCCGCAGCGTCTCGCGCACCATCCGCGCGTTGGAGTCGGGATCGTCGGGACCGACGCAGCGCTCGTCCGCGAACCAGACGTGCGCACCCTTCCAGTCCTCCACGAGCGGGCCGAGCAGCTCGTAGGCGCGCTTGGGCGTGCGCCCGCCGGAGAGGGCGATGTGGGCGGCCCCGCGCGTGCTCAGCGCCTCCTGGACGCCGGCCGCGAGCTCGTGCGCCGCGCGCTGGGCGGCCGCCTCGGGATCGGGCTCGCGCAGCAGCTCCCTCACGGCAGCTGTGCGGGGCTCTCGACCTGCGAGTGCTCGGCGACCCACAGCTCCTCGGCGGCGATCAGCTTCATCACCGCGTTGATCAGCGCGAGGTGCGTGAAGGCCTGCGGGAAGTTGCCCAGGTGGCGGCCCGTGGTCGCGTCGATCTCTTCGGCGTACAGGGCCAGCGGCGAGGCGTAGGCGAGCAGCTTCTCGCACAGCTTGCGGGCGCTGGACAGCTCGCCGATCTCCACGAGCGCCGAGACGAGCCAGAAGGAGCAGATCGTGAACGTCCCCTCCTCGCCGCTGAGCCCGTCGTCGGTCTCGTGGACGAAGTAGCGCAGGACCATGCCGTCCTGGGTCAGCTCGTCGGCGATCCCCAGCACCGTGTTGCGCACGCGCTCGTCGTCCGGCGGCAGGAAGCGGAACAGCGGCAGCAGCAGCAGCGAGGCGTCCAGCGCGGTGCTGTCGTAGCGCTGGACGAAGCGGTTCGTCTCAGGATCGATGCCGTTCGCGCAGACGTCGGCATGGATCTCGTCGGCGACCTTCTGCCAGCGATCCGCGCGCTCGGTGTCGTTGCGCAGCCGCGCGAGGCGCACGCCACGGTCGCAGGCCACCCAGCAGAAGACCTTCGACGAGGTGAAGTGCTTCGGCTCGCCGCGCACCTCCCAGATCCCGCGGTCCGGCTCGCGCCAGCGCTTGATCGCCATCTCGACCTGCTTGATGAGGATCGGCCAGGCGGATTCGGGAAGCTGGTCGCGGTTCTTCGTGTGGATGTAGAACGAGTCGAGCAGCGCGCCCCAGACGTCGTGCTGGTCCTGGTCATAGGCGCCATTGCCCACGCGCACGGGCTGGGCGTGCTCGTATCCCTCCAGATGGTCGAGGGTGTACTCGGTGATCTCGTGCTCGCCGTTGATGCCGTAGAGCACCTGTAGGTCGTGGTCGCCCGAGGCCACGTCCTCGATGAAGTAGTAGTAGTCGCCCGCCTCCTGGGCGAAGCCCAGCGAGTACAGGCCCCAGAGCATGAACGTCGAGTCGCGGATCCACGAGTAGCGGTAGTCCCAGTTGCGCTCCCCGCCGGGAGTCTCGGGCAGCGACGTCGTCGAGGCGGCGCACATCGCCCCGGTCGGCGCGTACGTCAGTCCCTTGAGCGTCAGCGCGCTGCGCTCCAGGTACTGGCGCCACGGGTGGTCGGGGAAGCTGCCGTGGGAGAGCCAGTCGTGCCAGAAATCGGCGGTGAAGTCCATCCGGCTGTATGCATCGTCGTAGCTCGTCGGCGCGTCGTGCTCCGTCCACGTCAGCGCCACGTAGGCGGTGTCGCCCTCGCGCAGCGTCGTGCGCGCCCGTGCGCGCCCGCCCTCGAAGCCCAGGCGCAGGTCGGTGGTCAGGCGCAGCTCGATGTTCTCGCCCTCGGCGATCGCGATGCCGTGGCCGTAGCCCTCGTCGCCGTAGGCCCAGGTGACGGGTGCGCGCCCGTAGTTCAGCTTGGGCTCGCACTCGACGTGCATCTCGACGTGCCCGTTGATGCAGCGCATCATCCGCAGCAGGACGTGGTCGGCGTCGGTGTCGGTCGGGGAGCGCCGGTGGGTCGTCGAGCGTTCGCGATCGTGGTGCCACGGGCCGATCAGGAGCACGTCGTGGCAGACGACCCACCCGGTTCCGGTGCCCCAGGTCGTCTCCAGGATCATCGTCCCGGGCACGTAGCGGCGCCCGGTCGGCACGCGCTGGTGGGCGGGGGAGACGCGGAAGCCGCCCGCGTCGCGGTCGAGCATCGCACCGAAGATCGACGGGCCGTCCATGCGCGGGACGCACATCCACTCGACGCGCCCGCTGGGGGCGATCAGGGCGTTCACCTCGCAGTCCGAGAGGAAGGCGTAGTCGGCGATCGGCGGGTATGGACTGCCCGCGATCGTCCCGTCGTGGTTGACGTGCTGGCGCATGAGTCCGCGAACCGTAGCTGGTAGGGAAGCGTCGGTCATGGCTGTGGCGCGAGCCCGCGGAGCACCGATTCGAGCTGATCGGGCCCGCAGATGGCCGACAGGATCAGCGTCGTGACGCCCCCGGCCTCGAACTCGCGCAGGCGTGCGCGCTGCTCCTCGAACGATCCGAAGATGAAGATCTGGCGCACGAGCTCGTCGGGCACGAGCTGGAGCGCGAGCTTGCGGTCGCCCTCCTGCCATGCGGCGACCATCGGGTCGAGCTGCTCGCCCCAGCCCAGCCAGCGGAAGAACTCGGTGTACACGGGTACCGTCGCGTAGGCCGTGAAGAGGAAGCGCGCCGTCGCCAGGCCCTCCTCGGCCGGCTGGGGGATGCAGAAGAAGCGGCAGCACAGCTCGACGCTGCCCGGCTCCTTGCCCGCGGCCGCCTCGCCCTCGCGGACGCCCTCGACCACCTGTGGCAGCCCGTTCAGCGGCAGGAAGTTCGTGAATGCGCCGTCGCCGATCTCGGCCGCCAGGCGCAGCATCCTGCCGCGCAGGGCCGCGATCACGATCGGGATCGGCTCAGCCGGCGGCGTCTCCAGCTTGAAGCCGCCGTGGCCGCGACCGCCGGCCAGCACGGGCCGCAGGTCCTGCACCGCGTCGCGGACCTTCGAGAGCGGCTTCTCGAACGGGACGCCGTTCCAGCGCTCGACGATCACGTTCGACGATGAGCCGAGCCCGAGGACGAAACGCCCGCGCGAGGCATCCGCCAGTGCCGCGCAATGCTGGGCCAGCACCGCCGGGCCACGCGTGAACGGGTTGACGATCCCGGTCGCCAGGCGCAGGCGCTCGGTGTGCGCGGCGGCCAGGACCAGCGGCGTGAAGCCGTCCGGTCCGGCGGTGTCGCCAGTCCACAGGTCGTCGTAGCCGAGCTCCTCGGCCAGGCGGAACAGCGGGCCGTGATCGGCGAGCGGGACGCCCGTGAAGGGCAGGGTCAGGCCCCAGCGTGTCTCAGGCATCCGTCTGCACCAGCCATTCTGAGATTCCGAGGCCCTCGCGCCCGAGCCATTCCAGCCGCGTGAGCCCCTCGTTGACGTGTGTCGTGCGCCCGTCGCGTCGCTGGCGCAGCGGCGCGACGCTGAGCCCCGCGCCGCGCAGCACCGCCTCGCGGCCGAGCTCGTCGCGGGCGTGGGCGACGAACTCTCGCTGCGTCCCCTCGGTGTGCCCGGCGACGATCGGCGCCAGCTCGCCGTGCTGCATCAGGCACCCGCCGACGGTCTCGCCGCCACCGGCCGTCCCGACGTTGTTGACGAGCAGGAACGTGTCGGGGTCGATCAGCATGCCCATCCAGCGCCAGTAGGGGACGGCCTGCCAGTCGCGCACGCCCCACGAGTGGTCGCGCATCCCGGCGCCGGCGACGGGGAAGCGCTCATCGCCGACGGTGATCACGCCGGTGACAGATCCGGGCTGCTCGTAGTGGCTCGAGGCCACGCGGTCGGTGAGCCCGGCGTCGAACGCGAACGGCGCGGTCCAGGCGGTGAAGCGCAGCTCGCCGCCGACGTGGACCTTCTGGTGTGCCTCGGGGTGCTCGCCGAGGTCCTCGGCGCGCGCCCACAGACGGGCCTCACCGTCGATCCTGATGCGCCACAGCTCGAAGGGGAGCGCGCACTCGTAGCCGACGGCCCCGGCGGCGACCGGCGCACCCGGTGGGTCGGCGGGAGCATCGATGCGGGCGAACGAGAGCAGGAATCGTGGCGGATGCCCGGGCGTGCGCGCGGGCAGCCAGACGCCCAGCGCGGCCTCGAGGTGACCCTCGTTCGGGCGCACCCCGATGCGCGTGTAGAAGGCCAGGCCGCTGCGCGCGTCGGCGCCGCCGAAGTACAGGGAGTCCGACCACTGCTCCTGGGCGCCGGCGAGGTGGAAGCGCTCGTCGGCGTCCTGGAGGTCGTCGGCGTCGGCCATTCGCGAACCTTAGTTCGCTGCGCGGTGGGATGATCACGGCCGATGGAGCCGTTCGAGGGGATCGCGGATGCCGACGCCTTGCTCGGGCGGCCGTTCCCGCTGCCCGCGATGCCCCTTCCCCTCGGCCGCTGGGTCGAGGTGACGCCGACCGGTGCAGGGGCCGAGGTGATCTGGAACCTCGACGACACGCGCCCCGGCACACCTGCCCGCCTGGCCCTGTACGCCGGGCCGGCGCCGCCCCCCGGGCGCGACCTGCGCGACGCCACGCCGGACCGCGAGCTCGACGTCGGCGGCGCCCGGGGCCTGCTGCGCAGCGCACCGCTGACCGAGGCCGAGCCGTCGCTGCGCCCCGTCCACGAGCTGCACTGGCAGGCCGGCGGGCTGCACCTGCGACTGACCGCGCAGGGGCCGTGGACGATCGAGCGGCTGACGCAGATCGCGGCGTCCGTCGAGCCCTGATCGGTAGGGTCCGGCGCCCCGGTCCTCGTCCCAGGAGTCCCGATGCCCGACTCACCGCCAGACCGCAACCTCGCCCTCGAGCTCGTCCGCGTCACCGAGGCCGCCGCCCTGTCCGCGGCCCGGCTCGTCGGGATGGGCGACAAGCTCGCCGCCGACCAGGCCGCCGTCGACGGCATGCGGCACGTGCTGGAGACGGTGTCGATGGACGGTCTCGTGGTGATCGGCGAGGGCGAGAAGGACGAGGCGCCGATGCTCTACAACGGCGAGCGCGTCGGTGACGGCTCCAAGCCGGAGGTGGACATCGCTGTCGACCCGCTCGAGGGGACGACGCTGACGGCCAAGGGCATGCCGAGCGCGATCGCCGTGATCGCGATCTCGCCGCGGGGGACCATGTTCGATCCCGGGCCGTGCGTCTACATGGAGAAGCTCGCCGGCGGCCCCGACCTCGCCGACGTGCTCGATCTCGACAAGCCGATCGGGGAGATCTGCGGGCTCGTCGCCGAGCGCCGGAAGGTCCACGTCCGTGACATCACCGTCGTGGTGCTCGACCGCCCGCGCCACGCGGACGGCATCGCGGCGATCCGCGAGTCCGGCGCGCGCGTCCGGCTGATCAGCGACGGCGACGTCAGCGCGGCGCTGCTCGCCGCCAGCACGCGCTCTCCGGTCGACCTGCTGTGGGGCGTGGGCGGCACGCCGGAGGGCGTGATCTCCGCGGCGGCGATCAAGTCGATCGGCGGCGGGCTCGTCGGCCGGCTGTGGCCGCGCGACGACGCGGAGCGCCAGGCCGCGCTGGACGCGGGCTACGACCTCGACCGCCAGCTCACCCAGGACGACCTCGTCCGCGGCCAGGACTGCTTCTTCTCGGCCACCGGCGTGACCGACGGCGACGTGCTGCAAGGGGTGCGCTACGAGGGGCCGGGCATCGCCTCGACCGAGTCGATCGTCATGCGCTCACGCTCGGGCACCGTGCGCCGCGTCTTCGCGCGTCACAACCGCGAGAAGCTGCGCGAGATGATCGGCGAGCGCTACGGCTGAGCCCGGCCCGTCGCGCTCGGCACGCGACCGGCGGACCGCGACTGCGAGCGCTGGCTCGGCGTGGGCCCGCTGGGGTCCGGCACCTCGGCGAGCTCGGCGAACCGCCCGACCTTCGAGGGGGCGAGGTCGAGCTTGGCGACGGAGCGCAGGAACCCGTACGTGACGAGCACGTGGATCCGCGACTGGGTCACGGCGTAGGCCCACTGCGTGAACGTGGAGGCGATCCGCGGGTAGTAGTTGGCGACCTCGACCTCCACGTGCAGCTCGACGATCCCTGGATCGTCCGTCGCGTGGCGCTTGACGTCGATCTCCAGGTAGCCGTCGGCATTCACCCCGGGCGGCGCGACGAGGACGCCGCGTTCGATGCCCCAGCGGACGATCCCGCGCCCGGCGTCCATCTCGTACTCCGGCTTCTTGAAGGCGAGCAGGACGAACGGGCGCCGCAGGAAGACGACGAAGCGCTCGTTGTCCGTGTACTCGACGCGGACGAGCCCGAGCGTGCAGCGCGACAGGAACCGCCAGTACGTCCGCGCCAGGCGCTCGAGGTGCATCGGCGACCAGATCGCCGTCAGCGCCGCCGTCGGCATGCGCACCTCGGCGGACTGCACCGAGCGCACGGCGCCGGTCTCGTCGACACTCGTGTCGTCACGGACGCTGCTGATCGTCGAGGGACCGATCGTCGTCGGGCTGCCGAGGGTGCGTTTCAGCACGCGCGAGATCGCCCAGTAGGCGGTCACCAGCACGGCGAATCCGCCGAGGAGGAGGCGTGCGCGAGGCATCAGGGCGATGGTACGGGGGGTGCCCCCGCGAGTGCTTCGCGGACTGCGTCGTCGAAGCCCATCGGCGCGTCGTTGATCCCGGGCGGAGGGGGCCGGCGGACGATCATCTCCTCGCTGAGGCCGTCGACCAGCGGCCGGGCGAGGTCCGGCTCCACCGACGTCACGAACCCGACCCAGTACGAGGACAGCCGCGGTGACAGCACCGGGACCGGGACGATCAGCGGCGGGCGGCGCCCGTCGGCGCGGGCGAACCGCTGCATCATCTCGCGGTAGGAGATGACGTCGCGGCCGCCGAGCTGCACCTGCGGCGGCGGGTTCGCGATCGTCGCGAGGTTCGCCAGCGCGCGGACGACGTCGCCGGCGGCGATCGGCTGCGTGCGCGTGTTGATCCACTTGGGGCCGACCATCGCGGGCAGGCGCTGCACGAGCTGGCGCAGCATCAGGAAGGAGACGCTGTCGGAGCCGATCACCATCGCGGCCTGGGCGATCACCGGCTCCGGAACGGCCTCGGAGAGGATCCGCCCGACCTCTTCACGGCTGCGCAGGTGGGCGGATCCGGGACCGGGGGACGGAAGGCCGCCGAGGTAGATCAGGCGCCGCAGGCCCGCGCTCCGGGCGGCCGCGGCAAAGGCGCTCGCACCGCGGCGGTCATCCTCAGCGAAGTCACCGCCCCCGCCGCGGCCCATCGAGTGCACCAGGTAGTAGGCGACGTCGATGCCCTCCAGGGCGGCGTCGACGCCCTCCCCGGTGAGCACGTCTCCCCGGACGACCTCGGTGCCCGTCCCGAGCTGCGCGCGCGCCGGATCGCGGACCAGGGAGCGCACCGGGTGCCCCCGCTCCAGCAGCTCGGGCAGCAGCCGCCCGCCGACCGAGCCGGTCGCGCCGGTGAGCAGGATTCGGGTCGATCGGGGAGTGGCCACGTGACCAGTACGTGCCGCACGGCGGCGGCGATGAGCCGCGCGCCGGGGACGCGCGTATTGCAAACGTCCGGGAGGGGGGTTCAACATGGTGTTGAACCTGACTGTCGATGACCATCATGGCCGAGCTCGCGATCAAGGACGTTGCCCAGCAGTCCGGCGTTGCCGCCGGGACGATCCGCATGTGGGAGCAGCGGTACGGCTTCCCGATCCCCGAGCGCACCCCCAGCGGCTACCGGCGCTACTGCGCCGGCGACGTCGAGGCGCTGCGCCGCGTCCAGGCCTACCGCCACCGGGGCCTGTCGGTGCCGGCCGCAATCGAGCGCGCACGCGAGAGCGGAGGGGACTGTGACCGCCCCTCGATCTACGCCGCGGTCGCCTCGGCGTACAAGGATCTGCGTCCGCAGGTGCTGCGCAAGTCGACGCTCGTGGCGCTCAGCCGCGCGATCGAGCACGAGGCGCTCGCGCACGCGGCCGCGCCGGTGCTGATCGGCGCCTTCCAGCGGGAGCGCTTCTATCGCGCCGTCGAGCCGCGCTACCGCCAGCTTGCGCAGAATGCCGACGCGGCCGTCGTCTTCGCGGACTTCGCGCGGGAGAGCAAGCCGGAGGGCGGGCCCGTCGAGATCCCGATCGACGCGGCGAACGCCCTCGGGAACGAGTGGGCGGTCGTGATCGACGCGCCTGGATACGCAGCCTGCCTGCTCGCCTGGGAACAGCACGGCGTGACCGAGCCTGGCGACGACGACATGGACCGGCGCTTCGAGGCGATCTGGACGATCGACCCCGTGATCACCCGGCGCGCGGCCCAGGTGGGCGCTCGGCTGACCGCGCAGGTCGATCCGCAGTACGCGACCGAGCTCCAGGCACTGCTCGAAGACCGTCCGATGGCGCTCGAGGAGCCGGCTCCGGCGCTGACGGCCCTGATGAATCGCGTGGTCGCCTACCTCGAAGCGGCCTGACCGCCCGGGTCTACAGCGCGATCAGCTCGACCTCGGTGCCGGCCGCGAGTGCAAGCTCGCCGCGCGGGACGACGACGAGGCCGTCGGCGAGCGTCATCGACGTCAGGACATGCGATCCCTGCGGGCCGGTGGCGTACGCGATGCCGTCCTCGACCCGCACGCGCACGCACTCGTCGCGATCCACGTTGGCCGCGAGCGTCTCGCCGAGCACCGCGCGGCGCCCGGCCGGCGGCTCGGCCCACTGCAGCGCCGCGAGTGCGGGGCGCACGAAGAGCAGGAACGTGACCATCGCGGAGACCGGGTTGCCCGGGAGCCCGAAGACGAGCGTGCGGCCGTCGACGCCGAACCACGTCGGCTTCCCTGGTCGCAGCGCGACGCGCCAGAAGCGCTCCTGCACGCCGAGCTGCGCGAGCGCCGGCTTCACGTGGTCGTGCGGCCCGACGGAGACGCCGCCCGACAGGACGACGACGTCAGCGGCCGCGAGCGCCTCCTCGATCGCGCGCCGCGTCGCGTCCGCGCTGTCCGCGACGTGGCGCGCGAGCACGATCTCGCCGCCGTCGCGCTTCGCGAGGGCGGCGAGCGTCACGAGGTTGGAGTCGTGGATCTGACCCGGGCCGAGTGGTGCGCCGGGATCCACCAGCTCATCACCCGTGGCGAGCACGGCGACCCGCGGGCGCGCCGAGCAGCGCACGCTGGAGCGCCCGGCGTTGACCGCGACGCCGAGCTCGGCCGGCCCGAGGACGCGCCCGGGGCCCAGCGCGAGCTCGCCGGTGCGCATGTCCTCGCCGGGCTCGCGCACGTTGCGCCCCGGCTCGACGGCCTCGGTGAGGATCACGTACCCGCCGTGGTCCTCGACGAGCTCCTGCTGCAGCACGGCGTCAGCGCCGTCGGGCAGCGCCGCGCCGGTGGAGATTCGGACGGCTTCACCGTCGCCGAGCGGGAGCTCGGCCGGCCGGCCGGCGCGCGACTCGCCGACGACGCTCACCCGCCGGCCGGCCTTCCCGGACCGGACGGCGAAGCCGTCCATCGCGCTGTTGCGGAACGCGGGAACGTCGTGCTCGGGGCGGATCTGCTCGGCGAGGACCCGACCGAGCGCCGCGGTGACCGGCACGTCCTCGGCCTCCAGCGGCGCCGCCGCGTGCAGGACGCGGACGCGCGCCTCGGCGATGTCGAGCAGTGTTTCGGCCACCGCGGCAGCATGACGCAAAGTGGCGCGACGTCCGGTTGCGCTGGTATTCACCGCGGATGCTCGCGGGTTCCCTTCCCGCCCGCCCGGCGCGGCCTGTGGCCGACGCTCCGCTGGCTGCGCTCACCGACCTGGACGCGCTGGCGAAGGGCTGGCTCCTGACACTGATCGCCGATGCCCCGCTCGCGGCGATCGCCGGGCTGCCCTCGGCCGAGCTGACGACCGAGGCGCCGCGGCTGTGCGGTGCGCTCGTCGGCGCGCTCGCCTCGGAGACCGAGCTGGACCGTCTGCGGGCGGGCGGGGATCTCGCGTCGCTGGCCGCACGGGCAGGAACGCTCGCGGGTGCCGACGAGCCGGCCGGCGCGGCTGCGGCCGTCGCCGCGCTGCGGGCATCGCTGTGGGCCTCGGTGACCGAGGTGCTGACCAGGCCCGAGCCGGAGCTCGTCTCGGCGCTCGCCGCGCGGCTTGCGTACGTCTGCGACGTCGTCGCCACCGCGGCGCTCTCCGCTGCGGCCGTGCCCGCGGCCGCGCCGCTCGCGCCCGTGGCCGCGCCGGCGCCCGCGGATCCGCCCGCTGAGCCGGCTGCGCATCTGGCACCGGTCCCCGACCTCCCATTCGAGCCGGCCGTGCCGGTCAGGCCGCCGATGCCGTCGCCGGAGCCTCCGCCGCCGCGCACGCCGGAGCCTGTCGTTCCGGCGGTGCCCGCGGACGTCTTTCCGCGCGCCTCCGGGCACGACGATGCCCGCGAGCCCTGGGCGACGGCGGTGATGCGCCGCCTGAGCCGCGTCGTCGCCGACGGCGCCCCGTGCGCGGTGCTCGCCGTCGACATCGACGACGCGGCGCGGCTGCTCGCCGGTGACGTGCGCGGCGAGGCCGCCGCGGCGCTGGAGCGCGCCGAGCGTGCGGTACGCGGCGAGCTGCGGCCCGGCGACGCCGCGGTGCGCGAGCACGTCGGACGCGTCTGGGTCGTCGCCGCGGGGACGAGCGTGGAAGGCGCGCGTGCCCTGGCTCGCCGGCTCAGCGGCGCGGTCGCCGGGACCGCCACGCTGCAGGGTGCGCCGCTCGTCGCCTCGGTCGGGATCGGCGTGTTCCCGGACGACGGCACCGACCCGGCTGAGATCGTCGCGCACGCCGACGAGGGTGTCTTCGCCGCCCGCGCCGCCGGCATTCCGGTGGCGTAGCTACTGGGCGGTGATGCCGCCGGCCTCGCCGATCAGCGGCGCCGGCGTGAGCGGGTTCTTCGGGGTGCGCTCGGCCTGGGGCAGCACGCCCACGCGCGCCCGTCCGACGCCGACGACCCCGAGTGCCTTCGCGGCGGCGATCGTCAGGTCATAGCTGACGCCGCGTGAGTACGGGCCGCGATCGACGACGGGGACGGTGATCGTGCGTCCGCGATACGTCACGTCGACGAGCGATCCGCACGGCAGGGTCTTGTGGGCGACCCCGAGGGTCCGCTTGCGCAACCGGACGCCACATGCGCCCTTGCGGCCGGACTGGTCGTACCAGGTGGCGGTCGCCGCGCGGTAGACGGTCGCGAGCGCGGTCGGCGGGGCGGCGGTCTGCGCGGCGCTGGCACCGTCACTGAGCGTGGCGCGCGCCGTGAACTGGCCGACCTGCGGTGAACGCCACAACGCCAGGAAGGCACCGCCGGCGGTCGCCCTGACCGTCGTGACACGCTGCCAGCTGCCGTCCTGGGAGAGCACCTGGATCTCGACCAGGCGGCCGGCGGCATCCGCGCCGAGCGTGCCGTTGAACTGCAGCGCGCTCCCGAGCACCGCCGGGCTCGACCACAGGACCGTCTCGCCGACCTCGACGCCTCCGGCGTCCTGGGCGCCCGCCGCAGGGGCGAGCAGCGCGAGCGCTGAGAGCGCGACGGCCACGGGCAGGAACTGTCGGAGACGGATGACGATGATGGGTCCTCGTTCGACGCCTACGGGGTGAGCTGACGGGCTCGCGCCGAACGACGGCGCTACAGATCAGGTGATCCGATTCGCCCCGGCGAGCACCTGGCTCGCAGTGGGTCCCCCGTCCTCCGCGAGCGAGGCGCGCGGAGGTTCGGCAGTGCCCACAGCCTACACCAGGATCTGCGAGGAACGGTCGGGGGGGCGTGCTTCAGGGTCGCGGGATGAGCTTCAGCACACTGCGCACGACGCCGGCGATCGCGGCGCCCGGATCCGCGCTCCCGTGCTCGCCCTTGGCGCGCGGGGTCGCGTATCCGGCGGGCGGAACGCTGCGCTTGGGTCCCCGCACCTTGGCCTTCGTGCCTCCGGCCCCCGCGGCGGCGACCGCGCTGGGCTTTGCGGCCGGCTTGGGCTTGGGCTTGGCCGCGGCCTTCGCGGCCGGCTTCTTCTTCGCGGGCGCGGCCTTCGAACCGGCGGCCGTCGTGCGCTTCGCCCGGGCCGCCTCACGCGCCGCGCTCGGGCGCTGGCGACGGCTGCGCGGAAGGCTCGAAAGCACCTCGCGCTCGTCGTCGGATCCAGTGGGGCCGGTGGCGGACATGCGGCCATTCTGCCAGCCCTGTGCTGCCGTGTCGCGCCGCGTGTGCCGAAAGGGTGAAACCACGGGCACCTACGCGCGTAGAGACCGGTGGGGCGCGGTCCGGGACCGTCTTTGACGGCGTGTTTCGGACGGCAGTACCCTGATGGAGTCTGCTCGGCATATCTTCGGCCCCAATACGGCCTGGGTCGCCCGGCACGCGCCATTTCCCAAGACGCAGGCAGGCCCACGGGCCACAGACGGAACGGACCTCAATGTCAGTCACGGAACTCCAGGAACTCGAAGAGATCAAGGCGCTGCTGGCGCGTGGTCATCAGACGGGCGTCCTGTCGCACAGCGACATTCAGACGGCGACCTCTGAGCTCGATCTCGACGACGCCGACCGCGAAGAGCTGACCTCCTGGATCGAGACCCAGGAGATCGAGCTCATCGACGACGACCCGTCGGCGCCGGCCGCCCAGGTCGAGCGCGCGCCGGACAAGCGCACACGTCGCAAGTCGAAGACCGCTCTGGACCTGCGTCCCGACATGACGACGGATTCGCTGCAGCTGTTCCTGAAGGACATCGGGAAGGTCCGCCTGCTGACCGCCCAGGAGGAGGTCGACCTCGCCAAGCGCATCGAGCGCGGCGACCTCGACGCGAAGCAGAAGATGGTCGAGTCGAACCTGCGCCTCGTCGTCTCGATCGCGAAGAACTACCGCAACCAGGGTCTGCCGTTCCTCGACCTGATCCAGGAGGGCACGCTCGGGCTCGTGCGCGCCGCCGAGAAGTTCGACTACCGCAAGGGCTTCAAGTTCTCGACCTACGCGACCTGGTGGATCCGCCAGGCGATCGCGCGTGCGCTCGCCGACAAGGCGCGCACGATCCGCATCCCGGTCCACGTCGTGGAGAAGCTCAACAAGATCGGCCGTGCGGAGCGCAAGCTCGTCACCGAGCTGGGCCGCGAGCCGACCGCCGAGGAGATCGCCGCCGTCACGGGCATCGATCCCGAGGAGGTCGAGTCGATCAAGCGCTCCGCGCAGGCTCCCGTGTCGCTCGAGAAGCCGGTCGGCGACGAGGAGGAGTCCGAGTTCGGGCAGTTCATCGCCGACGAGCGGGCGGAGTCCCCGTACGAGCGCGCCGCCGAGATCCTGACCAAGGAGGCGCTGCGCGAGGCGCTCGAGAATCTCTCGTACCGCGAGCGCCGGGTCCTGGAGCTGCGCTACGGGCTCGGCGGCGAGCATCCCCGCACGCTCGACGAGGTCGGCAAGACGTTCAACGTCACGCGCGAGCGGATCCGCCAGATCGAGAATCAGTCGCTGAAGAAGCTGCAGTCGCTCGCCGAGGCGCAGAAGCTGCGCGACGTCGCCTAACTGCCACCGACGTTCGTCCAGGACGGTCACGCCGGGGCGCCGGCAGGCCGATTCCAGGACCAATGCCCCTTGATCTTCACGCTGCCCTCACGTATCTCGTCGAGACCGGTGGGTCCGACCTGCACCTCAAGGCGGGTTCACCGCCGCTGACCCGGATCGACGGCGCGCTGCGCCCGATCGACGGGCTCGAGATCCTCTCCCCCGAGGACACCGAGGCGGTCGTGCACGAGATGCTGCATGACCAGACGAAGCTCCGCGAGTTCACGGAGGAGCACGAGGTCGACTACTCGTACGCGATCGAGGGCCTGGCGCGCTTCCGCGTCAACGCCTTCCGCCAGCGCGGCCACGTGTCGGTCGTCATCCGCGCCATCCCGATCTCGATCCGGACGATCGACGATCTGAACCTGCCCTCGGTCGTCCGCGACATCTCCGAGGAGGAGCGCGGGATCGTGCTCCTGACCGGCACGACCGGCTCGGGCAAGTCGACGACGCTCGCCGCGATGATCGACCACATCAACTCGACCCGCGCGCGCCACGTCGTGACGATCGAGGACCCGATCGAGTTCCTGCACACCGACAAGCGCTCGCTCATCAACCAGCGGGAGGTCGGGCAGGACACCGCGTCGTTCAAGCGGGCGCTGCGCCGCGTCCTGCGCCAGGACCCGGACGTGATCCTGATCGGCGAGATGCGGGACGAGGAGACGGTGCACACGGCGCTGTCCGCCGCCGAGACCGGCCACCTCGTGTTCTCGACGGTCCACACCGTCGACGCCGCCGAGACCGTCAACCGCCTGATCGACTTCTTCCCGCCGCACATGCACCAGCAGGTCCGCGCGATGCTCGCCGGAACCCTGAAGGGCGTCATCTCCCAGCGGCTCGTCCCGTCGGCGAACGGCGGTCGCGTCGCGGCCTGCGAGATCCTGCGGATGACCGGCCGCGTGCGTGACATGATCATGGACCCCGCGCAGACCGGCCGCATCCCCGAGGTCATCTCCGAGGGCGGCTACTACGGAATGCAGACGTTCGACCAGGCGCTGTTCGGGCACCTCAAGAACGGGCGCATCACGATGGAGCAGGCGGTGGAGGCCGCCAGCAGCCCGCACGACTTCAAGCTGCTCGTCGCGGCCGACGGCAAGCGCGGGACGACGATGGAGGACCTCGCCGACGCCGAATCGCGTCGCTCGGATCCCGCCAGCTCGCTCGCGGCGTAACCCGCCTTGACGAACCACACGGCGCCGGGCAGTCTCATGTCCGGCGTCCAGCACCAGATTCACACCTAGGGGGAATGCGGCTCGTGAGCATCCAGACGAACCTGCAGCAGTACGTCGAGACCGAGTCCGCAGACGCGTTCAGCCTGCAGAACTCGAAGCTGCTGAAGGTCGAGCTGCACGACGGCGAGATCCAGGCGAAGAAGGGCTCGATGGTCGCCTACCAGGGCGACGTGAGCTTCGAGCACGCCGGTTCGGGCGGCATGGGCCGCATGCTCAAGAAGGCGATGAGCG
The DNA here is from genome assembly GCA_963817295.1 of uncultured Solirubrobacteraceae bacterium. Taxonomy (GTDB): domain Bacteria; phylum Actinomycetota; class Thermoleophilia; order Solirubrobacterales; family Solirubrobacteraceae; genus F1-60-MAGs163. The sequence continues at coordinate 43,580 of CAWFOF010000020.1, read as the reverse complement.
GCGAGGGCACGACGCTGATGAAGATCGGCGGCACCGGGGAGATCTTCCTCGCGGACACCGCGCAGGAGATCCATCTGCTGAAGCTCGACAACGACTCGGTCACCGTCAACGGCCCCAACCTGCTCGCGTTCGACGCCGACATCGACTGGGACATCAACCGGATCTCCGGGGGCGCGGCATCGGCGATGTCGGGCGGTCTCTTCAACATGACGCTCAAGGGCAGCGGGTGGGTCGCGCTGCTCACCGACGGACCGCCGATCCTGCTGGACGTGGGATCGGCGCCGACGTTCGCGGACGCGCAGGCCGCCGTGACGTGGAGCTCGGGCGTGAGCGCGAACCTCAAGACGGACTTCAAGGCCAAGAACCTGATCGGCAAGTCATCCGGCGAGACGCTCCAGATGGCCTTCAGCGGACAGGGCTGGGTGCTCGTGCAGCCGTCGGAGGGCCGGCCCGTCGTCGCGAGCGGCGGTGGCAGCGGCGGGCTGATCGGCAACGTGCTCGGCGGCTGACCGGCCTGCGCCCCCCGCGCGCGTTCAAGACTTCACTTGGTAAAGTGAAGGGGTGCCCGTTGATCCGAGCTGCCCCGTCTGCCGTACGGCGGACATCGTCTGCGCCAAGTGGACCCTGCTCGTCATCCGCGATCTCGCGGAAGGCCACTCGCGCTTCTGCGAGCTCGAGCGCTCGCTCAGCGGGATCAGCCCGCGCACGCTGTCGCTGCGGCTGCGGGACCTCGAGCAGGCCGGGATCGTCGAGCGCCAGACGTTCGCCGAGGTTCCGCCGCGCGTCGAGTACGCGCTGACGGACAAGGGCCACGCGCTGCTGCCGATCGTCGACGACATGCGCACGTTCGGTGAGCAGTGGCTTGCCGAGGGCTGTGAGGCCGCCGTTCAGGCGACCGAGACGCAGGCCGCCGCCGTCGCCTGAGGGTGGCGCGTTGCAGCTTCTCCGCAACCTCCGGCGCCCGCGGGGGTTCCTGACAGCATGAGCGGACCGCACCGGATGGCGTCGTAGGCACCAGCCCCGCGATGGCCTTCGACCATCTCCACGACACCCGCATCACGCGACGTGGCGCCCTGGCGATCGGGGCGGTCGCGGGCGCCGCATCGCTCGTGCGCGCCGGCGGCGATCCGCTCGCGGCCCTCGCCGCCCCGCGCAGTGCCCGGTTCACCGTCGCGCCCGAGCAGTTCGGCGCCGGCGGCCTGACGCCGGTGCTGCGCCCGCCCGCACGGTTCGTGCTCCTCGGCATCGCGCACCCGCGTCTCCTGCACGCCGACCTGCACGTCCGCACGCGCCGCACCGGCGGTCCGTGGACCCGCTGGGTCGCCCTCCACGGGCACGGCGACCATGCCCCGGATGACACCGGGCACGAGCGTGCCAGCGATCCGGTGTGGACCGATCGTGCCGACGAGATCCAGCTGCGGGCGACGCGCCGGCCCGCGCGCCCGGTCGAGGTCATCATCGTCTCGATGTCGTCCTCGGCCCGGGCGCTCGTCGCCGGCGCCGCCGCGCATGGCGCCCAGTTCACCGGGCAGCCGGCGATCGTCCCCCGGTCGGCCTGGGGCGGGGACCGCGTCGTGCCGCGCGCCTCACCGGACTACGGCACGGTCGACGTGGCGTTCGTGCACCACACCGAGAGCGCGAACACCTACGGCCCCACCGACTCGCCGGCCATCGTGCTGGCGATCGCGAAGTACCACCGCGACACCAAGGGGTGGAACGACATCGGCTACAACTTCCTCGTCGATCGCTTCGGGACGATCTTCGAAGGCCGCGCGGGCGGCATCTCGCTGCCGGTCATCGGGGCGCACGCGCAGGGGTTCAACCGCTTCTCGACCGGCATCTCGATCATCGGCTCGTTCATGGGCGTTCCCGCGCCCCAGCCCGCGCTCGACGCGGTGGCCCGGCTGATCGCCTGGAAGCTTCCGCTGCACGGGTCGCCGGTCGTCGGCCAGGTGGTCGTCACCTCCGGTGGCGGTTCGCTCACGCAGTTCCCGTACGGCACGCGCGTGACGCTGAACCGCATCTGCGGTCACCGCGACGGCGACAGCACCGACTGCCCGGGCGACCAGCTGTACGCCCAGCTGCCGGCGCTGCGCGCGCTGGCGGCCGGCCAGGCCGCTCCGCTGCCGGTGAACCCCACGGTGTCCCTTGGCGCGCCGGCGGCTGCGCGCTACGGCAGCGCCGCGCGGTTCAGCGGCCAGCTGACCGATGCCAACAAGGTGCCGCTCCCCGGCCAGACCGTGCGGATCGAGAAGCAGGCTCCGGGCGGAGGCTGGAAGCCGGTCGCGACCGCCGTCACCGATGCCGGCGGCGGGTTCGCGATCCCGGTCCCGTGGACGCGTGCGGGCCTCGCGCGCGCGGCGGCCCTGCAGGTCACGTCGCTGCCGGTCGAGGTCGGCGTCATCCCGGTGATCACGGCGCAGGCCGACGCAGGCCGGCTCCCGCCGGGTGGGGCCGTCACGGTCTCCGGAGCGGTGAAGCCGTCCGGGACCGTCTCGGTCTTCGTCGAGCGCCGCGTCCGCGGGCGCTGGGTGCGCGTCGGGGCGCGCGGGGCCAAGGCGCGGCCCGGGTTCGCGATTCGCATCGTGCTCGCCAAGAAGGGCTCGTACCGGCTGACCGCGCGCTCGTCCCGCAAGGGCCGGGTGGCCACGGCCGCGCCGATGCTCGTCCGCGTCGCCTGATCCGGCGCTGCCGCCGCCGGGCTGGGAGCGGGAATCATTCTCATTGTTGGTAGCCTGCGCCTGCATGCCGGATCCGTTCTCCCTGCCGTTCTTCCAGCGCGGGATCGCCGAGATCCTGATCCTCGCGGTCACCTCCGGGCTGCTGGGCACGTGGATCGTGCTGCGCGGGTACGCGTTCTTCGCCCACGCCGCGGGGACGGCGACGTTCCCGGGGCTCGTGCTCGCCGACGGCCTGGGCTTCTCGGCCGCGCTGGGGGCGTTCGGGGCGGCTCTGGTGGTCGCCGCGCTGGTCGGCGGGCTGGCGAGCCGGCGGTCCTCCGCCAACGACAGCGCGACGGCGCTCGTCCTGGCCGGGGCGCTCGCCGTCGGGGTGATCCTGGCGAGCGACGTCTTCCACTCCCAGTCGAACGTCGACCGGCTGCTGTTCGGGAGCCTGCTGGCGATCGATCGCGCCGACCTCCTGCTCGCCGCGGCGACCGCGGTGGCCGTCGCCGCCGCGTCATACGTGTTCGGTCCGCGCTGGCTGGCCACCGGCTTTGCGGGGGAACAGGGCAGTGCCCAGCGCCGCGGCGACGCGGTGCTCGTCGTGCTGATCGCGCTGGCGGCCGTCGCTGCGCTGGCGGCGGTCGGCGCGCTGCTCGCGACCGCGATCCTCGTCGTTCCCGCGGCGACGACCCGGCTGTTCACCGATCGCCTGCGTTCGTGGCAGGTCGTCACCGTCGCCTGCGCCGCCGCCGAAGGCGTGCTGGGCATGTGGATCGCCTTTCAGATGGACGTTCCGCCCGGCGCGTCGATCGCCGTCCTGGGCGGCGCGGTCTTCGCGCTCGCGGCGCTCGTCCGCGTGCTCCTGCGCCGCCGCGCGCCGCGCGCCGCGATCGCCGCCGCACTGGTCGCGCTCGCGGCGGCCGGCGTGGCCGGCTGCGGCAGCAGCGGTGATTCCTCGGGCCGGCCCGTCGTCGTCGCCACGACGACGCAGCTCGCCGATCTCGCCCGCGCGGTCGGCGGATCCGACGTCCAGGTCCGGCAGATCCTGAAGCCGAGCAGCGACCCGCACGAGTACGAGCCGCGGCCGTCCGACGTGCAGTCCGTCGCCGGCGCCGATCTCGTCCTCGTCAGCGGCTTCGGGCTCGACGGCTGGGCGAACAGCATCATCAAGGATTCGGGGACGTCGGCGAAGATCGTCGACGTCGGCGCGAGCGTCCCGGTGAAGCGTGCCGGGACGGGGGAGGAGGCCGGCGGTCAGGACCCGCACTGGTGGCACGATCCCGCGAACTTCAGTGCGGCCGCCGCAACGGTCGCCGCCGCGGTGCAGGCCACGCTTCCGGGCGTGGCGGCGGACCGGGTGGCGCGGCGGGCGGGGGCCTACCGCGCGAAGCTCCACGCGCTCGACGCCGCGATCCGCGCGTGCATCGACCAGGTGCCGGAGGCGCAGCGCAGGATCGTCACCTCGCACGACGCCTTCGGGTACTTCACCTCGCGCTACGGCATTCGCACCGCCGGGGCGGTGATTCCCTCGAACACCACGCAGGCGCAGGCCTCGGCCGGGTCGCTGGCGAAGCTCGAGGAGACGATCAGGCGCGAGCACGTCAAGGCCGTCTTCCCGGAGACGTCGATCAACCCGAAGCTCGCCGAGCGGATCTCCGCGGACACCGGGGCGTCCTCTCACCACAAGCTCTACGGCGACGCGCTCGGGCCGGCGGGCTCGCGCGGCGCCACGTACATCGGCATGGAGCGGGCCAACGCCGACGAGCTCGTGCGCGGGATGTCCGGCGGAAGGATCTCGTGTCCGGCATCGCCGTGAGCGCCGGGGTGCTGGCGCGGGCCGACGGGCTCGCCGCCACCTATCCGGGCAGCGCCGTCCCCGCCATCGCCGGCGTGACATTCGCGATCGAGCGTGGCCGCCGCGTGAGCGTGCTCGGGCCCAACGGCGGCGGCAAGTCGACGCTGTTCCGCGTGCTGACCGGGGAGCTCGCCCCGTCCTCCGGCACGCTCGACCTCGCGGCGGGCCGCGTGGGGCTCGTCCCGCAGACCGAGCGCTCGCGCCTGGACTTCCCGGTCAGCGCGCTCGACGTCGCGCTGATGGGCGCCGTCTCGCGCCTGCCGTGGTGGCGGCGACCTGCGCGCGCGGACCGCGCTCTGGCACGTGAGGCGCTGGATCGCGTCGGGCTCTCCGGCCGCGCCGAGGACACCTTCGGCGATCTCTCCGGCGGCCAGCGACAGCGCGTGCTGGTGGCGCGCGCACTCGTCCAGGACGCTCCGCTGCTGCTGCTGGACGAGCCGTTCGCCGGGCTCGATGCGCCGAGCACGAAGAGCCTGGAACAGCTGCTCGACGACCTCGCCGCCGAAGGGCGCGGGCTGCTGATGGCGACGCATGACATCGAGCAGGCGCGGGCCTGGGACCTCGTGTTGTGCCTCAACCGCGAGCAGATCGCATTCGGTCCGCCATCGTCGGCGCTGAGCACCGCGGTGATCCAGCGCACCTACGGCGGCGAGCTCGTCACGCTGCCCGGGCAGCCCGGCGCCACGATCCTCCCGTCGCATCACCACCACGACGAGGCGCCCGGCCGATGATCGCCTGGATCACCGAACCCCTGAGTCAGGAGATCGTGCTTCGCGGCATCCTCGAGCTCACGGCGCTCGGCGTCGTCTCCGGCGGGCTCGGCTGCTGGATCGTGCTCTCGGGCATGTCCTACAGCGCCGAGTCGCTGGCCCACGGGATGCTCCCCGGGCTCGTCGGCGCCGCGCTGCTGGGTGTCCCGCTGCTGCTCGGCGGTGCCGCCGGCCTGCTCGTCGCGTCGATCTCGATCGCGCTGATCGCCCGCGTGCCGCGGCTCGACGCGGACGTCGGCGTGTCGGTCGTCATCACCGCGCTGTTCGGCCTCGGGGTGCTGCTCGGTCTCTCGCCCCAGACGCCGGCGGGCCTGAACGAGATCCTGTTCGGCGACGTGCTCGGCGTGAGCGACCTCGACATCGCCCTGGCCGTGGGGCTCGGGGTCGTGATGGTCGTGGTGCTCGCCGTGCTGCATCCGAGCCTGATGGCGGTCGGGTTCGATCGCCTGAATGCGCGCGCACTGGGGCGCTCGCCGGCCGCGTTCGACGTCGTGCTCTCGCTGCTGCTGGCGGCCGCCGCGCTCGTTGCGGTGCAGGCGCTCGGCAACCTGCTCGTCGTCGCGATGCTCGTCGGCCCGGCGGCGACGGCACGCGTCCTGTGCGACCGGATGGTCGCGATGATGGTCGTCGCCACGCTCGTCGCCTTCGTGGGCTCGGTCGCCGGCCTCTACCTCTCCTACCACGGTGACGTCGCGGCGGGGGCGTCGGTCACCGTGGCGATCCTGGCGCTCTATGCGCTGGCGCTGCTGTGGCGTGCCGCGGCGGGTCTGCGCGCCGGGCGCCGGGCGGCGCTCGCCGGCTGAGGGCTACGCCCGGCAGTCCGCGCAGAGCCCGTGCAGGACGATCTCGTGCTCGGCGACGTCGAAGTCGACCCGCCGCGACAGCGCGACGATCGAGCGCTCGAGCGCGTCGTCGTGGAACGGCACGATCACGCCGCAGCGATCGCAGACGAGGTGGTGATGGTGGTGGTCGGCGCGTGCGGGCTCATAGCGGGCCTGGCCCTGCCCGAGGTCCACGCGCGTGACGAGCCGCAGCTCCTCGAGCTCGTCCAGGATGCGGTACACGCTCGCGCGTCCGACGGCCCGGTCGCGCTCGCGCAGCGCCGCCTCGATCTCGTACGCGGTCAGCGCGCACGACTGCGCGTCGAGCAGCTCGAGCACCGCGGCACGGGCGCCGCCCCGGCGGTAGCCGGCGTCCGTCAGCGTGCGAGCCGCGGCGTCGGCCCAGGTCTCAGCCGTCTTGACGTGCGCTCCGGCCATCAGAGCAAGGGTAGTGCCGAACCGGCGGGGCTACAGGCCGGCGGGGTGCCGAACGTGGAAATGGCGGCTCGAGCGCAGCTGCGCCTGCCAGCGCGTTCCGGCGCTGCGCTGGCCCGAGGTGTCGAAGCGCAATCCGGCGATCGTCATGTAGACGTGGCCGGCGTTCGCATAGATCGTGACCCAGGTCCCCGGTCCGCGCTGGCCCCAGTGTGCGAGGTCGCCGGAGACGAGCGGGCTCGCCAGCAGGCCGGCCGCGTGCAGCGCGTAGCTCACCGAGCCGGAGCAGTCGTAGCCCTTGTCCTCCCAGCGGGCGTGGCCACCGCCCCAGACGTAGCGCTTCGTGGCGATCCGGTTCCCGGCGGCGATCATCGCCTGGACGATCGCCGGGGCGCCGGCCGGGGCGACGGCGGTGCCGTCGGCGAGCACCCGAGCGACCTGCCCGGGTGCCGGCGGCGTGAGCGGGGTGGACGGGATCGGGATCGGGATCGGAGCCGGAGCCGGAGCCGGGGTGGGCGTGGGCAGGGGCAGGCTCGGATCGATCCCGCCGGGATTCGGGCCGGACGGGGAGGGAGTCTGGCTCGCCTGTCCGTACTGGACTCCGCCGGGTGAGGCCACCGCGGCCGGGGCCGTCGCGGCCAGCGCGAGCAGGGCGACGACCACGGTCGTTGCGGCGCGGGCGTTCGACGGGGCGGCGAACTGCATGGGCCTCGCATCGGCGGATGTCCGTGCCTGTGACCCCCGCCGCGGAGCACCTGCGCCGCTTCCGCAGGCCAAACCTCCATCGATTCTGCGGCCTGCTTCAGGTTGCAACGGGTCCTGCGCCCGGCAGGAAGCGGCGGCGCGGGCCCGAACCGCCCTCCATGGACCTGCGTCAGCTCCGCTCCGCGATGCACGACTTCTGCGAAGAGGCGGCCTGGCAACTGGCATCCGACACGCAGGACGGGCACGAGGTGCCGTTCGAGGTCATCGAGAGCGGACGCCGCGACTCCCCGCTGTACTGCTACCGCCCGCTGACCGGCGACTTCATCCGCGAGCGGTCCAGCGTGCTGTCGCGGCTGCCCTCGTACCTCGCCGCCTCGCACGCGCTGATCTCCGCCGGGCGCCTCGACGCCTACCTCGACGTGCAGGGCGTCCACGCGCCTCCGGCCGGCCGTGAGCGCGCCGACGCCGCGCTGCACTGCTTCCTGGCCCGGGTCTTTGAGGACTCGAGCGACTTCGTCCTCGGCGAGGAGCGGTTCGACCAGGCATTCCGCGACTACGCGAAGATCGTCGCCGACGGTCGCACGGAGACCGTCACGATCGTGCCGCTGCTCGGAGTGGAGATCGCGTCCGACGAGGTCGCGATCGGCGACGGGCTGTCGCTGGTCCGCGGCGACACCTGCGTCGAGGCGCCCGACGAGGCGCGCTGGGCGCGCGGCGACGGGCATCCGCAGACGCTCGTGGTCCTGCGCTGGGAGCCCGCTCCCGGCGACGACTCGCCGCTCCTGCATGCGCGCGTGCGGCTGCGCCGCCTGCTCGTCGGGCTCCGCCTCTACGACGCCAGCGCGGTCACCTTCGCGCCGATCGCCTGGACGCGCACGGGGGGCGGCGCGTGGCAACCGCTCGCGCTGACGGCGACGCAGGCTCCCGACGGCGGTCTGGCCATCGCCGCCGAGCACGAGGACGAGTTGCGCGCCTTCCTCAGCCTGATCGCGCGGCGGACGCCGCGCTCCGGTGAGGTCGCGTGGGCGCTGCGGCGGTTCGAGCTGGCCTGCGAGCGGTCCGCTCCGGCCGAGGCACTGACCGATCTGCTGCTGGCGCTGCGCGCGCTGCTCGAGCCGGAAGGCCCCGGATCAGGCCTGCTGGCCGGCCGGCTGGCCGCACTCTGCGCCGAACCCGCCGACCGCGGGCGCTTCGCCGAGCGCGTCGCGCACACCGTGTCGCTCGAGCGCGGGGTCGTCGCCGGCCTGGCGGTCGACCCCCACCTGCAGCAGCTCACCCGTGAGCTGGGCGACCACCTGCGCGCACTCCTGCGCGACGTCCTGTGCGGGCACCTTGACCCCGATCTGCGCCTGCTGGCCGACGCGATCGTCGCGCAGGACGCGGCGCCCGAGCCCGCGGTGGAGCGCCCGCGCGCGCATTCCGAGCAGGACGAGTTCTTCTAGTCCGCGAACAGATGCGCGTGGACGGCCGCGAGCCCGGCCACGTCGTGCACGTCCCCGTCGAGCTCGGGGACGATCACCGGATCACGCTCGCCGGTCTGCGCGCAGAGCCGCTGGATCGCCGCCGCGTCGCGCTCGGCGATGGCCAGCGCCTCGCCGTAGGTCCGCGCGACCTTCGCCGCGAGCTTTGCGCCGAGCTCCGGCCCGAGCTCGGCGGCCACGGCCTCGGGGGTGGGCAGCGACTCGACCCCGGCGTCGAGCCGGTGGACGCGGTTGATCACGAGCCCGCCGAACGGCATCCCCGCGTCGCGCAGCTTGCGGCGGAAGAAGATCGCCTCCTCCGCCGGCTCACGTTCGGGGGACGTGACGACGAGGAAGGTCGTGCCCGGATCCGCCAGCAGGCGGCGGACGCCGTCGGCGCGCTCGCGGAAGCCGTCGATCAGCCCGCCCAGCGCAAGGAAGAAGACGCTCAGATCCTCCAGCAGATCGACGCCGGTCAGGCGCTTCATCACGCCGAACACGACACCGGTGCCGCGGCCCATCGCGCGCGCCGCCAGGCCCGTCGGCGCCAGGAACACCTTCAGCGTGCGGCCCTCGAAGAACCCGGTCAGCCGGTCCGGTGCGTCGAGGAAGTCGAGCGCGTTGCGTGAGGGAGGCGTGTCCAGGACGAGCACGTCGAAGCGCTCGTCGGCGTGCAGGTCGTAGACCTTCGCGACGGCGGTGAACTCCTGCGAGCCGGCGACGGCGCCGGACAGCTGCTGGTAGATCCGGTTGCCGAGGATCTCGTCGCGGCTCTGCTCGTCGGGCGCGAGGCGCTCGATCAGCTCGTCGAACGTGCGCTTGGCGTCGAGTGTCATCGCCCAGAGCTCCCCGGTGATCTCGATGCCGGCATCCGCGAAGCGCGCGGGGTCGACGAGCGCCGGCTCGTTGTCGAGCTCGTGGAGCCCGAGCGCGTCGGCCAGGCGCCGCGCCGGATCGATCGTCACGACGGCGACGCGCCGGCCGCGGGCGGCGAGGCCCATGGCGATCGCGGCGGAGGTCGTCGTCTTGCCCACGCCGCCCGACCCGGCGCAGATGACCACCGACTTCCCCTGCAGGTGGTCGGCCAGCCCGCCGTTCACAGCACACGCTCCAGCTCGCCGGCGAGCGCGCGGATCGCGTGCGCGTCGAGGACGGGGCGCGCGCGATCGCGCAGGCTGACAACGGGACAGTCCAGGCCGCGCCGCAGGCGGGCGATCTGTGTCCGCTGGGCGCCGGCGCGCCGCCGGCTGCTCAGCGCGGCGGCGACCGCCGGCCGGTCCGCGGCGCGATGGAGCAGCTGCGCGTCGGCGGCGCTGAAGCGCGCGGGCAGCACGCGGTTGACGACGGCGAGCGTCAGCGGCAGCCCGACGGCGTCGAGCAGGTCGCCGCGCAGCTGCAGGGTCTCGTTGACCGGCATCTCCTCCGGGCGGGCGACCGCGACGACCGCGGTGCGCCCGGGGTCGGTGACGAGCGCGTCGATGATCGACGCCTGGCGCGCGATGCGCCCGACCCGCGCAGCCTTCGCCAGCGTCTGGGGTGCGGTCAGCACGGCGATGCCGTGCCCCGTGGCGGGCGCGTCGAGGATCACCAGATCGTACGAGCGGTCGTCGGCGCGCCGGCGCGTGGGCTGGGCGAGCTCCCAGACCTTGCCGATCGTCAGCATCTCGCGCAGGCCGGGTGTGGCCGCGACGAGGTACGTGAACGCGCGGCTCTCCGTCAGGACCGCGGCGAGCGTCCTGGAGGGCAGCTGATCGGCGAGGTACTCGTGCATCGCGGTGTCCGGATCGATCGACGTGTGGTGCACGCCCCACGCCAGTTCGACCTCGCGATCGCGAGCCTCGTCCTCGCCGCCGAGCGTCCTCCAGACGTCGTCGCGCTGGGCGACCTCCGCGACGATCGTGCGCAGTCCGCGCCGCGCCGCGGCGACTCCGAGAGCGGTGGCGACCGTCGTCTTCCCGACGCCGCCCTTTCCCGTGACGACGATCAGCTCGTGCGCGAACAGGGCGGCCGCCCGCGGACTCAAGGCGTCATTCCTCGCCGTCCCAGTAGTCCACGGCCTGGATCCGCAGGGTGCCCGGCACGCCGCGGATCGAGATCTTCCCGGAGCGGGGGTAGAAGCAGATGTCCGAACGCTCGTCCCCGCTGAACGCCAGCAGGGTCAGCCCACCGTCCCCGGCTCCGAACGTGTGCGAGATGCCGGTGCCCGCCGGCCGGGCGACGACGCTGCCGGTGTGGACCGGCATCGACTCGGCGGTCCCGTCCGGGTGCAGGAGCTCGAGCGCCCCGTCGCCGCCGGTCACGACGAACAGCTCCTCCTCCGCGCTGTGGCAGTGCGGGATGTTCGACAGGCATCCCGGCTCCACGCGGATCTCCGACATGCCGCAGCGCACCGCGCCGAGCGCCGCGCCGAGCACGCGCGTCTCCTGGCCGACGTTCCCGCGGTGGCACGTGAACGCCTCGACCTCGTCGATCCGCGCGATCGTGGACGGCCGCTCCTCCGACGGCTCCGGCGGCTGCAGCGGGCCGCACTCCGCCTCGGCGATGAATGGATTGGGGCCGTCGAGCGGCAGCCAGCGCGTTCCCGCCCACATGACGTTCGGGCGCGGAAGCCACGTGAGGCTCGTATCCGAGCCCGAGCCGAAGGCGAGCACGTCGATGCCCTCGGCGCCCGCGAGCACCGTGTGGGGCCGCCCGCCGGCCGGGTAGAGCACGACGTCGCCCGCGCCGATCGCGAAGGCCTCGTCGCCCTCGACGCTGATCCCGCCGCCGGCGAGCACGACGAACAGCTCCTCCTCGTCGGCGTGCGCGTGGACCGGCATCACCCGTCGGCCGGGATCGAGCTCGTAACGGCTGAGGCCCAGGCGCACCGCTCCGGCGGGAGTGGCCAGCCGGCGCCGGCGCCCGTGCAGGTCGCCGCGGTCCACCTGCTGCGGCGGGACGTCGTCCCAATGCACCATCGTCATCGCACGCACCCTAGATGACGCGTTGCACCGCATCTCATGTCCCGCGGTTGAAGGAATCCCACCGTTCCATGCGAATACAGCGCTCGTACGGGAACCCCCCGAGGACGGAGCACCCCCCGTGGACAGTTCGCAGCAGAACAAGCCGAGGGTCATCGCCTTCGCAAATCAGAAGGGCGGCGTCGCCAAGACGACGACGACCCTCAACCTCGCCGTCGCGTTCGCCGAAGCCGGCCATCGCGTGCTGTGCGTCGACATGGACCCTCAGGGCAACCTGACGATGTCCCAGGGCATCGACCCCGACGCGCTCGAGGAGTCGATCTTCGACGTCCTCGTGCACCGGATGCCGCTGCGGCAGGTGATCCGCAAGCGCGAGATCGACATCGCGCCGGCATCGATCGACCTGGCCGGCGCCGAGATCGCGATGTCGACCATGATCGGTCGCGAGCGCGCGCTGCAGAAGGCGCTGGCCGAGGTCTCGGACGACTACGACTTCATCTGCATCGACACGCCGCCGAGCCTCGGGCTGCTGACGATCAACGCGCTGACGGCCGCCACGAAGGTGATCGTCCCCGTGCAGTGCGAGTATCTGTCCATGCGCGGCCTGATCCAGCTGCAGAACACGTTGCAGATGATCAAGGAGAACCTCAACCCGGACGTCGAGATCGAGGGGATTCTTCCCACGCTCATGGACGCCCGGACCGTTCACGCCAAGGAGGCCATCGAGATTCTCGAAGAGAACTTCGGGGATCGTGTCTTCGCGTCGCGCATCAAGAAGACCATCCGGTTCGCCGAGGCCCCCGTGAAGGGGATGTCGGTTCTCAAATACGATCCGGACGGACTCGCCGCGCAGTCCTATCGCGACCTCGCGAAGGAGGTTCTCACCCATGGCATCAGGTAAGCGAGATCGCGCGAGCATGCGCGAAGGCCCACTGGCCGAGCTGTTCCGGCGCACGGAGCAGTCCGCCGCCGAGCCCGCGAACGCGACGCCCGAGGCGCCGGCGCCGCCCGTCGAGTCGCCTGAGGCCGCGAGCACGCCCGTCGCCCAGCCGGCGACGGTCGCCGGCCGCGAGTACCCGCACCCGTCGCTGGCCGCATCCGAACCCGAGCCGGAGCCGGTGCGCCGAGCCCCGACGCCGCAGGAGCGCCTGCGCCACGCGTTCAGCTCGGACATCCCGGACGACATCCTCGCCCGTGAGCCCCGCGCGGCCGCATCCGCGCCGACTCCGCCTGCGCCCCCAGCCCCGCGTGACCGCGAACAGCGCATCAGCTTCGACGAGAACCCCTGGTCGGCGGAGTCGCGTCCGACCGGCTCGCCCGTGATCCGCGTGGTGGGTGTCGGCGGTGCAGGCGTGAACGCCGTCAACCGGATGGTCGAGGCCGGCGTCGCCGGCGTCGAGTTCGTCGCCGTCAACACCGACATGCAGTCGTTGCAGCAGTCGGACGCCGACGTGACGGTCCACATCGGCGAGGGCCTCACCCGGGGCCTCGGCGCCGGCGCCAACCCGGAGCTCGGGCGTGCCGCGGCGATGGAGGACTACGACCGCCTCAAGCATCTCCTCAAGGGCTCGGACATGGTGTTCATCACCGCCGGCGCGGGCGGCGGCACCGGCACCGGTGCCGCGCCGATCGTCGCGCGGATCGCCCAGGAGGTGGGCGCGCTCACCGTCGGCATCATCACGAAGCCGTTCGGGTTCGAGGGCACCCGCCGCGCCGCGTCGGCCCAGGTCGGCATCGACGCGCTCGGCGAAGAGGTCGACACGCTGATCGTGGTGCCGAACAATCGCCTGCTGCAGGTGCTCGACCAGCGCACCCCGATGGTCGAGGCGTTCCGCGTCGCCGATGACGTGCTGCGTCAGGGCGTCCAGGGCGTCAGCGACCTCGTGACGCTCCCCGGAATCATCAATCTCGACTTCGCCGACGTGCGGACGATCATGTCCGAGGCGGGGCCGGCACTGCTGGGCATCGGCATGGGCTCGGGCGACAACCGTGCGCTGGAGGCCGCCAAGCAGGCGGTGTCCTCACCGCTGCTCGAGACGAGCATGGAGGGCGCCCGTTCGATTCTGCTGTCGATCACCGGCGGCACCGACCTGTCCCTGTGGGAGGTCAACGAGGCCGCCAAGGCGGTCGCGGAGGCCGCACACCCCGAGGCGAACATCATCTTCGGGGCGATGGTCGACGACTCGCTCGAGGACCAGGTCTGGGTGACCGTCGTGGCGACGCGCTACGGCGAGAACAGCGCCCGCACCGCGACCCGCCGGCGCATCGAGGAGCCCGCGGGCGAGCCGCGCGTCGAGCGTCGCGAGCGCGAGCGCAGCGGCGGGAACACGGTGCGCACCGGCACGGGCGTCAAGCAGCTCGACGTCCCCGAATTCGTTCCTCGCGGCTGACCTCCGGGTCGCCGCGAGGCTCCTGAGCACACCCGCCGCACGGGGTTCGCGCATCGGCGCGGACCCCGCCGGTGGGCCGCGGGTACGCTCCGGCCTGGCATGGGCTCTCGTGGTGTGATCGCGGCCGGGCATCCGCGGACGGCGCAGGCCGGGGCGGAGGTCCTGCGGGCGGGAGGCAACGCCGTCGACGCTGCGATCGCCGCCGTGCTGGCGTCCTGGGTCTGCGAGCCGCTGCTGACCGGGCCGGGCGCCGGGGGGTACATGCTCGTCGCCGGCGCCGGCGAGACGCCGACGCTGCTCGACTTCTTCGTCGCCGCCCCCGGAGGCGGGCGCCGCGGACCCGTACGCGCACGCGCCGCTGCACCAGTTCGACGTCTCCTTCGGCTCGGCGGTGCAATCGTTCTACTGCGGCGCCGCGAGCTGCGGCGTGCCCGGAAGCCCTGCGGGGCTCGCGTTCGCGGCGGAGCGGTGGGGGAGCGTCCCGCTGCCCGACCTGGCGGCTCCGGCCGCGCGGCTGGCGCGCGCGGGCGTGCCGCTCAGCGCCGAGCAGGGCTACGTGTTCGAGATCCTCGTCGCGATGCTGCAGTCCTCACCGGAGGCTGCTGCGGCGTTCGCCCCCGCGGGCGTCCCGTTGCGGGAGGGCGAGCCGTTTCGCAGCGCGGAGCTTGGGGAGACGATCGAGCGCCTGGGAGCCGAGGGCGCAGGCCCGTTCTACCGCGGGGATCTCGGCGCGGCGCTGATCGCCGAATCCGAGCGCCTCGGCGGGCTGCTGACGCAGGCCGACCTGGACGCCTACGCCGCACTGCCGCGCGAGCCGGCCCGCGTCACGTATCGCGGTCGCACCGTGTTGACGAATCCCCCACCGTCGGCGGGCGGCACGCTGCTGGCGCTCGCATTCGCCCGGCTCGAGGATTCCGCGAGTGAGGGCCCGCCGCAGGCGCCCGAGCTCGTCGGCGTGATGCAGGACGTCCAGCGGCTGCGCACCGACGCGTTCGTGGACGGTCTCGACGAGCCCGGGTTCCTCGAGCGCTTCCTCGCCGCGAACCTCGGCTCGACGACCCATATCTCCGTCCTCGACGCCGACGGGCGGGCATGCTCGGTCACCTGCACCAACGGTGAGGGGTCCGGCGTCGTCGTCCCCGGAACCGGCATCCACCTGAACAACATCATGGGCGAGGAGGACCTGAGCCCGATGGGCTTCTTCGGCTACCCGCCCGGCCGTCGCATGCCGTCGATGATGGCGCCGACCGTCGTGCTCGACCCCGGCGGTGCGGTCGAGCTCGTCGTCGGCAGCGCGGGCTCGAACCGCATCAGGTCCGCCATCCTGCAGGTCGTGGTCAATGCCGTCGATCACGGGATGCCCGCAGGCGCGGCGGTCGGCGCCCCGCGCCTCCACGCGGAGGGCGACCAGGTCTACGCCGAGCCGGGCATCGACCTGGCGGCGCTGCGGGCCGCCGGTCACGAGGTCATCGCCTTCCGTGAGCAGAACCTGTTCTTCGGCGGCGCGCAGGCCGTCGAGCCCGACCGTGGCAGCGGCACGCCGTCCGGCGGCGGCGATCCGCGGCGCGGCGGCGCGGCGGTGATCGCATGACGCGCGGCGTGGCGGGAGTGCTCGCCGCCGCCTGCGCGGCGGTGCTCGCGTCGTGCGGAGGCCCATCCGCCGATCTCTACGTCGTCAACCGCAGCGGGTCGATCCCCGGCGCGCGGCTCACGATGCTCGTCGGCGACGGTGGAACCGTGCGCTGCAACGGCGGGCCCCAGAAGGAGATCTCCAGTGCCCAGCTGATCGACGCGCGCGCGATCGTCGACGACCTCAAGGGCGAGGACAAGACCCCCGGTCCGGCGACGCTCGCGGTGCACCTCACGTCCCAGCCGAACTCGATCCTGCGCTACCGCGTGCGCTCGGAGGCCGGGACGGTGTCGTTCAGCGACACGTCGAAGGGCCAGCCACCCGTGTTCTTCCGGATCGCCAAGCTGACGAGGGAACTGGCCAAGCAGGTCTGCGGGCTGCCACGCTGAGCCCGGTGGCGCGATGAGCATCCACGACATCTCCGAGTTCCTCGCCGCGCGCGCGCCGTTCGACGCCCTCGAGCCGACGGAGCTCGCGAAGGTCGTCGACGAGATCGAGATCGAGTTCCACCCTGCCGGCACCGTGATCTTCGCCCAGGGCGCCGCTCCCGCCACGAGCGTCTGGGTGGTCCGCAGCGGCGCCGTCGACCTGATCGACGAGGAGCGGGTGCTCGACCGCCTCGGGCCGGGCGAGATGTTCGGGCACCCGTCGATGCTGTCCGGGCTGCCGACGGGGTTCGAGGCGCGGGCGGGCGAGGACGCCCTGTGCTACCGGCTGCCCGCGGGCGCGGTGGCGCAGGTGCTCGCCAACCCCGCCGGCGTGCAGTTCGTCGCCCGCACGCTGCGCGAGCGCTCGCGGTCGTCCGCCGACGCCGCCGGCGACGAGCTGTCCAGCGACCCGTCGCACCGCCTCGTCGAGAGCTTCCTGCGCACCCCGCCGGTCGTCTGCGGCCCGCAGACGACGATCCGCGACGCGGCGCAGCGGATGACGAGCGCCGGGCTGTCGTGCGTGATCGTCGAGCTCGGCGACGGCGAGCTCGGCATCGTCACCGACCGCGACCTGCGCGTGCACGTCGCCACCGGCGCGGTCGGGATCGACGAGCCGATCGCGCAGGTGATGACCCCCGACGCGTTCGCTCTCGCCCCCGACCGCCTGGGCATCGAAGCGGCGATCGACATGCTCGACCGCGGCGTGCGGCACGCTCCCGTCGTCGACGGGGCCGGCCGCGTCCTGGGCGTCTTCGACGACGTCGACCTGCTGAACGCGGAAGGGCGCACGCCGGTCCACCTGCGCAGGCTGATCGCCGAGGCGCCGACCGTCGACGCGCTGCAGGCCGTCTCCGGGCAGCTGCCGGCGATGCTCGTCTCGCTGATGGACGGCGGGATGGATCCGGGGCGTATCAGCGCGGTCCAGTCGGTCGTGATCGATGCCCTCACGCGGCGGCTCGTCGATCTCGCGACGGAGGGCCTGGGACCGGCACCCGCGCCGTTCTCATGGCTCGCACTCGGCAGTCTCGGGCGCCGTGAGGCGGTCCCCTCCTCGGACGCCGACAGCGGGCTCGTCTGGTTCGGTGACGACGAGGACCCGGAGATCCGCCGCTGGATGGCCGCGATGGCGGCGGCCGTCGTCGACGGGCTCGCGCGCTGCGGGCTGGAGACCGACGAGCACGGCGTCCGCGCGGACCGCCCGCTGTTCGCCCGCTCGGCTGAGGCCTGGCGCGTCGCGCTGAAGAGCTGGATCGACGATCCCGGCCAGGAGAAGGCGCTGATCGCGGTGTCGGTGCTGTTCGACGGGCGCGTGGTGGCCGGAAGCGGGCAGGGCCATCCGCTGGCCAGCGAGCTCGCGCCCGAGGCTCGCCGCTCGGCGCTGCTGCGTCTGCTCGCGCGACTCGCCCTGGCCCATCGCCCGCCGACGGGGTTCCTGCGCAACATCGTCGTCGAGCATTCCGGCGAGCACGCCGGGACGCTGGACCTCAAGCGCGCCGGGATCCTGCCGGTCACCGACCTGGCGCGCTGGGCCGGCATCGCCGCCGGCGCGCCCGTCGGGTCCACGCGCCGGCGCATCCACGCCGCGACGGCCGCCGGGATCGTCTCCGCCGACGACGCGCGCACGCTGATCGAGGCATGGGACCTGTTCGTCGGCCTGCGCATCGAGCACCAGGTGGAGCAGCTTCGCGCCGGGGGGCGGCCCGACGACCACCTGGATCCCAAGGAGCTGGGCCCGCTCACCCGCCGCTACCTGCGTGAGGCGTTCCGCGCGGTCTCCGGGGTGCAGAAGCGGCTGTCCAACGAGCTGTCGTTCGGGACCGGTGCATGAGGCTGCGCCGCCGGCGCACGCCCGCGGCGGCCGCGTATGCGCGCGCCCGCCTGCCGGCCGGACGCGGCGACTGGCGCGAGGCCCGCTGGGCGGTCGTCGACCTGGAGACGACAGGGCTCGACGCGGCGGTCGACGAGATCATCTCGTTCGCGGTGGTGCCGGTCGACGGCGGGCGCATCCGCGCCGGCGACGCGCTGTACCGCGTCGTGCGCCCGGCGCGCCCTCCCAGCGCCGAGTCGGTGACGATCCACGGCATCCGGCCGGCCGACCTCGAGGATGCGGAGCCGATCGACACCCAGGTGGACGAGCTGCTCGCGGCGCTCTCCGGGCGCCTGCTCGTCGCGCATGCGGCGTTCGTCGAGCGCGCGTTCCTGACGCCGGTGCTGCGCCGCAGCGGCGTCCGGCTGAGGGGCGACGTCGCCGACACCCAGCAGCTCGGGCGGGCCTGGCTTCGCGAGCAGGAGGGCGACGCCCCGGACCGCGTCGCGCTGAGCACCCTCGCCGGGCGCCTCGGCCTGCCGGTCCATCGCCCGCACCACGCCCTCGGCGACGCGCTGACGACGGCACAGGTGTTTCTGGCGCTCGCCACGCATCTCCAGCACGAGAGCGGAGTGCTGAGCGTGAGGACGCTGTTCGCCGCCCAGCGCGGAGGGAGGGCGCTCAGCGTCCATCAGCCACGCTGATGGGCGACATCAGCAGCCTGCGCCGTCCGGACCTCACGGATCTGCGACGCTGACCGTTGACACTTCATGACACGCCGCTCCTGGATTCTCATGGGCGCTCTCGCCGCGTTGTGGGGCGCCTCCTACATGTTCATCAAGATCGCGCTCGACGACGGCATGCCCGCGCCGTCGGTCGTCTTCACGCGCGTGCTGCTCGGTGCGCTCGTCCTCACGCCGATCGCGCTGCGGCGCGGCGCGTTCGGAGGCCTGCGCGGCCTGACGCCCTGGGTGCTGGCCGTCGCGGCGGCGCAGGTGGCCGTGCCGTTCCTGCTGATCACCTACGCGGAGCGCTGGATCCCGACGTCGCTCGCGGGAATCCTCGTGGCCACGACCGCGATCTTCGTCGCGATCCTCAGCCCGTTCTTCGACCGCGCGAGCGCTCTGCACGGCTGGGCGATCGGAGGAACCGTCGTCGGCATCGTCGGCGTGACGCTGCTGTTCGGCGTCGACCTCTCCGGTGAGGCCAAGCTCGCGCTCGGCGGGGCGATGGTGCTCGCGGCGAGCATCGGCTACGCCTTCGCGTCGATCTGGGTGCGCACGAAGCTCGGGACGGCGCAGCCCGTGGCGATCGCCGCGGGGACGCTGATCGCCGCCAGCCTGATGACGCTGCCGCCGGCGATCGCCCAGGCGCCCGGGCACACCCCGTCGCCCGGGGCCGTCGCCGCCCTGATCGGACTGGGTGCCGGCGGCACCGGGATCGCCTTTCTCATCTACTACATGCTGATCGCCGACATCGGCGCGAGCCGCGCGTCCGTCGTCGCCTATCTGGCCCCCGGCTTCTCGGTCTTCTACGGGGCGCTGTTCCTCGACGAGTCGATCACCGTCGCGACGATCGCCGGCCTCGCGCTGATCCTTCTCGGGTCCTGGATCGCCGCCGAGGGACGGGCGCCGTGGCAGCGCAAACCCGTGGTGGCGCCGGCGGTCAGCCCCGTCGCTGCGCGGATGGCCGGCGAGCCGCTGGCCGAGGACCTCGTCAGCCGAACCTGACGCGCCCGTTCGAGCGGGCGCGGACCTCGGCGCGCTCGATGAACTCGAGGCGCTTGGTCGCGGCGCGGAAGAGGCGCGCGACGAGTCGCATCCGGGCGTTCTCCGAACGCAGCGTGAGCAGGCTCTGCTTCGCCTCGAGGCCGAACTCGACCGTGGCGGCCATGTCGTAGGCGGTCATCGTGGCGAGCACCTCCGGCTCGAGCTCGTGGTCGGACGCCTCGTCGACGAGGGTGCGGTAAGCCTCGTGGGCCGTCTGCGCGTCCTGCTCGCTCGGCTCCTCCACCGAGTCCTGGAGGAACTCGACCGTGGCGGCCCCGTACGGAAGGTCGTGCTGCTCCTCGATCACGCGGAAGACGCGCGTGCCGGTGGTGAGGATGTTCATGCGCCCGTCGGGCAGCTCCTCGAGCACGCGCGTCACCTCCATCGCGCACCCGATGGCGTTCGTGCCGTCGGGCCCGGCGGCGACGAGCCCGAACTCGCTCTCGCGCTCCAGGCACTCGCCGATCATTGTCTTGTAGCGCTCCTCGAAGATGTGGAGCGGGACGACCTCCCCGGGCAGCGCGGCGATTCCGAGCGGGAACAGCGGGAAGTCCTGGACGACGCGATCGGGCATCTCGTCCGAGTGTACGAGTGGGCCGTACCTACGGACGATGCCCTCCGTCGCCCTTGTCTGGTTTCGCCGGGACCTGCGCCTGCGCGATCATCCGGCGCTGTCGGCGGCCGCCCGCGAGTTCGACCGCGTCGTGCCGCTGTTCGTCCTCGACCGCCGCCTGCTGGCGGGCCGGTTCGCCAGCGGGCCGCGCACGGCGTTCATGCTGGAGAGCCTGCGCGCGCTGGACGGCGATCTGCGCGACCTGGGCGGTGGGCTCTGTGTCCGTGCGGGGCGCCCGGAGGACGTCGTCCCCGAGCTCGCCGCCGAGCTCGGCGCGCAGGCGGTGCTGTGGACGAGCGACGTCTCGCCGTTCGCGCTGGCGCGCGATCGCGCCGTGACCGAGGCGCTCGGCGCCGCCGGGGTCGCCGCCAGACCCCACGCGGGCAACTTCTGCACCGACGTCTCGCGGCCGCGCACGAAGACCGGCAGGCCGTTGACGGTGTTCACGCCGTTCTGGAAGGCGTCGATGCTGCTGGACCGTCGCGAGGTCCTCGGCGCGCCGGCTCGCATCGCGCTGCCGGATGACCTCGACCTCGAGGAGCTGCCTCGATCCCCGCGGCTGCACGACGAGCTGGCCGAGCCGTTCTGCGTTCCCGGTGAGCAGGCGGCGCGCGCCGAGATGACCGCCTGGCTGGCTGGGCCCGTCGATGCCTACGCCGACCGCCACGACGACCTGCGCGGCGGCACGAGCGGCCTGTCGGCCCACCTGCGCTGGGGCTCGATCAGTGCGCGGGAGCTCGAGCAGCGGGCGATCGACCGCGGAGGCCCAGGCGCGGCGGCGTTCGTGCGCCAGCTCGCCTGGCGCGACTTCTACGCCCACGTCCTGCTGACGAACCCCGCCAACACCCGGCTCGAGTTCCAGCCGAAATTCCGTGAGCTCGAATGGGACGACGACGATAAGCTCTTCGACGCTTGGTGTTCCGGTCGCACCGGCTATCCGCTCGTCGACGCGGGGATGCGCCAGCTGGCGGCGACCGGCTGGATGCACAACCGCGCCCGCATGGTCGTCGGCTCGTTCCTGACGAAGGACCTGCACCTGGACTGGCGACGCGGCGAGTGGTGGTTCGAGCGCATGCTGCTCGACGGCGAGCCGGCGCAGAACAACGGGAACTGGCAGTGGATCGCCTCGACCGGCGTCGATCCGGCGCCGTATTTTCGCCGCATCTTCAACCCCGTCCTGCAGCAGCGGAAGTTCGACCCCACGGGTGCCTACGTCCGGCGCTGGATCCCGGAGCTGGCCGGTGTGCCCGACAGCCGGCTCGCGGAGCCGTGGGGGATGACGGGCGACGAGCAGCGCGCCGCCGGATGCGTGATCGGGACCGATTACCCGGCGCCGATCGTCGATCACGCGCACGAGCGCCGCGTCACGATGGACCGCTACCGCGCGGCGATCGCGGCGGCGTCCTAGCCGAGCCGGTGGCCGCCGTGCCAGCTCGTGATCGTGCCGAGCAGCGCGATGGCCAGCGCGAGCCCGCCTCCCAGCGAGGCGGCGAGCAGCATCGCCCGCGCGCCCGCGCCGGCCGGCCTCACGCGCCCTGACGCGCGCCAGCCCTCCGCGACCGAGCGCAGCATGCGCTGGAAGTAGACGAGGAAGTGGATCCCGAACGTCGCGCCCCAGACGATGAAGCTCGCCTTGTGCAGCGTCAGGACGGTGTCCGAGCGGTGCCCGAGCGCCAGCAGCCAGACGCCACTGGCGAAGACGCCGATCGTCGCGAGGACGAGGACCGGCGCGAGCAGGCGCATCGGCAGCGCCGGGGGGCCCTTGCGCCGGTAGGGCGACGAACCGGCGTAGTACTTGACCATCCGGTAGGAGGTGCTGCCGAGCTTCAGCAGAACCGGCGGGATCAGCACGAGCCCGAGGAACATGTGCAGGGAGCGCAGGCCATCGAGCCGCAGGATCGTGACGCCCTCGGCGAGCAGCAGCAATGTCAGGGCCGCAGCGGTCGTCGTCGTGAGGATCTCGTTCCCCTCGGTGCCGCCGAGCCGGGCGTCGACGCCGACGCGGGAGTGCTGGGTGGGACGTTCTGCGATCACGGACGCCGATGATTGCGAGCGCCGGGCAAGATCTTGGTAAAGACGGCGCCCGACGATCCGGAATGTTGCGTGACGTGGGCGGAGTCTGGTCGTCTGCACGATCATGCGACATCGATCCGGCGTTCTCATCGGGGCAGTCGTGACCTGTTGTGCGCTCTCGCCGGCGGCGTCCGCAAGCGAGCACACCCCGGCGATCACGCTGCTCAAGGGCAGCGCCCTGACCGTCCAGTACCCCGACGGCACCGCGCAGGCCTTCCCGATCCGCGGCCGGCTCATCGGGACGCTCCCCAAGTCCCCCGCGATGAACACCGATGTACGCCTGTCGCTGCGCGCCAGCAGCGTCGCCGTGAGAATCCGGCGCGGGGCACAGCTCTGCAGCGGAGAGGCCGCGGGGTCCACGTGGTCGCGGGCCTACGCCGTCGCCCAGCAGCAGACCGGCGCGCCGCCCAGCGCAATGACGTTCGCGGCCTCGGGACAGGTCACGCTCTCGTGGTCGACCTACGGGAGCACGAGCTTCACCGACTGCGCACCACAGAACCCGGCCCAGCTCGATACCGCGAGCAGCACCATCACGCTCACCGGAAGGCCGGGCCGGCTCGGGCTTCGCCGCCTCGTCCTCACCGGCCGGCAGAGCGGCATCGTCGTCTCCGGCGGAACCGCGAGCGTCAGTCTGCGCCTGATCACGCGGGTCGACTTCTAGCCCCCGCAGGCGGACGCCCGGGGGCCGGCGGCTTCAGGCAGGCTTGCGCGCGCTGACGAGCAGGTTGTAGAAGATCGCCGCGGGGAGGCGGCCCTCCAGCAGCCCGCGGTCGACCTTCTGCAGCGCGAGGTAGCCGCGGAACGCGTACTGCTTCCAGGCCATCGGGACCTCGTCCGGCACCGCCGTCACCTCGAGCGCGCGGTTGGTCCAGCCGAACCAGTTGGCGAGCAGTTCCTCGCCGCGCACGCTGACGTCGACGAGCCCCGCATCGTGCGCGACGACCTCGAGGTCGCGCGGGATGAACGCGTGGATGTCGACGTGCTGCTCGAGCTCGTGGTTCTCCTCGCCGCCGTCGCTGTGGCCGTTTGGCGCCGCGGAGGCGCGCATCGCCACGCGCCAGGCCGGGGCGACCGCGGTCGCCGCGCGCTTGGGCACGCCCGCGAGCCGGTCGCCGTAGCGCGAGGGCTCGCCCGCGAAGACGACCGCGCCGCCGGGGCGCAGCACGCGGGCGAACTCGGAGAACGCCTGCTGCAGGTCCGGCAGGTGGTGCAGGACGGCATGCCCCAGCACGAGGTCGAAGCTCTCGTCCGGGTAGGGGAGCGTCTCGGCGTCGGCGACCTGCGCCTCGACCTCCAGGCCGAGCCGCTCCGCGTTGCCGCGCAGCACCTCGATCATCCCGGGGGAGATGTCGGTGCACGTCGCCTCGCCGACGAGCCCAGCCATCAGCAGGTGCAGCGAGAAGTAGCCGGTGCCGGCGCCCACCTCCAGCGAGCGCCCGAACGTCGGCAGCGCGCCGCCGAGCGCCTTGCGCATCTTGCCGAGCACCTGCTCGCGGCCGACCTGACCCCAGTCGATGCCCCACTTGGCGTCGTAGTGCGCCGCGGCACCATCGTGGTAGCGCGTGTTGACGTCGCGGATCGTCTCTGGGGACGTGGGGGCGGGCATGGCCGAAGCAGAGTAGCGGCGACCTGGGGCGCGCACGCTGACCAGCGGGTCAGAAGATGACAGAATCCAGGTGTGCCCGATCTTCTCGATCTGCCGCCGGGTCCGCGCCAGCCGCCGACCGCCCAGGCGCTGCAGTGGATCATGCGCCCGCGCGAGTTCGCCCAGCGCCAGCGCGAGCGCTTCGGCGACGTCTTCACGATCACCTTCGACGGCGAGCCGCTCGTGTTCCTCGCCGACCCGCAGGACGTCCGCACCGTCTTCACCGGTGGCGCCGAGGTGATGCACGCGGGCGAGGCGAACCAGCCGCTCGAGCCCGTCGTCGGGGCACGGTCGATCCTGCTTCTCGACGAGCGCGAGCATCTGCGCGAGCGGCGCCTCATGCTGCCGCCGTTCCACGGCGAGCGCATGCGCCGCTACGCCGAGATCATGGACGAGGCGGCGCGGCGCGACGTCGCCACATGGGCGCAGGGCGACGAGCTCACGCTGCTCCCGCACATGCAGGGGATCACGCTCGAGATCATCATGCGCGCGATCTTCGGCGTCGAGCGCGGCCTGGAGATGGAGCGCCTCGGGCGGCTGATCCGGCGGATGCTGCGCCTGACGACGAACACCAGCCAGTTCATCCTCAGCCTCGCGCTCGGGCCGGACTCGCCGCGGCTCGAGGCGCGGCTGCGTGCGGCACTCGACCCGCTCGACGAGGAGCTGCTCCGCGTCATCGCCGAGCATCGCGAGGATCCGGGCCTGGAGCAGCGCGACGACATCCTCTCGATGCTGTTGATGGCCCGCGACGAGGACGGCGAGCCGATGAGCGACGCCGAGCTGCGCGACGAGCTGATGACGCTGCTCCTCGCGGGGCACGAGACGACCGCGAACACCCTCGCGTGGACCTTCGAGCGGCTGACGCGTCACCCCGAGAAGCTCGCGCGCGTCAGCGCGGAGGCGCGGGCCGGCGGCGACATGCCCTACACCGAGGCCGTGATCCAGGAGACGCTGCGGCTGCGCCCGGTCCTGCCCCTGGTGGTGCGCAAGATCACGAAGCCGATCACGGTCGGCCAGGGACGGTTCCGGCTGCCCGCGGGCACGCGCGTCGCGCCGGCGATCATCCTGATCCACTTCCGCGAGGACGTCTATCCGGATGCGGAAGCGTTCCTCCCGGAGCGCTTCCTCGACAGCGCCCCGGGCACCTACACGTGGCTGCCGTTCGGCGGCGGCATGCGGCGCTGCCTCGGCGCGTCGTTCGCGCAGATGGAGATGAAGGTGGTGCTGCGGGCGGTGCTCTCGCAGGTCGAGCTGGAGCCGGTGGGCCGTGCCGAGCGCACGGGGCGCCGCGGCTTCACGCTGGTGCCCAACAGGGGCGGGCGCGTGCGCGTCGTCCGCCGGATCCCGGATCAGGAGCGCGAGCCCGCCCGCGAGCTCGCGGCGGCGTGATGGCCACGAGCGCCGCCGCGCCTGCCGCTCCCGCGACGAGCCCGCCGCCGCGCACCGGCCGCCCGCCCGGCACGTCGCTGCCGCGGGGGGCGCAGCTCCCGGCCTGGATCCTGCGCCCGGGGCCGACGATGCGCCGCTGGCAGCGCCGCTACGGAGACGTCTTCTCGCTGCACATCGACCCGCAGAACCCATGGGTCATGGTGGCCGACCCGGACGCCGTCTCGACGCTGTTCCGGGCGGGGCCCGGCGAGGTCCACGCGGGCGAGGCGAACCACGTCCTGAAGCCGATGCTCGGCGAGCACTCGCTGCTGTGCATCGACGAGGCCGAGCATCTGCGACAGCGCAAGCTCCTGCTGCCCCCGTTTCACGGCGAGCGCATGCAGGCCTACCGCGACGTGATGCGCGAGGCCACCGAGCGCCAGCTCGAGCTGATGCCCAGGGGCCAGTCGTTCGCGCTCCGCGCCTACACGCAGGCGATCACCCTCGACGTGATCATGCGCGCCGTCTTCGGCGTCACCGACGACGTGGAGCTCGGGCGCCTGCGCACGGTGCTGAACGCGACGGTCAACGGATTCGGCGATCCGCGCGT
Source organism: uncultured Solirubrobacteraceae bacterium (assembly GCA_963817295.1). Lineage (GTDB taxonomy): Bacteria > Actinomycetota > Thermoleophilia > Solirubrobacterales > Solirubrobacteraceae > F1-60-MAGs163. The sequence continues at coordinate 17,575 of CAWFOF010000020.1, read as the reverse complement.
CCTGGTCCGGCAGGTCGTGGCGGGCCCGGACAACCCGCGCGTGGTCGCCGGCCGGCGGCGGCTGCTCGACCCGCTGGACGCGGAGCTCTACCGCATCATCCGTGAGCGCCGAGCGGCGGCCGACCTGGGCGAGCGCGAGGACGTCCTCTCGATGCTGCTCAGCGCCCGCGACGAGGACGGGGACGGCATGACCGACGTCGAGGCACGCGACGAGCTGATCACGCTCCTGTTCGCCGGGCACGAGACGACGGCGACCGGCCTTGCGTGGGCGTTCGAGCGGATGGGCCGGCGCCCGGAGACGCTCGAGCGCCTGACGGCCGAGGCGCGCACAGGCGGCACGCAGTACACCGACGCGGTCGTCAAGGAGACCCTGCGGCTGCGCCCCGTCGTGCAGATCGTCGTGCGCAAGCTGATGCGCGACTTCGAGCTCGCCGGCTGGCAGATCCCGGCGGGGCAGACCGTCGCCGTCTCGATCTACCTGATGCACCGGCGCCCGGACCTGTACCCGCAGCCCGACGCGTTCGCGCCCGAGCGGTTCCTCGACTCGCCGCCCTCGTCGGCCTACGCGTGGATCCCGTTCGGCGGCGGCGTGCGCCGCTGCATCGGCGCCGCGTTCGCGCAGGTGGAGATGGAGGTCGTGCTGCAGACGCTGGTGCGCAATGCGCGCTTTGAGAGCGTCGGCCCGAGCGAGCGCCCCAAGCGCCGCGCGGTGACGCTGGTGCCCGACCGGGGTGGAGAGGTGAGGATCGTCGGATGAGCAGCTCAACCCAGTTCCCGGGGCCGCGCGCCCCGCAGATCGTCCAGATGCGGCGCTTCCTGACGGACGAGGAGCGCTACATCAACACGCTGCACGCCGAGTACGGCGACGCCTTCCGGATCAAGTTCGAGCGCCGCGAATGGCACGTCTTCGCCCACCCGGACGCGATCAAGCAGATCTTCCAGGCGCCGCCGACCGTCGCGCATGCGGGTGACGCCAACGAGATCCTGCGCACGACGCTCGGGCGTCATTCGGTGCTGCTCGTCGACGAGGCCGAGCACCTGCGCCAGCGCCGGCTGCTGCTGCCCCAGTTCCATGGCGACCGGCTGAAGGCCTGGCGCGGAGCGATGGAGCGCGCGGCCCAGGACCGCGTCGACCGGATGCCGCCGGGCCGCGACTTCAGCCTGCGCCCGCACATGACGGGGATCGCGCTGGAGGTGATCCTGGACGTCGTCCTCGGGGTCCGCGGGACCGAGGAGCACGACCGGATCGGCGGGGCCGTCGAGCGCGTGCTCGAATGGATCGGCCATCCGCGCAACCTCATCGCGCCCTCGATCCTGGGGCCCGACCACGCGATCGTCCGGCGCCTGCACCGCCCGGTGCTGGAGCCGCTCGACGACGCGCTCTACCGCCTGATCCGCGAGCGCCGCGCCGTCGCGGACCTGGAGGAGCGCGACGACATCCTCTCGATGCTGCTGCTCGCCCGTGACGAGGACGGCGTCCCGCTCACCGACGAGGAGCTGCGCGACGAGATCGTCACCCTGATCGTCGCCGGCCACGAGACCACCGCGACCGCGCTGTCCTGGGCCTTCGAGCGCCTCACGCGCGACCCGGCGCGGCTGGCGAAGCTCGAGGAGGAGGCCTCGGCGGGCGAGTCGACCGAATACGCCGAGGCGGTCTTCCGCGAGGCGCTGCGGCTGCGCCCGGTGCTGAACAACGTGCTGCGCGAGCTTCAGGAGCCCTACGAGGTCGCCGGCGTGACCTATCCGACCGGCGCGATCCTCGCCCCGAGCATCTACCTCGTCCACCGGCGCCCCGACATCTATCCCGACCCGCTGGCCTTCGACCCGGAGCGCTGGCTGACGACGTCACCCGGCACGTACACGTGGATCCCGTTCGGTGGCGGGACGCGCCGCTGCATCGGCGCGCAGTTCGCGCAGATGGAGATGGAGGTCGTCCTCCATGCGATCGCGCGCAGCGTGCACCTCGAGCCGGTCGGGGATCCGGAGCCCGCGGTCGCGCGGTTCATCACCTCCTCGCCCCAGCGCGGCTGCACGGTGCGGATCTCCGATCGCGAGCCGGCACGCGCGGCCGGCCTCGCGCTCGCGGGCTCCCGCTGAGCGGGCGCTACCGTCACGCGGCGATGACCGACGCCCCCGAGCGCACCGACCCCCACGCGCCGCGCGTCTTCCAGGCCGATCAGCCCGAGGGCGTCCCGCCGCTCGAGCTCACCGGTGAGCGCACGCTGCCCGACGTGCCGCTCGAGAACTACTGGTACCGGCGCCACTCGGTCGTCTACGAGTGGATCCGCACGCGCGTCGGGGGGCTGCGGGTCGTCGACATGGCCTGCGGTGAGGGCTATGGCACGGACATCCTCGCCCGCACCGCGTCCTCGGTCGTCGGCGTCGACGCCAATCCGGACGCCTTCGAGCACGCGCGGGCGAAGTACGAGCGTCCGGGCGTGCGCTTCGAGCGCACGCTGATCGACGCGTTCGACGAGCCGTGCGACGCGGTCGTCTTCCTGCAGACGATCGAGCACGTCACGAATCCCGGAGCGATCCTCGAGCACTTCAAGAGCCTCGTCGCGGGCAGTCCGTCGGCGGTGGTCTACGTCTCCACGCCGAACGTCCTGACGCTTGCGCCCGAGGGTGCGGAGCGCTCGGGCAACCCGTGGCACGTGCACGAGTACCGCCCGGCGGAGTTTCGCGCCCTCTGCGAGGAGCACTTCGGCGAGGTCGAGCTGCTCGGGCTGTTCCATGCGCGGATGCTCGCCGCGCACGAGGTCGCGCTGAAGCACCTGCGCTGGGATGACGTCCATGCACGGCTCGGCATCACCGAGGCGTTCTACGACCGCTTCACGCCGGCGATCTCCGAGCGCGACTTCGCCCTGCGATCCGGTGGCGACCTCGACCGCGCCCTGGATCTCGTCGCCGTGCTGCGCCCGTAGCCGTGAGCAGCCGCGGCCGCGTCGCCTTCGTCCTCCACACCCACATGCCCTACGTGGAGGGCTTCGGGACGTGGCCGTTCGGGGAGGAGTGGCTCTGGGAGGCCGTCGCGACGAGCTACCTGCCGCTGCTGGACCTGCTCGACGCGGGGGCGCCGCTGACGCTTTCGCTGACGCCCGTGCTGTGCGATCAGCTTGAGGCTCCGGGCGCGATGCAGCGCTGCGCGGATTTCCTGCGTGACATTCGAAGCGCCTCCCACCGGCTCGACGTCGAGGGTTGCCGTGCCTCGGGGCGCGAGGACCTGGCGGGTGAGCTGGAGCGCGCCGCCGGCGACTACGTCGCGTCGCTGGCCGCGCTCGAGGCGATCGGCGGCGACGTGCTGGGACGGCTCGCGCCGCATGCCGCGTGGACCAGCAGCGCCACGCACGCGATCCTGCCGCTGCTGGCGACCGACTCCGGCGCCCGCCTGCAGATCCACACGGGCATCGACGCGCACCGCGCGCGCTTCGGGGACGACTGGAACGGAGGCTTCTGGCTCCCCGAGTGCGCTCATGGCGCGTGGCTCGACCCGCTGCTCGAGGAGGCCGGCGTCCACGCCGCCTGCGTCGAGTTCACGGACGTCCTGGGCTACGGCGACCCGCGCAACCTGACGCCGCTGCGCAGCCCGGCGGGCCCGCTGCTCGTGCCGCTCGACCGCTCCCTGGTCGACCTCGTCTGGGGCGCCGGCGGATACCCGTCGGGCCCGGCCTACCGCGACTACCACCATCGCACGACCCATGACCACCATCCGTGGGCGAACGACGGCTCGGTCTACGACGATCAGCGAGCCGCGCAGCAGGCACAGGCCGACGCCGCGGCGTTCGCCGCGCGCTGCGCCGAGCGCGTTCGCGACGGCGGGCTGTGCGTCGTGCCGTTCGACACGGAGCTGTTCGGGCACTGGTGGCACGAGGGTCCGCGGTTCGTGGCGGCGTTCGTGGAGGAGGCCGACCGCATCGGGCTCGACCTCGTGCACCTCGACGAGGCGCTCGCCGACGCGGCCACGGGCGACCTGCCCGCCGACTGGCCGCACGTCACCACGTGGGGCGACCCGCACACGCTCGCGACCTGGTCCAGCCCCAAGGTCGCGGAGATCGCCGGCGGGCAGCGCGATGCGGAGCTGCGCATCCTGGCGGCGGGCACGGGCGTGAGCGTGCGCGCGGTGCGCGAGCTGCTGGCCGTGCAGGCCAGCGACTGGGCGTTCATCGTCACGCGCGACCTCGCCGGCGACTACCCGATCGAGCGATTCCGCGGGCACCTGGAGGCACTGAACGGGGCGCTCGGAGCGGTACCCTCGGCGCAGCCTGCGGTGCGCAACCTGGCGCCCCACCTGCGCCTCGCACCCCTGCTCGAGCCATGAGCCGCGTCCTGATCCTCTCCTGGGAGTACCCGCCGGTCGTCGAAGGCGGTCTGGCCCGTCACGTGCGCAAGCTCTCCGAGGCGCTCGTCGCGCAGGGGCTCGAGGTCCACGTGCTGACGCGCGGCGACGAGACGATGCCCGTCGAGGAGCTGCGCGGCGGCGTCATCGTCCATCGCGTGCGCGAGCCGCGCCGCCCTCGGGACCTCGCCGAGTTCGTCACGTGGATCGAGCACATGAACGCCGACATGCTGGCCGCCGGCGTCGAGCTCGGCGACCGCTACGACTTCGATCTCGTCGCGGGCCACGACTGGCTCGTCGCGGTCGCGGGCGACCACCTCGCCAACCGCTTCCGCTGCCCCTTCGTCGTCACGATCCACGCGACCGAGTACGGGCGCCACCAGGGCTGGGTCGACAAGCATCCCCAGAGCTGGATCCACGGAGTGGAGAAGTGGATGGCCAATCGCGCGGACCGCGTGATCACCTGCTCGTACTACATGCGCGGCCACGTGGCCGACATCTACGGGCTCGAGGAGGACCGGATCAGCGTGATCCCGAACGGGATCGACCCGATGGACCTGCAGCCGGTCGACGACCTCGACACGCTGCGCTCACGGTTCGCCGCGCCGGACGAGAAGCTCGTGATCCTCGTCGGCCGTCTCGTCTACGAGAAGGGCTTCCAGCTCGCGCTCGAGGCGCTGGGGCCGATCATCGAGCACATCGGCAAGGTCCGCTTCCTCGTCGCGGGTTCCGGCACACACGAGGAGGAGCTGAAGGCCCAGGCCGAGCAGCTCGGTCTGATGGAGCACGGCACGTTCCTGGGCTGGATCGGTGACGACGTGCTGCACTCGCTCTACCGGATCGCCGACCTCTGCGTCGTTCCCAGCCTCTACGAGCCGTTCGGCCTGGTCGCACTCGAGGCGATGGCCAGCGGCTGCCCGTGCATCGTCGCGGACACCGGCGGCCTGCGAGAGGTCGTACCCGCGGGTGAGCGCGTCGGCCTGCGCTTCAACGGCGGCGACGCGGATCACCTCGGCGTGATGATCGAGCGGATGCTGACCGACGACGAGCTCCGCGAGCGACTCGTCGCGGAGGCCTCCGAGCACGTCCTCAGCTTCGACTGGTCCGACGTCGCGCGGCAGACCCGCGAGGTCTACGACGAGCTGATCGCCGCCGCTGAGCGCACCGGCACCTAGACCGCGGCGCCGATGCGCTCGCGGGCGCGCGACGCGGATCCGAGGCCGCGGTGCTCGGCGGCGAGCGCCAGGCCGCTGCGCGGCATGTTGCTGTAGATGGCCTCGTAATCGCCCGCGCGGACCTGGAATGTCTCGTGCCAGATCCCGACGTCGCCGTTCAGGCCGACGACCTTGAAGAAGCGCTTCCACGGCTCACTGTGGACCATGTCCTCACGAGCGAACCGCTCGAGGTCGTCGAAGCTGCGCCAGTAGGAGATCATCAGCGGCTGGAGCGGGCTGTGGACCGTCTGTCGGATCCCGAGGCAGCCCTTCTCGGGGTGGGCCTGGAGGTCCTTGATCATCGGCGGCATCGCGCGCGCCACCGTCAGCCACTTGCGCAGCTTCCACGGCTTGTTCACGCGCATCCCGATGAGGAAGACGACGAAGTCGCCGTCGATGTCGGCGGTGTAGCGGCCCGGGAAGATCTGGGACATCTCGCGAGGCTACGCCCGCGTCATTCCCAGCGCAACGTCTCCGGCGTGTCGCGCATGCGCACCACGCGCGCGGGAACGCCGGCGACGACGGCGTTGTCCGGAACGTCCTTCGTGACGACCGCGTAGGTGCCGGCGATCACGTTGTCCCCGACGCTCACGCCACGCAGGAAGGTGGCGCCGTAGCCGATCCAGACGTTGTTGGCGATACGCACGTCGCGCTTGTAGATGCCCTGCTCGCGGATCGGTCGCTCGACGTCGACGACCCCGTGGTCGAAGTCGATCAGCATCACGCGGTCGGCGACGATGCACTCGCGCCCGATCGACACGTGCTGGAAGCACGAGATGGTGCATTCCTGGCCGAGCACCGTCTTGGCCCCGATCCGCACCTCGCCCTCGTGCGCGCGGATCTTGCAGCCGTGGCCGATCCAGCACCAGCGGCCCAGATGGACGCTCGCGCCGCGGCCGATCTCGAACGTCACACCCGGCCCCACGAACGCCAGGCCGTCGGTGTGCAGACGTCCGCGCCAGCGCAGCTTCAGCCACGCCCAGCGCACGACGAGCCGTGCGTACTTCGCGTTCAGCATGCCGTGCGTGCGGGCGAACCGCAGGAACGCGAGCGGCCCGCCGCGCAGCGGCGCGGGCTCGCCGCGCGCGCGGAGCAGTGCGGCTTCGGGGCTCGCCGAGGAGGAGAGGGTCGGCTCCACCCGGGGGATTATGCGGGCAGAGCAGCGGCGAACGCGGCCAGCGCACCCGGATCGCGAGCGGGCGGCCCGTGGCCGAAGCAGACGACGGCCGGCTTGAGGGCCGCCAGGCGCCGGATCGCGTCGCGGTTGCGGGCGGGATCGGGCGTGAACATCCTCGGCGGCTCGTGCAGTCCCGGCCGTCCGCCGGCCGGGGACTGCCCGAACAGCACGTCGCCCGCCACGAGCGTGCGGTCGGCCTCGCGCCAGAAGGCGACGTGCCCGGGGCTGTGGCCGGGGGTCTCCAGCACGGTGAACCCGCCGACCTCGTCACCGTCGCGCAGCCGTCGCGCGACCGGGTGCGCCGGGCCGGCCCACCAGCGCAGCTGCGCGCGCGTGACCGGGTTCAGCGGCACTCCGGGGCGCAGGTCGCCGGAGGCCATGGCATCCGAGTCGGCCGCTCCGCACCACAGTTCGAGCCCCAGCTGCTCGCAGAGCGCCGCGCTGGCTCCCTGGTGGTCGGCGTGGGCGTGGGTGAGGGCGTGGGCGGCGGGAACGTGCCCATCGAGCGCGCGCAGGATGCGGCGGCGCGCATGCCGGGTCCCGGCATCGACGAGCACATCACCCATCAGGTAGGCGTTGAACCCGTACCGCGGGCGGCTGGGCAGGAGCAGGAGGTCAGGCGCGATGGTTTCCATACAGGGGTGTACGGTACACCATCGACATACAGGGGTGTACGGTGCGGGCATGAGTCCCGAAGCACTGGATCGCGACGCGTGGATCACCGCCGCGACGGACGCGCTCGAGAGCGGTGGCGTCGACGCGATCGCGATCGTCCCGCTGGCTCGCGAGCTGGGCGTCACGCGCGGCAGCTTCTACTGGCACTTCGGCTCCCGCGACGAGCTGTTGGCCGCGGTGCTCGAACGCTGGGAACGCGAGCACAGCGACGACGTGCTCGCCGCCCTGGAGCAGGTGCCGGAGCCGCGCCGGCGCCTGACCCTGATGCTCGAGCGCGCGATCTCCAAGCCGCCGTCGCTGTTCGTTCGCCTGCTGGACGGCGCCGACCGCGAGCCGCTGGTGGCGGCGGTGCTTCAGCGCAGCGAGGAGCGCCGGCTGTCGCTGCTCACGCGCACCTGCCGGCAGGCGGGGATGACCCCCGCACAGGCCCGGCACCACGCGCTCCTGTGCTACTCGACCTATGTCGGCCTCGCGCGGCTGCTGCGCGATGACCCGGGCCGTCTGCCCCCACGTGAGCGCGCGGCGTTCGCCAGGCATCTGGCGGCGACGCTCGTGCCCTGAGCCGGGTTCGATCTGCGTGCGCCCGCTACCCTCGGCGCCCGTGCCCGGAGCCCAGACCGAAGAGACCCTCGCCGAGCGCCTGCTGGCCGGCGACCGCCGCGCCCTCGCGCGGGCCATCACGCTCGTGGAGGACGACGACCCGCGCGGCTGGGACCTCGTGCACGAGGTCTATCCGCACACGGGTCGTGCGGCGATCGTCGGCCTGACCGGGGCGCCCGGCGCCGGCAAGTCGACGCTGATCGGCGCCCTGACGAAGGCGCGGCGCGCGCAGGAGCGCACCGTCGGCGTGCTGTCGATCGATCCGTCGTCTCCGTTCACCCATGGAGCGCTGCTCGGTGACCGGATCCGGCTGACCGACCACTTCCTCGATCCAGGCGTCTTCATCCGGTCGATGGCCAACCGCGGCGCCCTCGGCGGGCTCAGCGAGGCCGCGTTGCAGACGGCGCTGCTGATGGACGCTGCCGGCCGCGACGACATCTTCCTCGAGACCGTCGGCGTCGGCCAGGCGGAGGTCGACATCATCGATCACGCGGACACGATCGTGCTGGTCCTGATGCCGGGCTCGGGCGACTCGATCCAGGCGCTGAAGGCCGGGATCATGGAGATCCCCGACATCATCGTGGTCAACAAGTCCGACCATCCGCTGACCGACACGATGATCCGGGAGATCCGCGGCGTGCTGTCGCTGGCGCCGGCGCACGGCAACTGGCCGGTCCCGATCGTCAAGACCGAGGCCGCTCGCGGCGAGGGCGTCGACGCCCTGATCGAGCAGCTCGACCGCCACCGCGCGCACATCCAGAGCGAGGGCACGCTCTCCGAGCGCCGCAGGCGCAACCTGCGCAGCGAGGTGCTGTCGCTGTGCACCACGCGGCTGCGTCGCCGGCTGGAAGAACGGCTGCATGAGGACGCGCGCTTCCAGGAGCTGCTCGATGCGGTGGTGGAGCGCAAGCTCGACCCTTCGAGCGCCGCCACCGAGATCCTCGAGCGCCTCGACGGGCACTAGCTCAGCCGATCGCGCTCCAGGGCAGCGGGCCTCTCGGCGGGGAGACCGCCGCTCCGTCGTTCAGCCGTACTCCGGCGAGCAGCCAGATCGTCAGCAGCGCACCGATCAGCGCCAGCGCGAGCCCGGTCCGCGGGTAGCGGCGCAGCGCCCATGCGCAGAGCGCGGCGGCGCACGGCAGGACGACAGCGAGCGGCTCGCCGGGAACGAGCCCGCGGAGCGCTGGCAGCAGCAGGATCGCGGTCACCACCGCCGCGGCGCAGACGGCGCCCAGGAGCCCCGCGCTGACCTCGATGTCCATCTCACCCGGGAACGTGCGCGCGAGCCGCTCCCGCCGCGAGCGCCACAGCAGCCAGAGCGAGACGAACGCCAGGCCCAGGAACGGCGCGAACAGCAGCAACCCCACATGCGGGCTGCCCCAGATCTCGAAGATCCGCGGCCAGCGCGCCAGATAGTCGCCGACGCCGCCCGCGCCGGTCGGGGGGTGCTTCAGCGTTGAGGCGGCGTATGGCGTCACGCCGCCGAACAGCCGGCCGTTGATCGTCACGTAGAGCACGATCGACATCAGGACGATCTCGATCGCCGCCAGCCCCGTCCAGCCGCGATGGCGGCGGCGCAGCCAGCGGAACAGGGCGATCGCGACCACCGCCGCCGGGAGGATCGCGACGGGCCCGATCCACGGAACCGGAGCGAGCAGCGCCGCGCATCCGGCGGCCGAGCGCCCGCTCGGCGCATCGCGGACGCGCAACGCGAGCAGCGCGGCGCCCGCCACGAGCGTCGCGCACGTGGCGGCCGGCGCGATCGTCGTGGCCATGATCACCGCCGGAGGCGAGACGCCGACGGCGAGCGCCGCGCCGGTGGCCCATGGATCGGGGACGAGCCGGCGCCCCAGCGCCGCGGCGATCGCGAACCCCGCCGCGGCGATCAGCGCCAGGAACAGCTCGACGGCGATGCGCCCGCCGATCGCGTACGCCGGCGCGAGCAGGGCCGGGAACACGAGACCCTGCGGCTCGATCAGCCGGCCGTTGACGCTCAGCGCCGTCGGTCGCAGCGTGCCCGGGTAGAAGCTCTTCCATGCGGCGCGGCGATACTCGTCCGTCAGCTCGAAGTTCCCGCCGGAGACGAGCGACTCCGTGGTGAGCAGCACGTGCGCCTCGCTGGGGCGCAGATCCGAACCGCGCTGGCCGTGCATGCCGATGCCGCATGCGTAGACCGCCAGCAGGACGGCGAAGACGCCGAGCGACGAGCGCCGCGAGCCGCGCCGGCGAACGCGGTCGAGCCGGCGTGGCTCCAGCTGCGGCTGCTCTGTGGCCGTCTCAGGCTCCGAGCGCTCGCGCGATGACCATCTGCTGGACCTCGTCGGTGCCTTCGCCGATCGTGAGGATCTTGGCGTCGCGGTAGAAGCGGCAGACGGGGTACTCCTCGATGTAGCCGTAGCCGCCGTGGATCTGGACGGCCTCCTCGGCGCAGCGCACGGCGAGGCGGCCGGTCTTGAGCTTGGCCTGGGCGGCGGTCAGGGTGAAGTTGCGGCCCTGGTCCTTCTCCCACGCGGCCTTGTAGACGAGCAGGCGCGCCGCCTCGATCTCGGTCGCCATGTCGGCGAGCTTGCTCTGGATCGCCTGGAAGGTGCTGATCGCCTTGCCGAACGCGCGGCGCTCCTTGGAGTAGGCGAGCGCCTCGTCGAGCGCGCCCTGCGCGAGGCCGACGCCCATCGCGGCGACGCCGATCCGCCCGATGTCGAGGATGTGCAGGAACTGCTTGAAGCCGGCGCCGCGCGGGCCGAGCAGGTTGTCGGCCGGGACCTGGCAGTCGGTGAACGTCAGCGGCCGCGTGTCGGAGGCATTCCATCCCATCTTGCGGTAGGGGGTCCCCTGCTCGTACCCGGGCGTGCCGTTCTCGACGATGATGTTCGAGATCTCGTTCTCACCCGTTCGCGCGGTGATCGCGACGTGTCCGCTGATCTGCGTGCCCGCGTTGGTGATGAACTGCTTGGCGCCGTTGATCGTCCAGGCGTCGCCGTCGAGGCTGGCGCGCGTCTTGACGTTGCCCGCGTCCGATCCGGCCTCGGGCTCGGTCAGGCCGAAGGCGCCGAGCTTGCGCCCCGCGCACAGGTCGGGCAACAGCCGCTCCTTCTGCTCGTCGCTGCCGAACAGGTAGACCGGCTGCGTGCCGAGCGACGTGTGTGCGCAGAGCGTGATCGCCACCGACGAGTCGATCCGCGTCAGCTCCTCGACGGCCAGCGCGTAGGCGAGCGAGTCGCCGCCGCTGCCACCGACCTCCTCCGGGAACGGGATCCCCATCCAGCCGAGGTCCCCCATCTTGCGCACCAGCTCGTACGGAAACGCCTTCGTCGCGTCGAGCTCCTCGGCGACCGGAGCCACCTCGTTGCGCGCGAAGTCACGCACGGTGCGCTGCAGAAGCTGATGATCGTCGGAGAGATCGAAATGCATGGGCGAACCCTAGATGAAGGGTTCCCGACCTACGGCGTGCCCGCCGCCATCGATTGGGCAAGCTCCACAAGGAGGCGCACGCCCCAGCCGGCCCCGCCCTTGGGCGTGTAGGGCTGGCCGTTGTCGTTCGCCACTCCGGCGATGTCGATGTGGGCCCACGGGACGTCGCCCGCGAACCGGTGCAGGAACTCCGCGCCCATGATCGGGTGGGCCTTGCGGTCGCGCCCCGTGTTCGTGATGTCGGCGTAGTCGCCGGCGATCGCCTTGGCGTACAGGCGATGCAGCGGCAGGCGCCATGCCTCCTCGCCGGTGGCCTCGCCCGCGGCGATGACCGCGCCGCACCAGGCGTCGTCGTTGCTCATCACCCCGGCGTAGACGCTGCCCAGCGCGGTCACGACGCCGCCGGTCAGGGTCGCCAGGTCGACGAGCCGCTCGGCCCCGAGATCGCGCGCATGGAGCAGGCAGTCGGCGAGCACGAGGCGCCCCTCGGCGTCGGTGTTGTTGACCTCGATCGTCGTGCCGTCCATCGCGGTGACGATGTCACCGGGCTTCACCGACCGCGAGGACACCATGTTGTCGGTCGCGCCGATCACCGCGACGAACGGGACGGCGAGCCCGAGCCGCGCGATCGCGCCGGCCGCCTGCAGCACGGCTGCGCCGCCGGACATGTCGAACTTCATCCCGATCATCCCGGCGCCCGTCTTGATCGACAGCCCGCCGGAATCGAACGTGACGGCCTTCCCGACCAGTCCGAGCAGCGGGCCGCTCGCGTCCGCCGGCGCGTGGCGCAGGACGATCAGCGCGGGCTCCTCGTCCGAGCCGCGGAACACCGCGCCGAACGCGCCCATCCCCTTCGCCTCGATCTCGGCGCGGCCGAGGACCTCGACCTCGAGGCCGTCGATCTGGGCGGCGAGGTCGCGCGCGGCGCCCGCGAGCGCGGTGGGGGTGAGGTCGTTGGCGGGGCGGTTCTGGAGGTCGCGGGCGGCGTTCTGGGCGGCGGTGACGAGCGCGGCCCGCTCGACGACGGGCCCGACGTCGTGGTGGGCGCTGATGATGAGGGCGTCGAGGCCGGCGGGCTCGTCCTCGTCCGCCGCGCTCTTGAAGGCGTCGAAGCGGTAGCCGGCGAGCAGCGTGCCCTCGACGACCCCCGCGGCGACGTCGTCGCCGACGTGATGGGGCAGCTCCCAGCACAGCGTTCCGGTGCCGACCTCCAGCGCGCGGGCGAGGACCGTCGCCGCCACGATCCGCGCGCGCTCGGCGTCGAAGTCCGCCCGCGGGCCCAGGCCGGCGAGGATCCAGCGCGAGCCGCCCGCGTGGGCCACGGCGACGTGCCTGAACCTGCACTGCGCCTCTCCGCCGGCCAGCAGGGCTTCGAGGGCGCCGCCGTCGACGTCGTGGGCCACGCCCTCGTCATCGAACACGCCGATGGCGATCGTGTCCGCCCCGGTGAGCGGCGGGGCGTCGGTCGTGGCAGTCACGTGCATGGGCGAGAGCCTATTTGAGTGGTTCGCGGCCACCCGGCGCGGCCCCCGCGCCGTCCGGCTGCGAATTATCGCCGCCGGACGTAGGGGTGCGCCGGTGCGCCGCCCGCCCGCAACAGCTTCATGAGGTCGCCGCGCACTACCATTCGCCGCCCCCGCCTGAACCCAAGCGTCATCCCGGAGAGCCACACATGCCCAAGACCGTCATCCTCGGCACCGCCCGCACCGCGATCGGCAAGATGGGCGGCGGCCTGTCCACGCTGGACGCCACCGACCTGGGCGGCACGGCGATCGCCGGGGCGCTGGAGCGGTCAGGGGTCGCCCCGGAGCAGGTCCAGCACGTCGTGATGGGCCAGGTGCTGCAGGCCGGTCAGGGTCAGATCCCCTCGCGTCAGGCACAGATCAAGGGCGGCATCCCGAAGGAGGTCTCCTCGGAGACCATCAACAAGGTCTGCGCCTCGGGCCTGCGCGCATCGGTGATCCTCGATCAGGCGATCCGCGCGGGTGACGTCGAGGTCGGCGTCGGCGGCGGGATGGAGTCGATGTCGAGCGCTCCGTACCTGCTTCCCAGCGCGCGCTTCGGCTACCGCATGGGTGACGCGAAGGCCCTCGACGCGATGGTCCACGACGGGCTGACCAACCCGTTCTCCGGCCGCCAGATGTTCGATGAGGCGACCGAGATCGGCGACGAGCTGGAGCTCACCCGCCCCGACCTCGACCGCTGGGCGCTGCGCTCGCACGAGCTCGCGCTGAGGGCGATCGACGAGGGCCTGATGGCCGAGGAGATCGTGCCCGTCACGGTCAAGAGCCGCAAGGGCGACACGATCGTCGAGACAGACGAGGGCCCGCGCCCCGGGTCGTCGCTCGAGGCGCTCGCCAAGCTGCCGGGCCTCGTCGGCAAGGAGGGCAGCCACACCGCCGGCAACTCGCCCGGCGTGAACGACGGGGCGGGCGCGATCGTGCTGGCCTCAGATGAGTGGGCCGCCGCCAACGGGAAGACGGCGCTCGCCGAGATCGTCGCCCACGCGCAGAGCGCGAACGACTTCGCCTACCTGGCGACGACGCCGGCCAGCGCCGCGCAGAAGGCACTCGCCAAGGCGGGCCTCGACGCGCAGGACATCGACGTGTGGGAGATCAACGAGGCGTTCGCCTCCGTCACGCTGAACTCGATCCGCATCCTCGGCATCGACGAGGACAAGGTCAACGTCAACGGCGGGGCGGTCGCCCTGGGCCATCCGATCGGCGCCTCGGGTGCCCGGATCATCGCCACGATGGTCCACGAGCTGCGGCGCCGCGGTGGCGGGCTGGGCTGCGCGGCGATCTGCTCCGGCGGCGGGCAGGGCGACGCGCTGATCATCCGCGTGCCGGCGTCGTAGGGCCTCGGCCGGGGGAATGATGCCCGCGGCGGCGTTCCTCGACCTGGACCGTACCCTCGTCGCCGGCTCGTCGGGCTTCTACTGGGCGCGCGCGGCCGTCGACGCGGGCATGATCTCGCGGCGCCGGATGGCCGGGATCATCTGGCAGAACGTGAGCTTCCGGCTGCACGGTTCGACCGACGAGGCGACCGATCGCATCCGCGACCAGATCAGCGAGCTCGTCGCCGGGCAGCGCGCGATCGACCTGCGCCGGATGATGCCCGAGGTGCTCGCCGGCGTCCTGCCGCGCGTCTACCCGCAGATGCTGCGCATCGCCTACGACCACCAGGACGCCGGGCGCAAGGTGTACATCGCGACGGCTTCCTCACAGGTCATGGCCGACACGCTCAGCTACGTGCTCGGGTTCGACGGAGGCATCGGCGCCCGCTCTGAGGTCGTCGACGGCCGGCTGACCGGCCGCGACGAGGGCGTGTTCACCTACCGCGAGGGCAAGGCCGAGCGCATCCGCGAGGTGGCCGCCGCGGAGCAGCTCGACCTCGCCGAGTCCTACGCGTACTCGGACTCGGAGTCCGACCTGCCGATGCTGCGGCTCGTCGGCCATCCGGTCGCGGTGAACCCCGACGCCGAGCTGGCCCGGATCGCCGCGCAGGAGGGATGGGAGGTCCTGCGCTTCGAGCAGCTGCGGCGCAAGCTGCTCGCCTTCGCGGCGCTCGTCGGGATGGGCGTGGTGGGTGCGGCCGGCCGGCAGGCGCAGGTGCGCCGGCGAAGGTGACGCCTGCGTCAGTGTCGGCCGTAGTATTCCGGCATGGCCACGACCCCGAGGAACAGCGGCACACCGGCGACGCCTGAGGAGTGGCGGGTGGCGTTCGGGGCGTTGCCGCAGCGTGATGCGTCGTTCTCGACGTTGAGTGGTGTTCCGGTGGAGCCGTTGTATACGGAGGCGGATCTGCCGGCATCAGATCGGATTGGGGTGCCGGGTGGTTTTCCGTTCACGCGTGGCGTGTACCCGTCGATGTATCGGGGTCGGTTGTGGACGATGCGTCAGTTCGCGGGGTTCGGTGGGGCGGCGGAGACGAACGAGCGCTTCCATTATCTGCTGGAGCATGGGCAGACGGGCTTGTCGACGGCGTTCGACATGCCGTCGTTGATGGGGCATGACTCGGATTCGCCCAGGTCGCTCGGTGAGGTCGGCCGGGAGGGTGTGGCGGTCGACACGCTCGATGACATGCGCACGTTGTTCGCGGGGATCGACCTCGGCGCGGTGTCGGTGTCCATGACGATCAATGCGCCGGCGGCGATCATGCTGGCCTACTACGTCGTCGCTGCGCAGGAGGCCGGGGTCCCTGCGGATCGTTTGAGCGGGACGATTCAGGCGGACATCTTGAAGGAGTACATCGCGCAGAAGGAGTGGTGTTTCCCGATCGATCCGGCGATGCGGATCATGGGCGACATGATCGAGTGGTGCAGCCGCAACATGCCGCGCTGGCATCCGGTGTCGATCAGCGGGTATCACATTCGCGAGGCGGGTTCGACGGCGGCGCAGGAGCTTGCGTTCACGTTGAAGGACGGTTTGACGTATGTGGAGCAGGCGATCGAACGTGGCCTGGACGTCGATGATTTCGCGCCGCGGCTGAGCTTCTTCTTCAACGCGCAGATCGATTTCTTCGAGGAGATCGCCAAGTACCGCGCGGCGCGGCGGATCTGGGCCAAGGAGCTGCGCGACACCTATGGGGCGAAGGATCCGAAGTCGTGGCTGATGCGTTTTCACACGCAGACCGCGGGCGTGTCGCTGACCGCCCAGCAGCCTTTGAACAACATCACGCGGACGGCGATCGAGGCGTTGGCGGGCGTGCTGGGCGGCACCCAGTCGCTGCATACGAACTCCTACGACGAGGCGCTGGCGTTGCCGACCGAGAACGCGGTGCGGATCGCTTTGCGCACGCAGCAGGTGATCGCGCATGAGACCGGCGTGACGAACACGATCGACCCATTGGGCGGCTCGTATTTCGTCGAGGCGCTGACCGATGAGATCGAGGCGCAGGCCTACGACTACTTTCGCCGGATCGACGAGCTCGGCGGGATGGTCGCCGCGGTCAAGGCGAACTTCCCCCAGCGCGAGATCGCCGACGCGTCCTATGAGCTCCAACAGGAGATCGACGCGGGGCGCCGGATCGTCGTGGGGGTCAATGCGTTCACCGACAGCAGTGACGATCAGACGCCGCTGCTGCGGATCGACCCCGCGCTGGAGCGCCAGCAGATCGATCGCCTGCAGGGCGTCAAGGCACGCCGCGAAGGCGCTGCCGTTGAGAGCACGCTGACCGCGCTGAAGGCCGCCGCCGCCCAGGACCGCGAGAACCTGATGCCCCACCTGATCGACTGCGCACGCGCCTACGCCAGCGAGGGCGAGATCATCCACGCCCTCCAGGACGTCTACGGCACCTACACCGAAACACCCGTCTTCTGAGACGGCGCACGGCCGCGCCGCGTTCGTCAGACTTCCTCTCCGGGAATCCCGGACGGACCCTCACATCCCCAAGGAGAACACGCAGACATGAAGCGCATCACGGCCCTTGCGGCCCTCATCTGCGCGGCGGCCGCCGTCGCCGTCGCGGGCCCCGCCGGCGCAGCGAACCCCGCTCCGCATGCGCACGCAGCGGCCACGAGGACCACGAAGCTCAAGGACTCGTTCTTCAGCCCCAGCCGGCTGACCGTCTCGCGTGGCACCACGATCCGCTTCGTCTGGGCGGGCAAGCTCGCACACAACATGGTCGGGAAGGGCATTCCGAGCTCCTACGCTCACACGCGCCTGAAGGGCACGCTCTCGCGCAGCTTCGGCAAGGGCAGCTACACGATCGTCTGCACGATCCACCCGGGCATGACCCTGCACCTGAAGGTCCGTTAGCGCCTGTCCCACCCGCCACGAGACGTCATCGTGGCGGGCAACGGACTACCATTCGCGCGGTCGCCCGGCACGTCTGCCGCATCTCATGACCGTCACCGCCAGCCAGAAGAAGATCCGTGTCGTCGTGGCCAAGCCCGGCCTCGACGGTCACGACCGCGGGGCGAAGATCATCGCCCGCGCTCTGCGCGATGCGGGTATGGAGGTCATCTACACCGGGTTGCACCAGACGCCGGAGCAGATCGTCGAGACGGTCATCCAGGAGGATGCCGATGCCGTCGGTCTGTCGATCCTGTCGGGTGCGCACATGACGCTCGTGCCGCGGGTCGTGGACCTGCTGCGCGGCGAGGGTGCCGGCGACGTGCTCGTGACGGTCGGGGGGACGATTCCCGCCGATGACATCGCT
>CAWFOF010000019.1:0-120397 GCA_963817295.1 uncultured Solirubrobacteraceae bacterium | reverse complement strand
AGTCGACGAAGGTGTCCATCGTGTCGGTCTCGCGGCGCGCCGGTCCGCCACAGCTCGGGCAGGTGGTGTTGACCCAATCGGTGGCCGAAGCCAGTGGGGAGAGTCCCTTCGGCGCATAGTCGGTGATGTCCGGGAGCACGACCGGCAGCTGGTCGTCCGGGACGGGAACGATGCCGCAGGCGTCGCAGTGGACCACCGGGATCGGGCAGCCCCAGTAGCGCTGGCGCGAGAGGAGCCAGTCCCGCAGACGGTAGTTGACCGACGCGTGGCCCTTCCCTTCGCGGTCGAGCCAGGCGACGATCGCTTCGAGCGCCTCGCGACTGGACAGCCCGTTGAACTCGGGTGCGGAGTTCACCAGTGGGCCATCGCCGACGTACGGCAGGCCGTCCGCGTCGCCGTCGGGGTTCTCGCCTTCGATGACCCTGCGGATCGGGAGATCGAACTTCTTCGCGAACGCGTAGTCGCGATCGTCGTGGGCGGGGACGGCCATGAGCGCGCCGGTGCCGTACTCCATCAGGACGTAGTCGGACACGTACATCGGGATCGCCTCGCCGTTGACCGGATTGACCACGTGCCGCCCGAGGAAGACGCCGGTCTTCTCCCGGTCGGCCGCTCCGCGAACGTCGTTCGGCTCGTTGAGCGCCGCGTTGACGTACGCGCGCACGACGTCCTCGTTGCCCGTGCCGGCCGCGAGGCGCTCGATGTCCGCGTGCTCGGGCGCGATCACGAAGAACGTCGCGCCGAACAGCGTGTCGGGCCGCGTGGTGAAGACGGGATAGTCGATGCCCAGCTCGTCGCAGCGGAACACCACCTCGGCGCCCTCCGAGCGCCCGATCCAGTTGCGCTGCATGGTCTTGACGTGTTCCGGCCACTCGATCGTCTCGAGATCGTCGAGGAGGCGATCGGCGTAGTCCGTGATCCGAAACATCCACTGCTCGAGCTGCCGGGCCTCGACGGCCGCTCCGCAGCGCTCGCAGTGCCCGTCGATCACCTGTTCGTTGGCGAGCACCGTCTGGTCATGAGGACACCACTTGACGGCCGCATCCTTGCGATACGCCAGCCCGTTGCGGTAGAGCTGGTTGAAGATCCATTGCGTCCAGCGGTAGTAGCGCGGCTCGTGCGTGCCGAACTCGCGCGACCAGTCGATCGAGATGCCCCACGTCCGGAACTGGCGCTGGAACTCGACGATGGCAGCGTCGGTCGAGGCGCGCGGGTGCTGCCCGGTCTTGATCGCGTGGTTCTCGGCCGGCAGGCCGAATGCGTCGTAGCCCATGGGGTGCAGGACCCGGCGACCGGTCCGGCGGTGGAAGTGGGCGACCGCGTCACCCACCGAGTAGACCTTCAGGTGGCCGATGTGAGGCTCGCCGCTCGGGTAGGGAAGCATCTCGAGCACATAGGACTTCGGCTCCTCCCCGGCCGTCGACACGCCCGGCACCGGGTTGGGCACCTCCCATGTCCGCTCGTCGGCCCACACCTTCTGCCAGCGGGGCTCGATGTCCTTCGGGTCATAGCGATTCTCGGGCATCAGTGGAGGCGGAGGATAGTGTCCGGCGCGTGCCCGGCTCCGGTCCCCAGCCCCACCTCGACCCGGCGCGCTTCAGCGTCGAGCGAGCCGAGGTGCGGGACGGCGTCGAACTCGCATATCTGCGCGAAGGCGTCGGCGGGCAGCCGCTCCTGCTCGTCCACGGCTGGCCGGAGAGCAAGCGGATCTGGTGGCGCAACATCGAACCGCTGGCGGCCGCCGGCTTCGAGGTCATCGTTCCCGATCTGCGCGGCTTCGCCGACTCCGGACCTGCCGCCGACGGCGCGTATGACCTCGCGGCACATGCCCGCGACCTTCACGGACTCGTCCGCGAGGTCCTGGGGCACGCGAGCTGTCGCGCGACGGGCGGCGATCTGGGCGGCGCGATCATCATCGATCTCGGACTGCGCTTCCCTGGGTTCGTCGAGCAGCAGGTCCTGTTCAACTGCCCGCTCCCGCTCATTCCTGAGGCCTACGAGGCCGCAGGCATCGCGCCCGCGCCCTCACGCGAGGTCCGCCAGGCGGCCGACTACTTCCTGCGTCAGGGCCGCGACGGCGACGGGCTCGCGGCGGAGCTCGACTCGCCCGACAAGCGCCGCCGCTACATCATGGAGTTCTACGGCCACCGCTTCTGGGCCGCGCCCGGCGCGTTCACGTCCGAGGAGGCGGCGTTCATGGCCGAGCCGTTCGAGGACGCCACCGGCCTGCGTGCCTCATTCGGGAACTACGAGAGTGCGCTCGGGACCGTCCCGCTCTCGGAGACCGCCCCGCTTCTTCGAGCCGAGCCCCGTCCCGACCGTTGCGCTCTACGGACCCGACGATCACGTCATGTTCCGCGACTTCCCCGAGCGCTGCGAGGTTGCCTTCCTCGACCTCATCGGGCCGTTCGTCGTTCCGCGCGCCGGACACTTCCTGCAATGGGAGCGTTCCGATCTGCTGAACGCGACGATCGCCGGGTTCTGCGGGAGCCCGCCTGCCTCCGGAGGCTTGTAAGATGATGCGTCGCAGTACGAGCTCGGGGCTATAGCTCAGCTGGGAGAGCGTCGCGCTGGCAGCGCGAAGGTCGAGGGTTCGAGTCCCTCTAGCTCCATTCACGCGAAGGCCGCCCACGAGGCGGCCTTCGTCGTTGCTGGAGCCAGCCCTCAGGCGGCCGTGTCGCCCGGCTCGATCGAGGTGGTCTCGATCTCGTCGTCCGGACCCGACTCGTACTCCTTGCGCGGCACGTCGCCCCAGAGCGTCTCCAGCCGGTAGAAGTCGCGCGTCTCGGGAGCGAAGACGTGGACGATCACGTCGAGGTAGTCCATCAGGATCCAGCGCGACTCGCTGACCCCCTCGACCCGCCGGGGAAGCAGGCCGTGCTCGTTCTTCAGCCCGATGTGGATCGCGTCGTGGATCGCCTTGGCCTGCCGGTCGCTCGTGCCGGACGCGATGACGAAGACGTCGGTGAATCCCGAGACGCCGCGCAGGTCCAGCGCCACCACGTCCTGCGCCTTCTTGTCGAGGGCGTAGTCGGCGATCAGATCGGTGAGCTGCTCGGTCGTGAGCTGCTCGGGATTGGACGTCATCATCCGTGGGCCTCCGTGGCCAAAGGTGCGGCGGCTGCCGCGTCGCGTACCAGCGTCGTGCCGCGATCCGCGCGACGACGCCCTCAGGAATGTAGAAGCTCACCGGATGTCCGCCGGCGATCCGGGCTCGCAACATCGACGAAGAGACGTCGATCCGCGGCATGTCGAAGAACGCGACCCGCGTGCCGTCATGTAGTGGAGCGACCGCGCGCTCGACGTCCGCCCGCAGCGTCTCGCCGCGCTCTGCGACCGCGAGCGTCGCAAGCCGCAGGACCTCGCGCGGCTCGCGCCAGCTCGCCAGCGCAGCGGCCATGTCGGCGCCAACGATGAACGTGAACTCGTCCCGTCGGGCGCGGCTGCCCGCAACGCCCGCAGGGTCTCGACGGTGTACGACGCGCCCGCCGCGCTCGACCTCCAGCGTCGAGACCTCGAAGCGCTCGTCGCCGGCGACCGCGAGCCGGCACAGCTCCACTCGCGCGTCGGTGCCCGGGTCGGCCTGCAGCTCCTTGTGCGGCGGCGCGAACACCGGCATCAGCACGACGCGGTCGAGGCCGAGCTGGTCGAGCGCCTCCTGCGCGCAGATCAGGTGCCCGACGTGCGGCGGATTGAACGTGCCGCCGAGGATGCCGACACGGGCCATCAGCCGCGCACGTGACCGTCGCCCGTCACGCACGTACTTCACCGTGCACAGCTCGCGCAGGCCGATCGGCCCGCGCGCGTGCAGCTTCTGCGTCGAATTGCCGATCTCGGCGCCCATGCCGAACTCGGCGCCGTCCGTGAACCGCGTCGACGCGTTGACGTAGACGCAGGCGGCGTCGACGCCGCGCTCGAAGGCCATCGCGGGCGCCAGCTCCTCGCGTGACGATCGCCTCGGAGTGCCCGCTGCCGTGTGCGTTGACATGCTCGATCGCGGCGTCGAGCGAATCGACCACGCCGACCGCCATCACCAGCGCCAGGAACTCCGTATCCCAGTCCTCGTCGCTCGCGTCGAGCAGGCCCGCCGAGAGGTCCGCGCCCGGCCAGCGACCGTGCGCGGGCGTCGACGCGCAGCTCGACGCCCGCGTCGCGCAGCGCCTCCAGCACGCGCGGGACGAACGCGCCGGCGACATCCGCGTGCACGAGCAGGGTCTCCGCGGCATTGCAGACGCCCGGGCGATGGGTCTTGGCGTTGACGGCAATCGCGAGCGCCTGGTCGAGGTCAGCGCTCGCGTCGACGTAGACGTGGCAGTTGCCGGAAGCGGCGTAGATCACGGGGACCGTGGCGACGCCCTTCAGCGCGGCCTTCAGGCCCTCGCCGCCGCGCGGGATGATCAGGTCGACCACGCCCTCCTGCGTCGCCAGCTCCGCGAGCTCGTCGCGGCCCCCGCCGGCGACGAGCGACACGCATCCCGCGGGCAGGCCCGGCCTGCTCGGCGGCCTCGGCGGCGATCGCGGCCAGCACCGCGTTCGAGTGCGCCGCCGACGACGATCCGCGCAGCACGCACGCGTTCCCGGACTTCAGGCACAGTGCGGCGGCATCGATGGTCACGTTCGGACGTGCTTCGTAGACGATCGCGACGACGCCGAGCGGCACCCGGACCTTGCGCATCTCCAGCCCGCTCGGCAGCCGTCCGCCGTCGATCAGCTCGCCGACGGGATCCGTCAGCGCCGCGACCTGGCGCGCGCCGGAGGCGATGCCCGCGATGCGCTCGGGCGTGAGCTTCAGGCGGTCCAGCAGCGCGGCCGACAGCCCGCTCTCGCGCCCCGCGTCCATGTCGCGCCCGTTCGCCTCGAGGATCTCCGCCTCGCGAGCGTGCAGCGCATCGGCGATCGCGTGCAGCGCCGCGTCCTTCGTGGCGCTGTCGACGCGGGCGAGCGTCCGCGCCGCCGCGCGCGCTCCGAGGCAGACGTCCGCGACGGACTGGGCGATGGTGGCCATGCGCACAGGGTAATCGCCCCCGGCCGGCGGGCGTCAACCCAGGACGGCGTCGCTCGCGGCGAGCAGCGCCTGTGCGCTGACGGTCTGGGGCGGCGGACTCGAGGCCAGACCGTCGCGCGCGGCGCGGCGCAACTCGTCGTTGAAGGCGTGTGCGCACGCAAGCGCGCTGCCGAACGTGCGCATCGACGGCTGCTGCCCGCCGGTCTCGACCGCGAGCGCGAACGCCCCGCCGTCGGTTCCGCCGTCAACGAGGCACGCCGTGATCCGCCGGCCGCCCGAGCCGCCGGCGCTGCGAGCGTGCGGGATCAGCAGCGGCGACGAGATCAGCACCGTCAGGCGGCCGGCCGCGTTCGCGCCCGCGTCGGTGCTCACGCCAGGACGAAGTAGTCGCGGTGGATCGCCTCGTCGGCGGCGCGCGGCAGGACGGCGCGAACCGCCTCGCTCTGCTTCCCGATGACGCGCCGCAGGTCCCCCGCGCCGTAACTCGAGATGCCCTTGCCGATCAGGCTCTCGCCGTCGCTGACCTCGACCGCGTCCCCAGGGTCGAAGCCGCCGCGGACCTCGACCACGCCGACGGGGAGCAGCGACGCGCCGTCCCTGCGCAGTGCCCGCGCGGCGCCCGCGTCGACGACGATCGTCCCGCGCGCGGGCTTGGCGTACTTCAGCCACAGCTCGAACGAGGAGTAGCGCTGGGACTGGGGCGCGAACATCGTGCCCTCCGCCTCGCCGGCCAGCGCGCGAGCGAGCACGCCGTGGCGCAGCCCGCTGCAGATCGTCGTCGGGATGCCCGCCGCCGTCGCCATCTCGGCCGCGACGACCTTCGAGCGCATTCCGCCGGACCCGAGCGCCGAAGGGCTCTGGCCGATCTGCAGGTCGGCGAGCTGCGCGACGTCGGCGATCTCGCGGACCAGCTCGGCGTCGGGATCCGTGCGCGGGTCCGCGCTGTGCAGCCCGTCCTGGTTGGTCAACAGGACGAGCCGGTCGGCGCCGACGAGGATCGCGACCTGAGCGGCCAGGAAGTCGTTGTCGCCGAACGAGATCTCCTCGGTCGCCGTCGTGTCGTTCTCGTTGATCACCGGCACGACGCGCCAGTCCAGCAACCGCCCGAGGGTCTGGCGCGCGTTCAGGTAGTGCCCGCGCTGGCTGAGGTCGAAGAACGTCAGCAGGACCTGCGCGCTCGTGACGCCGTGCCCCAGCAGCAGCTCGTCGTAGACGCGGTAGAGCTTGCCCTGCCCGACCGCGCTGGCCGCCTGCAGGTCGGCCATCGTCGCCGGCCGCCCCTCGAAGCCCATCGGCTTCATGCTCAGCGCGATCGCGCCGCTGGTGACGACGACGACGTCGTCGCCGGCCCCGTGGCGCTCGGCGATCTCGGCGCAGATGTGCTCCAGGACGCCGGCGCGCAGCGCCCCGTCGTCCTGGGCGACGATGTTCGATCCGAGCTTGACGACGTAGCGGCCCACGGCGCGCAAGGCTATCCGCGCGGGGCTCGCGGGATCAGGCCGGGTCCAGCTCGAACACGACGCCGCCGATCTCGACGTCGTCGCCGGGCTCGAACCCGGCGGCCTCCAGGGCGCGGATCACGCCCATCCGCTTGAGGCGCCGCTCGACGTGGATCAGCGCCTCCTCGTTCTCGACGTCGTAGCGGGCGATCAGCCGCTCGACCGGTTCGCCGGACACTCGAAAGACGCCCTCGTCGAGCTGCTGGACGCGCCCAGGCGCGCACGGCGGCGGGCCGGAACACCTGATGCTCGGCGAGCGCACCGGCCGCCGCGAGCTCTTCCATCGCGCGCGGGGCCTCGACGGGCACGCGGCGCAGCAGCTCGGCGCTCAGCGCGTCCAGGCCAAGGTGCGTCGCGCTGGACGTGATCAGGACGGGGACGCCCGTCCCCCAACCGCTCGCGCCAGCGCGCCGCCGCGGCCGCGGCCTCCTCCGGCAGGACCAGGTCGGCCTTCGACAGCGCGAGGATCCGCGGGAGCGCCGCCAGGCGGGCGTCGTGGCGGGCGAGCTCGCGTTCGATCACGTCGAAGTTGTCGACCGGGTCCGAGCCATCGAGCGGCGCGAGCTCGACCACGTGCACGAGCAGCCGCGTGCGCTCGACATGCGCGAGGAAGTCGTGCCCGAGGCCCGCTCCGTCACTCGCGCCCTCGATCAGGCCCGGGGATGTCCGCGAGGATGATCTGGCGGTCGGGGCTCTCCAGCACGCCGAGATTCGGCTCGAGCGTCGTGAACGGGTAATCGGCGATCTTCGGCGTCGCGCGCGTCAGGACCGAGATCAGCGAGGACTTGCCGGCATTCGGAAGTCCGACGAGCCCGACGTCCGCGAGCAGCTTCAGCTGCAGGTCGATCCACGCCTCGTCGCCCGGCAGGCCGTTCTCGGAGAAGCGCGGCGACTGTCGCGTCGGGCTCTTGAAACGCGCGTTCCCACGTCCGCCCGTTCCCGCCGCGCGCGACGACCGCACGCTGCCCCGGGACGACGAGATCGTGAACGGTCCCGTCGGGCAGGCGCACCTCGGTGCCCGGCGGCACGTGGACGATCATGTCGTCGCCCTCGGCCCCCTGTCTTCAGCGCGCCCTCGCCGTGGCGCCCGCGCTCGGCCTTGTAGTGGGCGCGTCGCTTGAAGCTCTGCAGGTCGCGCTTGGAGTCGTCGCAGAGCAGCACGACGTCGGCGCCATGGCCGCCGTCACCGCCGTCCGGGCCGCCCTGGGGGACGTGCGCCTCGCGCCGGAACGACATGCAGCCGTTCCCGCCGTGGCCTCCCTGAACGAAGATGCGAGCCTTGTCGTAGAGCATGTGTCATCCACCAGCCTAGGAGTCCGAGTGCCCGACAAGGTCTTTCTCATCACCGGTGCATCGAGCGGCATCGGCGCGGCGACCGCCCGAGCCGCGGCGCAGGCCGGGTACCAGCTCGTGCTCGCCGCCCGCTCGCAGGACAAGCTCGAGGCGCTCGCCGCAGAGTGCGGCGGGCCGCACCGGCGCGCTCGTCGTCCCGGCCGACGTGACCGACTACGAGGACAACGAGCGGATGGTCGCGGCCGCGCTCGAGCAGTTCGGCCGGATCGACGTCGCGTTCGTCAACGCGGGCTTCGGCGGCAGGCGCAGCTTCTCGCCGACGGAGGGCGACACCGATCGAGCACTGGCGCGACATGGTGCTGACGAACGTGCTGGGCGCGGCCTACACGGTCCGCGCGACGTTCGACGCGATCAAGGCCTCTAAGGGCCACGTGCTGCTGACCGGCTCGGTGGCGGGGCGCGTCGCGATCCCCGGGAGCCTCTACTCGAGCACCAAGTGGGCCGTCACGGGGATGGGCCAGTCGCTGCGCGCCGAGCTCGCCGGCTCCGGCGTGCGCGTCACGCTGATCGAGCCCGGCATGGTCGACACGCCGTTCTTCGACGAGCCGCCGCAGGCCGCGCTGCAGGCCACCGACATCGCCGGCGCGGTCATGTACGCGGTGTCGCAACCCGCGCACGTCGACGTCAACGAGATCCTCGTACGCCCCACGGCGCAGGGGCTCTAGAGCGCGCAGCGTCCGGGCGATCGCGACAGCCGGCGACGGCGGTTCCCGAGGGCCAGCGCGATGACCGCGTCGGCCTTCGGACCGGCGTCGCGGCGCGCGGCGGAGGTCGCGACGCCGTCGACGACGTCGCACAGCGCGATCGCCGCCGACCAGCGCGCGGCGACGAGCGGGTCCTGCGCGCTCGCGACGTGGATCGCCATGAAGCCCAGCAGCGCGTCGCGCGCGCCGAGCGCGCGCAGTGCCACCTGGCCGCCGCCCTGATCGGCGACGTCGCCGACCCACGGCCGGCCGAGTGCCACGGGTGCAGCGACGAGCCCGAGGCCGATCGCCAGGCGACCGGCTCCGACCGTCTTCATCGCGAGCCGGGCGCTCATTGCGAGAGCGTCGCTACTCGGCGCTGGCAGGCACGACGTTCACGACGCGGCCGCGACGGCCCTCGGTGAACTCGAGCGTGCCGGCGTCCTTGGCGAACAGCGTGTGGTCGCGGCCCATGCCGACGCCTGCGCCGGGACGGAAGACCGTGCCGCGCTGGCGCACGATGATCTCGCCGCCGGTGACGATGTGGCCGGCGAACAGCTTCACGCCGAGGCGCTTGGAGTTCGAGTCGCGACCGTTGCGGGAGGAGCCGAGCCCCTTCTTATGTGCCATGAGTGACTACGCCTCCTGGGTCTCGGCGACGGGCTCGGCCGCGTCGGCCTTCTTCGCGGCGGGCTTGCGCGTGAGCTGCTTGATCTCGGTGACCTCGATGCGGGTCAGCTCCTGGCGGTGGCCATTGGTGCGCTTGTAGCCGCTCTTGGGCTTGAACTTGAACACGCGCAGCTTCGGGCCGCGCAGGTGCTCGAGGATCTTCGCGTCGACCTTGACCTTGGCCAGGCCGTCGGCGTCGAAGACGGTGTCGTCCGAGCGGTAGAGGAGCGGCTCGAGCGCGACGGTGGCGCCCTCCTCCTCGGGCAGGCGTTCGACGAGCAGGGTCTGGCCCTTCTCGACGCGGTACTGCTTTCCGCCGGTCTTGACGATCGCGTACATGAAATGTTCCTACTCAGTGGGGTTGTCGGCCGCGGGCGCGGCCTCCGCGCTGGCAGCGGAACGGCGCCGTCCGCCTCTGCGGCCGCGGCGCCGAGGCTTCGATTCTAGGGCATCGTCGTCCACGGACGTCTCCGGGGCGGGCGCAGCGCCCGAATCGGAAGACGCTGGAGGTCTCCGCGCCGCCGTTGCGCCCCGGATCGCCGGGGCTGGCCACGAGCGTCGCACGCGCCGAGTTGCGGCCCGCCTCCTCGATGCGCACGAGGTGCTTCTGGCCCACGAAGCGCCCGCCGCCGGTGACCGACACGACGTACCCGTCGATCTTCGCGACGGCGTCGTCGACGTTGTACATGTGCGGCTCGACGATCTTGACGAGCACCTCCTCGCCCTCCTGGAACGGGACGGCGCGCTCACGCACCTCCTCGACGCTGCCCTCCATCGTCACCGCGAAGTGGTCGAGCGGCAGGTTGTCGGAGCCCTCGAAGTGGAAGACCTTGCCGGTCGACTCCTCGAGCTCGTGCAGCATCCGCGCGCCCATGCCGGTGAACTCGACGCTGACCAGCGGGTGCACCTGGACGAGGAACGCCTCGACGCTGCGCGGCGCGCGCGCCGCGAGCTCGCGCAGCTTGCGATCGAACTCGATCGCCACCGTCTCCTCGCTGAGCACGACGCCGTCGCCGTCGCACGTCGGGCAGGTGCGCGAGATGATCTCGCGCACGCCCTCGGTGACGTTCTGGCGCGTCATCTCGACGAGGCCGAGCTTCGAGATCTCGGCCGTGAACGTCTTCGTGCGGTCCTGGTCCAGCGCGCCGCGCAGCACCTTCATCACGGCGTCGCGATTGCGTGCCTTCGCCATGTCGATGAAGTCGATGACGATGATGCCGCCGATGTCGCGCAGGCGCAGCTGGCGCACGACCTCCTCGGCCGCCTCGAGATTCGTCCTCGTGATCGTGTCCTCCAGGCGCGCCTGGCGCCCGCGGCCGACGAACGACCCGGAGTTGACGTCGAAGACGGTCAGCGCCTCGCCGTAGTCGACCATCAGGTAGCCGCCGCTGGGCAGGTCGACGCGACGCGAGATCAGGCCGTCGATGACCTCCTCGACGCCGGTCTCCTCGAACAACGGCTTCGATCCCTCCCACAGCTCGACGCGCTCGACGAGCTCGGGCGCGGTGCGCGTGAAGAACGAGACGAGCCGCTGGTACTGCTTCTCGTCGTCGACCACGGCGCGCTCGAAGTCGGCGCTGAAGATGTCGCGCACGACGCGCACCGACAGGTCGGCGTCCTGGAAGACGAGCGACGGCGCCGTCTGCGCCTTGACGCGCTTGAGCAGCACCTCGTGGAGCTTGAACAGGTAGGGCAGCTCACGCTCGAAGTCCTCGGGCTTGGCGCCGTGCGCCGCGGTGCGGATGATCACGCCGCCACCCTTCAGGTCCAGCCCCTTGGCCGCGCGGCGCAGGCGCTCGCGCTCCTTGTCCTCCAGGCGCTTGGAGACGCCGACGCCCTCGCCGGTCGGCGTGTAGACCATGTAGCGCCCGGCGATGGTCAGGTCCATCGACAGCCGTGCGCCCTTCGTCTTCAGCGGGTCCTTGACGACCTGGACGACGACCTCCTGGCCGGGCTTGAGCAGGTCGCTGATGCGCTTGCCGCCCTCCTGGCCGCGGCCGCGGCGCGGGATCTCGACCCCGGGCAGCACGATCTCGTCGATGTGCAGGAACCCGTTCTTCTCCAGGCCGATGTCGATGAACGCCGCCTCGAGCCCGTCGAGGACGTTGTCGACCTTGCCGAGGTAGATGTTGCCGACGATCGAGCGGCTTCCGCGCCGCTCGATGTACAGCTCCGCGACGCGGTACCCCGCGCTCGGGTCCTTCTTGCGCGGTGCGTTCTTGGCGGTCTTGGGGGCCGGTGTCCCGGCCTGTTCGAGCAGCGCGACCCTGGTCTCCCAGGGGTCGACGCTGACGTGCACTTGCTTCTTCACGGTGCGATCACTCTCTTCCAAATCAGAATGTGAGCACTCGTCCCTTGCCTGTGACTGCGGCGCGCCCCTGTGCGTAGATCGACTGCAGGAGCCCGATGGCGAGCATCGTCGCGATGATCGACGAGCCCCCATAGCTCATGAGCGGCAACGGGATGCCGGTGATCGGCATGATCCCGACGGTCATCCCGACGTTCACGAAGACCTGGAACAGCAGCATCGCAACGATGCCGCCCGCGACGAGCGCGCCATAGAGGTTCTTCGAGAGTGTGAGGATGCGCAGGCAGCGCCAGATGAGCAGCGCATAGAGCGATAGGACGAGTGCGGCTCCCGCGAAGCCCCACCGTTCGCCGACGACGGCGAACACGAAATCGGTGTGGTGCTCGGGGAGAAAGTTGTACTTCGTCTGCGTCGCGCGATCTCCTCGGCCGGTCTTCTCACCGGATCCGATGGCGATGCGCGACTGGTTCTGCTGATAGCCCGCCTTGTTGGCGGTTTCCGAAGGGTGCAGGAACGCCGTCAGGCGATCCTTCTGATAGCCGTGGAGCACGTTGACTCCGGTGGCGGGCAGCACGACGAGCGCGAGCGCGATCGCCACGGTGGCGAGCGCCGCGAGCGCGGCGAAGTGCTGCCAGGGAACGCCGGCCACGAACAGCACGGCCAGCGTGATGGCGATGAACACCAGCGCAGACCCGAGGTCTGGCTGGAGCATGACGAGCCCCGCCGGGATCAGGCCGAGCAACAGCACCCGGCCCGTCGTGCGGCGGTCGGCCATCTTGCGCATCGCGTCGACCATGAAGGCCGACAACGACACGACGAGCAGGACCTTGCCCAGCTCAGAGGCCTGGAAGGAGAAGAACGGCAGGTCGATCGCGCGGCGCGAGCCGCGGGCCACCGATCCGAGCAGCATGACTGCGAGGATCGAGGTGATCAGGAAGCCGTAGACGGCGTACTTGAGCTCGCGCAGGCGCGAGTAGTCGAGCCGCCACATCACGATCGCCAGCACCGCGCCGACGGCGAAGTAGATCGCCTGGCGCGTGACGAAGTAGTTCGGGTTGCCCGGCACGTCGTCGGCGCTGGCGGCGTGCACCGCGAGCAGCGAGCAGACCGCCAGCCCGACCGCGGCCAGCGCCAGAACGGGGTCGAACCCGCAGCGTCAGGCCGCCGCTGCGCGGCACGGCGACCGTCTCGCCCGGCTGGATGGCTCCGCGCGTGGTGCTCATCGGGTCTTCGACCGTCCCGGCGCGCATGTCGGCCTTCTGCTGGAACCAGTGGGCGAGCATGCGGCACGTGACAGGGGCGGCGGCATCGGAGCCGAAGCCGCCGTCCTCGATCGTCGCGACGATCACGATCGGCTTCGTCGCATGCGGCACGAACGCCGCGTACCACGACTGATCCGGGCCGCGGCGGGCGCTCAGCCGTGCCGGTCTTGCCGAACATCGGGAACGCCTGCTGGTTCCAGTCGGAGAACACGCGCGCCGACGTGCCGTCGCCCATCGTCGCCAGGTGCAGGCCGTCGAGGACCGCCTGGCGATCCGTCGGATCGATCTTCACCTTGCGCCTCGGCGCGACGTTGATGCGCTGCAGCTCGCTGCCGGCGTCGTCCTCGACCGACAGCCCGAGGTGCGGCTTGACGATCGTCCCGCCGTTCTCCAGCGCGGCGTAGGCGACCGCCATCTGCAGCGGCGAGGCCTGCACGTCGCCCTGTCCGACGGCGAGCTGGATGTTGTCGCCCGTCGACCACTCGCGCTTGTCCGAGTAGACGCAGTTGGGCGGGCAGCGGTTGTGGTGCTTCTTCTCGTATGCGAGCTCCTTGCGGTTCTGGCGCTCGCGCCACGCGCGGTCCGGGATCGTCCCGCCGGCCTCGCCGCCGACGTCGATGCCGGTCGGCTTGTCGAGCCCCAGCTTGCGCGCCCAGGTCTGGATGACCTGCCCGGGCAGCGCGTTGGCGTCGCGGCCGAGCGTGTAGAAGAAGACGTCGGAGGAGACCTGCAGCGCGCGGCGCAGGCTGAGCGTCCCGTTGACGGCGTCGCCGGCGTTCTTGAACGTCTGAGGGCCGACCTTCAGGAATCCGGGGTCGTTGATCGGCGTCTCGGGGGTGATGATCCCCTTCTCCAGCGCGGCCAGCGCGGTGATCGGCTTGAACGTCGAACCCGTCGGGTAGGCGCCGGCGATCGCGCGGTTGACCTGCGGCGCGCCTGCCTTCTCGCCGAACAGCGTGTCGTAGTGCGCCTGCGTGATCGGCTTGGCGAGGACGTTGGGATCGAACGTCGGATACGAGCCCATCGCCAGGATGCGCCCGTTGCGCGGGTCCATCGCGACGAACGCCCCGGCGGTGCCCGTTCCCGAGCCGATCATGTTCGCCATCGCCGTCTGGCCGGTCTTCTGCAGCCCCAGGTCCAGCGACGTTCGCAGCTGGTTCCCGGGCCGCGCCTGTCGCGCGAGGCGCCGCGTCTTGGGCCGGCCGGCGGCGTCGACCGTGATGCTCTCGACGCCGTCGTTTCCGCGCAGGTAGCGGTCGTATGCGCGTTCGATGCCGCCCTGCCCGACGAGCGCGCCCTGTCGCACGTCGCGGTAGGCGTCGGTTCCGAGCTCCTGCGGGCTGATCTGATCGACGGTCCCGACGAGCTGCGCGGCGGTCGAGCCGAGCGGGTAGCGGCGCAGGTAGACCTGCTCCACGGCGATCCCGGGGAAGTCGCGCTGGCGCTCGAGCAGGTAGTTGCGCATCGTCTCGGGCACCGCGACCTTCACGCGGACGTTCGCGTACGGCAGCACCGCGAGCTGCTGGATGATCTTCTCCTGCACGCGGCGCGGCGCGACGCCGAGCACGCCTGCGAGGCGGCTCAGGCGTGCGGCCAGCTCCGGCGTGGTCGGGGCGGGGATCGGGACCGGCTCGCCGCGGTGGCCCTTCGGGCGCTTGGAGCGGGCCGTCATCTGCTGGCCCCACGTCGCCGCCGCGGCACGCTCGCTCGCCGGCAGGCGGCGCGGGTCGAGCTGGATGACGGTCGCCACGCGGTTCTCGACGAGCACGCGCCCGTCGCGGTCCAGGATGTTGCCGCGCGGGGCGGGGACGGCGAGCGTGCGGACGCGGTTGTCGAGCGCCTGCTGGCGGTAATCCTCGCCGGACAGGACCTGCAGGAACCAGAGGCGGAAGAAGATGATCGCGAACAGCGCGAACGCGATGCCGCCGAGGATCGCCACGCGGATCGCGAGCTGCGGCGCGGTCGGCGCGGGGACGCGGCCCGGGTTGTTGACCGGCTCGATCATGAGCGGCTCAGCGGCGAGAGCCCGCCGGTGGTGTAGGCGCGGCGACGGCGCCGGCGCGGATCCTCGGGCAGCGCGGGCAGCAGCCAGCGGCGCACGAGCGCGTAGACGGGGAAGGCGATCAGCGCGTTGATCCCGATCGTCAGCACGACCTCCCAGATCAGCGCGAGATCGATCGGCACGTCCTGGCCGAGCAGGAACTGCATCAGCGCGAAGCCGAACTGGGCGATCGCCGTGGCGGCGGCGCCGACGACGATCGGGACGGCCGCGCCCTGCGGGTCGCGCAGCTCGCGCAGGCGGCCGGCGCCGTACCCGATGACGAGGAAGATCAGCGACGACATCCCGACGGTCTGCACCAGCGCGAGGTCCAGGAACAGCCCGACCCCGAATCCGAACGAGGCGCCCGTCATCGATCCGGCGAGCAGCCCGCCGCCGCGACGACGAGCGGCGACAGATCGGCGTTGGCGCCGAAGATCTTGATCTGCGAGACAGCGGCGATCTGCACCAGCACCGTCACGAGGCCCAGGACGACGAGCCGCCAGGAGAGCTGGATCGCTGTCCGGATTCATCCGCGATTCCCGTTCGGGCGGGCGGTCAGGACCTGGACGAACTCGAGGCGCTGCAGGTCCGCGTACGGCTTGACGTGCACCTGCTGCGTGTCGGTCCCGGCGTCGTCGACGCGCGTGACCGAGCCGATCGGGATGCCCGGCGGGTAGATCGACTCCAGGCGCTTGGACCCCGACGTCGTGCCGGCGGTGATCACCGAATCGCCCTTGGAGATCGTGAAGCGCCGCGGCGCGTAGACGAGCCGCAGATCGCGCGGCCCACCCGGGCCCGTCTGCACGTCGCCGGTCGCCCCGCTCTCCGTGACGCGCGCGGAGACGGCGATCGAGGCGTCGGTGATGAGCGTGACGATCGCGGAGTTCCCGGCGGCCGTCGTGACCTGCCCGATCAGCCCGTCGCCGGTGATCACGGGCTGACCCGCATGCACGCCGTCGCCCGTCCCGGCGTTGATCTTGATCGTCGAGTACCAGATCGTCGGCGACTGGCCGATGACGCGCGCCGCGACGGGCTTCGTGCCCTGGAGGCCGTCAGCCTGATCCAGGCCCAGGAGCCTCTGGAGGTCGGCGTTCGTGCGCGTCGCGTCCTGGCCGGCGATCGCGCTCGCGCGCAGCTGCGCGTTCTGCTTCTTGAGGTCCTTGACGTCGCCCTTGGCGTTGATCGTGTCGCCGAACCAGCCGACGAGGTCGCGCACCGGCTTGAGGGCGCGGCTGGCGCCCTCCTGGATCGGCGAGACGACCTCGCAGGACGCCGCGCTGGACACTGTGGAGCCCGCCGCCTGCCGACTCACCGAAGTACACGGTGAGCAAGAGCAGCGAGCAGGCGACGAGCAGCGCTAGGGCTATCCGCCGCCGGCGAACCGACTTGTCGTACACGTGAAATTCTCCGGTGGATGCATAAGGGCTCGCGCTCTGACGCTAGTAGCGCCGGCGGCGGTTCCTCGTATTGCGATTTGTGCGATGAATGACCTCGAATTCCTCGAGGGAACGGCCTGATCCGACGGCCACGCACGTCAGCGGGGACTCCGCCAGGTGCGCGGGCATCTGGGTCTCCTCGCGCAGGCGCTCATCGAGCCCCTGCAGGAGTGAACCACCGCCGGCGAGCATGATGCCGCGATCCATGATGTCGGATGCGAGCTCGGGAGGGGTGCGGTCCAGTGTTTCCTTGACCGCGTCGACGATCTGCGTCAGGGGCTCTTCGAGCGCCTGACGGATCTCCTCGCTGGTGAGGACGACCGTCTTGGGCAACCCGCTGACCATGTCACGGCCGCGGATCTCCGCCTGGACCTCGTCCGCCATCGGGAAGGCGGACCCGATCTCGAGCTTCAGCTCCTCGGCCGTCTGCTGGCCGATCAGGAGCTTGTACTCGCGCTTGGCGTAGTTGATGATCGCCTCGTCCAGTTCGTCGCCGCCGACGCGGATCGACTGCGAGACGACGATGCCGCCGAGCGAGATGACCGCCACCTCGCTCGTGCCGCCGCCGATGTCGACGATCATCGACCCGGTCGGCTCTCCTACGGGCAGCCCGGCCCCGATCGCCGCCGCCATCGGCTCCTCGATGAGGTAGGCCTGGCGGGCGCCGGCCGACAGGCAGGCCTCCTCGACGGCGCGCTTCTCCACGCCCGTCACGCCCGAGGGCACGCAGACGACGACGCGCGGATGCGCGAAGCGGCTCTGGTGGACCTTCTGGATGAAGTGGCGGAGCATCTCCTCCGTCACGTCGAAGTCCGCGATCACGCCGTCCTTCAACGGGCGGATCGCCTGAATCGTCCCGGGAGTGCGGCCGAGCATGCGCTTGGCCTCGATCCCGACGGCGTGGACCTCGCCGGTGCGCGAGTCGATCGCGACCACGCTGGGCTCGGACAGCACGATGCCGCGCCCGCGGACATACACGAGCGTGTTGGCGGTGCCGAGATCGACGGCCATGTCGCGGCCGCCCATGCCGGTCAGGTAGCTGAATACACCCATAGGACGCGTGTGATGCGGCTCACCGTCCGGCTGGCGCCCGGCGGGCGGGCGCGGGCGGCCGCATCTGGGACCAGTGTAGCTGCCGGGCGGGGGCTCAAAACACAGGCACGAGGCCTTGCACCAGCGCCCGCAGTGCGGGGACCGGGAGACCGACGACGTTCAGGTAGTCGCCTTCGATGCGGTCGATCAGGGCGGCGCCGCGCATCTGGATCGCATATCCGCCCGCGCGGCCCTCCCATTCGCCCAGCGCCACGTACTCCGCAACCTGCCCCGCGCCGAGCGCCGCGAACGTCACGAGCGTGCGATCCGTGCGCTCCAGCAGGCCTCCGCCGGGCAGCGCGACGGCGATCGCGCCGAGCACGTCGTGCGTCGCCCCGGAGAGATCGGTCAGGAAGGCACGCGCCTGCGCCTCGTCGGCGGGCTTGCCGTAGACGCGCCCGTCAAGGGCGACGACGGTGTCGCAGGCCAGCACCACGCAGCGCTCGCGCTCGTCGCCGGACAGCGCCTCGATGGCCGCTGCCGCCTTGCGGCGCGCGTTCTCGGCCGCCAGCGCGAACGGCTCCCCCTCCTCCAGCTCCGGTGCTGCGGTGGGGCGCACCTCGTGGGCGACGCCGAGCTGATCGAGGATCGCCCGCGCGCTGCGGGCTCGCGGAGGCGAGGATCAGCGTGAGCGACGGATCCCAGGTGAAGGGCGCGTCGCTCACGCGGGGTCCGCGTTCTCAGCCGAGGTCGGGGAAGAACAGCGCCGCTTCGCGCGCCGCGGACTCGTTGGCATCCGAGCCGTGGACCATGTTGCTGCCCAGCTCCAGCGCGTAATCGCCGCGGATCGAGCCGGGAGCGGCCTCGAGCGGGTTCGTGGCGCCGATCACCTGGCGCGCGGCGACGACGGCCTCGTGGCCTTCGAGGACCATGGCGACGAGCGGGCCGCTGGTGATGAATTCGACGAGCTCGCCGAAGAAGGGGCGCTCGGCGTGCTCGGCATAGTGCTGCTCGGCGAGCTCGCGCGAGATGGTCATCTGCTTCAGGGCCGCCAGGCGCAGGCCCTTGCGCTCGAAGCGGGCGATGATCTCACCGGTGAGGTTGCGCGCGAACGCGTCCGGCTTGACCAGGATCAGGGTCCGGTCCATGTGATTCTCCGTGGGTCAGTGCTGCGAGGGCGGGGCGACGTCGCCGTATGCCTCATCGGCGGCGGCCGTCGGCGCGGGGATCGATTGATCGTACGAGCCGAGATCATCCTCGAAGTCGGCGTCGGCCGGCTCGTCCTCGACCAGATCGCGCCTGCGCGGCTTGCGCTGCGGCGTCACGCCCTCGATGTCGGCCTCGCAGTACGGGCAGAGCAACCAGTCCGGATCCAGCGGCTTCGCGCAGGTGGCGCAGGTGTCGCGCAACTTGCGCATGCAGTGCGGGCAGCGCAGGAAGTCCTTGCCCGCGGGTGCGTCGCAGTGCGGGCACAGCTGGTAGTCGGCGGACACGAGGCGCGCCTCGGCGGCCTGCATCTCGAGCTCGCGCTCACGCACGTCCTCGAGGTACTCCGGAGGCCGCACGATCATGTAGACGACCGTCCCCAGGAAGGGGAAGATGATCGCCGCGAGCGTCGCTGACGCGATCAGCATGCCGTCGGCGATCCGGCGGCGGGCGTCGGCGAACGTGTACCAGACGAGGGCCAGCCACAGGACGATGATGCCGAGCAGCACGAGCTCCGCGGCGGTGTTCAGCGTCCCGTTGGTGATTCCGAAAATGGCTGGGGTGAGCGGCATACGACCTCGAACAGGGTAGAGGACGTTTCGCCCCCGCCCGCCGAATCCCTGCTTCTGGTGAGTCTGATCAGGAATGCCCTGCGGGCATTCCTGTCCTGCCAGGGGGCGTTACCACGGACTGAATAGGACTGCCCTGCGGGCAGTCCTCTCGAGCCGCCGCGTGCTGCGGGCGCG
The DNA here is from genome assembly GCA_963817295.1 of uncultured Solirubrobacteraceae bacterium. Classification (GTDB taxonomy): domain Bacteria; phylum Actinomycetota; class Thermoleophilia; order Solirubrobacterales; family Solirubrobacteraceae; genus F1-60-MAGs163. The sequence continues at coordinate 101,157 of CAWFOF010000019.1, read as the reverse complement.
GCCGCCGGCGGAACGGCCTGCGCCGGGACGGGCTGTGTAGGGCTCTTGAGACTGATCAGGAATGCCCTGCGGGCATTCCTGTCCTGCCGGGGGGCGTTACCACGGACTGAATAGGACTGCCCTGCGGGCAGTCCTCTCGAGCCGCCGGGTGCTGCGGGCGCGGCCGCCGGCGGGACGACCCAGGCCAGCCAAGGATGTCCTCGGGGCGCCCCGAAGGGGTGCACCGAGTCACTCTGTAACGCCCCCTGGCAGGACAGAACGCGCCGCAGGCGCGTTCTGATCAGTCTCAAAGGAACGTGCGGCCGAACAGGTACCCGATCCCGAAGAACACGAGGATCACGAGCGCGACGATGACCGCGACGGCGATCACCATCGCGATGACCGATGGTCCGTCGTCGTTCACAGGATCGACCCCCTTGGGGCTCCGCGCGGGCGGAGCAGATCGGCGATGAGGTAGAGCGAGCCGGTCGCCAGGGCGACGCCGCCGGGCCCCGCGGCCCCCCGCGCCGCCGCGAGCGCATCGTGCGGCTCCGGGATCACCCGCGCCGGCGGGCCTCCGAGCTGACGAGCCAGGGATTCCAGCGTGGCGGGCGGCAGGGCACGCGGCGTGTTCGCGGAGGTCAGGATCAGCTCCTCACACAGAGGGAGCAGCTCGCGCAGCATCTGCGCAGCATCCTTGTCCTCCAGGACGGAGACGCAGGCCACCAGGCGCCGGCCGTCGAGGAACCCGCGCAGGGCTTCCGCCAGGGCACGCATGCCGTCACCGTTGTGCGCGCCGTCGAAGATCGTCTGCGGATCGTCCCCGACGACCTCGAAGCGCCCCGGCACGAGTGTCGCGGCGCCGGCCGCGGCGACCTTGCGGGCATCGAGCGAGCCGAGGAATGCCTCGGCGGCTGCGCACGCCAGCGCGAAGTTCCGTCGCTGGAACGGGCCCTTGGCGAGCACTTCGACGCCCGCGTCCGCCGCGGCGACGATCAGGCGGGCGCCGCGTTCCTCGCAGACGCGCGAGGCGACGGCGAGCGCGTCGGGGTGCAGCCCGGCGCCGACGACGAGCGTCCCACCGGGTCGCACGACGTCGATCTTCTCCCCCGCGATGTCCGTGATCGTCGGCCCCAGCCAGCGGGTGTGCTCGAGGCCGACGTTCGTCAGCACCTGCACCTGCGAGGAGACGACGCTCGTCGCGTCGTAGCGCCCGCCGAGCCCGGCCTCGATCACCGCGACGTCGACGCTCTGGCGCGCGAGCTCGTCGTAGGCGGCGGCCGTCAGCGCCTCGAACTGCGTCACCGGCTCGCCGTCGGGCGAGCTGCGGTTCACGGCCGCCGTCGCCCGCGCCGCCCGCCCCAGCGCGGCCGCGAACGCCGCCTCGTCCACGTCGTGGCCGCCCACGCGGATGCGCTCCGCGAACGAGACGAGGTGCGGCGAGAGATAGGCCCCGGTGAGGACGCCGTGCCGCTCGAGGATCGCGGCGATCATGCGCGTCGTCGAGGACTTCCCGTTCGAGCCGACGACGTGGATCGAGCGAAAGCGCTCGTGCGGATTGCCGAGCACCGTCATCAGGCGGCGCATCCGCTCGAGCCCGAAGGTCATCCCGAAGAGCTCGAGCGAGAGCAGCCAGCGCTCGGCCTCGGCGAGCGTCCAGTCGCGGCCCGGCGTGAACTGTGGTGCGGCGGGCATCGCGCTCAAAGGGCGGCCAGCTCGGCGCGCAGACGCTCGAGCTTCTCGCGTTCGCTGGCCACGAGCTCGGGCGGCGCCTTGGCGATGAAGCCCTGATTGGCGAGCTTCCCCTCCGCTCGCGCGACCTCGTCGCGCAGCGCGGCGGCGCGCTGGTCGCGCTTCTTCGCCTCTGCCTCGGGGTCGATCTCGGCGCCGGCGAGCAGCTCGACGACGCCGCCGGGGACGGCGATCGTCGCCGCCGGGTCGGCGTCCGAGGCGCTGCCGGCCTCGAGGTCCAGGCGCGCGAGGCGCGCCACCAGCGGTGCCGTCTGCAGGTAGCCGTCGGCGGTCAGGCGCGCCGGGAGCCTCGCGCCCGGCGGCACGCCCGCCGTGCTGCGCCACGAGCGCACGGCGGTGACCGAGGCGATGACGTCGCCGATCAGGGACTCCGCCCGCTCGTCGAGCAGCGCCTCGTCGGCCTGCGGGGCGCGAGAGCCGGCGAGCAGCGACCCGTCGCCCACGGAGGCCCAGATCTCCTCCGTCACGAACGGGATGAACGGATGCGCGAGCGCAAGCGTCTCGCGCAGCACGTGCAGCAGCGTCGCGGAGAGGTCCTGGTCGTACTCCCGGCCCTTGACGAGCTCGAGGTACCAGTCGCACAGCTCGCCGTAGACGAAGTCGTAGAGCCCGAGCGCGGCCTTCGCGAAGTCGAAGTCGTCGACGTGGCGCGCCGTCTGCGCGACGACCCGCTGCAGGCGGGCGAGGATCCAGCGGTCCTCCACCGTCTGGGGTCGCGGCGCGGGATCGACGCCCTCGGCGACGTTCAGGAGCACGAAGCGCGAGGCGTTGAAGAGCTTGTTGGCGAGCGCCTGACCCTGCTCGACCTTCTCGCGGGAATAGCGGACGTCCTGCGTCGAGGACATCGCGAGCAGGCCGAAGCGCACCGCGTCGGCACCATGCTCGTCGATCTCGACGAGCGGATCGATGCCGGTGCCCAGCGACTTGCTCATGCGCCGCCCGTCGGGCGCCTGGATCACCGAATGGACGTAGACGTCCGTGAACGGGACGTCGCCGGTGAAGCGCAGTCCCATCATCACCATGCGCGCGACCCACAGGAACAGGATGTCGCGTGCCGTCGACAGGACGTCCGTCGGGTAGAAGGCACGCAGCTCCGGGGTCTGCTCGGGCCACCCCAGCGTGGCGAACGGCCACAGCGCGGAGCTGAACCACGTGTCCAGCACGTCCGGATCGCGCGTCCAGCCATCGCCCCGAGGGGCCTCCAGGCCGACATGGGTCTCATCGCCGCGGTACCAGACCGGGAGCTGGTGTCCCCACCAGAGCTGGCGCGAGATGCACCACGGGCGGATGTTCTCCAGCCAGTCGACGTAGCGCTTGGACTGGCTCGCCGGGTGGATCCGCACCCGCCCCCCGGTGACCGCCTCGATCGCGGGCGGTGCGAGCTGCTCCATGTTCATGAACCACTGCAGCGAGATCAGCGGCTCGATGCGCTCGCCGGAGCGGTGCGAGAACGGCACCGTGTGCGCATAGGGCTCCTCGCCGCGAACCAGGCCCTGCTCGCGCAGCGCCGCGACGACCCGCTCGCGCGCCTCGATCACGCTCAGCCCGGCGAACGCCCCCGCCTCCTGCGTCATGCGCCCGTCCTCGCCGATGACCGTGATCTCGCCCAGGCCGTGGCGGCGCCCGATCTCGAAGTCGTTCGGGTCATGTCCGGGCGTGATCTTCAGGCAGCCGGTGCCGAAGTCGGTCTTGACGTAGTCGTCGCCGATGATCGGAAGCACGCGACCGACGAGCGGCAGCGTGACGGACCCGCCGATCAGGTGGGCGAAGCGCTCGTCGCCGGGATTCACGGCGACCGCAGTGTCGGCGAGCATCGTCTCCGGGCGCACCGTGGCGACGACGACCTCGCCGGCCCCGTCCGCCATCGGGTAGGCGATCGAGTAGAGCGTGTCGGTGACCTCGCGGTCCTCGACCTCAAGGTCCGAGATCGCCGAGCGGCTGCCGGGATCCCAGTTGACCAGGTACAGGTCGCGGTAGATCAGTCCGTCCGCGTAGAGGTCGCAGAAGACCTTCATGACGGCGTGGTGGTAGCCGTCGTCGAGCGTGAAGCGCTCCTGGGTGTAGTCGCACGAGGCGCCCAGGCGCTTGAACTGCTCGATGATCGTCCCGCCGAACTCGCGGCGCCATTCCCAGACCTGCTCGACGAACGCCTCGCGGCCGATCGCCTCGCGGCTCGTGCCCTGCTCGATGAGCCGCTTCTCGACCTGCTTCTGCGTGGCGATCCCGGCGTGGTCGGTCCCGAGGATCCATTTCGCGCGCCGGTCGCGCATCCGGTGGTAGCGCGTCAGGACGTCCTGGATCGAGCCGTTCAGCGCGTGCCCCATGTGCAGCGCGCCGGTGACGTTCGGCGGCGGGATCGCGATCGAGTAGTTCTCCGCCGCGGTGCCGTCCGGCTCGGGGTGGAACAGCCCGCTCTGCAGCCAGCGCTCCATGATCCGGGGCTCGGCCTCGGCGGGCTCGAAACGCTTGGTGGTCTTCAGGTCCGACACGAGCGCCGAGTGTATGGGCGCGGCTACTTCGCTGGCTTCTTGCTCTTCAGCCCGGGGACCGGGAACGGCGCGGCGGTGTTGGCCAGGTCGCGCCCGAGCGAGATGTGATCGAAGCGCCGGGCGATCTCGACGATCTCCCTGCGCTCCTTGCGGGCTCATGTGGTGGGGCAGGCCCTTGGAGTCACGCAGGATCTGCCCGACGCGCACGCGGTCACGCTCCTCCATGCGCTTCCAGTGATCGAAAAGCACCTGGATCGCCGCCAGGACGAGCAGCCACGGGACGGCCCGGAAGCGGCGCATCATGGTCAGCCCGCCGCGGCGGTGTCCTGCTGCTCCTCGTCCTCGTCGGAGACCGCTTCGGTGACGAGCGTCGGCGGGTTGCCGTTCTCGACCGTCTCCTTGGTCACGACGCACTTCTTCACGTCGCGACGCGAGGGAAGCTCGAACTGGACCTCGAGCAGGATCTCCTCGAGGATCGAGCGCAGACCGCGCGCGCCCGTCTCGCGCTCGAGCGCCTTGTCGGCGATCGAGTTCAGCGAGTCGTCGGAGAACACGAGCTCGATGCCGTCGAAGTTGAAGAACTTCTGGAACTGCTTGGTGAGCGCGTTGCGCGGCTCGGTGAGGATCGAGATCAGGTCCTCGCGCGTGAGCTGGTGCACCGCGCTCATGACCGGCAGGCGGCCGATGAACTCCGGGATCAGCCCGTAGTTGACGAGGTCCTCGGGCAGGCAGCGCTCGAAGATGCGCCCGGTGTCCTTCTGGGCCTTCGTCTCGATCGTCGCCCCGAACCCGACGCCCTTGTTGCCGATGCGCCGCTCGATCACCTTGTCGAGATTCGCGAAGGCGCCACCGCAGATGAACAGGATGTTCGTCGTGTCGATGGTCAGGAACTCCTGGTGGGGATGCTTGCGCCCACCCTGCGGCGGCACGCTGGCCTGCGTCCCCTCGAGGATCTTCAGGAGCGCCTGCTGGACGCCCTCGCCGGAGACGTCGCGCGTGATCGACGGGTTGTCGGCCTTGCGGGCGATCTTGTCGACCTCGTCGATGTAGATGATGCCGGTCTCGGCCTTCTTGACGTCGTAGTCGGCGGCCTGGATGAGCTTCAGCAGGATGTTCTCGACGTCCTCACCGACGTACCCGGCCTCGGTCAGCGCCGTGGCGTCCGCGATGGCGAACGGGACGTTGAGGATCCGCGCGAGCGTCTGCGCGAGCAGCGTCTTGCCGCAGCCGGTCGGGCCGAGCAGCAGGATGTTCGACTTCTGCAGCTCGATCTCGGGATCGGCCGTCTGCGCCATCTGGACACGCTTGTAGTGGTTGTAGACGGCCACCGACAGCGCGCGCTTGGCGGGTTCCTGCCCGACGACGTACTCGTCCAGGACGCTGTAGATCTCCTTCGGACGCGGCAGGTTCTCGAGGTCGAACGACGGCGGCGTCGTCAGCTCCTCGTCGATGATCTCGTTGCAGAGGTCGATGCACTCGTCGCAGATGTAGACGCCTGGACCGGCGATCAGCTTCTTGACCTGCCTCTGCGACTTGCCGCAGAAGCTGCACAACAACTGCTCGTTTGAATCGGTCGGGCGCGCCATGGGTCAGTGCTTGGTGATGACCCGGTCGATGATGCCGTACGTTGCGGCCTCTTCGGCGGACATGAAGTAGTCGCGCTCAGTGTCCTGGCGGACCTTGTCGTACTCCTGCCCGGTGTGCTTGGCCAGGATGTGGTCGAGGCGCTGGCGCACGTCGATGATCTCCTTCGCGTGGATCTCGATGTCTGTCGCCTGACCCTGGAAGCCGGAGCTGACCTGGTGGATCAGGATCTTCGCGTTGGGCAGCGCCATGCGCTTGCCCTCCGCACCGCCGGCCAGGAGCAGCGCACCCATCGACATCGCGATGCCGACGCAGATCGTCGAGACCTGCGGCTTGATGAACTGCATCGTGTCGTAGATCGCGAGGCCCGCATACACCGACCCGCCGGGCGAGTTGATGTAGATCGAGATGTCCTTGTCCGGATCCTGGGACTCCAGGTGCAGAAGCTGCGCAACGATCAGGTTGGCGATCTGATCGTCCACGGGGGTCCCGAGGAAGATGATCCGCTCGTTCAGCAGGCGGCTGTAGATGTCGAAGGCACGTTCGCCTCGCGACGTCTGCTCCACCACCATCGGGACAAGGGGGCTCATGGTCTCCGCTCTATTTCGGTCGCTGCGCGCTATTCCTTCCAGCGGCAAGAATGCTGCCGGAACCGACTTGCGCGAACACTAGCAACGGAGCAACGCCGGCAAGACGGTGTTTCGAGCACCGCGCAGCAGGGCGCCGGCGCGCCCTGGACAGATGTCCGGGGCCCGGCGCGACTACTCCTGCGCGTCGGGGGCGGCGGTGACGACGGTCGCGTGCTCGACCAGCAGATCGAGGGCGGCGCGCTGCGCCAGGTCCTCGCGCAGGTCGTCGAGCCGGCCTGCCTTGCGCAGCTCCGCGAGGAGCTTCTCCGGAGTCGTGTTCTCGCGCGCGGCCGAGCCCTGCAGCGCGTCGAGCAGGTCGCCTTCGGAAGGCTCGATGTCCTCGGCCTCCACGATCGCCGCCAGGACGGCCTCGCGGCGCAGCGTCTGCGCGGCGTCGTCGGCGCTCTCGGCGAGCAGATCCTCCTCGGTGCGCCCGGAGATCTGGAAGTACATCTCGCGGTTGATGCCCTGGTGCTCGAGCTGGTGCAGCATCCGGTCCAGCAGTTCGCGACCGCGTGCCTCGACGAGCGCGTCGGGCACCTCGATCGTCGCGTGTGCGGCGGCGGCGTCGAGCACGGCTTCGCGGAACTCGCCGTCGGCGCGCTCCTCGTCGGCTTCGCGGATGCGGCCGGCGACGTCCTCGCGCAGCTCGTCCATGCGTCTCGAACCCGGCCGCGTCGTTGGCGAACGTGTCGTCCAGCTCAGGCAGGATGCGCCGGCGGACCTCGGTGACGGTCACGGCGAACGTGGCGTCCTGGCCCGCCAGATGCTCGGCCTGGTAGTCCTCCGGGAAGGTCAGCTCGATCGTGCGCTCGTCGCCCGCGCTCGCGCCGGTGAGACCTTCCTCGAATCCGGGGATCAGGCGTCCCGAGCCGAGCTCGATCAGCTGATCGGTCCCGGTCCCGCCCTCGAACGGCTCGTCGCCCAGGCTGCCGACGTAGTCCATGACGACGAAGTCGCCCTCGGCGGCTGCCTCCTCGACCGTCTCGAGCTTCGACATGCGCTCGCGCAGTTCCTCGATCTGCGCGTCCACGGCCTCGTCCGGCGCCTCCGGCTCGCGCTTTGCGACCTCGAGCCCCTTGTAGGTGCCGAGCTGCGCCGTCGGGCGCACGCCGATCTCGAAGCTGAACGTCAGCGGCTCCCCGGCGGCGGGCGGGTCGTCGAGCGACAGGTCCGGGTCGCCGACGGTGCGGACGTTGCCCGCGTCGATCGCGGCGACGTACCAGCGGCCGAGCGTCTGGCGGATCGTCTCGTCGAGGACGGTCTCGCGACCGAGGCGCTGCGTGATGACCTGCGGCGGGACCTTGCCGGTGCGAAAGCCGGGCATCTTCATGTCGCGCCCGAGCGAGCGGGCGACCGTCTCCATGCTGCGCTCGACCTCGGCGGCGGGGACCTCGACGTTCACGCGGACGCGGGACTCGGGCAGATCGGTGACGGTGGCGCTGACGGCTGCTGGCATCCGTCGCACGATAGCGTCCGTCCGTGGCCCGTAACCGCCCCCCTGCGAGCATCCGCCTGCGCGCCTGGATCGTCACCGGGCCGGTCGGGCACCTCTACGGAGGCGTCATGGATTGGGCCGCGCTGCTGGCGCATGTGGCGCGCTCCAAGGCGCGCGGGACCGACCCCTGGGCGCTAGAGCGCCCACCTCAGCCGATCAGCTGCATGATCGGCCAGTTGCCCGGAACGCCCTTGAGCTCGCGCGTGCCGAGCGGGTTGAAGCGCAGGTCGGAGCCGACGACCGTCCCGAACGCCGTGCCCGACGCGTAGACCTCGTTCGGCGCCCGCGAGCGCCGCGACGCGCGTGGTGATGTGCACCGCCATGCCGCCGACGTCGTCGCCGATCAGCTCGCACTCCCCGGTGTGCAGCCCGGCGCGGACCTCCAGCCCGAGCGACGAGCACCCCTTCGACGATGCCCAGCGCACAGCGATGCGCCAGGCTCGGTGCGCCGCTGAACACGATCAGGAAGCCGTCGCCGAGGTGCTTGACCTCGCGGCCGTCGTAACGGTCGATCTGCTGGCGGACCTCGTTGTCGTGCGCGGCGAGCAGATCGCGCCAGCGCATGTCCCCCATGCGCGCGGCATGCCCGGTCGAACCGACGATGTCCGTGACGAGCACCGTCAGCAGGGCCCGCTCGATCGAGCGCCTGCGCGACCCGGTCAGGAACTCCTCGATCTCCGCGACCAGCGCCTCGGTGTCGCCGATACTCGGCAGGTTGTCGATGCCGTCGAGCTCGACGTAGCGCGCACCCGGGATCTGCTCGGCGAGGTAACGCGAGTGGCGCACGTCGACGGCGCGGTCGCCGGAGCGATGCAGGATCAGCGTCGGAACGCGCAGATGCTCGAGCTCGTCGCGCACGTCGTAGCGCGAGGTGCTGCGCCAGAGCGTGCGCGTCGCGCCGGGACTCGACGACATCCGCGTGAGGCGGCCGAACCATGCCCGCAGACGCTCGTCATCGGCGCGCGAGGGCGCGACGGCCTCGATCGGCGCGCCCGTCCCCCAGCCTGCGAGCGACGTCTCCATCTCCGCCTCGCGCTGCGTGTGATCGAGTTCGCGGTCGAAGTCCTCGGCGGCGATCAGGGTCGTGGCGACGCACGCGTAGAGGATCAGGGCGCGCACACGCTCGGGTCGCGTGCGTGCGTAGTGGACCGCCAGCGGCCCGCCCCACGTGTACCCGTACATGACGGCGCGCCGGCTGTCGGCGGCGTCGAGGACCGCGTCGACGTCGCCGCATTCGTCGTCGAGCGTGATCGGCCCCGAGACACGGGGTCGGACAGGCCGACGCCCCGGCGGTCCATCAGGATCACCCGCGCGAACGCGGCGATGTGCTCGAAGTACCGCGCCAGGCCGGGCTCCTCCCAGAGCTGCTCCACGTGCGAGATGCCGCCGAGCAGGACGAGCACGTCGATCGGGCCGTCGCCGATCGACGTCCACGCGAGCGTGGTGTCGCCGTTCGCGGCGTATCGGACCTCCGGGACCATGGACGAAGTATCGCTGCTGACCGCGTGGGGCCCGTCCGGCGCGGAGCGTCAGCCGATCGCGATCACCTGGGCGATGCTCGGTGCGACGGCGGTCGTGGTGGAGCGGGTGCTGGCCCGCACCCGTGTGATCGCGTCGTACACGGCGGCGTGCGGGGCCGCGGGCGCGGGAATCGTCACGCTGAACCTTCCGTCGGCCGCGGGCGCCACGGTCGCGACGGTGACCAGCGAGCCGCACGCGGTGCGCCGGCGAACCAGGATCGTGGCGGCGGGCTTCGCGAACGGACGGGCGACGACGCCGGAGATCCGGACCTCGCCCCCACCGAGGCTCAGCGGGTCGACCGCGAGCCGGCGCGTGAGCGGGCGTGTCGACGAGCGCATCCGGCCGATCTGGGCGAAGTACCGCGACCGCGCGCGAGCCGGGCACGCTGACGCTGAGCAGGCCGTTCGCCGGAACCGGCAGGGAACGCAGGACCTTCGCTGATCCGACTCGCAGGATCGACACCCGGCGGCCGGCGAAGCCGAGGCTCGCGACCACGCCGATGCGGACGCTCGAGCCCTTGACCGCGAGGCTCGTCAGGCCGATCTTGATCCTGGTGCACGCCAGGAGCAGCGTCGCGGCGGCGCGCCCGCTGCGCGGGGTGAGCTTCGTCGGTGGTGGCGGTGGTGTGGTCGGGGGCGTGGTCGGCGGGGCCGGAGCCGGACCCGGAGCCGGAGCCGGAGCGAGCGTGACGGTCTGGATGAGCGTCGAAGATGCCGAGCCGATGTAGTTCGCGGTGCCGCTCTGGTAGGTCGCGACCATGGCGTGCGAACCGGCGGCGAGGTACGTGACGTCGCACACCGCCTGGCCGGTCGAGATGCTGACGCTCGCCGACAGGCATCCATCGATCGGGAAGCCCCCATCGCTGAACATGACCGTCCCGCCATCGGGCGTCGGCGAGACCGCCGCGGTGAACGTCACCTGCTGCCCGGCCACCGACGGACTGGGCGAGGAGTTCAGCTCCGTGCTCGTCACGGCTGGATCCACGATCTGCGTCAGCGTCAGGGACGTCGATCCCGCGAAGTCGGCAGCGCCCGAGTAGGACGCGGTGATCGCATGCGACCCGACCGCGAGATACGCAGGCGCAGCGCACGCGGCAACCCCGCCGGCGACGCTCACCGGGACCGCACCGCATCCGGCGACCGGCAACCCACCGTCCGCGAACGCGACCGTACCCCCACCGGGCACAGGCGAGACGGTCGCCATGTAGGTAACGGGCTGCTTGACGGTTGAGGGGTTCGGGGAGGCGGCGAGGCTGACGGATGTCGTCGCGACTGTGAATGCCCACGCTGCGCCCGCACCGGTGTTGTCGGCGAAGCCGCCGATCAGCGCCGTGCTGCTGTCAGCCGACAACGCCACGCTGATACCGAACTGTCCAGCCCCAAGTTCGTCGGAGGCGCCCAACTCGCTGCCCTGCTGGATCCATGACGCCCCGGACCGCGTGAAGGCCCAAGCCGCGCCGACGCTCGCGTCGTCGGCAACACCGCCAGTGAGGAACGTGTCGCCACGACTCGACAGTGCGACCGAGTAACCAAAGCGCCCAGCGCCGGTCTCGCCGCTGCCGACCAGTTTGCTGCCCTGCTGCGTCCACGCACCCACCGAGCGCGTGAGAGACCCAAGCCGCCCCCAAGAGAGACTGTCGTTGGGACCGCCGATCGCAGCCGTGTTCCCGTCTCCGGACACGGCGACGCTCCACCCGAACGTCCCTGCCCCGTTCTCCCCCATGCCGACAAGCTTGTCGCCCTCCTGGGTCCACACGCCCGCAGATCGAGCGAACACCCACGCAGCCCCCGTTTGCGCACTGTCAGTCCGCCCACCGATCGCGGCCGTGTTCCCGTCGGCGGACAGCGCCACGCTGACGCCGAACTGGCCCTGACCAACCTCGCCGGTGCCGGTGAGTTTGGCTCCCTCCTGGCTCCAGACAACACCCGACCGCGTGTACACCCACGTCGCGCCCACGTTCGAGTTGTCGCGATAGCCGCCGACGAGTGCCCTGCCACCATCAGCCGACAGCGACACGCTGACGCCGAACTGCCCAGGGCCCGACTCCCCCACGGCAGTCAGTTTGGCGCCCTGTTGGGTCCACGCGCCGGCCGTGCGTGTGAATACCCACGCAGCGCCAACCGCGGAGTTGTCGCCAAGTCCGCCGATCAACGCCGTGTTGTCGCTCGGACGACAAGGCCACGCTCTGCCCAAACTGACCGGCGCCGGCTTCGCCGCTTCCGATCAGCTCGTGCTCCCTGCCGGCTCCACGTTGACCCCGAGCGCGTGAACACCCAAGCCGCCCCCACGTTTGCATTGTCGCTGTAGCCACCGATCAAGGCTGTGTTGCCATCAGCCGACAAAGCCGCGCTGACGCCGAATGAGCCGGCCCCAGCCTCATCGCTCGTCGCCGTGAGCTTTGCGTCCTGATGGATCAGCGGATCAATCGTCAACGGATATCGCGCCCCATGATCATCGATCCCCAGAAGCAACGAACCGTCGCGCAACTCAAGTCGCGACGCGAGTACGCGACCCGCCGCATCACGGGCCGACAATTCCCCGTAGCGCAAGGCCGCCCCACCGCGGGAGTTACGGCTGAAGACGATGTCCCGGCCCGACCGGCGTGCCTTCAGCGAGCCCGACATCCGGAGTCGTACGGTCATTAGCCCGTCGGCCGGGTGCCGCGGAGGGCGACTCGCGAGCGTAAATCCCTGCTCCAGGCCGGTAGATCCATTGCGGTACCACTCAGTCACGCCGCTCCGTCGAAACCACACGCGATCGCCCCGAGCGACGGGTCGCACATGCGTCGGCGACACAAGTTGGTCGCCGTAGCTCACAAACCGCAGCGAGACGCCGAAGCCGCCGAGTACGAACCGCGGACCAGACTCGCCGAACCTCGCCGCAACGCCGCCGCCGTACGAGGTCAGACGGCCATGTACGCCGCGGATTCCGTAACGGCCCTCCCGGGTGGCAACCGTGCGAGTCGTCACCGACCGAATCGCCCCTTGGAGCGAGCCAAACGACCTCTGCGAGTGGGCGCGGGGAACCACCTGGTGCTTCTCAGGCGACACGCTCTGCCCGCTCGTCAGACTCGCCGCGGCACCGACAACCGCAACGACCGCGGTGCTTCCACGCCCGACCTTTGATCGCACGGGGTCCGCCCTCTTTGGACCAGCATTGAAGTGAGCCACCGGCGCTTCGCGTGAACGCTTCGCCGGTTTCCCGTGGTTCCTCGGATCATCGGCAGGCATCGACGGTCGGCCGACCGTAGTCGGCCCCGTCCCAGGGTGGAGAAGGCCTCGTTCGAGCCCAGCGAGCTCCGTTTGGGTGGGCCCGGGTCGCCGAAAGCCGCGCTGTCCAGACTGGCGGCTCGGGAGGACACCGCAACCCGCGGCGCGTGGGTGCGTTCAGAGGTACATGAGCACGACGCTGCGCACGATCGTCCTGGTCACCATCGCCCTTGCGACAGCCGCGACGCCCGCGCCCGCCCTGTCCGCCGCGCGCGGCTGGTCCGCCCCGACGATCCTGCAGCGCTCCTGCGGCCCGGATGTCTACAACTGCGTCGCGGAGACGGCCCCTCGCATCGCGGTCAACGCGCGTGGCGACGCCGTCGTCGCCTGGGTCGACAACCATCAGCCGGCCCGCGTGCACGTGGCGACCGGTGATGGGCACGGCCGGTTCGCGGCGCCGGTGACGCTGGGAACAGGGCTCCGGCCCACGGTGGCCATCGCCGCGGACGGCACGGCCACGGTCCTCTGGGCCGACCACCACAACATCGTCTTCAGCCGGCGAACGCCGGGACATGCGTTCTCTCGCGCCGTCCGTCCTCGCACCGAGCACCAGCAAGCTCGGCGACGACGAGGCCCACGCCGGAGGGCAGCCCGACGGGTCGACGGTCGTCGTCTACGTGAACGCCTACCGCACTCCGCAGGGCAAGTACGTCACGCGTCTGCTGAGCGTTCGCCTGCCACGGCGCGGACGGCCGGGTCGGCCGACCTCGCTCGGCGTCGGCTTCGTGAACCACGACAGCTTCCGGGCGTCGGCGGACGGGCAGGTGGCGGTCTGCTGTGTCGCGTCGCCGGCGACGAGCAGCGGGCCGGCCCGCAACACAGCAGTCGCCGTGTACGCCCCGACCCACGGCTGGGCGCAGCTCGCCGCCGCCGCTCGGCCCGCGACAGGAGATCGAGACGGTGGGCCCGGGTGGCGGCGACGTCGCGCTCGGCGCGATCGACGTGCGCAACGGCGGTGACGCCGGAACGCTGGGCGTGCCCGGGCTGCTGCGCGCCGACGCGAGCGGCGTCTTCGCAGCACCTCTGGTGGCGCCGGTCGTCAGCGCGACTCGCGCTTTCGGGCCGGTCGTCGCGATCGGCGGCGCGGGCGAGAACGTGCTCGTCTACCAGGAGAAGAGCGCCCCGGCGGCCTTCAGCAGGTCGGCTCCCGTCTATGCCGTCAGCGGTCCCCGCGCGGGTGCGTTCGGTACGCGGCAGGTCCTGGATCGTGGCCTCGCCCGTCAGCCGGCAGTGCGGACCTACGGGACCGGCGCGGTCGCGGCCTGGGAGGCGCCCGGGCACCGCTGGGGCATCGCGATCGAACGCGGCGGGCGATTCCGTCCTGCACCGGCTCCCGCGGGTGGACCGAGCAACGTCGGCGAGGACTTCAACTACAGCCGCGACATCGCGACCGGGGGGCGCTACGTCGCCCTCACCTGGACGGCCATCGACGGGACGGTCCGCGCGAGCATCGGTGTGCTCTGAGCCTGCCCCGGGGCGCTCGCGGTCAGGTCGGCTTGGCCGCGACCCAGTAGCGCGGCCCCGGTCCGCTGCTTGCCGCACGATCGTCCGGGTTCGCCAGGCGGCAGCGATCGAGTGACAGGCAGCCGCAGCCGATGCACTCGGTGAGGCCGGCGCGCAGACGTTCAAGCTCGGCGACTCGCGCGTCGATGCGCGCGGTCCACGCGCTCGACAGTCGCGCCCATTCGCGGCGCGTGGGAGCGCGGTCGCCGGGCAGCTTCTCGAGCTCCGCGCCGATCTCGTCGAGCGAGAGCCCGATGCGCTGGGCGAACACGATGAACGCCAGCCGGCGCAGGACTTCACGCGGGTAGCGACGCTGCCCACCACCTGCACGCTCCGAGCGGATCAGCCCGCGGTCCTCGTAGAAGCGGAGCGCCGACGCGGCGACGCCGCTGCGTCGCGAGACGTCGCCGATCGTCATCAGCGTGGCCACCGGCTAAGCAGATCACATCGCGGGCTTGACTTCAAGTTCACTTGAACTTGTAGTTTTCCGCTCATGGACAACGCAAGTGAGCACATCACCGCGGTCGTCACCTCGTGGGACCGCGTGACCGCAGGCCACGGCTCGCGTGGCGAATGGGGCTTCAAGGTCGAGGGACGCGAGATCGGACACCTGCACGGTGACCGCGTCGCGCACTTCGGGTTCCCGCGCGACGTCGGCGCAGCACTGCGCGAGGCGGGGCGCGTCGGACCGCATCCGGTCAACCCGCATTCGCACGAAGCTGGCCGCACGCGCCCTCGAGACGCCCGAGGACGTAGAGGACGTCATCGAGTTGATGCGACTCAACTACGAGCGCGTCAGCGCCTGATCACGGCGCCGTCGTGCGTCTGAGGGCCGCTGACCACCTTGTCGCCGCGCTGCAGCAGCACCCGGACCTCGCCGACGATCGGGTCGGCGGCCGGCTGGCCTGATCGCCGCAGACGAGGGGTGAGCGACGGGACCGGGCGCTGCCTCACAGCTAGTCTCGGTCGATGTCACGAGGCCGACGATCCGGAGCCCGAGGCCGGGACGCTCCCCACCGGGCGGATCGCACGGACCGCTCGGATCGGCGGGCTCGTGACCGGTCAGGGCCTGCGCTGGGCCGGGATGCGGACGGCCAACCGCGTCCGCACGCCGGAGCGCGCGGCGGCCGCCCAGAGCGAGCGGACCGCGGTGCTCGTGCGCGAGCTCGTCGGTCAGCTCGGGCAGATGCGCGGCGCGGCGATGAAGGTCGGCCAGATGCTCTCGATGGTCGAGTTCGACGGCCTCCCGGAAGAGGAGCAGGACGACCTGCAGCGCCAGCTCGCCGCGCTGCGCGACGACGTGCCGCCGGTCGCGTTCACCGACCTCGAGAAGCTGATGCGCGAGGAGCTCGGCGGGCCGCTCGGGCGCGTGTTCTCCGACTTCGACGAGCGTGCCTTCGCCGCCGCCTCGATCGGCCAGGTCCACCGCGCCACCACCGTCGACGGTGACGACGTCGTCGTCAAGATCCAGTACCCCGGCGTCGCGGAGGCGGTCGAGACCGACCTGCGCAACGCGAACCTGCTGCTGCCGCTCGTCAAGCGGCTCGCGCCGGGCCTCGACGCGCAAGGCGCTCGCCGCCGAGATGCGCGAGCGGATCAGCGAGGAGCTCGACTACGAGCTCGAGGCGCAGAACCACCGCCGCATCGAGCGGCTGCTGCGCGGGCCATCCGTTCGTGCGGATGCCCCACGTGCACACCGACCTCTCGACCCGGCGCGTGCTCGTCAGCGAGTACGTCGAGGGCGAGCGCTTCGAGGCCGTGCGCCGCGCCGACGAGGCGCGGCGCGACCGCTACGGGGAGATCGTCTTCCGCTTCTTCCTCGGCATGCTCTACCGCGAGCGGATCGCACTCGGCGACCCGCATCCCGGCAACTACCTGCTGTGCCCGGACGGCCGCGTCTGCTTCCTGGACTTCGGCCTGGTGCGCGACATCACCCGCCGGCCGCATCGACGCCGAACGGGCGATCAACGGCGCCGTCCGCGACGGGGACGCGGCGGCCCTGAAGGCGGCGCTGCGTCGCCGGCGGCTACCTCCCCGGCGGCCGGCGCCGACGCGGTCGACGCCGACTGGGCGCTGAAGCTGATGCGCATGGCGGTCGGCTGGTACGCCATCCCGGGCGAGCGCCGCTTCTCGCCCGACCGCGCGCGGCGCGCGGCGATCGCGAGCGGCCCGACGCCGAGCAGCGCGCGGCGTCGCAAGGCGCAGATCAACGAGTTCACGCTGCCCGCCCGAATCGATGCTGATCCGCCGGATGCACGGCATCGTCGCCGTCGTCATGGGCCAGCTGCGCGCCGGCGCCGACTGGGGCGCCATCGCCGCGGAGTACCTGCACGACGCCGCCGCCGTCCACGCCGCTGGGTCGCGCCGAGGCCGAGTTCCTCGAGAGCCGCGGCGGCAGAGCGTAACCGTCAACGAGGGGTGAGCGACGGGACTCGAACCCGCGACCGCCTGGACCACAACCAGGAGCTCTACCAACTGAGCTACGCCCACCAAGCAAAGCAAGAGTCTACGACCTCCAGCGCCAGAACTGCCGTCCCACCACCCACGCCACACGAGCGAGAGATCGTCGATGCCCACGACCGCACGGCAAGTGGGAGCTGTGCCGATAGGCACCGCCCCACGCAGCCGGGTGGGCGTGGGCGCGGCGAGATCCGCGAACCACATGCCCCCGCCAGGACTCGAACCTGGGACCTGCCGGGTAGAAGCCGGCCGCTCTGATCCAGCTGAGCTACGGAGGCGTGGCGGACATCGTCGCACGCCCGGCCGTCGGCGTCAGCCGCCGGCGCCCGCCTGACGCAGGATCCCGTTCAGCGCGCCGTTCAGCACGCTGTTGCGGACCTTGTCGGCGGCAGGCCCGCGCAGCAGCAGCCCGAGCTTGAATCCGGGGTCGACGATCAGATGGTGCGTGACGATCGTGACCTCGCCCTGGTCCTCCAGCGTGAACGTGCCGCTCATCGCCTTCAGGTCGCCACCGGCGCGCGCGGCCTCGACGCTCGTCTGGGGGTCGTACGTGACGGCGATGTCGGTGTGCAGCGTTCCCGCCGGCGTGCCGTGTGCGCACTTGGCGCGCGCCACCCGCTCGTCCCCGTCGCGCTCGGTCACGTCGACCGAGGCGAAGAACGGGTGCCACTGCGGGTAGCTCTCGAAGTCGGCGATGATCTCCCAGAGCCGCTCCGCTGGCGCGTTGACCGTCTCGCTCTTGTGCCCCTCGATCATGCGGGGCCGGCCAGTGAGACCGCGAACGCGGCGTCGGCATCGGTGTACCACTCGCGCAGCTCGAGCCCGGCGACGGCGAAATCGTGCTGGAGGCGCTCGCGCGTGAACTTCGCGCTGATCTCGGTCCGCATCTCCTCGCCGGCCGTGAACGTCAGGTCAAGATCGAGGTCCGCGATCCGCACGGCGGCAGCCTCGCGCGCTCGCAGGCGCATCTCGATCCATTCGTGCTCGCGATCGAAGAAGGCGACGTGCTCGAAGTTCTGCGGATCGAAGTTCGCGCCGAGCTCGCGGTTCATCACATACAGGACATTACGGTTGAACTCGGCTGTGATCCCCGCGCTGTCGTTGTAGGCGGCCTCGATGATCGCGGGGTCCTTGACGAGGTCCGTTCCCAGCAGGAAGTGATCGTCCGAGCCGAGCAGCGCGGCGATGTCGCGCAGCAGGCGGCGACGGCTGCCCGGTGAGAAATTGCCGATCGTGCCGCCCATCAGCGCGACGAGGCGCGGGCCCCCGTTGCGCGGCGGCACGCGGTCGAGGTGGCGTTCGAAGTCGCCGACGACGCCGTGGACCTCGAGGCCCGGGTAGTCCTCGACGAGCTCCAGCGCCGCCTCGCGCACGACGCGCTCGGAGACATCGAGCGGCACGTAGCGCAGCGGGCGGCCCGGGTCGACCGCGCGCATCGCATCGAGCATCCGCCGTGCCTTCGCCGTCGAGCCGGAGCCCAGCTCGACGAGCTCGGTCGGCCGCGCGGTGCGTGCGATGTCCTGGGCTGAGGCCTCGAGGATCGCCGTCTCCGTGCGGGTCGGGTAGTACTCGGGCAGCTCGCAGATCGCGTCGAACAGCTCAGATCCGCGCGAGTCGTAGAAGTGCTTGGGCGGGATCTCCTTGAAAGGCCGGGTCATCCCGTCGAGGACGTCCTCCGCCAGGCGACGCTCGGCCCCCTCCCCCACGTGCACGTCGATCGTGATCGCCGGATGGTCCTCGGCGAGTCCGGGAATCGCGCTCATGCGTCCTCCGCCAGTCGCACGCCGGCGAAGATCTGCCGGCGCTGTGGGTGGTCCCAGTTCCTGAAGGTCGGCGAGGCCACCCGTGCGTGCGTGGCCCACGATCCGCCGCGCAGCACGCGGTAGTCCCCGCCGAAGAAGACCTCGGAGTACTCCCGGTAGGGGAACGCCCTGAACCCGGGGTAGCCCGTGAAGCGGCTCGACGTCCACTCCCAGCCGTGGCCGGTCAGCTCGAGTCCCGGCTGGTCCCAGGTCGCCGCCCTCTCCCACTCCGCTTCAGTGGGGAGGCGCACGCCATGCGCTCGGGCAAAGGCGTCGGCCTCGAACCAGGAGACGTGGATGACGGGGCGGTCCGGGTCGATCGGGGTGTATCCGCCGATGCGCCACTCGCGCCCGTCGTCCGTCCAGTTCAGCGGGTGGGTGATGTCGTATTCCTGCTTCCACGCCCACGCCTCCTCGGTCCACCACTCGCGGCGCTCGTAGCCGCCCCCCTCGGCGAAGGTCAGCCACGTCGCATTCGTGACCGGAGTGCGTGCGATCCGGAAGGCGGGAACCTCGACTCCGTGGCGCGGACGCTCGTTGTCGTAGGCGAAGCCCTCGGCGGCGGCGCCCATCCCGAACGCGCCGGCCGGCACGTCGAGCAGCTCGAGCCCGCCGTCTCCCCCGGCCGCCGGCGACGTCGCGAAGGGCAGCTCGTACCCGGGCAGGCGCGCGAGGTTCAGTGTCTGCAGCATCGTCTCCTGGTGCTGCAGCTCGTGTCGGATGACGAGTTCCAGCATCACGCCGTCACCGCCGCCGAGGCGCTCGACTGCGGCCAGCGACCGTTCGCGGACCAGCCCGAGATAGTCATGTGCCTCGGAGGTGCGCAGGAACGGAAGGTCACCGCGGTGGGCGCGCGGCGTCTCGAACGCGTCGTACAGGGCGGCAAGGTCCTCGCGAAGCATCGGCTCGCCGCCATAGCGATGCACGATCCAGAGATCCTCGAATGCTGCGATGTGGCCCAGATCCCACACCAGCGGGCTCATCAGCGTCGAGTGGACACGCTCCATGTCGTACGCCGAGATCCGCTCGACCAGCGCGAGCGTGCGCGCTCGCGCCTCGTCCATCGCCCCGACGAGGTCGGCGGCGGATGGCGCGGAGCCGGTGGTCATGGTCTGCGACTGCATCTGGAGTGCCTCGTCCTCAGGTGCGATGAGACGTTACATCCCCGCGACCACCGGCCCCGAAACACGGCGCGCCGGCGCGGCGCTCACGGCGGCCCGCGCTTCCAGTCGCGGAATGCGGAGAGCAGCTCGTCGCGCGCCGCCGGGTCGATCGTCTCCGCGCTGATCGACCCGGTCGCCGCGATCGTGCGGCGCAGCTGATCGACGTACGTGACGCAGGCGTCGCAGATCGCCAGGTGCGACTCGAAGCGCGCACGGTCCTCAGGGGACATCGTCCCTTCGAGGTATTCGGTGACGAGCTCGACGACCTCCATGCAGGTGATGTCGTCGATGATCATGCGGCCATGGCGGGGTCGAAGTAGCGCTCCAGGGCAGCACGCACCTTGGCGCGGCCGCGGTGCAGCAGAACACGTTGATTTCCGGCGCTGATCTGGAGCGCCTCGGCGACGTCGTCGGCGTCCCAGCCCTCGACGTCGCGCAGCCGGACGACCTCGCGCTGGCTCTCGGGCAGCTCGGCGAGGGCATCATCGATCACCTCGAGCGTCTCGCTCGCGAGCAGTCGCTCCTCGGGCCAGTCGCGCGGCGGTGCGGCCCAGTGGTAGGGCCAGCGGCCGTCGTCACGTCCGGCGAACCGCTCGGGCTCCACGCTCGGCTCGCCGACGGCGGCGTCAGCGGAGGCCAGGGCGGAGAACGGCACCGTCCGTCCCTCCTGGGCGCCGCGCGTGCGGGCCCGGTTGGCGAGGATGCGCAGAATCCACGTCTTGAGGCTCGAGCGTCCCTCGAAGCGATCGATGCCCTTGATCACCGCCAGCCACGTCTCCTGCACGACGTCCTCGGCGACGGCCGGCGTGCGCACGTACATCCGAGCGATCCGCAACATCGACGGATGCAGGCGCTCGATGAGGTCGCTGAAGGCCTGCTCGTCCCCCGCCTTCAGCGCGGCGACGAGGGCCGCGTCCTCGGCGGACTGCTGGAAGGGCTCGGTCGGCATACGGGGTGGCTGCGAGCGTACTCACGCGGAACGGTCACGGACAGAGCGCGGGCGTTACAAGATCCGAAATCCCGCCCGCCTACACTGGCGCGATGTCGTCCTCGCGCATCCTCCCCGCCGCGCTTGCGGTGCTCGCCGCCGTGGGCCTCGGCGCCTGCGGCTCGAGCTCGAACGCGGTGACGACGCCGGCCGGCGTGGTCGTGAGCGGGCCCGGAGTGCAGACGGGGAAGCCGCCGTGGAAGGCCGAGTACAGCCAGATCCAGCGGCGGCTGCGCGTGCTCGGCCTGCCGGCCCCGGGTACGGAGAAGTTCCACGTGCACCAGTTGCTGCACATCTACGACGACGGGATCCTGGTCCCGGTCGCCGCGAACATCGGGATCGACGAGTCCCAGCACGTCGAGACCGCGCTGCACACGCACGACCAGACGGGCGTGATCCACATGGAGGCCGACAAGCCGTTCAAGGCCACGCTCGGGAACCTGTTCGACGTCTGGGGCGTCGCGCTCGGGCCCGATCACATCGGTGGCCTGAAGGCCACCAAGGACCAGCCGCTGCACGTGTTCGTCAACGGAAAGCCGGTCAGCGATCCCGCAGCCCACATCCTGCGCAAGAACGACAACATCGTGATCGCCTACGGCAGCCTCGACGGCGTGCCGCTCGTGCCCGACACGACCGCGCTGAAGGCGGCCAACGGCAACGGGAAGACGCCGGTCGCGTGCTCGATCGGCAAGGACGGCAAGAAGCAGACCCGCTGCTTCGTCGAAGAAGTAGCGCGCTACCGGGCGACGCGCAGCAGGAGCCGGTTGCCGGACGGGTCGGCGACCAGCGCGCCCTCGTCGACGCTCGCGACGGCGATGCCGGCATCGCCCACGCGACCGAGCACGTCGTTCAGGGCCGTGGCGTCGGGCAACACGACGTCGAAGGAGCGCAGACCAAGCGCGCCGGCCGGCGGAGCCGGGGCGTGATCGCCGTTCCAGGTGTTCAGGCCGATGTGATGGTGGTACCCGCCGGCGGCGACGAACAGTGCCCCGGGATACCCGCGCACCATCACGTCGAAGCCCACGACGCCGCTGTAGAACGCCTCGGACTCCGCGATGTCGCCGATGTTCAGGTGCACGTGGCCGACGATCGTCCCGTCGCGCATCCCCTCATCCGGTTCTGCGGGGAGCTCGGCCATCACGGCGTCGACGTCGAGGGCAAGCGTGTCCATCGCGACGTTCTCGCCCTGCCACTCCCATGCGCTGCGCGGGCGGTCGCGGTACAGCTCGATGCCGTTCCCCTCCGGATCACGCAGGTACATCGCCTCGCTGACGAGATGGTCGGAGGCGCCGGTGAAGCGCGCTCCGGCCTGAACCACGCGCTGGATCGTCTGCGCGAGCGCGGGACGGTCCGGCACCAGCAGCGCGAGATGGAACAGCCCGGTCGTGTGGGGCGGGCGGGGTGGGGCATCCGGCTCGCCGTGGAGCTCGACGAGCGCGGAGCCGGGCGCGGCGCCCAGCTGAACCACGTCTCCGGTGCGATCGAGCGTCTTCAGCCCGATCACGCGCTCGTAGTAGGACTGCATCGCGTCCAGGTCGCGGACGGTGAGGCGCACGGCGCCGAGTGTTGTGGCCGGATCAAGAGTCATATAGTTGCTTGTACAACTATACCAGGTCGCCGATGCCGGAGATCAGCAGCAGGGCTCCCGCCACGGCGGCGAGCACGGCGAGGAGCGTCCAGGCGTTGCGCCCCAGATACGCTTGGAACCGTTCGAGACTCGCCTTCACGCCGTCCGGGCGCAGCAGCAGCGCTATCGCCGGGACCTCGACGAACAGCATCACGCAGACCGCGCAGATGAGGATCGCCAGCAGTTTGCTGCCGTCGGAGTCTCCGGAGTCGGCGACCTCCTTGATCGCCGCGAGGTAGAACGGCGACGGGAGGTACATCAGGATCCCGAGCACGAACGCCCATCTCGTGCTCGTGGTCGCACGCCGCGAGATCAGAACCAGCCTGCTGTCCTGCGACTCCTCCTTGGGCTCGGCCGGGTGGACGGCCGCGCCGGTGCCACGCCCATGCGGCGAGCGCCAGCAGCGCCACGCCGAGTGCGACGTCGACGTCGGCACTCGCCGTCGTGTTCTCCTGTTGGTTCGCACCGGTTCCCGTCAGCACGAACAGGAACACGACGCCGACCGACACGACGATCAGCGCCGCACCGGCGAGGTAGAAGAGCACGAGGCGCCGTGGGTGCTCCCCGGTCAGGAGGAGGATCACGACGATGATCGCCGGCGGGTAGAAGGCCGCCGCGAGGGCCAGCGGCACCGCCTGCGAGAGAGCGCTCACGGGCGCACTCTAGGTGTGCCTCAGGATGGATCTGCGTGCGCGATTCGGGTAGTCGTGTGGGGAACCACTGACGCCGGGCCGTCAGAGCCCGGGGTTCTCGCGGTGGTGACACGCCGCCCGCCGGCGATGATTCGGTCATGTCGTCCTCGCGCACGGTCGATGTCGACGCGCACGACGCCGCATCAGGGGCGCGCCCTCCCTCGCTCCTGACGCTCGTCGCCCGCTTCGATCCGGAGGTCTTCCCGATCGGGAACGGCCATGCCCGGGTGCGCCTCCAGGGTCCCGGCGAATCGGTCAGCTGGGACGCGCGCCTGCACGGCGATCGCGCCCTGCTCGAGCCGGCCGACCTCCACGCGCGGCCTGACGCGGTGATCACGGCGGACGCCGTCACGTGGCTCGCCCTGGCGGACGACGTGCGCGACGGCATGGACGCGTTCCGCGCAGGGCCGGCTGACGGTCCGCCACGACCTGCACCTCGGCGTCGGCTTCCTCGCCGCGACCGCGAACACGGCGGCGAGCGGAGACGGCCTGCGCTACCGCAAGGTCGACACCGAGATCGGCGCGATCTCGACGATGCAGGCGGGCTCGGGCCCGCCGGTCATTCTGCTGCACGGGCTCGGCGCGACGAAGGTGTCCTTCCTGCCGACGGTCGGCGCGCTCGCCGGTCGCCACCGCGTGATCGCGGTCGACCTTCCCGGCTTCGGCGACTCGGTGAAGCCGATCGGCGCCTCGTATGACGCACGCTTCTTCGCGCGCAGCGTCGTCGCCCTGCTCGACGGCCTCGGCGTCGAGCGCGCGTCGATCGTCGGGAAACAGCATGGGCGGGCGGGTCGCACTCGAGCTCGGGATCGCGCATGCCGCAGCGCGTCGACCGCCTCGTCCTGCTGGCGCCGGCGATGGCCTGGCTGCGCGGTCGCCCGTTCGCGCCCGCGCTGCGGCTGCTGCGGCCCGAGCTCGGCCTCGTGCAGCTCGCGCCGCGCGGCCTCGTGGAGCCGGTGGTCCGGCGAGTCGTTCCCGGCGCCGAGCAGGGCTGGACGGCCGCCGGCGTCGACGAGTTCCTGCGCTCGTACCTGACGCCGCGAGGGCGCGCCGCCTTCTACGCCGCCGCTCGCAACCTGTACCTCGATGAGCCGCACGGCCCCGAGGGGTTCTGGACGCGGCTGGCGGGCCTCACCGACGCCGAGCCTCTTCGTCTGGGGGCGCAACGACCACCTCGTGCCGATCGGCTTCGCCCATCACGTTCGCGACACGCTGCCCGCGGCGCGTCACCTCGAGCTCAACTGCGGGCACGTGCCCCAGTTCGAACGCCCACGACTCGTGCACGACGCGATGGCGCAGTTCCTGGCGTAGTAACCACGGTCGAGCCGTCGTTTCACCCGTCGTTAACATCGGCCGGTGCCGAACGCGGCCAACGCTCCCGCGAGCGACCCGGGAAGGCTCGAGCGACTCCTGCCGCCGGCTCGGGACGCTGCGCGGGTACTCGTCACGCGCGCTGCGCGGCGACGTCTCCGCCGGCCTCGCCGTCTGGGCGGCCGCCGTGCCGAGCGGGCTGGCCTACGCCGGCCTGGCCGGTCTGCCGCCGATCGTCGGCCTCTACGCCTCCGCGGTCGCAGGGCTCGCCTACGGGCTGGCGGGCACGATCCGACAGGCCCAGGTCGGGCCGACGTCGACCAGCTCGATCCTCACCGCCGCGGCGATCGCGCCGATGGCCGGCGGGAGCGTCGCGCGGGCCACCGCGCTCGCGGCACTGCTCGCGCTGATGGTCGCGCTGATGCTGCTCGCCGCGGCCGTGCTGCGGCTGGGCTTCGTCGCCGACTTCCTCTCGCGCGCGGTGCTGATCGGATTCACCGCGGCGATCTCGCTCGTCATCATCGCCGCGCAGCTGCCGAACCTGCTCGGCGTCAGCGACGTGTCGACCCGGACCTTCCAGACGACGGTCAGTGACCTCGGCCGTCAGCTCGGCGCGATCGATCTGACCTCGGTCGTGCTCGGCGTCGGAACGCTCATGCTGCTGCTCGTGCTGCGCCGCATCGCCCCGCGCATCCCGCGCGAGCTGATCGTGGTCGTCGCCGCGACCGCGCTCGTCGGCATCCTCGGGCCTGTCGGACACGGTGCACGTCGTCGGAACCGTTCCGAGCGGCCTGCCGACCCCGGGGTTGCCGGACGTCAGCTGGCACGACGTCGAGACGCTGACCGGCCCGGCCGCCGGCATCGCGCTGATCGCCTTCGTCGAGACGATCGCCATCGGCCGCACGTTCGCGCGGACACGCGGCTATCCGGTCGACGCTCGCCGGGAGTTCGTCGGGCTCGGGCTCGGCAACCTCGCCGCCGGCCTCTTCCAGGGGTACCCGAGCAACGCGAGCTTCGCTCAGACCGGGCTGTCCGACGGTGCGGGCGGCCGGACCGTGATCGCCTCGGTCGTCACGAAGGTCTCGATCCTCGCCACGCTGCTGGTGCTGACGCCGCTGTTCAAGAACCTCCCCTATCCGGTGCTGGCGGCGATCGTGATCGCCGCGGTCCTGACGTTCATCGACCTTCCGGGCTTCCGCCGCCTGCTCGAGTTCCAGCGCGCCGCGCAGCGCTCCACCGGGCAGCCCGGACGCTGGGTCCCCCGCCACCCCGAGTTCTGGTCGGCGCTGATCACGTTCGCCGGCACCCTCCTCTTCGGGATCCTGAACGGGATCGTCGTCGGCGTGATCGCGACGCTGGTCGCGGTGCTCTACCGCAGCGCGCGCCCGCGCGTCTCCGTGCTGGGGAAGGTCCAGGGCGCGCGCCGCCACCGCGACGTGAACCGCCACCCGGACGCGCGGACGCATGACGAGGTGCTGATCGTGCGCTTCGAGTCCGAGCTCTTCTTCGCGAATGCGGAGTACTTCCGCCAGTCGGTGCTCACGCTGATCGACGCACACGATGAGCCGCCCGAGGCGCTCGTGCTCGTGTGTGACGCCATGTCCCAGATCGACCTCGAGGGCGTCGATGTCCTGACCGACCTGGTCGGCGAGCTTCACGGACGCGGCATCCAGGTGCGGATGTGCCGCGTGAAGGGCCCGGTTCACGACGCGCTCACAGAGTCCGGCGTCGTCGACCTGATCGGCCCCGAGAACTTCTACGACAGCGTGAAGGCGGCGAAGAAGGGCGGGAAGCCCGACGGCCTGCCGATGTTCGGCGGTGTGCCCGAGGCCGAATCCGAGCACCCCGAGCTCGAGAGGGGCATCGACGCCGCCGAGCTGGCGCTGGCCGTCGCCATGGCCAAGGAGCGCAGGAAGGCGGACAAGGCCGCCGCCCGGATCAGTGCACCGTGACCGCCGAAGTAGGGTCGGAGCGCGCCATGGCACACCCCGGTCATCGATCTCGCCCAGCTCTGCGCCTGACGCTCACGCTGCTGCTCGCAGCCGTGGCGATGTCGGTCGTCGCCTGCGGCGGGTCGACTGGTACGAACGCCACGGCATCGCAGACCCCCAAGGCCTGCAACGGTTCGGCGGCACTCTGCACCAAGCGCCTGGACGAGGCGATCTTCCCCGGCACGCACAACTCGTACGCAGCGTCCGACGAGCCGGGATGGCACTTCGCCAACCAGCGGTTCGGCATCGGGCGACAGCTTCAGGACGGGATTCGCGCGCTCCTGATCGACGTGCACTTCGGCGTCTACGACGCGGCCCACCGGGTCGTGCGCACGGACCTGCGAGCCGAGGGCTCGGACCGCAACAAGGTCGCCAAGCAGATCGGCCCGCAGGCGCTGCGATTCGCGGACCTCGTGGCCGGGCAGATCGGAGTCGGCTCCGTGACGGGCGAGCCGAAGCCCTACCTGTGCCACACGCTCTGCGAGCTGGGGTCCGAGCCTCTTGACCAGGAGCTCGAGGTCGTCAGGCGCTTCCTCGACGAGCACCCGGCCGAGGTCCTGATCGTGATCGTCGAGCCCTACGTGCCGCCCGCCGTCTTGGAGCAGGCCTTCGAGCGGACCGGCCTGCTGCGCTACGCCGCGACGCTCGACCGCCGGGCCCCGATGCCGACGCTCGGTGACCTCGTCAGGCGCGGCAGGCGGCTGGTCGTCTTCGCCGAAGAGGACGGCGGCACGCCCGCGTGGTACATGCCGGCGTTCTCGTTCATCCAGGACACCCCACTCGGCGCGCGGCTCCCGACCCAGCTGAGCTGCCGGCGAGCACGCGGCGAGCCGGACAGCCCGCTGCTGCTGATCAACCACTGGATCGACAACTTCCCGCCGCGTCCGGCGCAGAACCGGCCGATCGGGCGCGCCGCCCCGCTGCGGCGCCGGATTCAGCAGTGCACGACTGAGCGCGGCGTCCCGGGGGCGATCGTCGCCGTCGACTTCCACCAGCAGACCGACGTCGTGGCGGTGGCGCGGCAGCTCAATCGGTAGCCAGCGTCACTCCCACGATGCAGCCGGCGGGCCCGGGATCCTTCGGCTCGAAGGCCGTCAGCTCGGCGCCCGGAGCCACGCGGGCGAGGACCCCGCGAACCACTCCACGATGCAGCGTGCAGACCACGGCGGCGTTCTCGCGCACCGCCTCCGCGTAGGGACACGTTCGCAACGCGTAGCGCGCCCTGGGGCCGTCGTCCGTGCGCTCGGGATCGAAGCCGAGCGCCGCCAGCGCGTCGCCGAGTGCCTCGCGCGGATCGTCGCTCGTCGCCGATCCCAGCTCGTTCGCGAGCTCGGCCCCCATCTGCTCTCCCGCGAGCTCGACCTCGCGAAGGCGCGTCGTCGTCGCCGGGATGGCGCGCGCGAGCGACCGGGCCATGGCCCAGCCGGTGTGGGGCATGTCGGCTTCCGCGATCGCCCGCGGCGTCAGGCGCCAGAGTGCCCGCGGACGCCCGACATCGCCGCGCGCCGACTCGCTCTCGACGAGGCCTCGGCGCTCCATGCGCTGCAGCTGCAGGCGCACCCCGTTCGGATGCAGTTCCAGCCGGCGAGCGACGGTCGCGGTGTCGAGCGCCGCGTCGACGGAACGGAACAGTTCCACGACGCGCGCTTCGGTCGGTTGCTTTTCGGGGTCGGTAGTTGCCACGGATTACACAGTGCCGGTGTGAAAACTATCGTCGCACATCGTGAGCACGCCAACCGACGCCGGCCCCCGACTGCCCGGTCCGCGCCACTTCAGGCGCACGGACGCCACCGCGAAGCCGAACGACCGCTGGCGCACGAGCTCGCGTCACTCGCGCGAGTGGGAGCAGCTCTACCGCGACCGCTGGCAGCACGACAAGGTCGTCCGCACGACCCACGGCGTCAACTGCACCGGCTCCTGCTCGTGGAAGGTCTACGTCAAGGACGGCCTCGTGACGTGGGAGACCCAGCAGACCGACTACCCCTCGAACGGCCCGGACGCGCCCGAGTACGAGCCCCGCGGGTGCCCACGCGGAGCATCGTTCTCCTGGTACCTCTACTCCCCCGTCCGCGTCCGTCACCCGTACGTGCGCGGCGCGCTGCTGAAGCTCTACCGCGAAGAGCTCGCGCGGACCGGCGACCCGGTCGACGCCTGGGCAGCGATCGTCACCGACCCGCAGAAGGCGAAGGCCTACAAGTCCCAGCGGGGCATGGGCGGATTCCTGCGGTCGGACTGGGACGAGGTCTCCGAGATCATCGCCGCCGCGCACGTGCACACCGTCAAGGAGCACGGCCCAGACCGCATCGTCGGGTTCTCGCCGATCCCGGCGATGTCGCCGGTCTCGTATTCCGCGGGAACGCGCTTCCTGTCGCTCATCGGCGGCGTCTGCCTGTCGTTCTACGACTGGTACGCCGACCTGCCGCCGGCCTCGCCGCAGATCTGGGGGGACCAGACCGACGTGCCGGAGTCCGCCGACTGGTTCAACTCGAGCTACGTGATGCTCGTGGGGCTCGAACATCCCCCAGACGCGCACCCCTGACGCGCACTTCATGACCGAGGCCCGCTACCGGGGCCAGAAGGTCGTCGTCGTCTCGCCGGACTACGCCGGGCCACACGAAGTTCGCCGACCACTGGATGAACGCCGAGCCGGGCACCGACGGCGCGCTCGCGATGGCGATGGCGCACGTGATCGTCAAGGAGCACTACCTCGACCGCAGCACGCCCTACTTCGACGGGTACGCGAAGAAGCGCACCGACCTGCCGTTCCTGGTCACGCTGCGCGAGCGCGACGGCGTCTACGTCACAGACCGTTTCCTGCGTGCCGCCGACCTCGGTGACACGTCCGAGAACGCGCAATGGAAGACCGTCGTGCTCGACGAGACGACTCGTAAGCCGGTCGTGCCGAACGGGTCACTCGGCTTCCGCTGGGGCGACGAGGGCGAAGGCCTGTGGAACCTCGACCTGGGAGAGCACCGATCCGCGCCTCTCCTTGCTGGGGGCGCACGACGAGCTCGTGCCGCTCGACCTCGCGCGCTTCGAGGTCGGCGAGACCGAGGGCGGCGGCGTCATGCGTCGCGGCGTTCCGGCCAAGCGGATCGGCGACCGGCTCGTCACCACCGTCTTCGACCTGCTGTGCGCGCAGCTCGGCGCCGGTCGCGACGGCCTGCCCGGAGACTGGCCCAGCGGCTACGACGACCCGCTGCCGTGCACGCCAGCCTGGCAGCAGGAGCACACCGGTGTCGACGCGAACCTCGTCACGCGGATCGCGCGCGAGTTCGCGCGCAACGCCGAGGTCACCGAGGGCCGCTCGATGATCGTCATGGGCGCCGGGACGAACCACTGGTACCACGGCGATCAGATCTACCGGGCGATGCTGAGCCTCGTCATGCTGTGCGGCTGCCAGGGCGTCAACGGCGGCGGCTGGGCGCACTATGTCGGGCAGGAGAAGGTCCGCCCGATCACGGGCTTCGGCGTGATGGCCTTCGCCACCGACTGGACGCGCCCGCCGCGCCAGCAGGCGACGACGTCGTTCTGGTATCTCGCCACCGACCAGTACCGCTACGAGCGCTTCGGAGTCGACGAGCTCACGAGCCCGCTCGGCGAGGGGCGCCTGCAGGGCAAGCACTTCGCCGACACGATCGCCCAGTCGGCGCGCATGGGCTGGCTGCCCAGCTACCCGACGCTGAACCGCAACCCGCTCGACGTCTGCGACGAGGCACAGGCCGCGGGCAAGGAGCCGGCGCAGCACGTCGTCGACGAGCTGCAGAGCGGCGGCCTGCGCTTTGCCTGCGAGGACCCTGACGACCCCGCGAACTTCCCCCGGATCCTGACGCTGTGGCGTGCGAACCTGCTCGGCTCCTCGAGCAAGGGCCACGAGTACTTCCTCCGTCACCTGCTCGGCGTGGAGAAGAACAGCGTCACGGCGTCGGAGACCGCTCCACACGGCCGGCCGACCGAGGTTCGCTGGCGCGACGAGGCACCGAAGGGCAAGCTCGACCTGTTCACCACGATCGACTTCCGCATGAACGGGTCGGCGCTCTACTCGGACATCGTGCTGCCGGCGGCGACCTGGTACGAGAAGGACGACATCTCCAGCACGGACCTGCACCCGTTCGTCCACGCGTTCAGCAAGGCCGTCCCGCCGCCGTGGGAGGCGCGCACCGACTGGGATGCGTTCAACAAGGTCGCCGAGCAGTTCCAGCGACTGGCGAAGAAGCACCTCGGGGTGCGCAGGGACCTCGTCGCGGCACCGCTGCTGCACGACACGCCGGAGGAGCTTGCGCAGCCCGGTGGCATCGCCGCCGACTGGAAGCACGGCGAGTGCGAGCCGATCCCCGGGAAGACGATGCCCAAGCTGATCGTCGTCGAGCGCGACTACGGCGTCGTCCACGACAAGATGACGGCGCTCGGCCCGCTCGTCGAGCAGGCCGGAATCGCGTGGAAGGGCATCGCGTGGAAGCCCGAGCAGGAGGTCGAGGACCTGCGCCGCATGAACGGCGTCGTGCGTGGCGGCGTCGGTGACGGGCGGCCCAAGCTCGAACGCGACGTCCACGTGGCCGAGGCGATCTTCCGGCTCTCCGGGACGACCAACGGCCGCATGGCGGTCGAAGGCTTCAAGGCGCTGGAGAAGCGCACCGGCATGAAGCTCGCCGACCTCGCCGAGGATCGCGAGGACGAGCGGATCACGCTCGAGCAGGTGCGCATCCAACCACGCAAGGTGATCACCTCACCGGAGTGGTCGGGCATCGAGAGCCGCACCCGCCGCTACTCGCCGTTCACCGTCAACGTCGACCGCGACGTGCCGTGGCGCACGCTGAGCGGCCGCCAGCACTTCTACCTCGATCACGATTGGATGCTCGAGTTCGGTGAGGGCCTTCCCGCCTACCGCCCGCCGCTGGCGGTCGCACGTCACGAGCAGGGCGAACTCGAGCCCGGAGAGGCAGAGGTCCTCGTCAAGTGGATCACCCCGCACTCGAAGTGGTCGATCCACTCCGAGTACCAGGACAACCTGCTGATGCTCACGCTGTTCCGCGGTGGCCCGGTGGTCTGGCTGGGTCCGGGCGACGCCGCACAGATCGATGTCCAGGACAACGACTGGGTCGAGATCGTCAACCGCAACGGCGTGATCGCATGCCGGGCCGTCGTCTCACACCGCATTCCCGACGGCAGCGCATTCATGTACCACGCGCAGGATCGCCACATCAACGTGCCGATCAGCGAGACCAGCGGCACCCGCGGCGGCACCGACAACTCGGTCACGCGGATCATGATCAAACCGACCCACCTGATCGGCGGGTACGCGCAGCTGTCCTACGGGTTCAACTACTACGGTGCGATCGGCTCCCAGCGCGACGAGCTCACGATCGTCCGCAAGCGCCGCAGCGAGGTGACCTACTGATGCGCATCATGGCCCAGGTCGGGATGGTCATGAACCTCGACAAGTGCATCGGCTGTCATACGTGCTCGGTCACCTGCAAGAACGTCTGGACGAACCGCCAGGGCGCCGAGTACATGTGGTTCAACGACGTCGAGACGAAGCCCGGCGTCGGGTACCCCAAGCGCTGGGAGGACCAGGAACAGTGGAAGGGCGGATGGGAGCTCACGCGCCGGGGTCGCCTGAAGCTCAAGGCGGGCGGGCGGCTCTCGAAGCTGGCGACGATCTTCGCCAATCCCAACCTGCCCGAGCTTGACGACTATTACGAGCCCTGGACCTATGACTACTCGTCGTTGACGACCGCCGGCCCTCAGCGCCACCAGCCGGTCGCGCAACCGATCTCGAAGATCACCGGCGACCCACTCGCGCTCCAGTGGGGCCCGAACTGGGAGGACGACCTCGGTGGCGGGCCCGACCAGGTGAAGCTCGACCCGAACGTCCGCGACGGAGTCGAGGAGCACGTCAGGGCCGACTACGAGTCGGTCTTCATGATGTACCTGCCGCGCATCTGCGAGCACTGCCTGAACCCCGCATGCGTGGCGGCCTGTCCGTCCGGCGCGATGTACAAGCGCGAAGAGGACGGGATCGTCCTGGTCGACCAGGAGAAGTGCCGCGGCTGGCGCATGTGCGTCAGCGCCTGCCCCTACAAGAAGGTCTACTTCAACTGGCAGACCGGCAAGGCCGAGAAGTGCACACTCTGCTACCCGCGCATCGAGGCGGGGATGCCCACCGTCTGCTCAGAGACCTGCGTCGGTCGGATCCGCTACCTCGGGATCGTGCTCTACGACGCAGACCGCGTCGAGGCCGCCGCCTCGGTCACCGACGAGCACGACCTCCTCGACGCGCAGCTCGACGTCTTCCTGGACCCCAACGACCCGGACGTCCGCCGTCAGGCGCGGCGCGACGGGATCCCCGAGGACTGGCTGGATGCGGCCGTGCGGTCGCCGGTCTGGAAGCTCGCGATGGAGTGGCGGATCGCCCTGCCGCTGCACCCCGAATACCGCACGCTTCCGATGGTCTGGTACGTCCCGCCGCTCTCGCCGGTGATGTCGCTGGTCGAGGGGAGCGGCTCGGAGGCCGACCCCGACGACGTCTTCCCCGCGATCGACGAGCTGCGCATCCCCGTCCAGTACCTCGCGAACATGCTCACCGCCGGCGACGAGGATGTCGTGCGACTCGTCCTGAAGCGACTCGCCGCGATGCGCAGCCACATGCGGCGCTCGAACGTCGGTGCCCAGCCCGATCCGGCGATCGGTGCGGCGGTCGGCATGAGCGCCACCGAGATCGAGGACATGTACGAGCTCCTGGCGCTCGCAAGGTACGAGGACCGCTACGTGATCCCGGCGGCACACCGCGAGACGGCCGACACCCTGAGCGAGCGCCAGGGTGGCTGCGGGCTGGACTTCGCGGGCGGCCCGGGTTCGTGCGGCTCGCATGCCGACCCGGCCGAGGAGCGGGCCGGTGAAGAGGCGCTGAACCTTCTGGCGATCGCCGAGGGCGGCGAAGCGGCACTGGCGATCACGCACGTCGAAGGCCGGAACGGCGCATGAGCGACACCCTGCGAATCGCCGCACTCGTGCTCGACTACCCGGATCGCGAGCTGTTCGCGGCGAGCCGCGCCCTGCGCGACGTGGCGACGACGATCCCCGCTTCGGCCGGTGGGCGCGAGCTGTGCACGTTCCTCGAGCGCCGGCTGGGCCAGGACGAGCTGCTCGCTCAGCAGGAGTACGTCGCGACATTCGACTTCCACAAGCGCGCCTCGTTGCACATCTCGTACTACCGCGACGGCGATCGCCGCCAGCGCGGCGCCACGCTGCTCGGGCTCAAGCGCCGCTACCGCGAGGCCGGCCTGGAGCTGACCGACGGCGAGATTCCGGACTACCTGCCGGCGATGCTGGAATTCGCCGCACTCGTACCCGACGAAGGCGAGGCGATCCTTCGGCGCATGCGACCGGGCATCGAGTTGCTCCGTGCATCGCTGCGCGACCTGGACAGCGCGTACGCCGGCGTCCTCGACGCCGTTGCGGACGTCCTGCCGGTCATGAGCGCGGCCGATCTGCGAGCGGCACAGCGGATCGCGGCGGACGGCCCGCCGGAGGAGCAGGTCGGCCTCGAGCCGTTCGCGCCGCCCGAGGTCATGCCGCCCCGCGCGGGAGTGATGGGCCGATGACGATCGCCATGAGCCGTGGCGGATGGCTGCTCTGGGTGGCGCTGCCATATGTCGCCATCGCGACGTTCGTCGTCGGAACGATCTGGCGCTACCGCCACGATCAGTTCACGTGGACGACACGGTCCACCCAGCTGCTCGAGGGTCGCTGGCTCAAGCTCGGGAGCCCGCTCTTCCACATCGCCCTGCTCGCGGTCATCGGCGGCCACGTCATCGGAATCCTCGTCCCCAAAGCCTGGACAGACGGGGTCGGCATCAGTGAGGACCAGTACCGCATCTTCTCGGCGACGATGGGCACGATCGCGGGCCTCGCGATGCTGCTCGGGCTCGGCCTGCTCATCGTGCGCCGTGTGCGCGACAAGCGGGTGCGGGGCACGACGAGCACGACGGACGTCGTGGTCCTCGTGCTGCTCGCCTTCATGGTCGCGACCGGGATGTGGAACACCTCGATCCACAACCTGATCCAGGGCGGCTATGACTATCGCGAGACCGTGTCCCCGTGGTTTCGCGGCCTCTTCCTGCTGAACCCCGACCCCGGTGTCATGACGACCGCGTCCGTGCCGCTGAGCTACCAGCTCCACGCGATCGGCGGGTGGGTGGTGATCCTGATCTGGCCTTTCACACGACTTGTGCACGCGTGGAGCGTGCCGATCGGCTACCTCTGGCGCCGGCCGATCGTCTACCGCTCGCGCGCACCGCTCTCGGCGCGCGTCGGCAGCGGCGGATTGGGCTCGCCAGATCCCTCGCTCTCCTCGACGGAAGGACCGACCCGTGTCCAGTGACACCGCCCCGCGCGGCAACGCGACCGCGCTGACCCTCGCCACATTGTCGTTCGGGATCTGCTTCTACGCATGGGCGCTGCTCGGCCCCCTGGGGCCCGACCTGCAGGAGCAGCTGGACCTGTCGGATACGCAGCTCGCGATCACGATCGCCATTCCGGTGCTGCTGGGTTCCCTGATGCGGATCCCGCTCGGGGTGATGACCGACCGCTTCGGCGGCAGGCGCGTCTTCACTGCGCTGATGGCGTTCACCCCACTGCCGCTCGTCGGGCTCGCGCTGTTCAACGACTCGTGGACCGCGGTGCTGATCTTCGGCTTCCTGCTGGGCTTTGCCGGCGCCTCGTTCGCAGTCGGCGTTCCGTTCGTCAACAAGTGGTATCCGGCCGACCGGCAGGGCTTTGCGCTCGGCATCTACGGGATCGGAATGGGCGGCACGGTGCTCGGCGCGCTGACCGCGCCGCGGATCGCGAAGGCCACGAGCCTCGACGTCCCGTTCTGGATCGCCGCGGGCCTCGTGGCGGTGATGGCGTTCGTCTTCTGGTCAGCCGCCCGCGATGCACCCGGATCGCTGAACACCTCCGGTGGACCGATGTTCGCGGCGCTCGCGACGTTCAAGGGCAAGGGCTCCGGCCGCGCGTGGGCGCTGACGCTGTTCTACTTCATGGCCTTCGGCGGATTCGTTGCGATGTTCCTCTATCTGCCCAAGCTGCTGCACGGCGTCCACGGCCTCTCGAAGACCGACGCGGGCACGCGCGCCGCCGGTTTCGCGCTGATGGCCGTCGCGGCACGCCCCGTCGGCGGCTGGCTCTCGGATCGCATCGGTGCGAAGAACGTCCTGATCGTCTCGTTCGTGGGCACCGGTTTGCTGGCGCTCGTGCTCGCCGGCAGCTACAGGCACATGGTGCCGCTCACGATCGCCTGCCTGACGATGGCCGTCTGCCTCGGGCTCGGCACAGGCGCCACCTTCAAGCTCGTGCCGCAGTGGTACCCCGACAAGGTCGGCGCGGTCACGGGCGTCGTCGGCGCCGCCGGCGGCCTCGGCGGGTTCTTCCCCCCGCTGGTGATGGCCGTCGTGAAGTCGCAGACGGGCTCCTACACGCTGGGGTTCATCCTCATGGCACTCGTCGCCGGCCTCGCGCTGGGCGTGTTGCTGGCCGTCGGGCGACCGGGCGCGTCGGGCGCACCCGCGACACCTGCGCCGAAACTTGCGGCGAACTGAGATCAGCTGCGCGGCGGGCGATGCGCGGAGCCCGACTTCGCGAGCGCCGCCCCGAGCGCCCCGAGCTCAGCCGCATCCAGCGCGGCCTCCACCCGCGGGAAGAGCGTGCGCTCCTCGAAGCGCACGTGATCGTTCAGCAGGTCCCCCAGCTCATTGAGGCGCGCCGCGGCGACGGGACCGGCGGCGAGGTCCTGCGCGCGGCGGCGCATCTCGGCGTGCTCCCTGAGGACCCGCACGATGTCCGGGTCATCCGCGGCGACGTGGCGGACGAAGGCCGGGAGCAGCAGCTCCTCCTCAGCGCGAAAATGCTCACGCCCCTCGTCCGAGAAGAAGCGCAGGAACGCCGTCCTGACGTCATCGGCATCGGCCTCCGTCGCGCGGCGCAGACGCAGCGCGATCTCCAGTGCCACATGATGCTCGCGCGACAGCGGGGCGAGCTCGTCGGAGCGCTGCATCGCCCGAGCTTACGGGCGGGTGGCACGACCCGCAGAGCATGTAGCGTCCGGCCCCCCGATCCGAAGAGGACCACCATGGCGGTAGACCCGACCGGCGAGACGATCAAGGCGTTCGTGGAGGAGGACGACGGCGGCCCCGTCGTGATGCTGAACCTGCTGCGCTACGCCGAGGACGATGGTCGCGCCTCCTACGCCCAGTACGCCGCGCGCGTCGGGCCGTTCCTGGAGGGCGTGGGCGCGACAGTGCTCTACGCGGGCGACTGCTCGACGACGCTCGTCGCCCCGGACGAGCACCGCTGGGACGCGATGCTGGTCGTGCGCTACCCCAGCCGCGGCGCGTTTCTGGAGATGGTCGGCGACCCCGCCTACCAGGAGATCACCGGCCTGCGCACGGCGGCCCTCGAGGAGGCCGTGCTGCAGGCCACGATTCCGTGGGGCTGATGCGACGAGGCCCGGCGGTCGCCCTCGTAGCGACTGCGGTGGCCGCGCTGCTCTACCCCCGGCTGCGCCGGCCGATCCTCACCTGGGGCGCGACCGAGGCGGAGGCACGCTCGCGCCTCCCCGGTGACGAGTTGCTGGAGAACGCCGACGGCGTCTCGACGCGGGCCATCTGGATCGACGCGCCGCCCGCAGCGGTCTGGCCCTGGCTCGCGCAGATGGGCCCATCGCCCCGCGGCGGCGCCTACACGTACGACTGGATCGAGAACCTGCTGCGACTCGACATGCACAGCGTCGACCACGTGCTGGACGAATACCAGCACCCGCAGGTCGGCGACACGATCGGCTACGGCGCGAACGTCATGCGTATCGAGCGCATCGAACCGGAGCGCGTCCTCGCCTGGCGCTCGCAGAACGGCAACTGGGTGTGGACTTTCGTCCTCGAGGCCCGCGACGGAGGGGCGCGGCTGATCAGCCGCAACCGCTTTCGCCTGCCGACACTCGGAGCCCGCATCGGGATGGTGCCGATGGAACCCGGCTCGCTCGTGATGGAACGCAAGATGCTGCGCGGGATCAAGCAGCGTGCCGAGCGGCTCGCTTCGACTTCGACTTCGGCACGCACGTCCGGTAGCGACGCGTCCCATTGACGGTCTTGCCGTTCTTGAGCTTCAGCACGATCTGAACGCTGAAGCGCCCCTTGGGGAGGCTCCGCAGATCGACGGTCGAGCGCAGGCGGTCGCCGCGGCGCACGGCGACCCGCTTGCCGTTGACGCGCACGTCCGCCTGCACGACGTTCGCGCTCTTCGGCACCCGCAGCCGGATCTTGAAGAGCCGGCGGCTGACGCAGGCCTTGGTCGAGGGGAACGTCACGACGCTGGCGACGCTCAGCTTGGCCGGGATCGCCGGCTTGGCTGCCGGCGGGGCGGCGGGAGGCGCCGCGGGCGGCGCGGCAGGCGGCGGCGCGGTTCCGCAGCCCTCATTCGCGACGAAGCGCGTGACCTGCGGGTAGTCGGTGAACACCATGCTGTCGTTCTGGCGGCGGAAGCCGGTGACGTACGCACCACCGGGGATCAGCGCGAGATCCGTCGCCCCGTTGTTGTCACCCGCGGTCATCGACCCCACGCCGGGCGTCGGTGCCGACGGGGCGAATGACGTGTCCAGCGTGCCGTTGTCGTTGAGGCGCGTGAGCGTCGCGTGGTTGGCGAGCAGGCTCGGGCGAGACCCGATCGCGGCGATCAGGAGCTTGCCGTCACTGCACTGCGGCGCCGCGTCGACGGCTCGGCCGCCGGACGCCGGGAGCTCCACGACGCCGGCTGCGGGCGTGCCGGTGCCGAAGCTCGGATCAGGCGCACCGGCGCTCGTCCAGCGCGCCGCCACGACCGAGCCGTTCCCGTTGTGGGTGAACTGCCCGACGACGACCGGCCTGCCCTGAAGGTCGACCGTCACGCCGTAGGCGCTGACGATGTCGAGGGTCTGTTTGCCGAGACTGTTGAATGCGACGCCATCGCCGTCGAAGCCGGTATCCAGCGCTCCGCTCGACGTGACGCGCGCGGCGAGGAACTCCGCGTAGCTGCGATAGCCGCCGACGACCGCGCCGCCGGCCGGGAGCGCCTGGATCGCGGCCATCTCGGTGCCGGCGTCGGCGATCGGCGTCCAGCCGCCTGTGCCATAGGCGGTATCGATCGCTCCGCCTGAGCCGAACCGGGCGACGAAGCCCGACTGGCGGGTGCAGCTCGGCGTGCACACCATCAGCGTCCCGACGACGAGGATGCCGCCCTGCGAGTCCAGCGCCACCCCTGCGGGCCACGGACTCGCGGTCGTGCCGGGCAGCGCGCTGTCGACCACGCCGTCGCCGTCGAAGCTCGTATCCGGCTGCCCACCGGTGGTCAGCCGCGTCAGGCCAATCCGGAACGAGCCGGAGGTCTCGCCCGTGCTGGTGAGGATGATCGGACGATCGAGCGCGTCGACGACGATGCCGGCGTTGCGCACGTCACCCGAGGTCGGCAGCGTCGCGGTGCCACCCGTCCCGAACGACCCGTCGGGGACGCCCTGCGGGGTCAGGCGCACGACGTTGACATGGCGCAGCGGCCCGCCGTTGAGCTGCGGTTCCTGTGTCGCCGACAGGTACACGCGGCCCAGCGAGTCGACGGCGACGGTGTGGGAGTCCTCAGCGCCGGGGAAGGTCGTCATGAACGGCGCGGTGAACACCCCCGCGCTCGCGAAGCCGGCATCGAGATCGCCAGAGGCGGCAAGGGCGGCCGGCGGCGCGACAGCGAGGACCAGCCCCGTCAGCAGCGCCATGCCGGCCCCACGGACGGGACGGAACATGCCGCCACCCTGTCCATCGCGTGGGCCGAAGTCAAGCCGCTCGACGCGTTGCGATGGGCCGTGTCCCAGGAGTAGGCTCGATCGCTCCTGTTCCAATCCCTTCAAAGGAGGGACCACCATGGCAGATGCAGCCCTGTTCATCGGATGGGGAGCACCCGTCCGGGGCCGGGAGGAGAAGGGCCTCGAGGTGTTCGGCGAGGCGACTGCGTACTACGCCGGACTGCAGGAGCAAGGGAAGATCGAGAGCTGGGAGCCCGTGCTGCTCGAGCCGCACGGCGGTGAGCTCGACGGGTTCATCATCCTGCGCGGCTCGCGAGAGCAGCTCGACGAGGTTCACGCCTCGACGGAGTTCGAGCGCATGACCACACGCGCCGGGCTGATCGCCCAGAACATCGGCGTCGTGCACGCGTTCATCGGCGCGGGCCTCGAGCGCGCCATGGGTCAGTACCAGGACGCCCTCGGCGCCGTGGCCGTCTGACCTGACCAACACGACGGCCGCCCGGGGGAAGGCGGCCGTCGCGCGGGGGCTGTCAGCTGGGTCAGCCGTGGTTGGGGCCATCGTCGAGGCCGCTGTGACGCACGTGACCCGGCGGGGTCGTCGGCCCCGTGACGGGCGTGGTGCGCGCGGTGATGCGCACGGCGCTTGGCGCTCGTCTTCGAGTCGTCGGCTCCGTGGGACTGGCGGACGTGGCCGGCAGGATCGTCGGCTCCCTGCTTGGCGTTGGCGGCGCCCGCGGCTCCGCCGAAGGCGGCGAGTGCGAGGACGGCGATGAGGAGGGTCGAGATGCGCTTGCGCATGGTGGGTTCCTTTCGGGTCGGGGGCAAGCACGATCACCATCCCAACGCGTCGGTCCCAAGCACCAGTGGACCTTCGTCGCCCCGCGACCGGGACGTTGAGATCTAAGAGCCTGTTTCAGAAAGTCGCCGGCCGTGAGTCGCGGTCTCGCGGCGCCTGATCGCCACCCGATCGCTCGCCGATGCAACCAGCATCGGCAGCACAATCGAGCGACGCCAGCCACCAGGAGACCGGCGCCCCACGACCACCTACTGATTCTGAAACAGGTTCTAGGAAGACCTTCTAACCGGGGAGCGTTGCGGCGGCGGAACAGGTCAGCCCGCCGGGACCCCACGCGCGCCCGGTCACGCGATCCGCGCCCGGAAGATCGCGCAGGCGCCGCTCGATCTCGAACGACCCTCCCGCGCCCGTCCGAGCGCGTCCGCGCCACACGACGCGGCGGTCCTGGACGAGCACGATGCGCCACGAGGCACGGGCGCGGCCGTGGTCGACCTCGAGCTGCACCCGGATGCTCGCCGTCGCGCGCGCGCAACCGGAGCTTGGACGTCGCACCCCGATCGCAGGACCCGGCGACGCGAACCTCCGCGCCGCCCCCGCCACCGTCGCGCGCGAGAGCCGGCGGCGGCCCGGCGCACAGCGCCAGGAGCATCGCCGCGAGTGCGATCGGTGGGAGGTGGCGACGGTGGGCGGGCATCGGGGAGCGGCAATCGTGCGGCACCTCGGGTCCCGGCCGCAATGGGACGTTCGTCGCATTCAGCGGGCCGGGGGGCGGATCCCGTGGCGCTCGGCCCACAACGCGGCCTGCGTGCGGTCCGTCACCCCGATCGCGCGGAAGACGTTCGT
This sequence comes from uncultured Solirubrobacteraceae bacterium, assembly GCA_963817295.1. Classification (GTDB taxonomy): domain Bacteria; phylum Actinomycetota; class Thermoleophilia; order Solirubrobacterales; family Solirubrobacteraceae; genus F1-60-MAGs163. Next base: position 60,440 of record CAWFOF010000019.1, on the reverse strand, counting down.
CAGGTGCGACTTGACGGTCTTCTCGCTGATCTCCAGGCGGCGGGCGATCAGCTTGTTCGGGAGACCCTCGACGAGCAGCCCGAGCACCTCGCGCTCGCGCAGCGACAGCCCCGCGGCGGGATCCGGCTCGGCGCGCGCGGACAGCACCGTGCGCGCGGCACGCGGGTCGAGCGGCGACTCGCCTCGGGCCGCCGCGCGGATACCCTCGGCCACCTGGTCGGCGGCGACGTCCTTGAGCAGATAGCCGCAGGCCCCGGCCTCGAGCGCGCCGAGGATGCGCGGGCGATCCGAGAACGACGTCAGGACGAGCACCGCCGTCGCGGGCCGGTCGACGAGGATGCGCCGCGTCGCCTCGATGCCGTCGACGCCCGGCATGTCGAGGTCCATCAGCACGACATCGGGAAGCGCGGTCCGGCAGTTCTCCACCGCCTCCTCCCCGTCGGCCGCCACGCCGACGAGCTCCATGTCGGGGAGCGCCGCGATCAACCGGCCGAGGCCGTCGCGGATCACTCCATGGTCGTCGGCGATCAGCACGCGGATCATCCGGCCGGAACCTCCAGCTCGACGGTCGTTCCCTGGCCGGGCTCCGAGCGCACGTCCAGGCGCCCGCCGGCCCGCTCGACCAGGTCGCCGAGCAGCGACAGGCCGACGTGACCCTCCGCCTCGCGGCGTTGACGGTCCTGCGGCGCGAACCCGCGCCCGTCGTCGGCGACGACAAGGCGCGTGACGTCCCTTCAGGTGTGCGCGCGACGTCCACTCGGACATGATCGGCATCGGCGTGCGCCTGCACGTTGCGCAGGGCCTCGCGTGCGACCCGGTAGACCAGCTCGTCGCTCGTTCCGCCCGGCTCTGCGGGCGCGACGTGCAGCTCGGTGGCGATGCCCGCGGCGTCCATCGGGCTCAGCAGGTCGCTGAGCGCGACCTCGAGCCCGGCCGACGCGAGGTTCGGCGGGATGGATCTCGACGAGCAGCGTGCGCAGATCGCGCACGCCCTGGCGCAGCCGCACGATCGTCTCCCGCAGCACGCTGGACTCCTCGTGATCGCCGCGGCGTTCGCGCGGACTCCGCCAGCGGCGCGAGCCCGAAGGCCACTCCCGCGAGGTCCTGGACGACTCCGTCGTGGAGGTCCGCGGCGATCCGCCGGCGCTCCTGGGTGGACGCCTCGACCGCGCTCTCGAGCAGGTCCTCGCGCTCGCGGTGCCCGCTCTGCAGGCGCCGCGCCATCGACCACGCCAGCGGCACCTGGAAGAGCAGCAGCACGAGCAGGCCCGCCACGAGCGGCGGGTGCGAGTGCGCGCAGCAGCCGCTGGCCGCTCGCGCTGACCGAGCTGAAGCGCTGGTAGATCTCGAACAGCACCGGCGTCCCGTCGGGTGTGCGGATCGGCGTGTACGCCTCGAGCAGCTTTCCGGCCGGCCGTTCGAGCTTGTTCTCCGGCCGGCTGAGATCGCTCAGCTCGGCCTTCGAGCCGCCGGTCCGCAGCAGCTGCCGTTCGTCCTCGCCCAGCGCGAAGCGCCGCCCGATCAGCGAGGGCTCGTCCGAGTACAGGATCGTCCCGTTCTGGGACCACACCTTCACGCGCACGATCGATCCCGCCAGCACCTGACCGAGGACCACGTCGTCCAGGCGCGTCAGGGCGGCCCGATCGCCGTCGCAGCACGCCGTCGCTGAGGCCCGGCGGCCTCCACGAGGTGGCCTTCGGCCTCGACGCGCTCGCGCGTGTCGCGACGGGCCTCGTCGATCGTGATCGATCGCAGCGCGAAGAACCCGCCGATGACGACGACGGCGATGGCGACGAGGCTTCCCACCATGAACCGGGCGACGGCCGAGCCGATGCTCGGTGGGGGCGCTGACTGCACGACTCCCATCTTGCCCGTCGCCCGTCGCCGGCGCACCGGCGCTGCGACCAATGTCCCGTTGCGGGCCAGACCGACCGAGCGGTGACCATCGAGGCAGATGATTCCCCGCAACCGGAGGTCCCCCATGTCCACCACCCGCATCCTCGCCGCCGGCGTCGTCGGCGCACTTGCAGCACTGCAGCCCGGCCGCGCACTCGCCAAGGACGGTGACGTGCGCTCCAAGGGAGCGTGCTCGAAGTCCTCCTCGTCGAAGCTCAAGCTCAAGGCCGACGGCTCGCGCATCGAGACCGAGTTCGAGGTCGATCAGAACCGCAACGGGCGTCGCTGGACCGTCACGCTGCGCCGCAACGGCACGCTCGCCGCCTCCACGAAGGCGACGACGAAGGCGCCGAGCGGCTCGTTCACCGTCCGCCGGCTGCTGACGAACGGCGCCGGCGCGGACGTCGTGACCGCGAAGGCCGTGAGCCCCACCGGCGAGACGTGCACGGCACGCGCGACGCTGGCTTAGGGGCCGGCATGGTGGTCAGAAGCGCTTGACGAAGTCAAGCGCCGTGTCGGCCACCTCGCGCCAGCCGCTGTCGATCGTGAGGGCGTGGCCGCGATTGGGGATCTCCTTGATCTCGGTCACGCCCTCGTTGCGCTTCTGCTTCTTGTAGGAGGCGTTCGCGATCGCCCACGGGACGGTGTTGTCCTTCTCCCCGGAGATGATCAGCAGCGGCCCGCGGTCCGGGTTCTTGCTGTTGACCTTCGCCTCGGTCCACGGGTTCAGGTTCGCGGTCGCCGCCTGGAAGAGCGGCGCGCCGGCCGCGGGCACCGCGTACGTCTCGTAGAGCTCCTTCGCCTCGTCCTCGTCGACCGCGTTGGCGAAGCCGAAGCGGAACTGCTCGTAGGTCAGCGGCACCGCGCGGTTGCGGTTGGCCGGGTTGCCCAGGACCGGCGCCGACGACTTCAGCGCGGAGATCGGCAGCGGCAGCACGCCGCGAAACGGCGCCGGGTCGATCGCCACCGACGCCGCGGACAGACCGCGCCCGGCGACGATCTGCGTCAGCAGCCCGCCGAACGAGTGGCCGACCACCGCCGGCTTGATCGTCAGCTTCCGGATCACCTCGTCGAAGTGGTCGGCGACCTGCCCGACCGTCTTCTTCGCGAACACGTCGGGGTTCGCGTTGGCCTCCTCGACGGTCTGCGGATCGTCCGGCCAGCCCGGCGTCAGCGCCGTGTAGCCGGCCTCCTCGAAGACCGTCGCCCAGCGGTCCCAGCTGCTGGGCAGCAGCCAGAGGCCGTGGATGAAGACGACGGGCTTCAGCCCGGTCGCGTTCGCCCGCTCGATCTGCTCTGTCTCGTGCGCGTTGATCGTCGACATGCGCCGATCATCTCATCCGGCATGCGCGGCGACCAGACCGCTGACCGGCCTCCTTGGGCAGCATCAGCGAGAGCAGCGCCGGCGGCGAGCACGAACACGACCGACGCCCACAGGCAGGCCTCGAGCCCCTTCCACTGGTAGAGCAGGCCGGAGAGCAGCGTCCCGGCGAGCCGCCCGCAGGCGTTGGCCATGTAGTAGAAGCCGACGTTCATCGCCACCTTGTCACCGTCGGCGTAGGCGAGGATCAGGTACGAGTGCACGGCCGAGTTCAGCGCGAAGACGACGCCGAACACGATCAGGCCCGCCGACGATCACCGTCGCCGGGTCGAGGCCGGCGCCGAGCGCGATCGCGATCACGGCGGGGAACGCCGCGAGGACGAAGGCCAGTCGCGCGGCGGTGCGTCCGTCGGGCGCACCGTGCTCCGCGCTGCGCTCGCGCACGAGTCGCGGCGCGGAGGCCTGGACGACGCCGTACCCGATCACCCAGATCGCCATGAACGTGCCCACCTGCCAGAAGCTCCAGCCGAGCTCGGTGCGCAGGAACACGGGGAGGCCGACGACGAACCAGACGTCGCGCGAGGCGAACAGGAAGATCCGCGCCGCGGCGAGGATGTTCACCGCCCGGTTGTTCGAGAACATGTGCCGGAACTTCGCCGTGCGGTCGGCGCGCCCGAGGCCGCCGTGCATGAACGGCACCGTCAGCACGAGCGCGGCGAAGACCATCGCGGCGAGCAGCAGCATCGCCGTCTGGAAGCTCGTGACCGTGAGCAGCAGCCCGCCGAGGAAGAAGCCGACGCCCTTCAGCGCGTTCTTCGAGCCGGTGAGGATGGCGACCCAGCGATAGAGCGCCCCGGGCGCGTCGTCGGCGACGACGAGCTTGACCGCGCTCTTGGAGCTCATCTTCGTGAGGTCCTTGGCGATGCCCGAGAGCGCCTGGGCGACCATGACGTAGCCCGACCGACGAGCCACGCGCTCGGGCGCGAGCGCCGAGCATCAGCAGCGCCAGCGATCTGGGTGACGAGCCCCATGACGAGTGTCGTCTTGAGCCCGAAGCGCGCGGCGAGGAAGCCGCCGACGAGGTTCGTGACGATCCCGAAGATCTCGTAGAACGCGAAGACCGTGGCGAGCTGGAACGGCGTGTAGCCGAGCTCGTAGAAGTAGAAGAGGACGAGCAGCGGATCGCGCCGTCGGCGATCGTGTCGGCCCAGTAGGCCGCCGTGACGAGCGCGTAGTTGTGCAGGTCTCCGCTGCCCGGCGTGTCGCGGCGGCGTCGGTCACGGTCTCCGTCCAGGCTCTGCGCGACCGTGCGGGCCAGCTCGACCAGGCGGTTCGCGTAGCCCCACTCGTTGTCGTACCAGGCGAGGATCTTCACCTGGGTCCCGTCGGTGACCATCGTCGACAGCGCGTCGACGATCCCCGAGCGCGGGTCGTCCTTGTAGTCGATCGAGACGAGTGGGCGGCTCTTCGTACCCGAGGATGCCCGTCGAGCGGCCCTTCCGCGGCGGCTTGCAGCAGCCCGTTGACCTCGTCCACCGTCGTCGGCCGCGCGACCTCGAAGACGCAGTCGGTCAGCGACGCGTTGAGCAGCGGCACGCGGATCGCGAGCCCGTCGAGCCGGCCCTGCAGCTCGGGGAAGATCAGGCCGATCGCCGTCGCCGAGCCGGTCGTGGTCGGGATCAGCGACATGCCCGCCGCGCGCGCCCGCCGCAGGTCCTTGTGCGGAGCGTCGACGATCGTCTGCGTGTTCGTCAGGTCGTGCAGCGTCGTGATCGAGCCGCGCTCGATGCCGAGCCCTTCGTGGATCACCTTCACGACGGGCGCCAGGCAGTTCGTCGTGCACGACGCCGCGGTGACGATGTCGTGGACGTCGGCGTCGTAGCGGTCGTCGTTGACGCCGACGACGACGTTCAGCGCACGCTCGTCCTTCACCGGAGCCGCCACGACGACCTTGCGCACGCCGCGCTCGAAGTACGGCGCGAGCGACTCGGGCGTGCGGAACCGGCCGGTGCACTCGAGCACCACGTCGACGCCGGACCCATCCCAGGGAACGCCCCCCGGCTCGGCCGCGGCGGTGAAGGCGATGTCCGCGCCGTCGACCGTGAGCCGCTCGCCGGCGCCCCGGGCGCCGCATTCCCAGCGACCGTGGACCGAGTCGAAGGTCAGGAGGTGGGCGGCCGTGGCGGCGTCGCCGTGCAGCTCGTTGACATGGGCGAACGTGAGATCGGGCCCGTCCCACCCCGCTCGCAGCGCGAGGCGTCCCATTCGTCCGAACCCGTTGATCCCGATGCGTGTCATGTGGCCCCCTGCGAGTTGTGATCGGTAGGCCCGTCGAGCGTCTGGACGAGATCCTCGACGCGACGGCTGATGTCGTCGCGCAGGGCGCGGACCTCGCTGACTTGCCGACCAGCAGGGTCCGGCAGGTCCCAGTCGATGTACCGCTTGCCCGGGACATACGGGCAGGCGTCCCCGCAGCCCATCGTGACCACGACGTCCGCCTGCTGGGCCAGCTCGTTCGTGAGCTGCTGTGGCCTGTGCCCTGAAAGGTCAAGGCCGATCTCACGCATCACCTCGACCACGGCGGGATGCACGTGCCCGTCGGGGTCGGCAAGCGTGCCGGCCGACAGCGCGCGATGGCGCCCGCGAGCGCTTCGCTCCAATAGCGCCGCGCTCATCTGGGAGCGCCCGGCGTTGTTCAAGCAGACGAAAAGAACTGTCGTCATATCTGGTGCGTTCAGCGGGTCATTGGCGCCGACGAGGAGCTGACGAGGGGATCGGTTCCTGGGCTTTCCGTCTCTGGCCAGTGCCAGCGGCGGTGCAACCAGATCGCCACGTAGACGAGAGCGACGAGCACCGGCACCTCGATGAGCGGACCGACGACGCCGGCGAGAGCCTGCCCGGATGTGGCGCCCCAGACACCGACGGAGACGGCGATCGCCAGTTCGAAGTCGTTGGAGGCGACGGTGAACGCCATCGTTGCGGTCTTTGGGTAGCCGAAGCTCATCGCGCGGCCGACGGCGAACCCGAGCAGCCACATGACGATGAAATAGACGAGGAGCGGCAGCGCGATGCGTGCGACCGTGAGCGGGTCGGCGGTGATCGCGTCGCCCTGGATGGCGAAGAGCAACACGATCGTGAAGAGCAGGCCGTAGAGGGTGATCGGAGCGATGCGCGGGATGAACTGCGACTCAAACCACTCGCGCCCGTGCGTGCGAAGCCCCCACCGGCGGGTCAGGTAGCCGGCGGCGAGCGGGATGCCCAGGAAGATCAGGACTGTGCGCGCCACTTCCCAGATGCCGACTTGGAAGCCCTGGTTATCCAGACCGAGGAGGTCGGGGAGCGCGTTGAGGTAGAACCAGCCGAGCAGTGCGTAAGCGACGACTTGGAAGATCGCGTTGAAGACGACGAGGATCGCGGCGCGGTCGTTGTCTCCGCCGGCGAGGTCGTTCCAGACGAGGACCATGGCGATACAGCGCGCGAGGCCGACGACGATCACGCCGGTGCGGTACGCGGGCTCGTCGGCGAGGAAAAGCCATGCGAGCGCGAACATCAGCGCCGGCCCGACGACCCACGAGAGGAAGAGGGCGACCCGAACATACGCCGGTCGCGCTCGCCGCGCATCGTCCCGATGTCCTCGTAACGAACCTTCGTGAGGACCGGATACATCATGAGCAGCAATCCGAGCGCGATCGGCACGCTGACGGTTCCGATCTTGAGCTTGTCGAGGAAGTCGTTGAGTCCGGGGATCAGCGATCCCAGCGTAAGGCCCCCGGCCATCGCAAGAGCGATCCAGAGCGGGAGGAAGCGATCGGTCAGCGAAAGCCGAGCGCTAAGCGGAGCGTCGCTCATGAGCTCTCCGCCGTGTGTCGTGACGCTTGTGAGGCACGGATCAGTGTCACGACGCCGAGCCTATCCATTGACAATCATCATTTCAATCGGTATTTGTAGATAGATGTCCGTCGATCTGGAACTGGCCCCCAAACAGAAGCGAGCCGCCGGGGAGCGCTGCTGCGAGCCGGTCGTCTACCCCGACGTCGAGCGCGAGCAGGCGCGGCGCATGGCCGAGGTCGCCAAGGCGCTCGGCGATCCGATCCGCCTGCAGCTCGTCGACGTCCTGCGCAAGCACGCCGGCAAGGTCTGCGTGTGCGAGCTGGTGCCGCTGTTCGACATCGCGCAGCCCACGCTGTCCCATCACCTGAAGAAGCTGCGCGAGGCGGGGATCGTGGACAGCGAGCGCCAGGGCCTCTGGGCCTACTACTACGTCCGTCCCGACGCACTGAAGGAGCTGACCTCATGGCTGAGCTGACCGACAACGACATCCGTGAGAGCGTCCGCGAGCGCTACGCGGGCGGCCGCGCGCGCAGCCGCGCCGCGGGAGCGAGGGCGGCGGCTCTGCGGTCCGCCGCGCTGACCACCGACGCGAGCGGCGAGCAGGTCTTCGGCGAGGCGATGTACGGCCGCGGCGACGTCGAAGGCGTCCCGCAGGCCGCCGTGCAGGCCTCGCTCGGCTGCGGCGTCCCGACCGCGGTCGCCGACCTCCACGAGGGCGAGATCGTGCTCGACCTCGGTGCCGGCGCCGGGCGCCGACGTCCTGATCTCCGCGCAGCGCGTCGGTCGGACCGGCAGGGCCATCGGCCTGGACATGACCGACGAGATGCTCGACCTCGCTCGCGAGAACGCACGGCAGGCCGGCGTCGAGAACGTCGAGTTCGTCAAGGGCTACATCGAGGACCTCCCGCTCGCCCGACGCGTCCGTCGACGTCGTGATCTCCAACTGCGTGATCAACCTGTCCGGCGACAAGCCGCAGGTGCTGCGCGAGGCCGCGCGCGTCCTGCGCCCCGGTGGGCGCTTCGCGGTCTCCGACGTGATCGCCGACCCCGACATGGACGACGCGACGCGAGCCGACATGGCGCAGTGGACCGGCTGCATCGCCGGCGCACTCACGCGCGAGGAGTTCGAGCAGGCGCTGGCCGCGGCCGGCCTGGTCGACGTCGAGATCCGCGAGACCCACCGCGTCCATGAGCACGCCGGCTCGGCGATCATCCGCGCGCGCAAGCCCTAGAGCCGCGCTCTCAGGACACGCGGTATGCCGCGAAGCCGACGGTCGTCAGCACGCGCTCGTCGGCGGTGATCACCATGGCCTCGTAGCCGTCGAGTCCGGTGGCCCAGTGGGCACCGTCGCGGCCCATGGCGAACACCGCCGTCGCGTAGGCGTCCGCGAGCGCCAGATCGCGGGCCGACGATCGTCGCCGAAAGCACGTCCTGCGGCGGGCGTCCCGTGTGCGGATCGAGAACGTGCTCGCCACGCTCGTAGGCCCCTGACGTGGCGACGGCGCCGTCCTCGCACCTCGACGACCGCCGCAAGGCTCTCCGTCTCGAGCGGATGCCGGATGCCGACGCGCCAGCCCTCGCCGGCCTGCGGACGCCCGCGCAGCAGCACGTCGCCCCCCGCGTTGATGCACCACCGTCGCACGCCTGCCGCGTCAAGGATCGCCCCCGCACGTTCCACCGCCCAGCCCTTCACGAGCCCCGACGGGTCGACCGGATCCGGCTGCGACGCCGATCGCTCGAGCAGCCCGCGCACGTCGAAATAGCCGCCGGTCGACCCGGTGAGCTGATCGCACTGCGCGAGCACGCCCGCAACGTCCGGATGAGCCTCGGCGAGCGTGATCTCCCCGCGGTTCAGGCGGCAGACGTCGCTGTCCTCACGGTACGTGCTGAAGACGCGGTCCACCTCCCGCAGGCGTGCGAACGCCGCATCGACTGCGTGCCCGCCGCTCGGCGCGTCAGGGACGTCGATGACGATCGGCATCCCCATGATCTGCTCGACGCGCTGAGCGACGGCGCCGCTGTCAGGCACCGGCCTTCCTCAGCGCCGTGCCGAGCGACGAGATGAACGCGCGGCTCGTCAGCGTCGCGCCGGAGACCGTGGTGATCCGCGAGCTCTGCGCGCGGAGCGCCTCGCTGCGCAGCAGCGGCACGGCGCGGCCGTTGATCCTCGCCGAGCGCGGCTTCTCGGTCGGTGCGGAGATGCCGACCGCCAGGAGCCGGTGCCCGCGCACCGTCACCCGCGCCTGGACGGGACCCCAGCGCATCGAGACGACGGGCCCGGAGACGGTCTTCGACGCCGCGGCCGAAGCGCCGGGGCCCGCGGCCGCGGCGATCGCGGCGGCGGGGATCGGCGAGTGTCGACGGGAGCGCGACCGCCGCGCTCGTGAAGATCAGGGTGGTCCTGTTCGGCTGCATGGGATCCTTCCTCAGAGAGCGAACTGCTCGTGATGGATGTGGCGCCGGGGGACTCCCGCGCGCCTGAGGCTCTTCAGGACGACCGATGTCATCGCCGGAGGGCCGCAGAGATAGACGTCGCGCTCGCCAAGACCGGGCACGAGCTCGGCGAGGTGCTCGGGCGAGAGCAGGCGATCGGCGCCATGGTCGTCGTGATGTCCGACGATGCAGTGCAGCTCGGCGCCGCGCGTCGCCGCGAGCCGCTCGACCTCCGCGCGCAGAACGAGGTCCTCGGGGCGGATCGTGCGATACAGCACGGTGGCCGGGCCGCCGCCGGCCGGCAGCTCCTCGAGCAGTGCGCGAACCGGCGTGATGCCGATGCCGCCGGCGATCAGCACGACGCCGCGGTGACGGCGGGCCGCGCTCGTGAACGTCCCGAACGGCCCTTCGAAGACCACGCTCGTACCGGGGCGCACGCGGCGAGCCGCGACGTGTACCCCCCGACGGCCTTCACCGTGATCCGCAGGCGGTCGCCCTGCTGGGCCTCCGACAGCGAGAACGGGTGCGACTGCCACCACAGGCCCGGCGCGAGGAATCGCCAGCGCAGGAACTGCCCGGGCTGTGCGTTCAGCCGCTCCAGCCCGCGCCCTTCCATCCGGATCGAGGCGACCCCGCCGCCCTCGTCGACGACGTCGGCGACGCGCACCCGGTGGCGCAGCGCCCGCACGAGCGGCACGACGATGCGAAAGCCGATGAGCAGCGCGAGGACGACGACGTACAGCGCCTTCCAGTACAGCTGCGCCTGATGGTCGGCCGACAGCTCGTTCCCGGTCGGGATCTGGTGCACGTATGCGAGCGCGATCGCCGCGTAGGCCGAGAGGTGGACGGCGTACCACGCCTCGTACGGCAGCCGCCGCCGGACGATCACGATCGGACGTGACGACGACGAGCAGCATCAGCACCGTCCCCACGGTGGCGACCACCATGCCCGGGTAGTCGTGCAGCAGCGAGGAGATCTCCGCACGCAGAGAGATCTGGTCCATGAGCTGGTACCCCGCCGTGATGAAGACGACGTGGGCGAGCACGAGCGTGATGCACGCACGGCCGTTCCAGCGGTGCCAGACGGTCAGGCGGTCAAAGCCGGCGAGCCGCTCGAGCCACGGAAGCCGTGCCAGGAGCACCAGCTGCAGCAGCGCGAGGTAGGCGCCCAGCAGCCCGGTGATCCGGCCGATGCTCGTGGCCCGCGCGCCGTCCCCGTGAGCTGCGGTCAGGCCGCCGTCCTTCGCCCACACCCAGATCATCAGGGCGGCGTTTCCCAACACCAGCACAACGAGGATCGCCGCCGTCAGCCGCCGGCGACCGCTCGCGGGCAGGGAGACGACGGCCGGGGCGTGCTCGAGCGTCGACGTCTGGCCCTCCATGGCGCAGCACCCCACCGAGTGGCGGGTAAACAGCAGGCCAAGAGACGGTTGTGGACTTCCTGAGACTGCTCGGCGGCCTACAGGTCCTGGTGACCGGCGGGGCCGGCGCCACCCGGGCGATCGGACGCCCCGCGGGCGAGAGCCGATTCGATGTCGTCGAGGCGCGTCGCGAGCTCGTCGAGCCGCTCGAGCGCGTCGCGACGCGAACTCGCGCTCGCGCTGCTCCATGGGCGCCTCGTCGCCGCGTACGAACAGCGAGGCGAGCGCGGCCGTCGCCAGGGTGAGGAGCGCGAACCCGGAGATCATCAGGAATCCCGAGAGGATCCGGCCCGCCGGTCGTCTCCGGGCTGACTCCCCGACGAACCCGACCGTCGTCATCAGCGACAGGGCCCACCAGAGCCCCTCCCAATACGAGGAGACGATGTCCTTCTCGAGCGTCGCGAACCCTGCCCCCGCGAGCAGCACCACGAGCGGGGCGAGCACCAGCAGGTAGGTCACGGCGGCTCGGGGAGCGATGCGCCGTCGCGCGTCCACGACCGTCACCTGCGTGGCGGACGAGGGTGCCGGGCGCGGGGCGGGCACGCGGCGCGGTGGGCGCGGGCGGTAGCGCGCCGCGAGCAGCCCGGCCATCGGCAGCGCGGTGACGACGACGAGCCCCTGCAGCCAGAGTCCGCTTCCGTCGCTTCCGGCGCCGAGTGCGTGCACCGCGCCCATGACGTACACCACCGGCATCAGGCGGTGGGCCTTGCGCCAGCGCCGCGTCCCGAGCCGGCGGCGCGCGTAGTACGTCAGCCCCAGCGCGTACGCGGTGTAGCCGGCGATGATGCCGATGCCGGTGAAGATCGGGCGGTAGGGCATCGTGAACGGGATCAGAAGCCCGCCGACGCCGGGGTTCAGCCACTTGTCCCCGAGCAGCAGCAGGCCGTGCGCACCGATCGCGATCAACGCGGCCAGCGCGATCTGCTCGTGGGTCTTGACGAGCGTCCGCTTGTACCCGGGACGGCGTCCCAGGTTCGACGCCAGGTACAGGCCGATCAGCACCGAGGTCGCGACGAGCACGAACGCGACGATGCCGGCCGAGCGCGAAGCGAGCCAGAAGACGTAGCGGGAGGGATCGCGCTCAACCATCGCCGCCCTCGCGCTCCGGTCGCCCTCGTCGCCGGTGTCGTCGCCGCCGGCGTGGCGGGTGCGTGCCGACGTCGTCGTCGTCGCTGGCTTCATGCCCCACAGCGAGAAGGCGGCCAGGGCGGCCAGCGCGAGCAGGACGGCGCCCGCGGCCATCAGCTGTCCGGTCGTGTGCGCCGCGACCTTCACGAGGTCTTCGTCACCACCTTCCGCGTCGCCGTCGACGAGGCCTTCGAGCCGGCCGAGCTGGTCCCGCTGACGCTCTGCTGGGACAGCGACGGATCGCGACCGGAACGCACCTGCAGCGCGAGCAGCGTCAGAACCACGAGGAACAGGCCCAGGCCCGCGGTGATCACGTTCAGCGCGCTGGGAAGCGGCTTGCGCGCGGGCGGCGTACGTGGGGTGATCGCGTGATCCGTCATCGGGCACCACAGATCCGGAATCCGTAGCCGCGCGCGAACGCCTCGAGTGCGATCAGCGAGGCGTCGAGCTGCGCGCGATGGCGCTGCGCGCTCGCGGCGTCGGAATCGAGCAGGTCGGTCCGCAGCGCAAGCCGCAGGGCGAGCCGTTGTCGCAGGCGGTCCACGACGTTGTGCTGTATCAGCGCCTGGTCCGCGGCGGGCGGCGCGATCGCCTCGACGCCTCGCAACTGCGCCTGGGCCAGCGCGATGCTCCCGTCGTAGGCGCTGACGGCGAGCGAGGTGTCACTCGCGTGTTCGGCCTCGCTGACGGCCTTCTCGCGCTGGGGGTTGTACCGCGCGCAGACGCGGTCGACCTGCGCGACGTAGCGAGCCCGGACAGGGTCGGTCACACGCGCGCTGCCGGCGGCCTGCGTGACGCTCGGTGTGCTGAGCTCGCGAACCGGTGCACGCTGCGCCTCGCCACCGCAACCCGCGATCGGCACGACCGTCGCAGCGACTGCCGCGAAGACCGTCGCGCGCGAGATACCCGTCATGCCCTGATTGCATCAGCCGAACGCCCGTGCGTCGTCCGTCGCACACCGACCAATTGGTGCGGTGAAGTACGGTGCTCAAGCCCGGTCGCGCAGGAGCGCGCGCAGCTCGCCGGCGACGAGCTCTGGGCGCTCGAGTGCGAGCAGATGCCCCGCCTCGGGAACGCGTGTGAGCGACGCCTGCGGAATCTCGGCGGCGAGCAGTTCGGCGATGTCCGCGAAGTCCGTGACGTCCGCGTCGCCGACCATGAGGAGCGTCGGCATCCGGATGTCCGCGAGCGTGACGGCCTGCTCCTCGTACTGGGCGTCGTCCGCCAGCCCCAGCTCGAACGCGCGCCGCTGCATGTCCGCCACGAGCGAGCGGATCGACGGATCGCTCTCCTGCGGGGAGCGCGACGGCCCGTCGACCCACATCCGCACGTTCAGCTCCACCGCGGCGTCGAGATCGCCGCGTTCCAGCAACTCGTCCTCGGCATCCCCGAAGGCTTCCACGTCATCGGACCACGAGTGTGAGCCGAGCGCGGGAGCGAGCAGGACGAGCGCCGCGACCCGATCCGGGCAGCCGGCGGCGAGCCCCAGTGCGAGTCTGCCGCCGAACGAGGCGCCGACCACGGTCGCACCCCCCACCTCGGCTGCGTCGAGGACCGCGAGTGCGTCGCCGGCGAAGGAGAACCTCCCCGGCCCGGACGTCGTGCGGCCGAACCCGCGCAGATCGAACCGCACGACGCGGTGATCATCGCTGAGCATCGGGACGAGCGGGTCCCACATGCGCTGGTCGGCGACGCCGGCGTGCACCAGCAGGATCGCCGGGCCGTCGCCCTCAGCGGTCCAGGCGAGCCGGCCACCCTCCACGTCGGCGATCCCCGAGCTCATCGTCATCGTCATTCGCCAGCGTACCGATGGCGTCGCCGGTGATCTTCCACCCGATCCACGGTCATCGCTCGCAGCCCATCCGCGGGCCGCTGCACCGAACTACGGTCGCTGCCCGGCCGCAGCCGGCCGATGGGTGGGTGCACCCAGCACCGGAGGGCGCCAACCCGTGCTCATCAGCGACAACACAGCGAAAGCCACCGCACCGTCGCCGTCGCGCACGCCGGCCGTGCCCCTGTGGCTCACGGCATTCGGCGCGTTCTCGCTGCTGTGCCTGGCGGCGCTGGCCGTCACGCTTCTTGCTCCCGCGGGTCGCCTGACCGAGCCTCTGCTCAGCGTCCTCGACGATCCGGCGATCGCGTTCACGGTCGCCGCACTGCTGTTCGCCCGCTCGCGATCCCGCGGCACCTCTCGCAGCGTGTGGGGCCTCTTCGCGCTGGGGGCCGCCTCATGGCTCGTCGGCGAATTGCTGTTCGAGATCCGCACCGCGCTCGGTGCGGGATCGGACGCCTCCGTCGCCGACGTCTTCTATCTCCTGTTCTACCCGCCGGTGATGGCGGCGCTGCTCGTCCTCGGGCGCGGGGATCGCCGCACGCGCCGGGCGGGGCAGTCGCTCGACATCGCGATCGTGATGGGAGCGGCGGCGCTGGTGCTCTGGGTCCTCGTGTGGCAGACGGAGCTGACGGCGGCCGGAGACCTCACCACCCAGGTGATCAACATCGCCTACAGCGCCCTCGACTTCGGCGTGTTGTGGATGCTCGTCCTCCCGTTCTTCCGCAGCGATGTGCGGTGGTCACGCTCGCGCAACCTGATGGCCCTGGCGTTCGGCGGCATCCTCGTGGCGGACACGATCTGGATCGCGACCCCCACCGAGCTCTATGGGCTGATCGCATCGTCATCGCTCCTGCTGCTGGGCGTCGCCGCGGCGTGCTGCCCGGACCTGACACAGGGCGATCCCGCGACGACGCGCCGCCACCGCCTGCTGAGCGAGGTCGGCGTTGTCGGCGCGGGCGCGATCGCGGTGACGCTTCTGGGTTGGCAGGCGGGCAGCAGTGGCGTCGCCATCGACCTGGTCCTCAGCACGTCGGCGCTCCTGGCTCTGGTTCTCGCACAGCTGCTGCTGAGCCTGACCGAGAACGAGCGGCTGCTGCGCGAGAGTGAGCTGCGGGCCAGCACCGACCCGCTCACCGGGCTCCTCAACCACGGCTCCTTCCACGAGCACCTCGATCGCGAGCTCTCCCGGGCCCGTCGCGGGGGAACCTCTCTCGCCCTCGTGTTCGTCGATCTCGATCACCTCAAGTCCGTGAACGACCTCGCGGGCCATCGCGTCGGCGACCGCGTCCTGCGCGATCTCGCAACGGTCCTGCGCGCCGCGTGCCGCGACACCGATCTCGTGTGCCGCACCGGCGGCGACGAGATGGCGGTGATCGCACCGGCGACCGACCTCGCACGGGCCGGCGACCTGGCCGGCC
This sequence comes from uncultured Solirubrobacteraceae bacterium, assembly GCA_963817295.1. Classification (GTDB taxonomy): domain Bacteria; phylum Actinomycetota; class Thermoleophilia; order Solirubrobacterales; family Solirubrobacteraceae; genus F1-60-MAGs163. Next base: position 45,157 of record CAWFOF010000019.1, on the reverse strand, counting down.
GCCTGCTGCAGGCCGCCGGCGAGATCGAGGTCGAGGGGCTCGGCGTCGCAATGCACATGTCGCTGTCGCTCGGCATCTCGGAGTTCCCGGCGCTCGCCGGCGACAAGCTGGACCTGATCGCGCAGGCCGACGCCGCCCTCTACGCCGCAAAGCAGGACGGGCGTGGGCGCTGGTGCGCGTTCGACCCGCACGGGGCGCGGCCGGGCGGCACGCAGCAACAGCTCGATCGTGCGCGCGCACAGGTCGCCGCCGGAGAGTCCGACTTCCGCGCCGTCTTCACCCACGCGCTCGAGCCGATGGTCATCACCGACGAGGCGACGACGATCTTCGAGGTCAACGACGCCGCCGTGGAGCTGGCCGGCGCTCCGCGCGAGTCGTTGATCGGCAGGGACCTCTCGGGGTTCATCCGTGACGGTGACAACGCGACGCTGCCGGAGATCCTCGAGCGGGTTCAGGCGACGGCCCGTGAGCGCGGCGAGATCCGCGCGACGCTCGCCGATGGGCGCCACGCGCTGATCGAGTTCTCCGCCTCGCGCTTCTCACCGACGCGCTACCTCGTCGGGCTGCGTGACATCACCGACGCCACCGAGGCTCAGCACGAGATCGCGTTCAGCGAGTCGCGCTTTCGCGCGCTCTTCGACAGCAACCTCGACGCGATCTTCATCACCGACGACGACGGCGTGATCCTCGACGCCAACCCGGCCGCAGCCGAGATGGCCGAACGCTCGAGGGCGGATCTGGTGGGCATGCTCGCGACGGATCTCGTCCCCGCCGAGGATCAGGAGCTTGCCGAGGCGGGCCGCAGCGAGCTGCAGCGTGGGGGCTCGTTCACCGCCGCCAACGTCTTCGTCGACCCGGCCGGCCGGAAGCGCCTGCTGGAGTACTCGGGGGTCGCCGACTTCGTCCCGGGCCAGCATCTCTCGGTGGTCCGCGACATCACCGATCGCGAGCTGCCGAGCGACGCACCGCCCACGCGAACAGGCCCGTAGCGAGCGCCGATCCCGGGCACCCTCATTTGGGCGTCCTAATCAATTCGTACCACAGCTATCGGAATCGCCCACCCGTCTGCCGGCGACGTGTGAGAATCGGCCGATGCCCGACTACGAGACGCTCCAGTACGCCGCCGACGGCCCGGTCGCGACGATCACGCTCAACCGGCCCGAGCGGCTGAACACGATCGTTCCGCCGATGCCCGACGAGGTGCAGGCCGCGGTCGAGCGCGCGGTCGCCGACGCGGCCGTGAAGGTCGTCGTCCTGCGCGGAGCGGGCCGCTCGTTCTGCGCGGGGTACGACTTCTCCGGCGGGTTCCATCATTGGGACGAGGGTCTGGCCACCGATGGCGCCTGGGACCCGGGCAAGGACTTCGTCATGGCGACCACCCCGAGCGCGTCGCCGACGCAGAAGTTCATGAGCGTCTGGCGCTCTCCGAAGCCGGTGATCGCCCAGGTCCATGGCTGGTGCGTCGGCGGCGGCAGCGACTTCGCGCTCTGCGCCGACCTCGTCATCGCGAGCGAGGACGCGCGCATCGGCACGCCGTATTCGCGGATGTGGGGCGCGTACCTGTCCGGCATGTGGCTCTACCGCCTCGGTCTGACCCGCGCCAAGGAGTACGCGCTCACCGGTCGCCCGCTCTCCGGCGCCGAGGCGGCCGAGGCCGGCCTGATCAACCGCGCCGTGCCGTTCGCCGATCTGGAGGCGACGGTGCACGCCGAGGCCGAGCGGCTCGCGGCGATCCCGTCCTCACAGCTCGCGGCGATGAAGCTGATCGTCAACCAGGCATACGAGAACATGGGGCTCGCCTCCACGCAGACGCTCGGGCCGATCCTCGACGGGCTGATGCGCAACACCCCTGAGGCCCACCGCTTCATCGACGTCGCCGAGCGCGAGGGGGTGCGCGCGGTCGTCACCGAGCGCGACGGGCCGTTCGGCGACTACTCGCAGGCTCCCGCGAGCGAGCAGCCCGACCCGCGCAACGTCATCGAGCCGTAGGATCGCGCCGTGAACGAGATCGCCCCCGGCCTGTGGCACTGGACCGCCCATCACCCGCACATCGGGATGGACGTCAGCTCGTATCACCTGGCGGCCGAGCGCGTGGTGATCGATCCGCTGATCCCGGCCGCGGGCCTCGAGTGGTTCGAGGACCATGGCGTGCCCCGCGACGTGCTGCTGACCAACCGCCACCACGATCGCGATGCGTGGCGCCTGCGCGACGCCTTCGGCTGCACGGTGCACTGCGTCCGCAACGGCATGCACGAGCTCGACGGGCGTGGTCCCGTCGAGGCGTTCGACTTCGGCGACGAGCTCCCGGGCGGGATCTTCGCCTTCGAGGTCGACGCGATCTGCCCGGATGAGACCGCGCTGCACATCCCGGCTCACCGTGCGCTCGCCTGCGCCGACGGCGTCGTCCAATGGGCCGGCAGCGACGGGCTCGCGTTCGTCCCCGACCAGCTCATGGACGATCCCGAGCAGACGAAGGCCGGCCTGCGCCAGGCGTACGGCGCGCTCCTGGACCTGGACTTCGACCTGCTGCTCCTCGCGCACGGCGATCCGATCGTCGGCGGCGGCAGGGACGCGCTGCGGGCGTTCCTCGGCTAGAGCACGATCGCCGCGGTCGGGCAGGCGTCCTGATAGTCCGTCGTGCGCACTCTCTCGGCCGCTCCGCTGATCCCGCTCGACCAACCGGATGCGCTCGCACGCGAGATCGCAGCGTTCGTCCGCGAGTAGGCTGCGACACGCCGCGCGCAACTGTCGGTCAGCGCTCGCGCACCCCGGTCAGCTCGAGGTCGATCGACACGAGGAGTGGACCCGGCGCGACGCGGCGCAGCGGCAGCCGCGGTCTCACCCGCCGGCGGCTGGGCACCGTGACCCCGAACGCGGTCGTCTCCTCGAGCACGACGTTCGCGGCCAGTGCCCAGGGAGCGATCATGCGGGCCCGGTAGTCGTGCCGTCTCAGCGCGCCGGCAGGCGTGAACCACAGGATGTCGGCGGGCCCGTGCGTCGGCACGCTCGCGGGAAAGCGCACGCGCAGGCCATCCAGGTCCTCGCCCGCGATCCTGTGACGGCCGAGCGCCACGAGCTGAGCATCGGGCCGGCGCAGCAGAACCGGGAACGTGAGGTAGTTCCAGGACGCGTAGCCGCAGAACGCGATCGCGTCGAAGTCGTCCCAGCCGGTGCGCGGCCACGGCGCTCGCTGCGCGCGAACGGCGGGCAGCCGCGAGGCCGTGGGCGCACCGTCCTCGCCCACCAGCGTCGCCTCGCCCCCGCTGAACACTCCGTGCCATCCGGGGATGTCGCGCGAGCGCAGTTCCACGCGCGGCTCGTGCACCGCGACGACGAGATCATCGTCGCCGGTGCGATCGAGCACGCCGGCCATGCGGAACGCAAGGCCACCCACGCGGATATGCACTTCGAGAGCGTCGATGGCGTCCCAGCGTGCGGCGCCGCCCGCGTGATCGACGGCCCGATCGACGATCGCTCGCGCCTCACTCATGCCGCAAGTATCCCGGTCAGCCCGTGTCGCGAGCCCGCCGGCCGGCTTCGTGCGGCTCATTCACGAGCTCGCGGATCTGGCGGTCTCCTGCAACCCAGGCGATCCGCGCTACCACGATGGACGCCAGCGGCAACCACGCCGCAACGCCGCCGGCCAGCAGACCCAGCGCGAACGCGGCCACGAGGAGCACGGACAGCAGAGCGATTCGTGTTCTCGGGACCTGCGCGTGGGGCACCTGCGACCTCCGGGGTGGATGGACCCTCGAAAGTCAGTCGTGCCGCCGACCATGCCGGCCGACGTCACAGGGTTGCCCTTCACCAATGACGCTACCGCAAGTGTCAAACGTCACGAGTGCAGCGTAGGTCACGTGCGCGCCCCCGGGCGCCTCCGCGCTCTGCGCGCAACTCGCATGCCCGCGCTGCGTTCCTACAGGTGGATGCTGCGAATCGTTGTGACAGCCGTGGCGATGCTGGCTCTTGCCGCAGGGCAGGCGCGCGCTGACACGACGCTCGCCACCGGACTGCCCGCAAGCGTCAAGGTCTCGATGCGGGGCGACGCCGCGGCGTGGAGCGTGCCCACCGCCGACGGGCGGTGGAAGCTCGTGATCTGGCGCAACGGCGTCGGCGCTGACGCAGCGGTGGCACCGGGGAAGGTGCCGTTCGACGTGGATCTGGGCGACGACGGCCACGGGAGGCTGATCGCCACCTACTCCCGATGCAGCGTGCGAGCGGTCGGATTCGAGCGCCCGCGTGGCTGCGACGTCTATCGCTACGACGTGACCGCCGGCCGCGAGCAGCGTGTCGCCGGGCTCGGCGTGGGAAGCGCTTCGGATTACCTTCCGACGGCTGCGGCGGGACGCATCGCCTTCGCCCGTTCCGTGGCCGGAGGACGCGCGCGGCTCTACCGGCGCGCGCTCGACGGTGGTCCCCTCCGGGAACTGCCCGGAGGCCTGCGCAACAGCGACAACCGCACCGGTCCGCGCAGCCTGGACCTGGGTCCGCGCAGCCTCGCGATCGCATGGGTCGCTCGTGGTCCGGTCGCGCCGACCTACGACTACGGGGCACAGGAGGCGCGCGTGGATCTGCTGCGAGGAGGCCATCGGCTGCTCGCGCGCTATGCGCAGGGGAACGTCAGCGGCACCGATGTCGTCGGCGTGTCGTCCACCGACACCGGCGGGATTCTGTGGGGTGCGCAGGGAAACGGCGAGGACGGACGCTCGCGGCTCTACCTGGCGCCCAACCCCGAGGAATCGTCGGACAGCCGCTACCTCGCGTTCCCGCTCTCCTCCGTGTCGGGGGCGAGCCTCGAGCGCGCATTGGTCCTCAGCTGCAGCCGCGACACGTCCACGGCCTCCGGCTGCTCGCTCATCCTCCTCTCGCCCTGAGCGCGCCACGGTGACCGGCTACCAGACGCCCGGAACCAGGCGGGCCGTCGACGCGGCGTACTCGAGGTAGGGCTCGCCGAACGCCTCCCGCAGCGCCCGCTCCTCGACATGCAGCCGCGGAAGGAGCGTGACGAAGGCGACTGACGCGCCGGCGAGCGCGCCGGCCCAGCTGCCGAACATCAGTCCGAGCCCGAAGACCGTCAACAGGTTCCCGGCATAGGCCGGATTGCGAACCCAGCGGTACGGGCCGTCGGTGATCAGCGTCTGCCCCGGATCGATGGCGACCTCTCGCTGGAAGTGACGACCCAGCGTCGTGACTCCCCACGCCCGCAGTGCGACGCCCGCGAGCGCGATCAGCATCCCCAGCGCGAGGACCGGCCACGAGTTCGCACCGACTCGTGATCGCGCGAGCTGCTGCGCGATCACCCACGCCAGGGCGAGCCCCGCGAGCATCCCACCCAGCAGCAGCCGTTTGGTGCCGCGATCGGCGGATGGCCCCTCACCGCGGTAGCGCGCGAACACGACGGTGTCGACGCTCGTGCGCAGCCGTGCCATCCGGCCTGAGTCCTCCGCGTCGGCGGGCGTCCCGGCGTACGTGGCGGCGACCTCACCGGCGACCATCACCCCGACGGTCACCGCGAGCAGCGTCTCGGCGATCGCATCGCGCTGCACCAGCAGGGACATGCCGGAAGTGTCCCAGCGTTGGAGTGGCACATCGCATCCGTACGCGCGATCCTTCACTGCGAGGCGAGTTCCGGGATGACCGCACACACGGCTCAAGTCTCCGCCGGCGAAGCGCTCGACGACGCGCTCCGCGACCTGACCGCGCACCAGGTCCCCGGCCTCACCCTCGTCGTCGCGGCGCGCGATCAGGTCGTGGACGAGCGAGCGGCCGGCGTCGCCGACCTGGCAAGCGGCTCCCGAACCGGCGTGGACACCGTGCACCTGTGGTTCTCGATGACGAAGATCGTGACTGCCACCGCCGCGATGCAGCTCGTCGAGCACGGGACGCTGAATCTCGACGACCCTGTGCGCCGGCACCTGCCGGAGCTCCCGGCGCCGCGCTCGGGCTGGCCCGAGGTGACCGTCCGGCACCTGCTGAGTCACAGCTCCGGCCTGGGCAACCCGATCCCCGTGCGCTGGGTGCACCCCGCGGACCGGCCTGCGCGCGACCCGCACCAGTTCACCCTGGACCTGCTACGCCGCCACGGCAGGCTGCGCCACCCGGCCGGCACCGGGGCGAGCTACAGCAACCTCGGATACCTCGCCCTCGGCGAGGTCATCAGCGACGCCGCCGGGCGGCGCTACGAGGATCACGTCCGCGAGCACATCTTGAGACCGCTCGGCATGACGCGCACCGATTTCGTCTACCGCCCGGACATGACCGCCGACGCAGCCACCGGATACCAATCGCGTCGCAGCCCGATGACGCCGCTCTTCCGGCTCATGCTGCCCAAGGGCATCGTCGCCGAGAACCACGGCGGCTTCCTCGCCTTCCACCGCTTCTGCGTCGACGGCCCGGCGTACGGCGGCCTCGTCGGATCGGTACGCGACGCCGCACGCTTCATGGCCGTCCACCTGAACGACGGACGAGTCGGGTGACGTCCGGGTCCTGTCGGAGCAGAGCGTCACCGCGATGCAGACGATCCAGGCCAGGGGACGCAAGATGGATGTCGGCCTCGGGTGGTTTCGCCGCCACTCGGACCGCCCGAGCGCTGAGCGCCACCTCGAGCACCTCGGCGGTGGCGGCGGGTTCTTCAACATGATGCGCATCTTCCCCGACCGCCGCGCGGGCGTTGCGTTGATGGGCAACGCGACGAGCTACGACCACCAGCGCGTCGCCGCCGCCGCTCTCCAGGGCATGCCGGGGAACTAGCGGCGCACATGACCACCGCCGGGACAGCGCGGGTCACGGCGAGCAGCCTGGCGCTGCTCTTCTGCCTGCTCCTGCCACTCGCCGGCCTGGCACTCCTGCTCGCGGACCCGTCGCTCGACATGGAGTGGGAGAACCACCCGTCCCACTTCTGGCTCGTCCTGGCCGCGGGAGCGCTGAACGCCGCCCTCGCGTACACGACCGGGCTCGCCGCGAGCCGGCGCGGGGACGCGCGCGTCTTCCTCGTGTCACTCGCGTTCTTCTCGGCGGCCGGGTTCCTCGGGTTGCATGCGCTCGCAACGCCGAAGGTGCTGCTCGACACGCCGAACCCCGGCTTCACGGTGGCCACACCGGTCGGGCTGCTGATCGCATCGGTGTTCGTGGCCGCATCCAGCGTCGACCTGGACGGCGGGCGCGGGGCGGCTGTGATGCGCCGGGCTCCCCTGCTCGTCTGGGGGCTGCTGGCCCTGGTGACTGCGTGGGCGCTCACGTCGCTGCTGCAGCTGCCGCCGTTCGACGGCTCCGAGGTGCCCGAGCGAGGTGCGGGCGTCTTCCTCGCACTGGCGATCCCCGCGATCGGCCTGTACCTCGTCGGCGTCGTGCGATACCTCGAGCTCTGGCGGCGCCGGAGGGCGCCGATGCTGCTCGGCATGGTGGCGGCGTTCGCCCTGCTGACCGAGGCCATGGTCGCGGTCGCCTTCGCGCGGAACTGGCACGCGAGCTGGTGGGAGTGGCATCTGCTCATGCTCGTCGCCTTCGCACTGGTCGCCTACAGTGCGCACCGTCAGTGGCACGAGGAGCGGTTCAGCGACCTGTACCTGGACGAGACGCGCTCGGGCACGCGCGAGATCAGCGTGATCTTCGCCGACCTGGAGGGGTTCACCGCGTTCTCCGAGCAGCACGAACCGCAACAGGTCGCGGCGATGTTGAACGAGTACTTCGAGGTGGTGATCCCACCGGTCGTGCGGCGCCACGGCGGGGAGATCGACAACATCATCGGCGATGCCCTGATGGTCGTCTTCAATGCGCGCGGCGACCAGCCCGATCATCCGCGCCGCGCCGCGAGCGCCGCCCTGGAGCTGCTCGACACGATGGAGGCGGTCGCCGACTCCCACCCGGGCTGGCCGCGAGTGCGCGTCGGCGTGAACACGGGCGTCGCGGTCGTGAGCCTGCTCGGTGCCGCGGGAGGCCGCCGGCACACCGCGATCGGCGATGCGGTCAACGTGGCGTCCCGACTGGAGGGGAAGGCTCCGGTGGGGACGGTGGTGATCGGCGGCGCGACGGCCGCGCGCCTGCCCGGAGCGGTGACCGAGCCGCTGGGCCGGATCGAGGTCAAGGGACGCGAGGAGCCCGTGGAGGTCCACCGGCTGATCTCGTTGTGACCTGTAGGACCACCGCTGCGCGCGGAACTCATCGCTCGAGGCGTACGTCGGACGCCGGTAGGGTCGCGCCGTGGACCGACCGGAGACACGGTATGTGCGCAGCGGCGAGCTGGCCATCGCGTACCAGGTCCACGGCTCAGGCGACCACGACCTCCTCTTCAACGGGTCGGCCGCGGCGAACGTCGACAGCACCTGGGACTTCCCCGAGGCGGTGCGCCTCTTCCGGCGGCTCGGGCGCTTCGCGCGCGTGATCCATTTCGACCGGCGCGACACCGGGCTCTCGGATCCGGCCCGAACGGACCTCACACTGGAGGCGCACGTGCAGGATGCGCTGGCCGTGATGGACGCGGTCGGGGCCGATCGCCCGGTGCTCCTCGGCAACGCCGACGCGGCGCGGTCGCTCGCGCTGCTTGCGGCGACGCGCCCGGATCGCGTCGCCTGCCTGGTCCTGCTCAGCCCTTCTGCACGGAGCTTCCTCGACGTGTCGGGAACGTCGGCGGCGTTCGGCCGCGCGTTCGCCGATCTCGACGCGTTCGCGCCGTTGGCCCGGTTCTTCGCGCCCGGCTATGCGGCCGATCCTGCTCGCGCCAAACGGCTCGAACGCGGCCTGCAGAGCACGCTCACCCCGTTCCAGGTGGGACGACTGCTGGAGATGTCGCTGGTGAGCGACGTGACCGAGGTCCTGCCGCTCGTCCAGGCGCCCGCGCTCGTCCTGCATCCCTCCGACGCGCTCATCCCCGGCGCGGCCGTGCGGGAGTTCGCCGACCTCATTCCCGGTGCACGGTTCCGAGAGCTGCGGGGCAGCGACATGTTCATCGTCGTGCGCGATCCCGACGAGCTGGCCGACGCCATCGAGGAGTTCGTGACCGGCACGACGCCGGCACCCCTCACCAGGCGCGTCCTGGCGACGGTGCTGTTCACCGACCTCGTCGACTCGACGCGGCGCGCCGCGCTCGCCGGCGATCGCGCCTGGACGGAGCTCCTCGACCGGCACTTCGCCGACACGCGGCGCGCCGTCGAGGCCCACGGCGGGCAGACCGTCAAGACGACGGGCGACGGGGTGCTCGCCCTCTTCACCGGGCCGGCCCAGGGGGTGCGCTGCGCTCTGGAGCTCATCGCCGCCGCGCGGGACCTGGGCCTGGGACTGCGGACGGGCCTGCACACGGGCGAGGTGGAGCGGACAGGCGAGGACGTCGCCGGGCTGGCGGTGCATCTCGCCGCGCGGATCATGAGCCTCGCGGGCGACGGTGAGACACTCGTCTCGCGCACCGTCAAGGACCTCGTCATCGGCAGCGAGCTGACGTTCACCGAGCGCGGCGAACACGAGCTCAAGGGCATCCCCGATCGCTGGCTCGTGTACGCCGTCGCCTGATCGAAGCGCGGTCGTGATACTGTTCACCTAATGGTTAACGATCCGTTCCGGGCGCTGTCGCATCCGATCCGCCGCGGCATCGTCGAGCGCCTCGCCGCAGGGCCGGCGACGGTCGGCGACGCCACGGCAGGCTTCGGGGTGTCCAAGCCCGCGATCTCCAAGCACCTGAAGGTGCTGGAGGAGACGGGTGTCGTGACGCGCGTGGTCGAGGGCCGGACGCATCGGCTCTCACTCGAGCCCGTCGTGCTCAGTGTCGCGGCCGACTGGATGGATCACCAGCGTGCCCTCTGGGAGCGTTTGTTCGATGTCGTTGACGAGTACCTGAAGGAGGAAGAGTCGCAATGAAGATGCCGCCGATCGTGTCGCCGCAGGAGTGGAACTCCGCGCGCGACGAACTGCTGGTCAAGGAGAAGGAGCTCACCCGCGCCCGCGACGCGCTGGCCGCCAGTCGCCGCCGGATGCCGCGGATGGCCGTTGAGAAGGACTACCGCTTCGATGGCCCGAACGGGCCGGTGACCCTGCTCGACCTGTTCGAGGGGCGCCGTCAGCTGATCGTCTATCGCTTCTTCTTCGAGCCCGGCGTGGCCGGCTGGCCCGAGAGCGGCTGCCGCGGTTGCTCGTTCATGGCCGACCAGGTCGCCCACCTCGCGCATCTGAACTCGCGCGACACCACGCTCGCGTACGTCTCGCGGGCGCCGCAGGCCGACATCGAGCGCTGGAAGGCGCGTATGGGCTGGGACATTCCGTGGTACACGATCACCGACGACTTCGACGCGGACTTCGGAGTCGCCGAGTGGCACGGCACCAACGCCTTCTACCGCGACGACGCCGACCGGATCTTCCGCACGTACTTCGTCGACAAGCGCGGCGACGAGGCGCTCGGCAGCGCCTGGGCCTATCTCGACATCACCGCGCTCGGCCGTCAGGAGGAGTGGGAGGACTCGCCCGAGGGCTACCCGCAGACCCCGGCGTACGCATGGTGGAACCTCCACGACGAGTACGGCGAGCCGACCGTCTTCGAGGCGGCGCTCTCGGCCGTCGCCGCCTCGCAGAGGGGCGCGGGCTCGTGATCATCGCTCACGTGGGAGGCATCCCGGTCGAGGAGATGCTGCCGACCCTCGTCGGTGCAAGCACCGGACTGCTGATCGTCCGCGCCCGGATGATGATGCGGACGCAGCGCCGGCGGGAGCGGGCGAAGTGAGCGACACCAGGACGCTGCGCATCGAGCGCACCTTCCAGGCGCCCGCCGAGGCGGTCTTCAACGCGTGGACCAGCGAGGAGGTGATCCGGCGCTGGTGGCAGGCCGAGCACCACTGGGAGACGAGCGAGGTCGAAGTCGACCTGCGTCTGGGCGGGGTCGTTCGCGTCGTCATGCGCGACCCGGACAAGGACGCCGAGTACGGCGGCGGCGGCACCTACACGGAAATCGAGCCGCCGACCCGCCTGGCGTTCACCTGGCTCTGGGACGGCGACACGAGACGGACGCTGATCGAGATCGACTTCGAGGAAGCCGACGGCGCGACCACCGTCCGGTTCACCCACAGCGGCCTATGGGACGAGGAGGCGGTGCGCTCACACAGGAATGGGTGGGGCAACATCCTCGACAACCTCAAGCGCACCCTGGAGGCGGCCGGCTGAGGGCTTACGAGAATCTGCGGCGCCTCGCCGCGGCTCTGCGCTCGATGGACGCGCACGTCGACCTCGGCGACACGGGCGCCGACGAACTGAGAATTGAGCCCGACGAGGACGGCGTGTCCGGCGGCGGGAACTGGGTGTTGAGGACGAACTTCGGCCGGCTGGACGTCATGCAGGACGTCGCCGGCGTCCGCGACTACAAGCACCTGCGTAACGGGGCGGTGGAGATCAACGGCACCCTGTACGCGGGGTACGACGAGGTGATCAGCATGAAGAGCGCCGCCGGCCGCGACGAGGACCTGCGCGACATCGCCGCCCTCAAGCAGGCTCGCGGCGAGTGATTGCGCGCTTCACGTCAACAGCGTTCCGAGCGGCCCAGTCGGGCGGCCGGCTCAGTAGGTACGAAACGGCCCGTGATCAGCGGGCTCAGAAGGGGCGCACCGGTCCGCATACCGAAATACAAGGTCCAGGACGGCCTGTCCGCGTCGGCGCATCGTCAGCCGAGGCGCGTCAGCGCCTGGCGGGTTCGGGCAGCAAACATCTCTGCTCCGCAGGATTCCTCGAGGGCGAGCGCTTCGGTGTAGTGGCCGCGGGCGCGGTCGTGCTCGCCGAGTGTCTCGGCGAGCCGGCCAAGCACGGAGGCGGCGCTCGCGGGGATGAAGAAGAGCCCGTAGACGAGCAGTTGCCCGTCGAATCGGGCAAGGTGCTCGTAGAGGTGGCGGGCGGCTTCGGCGTCGCCGACGGCGTGGGCGCATTCGGCCAGGCCCCAGAGCCGCCCCGGGAGTTCACCGTCGGCGGGGAGTGCGTGGCCGGCCTCGTGCCAGGTGCTCAGCACGGCCCGTGCGGTGTCGAGGTCGCCCTGGGCGGCGGCGGCGACGCCGGTCAGGTGGGAGCCATCGAGCGCTGGGCTGGAGTCCAGGAGTTCGGCGATCGGCCTCGCTTCATCGGCTTGGCCTGTGCTGAGCATCCGCGCAACTGTCAGGATCGCGTAGCTCAGCTGATTGGCGGGCTGCTCGGGATTTACTTGGAGAGCTCGATCGGTCTGTCCCTGTGCGTCCTCCATGTGGCCGCGCGCAAGCAACGTCGCGGCGTGCAGTGTGTGCGCCTGCAGCCGTATGAGCAGGTCGCCATTTCGCTCGGCGACCCGAAGCATCTCGTCGGTCATCGCCCGCAGGTCATCCAAACGGGCCAGTCGGGCCAGCGCGACTGCGGCCAGCTGGCGCCCGCTGCCACCCATCGGGTACTCGAGCCCGACTGTGCTCTCGGATTCGCGCAGCAGCTCGTCGACGTCGGGGCTGCCGGTCAGTGGCGAGGCGCGCAGGAAGCGCACTTCGTCGATGATCTGGGCGTCCTTGCTCAGGTGTGCAAGGCGGAGCCCCTCGTCGGCGAGCGCGAGCGGCGTTCGCGCGGGTAACGCGTCAGCAAGGGGCGCGAGCGGCACACCCCACGCCCACCCAAAGGCGACGCCTGTGAGGAGCCGCGCGCGCAACCCCGGGGCATCCGTCGCACACCACGTGCCCAGGAACGTGAAGCGGCGCCGATCGTCGAGATCCACGCCCCGCAGGTCGATCCGCAGGGCCTCTGCGATGGCCTCGATGTCCCGCGACTCGGGAACACTCGTATAGACAAACGAAAGCGGCAGCCACCCTGCGGCGTTCACCCGGGTCACCGGATCGTCGAGCTGACGGCCGAGTTTCAGCCACCGGCGGCACACGTCGGTGAGCAGCGGCTGATCGAACACCACCCAGCAGCACTGCGCGAGCTGCGCGTAGAGCCGATCGCGTTGCAGCCCGCCGGGGTCGGCGTCCGCCGAAAGCAGATCGAGTGCGCGCTCGAACAGGTCGACTGCCTGCTGAGCGGCGCCGCGATCGAGCGCCTGGATGGCGGCGCGTTCAGCGTAGTGGGCGGCGCGCTCACCCTCTCCCGCGACAGCGGCCTCGGCGAAGTGGTGAGCAAGGTCGGCGACCACACTGTCCACTGCGACCGAACGCGGTCCTCGATCGCCAGCGCGAGGCCGCGGTGCAGATGCACGCGCCGCAACGTCGTCAACTCGTCCTCGAGCGTCTGGCGTACCAGCGCGTGCGCGAACCGCAACTGGCCGGGAACATCGGTCTCCAGCACCAGCCGGGAGCCGACTGCCTCGTCGAATCCGTCCAGCGCGTCGCTGATCGGGTGCCCGGCGACCTGCGCGACGATCGAGGTGTCGAACTGCGGTCCGGCGACCGCCGCCACCGTCAGCAACTCCCCGGCAAGCGGCGGACAAGCGCGAGATCCGCCGGCCGACGACCTCGCGGACACCCTCAGGAACCTCGGACCCGTCCACGGACGCGGTCCTCACCCAGCGCCCGTCGACCTGCTCGACCGCGCCGGACTCGGCGAGATGGCGCAGGACCTGTCCGAGGAAGAACGGGTTGCCCTGCGTCTGCTCGACCAGCAGCGCAGCCAGCTCGCGCTGACCCTCGTCGTTCAGCCGTCGCCGCCTGCCGCGTGGACGAACGCCTCAACGCCCGCGCTGTCAAGACCGCGAACCGTCAGCCGCTCAACACCCTCCTCGCGACGCAGGTCCGCGAGCACCTTGGCCAGTGGATGCGTGCGCTCCAGCTCGGTGTCGCGGTAAGTCCCGACGATCAGGATCCGCGCCGAGCCGCTCGCTGCGCACCAGATGCATCAGCGCGCCGAGCGTCGCCCGGGCCGCCCAGTGAATGTCATCCAGCACCAGCACGACCGGCCGCTGCCGAGCTTCCCCGGACAGCCAGTCGACCAGGCCCTCGTAGATCGCCCACGCCTCCACCTGCCCCGCAGGCAGTTCCTCCACCAGTTCCGGCACCAAGCCGCGCGAGCACCCCACCACGCAACCCCAGCACGCGGTCGCGGGTCGCCTCATCGACGCTCGCCAGGAAGTGACGCAGCGCCTCGGCAAGCGGCTGATAGGCGACCGCAACGTCCTCATCGACACGGCCGAACAACACCAGCGCGCCCTGCTCGTGCGCGTGAACCGCGACCTCACGCGCAAGCCGCGTCTTGCCCTCGCCCGGTTCACCACCGAGCAGCACGACCCGCCGCGCCCCGCCTAGGACCTCGTCCCAGCAGCGCGGTCGATCCGCTCAACCTCGACTGAGCGACCCACGAACGTCCACGACGACTCAAATGCGAGCCGCGGCGGCAACGGCACCGGCGCGACAACGCCGCCTTCGGCCAGCGGTGCCCACCCGACCTCGACCAGCGACACCGGCTCCGAGAGCCCCCTCGAGCTCCACCGGCCCCAGCGGCGTGAACACATGTCCCCCACGCGAGCCGGCTACCAGACGAACGGTCTCCGTCGCCAACACCTGCCCGCCGCCCGGCCGCCGCGCACACCCGCGCGGCCTCCACGACCGCCGTCCCATGACAGTCCCCGTCCCCGGCGACATCCACATCACCGAGCGCCACCCCGACACGCAACGGCAGACCGTCATCCCCGCGCCGCGCAGACGCCTCCACAGCCTGCTGCATCGCCACCGCACACGCCAACGCATCCGCAGCACCGCCGAACGTGACCATCAGCCCGTCGCCCAGGCTCTTGACCTCCCGGCCCTCATGCGCAGCGACCGCCGTCCGCAACAGCTCCAGATGGGCTCGCTGGACCACCCCGAACCGCTCATCCCCAAGCCGCGCGAGCGCCTGCGTCGACGCGACCGCATCAGTGAACAGGACCGTCAACGTCGCCTGCACACGCCGACCATACCCGCAGGTCAGTACACGCGCAGCACCACATTCGGGAGCAGGGAAACAGCTGTATGCGACCGGTATGCGCATTCGCGCCTTCACAGGTGCGAAGCACCCAGTGATCATCGGCACCGGTGACGGCGGACTCAGGCCCGCTTACCGAAATCCGCGACGCGAAACGGCTCCTGCTTGTCGTCCGTTGCGAGCGTGGCGGCTGGCGGCGTGCCGATGTACCGTCGTGTGATGGGTCTGGTCGGTAAGGAGACGTGCAGGTTGCCGGAGGATCCGGTGCTCGCCACGACGGCGACCGCGCTGAATGACGCGGGCCACTGGGCCGAGATCGTTGACCGCGAGGGGCGCTATGTCTTCATCACCGACGACGCCCGGCTGAGCTGGGGCGGCCTGCTGGAGCCCGCTGCGGTGCCGCTTGGCGCCCACTACTACGGCCCGGAGGCCGTGGACATGCGACTGGCGTGGCGCGGCGACCTGTATCCGGTCGAGGTACAGCGCGAGATCTTCAGCAAAATCGGTGGGGTGCTGCTCACCGCTAACCCTGGCGGGCGTGACCAGCTCCGCGAGGTAGTCGACCCGCGGATGCGGGACCTGGTCGACGGCCTGTCGGCAACTGCCCTGCACGCGCCTCGGACCTTCCGTCTGCGCGGACTGTACAAAGCGCGTGGGCGACGGGTCGACATTCTGGTGACGGTCGTCCCGCTTCAGTGGCCCGCAGGGCGGGCGTGCCGGCGCGGCGTGGATCTCGAAGCCGCAGCCGGGATGGCCGTCCTCGGCGCGATAGCGGCGGAGGGCGACGCGGACCACTTCGAGCGGATGGTGAGCGTCGCCAAGCCGGCGCGCCGGCCCACGGCGATCCTGTTCGCCGACCTGGAAGCCTCCTCCCAAGTCGCCCGGCGGCTGTCGACCGCGAGCTACTTTGCGCTCGGGCGGCGACTCTTTCGCGCCGCCGACGACTGCATCGTCGAGGCCGGTGGCATCGTCGGGCGCCACGCCGGTGACGGCGTCGTCGCGTTCTTCCTGGCCGACCAGACCGGATCGGAGTCGGACGCCGCGCGCGCTTGCATCGTCGCGGCACGCGGACTCAGGGACGCCGCCGCCTCCGTCGCGGTCAGGAGCGATCTACGAGCCGAAGACGTTGTCCTGCGTTTCGGTCTGCACTGGGGCGCAAGCCTCTACGTCGGCCTGATCACCACCAGCGGACGCACCGAAGTCACCGCACTCGGCGATCAGGTCAACGAGACCGCCCGCATCGAAGCCTGCGCCACCGGCGGACGCGCTCTCGCCTCCAAGGACCTCATGGAGCGGCTGGGACCCGATGACGCGGCCGCCCTGGACCTGGACCCAAATCACGTGACGTACACCCCGCTCGGAGATCTGGCGACCGCAACGGAGAAGGCCCGCCGCGACGCGCCGGGCGTCGCCGTCTGCGAAGTCTGAGACGCGCCACGGGCGACAACCGCCGGCGCCCGCTTCCCAGAGCACCAGCGGCATGCGACCGGTATGCGCGTTCGCACGAAGTCGCAACGTTGCGCACCGGTTCGCGCGGCTGCGCACCCGCTGAGCCGCCCCCGCCGGACGGTTCCAATCGGGGCGGCCGGATTCGAACCGGCGACCCCCTGCTCCCAAAGCAGGTGCGCTACCAGGCTGCGCCACGCCCCGACGACGACCCAATGTACGCACTCCGCGTCTTGCCGCCCAATCGCTAGCGTGGCCCCATGGCCGAGATCCAGCCGCTGCGCGCGCTCCATTACGACCTCGCGAAGGTCGGTTCGCTGAACGTCGTGTGCTCGCCGCCCTACGACGTGATCGATCCGCTGCAGCGGAGCAGCTCGCCGGACGCAGTCGCCGCACAACGTCGTCGCGGTCGATCTGCCCGAGCCCGCGCGGCCCGGCGGCGATCCCTACGCCCACGCCGCCGAGCTGCTCGCGACGCTGGCAGGACGAGGGCGCGGTCGTGCGCGACGACGAGCCGGCGCTGTGGGTGCTCACGCAGGAGTACACGGGCCCGGACGGCGACGCGGCGCACGCGCAGCGGCTTCTTCGCCGCGTGCGCGTGACCGAGTACGGCCCTGGGCGGATCCGCCCGCACGAGCGCACGCACCCCGGCCCCAAGGAGGACCGCCTGCGCCTGACCCGCGCGACGAGGACGAACCTCTCGCCGATCTTCTCGCTCTACGACGACCCGGGGAACAGCGCCTGGGAGGCGCTCGCCCCGACGACCGCGACGCCGCCCTACGGGGCGCTCGAGGACGACGACGGCACCGTCAGCCGCCTGTGGCGGGTCACCGACCCGCCGGCGATCGACGCGGTCCGGCGGGCGCTCGACGCCGCCGAGCTCCTGATCGCCGACGGGCACCACCGCTACGAGACGGCGCGCGTCTACGCCGACGAGATCGGCGGCGAGGGCGAGCACCGCTACGTCCTGCAGTACCTCGTCTCGCTCGAGGATCCGGGCCTGACGGTGTTCCCGACGCACCGGCTCGTCAGCGGCCTGCGGAGGACCCGGCGCGCCAGGAGGCGCTGGCCGCGACGCTGCGCGAGCTGTTCGAGATCGAGGAGCTCTCATCGACGGACGAGCTGGCGCCGCCCGACGGGAACGGGCCGATCCAGCTCGGCTACATCGACGCCCACTTCCGGCGCCCGTTTCGCCTGACGCTCAAGGACCAGGCGATCGCCGACGCCGCGCTGGCCGACTTCCCCGAGCCCTACCGGCGCCTGGACACGGCGGTGCTCGAGGCGCTGATCCTGACCGGCCCGCTCGGGCTGAGCGAGGACGACATCTCGCATTTCCGCGGGCTCGGATACTCGCGCAACGACGACGAGGCGCTGGCCCTGATCGACTCCGGCGCGTTCGACGTCGCATTCTTCCTGCGCGGCACGCCGGTGAGCCAGATTCGCGAGATCGCCGCCGCCGGCGTGAACATGCCACCCAAGTCGACGTTCTTCACTCCGAAGGTGCCCACGGGGCTGCTTTTCAACCCCTTGTCATAATCGAAGGACGATGAAGGCCACCGCCACCCAGACCGCCGGCTACCGGCACACGGTCCGCGTCCGCCAGCACGAGCTCACGATGGACGAGCCGACGGACATCGGCGGCACGGACGCCGGCCCCAGCCCGCTCGAGACTGCTCGCCGCCAGCCTTGCCGGATGCGTCTGCCGTCACGATGGAGATGTACGCGACGCGCAAGGGCTGGAACATCGACGGGGTCGAGGTCGTGGTCGACTACACGCCCGGCGAGCGTGGCTGCCCGACGAAGTTCAACCTGGTCACGCGCCTGCCCGCCACCCTCAGCGACGAGCAGGTCGACCGCCTCACCGTGATCGCCGCCAAGTGCCCGGTGCACCGCACCCTCGAAGGCGAGGTCATGTTCGATGAGCGTGTCGAGCGCGTCTCGCTCGCGAGCTGAGCTCGCCGCAGTCCTCCGGCCCGTCCTCCTCGACCCTGCGGAGGCGGCGGGACTCGACGTTCACGGCCGCATCGACGCCGCCGTGCTCGTCCCGCTGTTCGGTCTGCCGGACGGCGGCATCGGCGTCGTGCTGACCAAGCGACGCGACGACCTGCGCCGCCACGCGGGCGAGATCGCCTTCCCCGGCGGGCGCCAGGACATGGACGAGAGCGATCTGCGCGACACGGCGCTGCGCGAGGCCCACGAGGAGATCGGCCTGCCGCCGGAGGCGGTCGACCTGATCGGCGCCCTGCAGCCGACGCCGACGATCGCGACGAACTACTCCGTCTACCCGTTCGTCGGGCTGATCGAGCCGGGGCACGAGTGGACGATGTCCGCCTTCGAGGTCGAGCAGGTGCTCGAGTTCCCGCTCGCCGATCTGCGCGCCGGCTACGACCGGCGCCGGCTGATGCGCCGCGGCGTCCCGTTCCGCACCGACACCTACGTCGTCGGCGAGCACCTCGTCTGGGGTGCGACGGCGCGGATCCTCGCCGACCTGCTCGAGCGGGTCGCCGTTCTCGACCTGTAGGGCGGCGCCGCCTACTCGCCGGCCGCCGCCACCCGCCGCGGGCCCGCCAGCAGCCCGTCGATGGCGGCGTGCGCCTCGGTCAGCCAGGCCCGGCGATCGCCACGCGGATCGCGCCGCAGCAGTGCGTAGGGGATCTCGTTCGTGCGCTGCGCATGCTCCATCTCGGCGACGCCGCTCGCCAGGACCTCTGGCCCGAGAGTGCCCGCCGCCTCGTAGACGACGCCGCGCACCGTCGTGTCCGTCGTCTTCTCGAGCATCATCCGCAGGCGTGACCCGTGCAGCGGAGCGACCGCCTCGGCGCTGCCGGTCGGCCGTGCCGAGCAGCCACATCACGAGCGTCACGTTCTCCAGGCCGTAGCGCAGCGTGCCGATCACGTCGGGCGTGCCGATCCAGCACTCGCCGCCGGCGGCCTCGATCGCCGCGCGACCGGCCTCGGTGCGCGTCACGCAGCGCACCGCGTGCCCGTCGACCACCAGCGCGCGCGTCAGCTCGAGCCCGCGGCAGCCGCCCCCGATCATGAGCACCCTCACGCGCCACCGCTCCCGATCCCGAGGTCGCGCATGTACTCCTCGCGCGTGATCTCCGGCTGTCCCCTTGGCTCGACGGCGCGCGTTCTTCGCTTCGAGCATCTGCGCGATGTCCTGCTGGACGAGCGCGTCCTCGTGCTGCTCGACCTGGATGCGAAGATGCTCGGACACCTGGCCGCGCACGTCGCGCCTCGGTCAGGTCCGCGCGCGCCGCGAGCCCGGCGCTTTGCGTTGATCGCCGCCTGCATCTGGGCGACGTCGTCGAGCTCGTTCTGCACCTCGACCTCGGGGGAACGCGTCGGCTTCCAGTCGACCTGCGCGGCGCCCGAACCGGGGTAGAACAGCCCGAGCAGGAACAGCGCGACGAGCAGGCCTCCGACGACGGCGATCATGATCAGCAGGAACGGATCCACGGCTGCCCGAGTGTACGCGCGGGACGCGGTCCGCGGATGGCCGTCCGATAGCGTCGCGCGCCGATGTCCGCGACCGACGACGAGCCCCGTTCGCCCGCCGCGATCTTCGCCGCCCACTGCCGGGAGCGCGAGCTCGCCTATCCCGCCGCTCCCGACGGGACGCCCGTCTGGCCGCCGTCGCTGGTCGTCCCGGGCAGCGGCGAGCCGGTGCAGTGGCTGATCAGCCGCGGCCGGGGCGTCGTCTACGCGACGACGGCGCTGCATGCCCGCGACAGCGCACCGCGGAACGTCGCGCTGATCGAGCTCGACGAGGGCTACCGCATGATGAGCCGCGTCGGGCGGCCCGCCGGGTGACGCGGTCGCGATCGGCGCCCGCGTCACCGTGCGCTTCGAGCCCTCGTCCGACCCCGACGAGGCGCCCCTCCCCGTGTTCGTCCTCGACGACCGCGCCGACACATGACCTCGCTCCGTGCGCGCGTCGCAGTCGCCGGGGCGGCCGAGTCCGACCTCGGCGCGGCCGCTCCGGGGATGCGCCCGGTCGACCTGATGACGCAGGCGTCGATCCGCGCCCTGGACGACTGCGGCCTTCGGCCCGGCGATGTCGACGGGCTGTTCGCAGCGTCGACCCAGCTGCCGATGGCCCCGCTCAATCTCGGCCAGGAGCTCGGCATCCGGCCGCGCTACACGGACGCGACGAACGTCGGCGGCTCATCGTTCATGTTCCATGTGAACCACGCGCGCGCCGCGATCGCGGCCGGTCTCTGCGAGGTGGCGCTGATCGCATACGGAAGCACGCAGCGCCTCGTCGGACGTGCGCGGCGCGAGCGTCCAGGAGCTCGACCCGTGGGAGACGCCCTACGGCCCGCGAATGCCCGTGACCGCCTACGCGCTCGCCGCGTCCCGCCACATGCACGAGTTCGGCACGACGCGCGAGCAGCTTGCGGAGGTCGCCGTCTCAGCGCGCCGCTGGGCCCAGCGCAATCCCGCCGCGTGGTCGCGCGAGGAGCTCAGCATCGACGACGTCCTGAGCTCCAGGATGGTCGCCGACCCGCTCACCTTGCGCGACTGCTGCCTGGTCACCGACGGCGGCGCGGCGATCGTGGTGACATCCGCGCAGCGCGCCGCGACCCTGCGCCGTCCTCCGGTGCTCGTGCTCGGTGCCGGCGAAGCACACCGTCATCGGCACGTCACGGGCATGGGCGACCTCACGCGGCACCGCCGCCGTCGAGTCCGGGGCGACGGCGTTCGCCGAGGCGCGCCTGACACCGCGGCCGACGTCGACTGCGTCCAGCTCTACGACGCGTTCACCATCACGCCGATCCTGTTCCTCGAGGACCTCGGCTTCTGCGCCAAGGGCGAGGGCGGCGCCGTTCGTCAGCGGCGGCCGTACGGCTCCGGGGGGTGCGCTTCCCATGAACACGAACGGCGGCGGACTGTCCTACTGCCATCCCGGGATGTACGGCCTTCTGGGAATCGTGGAGGCTGTGCGGCAACTCCGCGGCGAGGCGGGCGAGCGCCAAGTGCCCAGCTGCCAGATCGCGGTTGCACACGGCAATGGGGGCGTCTTGTCCAGCCAGGCCACATTGCTTCTGGGGACCGTTGAGACGGCGTAACGTAACGATCATGAACTTCGATCTGTCCGACGAGCAGCAGCTGATCAAGCAAACTGCGAGGGAATTCACCGACCGCGAGATCGTGCCGCTGGCCGGCCCCAACTCGGCGAACCACCATTTCGACCTCGAGCTCGTGCAGAAGATCGCCGACCAGGGATACCTCGGCGCGATCGTCCCGCAGGAGTACGGCGGCGCCGGGCTGGACTACACCACCTACGGGATCATCTGCGAGGAGATCGGGCGCGGGTGCAGCGGCATGCGAACCGTCGTCTCGGTGCAGACGTCGCTCGTGTGCTCCACGATCCTCAAGTGGGGCACTGAGGAGCAGAAGCAGAGGTACCTCCCGCTGCTGTGCTCGGGTGCGTGGCTGGGCTCGTTCGGCCTGACCGAGCCCGGTGCCGGCTCCGGCGCGTCGGATCAGAAGACCCGTGCCGTGCAGCAGGACGACGGCAGCTGGAGGATCAACGGCGCGAAGATGTGGATCTCGCTCGCCAACCACGCGAAACTCTGCCTCGTCTTCGCCCAGACGGCGCCGGAGCTCGCGCATCGCGGCATCGCCTGCTTCCTCGTCGAGACCGACCAGCCCGGGCTTCCAGCCGACGCCGATCGAGGGCAAGATGGGCATGTGGGCATCCGACACCGCCGAGATCGCCCTCGACGACGTGTTCGCCGCCCCGGACGCGATGCTCGGTGAGGTCGGCGACGGCTTCAAGGTCGCGATGAGCGCGCTGGACTCCGGGCGCTTCTCGGTCGCCGCCGGCTGCGTCGGCGTCTGCCAGGCCTCACTCGACGAGTCGGTCCGGTACGCGACCGAGCGCACCCAGTTCGACCGCCCGATCGCCGGCTTCCAGCTCGTGCAGGCGATGATCGCCGACATGGTCGTCAAGACCGAGGCGGCGCGCCTGCTCGTGTTCAAGGCCGCCTCGGTGAAGGATGCCGGCAAGCCGAGCACGCTCGAGACGTCGATCGCGAAGTACAACGCCACCGAGTCGGCCGTCTGGTGCGCGAACACCGCGATCCAGGTGCACGGCGGCGCGGGCTACAGCAGCGACCACCCGGTCGAGCGCTTCTTCCGCGACGCGCGCGTGACGACGATCTACGAGGGCACCTCCCAGATCCAGCAGCTGATCATCGGCCGCCTGGTCACCGGGATCGACGCGCTGAAGCCGATGGTGCTCGAGCCCGAGCCCGAGCCCGCCGGCGCGTGAGCGACAGCGGAGCCCGTCCCGGGCGTCATCGGCATCGCCGGCGCCGGGACGATGGGGGCCGGCATCGCACAGCTCGCGTGCACGATGGGCGCGCGCACACTGCTGTTCGACCCGATGCCCGGGCGCCGCCGAGCGGGGCGCCGAGCGCGTCATGGAGGGCCTCGAGGGCGCCAAGCAGCGCGGCAAGCTGAGCGCCGAGCAGGTTCGCGCGGCATGGCAACTCGTCGACGCCGTCGACAGCGTCGATGCCCTGGCCCCCTGTGAGCTCGTGATCGAGGCCGCGCCCGAGTCGATCGACGTCAAGCGTGAGCTGTTCGCGCAGCTCAGCGCCGTCGTCAGACCGCGCTGCGTGATCGCATCGAACACGTCGTCGATCCCGGTCACCGCGCTCGCGGCGCTCGTCGAGGGGCCGGAGCGCGTCGTCGGCCTGCACTTCTTCAACCCCGCTCCCGTGATGAAGCTCGTCGAGGTGATCGCGGGCGTGCAGTCCGACGAGCGCTCGCTCGCCGTGGCGCGCGCGACGGGCGCGGCGATGGGCCGGCGCGTCATCGACGCCACGGACGGGCCCGGGTTCCTGGTCAACCGCTGCGGGAGGCCGTTCGGCCTGGAGGCGCTGAAGGCGCTGCAGGAGCGCCAGGCCGACGTTGCGGCGATCGACCGCATCGCCCGCCTGGGCGGCGGCTTTCGGATGGGCCCGTTCGAGCTGCAGGACCTCGTCGGGATCGACACCGGCTTCGAGGTCTCCAAGAGCTTCTACGATCTGAGCTTCGGCGAGCCGCGGTGGCGGCCGTCGACGCTCAGCGCGAGGATGGTCGCCAGCGGGCGCCACGGGCGTAAGACCGGTCGCGGCTGGTACCGCTACGAGGGCGGGAGCATCGTCCGCGAGGACGACCCGCCGGCACCCGTCGCAAGCGGGCCGGTCGGCCTGGGCTCGGGGCTCGTCGTGATCGCCGGGGACCTGGCCATCGCGGACGAGCTGCGCGCGCTGGCGATGAACGCCGGATGGGACGTCCGCGATGCCGGGGACACAGACGGCGAGGTGCCCTACCTGATCGTCGACTGTGCCGGCACTCCGGGCGACGAGCCGCTGCAGGGTGGCCCGCTCGCGCTGCTCGTCGCCGAGGACACGCTCGCCTCCCTCGACGGGGGCGGCCCGGCGGCGGGCTTCCACGCGACTGCCGCCGCTGGAGGCGGGAGGCCTCGTCGAGCTGACGCGCTCGACGGGCACGAGCCCGCTAGCGGCCGAGCGCATGCAGGCCTTCTTCGGGTCGCTCGGGCTGCACACCGCGTGGGTGGGTGACGGAGCCGGACTCGTCCTGGGCCGGATCGTCTGCCAGCTCGTCAACGAGGCCGCGTTCGCGGTCGCCGAGGGTGTCGGGAGCCCCGCGGACATCGACGCCGGCATGGTGCTCGGCCTCAACCATCCGCGCGGACCGCTCGCCTGGGGTGACCTGATCGGCCTCGAGCACGTGCTCGTCGTCCTCGACGCGCTGCACGACGAGCGCGGCGACCCCGCCTACCGCGCCTCGCCGCTGCTGCGCCGAATGGTCGCAGAGGGCCTTCTCGGCGTGGCGACGGGCGCCGGCTTCCACCGCTACGACTGAGGCGCCGGGGAACCTCACGTTCCGGGCGCTCTGCGCGTTTCACCCGTGAATGACCCTTCCGCCCTTCCAGCGATTCCTCGACGAGCAGCGCGACGGCGTGTGGCGGTTCCTCGTCGCCGCGGTCGGCCGTGACGCGGCAGACGACTGCTTCCAGGAGACGTTCCTCTCCGCGATGCAGGCGTACCCACGGCTGCGCCACGGCGAGCACCTGCGTGCCTGGGTGCTGACGATCGCGAGCCGCAAGGCGATCGATCACCACCGGGCCCGCGGGCGAGCGGCGGTTCCCGTCGATGCGGTGCCCGAACCACCCGCCCCTCAGGCACCGGACCGCTCGGGCGACGACGCGACCTGGGCGCTCGTGCGGGCACTGCCCGAGCGCCAGCGGGGCGTGCTGATGCTGCGCTACGCCGGCGACCTCTCCCACCGCGAGGTGGGCGCGGCACTCGGCTGCTCGGAGGAGGCCTCGCGCCAGGCGGCGCGGGAGGGGCTGCGACGACTGCGACAGGAGCTCGAAGACCGATGACCACGCTCACCCCTCCCCCGTTCGACCCCGACGACGCCGCGCGCGCCGCAGCCCACTTCGCCGCCACCGCGCCGGCCGACGTGCGGTACGCCGAGCTCGACAGCCCCGCGGGGCGCCTCGTCGCCGCGATCACCGCGAAGGGCCTCGTGCGCCTCGCCTACGAGGACTGGAACGACGGCGTCGACGCGATCCTCACCGACCTCGCGGCCAAGCTCTCGCCGCGGATCCTCGAGGGGCGCGCCGCGCTCGACCCCGTCGCGCGTGAGCTCGACGAGTACTTCTCAGGGACGCGACGCGCCTTCGACCTTCCGATCGACTGGACGCTCGTCCCGGCGTTCGGCCGCAGGGTGCTGAAGGCGACCGCGAAGATCCCGTACGGAGACGTCTCCACCTATGGGCAGATCGCCGCGCAGGCCGGCTCCCCCGGCGGCGCCCGCGCGACCGGCAACGCCCTCGGTCGCAACCCCGTGCCGATCGTCGTCCCCTGCCACCGCGTGCTGCGCAGCGGCGGCGGACTGGGTGGCTACACCGGCGGCCTGGACCGCAAGCGCACGCTCCTGGCCATCGAACAGGGTGATCGGTTGCGGTTCTCGTAGCGATTTCACGCCGGTTTGGGCAGCACCGCTTCAGCGGGGCCACGTACCGGCCGATGGGCCGGTAAGACTCTCCAGACCCGGCCGGGAGCCTCCAGTGCGCCCGGTCTCGATCCAAGGACCCGATGACCGTTCCCCGTTCGCTGCGAGCGACCGCCCGCGCAATCGCAGCACTCAGCCTCGTCCTCGTGCTCGCGCTGCTCGGGGGCGGTTCGGCGCTGGCCGCCGGCTCGCCGGCGATCACGCTGAGCAAGGACGCCCCGGCGACCGTCCTCTTCGGAACCGACTCGAGTGTCAGCCTGCACGCGGCCAATCCGCTCGGCGAGGCCTACGGCTACAACCTGACCTTCCGCGACGTCCTGCCGGCCGGCATCTCGTACGTCGCGGGGTCGGCGCCGTTCGAGCCGACCACCACGATCGCCAACGCGCCAGGCCCGGGGCAGACGACGCTGATCTGGGAGAACGTCGGCGATCTGTCGCCCGGCTCGGACTACAGCTTCGCCTACAAGGTGCGCCACAGCACGACCGCCTACGCGGTCGGCGACACCTACACGAACCAGGCCGGCGCGTTCATCCAGACCGACCCGCGGCTGGTCCCGAAGTTCAACGCCGACGGCACCCCGATCGCGGCCTCCTCCACCGGCAGCGCCACCGACGACGCGAGCACCCGGATCACCGCGGTGAAGATCGACAAGTCCGAGCCCAGCCCGGAGGGCGAGCTGCTGCGCGGCGTCCACGACCACCAGACGACCTACACGCTCAAGGTCACGAACAACAGCGTCAATCCGACCGACACCGTGTTCGTCGACGACTACCTGCCGGCGGGCCTCGAGTTCCTGCAGTGCGGCGGCATCGACCATACGACCGACGCGCCGACGAACCCCGGCAGCGCGGAGGAGTACCCCGGGTCGGGTTCGCTGGTCCCCGGGACGGTCCTGCCGCCGGCCGAATGCCCGGCACCCGAGCTGGTCGAGACCGTCAACGTCAGCCCGGACGGGGTGCTCCCCGCAGCGATCTACACGCACGTGCGCTGGAGCCTCGCCGACCTCGCGCCCGGCGCCGTTCAGACGATCAAGTACCGCGCGGCGATCCCCATCCGCGAGAACACCCTCGACTGGAACGGTGCCGGCCCGCTCAACGGGATCGCGCCGCCGAGCACGTGCACCGCGGGCGTCTGCGAGCAGGCCGCGAACCTCGACAACAACTCCGGCCCGGAGACCTTCGACGAGCAGGAGCTGACCAACGTCGCCCAGGTGTCCGGCCTCTATCGCGGGATCGAGCAGGTCTCCGACCAGACGACGCTGACGCGGACGGCCGAGGACCTCGCGGTGCAGAAGAGCGTGACACCGAGCTCGATCGCCGAGGGCGACCTCTCGACCTGGACGCTCAACCTGCAGACCGGCGAGTACCGCACCATCCGGGACATCCACGTCAGCGACGCGCTGCCGAACGGGCTCTGCCCACTGGGCGACTCGCTGCTCGGCGGCCCCGGGGACTTCAACCACGAAGGCTTCCCGCAGTCGCCCGAGTGCGACAACGTCTCCAGCGCGCAGCCCTCGGATCCCTACACGTCGGTCACCGAGAACAGCGACGGCACGTACGCGATCGGCTGGGACTCGTCCTCCGCGCCGGGCCTCGCGCAGATGGACCCATCGACCACGCTGCAGATCACGTTCCCCACGCGCACCCGATCGCACTACCAGTCGAACTTCCTCGACGCCGCGCCGGTCCTGAACTACGACTCGTGGACGAACCACGTCACCGTCAGCGGCCCGAATTTCGTGATCACCGACACGAACGGTGACCTGATCGACCACGACGGCCCCGACAGCGGGCCGACGACGGACGTCTCCTCCGCGACGCAGACCGCCGGCGGCCCGTCGATCGACAAGCAGGTCGCATCACCCACCGGTCTGAACCCGGTCTCGTGCGCGGGCGTGTACCTGAACACGATCGCCTCGAGCTACGGCCCGGGCGACATCGTGTGCTGGCAGCTGACCGTGAACTTCGCCGCCGGGGTGCACGCCAAGGACTCGGTCGTCACCGACTTCCTGCCGACGGGCTCGCAGTACGTCGCGGGCTCGCAGGCCGTCACGGGCGCGAGCACCGCTCCGGTGATCAGCTTCGACGGCTCCAGCAGCGACACCGTCTCGTGGAGGCTCGGCGACGTCAACGGCTACGTCGCTCCGGGCGCCGTCTTCCAGGTGCGCTTCGCCTCGCACATCACCGGTCCGGAGGACGACTCGGGGGACGTCAAGGGCAACCTCATGAAGTTCTCCGACGCGAACACGGCGGGGAAGACGTTCCCGCTGCGCGACGTGGCGAACTTCGAGATCACGAAGCCCGTCCTCGCCCTGACGAAGGGCGTCCTGGCCGTCGACGGCACCAGTGTTCCGGGCGGCCCGACGGACGGCGTCAGCGTCAACGGCGGCGACGTCGTGACCTACCGCGTGGACGTGACGAACACCGGCGACCGACCGGCGGCGACCGCGAACGTCTGGGACCGGATCCCCGTCCAGGTCACCTGCGCGGACATCTCGAACATCTCCGATGGCGGCGTCTGCGCCGCGGGGGTCATCAAGTGGACCGCCATCGGCCCGATCGCGCCCGGGCCGGTGACGTCGCTGACCTACGACATGACCGTTCCCGGCTCGCTCGCACCGGGCGAGCGGCTCGACAACACCGCGGCCGTCACGAAGTACACCTCGGCGACGAACGACACCGCGAACCCGAGCTTCGACTTCTGGCCCGCGAACCCGACGCTCACCGACCCGGCGGCGCCCGCCGTGCCGAACGCCCCCGCCGCGGAGGATCCCTCCGATGTCGAGGTGCCCGCGCGCTTCGTCAAGACCCGCCTGACGAGCATCACGGGCCAGCCGGGGAACGACATTGCGCAGGCGACGATCGGCGAGCAGGTCCGGTACTTCATCGCGCTGACGATCCCGCGCCACACCACCGTCAGCGGGTCGGCGACGCTCGTCGACCCCGTCCCTGCGGGGCTGACCTACGTTCCCGGCTCCGCAGCGGCCAACCTCGACGGCACCGCGCTGCCCACCGCCGGTCTGACGCTGAGCTTCGATCCCACCGGCAACGGCACCGTGAAGGTGCAGGCGCCGCCCGTCTACACGAACAACACGAACGCCGATCAGATCCTGACCGTCAGCTTCTCGGCGATCGTCGCCGACAGCTACCCGCAGAACGCGCGGCCGGTGACGATCACGAACACCGCCACGCTGACCTACAACGACAGCCTCGGAAACCCACAGGTCCGGACCTCCAGCGCCGACACGGCGATCGTCGAGCCCAACCTGCATCTGAGCAAGAACGAGAACGACGGCAACGACATCGTCGACCCCGGCCAGACCGTCCGCTACACGCTGTCCGTGACCAACCCGTCCGGCCCGCCGGCGCAGGTCTCCTCCGCCTATGACACCCAGCTCGTCGACACGCTTCCCGTCGGCCTGATCCCGCTGCAGTCGACTTCGCCGAACGTGCCCGCGACCGACGGCGGCACGGTCGGTCCGGACGGTGGCACGTGGAACGCCGCCGCGCGGACGATCACCTGGTCGATGGGCAGCGTCGGGCCGGGAGCCACCCCCACGCGCCGCTACGACGTCGAGGTCGACGGCCAGCGCGTCGCAGGCTCGGCCCTCTCGAACACCGCGACCATCACCGGCACGAGCATCTCCGGCACCGACCCGGGCGAGCGCGGGCCGACCACGTCCGCGCCGGGCTACAAGGCGACGGCGAACGACTCGGTCACCCTGCTCGGCGTCCCCGTGATCGGCAAGACGGTCAGCCCGACCGTGCAGACGCCGGGCGGCGACGTCACCTACACCCTCGACGTCGTGATCCCTGGCGGGCTGCGCTTCTGGGACCTCACGGTCCTCGACCTGCTCCCCGACGGCCTGCGCTACACGGGCTTCGTCAACGCGACGTGCTCGTCGGGCTGCCCGCCCGCCGCCGACATCTCCCCGCAGGTCGCCGGCATCCCGGCGACGCAGAACGCAGGCGGCGACACGCCGCTCGGCTTCTCCCTGGGCGACATCGCACCCGCGGCCGTCGGCGCCGACCGCACGATCCGCATCCGCTACACCGCCCACATGGACGACCAGTACGTCAATCCCGCGACGAGCGTCGCCGCCGGCGACACGCTGACCAACGGCGCGGGGGTCTTCTGGAACCTGACGGACAAGGTCGCCGGCGTTCCGACGTCGGTCCCGCCCGCGGCGAGCTTCGACGCGACCGGCCCGACGGCGACCGCCGACGTGCGCGTCGTCGAGCCGAAGCTGACGATCGACAAGAACGTCTCGGGCGACCCGGGCAACACGGACGCGCGCGAGGCGCAGCCCGGCGAGGCACTGACCTACACGATCACCGTGAGCAACACGGGCACGAACGGGAGCACCGCCTACGGCGTGCTCGTCACCGACCAGCCCGACGCGGAGCTGACGAACGTGCAGCTCGCCGCGGGGGTTTCCACCGTCACGAACACCGACGACTGGTCGGCCGCCAGCCCCGGCATGGTCTGGCGGATCCCCGCGATCGGCCCCAACTCGTCCGTCACGCTGACCTACACGGCCGACGTGACGCCGGGTTCGCAGCTGACCGATGGCGATGTCGCCAGCAACACCGCCGGCGTCTTCGAGTACTTCAACTTCCCGGGTCCGGTTCGCCCGCCCGATTCCAAGCGCTACACCGACGTCACGCCGGACACGGTCGACGTCACGATCGACCTCCCCTCGCTCTCGCTCGTCAAGACGACCGGTGAGCCGGGCTTCCCCGACAGCGCCTCGGGCCTCGTCGGCGAGCCGTTCCCCTGGCGCGTCGTCGTGACGAACACCGCGAGCGTCGCGCAGGCGATCGGCGTCGACGTGGCCGACACGCTGCCCGCCGGCTGGGTGTACGTCGCCGGCAGCGCCGCGGCTCGACGGCAATCCGCTCGGCGATCCCGGAATCACCGGCGGCACGTCGCTGGCGTGGACCGACATCACGGACCTCGCGCCCGGCGCCTCGGCCACGGTCACGTTCGACGCGACGCCGACGCCGGCCGCGCTCGACCCCTCCCAGCAGCCGACGAACCCGTACACCAACAGCGCGCAGGCCACGGCGAGCGACAGCTCCGGCTCGACGTCCTCGGCCACGGGCCCCTACCAGTCGAACACCGACACGGCACAGGCGACGCTGACGGTCCCGACCCTGACGATCGACAAGACCCCCGACGCGGGCACCGCGACGGCGGGTCAGGCGTTCAACTGGACGATCGAGGTGACGAACAGCGGTGCGGCCGTGGCCTCGAACGTCGTGATCCGCGACGTCCTGCCCGCCGGCGTGACCTACACGCCGAACGATGCGACGTTCGCCTACGCCCCCGCCGCGCCGGCTCCCACGCTGACGCGCCTGGACGAGGTCACCTCGGCGAGCGACCGTGAGATCAGCTGGAAGCTCTCGGCGCTCGCCGTCGGGCAGAAGGCGACGATCACGGTGCCGGTGACGCCCGCCGCCGATCTGCCGAACGCCACGCACCTCGTCAACACCGCCTACGCCAAGGCCGATCAGCAGCCGCTGGAGGTCGACGACCCCGGCGACGTCACCGTCAGCCGCACGGCGGCGATCGCGATCGTCAAGACCGCTCACGCCTCACCGGTGACGGCCGGGACCAACGCGGTCTTCGACCTCGTCGTGCAGAACAACGGCCCGTCCGACGCGGACAACGTCGTCGTCACCGACGTGCTGCCCGCCGGGCTCATCGCGGCGACCGCGACGGTCACGCCCGGCGCGCCGACCTGCTCGATCGCCGGTGCGACGGTGACCTGCGACCTCGGCACGATGACGCCCACCGGCCCACCGCAGACGATCACCGTGAGCGCCCAGGTCGATCCCTCCCGCAGCGCGGACATCACGAACACCGCGACCGCCACCGCGAATGACTCGCCGCCATCGACCGGCAATGCGACGGTGACGATCGACCAACAGGCCAACGTCAAGGTCGACAAGGCAGTCAGCCCCGGCACGATCCTCCAGGGCCACGAGGCCACGTACACGATCGGGGTACACAACGAGGGTCCCTCTGATGCCACCGCCGTCACGCTCGACGACGTCGTCCCCGACGGCCTCTCGATCGTCTCGGTCACCCCGGCCGCGCCCACCTGCACGACCGCGGGCCAGGCGATCTCCTGCTCGTTCGGGACGCTCGTGCCCGACAGCGCGGGCGACCGGACCGTCAGCGTGGTCGTCCGTGGCGATGCCCCCGGCACCACGACGAACACCGCCACGACGGGGACGTCGACCCCGGGTGACACGCCCGGCGACAACTCCGCCAAGGCGGACCTGATCGTCAGGCCGGTCGCCGACGTCGCGGTCGTCAAGAGCGCTCCCGCGACCGTCGCGGCCGGCGGCACGCTGACCTACAGGCTGCACGTCACGAACAAGGGCCCGGCGACGGCGACCGGCGTGACGCTGAGCGACCCGATGCCCCCCGGCGTCGAGGCGCTCGCCGTCCGCGGGCCCGAAGGCGCCTGCTCCGCGACGCCCGCGCTCGTCACCTGCAACCTCGGAACGCTCGCCAAGGACGAGACGCGCGACGTCGAGGTCGACGCGAAGGCGACGTTCGCCGTCGCCGGCCAGACAGTGATGAACACCGCCACGGTCACCATCAACGAGACCGACGAGCAGCCGGCCGACAACCAGTCGACGGCGCCCACGACCATCGGCCCCGCCGCGGATCTCGCGATCGACAAGAGCGGCCCGGCGACCGCCGCCCCGGGCTCGAACGTCATCTACGTGCTCGCCGTGACGAACAAGGGCCCGCAGACCGCCACGGGCGTGACGGTCACCGACACGCTCCCCGCCGGGACGAGCTTCGTCGCCGCCGTGCCCTCGCAGGGCACAGCGTGCACCGCGTCCGGACAGACGCTCACCTGCCCCCTGGGCACGATCCCCGCGGGCGGATCGGCGCAGATCGCGGTGACCGTGAAGGTCGCCACCGCAACCCGCGGGACCATCACGAACGCGGCCGCCGTCACCGGCGCAGAGCCGGACGGCGACCCGGCGAACAACACCGACCAGGTGCCGACGACCGTCGGCGGCCCGGACGCCGTCGTCGAGGGCGACACGAGCCTGCTCAAGCGACTGGACAAGGGTCAGGTCATCGAGCCCGGCAAGCCCGTCAGCTACACGCTCATCGTCCGCAACGACGCGAGCACGCCGGCCACGAACGTCGTCGTGATCGACACGCCCTCGCTCCCCGTCACGGTCACGAGCGCGAAGTCCACGCGCGGGACCTGCACGACGACCGTTCCGATCCGCTGCGAGCTGGGCACGCTCCCGCCGCACGCGGTCGTCGCGATCCGGATCACGATGATCCCGCTCACGGCCGGTGAGCTGACCAACCAGGCGACCGTCATCGCCGACGGCGGGGACAGGCGTCCCGAGGACAACACCGACGCCGTCGTCGGAGCGAGCGTCAACTCCATTCGCACAACGCTGAGCGTCACGAAGACCTCCGACGTCGCCGCGACGAACCCGGGCCGCAGCGTCTGGTTCACGCTGCGGGTCAGGAACACGGGGCGCCACACCGCGACGGATGTCAGGGTCTGCGACAGGCCTCCGGCGGGGACGTCGTTCGTGTCGCTGCGTGGCGGCAGGCTCGTCGGCAGGCGTACGTGCTTCACGCTCGCCGTGCTGAAGACCGGCGACTCCGCGGTCTACCGCGTGAAGCTCCGCGTCGCCGGCGGCACGAGCACGAGGCGCCTGCGCAACGTCGTGAGCGCCGGCGCGGCGAACGCGCGGACCGTGCGAGCCTCGAGAACGGTGCGTCTCCGCGTGCCGGTCGCGGTAAGCCCGCGGTTCACGGGCTGAACGCGGCGATCGCCTCGTCGAGCGATCCGTGGATCGGGTAGAAGCGCCGCAGGCGCCTGAGGGCCATGTCGGCCTGCGGCGTCTCGGCCCGCGCCACGAGTGACACCTCGACGTCGGGCACCTCGATGCTCCGGTGCAGGGCGACGAGCATCGCGGCCGTCTCGCCGTCGATCCGGCGCAGGTCGCCCAGATCGAGCACGAGCCGGTGGGCGGTCCCCGCGAGGCTGGCGATCAGGTCGAGCTGGTCCCATGGCGTGCTCCCCCGCCAGGGCCAGTCCTCGGGCAGGTCGACGACCACCGCGTCGCGTGACTGCTCGCCGACGTGCCGGGTCTGAACGGTCATGACGTCGGCTCCGGGGTGCGAAAGCGGACCATGCACAGCAGGGTTCCCGGCGGCCGGCTGAGGTCGGCGTCCACCCGGTCCATCAGCTGGTGAATGAGCTCGACGCCGCGGCCACCGACCTTCAGGTCGGGGTCCTCCTGGGCAGGCGGGACGAATGCGCCCGTGTCGAAGGGGCGGCCGAAGTCGCGGATCTCGAGCACGAAGCGCTCGTCATCGACGTTCAGCTCCAGCTCGATGTCATTTCCCGGCTCGCCTCCGTAGGCGTGGCGGACGACGTTCGAGACCCCCTCCGACAGGACCAGCTCGAGCGCGAACAGGTCGTCCTCGCCAAGGCCCGCGTCGCATGCGTGCTCCATCGCCCAGGCTCGGGCGACCGGAAGCTGGCCCATGTCGCTCTTGAAGACGAGTGTGTTGCTGACGGCCGGCATCATGCGGCCTGCGCGAAGCTCGCGACCGCGTCGCCGCGTGCCGGATAGACCTTCATGATGCGATCCAGGCGCACGAGACGGACGATCTTCTCGACGGGCGGCTGCAGCGCGGCGAGCCTGACGTCTCCCCCGCTCGTGCGCACCCGCTTGAACAGCTGCACGAGCGTCGCGATCCCGGCGCTGTCCATGAAGCGGACCTCGGCCATATCGATCGCGAAGTCCTGCCGGCCGCCGGACAGCAGCGTCTCGAGCTCGGCCTTCAGCTCCGGGGCGCTCGCGGCGTCGACATCGCCTTCGACGGCGACGACGGCGACCTTGCCCTCGAATACGACCGTGACGAGGCGACCGAGCACGCGAACCCCGGCGAATGCGGCCTGCCCGGCGACGCCGGCGAGCGGACTGCGCGGCCACCAGCGGGTGTTGTCGGGCGCGACGAGCTCGACGTGGCGCCCGCAGATCGCTGACAGCTGTTCGATCAGGGGCCGGCAGAACGTCAGGTCCATCGCCTCGGACTCGGGTGCCCGCGCGACGCCGGCCCGAAGCTCGGGCACCAGCGACTGAGGGAGCGGTCGCAAGGCGAGGGGCATGCGCTGAGCATCGACGCGGGCCGGCCGGCGACGGATACCGCAAAGGGGTGAGAACGTCCCGCAGGCGCTGGACGGCGATGTACCCTCGCAGGCGTGGCGCCCGCTCAACAGCACATGGATCCGCTCAGCGCACTCGACGCGGCGTTCCTGTTGCAGGAGCGCCCGAACGCCCACATGCACATCGGCGGCGTGATGATCTTCGAGAGCCCGCCGCCACCGCTCGCAGGACATTCTCAACCACGTGCGCTCGCGCCTGGACCGCGTGCCGCGCTACCGCCAGAAGCTCGCCTATCCGCCCGCGGGCATCGGACGCCCGCGCTGGATCGACGACCCGCACTTCAACCTCGAGTACCACGTTCGCCACATAGGCCTGCCGTCGCCGGGCGACGAGCCGGCCCTGCGGCGGATCGTCGCGCGCCAGTTCTCGCAGCGGCTCGATCGTTCCAAGCCGCTGTGGGAGCTCGCGGTGGTCGAGGGGCTCGCCGGCGACCGCTTCGCACTGATCACGAAGACCCACCACGCGGTCGTCGACGGGGTCAGCGGAGTCGACATCGCCGCGGCGCTGCTCGATCGGGAGCCGCGACCGCTGCGCACGGAGGGGACGGCGCCCTGGGTCGCGCGCCCCGAGCCGACGGCGGCGGAGCTGGCGGCCGCCGCGGTCAACGGCAACATCCGCGACGTCGCGCGGCTGCCGGTCCGCGCGCTGGGTGCGGTCGCCGGGGCGACGCGCCTGCGGCAGGCCGCCCAGACGCTCGCGCGCTCGGCGCCGGCCTCACCGCTGAACGTGAAGATCGGGCCCCACCGCCGCGTCGCCCTGGTCCAGCTGCCGCTCGAGGACTTCAAGCGCGTCAAGAACGTCTTCGGCGGCAGCGTCAACGACGTCGTCGTGGCGATCGTCTCCGGAGCCATCCGCACGTGGATGCACTCGCGTGGCCTGCGGACCGACGGGGTCGAGCTGCGTGCCGCGGTCCCGGTCTCGCTCCAGAACAGCGATGAAGATGGCGAGGGGACGCGCATCATCCAGGTCGTCGCGCCCGTCCCGGTCGACCTCGCCGATCCGGTCGCCCGCCTGCGTCTCGTGCAGGGCGCGATGACGGGGCTGAAGGAGAGCCGCCAGGCGCTGAGCGCGGACGCGATCGGCGGGACGCAGGGGTTCGCCTCGCCGACGATCCTCGCGCAGTCGATGCGCGCGGACTACTCGACGCGCCCGTACAACCTGCTGATCACCAACATCCCCGGCCCGCAGGATTCGCTGTACCTGCTCGGCCGCGAGCTCCAGGAGCTCTACCCGCTCGCGTTCCTGGCCGGCGACCGCGCGCTCGCCATCGCGGTGATGTCCTATCACGGCACCGTCGGGGTGGGGCTCGTCGCCGACTTCGACAAGGTTCCCGACCTCGACGTGATCGCCGACGGGCTGCGGTCGAGCCTCGGCGAGTACGCGAAGCTCGCGGCCCGGCGCCGGCGCAGGAGCCGCGGTCCGGCAACGGGCTCCACGTAGGATCGGGCGATGCTCGCCGTCGCATTCCAGGGTCCGG
Organism: uncultured Solirubrobacteraceae bacterium; assembly: GCA_963817295.1. Taxonomy (GTDB): domain Bacteria; phylum Actinomycetota; class Thermoleophilia; order Solirubrobacterales; family Solirubrobacteraceae; genus F1-60-MAGs163. The sequence continues at coordinate 9,090 of CAWFOF010000019.1, read as the reverse complement.
AGCAGGTCGAGGTCGTCGAGAAGCCCGAGCCCGAACTGCTCGCGCCCGACGATGCGCTCGTGCGCATCACGGCGACCGGCGTCTGCGGGTCCGATCTGCACATCTACCACGGCCGCGTGCAGATCGAGCCCGGGTTCACGATCGGCCACGAGTACGTCGGGGAGGTCGTCGCCGCGGGCGGGGCCGTCAGCGGTGTCGCCGTCGGAGACCACGTGCTGGGGACCTTCCAGGTCGCCTGCGGCGCATGCTGGTTCTGCCGCCGCAGCGAGTACCACAAGTGCGACGCCGGCCGGACCTTCGGCCATGGCGCCGGCCTCGGTTCGCTGCAGGGCACGCAGGCGGAGATGGCACTGATCCCGCACGCGAACCTGACGCTCCGCCGCGTTCCCGCCGGCCTGCCCGATGACGTCGCGCTGTTCGCCGGCGACGTCATGGGCACCGGCTACCACTCGATCGTCGCGGCGGGCGTGCGCCCCGGCGACAGCGTCGCCGTTCTGGGCCTCGGGCCGGTCGGCCTGTGCGCCGTGCAGGTCGCGCTGCTGTCCGGCGCGGGACGCGTCATCGCCGTCGACTCGGTCCCCGAGCGCCTCGCCATGGCCGCGACGTTCGGAGCCCAGCCGGTGCACCTCACCGAGGAGGATCCGCGCGCCGCCGTCAAGCAGGCCACCGGCGGACGCGGCGTGGACGTGGCCGTCGAGGCGGTCGGCGACGCGCGCGCACTCGACATGGCGATCCGCATGACGCGCAAGGCCGGGACGGTCAGCGTGATCGGCGTCTACGCCGAGCGCGTCGAGGTCCACATGGGTCTCGCGTGGATCAAGTCGCTGACGATCGTCGGAGGCCAGGCGAACGTCATCAGCCACCTCGATCCCGTGCTCGAACTGCTCGCCTCCGGCCGGCTCGACCCCACCCCCCTGGTCACCCACCACATGCCGCTGACGCAGGCGCGCGAGGCGTACGACCTGTACGACCGGCGCGAGGCGCTGAAGATCGTGCTGACGCCGTAGCCGCGCGCCCGCCCTCGCCGGGCGCCCACCGAGGGGGGGTGGCCCGTCTCGACGACGTATGCGGTGGCCGAGACGGGCCACTCCCTGGAGCGGGCTTCCTGCAACACGCGCGCACGTGAAAGACTGCGCGCATGGCCACTGCACCCGCACTCCCCGACGCCCTTTCCCCCGCCGCGCGCGCGTTCTGCGAACGCGATCACGGCCTGCTGATCGACGGAGAGTGGGTGAAGGCCGCGGACGGGTCGACCTTCGAGACGCTCGACCCGGCCACGGGCCTGGCGATCGCGACCGTTGTGCAGGGCGGCGACGCCGACATCGACGCCGCGGTAGGTGCGGCGCGACGGGCGTTCGCCGAGGGCAGCCCTTGGCGCACGATGTCCGCCGCCGAGCGCTCGCGCAAGATCTGGGCGCTCGCGGAGCTCATCGACGCCAACGGTGAGGAGCTCGCTCACCTCGAATCGCTCGACAACGGCAAGCCGGTCAAGCTCGCACGCTACGTCGACGTCGCCGAGTCCTCCGGCCAGCTGCGCTACTTCGCCGGCTGGCCGACGAAGATCGAGGGCAACGTCATCCCGATCTCGGCACCGGACACGCTCTGCTACACCCGACCCGAGCCGGTCGGCGTGTGCGGCCAGATCGTGCCGTGGAACTTCCCGTTGCTGATGGCGTGCTGGAAGATCGCCCCGGCGCTGGCCGCCGGGTGCACGATCGTCCTGAAGCCCGCCGAGCAGACGCCGCTGACCGCCCTGCGCCTCGGCGAGCTGGCCCTGGAGGCGGGCATCCCCGCGGGCGTCCTGAACGTCGTGACCGGTGACGGCTCGACCGGCGCCGCGCTGGTCGACCACCCCGACGTCGACAAGATCGCCTTCACCGGCTCGACCTCGGTGGGTCGCGAGATCGGCGCGAAGACCGGCCGCTCGCTGAAGCGCCTGACGCTCGAGCTGGGCGGCAAGTCGCCGAACATCATCCTGCCCGACGCCGACCTCGGCGCCGCCGTCGCCGGATCGTTCGCCGGCCTGTACTTCAACTCCGGCCAGGCCTGCAATGCCGCGTCGCGGCTGCTGGTGCCCGAGGCGATGTTCGACGAGGTCGTCAGCGCGCTCGCCGAGCAGGCGAAGGAGACGATCCCCGGCCCCGGCCTGGACCCGAACACCTTCGTCGGCCCCCTCGTCAGCGCCGAGCAGCACGAGCGCGTCAGCGGATTCATCGAGACCGGCAAGGGCGAGGCCGAGCTGATCACCGGCGGCGGAACGTCCGCCGAAGCACACCCGGGCGGCTACTTCATCGAGCCGACGCTGTTCACCACGACCGACGACGACGCGGTGATCGTCCGCGAGGAGATCTTCGGCCCGGTCCTCGTGGCCCAGCCGTACGCGAGCCTCGAGGAGGTCGCCGAGCGCGCGAACGACAACGAGTACGGTCTCGCCGCCGGCGTGTGGACGAAGGACATCTCCAATGCCCACAAGCTCGCCGCACTGCTGCGCGCCGGGAGCGTCTACGTCAACTGCTGGAGCGCCGGCGACCCCGCCGCCCCGTTCGGCGGGTTCAAGGCCTCTGGCCTCGGGCGCGAGCACGGGCACGAGGGCCTCAGCGCGTACCTCGAGAACAAGTCGGTGTTCGTGAAGCTGTAGAAGTGCCGCGTCCGCGACGGGCGGGGCGGTACCTTGTCCGCCGCATGAACGCTCAGCGCAGCATCACCCTCGCCGCCGTCGCCGGCCTGCTGTTCGTCGCACCGGCCGCGGCGCAGATCCAGGAGATCGCCCCCGACGTGCAGAAGCTCTCCGTCACCCCGAAGCGCTTCAAGGCGCTGGCGACGGGTTCGGAGGTCGTGACGAAGGGCGGCGGGCGCGTGACGTTCACGCTCGACACCGGTTCCTTCATCGACTTCCGCGTGAGCGCGCTGAAGCCCGGGAAGCGCACGGCAGCCGGATGCGTCGCGGGCAAGGCGAAGACGAAGGCCAAGCGATGCACCCGCGTCGTTCCCATTCCAGGCGCCTTCACCTTCGTCGGCATCCCCGGCGACAACGAGCTGCGGTTGTCCGGTCGCCTGAAGGGCAAATCGCTGACGCCCGGCGCCTACCGGCTGGCCGCAAAGGCTCACGGCCAGGCTGCTCGCTCGTCGTACGCGACGTTCCGCATCGCTTGAGCAGACGGACCGGCTGAGGCCGCCGGCCACCGCGGGTGCGATGGCCGGCCGACCTCGACGGAACTACTGCGCCTTGATCGTGCAGGAGATCGCCGCGCTCGCGTTCGCGACGATTCCGCCCTTCAGCTCGTCACGGAACGTGAACGGCCAGCCCGCGCCGCCGCACTTCGTCGGCGCGTCGATGAACGAGATCTTCCTGCCGTGCTTGGTGATGCGCTTCCCGACGCTGATGTTGAACCCCTCGATCGCCACGAACTGATCGCTCAGGACCTGGATCGGAGGGATCGGGAGCGTGAACCGATACCCGAAGTTCCCGTTGTTGATCTTCTCGAGGCTGCCGCGCAACACGATGGTCACGTCGACCTGCGTCGCGTTGGCGTACAGGATCAGCTCGCGCTTCCTGTTGTTGCCCTTGCCGTTGAACAGCTTCACCGTCGCGGCGAACGGCAGCGAGATCGCGCGCACGTCGGCGGTGCCGCCACCGGAGGCCGTCCCGCCGCTTCGCTCCCAGACAGCGGGCGCCCTGTCGCTCCGCCTCGGCGACCCAGGCCTCGCAGCGGTCCGCGTCGCCCGCCGTGATCATCGGCCCGCACAGCGTCTCGGGGCGGCCCGGGTCGCCGGTCGGGAACGCGGCGGCGGCCGCCGCAAGGGCGTCGCGGAGATCGGCCGCGACGGCCTCGTGGACGAGCACGCGCTGGACCGAGATGCACGACTGTCCGGCGAAGGCCCAGGCGCCGCCCGCGATCCGCTTCGCCACCGCCTCGAGGTCACCGGCGTCGGGCTCAACGATCACCGCCGCGTTGCCGCCCAACTCGAGCGCGACCCTGCGGTCCCAGAGCGTTCGCTTGAGCTCCCAGCCGACGGCGGCCGACCCGGTGAAGGTGACGAGGCGCACTCGCGGGTCGGCGAGCAACGCCGCGGCTGCGGCGCCGCCGCACGGCACGACGTTGACGCCACCCGCGGGTACCCCCGCCTCGTGGAGGATCCCGGCGAGGAGGAGCGCCGCGGACGGCGTCTGCGACGCCGGCTTGAGGATGATCGGGCAGCCGGCCGCGACCGCGGGTCCGAGCTTGTGCGCGACCAGGTTGAGCGGGAAGTTGAACGGCGTGATCCCGACCACGACGCCGACCGGGAACCGGCGCAGCAGCGCCGTGCGTCCCGCCCCGGAGGGGAAGCCCCCGAGGTCGATCAGCTCGCCGTGCGGGGTGCGGGCGACCCTGGCCGAGTCGGCCAACGTCTCGGAGCAGCGTTCCGCCTCGACGCGCGCGAGGGCGAGCGGCTTGCCGGCCTCCTCGACGAGGACCTGCGCGAGCTCGTCGCGCCGGCGCGCGACCTCGCCCGCCGCCTTCTCCAGAGTCGCCGCGCGCGCGTGCGGCGCGAGCGCCGCCATCGCCGGCCGCGCCGCCGCGGCCGCGTCGAGCGCGGCGGCAAGGTGTGCGTCGCCGGCCCGCGCCACGCGGGCGACCTCGCGCCCATCGTAGGGGGAGCGCACGGTGAGCACGCCGCTCCCCTGCTGCCAGGCGCCCGCGACGAACAATCCGAGCTCTCTCATGACGCCCTCCGGACGCCGCCATCCTACCGCGGCGCGTGGGGTCGGGGCACGGCGCACAAATAAAGAGGGGCCGCCTCCCCCCCAGTCAGCGGCCCCAATCCCGCCAGAGGCGGGATGGAGGTTGCCCTCCGTTCGGTCACAACACCGGCGCCGGCGGCCTTCTTCCCGGCCGGGCCCCGGGGCCCGGCCGGGGCGCCGTGCGGGCGGGCTAGATGTTGTTTCTCACCAGGTTGTTCAGCCTGCTGATGGGCGGCGCACCACCGAGTGAAGCGTGGGCTCGGTGGCAGTTGTAGAAGTGAAGATAGCGCGTGAGGAGCGCGGTGCGAAGCCGGGACGACGAGAAAGGGAAGGCGTACGCCCATTCGCGTTGCAGGGTTTGGATGAATCGTTCGGCCTTGCCGTTGGTGCGAGGGCGGTAGGGACGGGTGCGGAGATGGCGGAGTCCGAGTTCGGCGCAGGCCGAGGCAAAGGCGTGGGAGACGTAGCAGGAGCCATTGTCGGTGAGTAGGGCGCGGACCGGGACGCCGGAAGCGGCGAAGAAGCCGAGGGCGCGGCGGAGGAAGGTGGTGGCGGTGGGGCTGCGCTCGTCATCGAGGACCTCGACGTAGGCAAGGCGCGAGGCATCATCGATGGCGACGTGGACAAACTCCCAGCCGACGCCTCGGGCCCGTCGACGGCGATCGCCGGTGATGCGATGACCGATCTGCCCGATCCGCCCCAGCTTCTTGATATCCAGGTGGACGAGCTCACCAGGCGTCTCCTTAGGCGACCTGGAGCGTGAGCTGCACGCGCTTGTCGTCGGGCTTGGCCGCCTGCTCGTACCTGACGCGGTCGTAGTCGAGGAGGAGGATGTTGCCCTTGCCCATCTTGTATGCGACGCCGCCGATCGTCCGCTTGGTCTTCAAACCGCTGACGTCGGTGTTGGGGTTGAACTCCTCGTAGCGTCCGATCAGGCTCCACTGCTTCGTCAACTTGCCCTCGACGAACCCCGACCAGCCGTTGCGCGGCAACGACTTGCCGCTGCCGTCCACCGCCGTGCCGCTCTGCGAGCCCTTGCCGGAGACGTATTGCGCGGTCACCACGGCGACCTCGCTCTCGTAGCTCACCATGCCGGTGTTGAGGGTCCAGTCGGGCGCCGCGGCGGTGTTGCCCTTGCCGTTGACGCCGAAGTAGGTGAGCTGGAGGCCGGGGATGGCGTCGGGGACGGGCCGGATCGTGATCCGTCCCTCGACCACCTTGTTCTGGTTGGCCTCGGCCGCATGGTAGCCGTTGCCGTTGTAGACACCGATCTGGAACGAGCCGTAGCGGCCCGGATAGCCGTTCGACACGTTCTTCTGGTAGTCGGCCGACATCTTGCCCCCGAACAGGCCGCCCGCCATCACGCCGACGTCCGCCGAGTTGAACAAGCCGTTGCGCTCCATGAACATCTCGTCCTGCATGCGGAAGTTGTTGATGTGCTCCTCGAAGTCCAGCCACGGCATGTGGGCGAGGCCGAACTCGACGTACGGTTCGGTCACGAAGCCGATATCGTGACCCGAGAACTTGCCGTAGATGTACTTGAAACGGGCCTTCCAGTCGCCGGTGGAGTCCTGCGTCACGTCCTCGGTGAGGCGGGCCGAGAGGAACGGCAGGATCTTGGCGTTGACGTCGAGGTAGGCGCGCTTGAGCGTCGTCTTCGAGTACGCCTTGCCGGCCAGGTCGCCGTTCTGGAACGAGATGTAGGCGAGGCCCCCGACGGTCACCGGGGAGGCTGCCGGCGGGGCCGGTTTCGGGCTGGGCCGGTCGTAGCCCGGAAGGTTGTTCTTGAACAGGAACAGGTCGATGGCGGTCGCATTCTCGCCGACCACCGTCTCGCCGTTCGGGCCGCGGTCGGTCAGCTTGATCGCGCCCTTGCCCATGTCGCCGGTCGCCTGGAACGCCGTGTAGCGCTCGTAGGTGTTGAAGACGTAGATCGTGCCGTCCTTGCGGATCTCCTGGTAGTAGAGGCCCGTGACCTGGGCGGTCGCGGCCCCGGCGAGCAGCAGGGCGGCGAGGACGCCCGCGGCTGCGCGCCAGAGGGTGGTGCTCCGGATCTCGTTGACAACGTGGGCTGGCATCGTCATCTCTCCTCCTCGGGGGAAACCCCGTCGCGGCTTTGTAGGGGGCCGCCGTGACGTCGGCGCGGGGGCGGCGTGAAGGCGCGGTGAACACCCGATGCGGCGCCGGCGGCCGGGGACGCCGCCGGGAGCCGGCTAGGCCGCAGTGGGAGGCTGCGGCCCGGGCTGGGGCGGCGGTCGCAGGCGGGTGAGGGCGATGCCGGAGAGGACGGCGGCCGCCCCCGCGAACTGGCCGGGGGTCCAGCGCTCGCCGAGCGTGAGCCACGCGAACGCGGCCGCGACCACCGGGGTGAAGTTCTGGTAGACGGCGGTGCGGGCGCCGCCGAGCGCGGCGAGGCCCGCGTTCCAGAGCACGTAGCTGATCCCGAGCGCGAAGACCCCGGAGAACGCGGCGCCTAACCAGCCGCGCCCGCCGACCGCGCCCCAGTTCTGGGCCAGGAGCGAGGGGACCGCGACCGCCACGAGCACCGGCGTGCCCGAGAGGAACGTCACGAGGGTCGCGGTGAGGGCGGGGACGCGGGCCATCACGGCGCTGGCCAGGACGGTGTACGCGGACCAGGCGACGCCGGCCGCGAGGATGAGCAGGTCCCCCGTCAGGTTTCCCGACGCCAAGCCGCCCCCCCGGCCGGAGGCGAGCAGGAGCGCGAGGCCGGCGACGGCGAGCCCGACGCCGGCCCAGGCGGGCGCCGGCAGGCGGTCGCGGCCGAGCGCCGTGCCGAGGACCGCGACCATCACGGGGCAGGACGCCATGATGAGCGACGCGTTCGCGGCGGTCGTGCGCGCGATCCCGACGATGAAGATCATCTGGTAGATGGTGTTGCCGAGCACGCCGAGGAACGCCAGCCGCACCAGGTCCGGGCGGGAGATGCGGGGAGCGGGGCCGCGGCCGCGCACGAGGAGGGCGAGCGTGAGCGTCGCGAGCGAGAAGCGGATCGCGTTGAAGACCAGAGGCTGGAGCTCGGCGAGGGCGGCCTTGATCACCGCGTAGTTGACACCCCAGACGAGGATCGTGACGAGGAGTCCGAAGTCCACGCGGGCGAGGCCGTTGCGGCCGGCCGGCAGGGCCACCGCCTCAGGCCCCGGCCCGGCGCGGCACGCGCGCCAGGAACGCACGCACCGGAGGCGCGATCCCGCCGGGGTCGGAGTAGGCGGCGGATTCGACGCCGGGCAGGCCGAGCATGAGCCGGGAGACGACGGCGTCGCGGCGGTGCAGCAGGAGCACCGGGACGCCGTGCTGGAGGGCGGTCGCCACCTCGACGCCGACGCCGTGGGACGGGGTGGAGACCTCGGCGACCAGGGCGTCCGAGCCGATCACCCACGCCATGTCGCGCAGGGCGACCGCGGCGTCGGTGGCCCCGCCCTCGACCTCGCGGCCGCGGGGGTCCGCGACGTGGCGGGTGGGGACGTCGTGGCCCTCGCCCTCGATGACCGCGAGCAGGGCCCGGATCGCCCCGAGGTCGCGGGCCGCGTTGGTCATCGCTGCGGCCAGGTACACGCGCATGCGGCGGAGTGTACAACGCGCTGGTAGACTCTGGCCGTGGCGCAACGCCCCATTCTCATCGCGATCGACGGCCCGGCCGGCGCCGGTAAATCGGCGACCGCCCGTGAGGTGGCGGTGCGGCTCGGGTTGCCGTACCTGGACACCGGCGCGATGTACCGCGCCGTGGCGCTGCTGGCGGCCCGCGCGGGGCTCGGACCGGAGCTGGACGCGGCCGGTCGGGAAACGGTGGTCGGGCTGGCCCGTCGCCTCGACGTGCACTTCGCGGGGGATCCCCGCAGTCAGAGGGTTGCGGTGGGGGGGGAGGACGTGACCGGGGCGTTGCGCGCCCCGGAGGTTTCCCGGATGGCCTCGGTGGTCTCCGCGATTCCCGAGGTCCGACGCGAAATGGTGCGGCGCCAGCGCGAGCTGGCCGCGCGCGCGGGTGGCGTGGTCGAGGGCCGCGACATCGGCACCGTGGTGTTCCCCGACGCCACCCTCAAGGTCTTCCTGACCGCCGACCCCGAGGTGCGCGCGCGGCGGCGGTTCGAAGAGCTGACCGGGCACGGGGTTGCGGCGTGCTGGGAGTCCGTGGCGGCCGAGCAGCGGGAGCGCGACCTGCGCGACTCGACGCGGCCAGACTCCCCTTTGAAGCCGGCGCAAGGGGCGGTCATCGTCGACAGCAGCCGTCTCTCGCTGCCGGAAGTGGTGGACGCCGTCGTCGCCCTGCTGCCCCCAACCCCTTGACACCCCAAGCGTGTGGCTCGTATAGTTTGCCGTTTGTAAAACAAGCAGTTAGATGTCCCGCCCGG
>CAWFOF010000018.1:0-33723 GCA_963817295.1 uncultured Solirubrobacteraceae bacterium | reverse complement strand
TCACCGCGGACACCGAGATCAAGTGTGGTTGCCAGGGCGGCCACGACGGCCACGGCGACAACGGCGACCAGGGCGACCACCACGGTGACGCCACGGCGTCCGCACCACGGCGATGGCCAGGGCGACGACGACGCGGCAACGCCCGCGACGCCCGCGACTCCGGCCACTCCCGGTACCGTGCCGGCGACTCCGCGACGCCCGCGACCCCGCCGGTCGCCTGCACGAGCGCCAGCCTCGTCAAGGACGCCGTCCTGCGCGAGGCCGAGCTGAAGCTCACCGCCGACGGTCCCGTCTGGGACGAGCTGAAGCTCGCGACGCCCGCGCCGGCGCCGGTGGTGACGCCCACAGCCTGATCCGACGGTAGTTCCCCCAGCCGTCGCATCACCGCGAAGCCGAGGCGCCCTCCGGGGCGCCTCGGTCGTTGTGTCTCCGATTTCCGGGGCATCGCGTCGCGGGTTCTCGCTGGCACGCGTGACCTTTTCGCACTACGGTTGTCCGACCGGAGAGCCCTTGTGAGTCCGCAACTGCCCACAGCACTGCTGCGCGCCCAGACCGACGAGCGTCTGGCGCGTCTCGCCGCGGCGGGAAGCGAGCGTGCGTTCGAGGCGATCGTCGAGCGCTACCGCCGCCCGCTGCTCGCGTACGCGCGCCGGATGCTCGGGCGACACGCGGGCTGAGGACGTCGTACAGGCGGCGATGCTCGGCGTCTGGAGGCAGCTCCAGGACGGCGGCGAGATCCGCGACCTCCGCGCCTGGCTCTATCGCGTCGTCCACAACGGGGCGATCAACGCGATGAAGCGCGCCAGCTCCTCCGATCTGCCGCTGCTCGACGGCGCGCAGTCGCACGGCATGGACCTGCAGGACCAGATCGAGCACCGCGAGACGATCCGGACCACGCTCGGTGAGATCGCGGCGCTCCCGGCCCAGCAGCGGACCGCACTGCTCGCCGTCTGCGTCCAGGGCCGCCGCCACCGCGACATCGGGCGCGAGATGGGCGTCAGCGAAGGCGCCGTGAAGATGCTCGTCCACCGGGCGCGATCGACGGTCCGTACGGCCGCGACGGCACTCACGCCGTGGCCGCTCGCCTCGTGGATCGCAGGCAACGGAACGGCGGCGGGCCTCGGCGCCGGCGGCACGAGTGCCGGCCTGCTCGCCGGCGGGACGCTCAAGGCCGCGGCGCTGCTGGCGACTGCCGGCGTGCTGGCGACCGCCGGGCCGCAGGCCGTCCATGCCGTCGCCGACGCGACCTCCCGCGCATCCCAAGGCCGCCGCCGTCCAGGTGACGCCCCCGGCGAACCGCACCGCCGCGACACCGGTCGTCCTGCACGTTAGTCCGCGGAGCATCCGGCCGCGCGCGCGCGCGTCGCGAAGCACCGCCGCCCGGCCGTCGCCGCCCCGCGTCCCGCCGCACCCCCGCGCCCGTGACGCCGCCGCCCCCGCGCAGACCAGCGGGACGCCGCCGTGATCCCCACCGCGGCGACGCGACGCCCGCCGCGGCCCAGCCGACCTCCATCGTCACGGTCACCGTCCCGCCGCCCCCGCCGGCCGACGACGACCTGATCGACGTCGCGAAGACCCGCCGGACACGGCGAACGGCGAATCCGCGATCCCCGCCGACGGCGTTCCCGATCGCTGATCCCGCCGGACACGCCGGACGAACTCGCCGACGAGGCGATCGCGAACGGGCCCGACAGCCCAGAGGACATCGCCGCGGCAACTGCTCCGTGACGTTTTCGGGCGAGCGGTGTCTCAACGACACCACTCACCGAGCGCTACTTCTCAGCTCTGGCAGTTCGGTGAGACCTCCAAGGTTGGACGGAGAGCGTGTATCCCCCCGCACGCTGCCCCGCCGGGAAGAGCGGCAAGGATCGCCGCTCTTCCCGACGGGGTGTCCCGTCCGGCGCGCCCTCAGGCGTTGATCGAGACCATGCGCTCGATCGGGACGCGCGCGCGAACGGCGATCGTCCTGCGGGACCTTGACCTCGTTCGATCCGTCGCGCAGCGTGTCGCGCAGCTTCGGCAGCGTGATCATCTTCATGTAGCGGCACGTCGCGGCCTCGTTCGCGGCGATGAAGTTCACGTCCGGAGCCGCCTTGCGCATCGGGTAGAGCATGCCGGTCTCGGTCGCGACGATCACGGTCTCGCCGGCGTGATCGCGCTCTGCCTCCTCGGCGTAGTGCTGCATGCCGCCCGTCGAGAGCATGTGGACGCCCTCGGCGTCGACGTCGCCGGCGGCGACGTACTCCATCACGGACGTCACGCAGCCGCACTCGGGGTGGATCAGGAAGTCCGACCCCGGGTGCTCGTCGCGCACGCGGGTGATGTCCACCGGCCGGATCCCGGCGTGCACATGGCACTCGCCGCTCCACACGTGCATGTTGCGGTGCCCCAGCGTCTTCTCGACGTACGCCCCGAGGAACATGTCCGGGCCCGAACAGGATCTCCGTGTCCGCTCCGTGCTCGCGCAGGATGTGCTCGACGACCTTCACCGCGTTCGACGACGTGCAGCAGTAGTCCGTCAGCGCCTTGATCTCGGCGGTCGTGTTGACGTACATCACGGTGATCGCGCCCGGGTGCTCGGCCTGCCAGGCCATCAGGTCCCCTGGCGTGATCGAGTCCGCCAGCGAGCAGCCCGCGTCGAGATCCGGCAGCAGCACGCTCTTCTCGGGGCAGAGGATCGACGCGGTCTCCGCCATGAAGTGCACGCCGCAGAACGCGATGACCGGGTTGTCGACCTTCGCCGCCTGCTGGGAGAGCCCGAGCGAGTCGCCGACGTAGTCCGCGACGTCCTGGATCTCCGGCACCTGATAGTTGTGGGCGAGGATGATCGCGTCGCGCTGCGCCGCGAGCTCGCGCACCTCGTCGTGCAGCGCGGCGATGTCCGCCGGGGTGAGGGACGGCGTCCCGATCATCGGCAGGGTGACGGGCTTCATGACAGCGGCTCCAGCGTCAGCGACAGGTCCAGTGCGGGTGCGGAATGGGTCAGCGCCCCCACGGAGACGAAGTGTACGCCCGTGCTCGCGGCGGCCCGGATCGTCTCGAGCGTGATTCCGCCGCTGGCCTCGAGCGTCGCGCGCCCGCCGACGTGCTCCACGGCGCGCCGCAAGTCGTCCGCCGTCATGTTGTCGAGCAGCAGCCGGGTGGCGCCCGCGGCGAGCGCTGCGTCGATCTCCGCGGCCGTACGGCACTCCACCTCGAGCGGCACGCCCGGATAGGCCTCGAGCGCCCGCCGCGTCGCGGGCCCCACCCCCCCGGCCATCGCGATGTGGTTGTTCTTGATCAGCATCTGATCCCACAGCCCGATCCGGTGGTTGACGCCGCCGCCCGCGCGGACGGCGGCCTTCTCCAACATTCGCAGCCCCGGCGTCGTCTTGCGCGTGTCGAGGACCTGCGCGCCGGTGCCGTCGACCTCACGGACGTAGCGCGCGGTGCGCGTCGCCACGCCGCTCAGCTGCTGGACGAGGTTCAGCGCGGTGCGCTCCGCCGCCAGGATCGCCTGTGCGAACCCTTCGACGATCAGCACCGGCCCGCCCTCGCGCCACTCGCCCTCGAGCGCGGGACGCTCGATCCGGACGTCCGACTCGAGTGAGCGGAAGACGAGCTCGGCGGCGTCCAGCCCGAAGATCACACCGGGCTCCTTCTGGAGCATCGTCGCCCTCGTGCGCACTTCGGGGGATACCGTCGCGAGCGTCGTCAGGTCGCCGGCGCCGACGTCTTCGGCGATGGCCCGCGCCACGACGTCCTGCAGTTCCCGGCGGGTGCGCTGATCCATGCCGCCAGCATATGAAGGACGCACGGGTCGCGGCAGTCGTGAAGGATGGGCGTGATGAGCGCGACCTCGATCAGCGCTGCCTGCGCACACAGCTTCCCCGGCGCCCCCGGGTTCCTGAACACGAGCACCGTCGGGCTGCCGCCGACGGGCGCCGTGAGCGAGATCCACGCTGCGATCACCTCCTGGCAGGCGGGGACGGCGAGCGCGCCCGGGTACGACGTGAGCGTGCAGCGCAGCCGCGAGGCGTTCGCCCGTCTCGTCGGCGTCCCTCCGAGCTGGGTCGCCGCGGCCGGTCAGGTCTCGTCGTTCACGGGCCTGATCGCGGCGTCGCTCCCGGCCGGAGCCGAGGTCGTCGGGTACGAGAACGAGTTCAGCTCCGTCATCTTCCCCTTCCTCGCGCGAGCCGACCTGCGCGTCCGGCTCGTCCCGCTGGACCAGGTGGCGGGCGCCGTCGGATCCGGGACCGCGCTCGTGGCGATCAGCTCCGTCCAGTCGTCCGACGGCGCCGTCGCGGATCTCGAGGCGGTCACGGCCGCCGCCCGGGCGGCCGGCGCGCGTCTGCTGGTCGATGCCACGCAGGCGGTGGGCTGGCTGCCGACCGACGCAGCGCAGGCCGACTATCTCGTCTGCGGTGCCTACAAGTGGCTGCTCTCCCCTCGCGGAACGGCGTTCCTCAGCGTGCGCCCCGAGCACTGGGAGGCGCTGCGGCCGGTGAACCCGAGCTGGTACGCCGCGGAGGATCCGTGGGATGCGCTCTACGGCGGCCCGCTGCGCCTGGCGCCGGACGCGCGGCGGTTCAACCTGTCCCCCGCCTGGCTGTGCTGGGTGGGCACCGCACCGGCGCTCGAGCTGATCGAGAGCATCGGCGTCGAGGCGATCCACGCCCACGACGTCGCGCTCGCCACACGCGTGCGCGACGAGCTCGGCCTCGAGCCGTCGGTGTCCGCGTGCGTGTCGCTCGCCATCACGGAGGTCCAGCGCGCGCGCCTGGAGGAGGCGGGCGTGCGCTACGCCGTCCGTGACGGGCGCGCGCGCCTCGCGTTCCACCTGTACAACACCGGCGCGGACGTCGAGACCGTGCTCAGCGCGCTTTCCAAGTAGGTTCGCGGGCATGCGCGCCCTGCTGCTCCGCGACCTCGGTGGACCCTCCTCCCTGACGCTCGAGGACGTGCCTGAGCCCGACGCCGGCGACGGGCTGGTCACGATCGACGTCCACGCCGCCGGCGTCGGCTTCGTCGACATGCTCGTGACGAAGGGGGAGTACCAGATCCGGCCCGATCTGCCGTTCATCCCCGGGATCGAGGCCGCGGGTGTCGTCCGCAGCGCGCCGCCGGGCAGCGGCCTGCAGGCCGGCGACCGGGTCGCCGCGACGACGCCGTTCGGCGCGTTCGCCGAGGTCGTCAACGCGCTCCCGTTCATCACCTTCGCGATCCCCGACGACATGCCGTTCGACGTGGCCGCGGGATTCGTGGTCAACCATCAGACCGCGCACCTCGCGCTCGTGGTGCGCGGGCGATTGAGTCCCGGCGAGAGCGTGCTCGTCCACGGCGCCGCGGGCGGTGTCGGAATCGCCTCGATCCAGGTGGCGAAGGCGCTCGGCGCGGGCACGGTGATCGCGATCGCGGCCGGCGCGGCGAAGCAGCAGGTGGCGCTCGACGCCGGCGCCGACATCGCACTCGACCCGGACGGCGACTGGGTCACCCGCGTGCGCGAGGCAACCGGCGGGCTCGGCGCCGACGTCGTGGTCGATCCCGTGGGCGGCGAGCGGTTCGACCTGAGCCTCAAGTGCATGGCACCACATGGGCGCCTGCTCGTCGTCGGGTTCGCGAGCGGCACGATCCCGACCCTGGCGGTGAACCGCCTGCTGCTGCGCAGCATCGACGTCGCCGGCGTGAACTACGGGGGGTCGCTGGCTCATGACCAGGCCTTCCCGGCGGCGGCCCACCGCGACCTGATGGCCTGGTGGGCCGACGCGCTGCTGAAGCCGGTGGTCGGAGCGAGCCACCCGCTCGCGCAGGGCGCTCAGGCGCTGGAGGACTTCGCGCAGCGCCGGGTGACCGGCAAACCGGTCATCCTGATGCGCTGAGCGACGGTCAGTCCTCGTGCAGCACGTGGATCGTGCGGAACTGCGGGTCGCTCGAGCCGTGCAGCCGGCCCCCGGAGTCGAGCGTCTCGCGCAGGTAGCGGGCGATGTCCGCGGTCAGCCGCTCGCCCGGGAGGATCGCCGGGATCCCCGGCGGGTAGCCCGCGATCGACTCGCATGAGATCCGGCCAACGGCGTCCGCCACGTCGATCCTCTCCGCCCGCCCGAGGAACGCCTCACGCGGCGTGACGGCCATCTCCGGCGGATCGACCGGCTGGCGGATCGGCGTCGTCCTCTCGCCCGGACGGCGCATCGACTCGACGACCTCCTGGACGTCGCCCGCCATCCGCATCAGCGTCGCCTCGCTCTCGCCCATGCCGATGATGAACACCATCGTCGACTGGGTCGCCAGCTCGATGTGCAGGTCGTAGTTCTGGCGCAGCGCGTCGCGCAGCTCGAGGCCCGTCCGCCCCGTTGCGCGGACGTCGAGCACGATCCGCAGCGGGTCGTACGCCGCGATGCCCGGCTGGCCGACGAGCGCCTCGTCCAGCAGCGAGATGCCCTCGATCGAGCGCAGCTTGTCGCGGGCGGCGTGCAGCGCGTCGAGCGTCTCGTGCAGGAGCTGCTCGCCGTGGACCGCCATCTGGCGCCGCGCGGCGTCGAGCGAGGCCATCAGGATCGCGCTCTGGCTCGTGGACCGCAGGATGCGCACGGCGCGCGCCAGCGCGGCCTCGTCGATGCGGTCCGTCCTGCCGAGATGCAGGATCGCGCTCTGCGTCAGGGAGCCGGCGAGCTTGTGGGTGCTCGTGAGCACCGCGTCGGCACCGAGGTGCAGCGCGCTGGGCGGCAGGTCGTCGTGAAAGCCGAAGTGCGCGCCCCAGCTCTGATCGGCGATCAGCGCGACGCCGGCGTCGTGCGCCACCTGAGCGCACGCCTCGACGTCCGCCGCCATCCCGTAGTAGGTCGGGGAGACGATGAAGGCGGCGACCGCGTCGGGGTTGCGCTCGAGCGCCGCGCCGAGCGCCTCGGGGGTGACGCCGTGGGCGGTCCCGCGCTCCGGGTCGTACTCGGGGTGCACGAACGAGGGGATGCCGCCGCTCAGGACGAGCCCGTCGACGACCGAGGCGTGCGAGTTGCGCTGGGCGATGACCTTCGTCCCGAGCGGTGCCACGGCCAGGCACAGGGCGTGATTGCCCTGCGAGGCGCCGTTCGTGAGGAACCACGAGCGCTTTGCGTCGTAGGCCTCGGCTGCGAGCCGCTCGGCGCGCTGGTAGGGCGAGGGCTCGGGGCCCATGTCGATGCCGTAGATGTCGGGCGGCACGTCGAACATCAGCGCGTCCTCACCGATCGCGTGGCGCAGGCCGGGATCGGCGCCCTGCCCGCCCTTGTGGCCGGGAACGCCGAAGCGGGCCGGCCCGCGAAACGCGTAGCCGACGACCGCGTCCAGGTAGGGCGCGGTCGGCTGCTCGCTCATCTGCTGGTCGTCACTCATGGTGCTCCTGGTCTAGGCCGCGCGGCCGGCTGCGCGCAGCAGCTCGGCGCGGACGAATCCGTCGAGGTCGCCGTCGAGGACGCGCTGCGCGTCCCCCATCTCAAAGCCCGTGCGGTGGTCCTTGACCATCGTGTACGGGTGCAGCACGTACGAGCGGATCTGGGATCCGAAGTTCACATCCTGCGCCTCACCGCGCTCCTTGGCGATCTCCTCGCGGCGGCGGCGCTCCTCCGCCTCGAGCAGCTTGGCGCGGAGCATCTTCATCGCCGTCTCCTTGTTCGCCGTCTGCGAGCGCTCGTTCTGGCACTGGACGACGATGCCGCTGGGGCGGTGGGTGATCCGCACGGCGGAGTCGGTCTTGTTGACGTGCTGGCCGCCGGCGCCGGAGGCCCGGTAGGTGTCGACCTGAAGGTCGTCCGCGTCGATGACGATGTCGCCGACGTCATCGACGACCGGCGCCACCTCGACGCCGGCGAACGACGTCTGGCGGCGGTTAGCCGAGTCGAACGGCGACAGGCGCACGAGGCGGTGGACGCCCTTCTCCGCGCCGAACAGGCCGTAGGCGTTGTCGCCCGAGGCGCGGAAGGTCGCGGACTTGATCCCGGCCTCCTCCCCCGCGCTCGCCTCGAGCAGCTCGACCTCGAAGCCGCGGCGCTCGGCCCAGCGCATGAACATGCGCAGCACCATCTCGGCCCAGTCCTGGGCGTCCGTGCCGCCCGCCCCCGCATTGACCGTGACCAGCGCGTCACCGGCGTCGTAGCGACCGGAGAACAGGCGCTCCTCCTCGAGCGCGGCGAGGCGGTCCTCGATCGCGGCGATCTGCCCCTCGACCTCCTCGGCCAGCGACGGATCCTCGTCGGCGAGCTCCATCATCGTCTCGAGGTCGTCGACGTCGCTCTCGAGGCCGCGCCATGTCTCCAGCCGGCGCGCGACCCGCGAGTGCTCGGCGCTGACCTTCGCCGCCTGGTCCTGGTCGTCCCAGAAGCCGGGAGCGCCCATCTGGCCCTCGAGCTCGCCGGCACGGGCCTCGAGCTCGCCCGGCCGCAGGAACGCCTCGAGCTCACCGAGCTGCGCGCGGATCGACTGCAGCCGCTGCGGCGTGGGTTCGGTGTTGGGAACGGTCGGCATCGCGCCTGCCGACGCTAGCAGCGAGCAGCCCGCGTCAGCGTTCCAGAACGCTCAAGCGCCGTGGCACTTCTTGTACTTCTTGCCCGACCCGCACCAGCACGGCTCGTTGCGCCCGACGAGCTCCTCGTCGGAGAGGTGGCGCTGCTCCACGACCGGCGGCGCGGGCAGGACCTCACCGTCGGCACCGACGATCTCCGGGGCGCCCGCCGTGGCGGCGGCCAGAGCGCCCGCGGCCTCGCCGCCCGTGCCGCCCGAGTAGCTGACGCTGCCCGGCCGGGTCGATGATCCCCCGGCCGCCGCGAAGGGCACGGCCGCGGCGGGATCGTCGACCTCGACCTCGACCTCGACGTGGTAGACCATCCGCGCGAAGTCCGACCAGATCGAGTTCATCAGGTCGGTGAACAGGTCGAACGCCTCGTTCTTGTAGGCGATCAGCGGATCGATCTGAGCGAAGCCGCGCAGATGGATCCCCTCGCGCAGGTAATCCATGTCGTACAGGTGCTCGCGCCAGCGCTGGTCGATGATCTGGAGCAGCAGGTAGCGCTCCAGAGCACGCATCAGCTCGTCGCCGAACTCGGCCTCGCGGTGGTCGTACTGCGCCATCGCGTCGTTGACGAGACGCTCGGAGAGGGCCTCGCGATCGAGGTTCTCCGAGTGCACGGAGGCCGGATCGAGAGAGCCCGGCGTCACGTCACCCGGGAAGATGTCGTTCATCGCGACGAACAGGCCGTCGAGGTCCCAGTCCTCGACGTAGTCGCCGGGCGTGTAGTCGTCGACCATCCGCGCCACGACGCCGGAGATCTCGTCGCGGGCCTGATCGCCCAGGTCGCGGCCCTCGAGCACGTCGTCGCGGTACGCGTAGACGACGCGGCGCTGCTCGTTCATCACGTCGTCGTACTCGAGGACGCGCTTGCGGATCAGGAAGTTCTGCTCCTCGACCTTGCGCTGGGCCTTCTCGATCTGCTTCGAGAGCATGCCCGCCTCGATCGGCTCCTCGTTGCCGTCCTCGTCGACGGATCCGAGCCGGTCGAGGATCTTGTAGATCCGGTCGCCCGCGAACAGTCGCACGAGGTCGTCCTCGGCGCTGAGGAAGAAGCGCGACTCGCCCGGGTCGCCCTGGCGGCCGGAGCGGCCGCGCAGCTGGTTGTCGATGCGGCGTGACTCGTGGCGCTCGGTCCCGACGATGAACAGGCCGCCGGCGTCGACCACCACCTCGCGGGCCTCCTCGACGCGGGCCTCCATCGCCGGCAGGACCTGCGCGAAGCGCTCCTCGTAGTCCGGGTCCTGCGGCTTCATGCCGAGCGTGGCGAGCTCCTGGCGCGTCATGTGCTCCGCACTGCCGCCGAGCTTGATGTCGACGCCGCGACCGGCCATGTTCGTCGCGATCGTGACCGCGCCAGGGCGACCGGCCTCGGCGATGATCTCGCCCTCGCGCTCGGCGTACTCGGGCTTGGCGTTCAGGACGGTGTGCGCGATCCCGCGCGTGCGCAGCTCGTCGGAGAGCGTCTCGGAGACCTCGACCGAGATCGTGCCGACGAGCACGGGCTGGCCCTTCTCGTGACGCGCCGCGAGCTCCTCGACGACGGCGTGCCACTTGCCGTCCTTCGTCTTGTAGATCTGGTCGTTCTTGTCCATCCGGACCATCGGGCGGTTCGTCGGGATCTGGACGACGCCGAGCTCGTAGATCTTCATGAACTCGGTGGCCTCGGTGAGGGCCGTGCCGGTCATCCCGCCGAGCTTGTCGTAGAGGCGGAAGTAGTTCTGCAGCGTGATGGTCGCGAGCGTCTGGTTCTCCTCCTGGACCCGCACGCCCTCCTTGGCCTCGATCGCCTGGTGCAGGCCCTCGGACCAGCGCCGGCCCTCCAGGATGCGCCCGGTGAACTCGTCGATGATCGCGACCTCGCCGTCGACGACCGCGTAGTCCACGTCGCGCTTGTACAGCGACTCGGCCTTCAGCGACTGGATCAGGTGGTTCACCATGTGGCCGTTCTCGGCGCGGTACAGGTGATCCACGCCGAGGAACTTCTCGGCCTTCGCCACGCCCTGCTCGGTGACGGCGACGGTCTTGTGCTTCTCGTCGAACTCGAAGTCGAAGTCCGCGACGAAGTCCTTCTTGGACTTCGGGTCCAGGCCCTCCGGCGTCTTGCCGGCCTGCATCCGCGGGGCGAGCTTGGCGAACGTCGCGTAGAGGTCCGCGGCCTGCTCCGGGGCGCCGGAGATGATCAGCGGGGTGCGCGCCTCGTCGATCAGGATGTTGTCGACCTCGTCGACGATCGCGAAGTTGTGCATCGCCAGCGGACGGCCGTCCTCGCCGATGCGCCCACCGTGCTGGACCTTCTCCTCGAGTGACTGCGCCATGTTGTCGCGCAGGTAGTCGAAGCCGAACTCCGAGTTCGTCCCGTAGGTGATGTCGCAGGCGTAGGCGCGGATCTTCGTCTCCTCGTCCTGCATGTTCTGCAGCACGCCCCAGCTGAACCCGAGACCCTCATAGATCGGGCTCATCCACTCGGCGTCGCGGCGGGCGAGGTAGTCGTTGACCGTGACGAGGTGGACGCCGTGGCCCTCCAGCGCGTTCAGGCAGACGGCGAGCGTCGCGGTCAGCGTCTTGCCCTCGCCGGTCTTCATCTCGGCGATGTTGCCGCCGTGGAGCACCATCCCGCCGATCAGCTGGACGTCGAAATGGCGCATTCCCATGAAGCGCCGGCCGGCCTCGCGCGTGATCGCGAAGGCCTCCTCGAGGACGTCGTCGAGGTGCTCGTCCTCTTCCTGCACCTTCGCCTTCAGCGCCTGCATCCGCTCGCGCAGCGCGTCGTCGTCGAGCTCCATCAGCTCAGGCTCGAACGCCCCGATCGCGGCAACCCGCTTCTCGTACTGACGAAACTGCTTGCCTTCGCCGATGTTCAGCGCCTTGTCGAGCAACCCCATGGGGCGCAGTGTAGCTGCGGTTCCGGGGCGGACTACTCCACCTGGGCGCCCTCTGCCTCAGGCCCGGGAACGTCCGCGCGGCGGATCGTCTCGCCACCGACCTTGCGGACCTTGCGGACCTTCTCGCGGCGCCGGTCGACCTGGCGCGCGAGCTCGTCGACGACCTGCCCGACGGCGGTGCGCATGTCGAGCGCATGGGCCTTCGCGTTCAGCGTCACGCCCTTGAGCTGCAGGTTCGCCTCAGCCTTGTGCGCGGCCTTGATGGCCGGGTTGCGCTCCTCGGACAGGAGCACTTCACAGGTCGCGAGCTCGGACACCTGACGCGAGATCTTGTCGAACCGCCGATCGACCAGCTCACGCAGCTCCTCGGTGATCGGGATGTTCAGACCGGTGATGTCGATCTGCATATGCGGCTCCTCTCGTCGTGTCCGTCCTTCGATGCTATCCCCCGCCGCTAGGCGACGTGTGCGTAGGAGACCGCAACGACCTGCGTCGTCCCCGCAGCCCGCAGCGCCGTCGCACATGCCGCTCCCGTCGCACCCGTCGTGCGCACGTCGTCGACGAGCAGGATCCGCCGGCCGGCCGGCCCTTTCGCCTCGATCGACAAGCCCTCTCCGGCCAGCCGCGCATGGCGCCCGAGGCCGCGCTGGCGGGCCTGCGCGGCGGCGCGACGGCGCAGCATCCGCGCCACCGGGAGGCCCGTGCGCTCGGCGAGCGCGCAGGCGAGCACGTCGGCGTGATCGAAGCCGCGCACGCGCCTGCGCCCGGGATGCGCCGGAACCGGAACGATCGTCCAGCCGGCGGCGAACACGTACGGCGGAACGCCGTCGGTGATGTGGCGCGCCATCCCGCGGGCGACCCCCGGGGCGCGGCGGAACTTCAGCGTGTGGACGAGGTCACGTGCGGGCCCCGCGTACGCCAGCGGCGCCCATGCGCTGTCCATCGGCCCGCCGCGCAGCCTCGTGCACGGCCGGTCGAGCCACGGCAGGACCGCATCGCAGGCATCGCAGAGCACCCCGCGGGCGACCGGGTCACGGCACGCCCAGCAGGTGGGCGGGATCAGCGCGTCGAGGAGCAGGCACCGCATGGGCCGATGCTCCCGCGCCAGGACGCACACCGCACCCACCGGTCTGCGACGATGGCGCGGCGTGCCTGCGGACCTTTCGTGGACCTTCGATCCGGGGCCGATCCTGCTCATCGGAGCGTTGGCGTTGCTGTACATCCCGCGCTGGAGGCGCGTGCGGCGCGACAACGGGCCCGTCGCCGCCCCCGCATGGCGGCTCGCCGTGTACGTCTGCGGGCTGCTGCTCCTCGCGGTCGCGCTGATCTCGCCGATCGACGCGCTCGCCGAGCAGGCCTTCGTCTTCCACATGAGCCAGCACGTCCTGCTGCTGGACCTCGTGCCCATCTGCCTGATCCTCGGACTGACGAAGATCATCCTGCGTCCCGCCACGCGCCGGCTGCAGCATCTGGAGCGCGCGGCCGGGCCGTTCGCCCATCCCGCGTTCGCGGTCGTGCTCTACATCGCCGCGATGTGGATCTGGCACCTGCCCGCGCTCTACGACGCCGCGCTGAACCACGCGACGATCCACGTGCTCGAGCACGTCGTGTTCCTCAGCGTCGGCCTCCTCTACTGGTGGCATCTGCTGTCGCCGATCCGCTCGCGCTTCACCACCGGCGTCATGGGCCCGATCGTCTACATGCTCTCCACGAAGCTCGGCGTGAGCCTGCTCGGGATCGGGCTGACCTTCACGCCCGACGCGCTCTACTCGTACTACGAGCATCGCCCCGGGATCCTCGGGATGTCGCCGAGCGAGGATCAGCAGCTCGGCGGCGAGCTGATGACCGTCGAGCAGATGGTCGTGATGGGCATCGCCCTCGTGTACCTGCTGTTCCGGGCGCTGGAGCAGAGCGAGCGCGAGCTGCAGCGCAAGGAACGGCTCGAGGATCTCGAGGAGGAGCGTCGCGCGGCGGCGCGAGGGTGAGGCGTGAATCTCAGGATGCCCTCAGGTCTGATTCAGCTGGGCTTCAGGGAGGTCCGGTTCTCTATCGGCCATGACCACACCTGCTGGCCCCGGCCGCCGTCTGGCCGCCATCGACGAGTCGCCCACCCAGATCCCGGCCCGGCCGCACGCCACACCCCCCGCGCCTGAGGACGTGCGCGCCCGTGCACACGAGGTCCGTGAGGATCTCGAGGCCGCCCTCTTCGAGGTCAAGCGCGTCATCGTCGGACAGGACGCGATGCTCGAACGGCTGATGATCGCGGTCCTCGCCGGCGGCCACGTGCTGCTCGAGGGCGTTCCCGGCCTGGCCAAGACGCTGACCGTCAAGACACTTGCGCAGGCGCTCGGGGGCGAGTTCACCCGCGTGCAGTTCACGCCCGACCTCGTGCCGAGCGACCTCGTCGGCACGCGCATCTACCGCCCCGACACCGGCGGCTTCGACGTCGAGCTGGGCCCCGTGTTCGGCAACTTCCTGCTCGCCGACGAGATCAACCGCGCGCCCGCGAAGGTCCAGTCCGCGCTGCTCGAGGTCATGCAGGAGCATCAGGTGACGATCGGCGGCGTCAGCCACCGCGTCCCCGAGCCGTTCCTCGTGCTCGCCACACAGAACCCGATCGAGTCCGAGGGCACCTACCCGCTGCCCGAGGCGCAGACCGACCGCTTCCTCTTCAAGGTCCTCGTCGGCTACCCGTCGATCGGCGAGGAGGCCGCCGTCGTGGGCCGCTCGCTGGGCGCCGCCGCCGACGTGCGCGAGGTGCTCGCGCTCGAGACGCTGCAGCGTCACCGCACGGCCGTCGAGACCGTGATCGTCGACCGCGAGGTGATCGCATACGCCGTCGCGCTCGCCGACGCCACCCGCAACCCCGCCGCGCACGGGCTCGAGGACCTCGTCCCGCTGATCGACTACGGCGCCTCGCCGCGTGGGCCGATCGGCCTCGTGCACGCTGCGCGCGCCCTCGCGCTGCTGCGCGGCCGCGGGCACGTGGTGCCCCATGACGTGCGCGACGTGACGCTCGACGTGCTGCGCCATCGCGTCGTGCTCGGCTACGAGGCGCTCGCCGACGGCGTGAGCGCGGACGACATCCTCGCGCGCGTGCTCGAGGCCGTCGCCGCTCCGGAGATCGACCTCGGTCACGGATCGGCCGCGTGAGGTCCGCCGCCGCCATCGCGCCCCCGGCGGGAAGCCAGGGGCACGGGGTGACGCCGCCCGCCGTCGTCGCCTCGCTCGACGTCGCGCTGCGCCGCCGCGTCTCCGGGCTGATGCCCGGTGACCAGCGAGCCTCGGGCCTGGGCCCGGGGAGCGAGCTGGCGCAGCTGCGTCCCTACCAGCCGGGCGACGACGTCCGGCTCCTGGACCCGGCGGCGACCGCCCGCACGCAGATCCCGCACGTGCGGCTGCACGTCCCGGAACGGACCCTGACGACCTGGATCGTCCTCGACATCTCGCCGTCGATGGCGTTCGGAACGGCCGAGCGGCTGAAGGCGGACGTCGCGGACGGCGTCGCGCGCGTCATCGGGCGCCTGTCGGTGCGCCGCGGCAACCGCGTGGCCCTGCTGCGCTTCGGCGCCGGCCCGGCGCTGATCCTGCCGCCCCACGGAGGACGCGGCGCGCTCGCCCGGCTGGGCCGCGCCCTCGACGAGGGCGTCGGCGCCGACGGGGACCCCGGAGAGGGTCTTGCGCATGCGCTCGCCCACACCCGCGCGATCGCCCGGACGCCCGGCCTGATCGTCGTGGTGTCCGACATGGCGGAGACCGGCTCGGACCCGCACTCCGAGGACCCACCCTGGCGTGCACCGCTGTCGGCGCTGCGCGGGCGTCACGACACGCTCGTCGCCGAGATCCGCGACCGGCGTGAGGCGGAACTGCCCGACGTCGGGCACCTGTGGCTCGTCGACCCGGAGACCGGGCGCCAGATGCAGGTCGACACGTCGCGGCGCGGCCTCCGCGAGCGCTTCGCCGCCGAGGCCGAGCGTCGCCGCGAGATCACGGCGAAGGCGATCCGGCGCGCCGGTGCGCGGCATGCGGTCCTGAGCACGGAGGGCGACTGGCTGCGCCCGCTCGGAGGTGCGCTGCGATGACCTTCCAGTCCCCCGCATTCCTCTTCTCGCTCGTGATCGTCCCGCTGGTGATCCTCGGCTACGCGATCGCCCAGCGCCGGCGCCAGCAGTATGCGGTGCGATTCACCGCGCTCGACACGCTGGCCTCCGTCGCCCCGCGGACGCCGGGCTGGCGACGCCACCTCCCGCCGGCGCTGCTGTGTCTCGCGCTCGCGGCGCTCGGTGTGGCACTGGCGCGCCCGCAGGCGTCCGTCGCCGTCTCCCGCTCACAGGCGTCCGTGATGCTCGTGACCGACGTGTCCACCTCGATGGCGGCCAACGACGTCGCGCCGACCCGGCTGACCGCCGCCCAGCAGGCCGCCAACCGGTTCCTCGACAAGGTCCCCAAGCGCGTCCGCGTCGGCGCAGCCGCGTTCTCCACGCGGGCCATCACCCTGACCAAGCCGACGACCGACCGCGACGCGGTGCGCGCCGGCGTGGCGGCTCTGCAGCCCAACGGCGGCACCGCGACCGGCAACGGCATCCAGGCGGCCCTGAACGCGCTCAAGCCCGACCCGGGCACGAAGAAGGTCCCGAGCGCGATCGTGCTGCTGTCCGACGGGAAGGCCACCTCGGGCATCGACCCGCTCGAGCAGGCGCGGATCGCCAAGAAGGCCGGGATCCCCATCTACACCGTCGCACTCGGCACTCCCAACGGCTCGATCACCGTCAACGGCCCGCTCGGCGTCCCGCAGTCGGTGCCGGTGCCTCCCGATCCCGAGGCGCTGCGCGAGATCGCCAAGACCTCGGGCGGCCGCGCGTTCAACGCCGAGGATGCCGCGAAGCTCTCGACCGTCTACGACAAGCTCGGGTCGCGCATCGGCACGAAGAAGGAGCAGAAGGAGATCACCGCGGGATTCGCCGGCGGTGCGCTCATGCTGGTCCTGCTCGCCGGCCTGTTCAGCCTGCGCTGGTTCGGGCGCCTGCCGTAGCCGCTACCCCACGGCGGTGTCCGCCGAGCTGAGCATCGAGACCAGGCGCGAGACCGGGAGCATGATCGAGCGCGCGAGCCAGACGGCGATCGCGCCGCCGCACAGGAGCGCGAGCAGGAGGCAGCCGACGAGGATCGCGACCGACCGCGTGGACGCCGACTCCATGTGCCGATCGGCGCTGCGGATCGCCGTGCTCCCGAGTCCCGATGCGACGCCGAGGGACGCTTCGTAGCGCTTGCGCAGCGCGCGCCCGGTGCCCATCGACGAACCGATCGCCCATTCGCGGTGACCCGCCGCGTAGGTCGCGAACTCGCGCCGCACGCGCGTCATCCACGCGCCGAACCCGTCGTGTGCGGCCAGTACCGCGCGGTGCTGCGCAGGGCCCGAGGACGCGGCGGCGGCGGCCGCGAACGCCGCGTCGGCCCGCCGTGCCCGGCTCTGCGCCTCGGTGACGAACCCACGGTCGCCGCTGATGAGGAAGCCACGCTCGTCGTTCGCGACCGCCTTCGCGTTGAGCGCGGCCTCGTCGACCGCCTGCGCGTAGGGCACCGAGCGATCCGAGAAGCTCTCCTGGTGGCGGCTCAGGTTCACCGTGATCGTCAGTGCGACGATGATCGTCGCCGCGAGGATCGCCACGAGCGCGCCGAGCCCGAGCCAGACCTGCACCCCGATGTACGTGCGCCCCGAGCTGCCGGACGCCGCCACCCTGCCGAACATGCCCTCGCGGCTCATAGCTCCTCCGTGCGCTGTGCGCGTCGATCGACGAACAGAACGATAAGGCGCCTGGCCAGGGTCCGCTACTGCTCGAGGACGGTCCCGTCGGGGACGAACCGCGGCTCGCCGTCCTGCTGCTCGACCGTGACCGTCCCGCGGACCACGACGCCCCCGCCGAACCGCACATCCCCCCGGACCGTCAGCGACTCGCAGGCGGCGAGCGAGGGCGCACCGGCGGGGAACCGCCGCTCGAAGTCCGCCAGCAGCCTGTAGTGGGCCGGATCGAGGCTCACGAGCGGCGCAACGCCGCCGCGCGCCGGTGCCAGGGCGATTCTCGCGCGCTCGTCCAGGACGTACGCGTCCGAGCGCAGGACCAGCAGGTCGTCGGTCGTCTTCACGGGCGCGAAGCGCGAGCGGGGCACGCGGAGCGCGCGAGCCCCGTCGAACGCGTCGATCGCCGCTCCCATGGCGGTCTCGAGCTGGATCACGGCCGGGGAGGCGCCGTCCGCCGGATCGACCGTCTTGCGATTGACGATCATCGGCAGCTCCAGCACGCCGTCGCGCGCGAACTCGGAGGCCAGCACGCGCAGATCCAGCCAGATCGTGTTCGTATTGAAGAACCGGTGGCGCGTGATGTCCTGGAAGGCCTCGAGGTCCTCGGGGAGCGTCTGGGCGACTTCGCGCAGCACGAGGCCCCCGTCCGCCCTGCGCGCGAGATGGCCGCCCTTGCGGTCGGCGGCGGTGCGATCGGCGACCTCCATCAGGAACGGGATCTGCTCGTGCGCCAGCCACGCGAGGATGCGCGGGTCCAGGACCGCGCCGAGGTTGTCGGCATTGGAGACGAACGCGTAGCGGTACCCGCGCTCCACGAGCGTCGCGAGCATCCCCGAGCCGGCGAGCGCCGGATAGAGGTCCCCATGCCCCGGCGGCGCCCACTCGAGCGCCGGGTCCGCCGGCCACGACGCCGGCATCAGGCTCCCGTCATCCAGGAGCTTGGGGACGCGGCTCTGGACGATGTCGGCCGGAAGGTCCGCGGACAGGCCGTCGTAGCGCTCGAGCGCCGCGAGCGAGTCCGCGCGCGTGGCGAAGCTGTTCATCAGGACCAGCGGAAGACGCGGCGCCTGCGCGGCGAACCGCTCGCGCAGCGCGAGCACCTGGCGCGCCCCGATGTCGAGGAAGCTGAGGCCGTCCTTGACCTCGAGGAGGGACTTCGCGCGGGTCATGCCCATGCTGGTCCCGAGGCCGCCGTTCAGCTTGATGATCACCGTGCGGTCGAGCAGCCCGGCGACGTCGGCGCCGGGATCCTCCAGGCGATCGGCGTCGGGCAGCCCGGCGACCGGCGACAGCTCGTCCTCGCGGAGCAGGCCCGTGTCGCCGGCCTCGAGGCTCTCGGCCGCGTGACGGAACGCGGCGACGACGGCATCGGCCGCCCCGTCGGCGCGCAGCTTCGCAAGGCTCGCTTCAATTCCGGCGGTGCTCACGCGCTCATCCTGCCACGCCGCTCGGCGCGTCAGTCCTCGTGCGGGGCGGGCACCCAGGACGTCCGGTAGCTGGCCTGCTCGGGGGTCAGCTCGTCGATCGTCACGCCCAGCGCATCGAGCTTCAGGCGCGCGACCTCGCGGTCGAGCGCCGCCGGGAAGGCATGGACCCCCGGACGCAGGCTCGAGTCGCCGCGCACGAGATCCTCGACGGCGAGCGCCTGCGTCGCGAACGACAGGTCCATGACGGCCGACGGATGTCCCTCGGCGGCGGCGAGGTTCACGACGCGCCCGCGCGCCAGCAGGTTCAGGCGCCGCCCGCCGACCTCGAACTCCTCGACGAGCGGGCGCACCGCGCGTCGCCCGGTCGCCACGCGCTCCAGCTCGCCGAGATCGATCTCGACGTCGAAGTGGCCGGCGTTGGCGAGGATCGCCCCGTCCTTCATCCGCTCAAAATGTTGTCCGCGCAGGACCGACGTCGCGCCGGTGACTGTGATGAACACGTCGCCGCGAGTCGCGGCCTCGGCGATCGGAAGCACCTGGAAGCCCTCCATCCGGGCCTCCAGCGCACGGATCGAATCGACCTCGCACACGACCACCTGCGCCCCCAGGCCCTGCGCACGCAGCGCGACGCCCTTGCCGGTCCAGCCGTATCCCAGCACGACGACGGTCGCGCCGGCGAGCAGCACGTTCGTCGCCCGCAGGATCCCGTCGAGCGTCGACTGGCCGGTGCCGTAGCGGTCGTTGAACGCGCGCTCCGTGCGTGACTCGTTGACGGCGATCACGGGGCACTTCAGCCGTCCGTCGGCCTCCATGGCGCGCAGGCGGACGAGGCCGGTCGTCGTCTCCTCGGTGGCGCCGCGCATGCGCGCCACGACGTCGGGACGCGCCTCGTGCAGGACGCTCACGAGGTCGGCGCCATCGTCGACGGTCACGTCCGGCTCGCGGGCGACGAGCGCCCCGACGTGGGCGGCGTAGCGGTCCAGATCCTCGCCGTGAACGGCGTGCACCTCCACACGATCGCCGGAGACGAGCGCCGCGGCGACGTCGTCCTGCGTGGACAGCGGGTTCGCGGCGCACAGCGCCACGTCCGCTCCCCCGGCGACGAGCGCGCGCACGAGGTTCGCCGTCTCGGCGGTGACGTGCAGGCACAGTGCGACCGTCACGCCGTCGAGCGGGCGCTCGGCGGCGAAACGGTCGCGGATGCGGCGCAGGACCGGCATCTGCCCCCCGGCCCATGCGATCCGCGCGTCGCCGGCCGCGGCCAGGCCGAGGTCGGCGACGTCGTGCGCGGGGAGCTGTCGCCGGGAGGCGATGACCTGGTGACCCTCTAGTAGCGGTAGCTGTCGGGCTTGTATGGGCCGCCGACCGGGACGCTGATGTACGCGGCCTGCTCGGGGGTCAGCTGGGTGAGCTTCACGCCGAGCGCGTCGAGGTGCAGGCGCGCCACCTTCTCGTCGAGGTGCTTGGGCAGCACGTAGACCTGCTTGTCGTACTCGTCATTCTTCGTGAACAGCTCGATCTGGGCGATCGTCTGGTTCGTGAACGAGTTGCTCATGACGAACGACGGGTGGCCCGTCGCGTTGCCGAGGTTCAGCAGACGCCCCTCGGAGAGCATGATGATCGAGTGGCCGTCCGGGAAGACCCACTCGTCGACCTGCGGCTTGATGTTGATCCGCTCGATGCCGGGGTAGGTCTGCAGCCCGGCGATGTCGATCTCGTTGTCGAAGTGGCCGATGTTCCCGACGATCGCCTGGTGCTTCATCTTCGCCATCTGCTCGACGGTGATGATGTCCTTGTTGCCGGTCGTCGTGATGAACACGTCCGCGCTGGAGATGACGTCCTCGAGCGTGGTCACCTGGTAGCCCTGCATCGACGCCTGCAGCGCGCAGATCGGGTCGATCTCGGTGACGATCACGCGCGCACCCTGCGCACGCAGCGATTCGGCCGAGCCCTTGCCGACGTCGCCGAAGCCGCAGACGACGGCCGTCTTGCCGGCCAGCATCACGTCGGTCGCGCGGAAGATCCCGTCGACCAGCGAGTGGCGGCAGCCGTAGAGGTTGTCGAACTTGCTCTTGGTGACCGAGTCGTTGACGTTGATCGCCGGGAACAGCAGCTCGCCCGTCTCGGCCATCTGGATCAGGCGATGCACGCCGGTCGTCGTCTCCTCGGTGACGCCCTTGATGCCGGCCGCGATCTGCGTGTAGCGCGTCGGATCCTCGCTCAGCGAGCGCTGCAGCACGCCGAGGAACACCTGGAACTCCTCGGACTCCGCGTCAGCGGGGTTCGGGACCGCGCCGGCCGCCTCGTACTCGCGACCCTTGTGCACGAGCATCGTCGCGTCGCCACCGTCGTCGAGGATCATGTTCGGGCCACCGTCGGGCCACGAGACGACCTGCTCCGTGCACCACCAGTACTCCTCCAGGCTCTCGCCCTTCCAGGCGAAGACCGGGACGCCCTGCGGCGCCTCAGGAGTGCCGCCGGGGCCCACGACGACCGCGGCGGCCGCGTGATCCTGCGTCGAGAAGATGTTGCACGAGCACCAGCGCACGTCCGCGCCGAGCGCGACGAGCGTCTCGATCAGCACGGCGGTCTGGATGGTCATGTGCAGCGAGCCGGTGATCCGCGCGCCCTTCAGCGGCTGCGACGCGGCGTACTCCTCGCGCGTCTTCATCAGGCCCGGCATCTCGTGCTCGGCCAGACGAATCTCCTTGCGGCCGTACTCGGCCAGCGACAGGTCGGCGACCTTGAAATCGTTCTCCGTCAGGACAGCGGTGGTCATGCGGTCTCCATCTCTTGTGTGGGAAGTCGTACGGCGCTGAGGAGCCGGGCGTGCTTCTCCTGCTCCCAGCGCAGCCAATCGTCGGCGGACACGGTCTCGGGGCGCCGTGGCTCGGTCTGCAGCCACGCGTCCACGTCGGTGCGCAGATCGCCCTCGCGGCGCAGCCGCAGCGCAAAGGCCACGTCTCCGAGGCCGATGTCGCGCGTGGCGAGCAGCTCCCGCAGGGTGCGCAGGCGCTGAAGCTCACCAGGACCGTAGATCCGGTAGCCGGCGTCCGAGCGCGGCGGCTCGATCAGGCCGATGCGCTCGATGTAGCGGAGCATTCGCGGCGACCAGCCGGTCGTCTGCGCCGCTTCGTGGATCGTGAGGGCGTCCATTGCTGGAGCAACCTTACCACAGCTGTGTCAAGGTTTGGCGGCGGCGAGCTCGCCTCCGACCGGCGGCGCGGCGGCGGCGACTGCGACAGGCAGCCCGCGCTTCGACGGCCGCCGCACCTTGAGGTACTCGGCCAGGTAGTACGACCCGATCACGAAGCCGGCCGCCAGCACCTGGATCCCGAGCGTCTCGACGGTCGGGTACACCTCGAACCAGGCCCCCATCCATGTCGGGATCGTGCCGACGAGGAAGTCGTGGCGGGGCAGCCAGCCGAGGTCCTGGAATGTCGCGGCGGTGCCGCCGATCATCACCACGAGCACGACGCCGAGCAGGATGCCGGTGGCGATCAGCATCTTCTTGTACGGCAGGTGCTGCTGCAGGCGGAAGGTGATCACGCCGACGACCAGGGTCAGGGCCAGCCCGATCGCGACGCCCTCGAGCACGACGCCGGAACCGGACTGCACGCGCAGGTTCTGCAGGAACAGCACGACCTCGAAGCCCTCGCGGTAGACGCTCGTGAACCCGAGCAGCAGCAGGCCCACGGCGATCCCGCCGCCGGCACCCGACAGCAGCTCGCGGCGGCGCTTGTGCTTCTTGCTGATCCAGCCGGTCCAGTAGACCTTGTGGACGAACCAGTTCATGACGACGAGCAGGACGGCGACGGCCAGGAACCCGGTGATCGCCTCGAGGCGCATTCCCAGGCCGGACAGCTCCTGGAGCACGGCCCCGGCGAGGATCCAGGTCAGGACCGTCGCGCCGAACGCCGTGCCCGCACCGGCGAACACCGGTCGGCGCTTGTCGCGGTTCGCGCCGAGGAAGCTCGCCGTCACGGCCGCGAGGATCAGGATCGCCTCGAGACCCTCGCGAAACACGATCATCGACGTGTTGAAGACGACGGTGCCGTGGCTCAGCTGGCCGCGCGTCGCCTCCGTCGGGTCCTGCGGGCCGGTCTTCGCGGTCGCCATGAGGTAGACGAGCGCGGACAGGACGGTGAGGGCCAGGCCCCACCATGCGAGCTTCGTCGCGCGGGATGGCGATTGGGCGCCGTCGGCGCCCGGAACGGGCTCGGTCGCGAACTCCATGGGTTAGGGAACCCTAACAGGAGCTCGTCAATTCCGTCGCACGGGGTCGGGTATCACCGACCCAAGGGGGCTCAGCGGTCGGCGGCGAGCCCCGCCTTCAGGCGATCGATCGCGTCGATCGTCCCTGGATCCTCGCCGTTGAGGGCGGCCAGGTAGACCGAGACCAGGTCACCGAGCAGGACCAGCGAGAACGCCCGCTCCACCGTCGTCTGGCCGCGACTCGGGACGACGTGCGTCCCGGCCGAGCTCTCGTCGATCAGCTCCCGGGTCAGCGCGATCCGCTGCGCGATCCGCGGAGTGTCGTCGCAGTCGTCGAGGAACACCGCGCTGAAGCGACCCAGGCTCGCGGCGCGCGTCCAGCCGACGATCTCGTTGTGATCGAGCTCGGGCAGCACGGCGGAGAATGCCGGCTGCTTGGCGTTCTCGTTGATCTGCGTCTTCCAGCGGTAGGCGATCGACGACGTCAGGCCGGCGCCGGCGATCAGCGGGATCGTTCCGTGAAGCGCGCGGGCGAGCGCCTTCGCCTCGGACTGCTCTCCGGCATCCGGCCCCCACGCGACCGCGAGCTGCTCGAGATGCTCGGCGGCGACGTCGATCTCCGTCGTCAGGCGCGGCCCCGCACCGCACAGCGCCGCGACCTCGAGCGCCGCGACGGTGACGTAGGCGACGGCGGCGCGCGGCTGCAGGCCGCCGGCCAGCGGGATCACCGGCACGCCCTCGGCCCGGGCGGCCTCCGCGAGCGTGCCGCCCGACGCGGC
This sequence comes from uncultured Solirubrobacteraceae bacterium, assembly GCA_963817295.1. Classification (GTDB taxonomy): domain Bacteria; phylum Actinomycetota; class Thermoleophilia; order Solirubrobacterales; family Solirubrobacteraceae; genus F1-60-MAGs163. The sequence continues at coordinate 10,102 of CAWFOF010000018.1, read as the reverse complement.
GACGACCCGCCGCGCACCGACGATGCCGGCGGCCTCGAAGCACGCGAGGGTCTCCTCGGTCTCCCCGGAGTGGCTGGCGCAGAGCACGGTCGTCTCGGGCGTCGTCCACGGGGGGAGCGCGTACTCCTGTGCGCTGAGCACCGGGCGCGAGGCCTGGTCGCCGAGGATCGCCCGCGCGAGGCGCCCGCCGATGCCCGAGCCGCCCATGCCGGCGACGACGAGGCCGCCCGGGCTGTCCCACGGCTCGAGCGCCGCCGACTCGACCTTCCAGAGCGCGTCGCGCAGATGCTCGGGGATCGCGAGCACGTCCGTGAGCTGATCCGTCGGGTCGCGACGGGCCAGCTCGGCTCGGTCGAGCGTCGTTGCCTGAGGTTCTTCGGTGGTCGACATGAACGAGGAAGGATGGCGCAGTCGCTCAGAATGCGACGCCACCATCGGGAATCTCGACGGCCGGGAACACCCGGATGCCGTGATCGAGGTGGTTCCCCGCACCGACGCGGACGCCCGCGCCGAGCACGGCGTGGCCGCCGATCGTGCAGTCGGGCCCGACGTCGGCGCCCGGGGCGAGGATCGCGTCACGCACGACGCTCGCGCGGCCGACGCGCACGCCGTCGAGGAGCACGGAGCGCTCGACCGTCGCCCCCGCATCGATGCGCACGCCTGCTCCGAGCACCGTCCGCGGACCGACGACGGCGCCCTCGGCGACGACACAGCCGTCGCCCACGACGGCGGGGCCGCGCAGCTGCCCGTCGATCGTGCAGGCGTCGCCCCGGGCGATCCCATGAGCGTCCAGCCGCGCGTGGGCCGCGGTGCTCACGTTGCCCGCGAGGATGTCGCCGCTCCCCTGCAGGTAGCGCTCGGGGGTGCCGATGTCGAGCCAGTACGCGCGATCGTGTGCGGTCCCGTGGAGTCCGGCGCCGACGAGCTCGGGCCAGACCTCGCGCTCGATCGAGACGTTGCGCGTCGGGGCGATCAGGTCGAGCACGCTGCGCTCCAGCACGTAGACCCCCGCACTGATGAGGTTCGTGTCGATCTCCTCGAGCTTGGGCTTCTCCAGGAAGCCGCGCACGGCGCCGTCATCGCCCAGGCGCACGAGCCCGTAGGCGGTCGGGTCCTCGACGGGCACGAGGCCGAGCGTGGCGCGCGCGCCGGTCGCGGCGTGCTGGGCGAGCTGCTCGCTCAGATCGATGTCCGTGAGCACGTCGCCGTTCAGCATCAGGAAGCGCTCCCCCAGCCCCCCGGGCAGCTCCTCGTCGGCGAACCGCAGCGCGCCGCCGGTGCCGCGCGGCTCGGGCTCCTCGACGAACGTCAGCCGCACGCCGTACCGCTCGCCGTCGCCGAGCGCGTCACGCAGCTTCGTCGGAAGGAAGCCGCAGGCCATCACCACGTCCTGGACCCCGTGGCCCGCGAGCCATTCGAGCATGTAGGCCATGAACGGCCGGTCGACGAGGGTCACGACCGGCTTGGGGACCGTTGACGTGAGCGGCCGCAACCGCGTGCCCTCACCACCTACGAGGATGACCGCCTTCACGCGGGAACGGACCGCCCGATTCCCTCATAGGTCAGGCCGGCATCGCGCACGGCTCCAGGATCGAGCGCGTTGCGGCCGTCGATCAGGAGCGTGCCCGTCATCGCCTCGGCGATCTGGGCGGGGTCGATGGCGAGGAACTCCGCCCACTCGGTGACCAGCACGGCGGCGTCGGCGCCCTGCAGGGCCGCGAGCGCGCCGTCCGCGAACTCGACGCCCTGCATCAGGTGGCGCGCCTCCTGCTCGGCGATCGGGTCGTAGGCGACGACGTGCGCGCCTGCGGCCTGGAGTCGCGCGGCCAGCACGAGCGAGGATGCCTCGCGCATGTCGTCCGTGTTCGGCTTGAACGCCAGGCCGAGCAGCGCGACACGCCTGCCGACCAGCGTCCCGAGATGCTTCTCGAGCTTGCCGATCACGCGGCGCTTCTGCAGCTCGTTGACCTCGATGACCGCATTCAGCAGCTGGAAGTGGTAGCCGCTGTTGCCGGCCAGCTGCTTGAGGGCGTTGACGTCCTTCGGGAAGCAGTTGTGGACGACGAGCCCGGCGCTCGTGACGAAGGTGTGTGGCCCCGGGACCTCGAGCGAGTAGACCCAATCGGCGAAGCCTTGGACGCGGTCGGCGCTCGTGACCCGCGCCCACGCGGTGCCGCTCTCGTCGCGACGGTGCCCGGTCGGTGCGATCCGCTTCGCCTGACGCGCGATAGAGGACTCGATGCCGAGACGATCCGCAGGTCCGACCAGATCGATCATCCGCTCGACCTGCTCCGCTCCGCTGATGCGCAGCCAGTAGGTGTCACGCGTGCTCTTCGTCGTGCGCCCCACGCGAACGCTCGCCACGATGCCGAGATCCGACAGCAGCCGCAGGACGCCGTCGGCCACCGGCCGGCTGACGGTTCCGTATTCGAGGATGACGCTCGGACCGCCGTTGACGAGCGACCATGAACCGTCGCCACGCCACATGCCGCTGAGCAGTGCACGGCGGTGGGCCTCCGGCGCATCCCAGATCGCGTCGGGGAGGCGGTGCGTCCCGCAGTTCTCCCCGAGGCCCAGAACATCGACCCAGAAATGCGCCAGCAGGCGCGATGAGACGGTCACCTGCTTCGTCGTCGTCATCTGCCGCACGTCGTGCTTGACGCCGAGGTCACGCCAGTACGACGCGACCTCTTCGACCAGGTCGTCTTCGCGCGTCGGATGGAACGACCACGAGATGCGGTGACGCAGGCCGTCGACCGAGCAGTGCCCCTCGGCGAGGTACAGGCCGACGATCCGCCAGAACCGCTCGTCGACCACGAGCTCACCCGGGACATGCGTGCCGTTGCGAGCGGTCGCGTAGGTCGCGCCCTCCACGTCGAGGTCGAGCTCTCCGGCCTCGTCGAGGCGCAGCGCTCCGCTGCGAACGATGTCGTGGATGCGGCTCAGCGAACCGCGCTCGTGTGCGAGCGCCGCCTTGCGTTCAGACACGGGACGCGCACCGAGGGCCACCACTTCGCGCTCGCGGGGACGCACGATGACCGCCGCCTTGGGCACCGGGAGATGCTCGGTGAGCTTGAGCCGGGCGACCGGTTGCGTGGTCGTCTGCGCTCCGCCGAGCGGCACGGGCAGCCAGTCGCGGTCGGTCAGCGCGTCGGCCTGAACCACCCGGGGACCATCGCTGCCGGCGACGACGAACGGGTGGTCCGGCGTCGTGCGGACCGTCCGGCCGGTCTTGGTGCGAACGGCGATCATGTCGCCCTCGTAGCGCCTGCGCGTCACTGCGGACACCGGAAACCATGCGGGACGGGCGGCGCCGGGCTCCCACGCGAGGACCTCGGTGCCGAACGGGCGCAGATGCCCGCCCTGGGCCTCATCCGGGTGCAGATCGAAGCTCAGGTCGGAGAACAGCTCCTCCAAGGGCATGAGCCGCGTACGCCCGAGGCGGCGCACGAGCACCGTCTCCTCGCCCGCGAGGCACGAACCCCCGAAGCCGATGCCGGCCTGGAGGAACTTCGGGCCGATGCGATCGTCGAGGCCCATGCCGCGGGCGACCTCGGTGACGTCGGCGCCGGTCTCCTCGCAGACGTTGGCGATCTCGTTGATGAACGAGATCTTCGTCGCCAGGAAGGCGTTGGCGGCGAGCTTGACCATCTCGGCGCTCTCGATGTCGGTGCGCACCAGCTCGCCGCGGCCCTGGCCGCCGTGCGCGGCGGTCAGCAGCGGGCGGTAGAGATCGGTGACGGCCTCGCCGGCCCAGTCGCCCTCGTCACCGATCACCACGCGGTCGGGACTGAGGAAGTCGTCCAGCGCGGAGCCCTCCTTGAGGAACTCCGGGCACGAGACGTACCGGAAGCCGTGCTTGCCCTGTTCCCCGAAGACGCGCCGGATCGCGGCGCCCGTCCCGACCGGGACGGTCGACTTCATGATCAGCGCGTGACGGTCCGACGGCGGCATCGCGGCGACGACGGCGTGCACGGCGCTGAGGTCGGCGTCGCCCGAGTAGGTGGGCGGCGTGCCGACCGCGACGAACAGCAGGCGCGCATGCTCCAGCGCCTGCGCGAGGTCCGTCGAGAAGTGCAGGCGATCGCGGTTGCGCTCCAGGCACTCGGCCAGGCCGGGCTCGTAGATCGGCACCTCACCGCGATTGAGCCGGGCGATCTTGTCGGCGTCGATGTCGATGCACCAGACGTCGCTGCCGAGATCGGCGAATCCGGCGGCCGTGACGAGGCCGACGTAGCCCGTCCCGATGACCCCGATGGGTTCACGTTCATTGCTCATAAGGAGGATGCAGGCTAGCGGCGCTAGGAGCCGACGCGCTTGAGCGAGCGGGCGATGGCGAGCATCTGCTTGTTCGTCAGCTTCTGCGAGAGCGTGTTCGACACCCAGTAGACGGCACGCGGGGTGCGCCAGGCGACCAGGCGCAGCCGGTCGCCGTCGCCGAACAGCTCATAGGTGCGCCCGGCCATCTTCTTCTTCGTGGTCGGGTTGTCGAGGATCGGCGGCGCCTTCCACTTGGTTCCCTGCACCCCGTAGTACTGGCCCGCCTCGCCCGTGAACAGGACGAGCCGGTAGGCGTCGTACGCGTTGTCCGAGCGGTCGTGGATGCGATACGCGCGGGCGGGCGAGTAGTCGCGCTCGCCGGACGCGTACCCGCCGCTGGCGAGCCGCACCGTCGGGTAGTAGACGGGCATCGCGACCTTCGTCGCGGCCTCGATGCCGTAGCGCTCCCCCTGGACCGGATCCGGGGCGATGCCGGGCACGAGGCCCGGAGCCTGCTTCCTGGTGGACTTCCTGCGCGCCTTCCTGCCGCTGCGACTCGAGTCGCCGGTCTGCTTGGGGCCCTTGGAGCCCTTGGCGTTCTTGAACGCCTCGGTCGTCTGCTGCAGGCCCTGCGGGGAGATCCCGAGATACGTGCCGCCGGGGATGTCGAAGGCCGGGAAGTGGACCTCCTGGATCGGGTTCTTCGACGACAGGAACGCAAGCTTGAGCAGGCGCAGGATGGCCTCGTTCGACCGGATGTCCGTACGCGTGTAGCGCGCGAAGATCTTCACGAGCTCCTTGCGGTCGCCGAGCAGCGAGCTCAGTCCGAACTGGTCCTTGGCCTGGCGCAGGAAGTCCTGCTGGCGCGCCGAGCGCACGAAGTCGGAATCCCCGTGCCGGTAGCGGACGTAGTCGAGCGCCTTCTGCCCGCAGAGCTTCTGGTACCCGGGCTTGAGGTCGATCTCCGCATACTGGGCGGCGGGCGCGAGCCCGACGTTCGAGTGGTAGTAGCGCTTGTCGACGTCGGTGAAGACGCAGCCGAGCCGATCCACCGCGCGGCGGAAGCCGCCGAAGTTCACCTCGACGATGTGGTTGATCGGGATGTTCAGGAGCTGGCGGACCGTCTTCAGCGTCAGGTTCGGCCCGCCCGCCGAGTAGGCCGCGTTGATCTTGTCGGTGCCGTAGCCGGGGATCGGGACCTTCAGGTCACGCGGGATCGAGAGCACCGCGGTCGCGCCCTTGTCCGGGTCCAGCCGGACGAGGATCAGGGTGTCCGAACGGGCCGCGTTCTTGATGTTCCGGTCCTGGTAGCGCCGGTCGGAGCCGATCACCAGGATCGTCTGAGGGCCGCCGCCGTCGACGTTGTCGAGGACGTTCTTGACGCCCGGGATGCCCTGGCCCTCCTTCTTGACGATCTGCACGAGCTGGTCGACCTCGAGCAGCGCCGCGGAGGCGACCGTCGCGGCCGTGAGCAGCGTGATGAGGACCCCCGCGAGGAGGGCCTTCTTGATGTTGCCCAGGCCGGGGCGGGGCGGCTTTGCGGGATCGGAGCTCACGAGCGGGAGAAACGCGGCGCGGGGCCGGGAGTTGCGCGGGGCGGCGAATGAGCACGCGCAGGCGACTCATTCGGTCCTCAAGGGTACCGGCGCGACCCGGCGGAGCCGCCGGTTGGCCCGCCCGCGTCCTACTCCACGGCGCGCAACGGCGGGCTCTCGGCCTCCGGGTCGTGCTGCTCGAGCCACGCCGGGAGGTCCCTGATGAAATCGCCCAGCGCCTGGCGATAGCGCCGCAGCGAGCTGATCGACACCCACTCCGCCGGCCCATGATGCCCCGCCCCGGCGGGGCCGAACTCGACGGCCGGGATACCCGCCTCCAGGAACGAGATCGCATCCGAGGCACCGTCGCGCCCGATCGAGAGCGCCTCCCCCTCGATGCTCCGCGCGACCGCCGCGCGGAGCGCGAGGACGTACGGGTCGCGGCGCGAGACGATCGCCGGCGAGCGGTGGAAGACCTTCACGATCTCGAGATCCGGGATCGCGGCGATCTGCTCGCGGATGACGTCCGGGTTCTGCCCCGGCAGGTAGCGGATGTCGACGTCGACGTGGCAGCGGTCGGGCACCTTGTTGAACGCATCGCCGCCGCTGATCCGGGCGAGGTTGATCGAGGGCCGATCGAACATGTCCGACGACTCACGGCTGAACGGCAGCGTCTCGATCCGCCGGAAGACGTCGTGCGCCTTGAGGATCGCGTTGTCGCCCAGCCACGGCGTGGAGCCGTGGGCCGCCGTGCCGCTGATCTCCAGGCGCACCGCGAGCACGCCCTTGGCCTGGACGCCGATGTGCAGGTCGGTGGGCTCGCCGGTGATCGCGAAATCGCCGCCGAGCCCGCCGGCCACCAGCGCATCGGTGGAGCGGTCCTCGACGTCCTCCGCCTCCTCGTCCGGCACGCAGACGAATCGGACGCGGACCGCGTCCTGCTCGGCCGCGTCGTGCAGCGCGCACATCATCGCGGCGAGCGCACCCTTCATGTCGTAGGCGCCGCGTCCATAGAGGCGGTCGCCCTCGACCCGGGGGGTGAACTGCTCCTCGAAGGCCGGGACGACGTCGAGGTGCCCGTGGAAGATGACCAGCGGGCCGGCGCTCGGGCCCACGTCGGCCAGCACGACCGGCAGCCCGTTGTGATCGTGGCCGCGCACGTCGACGTCGCGCGTCTCCAGAAAGCCCTTGACGAACTCGGCTGCGACGAGAAGCCCCTCCGGCTTCGACGTGTCGTACGCCATCAGACGCTCCGCGAGTACCCGTTCGTCCATGAGCGAAGGATAGGCTCCGGCGATGGCCTCCCGCATCGTCGTATTCGGCGCGACCGGGTACACCGGGGATCTCACCGCGCGCGAACTCGTTCGCCGCGGCGCGCGCCCGGTCCTCGCCGCCCGCAACGCAGAGCGCCTGCAGGCGCTCGCCGCCGAGCTCGGCGGCCTCGACACGCTGGTCGCCGACGTCGGCGACCAGCGCAGCGTCCGGGCGCTCGTGGACGAGGGCGACGTGCTCGTGTCCACGGTCGGTCCGTTCATGCGCTGGGGCGACGCGGCGCTCGAAGCGGCGATCGACGCCAGGGCGCACTACCTGGACTCGACCGGCGAGGGCACGTTCATCCGCAAGGTGTTCGAGCAGGGTGGCCCGCGCGCCGAGCGGGCGGGCATCGGGCTGCTGACCGCGATGGGGTACGACTGGGTGCCGGGCAACCTCGCCGGCGCATTGGCGCTGCGCGACGGCGGCGATGCGGCGCGGCGGTTGCTGATCGGGTACTTCATCGAGAGCCACGGCGGTGGCAACCCGGCGTCCGCGATGAGCGGCGGCACGCGGGCGAGCGCAGCCGGCGTGGCGCTGGAGCCCGCCTTCACGTTCCGCGCGGGACGCCTCGTCGGCGAGCGCGCCGCCAAGCGCGTCCGCTCGTTCACCGTCGCACCGGGCAGGAGCGAGCTCGGCGTGTCGGTCGGATCCTCCGAGGCGTTCGCGCTGCCGCGCCTGAGCCGCGACCTCTGGGACGTCGACGTCTATCTCGGCTGGTTCGGCCCGGCATCGCGGCCGATGCAGGTGCTCACCGCCGGAACGTCGCTCGTCACGAAGGTCCCGGGCGTCAAGAGCGGCCTGCAGTCGCTGACCGGCAGGCTCGTGAAGGGGTCGACCGGCGGCCCGGATGCCGCGGCGCGGGCGACGTCCAGCTCGATCGTCTGCGCGCAGGCCTTCGACGCCGCGGGCCGGCAGCTCAGCGACGTGCGGCTGACCGGACCCAATGGGTACGACCTGACCGCCGCCTTCCTCGCCTGGGGCGCCGAGCGCGCGGCGGGCGGCGGGCTGCAGGGCACCGGTGCCCTCGGCCCGGTCGACGGCTACGGCCTGGACGTCCTGGAGGCCGCCGCGGGCGAGTACGGACTCAGCCGGGGCTGAGTCGCGCGGTCAGTGCGAGTCGCCCTCGGCGACGCGGATGAACGCCTCGTAGCGCCGCTGGTCGCGCAGCGCTAGGCGCTGCGCCTCCGAATGCTGGGCGGCCGACGCGACCTCGGACTCGGCACGCGCCAGCTTCTCGCGCAGCGAGTCCACGTCGAGATCCTCGGGGGCGATCGCGTCCTGGACCAGAACGAGCGCCTTGTTGTCACCGACCTGGATGTAGCCCTCACCCTGCGCGAACCGCACGATCTCGGTCTCGCCGCGGTAGAGCCGCAGCTCGGTCGGCTCGAGCAGGCCGAGCAGCGGCGTGTGGTGGGCCAGGATGCCGAGCGAGCCCACCGTGGTGCGGGTCGAGAGCATCTCGATGTCGTCGTGGAAGACCTCCCCCTCGGGAGTCAGGACCTCGACCTCGAACGTCGCGCGGGCCATCATCGGATCGCTCAGCTCTTCGCGGCCGCGATGACGTCTTCGATCGCGCCCTTGAGCAGGAAAGCGGACTCGGGCAGATCGTCATGCTCGCCGTCGATCAGCTCGCGGAACGAGCGCACCGTCTCGGCGATCGGGACGTACTGGCCGGGCGTGCCGGTGAACTGCTCGGCGACGCTGAACGGCTGCGAGAGGAAGCGCTCGACCTTGCGTGCGCGCTGCACGGTGATCTTGTCCTCCTCGGACAGCTCGTCGATGCCGAGGATGGCGATGATGTCCTGGAGCTCGCGGTAGCGCTGCAGGATCTCCTTGACGCGCGTCGCCACCTCGTAGTGCTCCGCGCCGACGATGTCGGGCTTGAGGATCGTCGAGGTGGAGTCGAGCGGGTCGACCGCGGGGTAGATCCCCTTCTCGGAGATCGACCGCGAGAGCGTGGTCGTCGCGTTGAGGTGGGCGAACACGGATGCCGGAGCCGGGTCGGTGAGGTCGTCGGCGGGCACGTAGATCGCCTGGATCGAGGTGACCGAGCCGTTGCGCGTCGAGGTGATGCGCTCCTGCAGCTGGCCCATCTCCGTCTCGAGCGTCGGCTGGTAGCCGACCTGGGAGGGCATCCGCCCCAGCAGGGCCGAGACCTCGGAGCCCGCCTGGACGAAGCGGAAGATGTTGTCGATGAACAGCAGCACGTCCTGGCCGGCGACGTCACGGAAGTACTCCGCCATCGTGAGGCCGGACAGCGCGACGCGCATGCGCGCACCGGGCGGCTCGTTCATCTGGCCGAAGACGAGCATCGTCTTGTCGATGACGCCCGACTCCTTCATCTCCAGCCACAGGTCGTTCCCCTCGCGTGAGCGCTCGCCGACGCCGCAGAACGCGGACAGGCCGCCGTGCTCCTTGGCGAGGTTGTGGATCAGCTCCTGGATGAGGACCGTCTTGCCGACGCCCGCGCCGCCGAACAGGCCGACCTTGCCGCCCTTGGCGTACGGGGCGAGCAGGTCGACGACCTTGATGCCGGTCTCGAAGATCTCGGTGGTCGGCGTGAGGTTCTCGACGGAGGGTGCCGAGCGGTGGATCGGCCAGCGCTCCGTGACCTCGATCGGCGGGCCCTGATCGATCAGGTCGCCGAGCACGTTGAAGATGCGGCCGAGCGTGGCCTCGCCGACGGGCACCGAGATCGGCGCGCGGGTGTCGGTCACCTCGACGCCGCGAGCCAGGCCGTCCGTCGAGTCCATGGCGACCGCGCGCACGCGATCGTCGCCGAGGAGCTGCTGCACCTCGAGCACGAGCGTGTTGCCCGCGAGCTGGACCGTGAGGGCGTTGTTGATCTCGGGCAGCTGCTCGGGGAACACGGCCTCGACGACGACGCCCTTGATCTCCTCGATGCGACCGATGTTCTTGGTGGTGCTGGCGGTGGCTGTGGCGGCTTCCATGGGATTCCTTGCGATTTCTTGTGATTCGGAGCTTGTGGTGAT